>NZ_LDJG01000001.1 GCF_001431425.1 Stenotrophomonas nitritireducens
GAAGTCTTCCGTGGATGGGGGCGAGGGGAGGGCGCTGCGCGGACGCACGTGTTCGGCATCGAAATGGCAGGCGAAGGTGCTGCCCTGGCCGACTTCGCTGCGGATTTCCAGCCGCGCCTGGTGCAGGCCGAGGATGTGCTTGACGATGGACAGGCCCAGGCCGGTGCCGCCGCTCTCGCGCGAACGGCTGCTGGACACGCGGTAGAAACGTTCGGTCAGGCGCGGCAGGTGGTTGGCGGGAATGCCGTAGCCGGTATCGGTCACCGCCAGCACCGCGCCCTTGCCGTCGCGGGCGAAGGTCAGGGTGATGCGGCCGCCGGCCGGGGTGTAGCGCACCGCGTTTGTGACCAGGTTGGAGAACGCGCTGTGCAGCTCCTTGTTGGAGCCGGCCAGGTCGACGCCCGCGGTGTCTTCGACGGTGATCGTGTGGCGGCCCTGGCTGTGCGCTTCGGCCTCGCGCCGCAGCGAGGCGAGCATCGAGGTCATCGCCACGGTTTCCAGTTCGGTGTGCTGCTGCGATTCGAGCCGCGACAGGGTGAGCAGGTCTTCCACCAGCTGCGCCATGCGCTGGGACTGCTTGCGCATCTCCGCCAGCATCGGACCGGTATCGGGGAAGTCCTCCGGGTCCATCATGTCCAGGTAGCCGTGAACCACGGTCAGCGGCGTGCGCAGTTCATGCGAGACATTGGCGACGAAATCGCGGCGCACCTGTTCCAGGTGCAGCAGCTTGGTGACGTCGCGCGCCACCAGCAGCCAGTGGTGGTCCGAATACGGGATCAGGCGCAGGTGCAGGCGGATGCCCGGATCGACCGGCGAGTTGGCGTCGAGGATCGGTTCGGCGTTGCGGCCGCCGGCCAGCCAGTGTGCCAGCGGCAGCGGCAGCAGGCGTTCGACCAGCGGTGCGTCCATGTCGGCCGGATGCTGCAGGCCGAGCAACGCGGTGGCCGCTTCGTTGAACCACTGCACGCGCTGGGTGTTGCGGTCCACCACCACCACCGCGTCGGGCAGCGCCGCGGCGGCGGCGCGGTAGCTGCGCAGCATGTCGATCAGGCGCCGCTTGCGCGCGCGCATTTCCTGCTGGTTGCGGTGCAGCAGGCGATCCAGTTCATTCCATACGCCGGTGCCGCTGGCCGTTTCCCAGCGCTGGCGCGCGGTCAGGCGCAGCAGCACCTGGCGCAGCCGCCAGTAGTGCCAGGCCAGGACGCCCAGCGCCGCCAGGGCCACCACCAGCGAAGGGAAGCCTAGCAGGGTGCCGATCAGCAGGGCCGACAACAGCAGCACGGCCACGGTGGCCAGTGTCTTCAACCAGGCGGATCGGAATTGGCGGGGCATTGCGCTCTCGGGTGTTGCGGATGGATCCGTTGGAACTGTGACCGTTTGTTATAGCAGGAAGCACCGGGGCCGGCCGCGACCCCGGAATTCAGGTCGAGGCCGAAAAGCGATAGCCGGCGCCGCGCACGGTCTGCACCATGTTTTCCGCGCCGAACGGTTCCAGCGTCTTGCGCAGGCGGCGGATGTGCACGTCGATGGTGCGTTCTTCCACGTACACGCTGCCGCCCCAGACGTGGTCCAGCAGCTGCGAACGGGTATAGACCCGCTCGGGGTGGGTCATGAAGAAATGCAGCAGGCGGTATTCGGTCGGGCCGATCGAGACCGGCGCATCGCCGGCGAACACGCGGTGCGCGGCGCCGTCGATGCGGATCGGGCCGATCGCCACGCTGCCGTCCTCGTCGTCATCGCGGGTACGGCGCATCACCGCGCGGATGCGCGCCAGCAGTTCGCGCGCCGAGAACGGCTTGACCACGTAATCGTCCACGCCGGCTTCCAGCCCGCCTACACGGTCGTTCTCCTCGCCGCGGGCGGTGAGCATGATGATCGGCACGTCGCGGGTCAGCGTTTCCTTGCGCCAGCGCCGCGCCAGTTCCAGCCCGCTGGTGCCGGGCAGCATCCAGTCCAGCAGGATCATGTCCGGCACGCGGTCGGCGATGGCGGTCTGCGCCTCCAGCGCGTCGCCGGCATGCACCGGCTCGTATTCGCCCTTGCGCAGGGCGAAGGCGACCATGTCGCGGATCGCCGGTTCGTCATCGACGATAAGGATGCGTTTCTGCACGAGTTGCCTGCCGTAAAGCCCATCAGGACCGGGATGTGCCCAGTAGACTACGGTTTGATGACGGGTTTGTGACAGCGCGGGCGGTGGCGGTTGCTGGCCGGCAGCCGCGGGAATGCATCGGCGATGCAGCCTGGCCGGTCCGCCATGGCCCGGGGTGTCCCGGTGCTCCGGCATGCGGCCGTCGGGAGGGTTTGGCCCCGGCCTACCGACGCTGCATGTCCGGGTCGCGCACGCCCAGCCGGCGCATTTCCAGCACGGTGGGCATGATCGCCTCGATCCGCGCATCGACCCGCGAGCGGCTCACGTAGTCCAGGTCCGGCTGCTTGAGCAGCGCCTGGAACTGGAGCAGGGCCTGCTCCGGGCGTCCATTCAGGTAAGCCGCCTCGGCATAGGCCTCGCTGGCGCGGACGGTGTCGCCGGCCAGTTCGCAGGCGCGGGCGAAGGTGCGCTGGAATACCGGGTCGTCGCCGGCGCGGGCCAGCAGCGGGCGCAGCATGGCCTGGGCGCGCTTGCCGGCCTCCACGCCGCCCTGCTCGTTGAGTACCTGCGCATAGGTCAGCGCCACCGGCCGGCTCTGCGGCAGTTTCTGCAGCAGGGCGTCGAAGCGGCGGTTGGCCTCGGCGTGGCGGCCGCTGCGAGACTCGGCCTCGCCCAGCGCCAGGTTCACCCACAGGTTGTCCGGATGCTCGGACTGCAGCTGCTGGAGTTCCTGCAACGCCTGCTGGACCGCGTTGCCGCCGTCGCGCAGCTGGGCGATGGCCACGCCATAGCGCTGCGGGTCGCTCAGGCCGTTCTTCTGGCTACGGCGCAGGTCCTGGTATTCGCGGACCAGTTCGGACGGAGTGGGGGCGCTGAGCACGCGCAGGCGTTCGCGCGCCCAGTCGAACTGGCCGCTGGGGCCGCTGGGCAGGCCGATCGACGGCAGCGACAGCTGCATCGAGCCGGGCAGCAGCGGGTTGCCGCTGGCCTTGATCGGGTCGGTGCTGGGCTGGGTGGGGTTCACCCGCTCCTGGCGCACGCCGGTGGGCGTGGCCGTGGTCAGCAGTACCGTGTCCTTCTTCATCTGCTCGGCGCGGGACTTGGCCTCGCTGATGCGGGTGACGGTGACCGGGTGGGTGCGCAGGAAATCCGGCGTGGAATAGCCGCCCTCGTTGCCGCGCATCGCCGCCGACATGCGCTCGAAGAAGCCGGCCATCGCATCGACGTCGTAGCCGCTGCGGGCCAGGGTACGGATGCCGAGCCGGTCGGCCTCCGATTCGTTGGAGCGGGTGAAGTTGATCTGCAGCTGCTGCATCAGGCCCATGCCCGAGGTGATCGCCGCGATGGTGGCGTCGCCGGAGGAGTTGCCGCCGGCCTGCTGCGCGGCGACCACCGCCGCCAGCATGCCCAGCAGGATCGGGATCTGGTCGCGCTGGGCCTTCTCCACGCTGCGCAGCACGTGCTGCTGGGTGACGTGCGAGATCTCGTGCGACAGCACCGCCGCGACCTCGTCCTCGCGCTCGGCGGTCAGCACCAGGCCGGCGTTCATGCCGATATAGCCGCCCAGCGTGGCGAAGGCGTTGATCTGCCGGTCCTTGAGCATGAAGAAGGTGAATTTCTGCTGCGGCTGGGCGCTGTTGGAGCCCAGCCGGGTGCCCATGGCCTGCAGCCAGTCGTCGATCAGCGGGTCGTCGACCAGATAGCCGTAGTTGCGCAGCTCGCGCAGCATCATGCCGCCGTACTCGGCCTGCCGCGCCGGAGTGAGCAGTTCGCCGGCGGACGAACCGATGTCCGGCAGCTTGCTTTCCTGGGCCCGGGAAAGAGGCGTGGCCAGGGCCAGGGCGACGGCGGTGGCGAGCAGCAGGGTACGCAAGCGTTGGGGCTCCGGTGGGGCTGGGCGGAGGATGACGGGGAAGCGCGGGCGCGGTGTGAAGCACAGGTTAACCCGCAGTGTTCCAGCGGTGACCGATGCGATCCGGCGCGCCGGTACCATATAGGGACATCGTTTCCCGCGTGGAGTTTCCCGTGAGCAGCCAGACACCCGAGATCACCCTGTATTCCACCGCCGTGTGCCCGTACTGCGTGGCGGCCAAGAACTTCCTCAAGAGCAAGGGCCAGACCTGGAACGAGGTGCGCATCGACCTGGACCCGGCCGAGCGCGAAAAGATGATGGCGCGCACCCGCCGCACCAGCGTGCCGCAGATTTTCGTCGGCGACGTCCACGTCGGCGGCTACGACGACATGATGGCGCTGCACCGCGCCGGCAAGCTCGAGCCGCTGCTGGCGGGGCAGGGCGGATGAGCGGCGGCGACAAGGACCGCCTGGCCGAATTCACCGAATTCCGCCAGCGCATGAACCAGCGCATCCTCGCCGAGCCGAACCAGGTCGTGCGGCGCTTCTTCGCGCTGGATACGCAGACCTACCAGGCCGGCGCGCTGGATGTGAAGACCAAGGAGCTGCTGGGGCTGGTGGCCTCGCTGGTACTGCGCTGCGACGACTGCATCAGCTACCACGTGGCCCAGTGCAAGGACGCCGGGGTCAACCGCGAGGAGTTCTTCGAGACCTTCTCGGTGGGGCTGGTGGTCGGCGGTTCCATCGTGATCCCGCACCTGCGGCGCGCGGTGGATTTCCTGGACCAGCTGGAGTCCGGGGCCGTGCAGGCGCCGGCCGGGCACGACCACGGCTGAACCTGCGACCTTGGTCCAGTTGGGGCGGGGCGGGCGGATCGGGCATAATTGACAGCTGAAACTTTTGGATGCGCCTGATCCCGGGCAGCCGGCTGGCGCGCGCTCCCCCACACTGTTCGGAACCCAAATCATGACGCAGACAATCACCGTCATCCGCGGCGATGGCATCGGCCCGGAAATCATGGACGCCACCCTGTTCGTGCTGGACAAGCTCGGTGCCGGGCTGTCCTACGAATTCGCCGACGCCGGCCTGGCCGCGCTGGAAAAGCACGGTGAGCTGATCCCGGCCGGCACGCTGGAATCGATCAAGAAGAACAAGGTCGCCCTGAAGAGCCCGCTGACCACGCCGGTCGGTGGCGGTTTCAGCTCGATCAACGTTGCCCTGCGTCGCCAGTTCGACCTGTATGCCAACGTGCGCCCGGCCATCTCGTTCCCGAACACCAAGTCGCGCTACGAGAACATCAACATGATCACGGTGCGTGAGAATACCGAAGGCGCCTACCTGGCCGAAGGCCAGGAAGTGTCGGCCGACGGCGAGACCGCGTTCTCCGGCACCCGCATCACCCGCAAGGGCTCCGAGCGCATCGTGCGTTACGCCTTCGAGCTGGCCAAGAGCACCGGCCGCAAGAAGGTCACCGCCGTGCACAAGGCCAACATCATCAAGTCGACCTCGGGCCTGTTCCTGGACGTGGCGCGCGAAGTCGCCGCCAAGTACCCGGAAATCGAGTTCCAGGAAATGATCGTCGACAACGCCTGCATGCAGCTGGTGATGCGTCCGGAGCAGTTCGACATCATCGTCACCACCAACCTGTTCGGTGACATCATCTCCGACCTGTGTGCTGGTCTGGTCGGCGGCCTGGGCCTGGCCCCGGGTGCCAACATCGGCGTTGACGTGGCCATCTTCGAAGCCGTGCACGGCACCGCGCCGGACATTGCCGGCCAGGGCAAGGCCAACCCGGTCGCGCTGCTGCTGGGTGCTGCGCAGATGCTGGACCATGTCGGCCAGCCGGAAAACGCCGAGCGCCTGCGCAAGGCCATTGTTGCCACGATGGAAGCCAAGGATTCGCTGACCGGCGACCTCGGCGGCACCGGCACCACCATGGGCTTCGCCCAGGCCATCGCCAGCCGCCTCTGATTGCAGCTGCGGTAGTTGGTGTTGCAGAAAACGGAGCGCGAAAGCGCTCCGTTTTTGTTGATGTGGTGCCGAGCCATGCTCGGCAGGGGCATTGCCGACAATGCATCGGCCCATCGGCATCTTGTAGGGGGGGGGGCGTCAGCCGCAAAGCTGGCTGCAATGAAATCGCAGCCGGCGCTGGGTCGGATTGATCGTCGACTTCGCGGCTTATGCCGCTCCTGCAAGCTGGATCCTTGCGGAAGCCCCAGCCGAGCATGGCTCGGCACTACAAATCAGCACGGGCGCCTTCGGTTCACAAAGGCGCCCTTTTCATGCCGCCTGCAACAGCCTCAGTTGCGTGACTGCAGCTTGGACAGCAAACGCAGGAACTCGATGTACAGCCATACCAGGGTGACCATCAGCCCGAACGCGCCGTACCACTCCATGTACTTTGGCGCACCGGCTTCCACGCCGCTCTCGATGAAGTCGAAATCCAGCACCAGGTTCAACGCGGCGACCACCACCACGAACAGGCTGAAGCCGATGCCGACCAGCCCGGAATCGTGGATGAAGGGAATGCGCACGCCGAACAGGCCCAGCACGATGGTCGCCAGGTAGACCAGCGCGATGCCGCCGGTAGCCGCCACCACGCCGAGCTTGAAATTTTCGGTGGCCTTGATCAGCCCGCTGCGATAGGCGAACAACAGTGCGAACAGGGTGCCGAAGGTCAGCAGTACCGCCTGGAACACGATGCCGTGGAAGCGCGCTTCGTAGATCGCCGAGATCGTGCCCAGGAACAGGCCTTCGGCCAAGGCATACAGCGGCGCGCTCACTGGCGCCCAGTTCTTCTTGAAGACGGTGACCATCGCCAGCACGAAGCCGCCGATCATGCCGCCCCACAGGTACAGGCGCGCACCGTTGGCGAGTTCGCCGGTGCCGGTCAGGGTGTGGTTCCATGCGAAGGCGGCGGTCAGCACGGCCAACAGCAACAGCAGGCCGGTCTTGTTGACGGTGCCGTTGAGGGTCATCGCATCGGCGCCGCGGGAGACCACGGTGCCACTGCCCAGGTCGAGGAAGGTGGAGTCGGAGAGGGCGGGGTTGCCGCTGCGCATGAGGGGCTCCTGGAGAGGCGGGAATGCCGGCAGCATAACCAACCGCCGTCGCGATGAAATCCGCCGTTGACAGACTGCTCCACAGTTCCGACAATAGCCGACCTTTCGGGGGGAACCTCGGGAGATTCACCGCCGGGGTATAGCGCAGTCTGGTAGCGCGCCTGCTTTGGGAGCAGGATGTCGGGGGTTCGAATCCCTCTACCCCGACCATCCGATGCGACCAGCGCGCGTTGGAGTGCGACGATCCGGTCAGAGCGCCCGTAGCTCAACTGGATAGAGCACCGGCCTTCTAAGCCGGCGGTTACAGGTTCGATTCCTGTCGGGCGCGCCAATCGGTGCAAGCGGTAGGTTGCAGGTTTTCAGTGGTGGCTGTAGCTCAGTTGGTTAGAGTACCGGATTGTGATTCCGGTGGTCGGGGGTTCGAATCCCCTCAGCCACCCCACTGAACAACAAAGACGTCGGAATGTGTATTCCGGGGTTGAAAGAACTGAAGGGTGCGGGTAACATTCGCTCCCTGATTTTCAGGGCCGTTAGCTCAGTTGGTAGAGCAGTTGACTCTTAATCAATTGGTCCAAGGTTCGAATCCTTGACGGCCCACCAATAAGAACAGCCACCTGGTACGCCGGGTGGCTGTTTTCCTCTCAAGGTGAGGATCCTGCGTTTTCCAGCAGGAGTCCGGTGTCGCATGTGGTAACGCGCGCCGTTGTTTCAGGGCTGTTAGCTCAGTTGGTAGAGCAGTTGACTCTTAATCAATAGGTCCAAGGTTCGAATCCTTGACAGCCCACCAGACAAGGGCATCCGCTGCGGCGGGTGCCCTTTTCTTTGCCTCCTCGCTGGCGAGCCGGACCGGATCTGCAGGCGCGCTGTGCGGCAACCGGCGCCACCACTCGGGCGGGTTGTATCGCGGGCGATCGCTTGCGCGACCAGGGGCTGTTCCGGGGGTTTTTTGCCCGCAGGTCTGCAACAATGCCGGCCGGACGCGAAAGTGGCGGAATTGGTAGACGCCCTGGATTTAGGTTCCAGTGCCGCAAGGCGTGGGGGTTCGAGTCCCCCCTTTCGCACCATCCGTGAGTCGGCCGGATGGTCCTTGGGCGCGCCTGTCCGGCGGCAGGCTGGAAGCGCCAGCCGGAATCGGCGAAACTACAGGGCTGCGGCGGAATCGTGTCCGTCGGAAACCGTTCATCTTCCACATCGTACCGGGGCCTGGGCGCCACCGGTGGCAGGAGTCCACATGCAAGCTTCGATCGAATCCACCGGCAACCTGGAACGCCGCCTGACCTTCTCCCTGCCGGAGGAGCGCCTGCAGAGCCACATCAGTGGCCGGCTCGGCGAGATCGCCCGCACCGTGCGCATCAAGGGCTTCCGTCCGGGCAAGGTGCCGGCCAAGGTGGTCGAGCAGCGTTTCGGCCAGCAGGTGCGTGCCGAAGCGATGGACGGCCTGCTGCGCGAGACCTTCGATGCCGCGCTGCGCGAGCATGAGCTGCGCATCGCCGGCAACCCGCGCATCGACAAGGCTGGCGAAGGCGAGTTCGATTTCGTCGCCACCGTCGAGCTGGTGCCGGATTTCGGCGATGTCGACGTGACCAAGCTGACCGTGGTGCGCCACGCCGCCGAAGTCGCCGACACCGACATCGATCAGATGATCGAGAACCTGCGCCAGCAGCGCCGCAGCTGGAAGGCGGTCGCGCGCGGCGCGCAGGAAGGCGATCTGGTCGCGCTGGAAACCTGGTCGCAGGCCGGTGACGAGCGCCTGCCGGCCGAAGGCGTGGAGCAGGGTACGATCATTGTTGGCCAGGGCATGATGTTCGAGCAGATCGAAAAGGGTCTGGTCGGCCTGGCCAAGGGCGAAGAGAAGACGCTGGACGTCGAATTCCCGGCCGACTGGCGCGTGCCGGCGCTGGCCGGCAGGAACGTCAAGGTCACGGTCAAGGCCACCGAGGTGTCCGAGCCGGTGGTGCCGGAAGTCGACGCCGCCTTCATCAAGAGCTTCGGCGTGAAGAACGGCGGTCTGGAGCAGTTCCGCGCCGACATCCGTTCGAACCTTGAGCGTGAGCTCAAGGGCGCGCTGATGAACCGCCTGCGCCGCGAAGTGGGCGAGCAGCTGATCGCCGCCTATGCGTCGGTCGAACTGCCGCCGCGCCTGGTCGAGAGCGAAGCCCGCGCCATGCTGGCCCAGCAGATCGACGCGATCCGCCGCCAGGGCGGCAATCCCGGCAATGTGCCGGCCGATGCGCACGAAGGCTTCAAGGACGCCGCCTCCAAGCGCGTGCTGGTCGGCCTGCTGGTCGGCGAGGTTGCCCGCCGGAACGACCTGCGCCTGGACCCCAAGCGCCTGAACGAAACCATGCGCCTGATCGCCTCGACCTACGAAGAGCCGGAGCAGGTCATTGAGATGTACCGCAACGACCCCCAGCTGATGGGTAGCCTGCAGAACCGCGTGATGGAAGAGCAGGTCATCGACTGGATCGCCGAGCGTGCCCAGCACACCGAGCAGGCGCTGTCGTTCCAGGAAGCGATCCGCCAGTAAGGCGGCCGCTCCATCCGCCCCGCGCTCCGGCGCGGGGATGTTTTCCGTCAAATACAGGTGCCTCACATGGACAACCGAACCACAGCCTTGAACATGGTTCCGATGGTGGTCGAACAGACCAGCCGCGGCGAGCGCGCCTACGACATCTATTCGCGCCTGCTCAAGGAACGGATCATCTTCCTGGTCGGTCCGATCGACGACCACGTCGCCAATCTGGTGGTCGCGCAGATGCTGTTCCTCGAGGCGGAGAACCCCGAAAAGGACATTCATCTGTACATCAACTCGCCCGGCGGCGTGGTGACGGCGGGTCTGGCGATCTACGACACGATGCAGTTCATCAAGCCCGACGTCAGCACCATGTGTACCGGCCAGGCCTGCAGCATGGGGTCGTTCCTGCTGATGGCCGGCGCCAAGGGCAAGCGTTTCGCGCTGCCCAACTCGCGGGTGATGATCCACCAGCCGTCCGGTGGCGCGCAGGGGCAGGCGACCGACATCGAAATCCATGCGAAGGAAATCCTCTACCTGCGCCAGCGCCTGAATGGGCTGTATGCCCAGCACACCGGGCAGCCGCTGGAGCGGATCGAGCGCGACATGGAGCGCGACCGTTTCCTGAGCGCGGAAGCAGCGAAGGAATACGGCCTGGTCGACCAGGTCGTGGATCGTCGATCGGAAGAGTCGATCCAGCCGGCGTGACCGGTACAAGTAGCCGAAAACACGGTGTTTTCTGCAGGGTCGGAACTGGACTGGCGTCCATCCGGCCCTGTGCTATTCTCGAAATCGAACCCCCTGTTCACGGGGGGAGCAACTGGGTAAGCGAAGCATGAGCGAAGACCGGCAAGGTCGTTCCGGAGACAGCGGCAAGATTCTTTACTGCTCGTTCTGCGGCAAGAGTCAGCATGAAGTACGCAAGCTGATCGCGGGTCCGAGCGTGTTCATCTGCGATGAATGCGTGGAGCTGTGCAACGACATCATCCGCGAGGAACTCGAGGAAAAGGCGCAGTCGGCGCGCAGTTCGCTGCCCAAGCCGCGCGAGATTCTCGAGGTCCTGGACCAGTACGTGATAGGCCAGAACCGCGCCAAGCGCACGCTGGCGGTGGCCGTGTACAACCATTACAAGCGCATCGAGAGCCGCCAGAAGAGCGACGACGTCGAGCTGTCCAAGTCCAACATCCTGCTGGTCGGCCCGACTGGTTCGGGCAAGACGCTGCTGGCCGAAACGCTGGCGCGCCTGCTCAACGTGCCGTTCACCATGGCCGACGCCACCACGCTGACCGAAGCCGGTTACGTGGGCGAGGACGTGGAGAACATCATCCAGAAGCTGCTGCAGAAGTGCGACTACGATGTCGAGAAGGCGCAGCAGGGCATCGTCTACATCGACGAGATCGACAAGATCTCGCGCAAGAGCGAGAACCCGTCGATCACCCGCGACGTGTCCGGCGAAGGCGTGCAGCAGGCGCTGCTGAAGCTGATCGAGGGCACCGTGGCCAGCGTGCCGCCGCAGGGCGGGCGCAAGCATCCGCAGCAGGAATTCCTGCAGGTGGACACCAAGAACATCCTGTTCATCTGCGGCGGCGCGTTCGCCGGGCTGGACAAGGTGATCCAGGCGCGCTCCAGCGACGCCGGCGGCATCGGCTTCGGCGCCAAGGTCAAGAGCAGCGAGCGCAAGCAGGAAGTGGGCAAGGTGCTGGCCGAGGTCGAGCCGGAGGACCTGATCAAGTTCGGCCTGATCCCCGAGTTCGTCGGCCGCCTGCCGGTGGTGGCGACGCTGGAGGAACTGGACGAGGCGGCGTTGATCAAGATCCTGACCGAGCCGAAGAACGCCATCACCAAGCAGTTCAAGAAGCTGTTCGAGATGGAGAACGTCGAGCTCGAGTTCCGTCCCGACGCGCTGTCGGCGATCGCCAAGAAGGCGCTCAAGCGCAAGACCGGCGCGCGCGGCCTGCGCACCATCGTCGAGTCGGTGCTGCTGGACACCATGTACGACCTGCCGTCGCAGGAGAACGTGAGCAAGGTGGTGGTCGACGAATCGGTCATCGAACACAAGTCCGAGCCTTACGTGATCTACCAGACGCCACCGGCCAAGGCCGCGTCGGGCGACTGAACGGGCGGCACGGAGTGCCCTGTCGAGGGCCTGTGAAGCCCGGTTCAGGCCTCGCCCTCGACCCCACTTGCATCACCCCGCCGATGGCCCCATAACGGGGCCATCGGCTTTTTTCATGGCCGCCCCCGAATCCAAGTGGAGCCCCCCATGGCCAAGTCCCAAACCGAAGTCCTCGACCTGCCGGTCCTGCCGCTGCGCGACGTGGTGGTGTTCCCGCACATGGTCATTCCGCTGTTCGTCGGGCGCGACAAGTCCATGCAGGCGCTGGAGCGGGCGATGGAGGCGGACAAGCGCATCCTTCTGGTCGCGCAGAAGTCGGCCGAGACGGACGATCCCGCCGCTGCCGACCTGTACACCGTCGGCACGCTGGCGCAGGTGCTGCAGCTGCTGAAGCTGCCGGACGGCACCATCAAGGTGCTGGTCGAGGGCCTGGCGCGCGTGGCCGTTGACAAGATCCACGAGCAGGATGGTGCGCTGCAGGGTGCCGGCACGGAACTGGAATCGGATGAATCGCGCGAGCCGCGCGAGATCGAGGCGATCGCACGTTCGCTGATGTCGCTGTTCGAACAGTACGTCAAGACCAACCGCAAGCTGCCGCCGGAACTGCTGCAGACCCTGAACGGCATCGAGGAGCCGTCGCGGCTGGCCGACACCATCGCGGCCCACATCGGCGTGCGCCTGGCCGACAAGCAGAAGCTGCTGGAAACGCTGCAGATCGGCAGCCGCCTGGAAATGCTGGTTGGCCTGGTCGATGGCGAGATCGACGTGCAGCAGCTGGAAAAGCGCATCCGCGGCCGCGTGAAGTCGCAGATGGAGAAGAGCCAGCGCGAGTACTACCTCAACGAACAGATGAAGGCCATCCAGAAGGAGCTGGGCGACCTGGACGACGCGCCGGGCGAGCTGGACGAGCTTGCCCGCAAGATCGCCGAGGCCGGCATGCCGAAGGCGGTCGAAACCAAGGCCAGGAACGAACTCAACAAGCTCAAGCAGATGTCGCCGATGTCGGCCGAAGCGGCGGTCGTGCGCAACTATCTGGAGTGGTTGCTGGGCGTGCCGTGGAAAAAGCGCACCAAGGTCCGCAAGGACCTGAAGGTCGCCCAGGACACGCTCGATGCCGATCACTACGGCCTGGACAAGGTCAAGGACCGCATCCTCGAATACCTTGCCGTGCAGTCGCGGGTGAAGCAGATGAAGGGTCCGATCCTGTGCCTGGTCGGGCCGCCGGGCGTGGGCAAGACCTCGCTGGGCCAGTCCATCGCCAAGGCGACCAACCGCAAGTTCGTGCGCATGAGCCTGGGCGGCGTGCGCGACGAGGCCGAGATCCGCGGCCATCGCCGCACCTACGTCGGCTCGATGCCGGGCCGCATCGTGCAGAACCTCAACAAGGTCGGCAGCAAGAACCCGCTGTTCGTGCTCGACGAGATCGACAAGATGTCGATGGACTTCCGCGGCGACCCATCGTCTGCGCTGCTGGAAGTGCTCGACCCCGAGCAGAACAATGCGTTCAACGACCACTATCTGGAAGTGGACCTGGATCTGAGCGAAGTGATGTTCGTGGCGACCTCGAACTCGCTCAACATCCCGGGCCCGCTGCTGGACCGCATGGAAGTGATCCGCATCCCCGGGTATACCGAGGACGAGAAGCTCAACATCGCCACCCGCTACCTGGTGCCCAAGCAGCTCAAGGCCAATGGCCTGAAGGTTGAGGAACTGGCCATCGAGGAGGACGCCATCCGCGATATCGTGCGCTACTACACGCGCGAGTCGGGTGTGCGCAACCTCGAGCGCGAAGTCGCCAAGATCTGCCGCAAGGTGGTCAAGGAAATCGCGCTGGCCGGCCCGCAGCCGGCCAAGAAGGTGACCAGGAAGAACGCGAAGAAGCCCAAGGCGCTGGTGGTGGTCGACGCGGCGACCCTGGACCGGTACCTGGGCGTGCGTCGCTTCGACTTCGGCCGTGCCGAGGAGGAGAACGAGATCGGCCTGGTCACCGGCCTGGCCTGGACCGAAGTCGGCGGTGATCTGCTGCAGATCGAGTCGACGCTGATCCCGGGCAAGGGGGCGGTGACGCTGACCGGCCAGCTGGGCAACGTGATGAAGGAGTCGGCGACGGCGGCGCTGTCGGTGGTGCGCGCGCGCGCGCAGACGCTGGGCATCGACGTGGACTTCCTGCAGAAGCACGACGTCCACCTGCACGTGCCCGACGGGGCTACGCCGAAGGACGGCCCCAGCGCCGGCATCGCCATGGTCACCTCGCTGGTGTCCACGCTGACCAAGGTGCCGGTGAAAGCGGACGTCGCGATGACCGGCGAGATCACCCTGCGCGGTCGCGTCACCGCGATCGGCGGCCTGAAAGAAAAGCTGCTCGCCGCGCTGCGTGGCGGCATCCGTACCGTGATCATCCCGGAAGAGAACCGCAAGGACCTGGCCGACATCCCGGCCAACGTGACCCGCGACCTGGACATCATTCCGGTGAAGTGGATCGACGAGGTGCTGGACATCGCGCTGGAGGCGCCGCTGGCCCCGAAGAAGGCCAGGAAGAGCGGCCAGCGCGTCGCGGTGCGGGGCCGGCCGAAGGCAGCTCCGGCGGCGCGCGTCAAGCATTGATGATGAACGCAAAATCCCTTGAAACCCGCGTCGTTATTGGCTTTTCGGCTTGCGTGGGTAGGGGGGCGCTGGTATAAAAGTGCGACTCACGCGCCCGCTCGACGAGCGGGCGATGTGTTTGCAGGATCTTACGGTTGCCGCCGCTGCTGTAACGGGCGACGACCAACCCAATCTATTCCGCGGGTTGCCGCATAGGGAGTTTTACATAATGAACAAGACCGAATTGATCGATGGCGTTGCCGCTGCTGCTGACCTGTCCAAGGCCGAGGCCGGCCGTGCGGTCGATGCCGTCGTCGCCGAGATCACCAAGGCGCTGAAGAAGGGCGACGCCGTGACGCTGGTCGGCTTCGGCACCTTCCAGGTCCGCGAGCGCGCCGAGCGCACCGGCCGCAACCCGAAGACCGGCGACACCATCAAGATCGCTGCTTCGAAAAATCCTGCCTTCAAGGCTGGTAAAGCCCTGAAGGACGCTGTAAACTAAGCGGCTCACCGGGGGTGCTTAGCTCAGTGGTAGAGCGTCTCCCTTACAAGGAGAGGGTCGGGGGTTCGAAACCCTCAGCACCCACCACGTAAAAGCACCGTCGAGCAGTATTGAAAGTGGAGCGGTAGTTCAGCTGGTTAGAATGCTGGCCTGTCACGCCGGAGGTCGCGGGTTCGAGTCCCGTCCGCTCCGCCAGTTTCAAGAAGGCCCCTGAGCGATCGGGGGCCTTGCTTTCTCTCCACCCGCGGGTGGAGGCGAAGGCGAACAATCAAGTGCGGAGCGGTAGTTCAGCTGGTTAGAATGCTGGCCTGTCACGCCGGAGGTCGCGGGTTCGAGTCCCGTCCGCTCCGCCAGTTCCATCCGCCACTGCATGCAGTGGCACCCGGTCGCGATGTCGATCGGTAACAGTTTCAATATGCGGAGCGGTAGTTCAGCTGGTTAGAATGCTGGCCTGTCACGCCGGAGGTCGCGGGTTCGAGTCCCGTCCGCTCCGCCATTGATTCCAAGCCCCGGGCCATAAGCCCGGGGTTTTTTTATTCCCGCCCGCCATGAGGGATCGCTCGGGCCGTCGGCGGGCGATGGCAAAAGCCGCTCCCGGCGTTTCTTACCCGCTGCCCGGGCAATGGCCGGGCGGATCCGGGATGGCACCGGCACTGCGGGAGGTTTCCGCCGGGACCGGCGTGCGGCCGGGCCGGCTGGGAGTCAGGCGGGAAGCGGGTTACACTGCCCGGCTCGCCAATCAGGCCTTGATTTCTCCCATGCTGCAGAAACTCCGCGACAAGACCTCGGGCTGGATCGTGACCGTGATCCTGGGGCTGCTGATGATTCCGTTCCTGTTCGTGATCGACAACAGCTATCTCGGCGGTGTCGGCGCGCAGAACGTCGCCAAGGTGTCCGCACCGCCGTCGTGGTGGCGTTCGGCGCCGTCGTGGTGGCCGATGTCGTTCCTGTGGAACCACCATGAGATCAGCGTCGAGGAGTTCCGTACGCGCTTCGAACAGGCGCGCATGGAAGCCCGCGAGCAGCAGAGCGACAACTTCGATCCGCGCCATTTCGAGACGGTCGAGAACAAGCTGGCCGTGCTCGACCAGATGATCGACGAGCAGGTGGTCCGCCTGGCGGCCGACGATGCACGCATCGTGATCGGCGACGCGGCCGTGCGCAGCTACATCGCCAGCATCCCGGCATTCCAGCGCGACGGCAAGTTCGATCCGGAGCAGTACCGCCTGGTGCTGGCGCAGAGCCAGCCACCGCGCACCCCGGCGATGTTCGACCAGGTGGTCCGCACCAGCCTGCAGCAGTCGATCATCCCGACCGCGCTGGCGCAGTCGGGCTTCGCCACCAAGGGCGAAAGCGAGCGGCTGCTGAAACTGCTGGGCGAGACGCGCGACGTGGAGTTCGCGATGCTGCCGGCGCCGGAGGCAGACACCTCGGCGGTGGACGACGCGCAGATCAAGCAGTGGTACGACGCGCATGCGCGCGACTTCCTGCAGCCGGAAAGCGTGTCCATCGAATACGTCGAGCTGGATGCGTCGCACATGCCGGCGGCCGCGCCTGCGGACGAGGCGGCGCTGCGCCGTCGCTATGAAGAAGAGAAGGCGCGCTTCGTGGCCCCGGAACAGCGCCTGGCCTCGCACATCCTGATCAGCGCCGGCAGTGATGCCGCCTCGCAGAAGGCCGCCGAAGCCAAGGCCGCCAAGCTGGCCGAAGAAGCCAAGCAGCCGGGTGCCGACTTCGCCGCGCTGGCCAAGGCCAACTCCGACGATCCGGGTTCCAAGGCCGAAGGCGGCGACCTGGGTTGGGTCGAGCATGGCGTGATGGTGAAGCCGTTCGAGGATGCGCTGTTCGCCATGCAGCCGGGCCAGGTCAGCGGTCCGGTGAAGACCGAGTTCGGCTATCACGTGCTGAAGCTGCGTGAGGTCAAGGGCGGCGAAGGCCGTCCGTTCGAAGAAGTGCGCGACCAGCTCGCGGCCGAGCAGATGCAGGCCGACAACGAGCGTGCGTTCAACGACCTGAGCGGCCGCCTGGTGGACCAGGTCTACAAGAATCCGACCGTGCTGGATTCGGCGGCCAAGGAAGTGGGGTTGCCGGTGCAGACGCTGGGGCCGTTCACCCACGCCACCGCCAGCGGCATCGCCGCCAATCCGGCGGTGTTGCGCGCCGCGTTCTCCGATGCGCTGAAGGAAGACGGCACGGTCAGCGACCCGATCGAACTGGGCCCGAACCACAACGTGATGATCCGGGTGACCGCGCATACGCCGGAGCAGGCCATCCCGCTGGCGCAGGCGCGCGAGAAGGTGATCGCCGCGGTGCATGCGCATCGCGCCGAGGAAGCGGCGAAGAAGGCCGCCGATGCGCTGCTGGCCAAGCTGCAGGGCGGCCAGACGCTGCAGGCGCTGGCCGAGGGCGAGAAGCTGCAGCTGATGCCGATGCCGGGCCTGCCGCGCACCGCGCCGATGCCGACCGCCGCTGCCAATCGGGCCGTGTTCAGCGTGGCGCCGCCGGCCGGCGACAAGCCGAGCTATGGCAAGGTGGAGCTGGATGGCGGCCGCTACGCGGTGTTCGCGGTGACCAAGGTCACCCCGGGCGATCTGAAGGAAGTGCCGGAGCCGCAGCTGGCGATGCTGAAGCAGCAGCTGAGCCAGATCGACGGCGCGGCGGCGGCCAAGGCCTTCGTGGACGGCCTGCGCAAGCGCTTCAAGGTGCAGGTGCAGGAATCCCAGCTCTGAAACGCAGACCGAACCGGGGCATTCCCTGAGGAATCCCCGGTTTCCATGAAGCAGAAAGCCCGGTTTGCAGCCGGGCTTTCCTGTTTCTGGCGCCTGGAGAGCCGAAGCCGCGTCAGCGGCTTTCTTCGTAGCGCAGCACCATGCCGGGCTTGAGGACCGCGTTGGCGTCCAGGTTGTTGCGGGAAAGCAGGGTCTTGACCGGAATGCCGTAACGGCGCGCGATCGACCAGGCCGATTCGCCGCTGCGGACCGTGTGGCGGCGCCCGCTGCTACCGGCGCCCAAGGCCGCCACGGTAGTGGTGGCGACATCGATCGCGGCGGGGGCGGGGAGTGCGGGCACGCTGGCGGAGGGCGCCATGGCCATGCTTTGGGTGTCCATGCCCGTATCCGGCAGGGCCGGCGCCAGCACCCGCGTGCCGGCGCGCTTGCCGGTGACGGCGGGGTTGAGCCGGGCGACGCGCGCCGGGTCCAGCGCATTGCTGGCCGACCAGTCGGCCAGAGTGGTGCCGGCGGGCAGCGCGTGCCCGCGCAGGACCGGTACCGGGCGGTCGAGGGCCGCCATCAGGTCCGGCTCCTTCTCCGCCTGCTCAAGCACGCAGGCCAGGGCGTGCAGTTTCTCCACATAGGCGTGGGTGATCGGGGACAGGCCCGGCAGTTCGGCCGGGCGCGCGTTCTGCGCATTCATGCCGCCACGGCGCAGGGCCTGGAGGACGCGGTATTCCCCCGCGTTGTAGGCCATGACCGCCAGCTGCCAGTCGCCGCCGAACATGCCATACAGCGTTTTCAGGTAGCGCACCGCGGCCCGGGTCGAATCCACCGCCGAAAGCCGGCCGTCGTAGCCGCTCTCCATCGGTACCCGATGGTTGCGTGCGGTGGTGGCGATGAACTGCCACAACCCGGCAGGGCCGCTGGCATTGCGCGCGCCGGGACGATAGCCGCTTTCCACGAAGGGAATCAGCGCGAATTCGGTGGGCAGGCCGGCGCCACGCAGTTCGTCCACCACGTAGCCGAACAGCGGCAGGGCGTCGTCCTCGACATTGCCCAGCCGCGAGGGCGCATGCGCGAACTGCTTGCGCCAGCGCGGGCTGGTCGCGTCCGCATCGCATTGCGCCACGGCCAGTCCCTCGCGGAAGCTGGTGAATATCTGGTGGCCGTTGCGGGTAAGCGGCGCCGGCAGCATGGCCGGATCGGTCGGCAGGGCCGCGAGCGAAGCGATGTTCTGGGTCAGGCCGGCGCTGGCCGGCAGCGACTGTGCGCCGGCGGTGACGCCGGCACCGGCGCCGAGCAGCAGCCCCAGCGCCAATGACAGGCCGCGCCGCTTCACGCGCGGAAACCGTCTTTCCAGCGCCGTAATTCGGCGAACACTTCCGCTGCGTCCATCGGCGCGCGGCCCAGCCGCGCGGCAACGGCCTGGCGCACGGGTTCGGCATGCGTGCGCAGGAAGGGATTGCATTCCAGTTCGCTGGACAGCAGCGAGGGGACGGTCGGGCGGGAACGGCTGCGCATGTCCATGGCTTCCTGTTGGCGGCGGTGCAATGCCGCGTTGGTGGGATCGACATGCCGCGCGAACACGGCATTGCCCAGCGTGTACTCATGCCCGCAACAGACCCGCGTCTGCGCCGGCAAAGCTGCCAACCGCTCCAGCGAGGCCAGCATCCGGGCGGGCGTACCTTCGAACATGCGTCCACAGCCCAGGCTGAACAACGTGTCGCCACAGAACAGATGACCGTGGCCATGGAAGGCGATATGGCTTCGGGTGTGGCCGGGAACGGACAGCACGGTGAAATCGAAGCCGGCCGATTGTACCCGGTCGCCTTCGCCGACCCTTTCACATTCCAGGTGAATTCGTTCATCTTCCGGGGCGAAGACTGGCAGGGCGGGCCAGCGTTCCCGCAGTTCCGCCACGCCGCCGATGTGGTCGTCATGGTGATGGGTGAGCAGGATCGCCGCCGGCTGCATGCCCTGCGCGGCCGCGTCGAGCACTGGTTGCGCCTGGCCCGGATCGACGAACAAGGTGCTTCCATCGGGCGCCTGCAGCGCCCAGATGTAGTTGTCCTGGAATGCAGGCAGGGCGGTCAGTCGCATAGAATTGGACCATGCCTGCCGCCCCGTTCCCCCGTCAAGCTGCAGTCTCGGCCTGGTTTGAGAAGGCTGGAGTGGGGGCGATGCGGGCAGCGGAGCAGCGCCATCTGCTCGATCAGGTGCGGAGTTTCCCTGCGCAGCCCTGGTTGTGGCTTGCTCCCTGCGCGACCTGGCTGCCGGAAGAAGCGCCCAATGGGCGTGGAGTGCGGTTGCACCGGGCCGCCGACGGGCGTGGCTGGGGAGGGGACGTGTGCTGTGCCTTGCCGCTGCCGCTGCCTTCGGAGGCGGTCAACGCCATCGTCCTGCAGCACGTCGCCACGCTGGAGCTGGAGCCGCTGTTGTCCGAGGTCGCGCGCGTGCTGATGCCCGGTGGCAGGCTCTGGATGACCCTGCTCAACCGCTACAGTCCCTATCGCGCGCGCTGGCAATGGCAGGGCGCGCGGCCGCCGTCGGCCACGCATTGCCAGCTCCGGCTGCAGCGTGAGGGGCTGCGGGTCCGCTCGATACGCCACTTCGGGCCGTTGTGGAGCGAATCAGGGCGGGCCGGCGGCAAGGCATTGCCGGGATTGCGCGCGGTCTGCGTGCTGGAATTCGAGAAGCGTGCCGCGGCCTTCATCGGCCCGGAACCCGTGCGGCCGGTGGGCTGGCGCGGGCCGCTGGCGACCTGACGCTTCATTCAACGGAACGACATGAAATCGATTGAAATACATACCGACGGCGCCTGCCTCGGCAACCCGGGGCCGGGCGGCTGGGCGGCGTTGCTGCGCTACAAGGCGCATGAGCGCGAACTGTCCGGTGGCGAGGTCCATACCACCAACAACCGGATGGAATTGATGGCGGCTATTGCCGGGCTGGAAGCGCTCAGCGAACCCTGCGAGATCATGCTGCAGACCGATTCGCAGTACGTGCGCCAGGGCATCACCGAGTGGATGTCCGGTTGGGTACGGCGCAACTGGAAGACCGCCGGCGGCGACCCGGTGAAGAACCGCGACCTGTGGGAACGCCTGCATGCCGCCACCGGGCGCCACCAGATCGAATGGCGCTGGGTGAAGGGGCACAATGGTGACCCCGACAACGAACGCGTGGACCAGTTGGCCCGCGATGCGGCAATCCGCGTGCGCGACGGCGCCGCTAGCAACTGAGGCAGCCATGCGCCAGATCGTCCTTGATACCGAAACCACCGGCCTGGAATGGAAGAAGGGCAACCGCGTGGTCGAAATCGGCTGCGTCGAACTGCTCGAACGCCGTCCCAGCGGCAACAACTTCCACCGCTATCTCAAGCCTGACTGCGAATTCGAGGCGGGGGCGCAGGAAGTCACCGGTCTGAGCCTGGAGTTCCTGGCCGACAAGCCGCTTTTCGAGGAGGTCGTCGACGAGTTCCTGGCCTACGTGGACGGCGCCGAGCTGATCATCCACAACGCCGCCTTCGACATGGGCTTCCTCGAAAACGAGATGCAGCTCTTGGGGCGTGGGCGGCTGGGCGAGCGGGTGACGGTGACCGATACGCTGGCAATGGCGCGCGAGCGTTTCCCCGGGCAGCGCAACTCGCTGGACGCACTGTGCAGGCGGCTGGGCGTGGACAATTCGCATCGCCACCTGCACGGCGGCCTGCTCGATGCGCAGATCCTGGCCGATGTTTACATCGCACTGACCTCGGGGCAGGAGGAAATCGGCTTCGGGCTCCCGGAGGCCGAGGCCGCGGGCGCTGCCGGCATGGTGCAGGCCTTCGATGCCGCGGTCCTGCTGCCGCGTCCGCGGGTGGTGACCACCGCATCGGAGCTGCAGGCGCACGAGGCGCGCCTGGAACGCCTGCGCAAGAAGGCCGGCCATGCCTGGTGGGATGGCGCGAAGCCTGAAGAAGTGGTCGGCGCGTAAAGCGGGGAGGAGCGTCGGCCGCCGGCCGGTATCACGCGCGGTATGGGATGCCCGCGGCAGCCGGCTGTCTATCCGCGCGCCGCGCTCAGTGGCAGCGGACCAGGATGGCGGTGATGTTGTCCGAACCGCCGCCATCCAGCGCTGCGGCCACCAGCGTATCCACGCATTCCTGCGCGCTGCTGTCGGCCTGCGCCAGCGTCTGCGCCAGGCTGTGGTCGTTCACTTCCTCGGTCAGGCCGTCGCTGCATAGCAGCAGCTGCATGCCCGGGCGCAGTTCGCCGGTCATGGTGGCCACGTTGAGATGGGCCGGGTCGGTCACGCCGAGCGCCTGGGTGACGACGTTGCGGTGTGGGTGGGCGCGGGCCTGCTCGGCGGTCAGCGAGCCCTGGGCGATCAGTTCCTGCACATAACTGTGGTCCTGGCTGAGCTGGGCCAGCTTGCCGTCGCGCCACAGGTAGGCGCGGCTGTCGCCGACCCAGGCCACCTCGAAGCGGTTGCCCTGCACGCGCGCGGCGACCACCGTGGTGCCCATCGGCAGGCTGTCGTTGCGCCGGCGCGAGGCACGGATGATCTCCTCGTCGGCGATGCGGATGGCCTGTGGCAGCGCGGTGCCGTTGCGGATCTCGCGGACGATGGTTTCGCGCGCCAGCGCGCTGGCGACCTCGCCGCAGGCATGGCCGCCCATGCCGTCGGCGATCAGCCACAGTCCCAACTCGCCGTCACCGTAATAGGTGTCCTCGTTGAGCTGGCGGCGCAGGCCGACATGGCTGAGGTGTCCGAATTCGATCATGGGTGCCCGCAGGGGGCCGTTTCCAGCGGAAAGGTTTTTCATGATCGCGTTCACGCAGGTGCACGGCAAGAGCCGGCGTCGTGCCCGTCGGGAAGGCCGATCGGGGGCAGGGTGGGGGGAGCGGGAAGCAGGCAGGCCGGTACGCTGCAAAAACAGCTTGTCCGCGCAGCCAAGGCCCCGTATCATTCGCAGCCCGGTACGCCGGGAACCACCGGGAAGGTGGCAGAGTGGTTGAATGTACCTGACTCGAAATCAGGCATGCGTTTATAGCGCATCGGGGGTTCGAATCCCCCCCTTCCCGCCAGATTTGAAAACGGCCCCGACGGGGCCGTTTTCGTTTCCGGGCTCATGGGCCGCACGCAGCGCTGCCGTGCCGGCCTTCGGCCCCGGCCGCTACACTGCTCCCCTCGTTCCCCTGGTGTCCGTCATGTCCGAAATCCTGGTGCCCGTCTCCTTCGGCGAACTACTCGACAAGATCTCGATCCTGCAGATCAAGTCCGAGCGGATGAGCGATGCGGCCAAGCTGGCGAACGTGCGCAACGAACTGGCCGCGCTGGAGCGCACCTGGAGCGCGCACCCGGCCGCGGCGCGGGAAATCGATGGCCTGCGCGCCGAGCTGAAGGCGGTGAACGAGCGGCTGTGGGACATCGAGGACGACATCCGCCTCAAGGACAAGGCCCAGGCCTTCGACGCCGGTTTCGTCGAGCTGGCGCGCAGTGTCTACTTCCAGAACGACGAGCGCGCGCGGATCAAGAAGGCGATCAACCTCGCGCTGGGCTCGGGTTACGTGGAAGAGAAGTCCTACTCGGACTACCGCGCCCGCTGAGTCTTGAACTCCGTAGGAGCGACGTCAGTCGCGATGGGGCCTTTTCCAGGAAAGCCCCATCGCGACTGACGTCGCTTATGCAGGCGTTCCAGCGGCCTGCTTTTGCGCTTCAGTCGAGCTGGTCGGCCACGTAGCGCTCGAACGCGGCGATGGCATCGTCCACGGCGACCAGTTCCATCACCCCGTCGAATTCGATCTTCGTACCCCATTTCAGCCCGGTGGCGGGCTGGTGCAGGAAGCGCCTCGCCGCCGCATCGTAGCGGTCCACGCAGTAGCGGCGGTCCGAATACGGGCCGCTGCGCTCCGGGTTGCTGGCCGCATGCAGGCCCAGCACCTTGGTGCCGACCGCGTTGGCAATGTGCATCGGGCCCGAATCGGGCGTCATCAGCAGGTTGGCGCGGGCCAGCAGGGCGGGCAGCTGCTTGAGCGTGTCCTTGCCGACCAGGTCCAGCGCCGGCGCGCGCATCGCCGCCAGGATCGCGTCGGCGGTGCGGCGTTCCAGATCACTGCGGCCGCCGCACAGCACCACCCGCCAGCCGCGTGCGGCGGCGTGGTCGGCGACCGCCGCATAGCGGTCGGCGTACCAGTTGCGGCGTTCGTGGCTGGAACAGGGCGAAATCATCAGCACCGGTCGGCCATCGTCATCCCACTGCGCGCGCGCCCAGTCGTGGGCGTCGGCGGGCGTGGCCATGTCCCAGCTCACCTCGGTCTGCTTCATCCCCAGCGGCTCGCAGAAGCTGCCGATCGCGTCGAGCACATGGATGCCGGGACGGTCGGGGATGCGCTCATTGACGAACAGCCCGTGCAGATCCTTGGAGCGCGAGCGGTCGTAGCCGATGCGGCGCCGGGCGGGGATGAAAGCCGACAGCACGTTGGCGCGGAAGGCGACCTGCATCTGCAGCAGTGCGGCGAAACCCGTGGCGGGCAAGCCGCGGCGCAGCGCGCGCATGCCGGCCAGGCCGGATTTCTTGTCATAGACATGGAACGCCACGCCGGGCAGTCCTTCCAGCAGGCGATGCCCGGCCTTGTCGATCACCCAGTGCAGTTCCACGCCTGGCCTGGCCTGTTGCAGCGTCCGCACCAGCGGGACCACGTGGGTCACATCCCCGAGCGCGGACAGGCGCAGGAGGCACAATGGGGAGGACGCTGAAGGCATGGTGTTGTTAGACTCGCGGTGAATGGTCGCTTTCGACGCCACTGAAGCGCTGACGCCTTGCCGCGAAGGCCGCGGCTATGGCGCCATTCTGTTCGACCGCCAACATCTGCGGCAAGCCGAAACCACCTTGTTTTCGCCTGCGCACTGGGGCGGCAGGGCGCGTCCGGTGGGCGAGGGCGGACGGGGCGGGGCGTGGTTCGTGGACGCGCCGTTCGGGCATTGCGTGCTGCGCCACTACCTGCGCGGCGGTGTCGCCGCCAGGCTCAGCCGCGACCGCTACCTGTGGCAGGGCGCCGACCGTACCCGCAGCTTCGCCGAGTTCCGGCTGATGCGGAAGCTGATCGCATTCAAGCTGCCGGTGCCGCGGCCGCTGGCCGCGTTCTACATGCGCCAGGGCGCGACCTACCGTGCGGCGATCCTGATGGAGCGGCTGGACGGCGTGCGTTCGCTGGCCGACCGGGCGCTGGTCGCCGGGCGCGGTGCGCCTTGGGAGGAGACCGGACGCCTGATCGCGCGCTTCCACCGTGCCGGGCTGGACCATGCCGACCTCAACGCGCACAACATCCTGTTCGATGCCGGCGGGCACGGCTGGCTGATCGACTTTGACCGCGGCGTGCTGCGCATTCCCGCCACGCGCTGGCGCGAGCGCAACCTCAAGCGCCTGCTGCGTTCGCTGCTCAAGCTGCGCGGCGAGCGCAGCCGCGAGGACGTGGAGAAGGACTTCGCGCGCCTGCGCCGCGCCTACGATCTGGCCTGGAACCGGGGCGTGTGATGGAGTGGTCCTTGCGCTTTCTCGGCGTCGGCAACGCCTCGGCGGTCGAACTCGGTTCGCCGATGGCGGTGATCGAGCGCGATGGCCGGCCGTGGCTGACCATCGACTGTGGCGGCGAAGGCCTGACCGCTTACCGCGCCCATTACGGGGCGATGCCGGACGCGTTGTTCGTCACCCACGTGCACCTGGACCATGTGGCCGGGTTCGAGCGGCTGTTCGTCGATGCCTATTTCAATCCGCGCCGCCGCGGGCGGGTGCGCCTGTACGTGCCCGCGCCGGTGGTGCCGCTGCTGCACCGGCGCGTCGGCGACTATCCGAACGTGCTGGCCGAGGGTGGCGCCAATTTCTGGGATGCGTTCCAGCTGATTGTGGTCGGCGAGGCGTTCTGGCATGACGGCGTGCGCCTGGAGGTGTTCCCGGTGCGCCATCACTGGCCGGAGACCGCCTGGGGCCTGCGCCTGCAGGGCGCGCTGGTCTGGAGCGGCGATACCCGGCCGATCCCGGAAATGCTCGCCCGCCACGCGGATGATGGCGAACTGGTCGCCCACGACTGCGGCCTGCATGGCAACCCGTCGCATACCGGCGTGGACGATCTGGAGCGCGAGTACCCGGCGGAACTGCAGGCGCGGATGGTGCTGTACCACTACGCCAGTGCGGCCGATGGCCAGGCATTGCGCGCGCGCGGCCACCGTGTGGCCGAGCCGGGGGAGTGCGTGTTGCTGGCCGAGCCGACCGCGCCACGCGCGGTGCCGTTCGCGGGTTGAGCCTCGGCCGGCAGGACTGCCGGCAGACTGGCCGCGCGTTCATGGTGAAACAATGCGAAGCGGGACGGGTCTTCCGTCGCGCGGGCCGCCTGCATGCGCAGCGTGCGCCGGGGCTTGCGGCACGCAACGGCGTGCCTGGGCCGAAAAGGTGGCGGCCCCGCCGGCTGACCTCGGCGCCCGCGTCGATCGATACCGTTGCTGCCTTCCGGCCCTGGCGGGATTTTCGACCTAGCGTCGCGAGGGGCCGACGGGGCCACCATAGACGCGGGCCGCGCATCGCGCGGCCCGGGTTTCTCTGTTCCGGGCGGAAACCGGAATCGTGAATCTGGCGGAGAGAGGGACCGCGCTTGGGTGGTCTTAGCTCATCTCGCTAAGTCTCTATTCTCGCTGTACCTGCATGTTTCGGCAAGGAGTTTTCGTCTCGGGTGGTCTCGCCCTCTATCGCTACATCGCTCATTCATAGTAGGGTAGGTGGTAGGTTAATACTCGATGGGCGCGCCATGCCTCGCAAGGCAAAAGAACTGACAGACATAGCGGTGCGGAACCTGAAGAAGCCCGGATACTACGCTGTGGGTGGGTCTGTCTCGGGCCTCCTGTTGCAAGTTACCGCGACCGGAGCCCGGAGCTGGGTGCTTCGCTATACCGCCGGTGTGAAACCCGGAACAGGCAAGCCGTGGCGGCGCGATCTTGGGCTGGGTGGCTATCCCGACGTGTCGCTGTCCGAAGCACGGCGCAAAGCAGCCGAGGCGCGCGAACTGCTGTCAAAGAACATCGACCCGATCACCGCCAAGCGTGAGGCCCGGAGCGCGATGCTCGCGGCGCGGCTTGCTGAGATCACCTTCGAGAAGGCCGCGCACCAGTTCATCGAGGCCAAGTCCGCTGAATGGAAGTCGGGCGGCAAGAGTGCCGACCAGTGGACCAGCTCGCTCGAAGCCTATGCCTTTCCGGTGCTGGGCTCGCTCCGCGTCGCCGATATCGACCGGGCGCACGTCCTGCGCGTCCTTGAGCCAATCTGGACCGACAAAAACGAGACGGCGAACCGGGTGCGCCAGCGCATGGAGTCGGTGTTGGACTGGGCGAAGGTCCGCGGTTTCCGCGAGGGCGACAACCCGGCGCGCTGGAAGGGCTACCTGGACAAGGTCCTGCCTGCGCCCGGGAAGGTGCGGGACGTGCAACACCATCCGGCGCTTCCCTATGCCCATATGCAGCCGTTCATGCTGGACCTCCGCACGCGGAATGGCATGGGCGCGCGGGCGCTTGAGTTCGCGATCCTGACCGCGGCCCGGTCGGGCGAAGCGCGTGGCGCGCGCTGGGACGAAATCGACTTGGATGCGAAGGTCTGGACGGTCCCTCCCGAGCGGATGAAGTCCAGCAAGAAAGAACACCGAGTGCCGCTCTCGGACGCGGCAATCAACATGCTCAAGGCACTGCCGCGGATCGAGGGAACGGACCTCGTTTTCACGCCGCAGCGTGGCAAGAATCCGCTGTCCGACAACACGCTGACGAAGCTGCTGGGCGATATGCACGATGCCAGCGTCAAGCGTGGCGGCGCTGGTTACATCGACCCGAAACAGGGCAAGGTCATCACCGCGCATGGGTTTCGCTCGACCTTCCGTGACTGGGCATCAGAAGAGACGCACGCTGCACGCGACGTGGTGGAAATGGCGCTGGCTCACACCATAGGCAACAAGGTCGAAGCCGCCTACCGTCGCGGCGATCTTTTCGAGAAGCGGCGGACACTTATGGCGGAGTGGGCCAGGTTCTGCTCCCCAAAAAGTAAAGTAAGCGACTGATCTACAAGACTATTTGCTAGACGACGGTCGTCTTACTCGGCTATAGTTCCTCTCGATTGATCGTAGAACGCAGAGGCGAGGGGAGCTGCCCTGAAGGCGGCTTTTGATCTGCGCGGAGCCAACAAGCCCGCCCGAGCGTTCAAATTTCTCTGCGGGACAGCGAGGAAGCGACAAGAGGTCACCCGTCCGCGGGTGCATCGCTTGCGCTGCCTCGTTCTTGTTTCTGGCAGCGCGAGCCATCTGGCTCAGGAACCGCTGTCATGAAGCATCAAACGATCACCTTGCCTGCCTTGAAGCAGGCTGTCTCCGATGAACTTGCCCGCCGCAAAGAGCGGCGCTATGCCCGTCCGACAGGCGCAGCCCAGTATTTGGGCGTCAGCCTGGCGACACTCTGGCGCTGGAATGCCGAGCGCGACGACTTCCCAAGGCCGCGCAAGATCGGGCCACGCGCAACCGTGTGGGACCTCAACGAAATCGATGCTTGGCTCGACGCCCAGCAGGCGAAGTGAGGGCACACGTCATGAGTAATAGCGCAAGTGACGTCCCCGAAATGACGCCGCAGAAGGCACGCGAAGCGGCCAGCCTCGTTTCATACCTGCTCGTCACCGACGCCGAGAAGTTCATGCGGGAGTTCTTTCCGCAGGGCTTGGAGCCACGCCCGCAGCAAAGTGACTTCAACAACGAGGACCTGCATACCTACGACATGACCTGCGGCATGCTGGGTTCGCTGAAGGCGACGCTGCATGAGGTCGATGACGGCACCCCAGAATTCATGGACTACAAGCGCCTGCTCTGGTGGTGCGACAAGGTCCTTGAAGGTGAAACGTCTTTCCCTTCGCAGCACGCCGCCCAGTGCAACGATGCTTGGGCACGCTGGGCGCGGGTCCGCGGGATCAAGCGTGGCATCTACCGCGGAGGTCGCCGCGGATGAAGCCGAAGATCGAGCACGACACCCGTGCCGCCATCGAATTCCTCAAGAAGTGGAGCCCGGAAGGGTCTTGGGTGCTGACCGCGATTGTCCCGGACGGCAAGATTGAGACAACGACGTTCCAGCCCGCGGAGTGGGTCGAAGCGGCCCAGTGGATCGAGGAGCGGCAAGGCGTCGCCAACCAATACTTCCATGTAAACCCAGTCCGGCGCGAGCTGAAGAACAAAGCCTCCAAGGAGGACGTTGCCGCGCTCGCTTGGCTGCATGTGGACATAGACCCGCGTGCAGGCGAAGACATTGCCGAGGAACAGGACCGTGCCCTGCGCCTGCTGCGTGACCACTCGCCGAAGCCAACCGTGATCCTTTTCAGTGGCGGCGGATACCAAGGTTTCTGGAAGCTCGCACCGGATGACCGGCTGGTCATCGACGGCAACGTGGCGAAGGCGCAGGAACTGGAGGCATACAACGTCCAGCTCGAAAAAGTCTTTCAGGCAGACCATTGCTCGAACTGCGACAGGATCATGAGGCTGGTCGGGACGGTGAATCTTCCGACAGCCAAGAAGCGCAAGAAGGGCCGCATGCCTGCACTGGCAACACTGGTCGAATGGGACGATGCCGCCGTCTATTCCATCGACCAGTTCACCCCGGCAGCGAAGGCGACCGCTACGCCACCGCGCGCAGCGCGTAGGCAACGGGTGTCCCCGCCGGTGGCCGGAGGTACAGGGGTCGGCGTCGATGAGCTTACGGCGTGGGCGACGGCCAACGGCAAGACCATCAAGGAGTCGACGCTGGCCCTGATCGCAACCGGCACGGACCCTATCGACCCGACCAAGTACACCTCACGGTCGGAACCCCTGTTCCGGGTCTGCTGCGACCTGGTGCGCGCCGACGTGCCGGACGACATGATTTTGGGCGTTATCACTGGGCCGAACGAGATTGCCGCGAGCGTCAGGGACAAGCCGGACTGGAAGGGCTACGCGCTCCGGCAGATCGAGCGCGCGCACGAGAACGCCGTTGATCCGTGGCTCCTCAAGCTCAATGATCAGCACGCGGTCATCACTTCGGGCAAGGTTCGCATCGCTGGCTGGCGGCGGACGCACCCCGAGCTGGACCGCGAAGCCCTCGATCTACAGTCGTTCGATGACTTCCGGAACCGCTATCGCAACCAGAAGGTAATTGTCGGCTTCGCTGAGAACGGCCAGCCGATCCAGAAGGCTGTCGGAAGCTGGTGGATTGACCACCCGCAGCGGCGCGAGTTCGACAATGTGATCTTCATTCCCGGCAAGGCCGAGGAGATCAATGGATTCCTGAATCTCTGGCGCGGCTGGGGCGTGGCTCCTGCGCCCGGCGGCGACTGGTCCCTGATGCGCGAGCATATCCACTTCCTTTGCGGCGGCTCCGACTACGGACTGAAGTGGCTGGCTGACGCGGTGCAGCGTCCGGATCGCCCAGCGGGCGTCGCGCTGATCCTGCGGGGCAAAGAAGGCACCGGCAAGGGCGTATTTGGTCGCGCAGCCAAGGAGCTTTTTGGGCGGCACGGCCTCCAAGTCACCAACGCGAAACACGTCACAGGCAACTTCAACCTTCATCTGCGGGACTGCTGCCTGTTGTTCGCGGACGAAGTGACCACGCATGGCGACAAGACCGCGGACGCAGTGATGAAAACCCTCATCACCGAGGACACGCTGGTCATCGAAGGGAAAGGCGCTGACGTGGTCACTGCGCCGAATTACGCCCATATCATCATGGCGTCGAATGAGCGGTGGATTGTCCCGGCGGGTGCGAACGCCAGGCGCTTTGCAATCTTCGACGTGCCCGACGACCACATGGAGGACTACGCCTATTTTGCGGCCATCGAGAGGCAGCTTTACGCCAAGTCACCGAACGGCACGCTGATCCCCGGAGCCGGGCTGGCGGCCATGCTTTACGACCTGATGAAAATGGATCTTGGTGATTGGCGTCCGTCGCACAATCTTCCAAAGAACATGGCGCTTTCGGAGCAGAAGGCGCGCAGCCTGCCCGGCCTGTCTGCCTACGTGTTCGACATGCTGCTGACCGGCAACCTCCCACCGAACACGGAGGAATCCGGCGGCGTGCCGTGGGTGGCTACGTCGGACCTGCGTGCCGCTGCCGACAACTGGCTGAAGCCACGCAAGGGTGACAACCACTTTGCCGACAACGACATTCAAATCCTGCTGGCGAAGCGGCTCAAGGCCCGGAAGAAGCGGCGTGGCGGTCGCAACGGCTACTTCCTCGACCTGCAACGCATGCGCGCCGAATGGGACACCTGCCCCGACTTGTTTACATGGGGTGAATGGCCTGACGATAGCGAGGACGATTCGGACCCGAAGCCGCCGTTCTGAGGTCACTCATGAGCATCCAGCAGGGTTGGCGACAACGTGGATTGCCCCACAAGGGCTGGCGGCTGATCGCCGTGTATGACTCGCGTGATGCGGAGTCGCACGGCGATTCACCGCGGTATGAGGTTTGCCAGATGTGCGGCAACGAGCAGGTTCGGTACGTCCATGTCCTGGACCACGATGACGTGGCCGAATCCATCGAAGTCGGCTGCGTCTGCGCGGAGAACCTCTGCGAGGACTACAGCGATAGCGGGCCGCGTGCCCGCGAGCGTCGGCTGGTCAACCGGGCGGCGCGCCGGAGCAAGTGGCTCAAGCGCAAGTGGCGGCAGTCTGCGAAGGGCAACGACTTCCTCAACGTCGAGGGAAACAATCTAGGCGTCCACCAGCAGAAGAATGGCCGCTGGGGATACCGCATCAACTCCACCTTCAGCGTCACCAGCTATCCAACTGAGGACGCGGCCAAGCTCGCCCTGTTCGACCGACTCTGGCCTGCGGACCCGGAAAGCACGCAGTAGTGCGCCGATCCGGCTGACCTAGCCGACCTCATACTGACCTCCGCGATGAGGTCAGCCTGTTCTAGGCCCAGTAATCCGTGGGCTTTAGCTGACCTAGCTGACCTAGCTGGCCTTTTCGTGCGTACTTGCCCGAGAAAATCTCGGCGGTGTGCCTGCTGGCAGAAGGCCCAGAGGTGCAGCGTCGGAGCGTCGCTGACCGCCGCAATTTCTCTTTCTCCTCCTAAAAGGTCAGAAAGGTCAGCTAGGTCAGCCGAAACCCAGTAACGGATGGGGCTCCCGACTAGCTGACCTCGCGCTGACCTCGCTGGGCGGTCAGCTAGGTCAGCTAGTGCGACGCCGACGCTCCTCTGGGCAGGAGGCAGCGCACCGCCCCTCACATACAAGATCCATCCAATCTGAAATCGGGTCCGGAAACCCACTTCCGGCACCCCACGATTTTCCAACTCGCTGATCCCAGTGAATTTTTATCCGTTCGCGGCCCTTTTCGGATGCGTGCCGGCCAGTTATGGTCTCGCCGTCTCACAGGAGATTGAGAATGGCTCGCGTAGCCCTGTACGTCCGGGTGTCCACCCACAAGGACCAGACCGTTGAAAACCAGTTGATCGCGCTGCGGGAGTGGGCCCGGGCCAGCGGCCACACCATCGCCGCTGAGTTCGCCGACGAAGGCATCAGCGGCGCGAAGGGTCGCGACAAGCGCCCGGCGCTGGACGCGATGCTCAAGGCCGCCACGCGCCGCGAGGTGGATATGGTCGCGGTGACGGCGCTGGACCGGCTGGGCCGTAGCCTGCCGCACCTCGTGTCGTTGGTCGCCGAGCTGGAAGCCCTGCGGGTCGGGCTGTTCGTTCGCAACCTCGCGATGGACACCTCCACGCCCGCCGGGCGGCTGATGTTCAACGTGATGGGTTCGCTCGCCGAGTTCGAGCGCGAGCTGATCCGGGAGCGCACGCTACTGGGCCTAGAACGTGCCCGGCGGCAAGGGAAGAAGCTCGGCAGGCCGAAGGTGCCGCCCGGGGTCGAACACCGCATAGCGGCACTCCTAGAGGCAGGGACCCCCGCCAACCGCGTCGCCCGCATGACCTGCGTGGGGAACGCCGCCGTCTATCGCATCAAGCGGGAGCTGGAAGCATGTCGCGCCTGACCTTGCCCGACCTCACGACAAAGGCCATCGACGCAGCCCGCCTCCTCGCGCAGGAGGGATGCCGGGAACACACTATCCGCCGTGCCCTGGGCCTGACCGTGCCGCAGTGGAAGGCTCTCAAGGAGGACACCGAGGCGGGCGAGTTGTCGCCACTGGCGCTGGCCTTGGAGGAAGGCCGCGCCGAAGGTGCCGGGGACATCATCGCCTTCATGAAGAAGCGCATGGGCGAAGGCAGCGAGCGCGCCGCCGAGTTCCTCGCCGACCGGGTATTCCAGCTTGGCCGCGGCGACGGCAACGCCGACGTGCCGAGGGTCGCGATCTTCATCCAAGCCGCCATGTCGCCCGATGAGTACGCGCGCGTGATCGCCGTCCAGCAGCAGCCGGGAGTCCTGACCCATGAGCGTTGAGATTCGCCCGACGCCGTTCCAGTCGCAGGTCCTGACCGTGCCCGAGGATCACTTCATGTTCTTGGGTGGTGGTCGCGGTGGCGGGAAGTCGATGGCCGTGCAGTTCCTGATCCTGCGCCATTGCGACCAATACAAGAGCCGCGCCCGGGTCCTTGTGACCCGCCGCCGCTTGAAGTCCTTGGGCCAGTTTGCCGAGGAACTGCGCCAGCTTCTGCGCTCTGCCTACGGGCGCGACATTGCCTACAACCAGAACGATGCGATGTTCCGCTTGCCGAACGGGGCGACGATCCAGCTCACGCACGTTGAATCGGCATCGGCTCTGTCCGACGTGGCGCAAGGTATGTCCTACACTTTGATCGCGTGCGATGAGGCGGGCGAAGGTCCCTCCATCGAGGTCATCGACCAGCTCGGCATGAGCCTTCGCGGTAACGGCACGCCGCTCCGGCTCGTGCTCGCCGGAAATCCTGGAGGCCAAAATCACGGCGCGCTCGCCGAGCGGTACGTGACGGGTCGCGAGCCGTGGGTGCCGTTCGAGTTCGAGGGCAATACGTGGGTCTATGCGCCGTCGCGTCTCGATGACAACCCGTATCTGCCGGAGGCATACCGGCGGAACTTTGAGGTCTTGGCCCGCACCGACCCGGCCTTGTACCGCGCGATGCGCTTGGGCGACTGGTCCGCACTGGTCGGTGATTTCTTCCAAGGAATATGGAACGCGGACAAGATGGTCATCGACCATCACGACGTGCCGCTGGATTGCTTCGCCTCGCTCAAGCTCTCCATCGACTGGGGCAGCGCCGCGCCGTGTGCGACGGTCCTTGTCGGGCAGCTCGCCTATGCCGTGCGCCTGCCGGATGATCGCGTGATGCCGCGGGGCGCGTGGGTGGTGTTCGATGAGCACGCCGAATGCGATCCGCGGAACATTTCCCGTGGTACGGGCCGCACCCCGGGCCAGATTGCGCCGTCGCTACATGCGATGGCCGCGCGCAACGGTGTCCGGGCGCGTGGGGTGATCGACTCCGCCGCCGAGGCGCGGCAGATGGGCCGGGCGGAGGCGTCTATCGCCGACCTGTTCCGTGAGGCCGGGGTGCGCGTCTCGCCCGCCAAAAAGGGCGCGCGTGTCCCACGTTTCGAGCATCTAAAGCAGCTCATGGTGAACGGCGAGTTCTTTGTCGCGTCACGGTGCCGCATGTGGCTGGCGACGGTCCCGAGCCTGCCGCGCGATTCGCGCGTTCCGGATGACTGCGACAGCGCGGCAAATGACCACATGCTCGACGCGACCAGCTACGGCATCGCGGGCGAGTCCGGCGGGCGTGTCCACCAGCGCGGGTTCCTGCCCGAAGCGCGGATGCCGCGCGAGGAACGGATTGTTTGGATTTGATGGGAGAAATGGCGATGAAGCGTTCCTACAAGTACCTGATGCTGGCCCTCGTGATCGGCAACGCGCAGGCGGCGCAGCGCGAATTGTTCAACGCCCGCGAGACGTTGGAGCGGGCGAAGGTCGGCACCTACTCGCCGCGCGCGCAGCCGCCGGTTCGCGTGGAGGTGGAGCAGCCCGCGCGGTTTCGCGCGACGGGCCACGGAAACCGCCAGATTCAACAACGATTCGAGCGGATGGACTGCCGTTGGCAGGACGCCACGAATTCCATGCGCTGCGTGCCGTTTCCAGCCGAAGAAGTAAACCGACCCAAGAAATAACACTCGCGCGGGGCAAATCCGGTCCATATGGTCGGGAGCGAGCGGCTCCACTGGCTGGGCCGCACGCTGAGGAATAGCCCCCATGCCCAACGTCAACTTCAAGACCATCCCCACCGATGTTCCGCTGACCGTGGAGAACATCGACCGGCTCGCGAATCGCGCCGCCGAACTCGCCACCGCCTTCGGTGCGCGCATCGCCAACATCCAGCAGCAGGTCGCTGACGCCCGCGACCGTTTCAGCCGCGACGGTGACGACCTTGTCCGTGAGACGGACGCCGCCAATCGCGCCGTTGCCAAGCAATTCGCACGTCGCCAGCTCGCCTCGCGCATCGCCAAGTTCCGTCTGACCATCGTGGAATCGAGCCGTGGCCAGCGCGAAGAACTCCTGCGCCCGCTGGCGAAGGTCGCCGCCGATGCCGCGTTCCTCCTGACCCTGTGCCAGTCGCCCGCGCAGATGCTCGGGCGCGTTGCTTTGGGCGATGCCCGGCGCACGCAGTACCAGATGCAGCTCGAAGGCGCAGGCCCGGTCGAGCTGGAAACCGCCGCGATCACCGCGATTGCCACCGGGGACATGCCTCTGGCTGCCGCGGTCGCGACCGTGGTAGACCGCCGCCCTTCGGATCGCCGTCCGTTCTCGGTGGCGGCGTTTGCCGAGAGGGTGTGGGGTGCGCAGCACGCCGAGGTCACGGCCAAGCTCAAGGGCGTCCTGCTGGCCGAGCGTACCGCGCGCGCGGCCAATGACGAGTTTGTGCGCGGCAAGGCCGACCCCATCGCCAACCTGAGCAACCAGCTCGCCGCCCGGGCCATCGCCGAGGCGTCGGGCGAGGAGGACGAAGCATGAAAGGCGCGGTTCCCAACGTCCGGAAGGCCAAGGCCATCCACGAGAAGAAGCAGGCCGAGCGCAACGCCACGGCCAACAAGATGAAGAAGCGCGCGGCGACCACTCGCCGCGGTCGCTGATCGAATCGGGGTGTCCCGGCGGTGACGTATCGCGCCCGCCTCGTGCCGCCGAGGCACCCTGACCAACCAGCGACCCCCGGCGCGGACGGGAACGACGGTGACGGGGCGACCGCGCCGGGGGAAGCTGCCTCGCGACAGGCAACCGCGACGCGCGAGGCAATGGCCCGCCTATGGGCTGATCCTGACTACCGCGCACGCATGTCCGCGCAGATGAAGGCCAGGTGGGCGGACCCTGCTTACCGGAAGCGGGCCGCAGGCAACAATCGCGACGAACGCGCCTACCGTTGGCAGCACATCGAGTCCGGGCGGATCGTCTCCCGGACCAAGCTCGAAATGCGCGAGGAACACGGCTTGCGTCCCGATTCACTGGACGGCCTCGTGGCTGGGCGCATCCAGACCTCGCGGGGCTGGCGGCTCGCGCCGCGGTCGCTGCTGGGCGAGGGGCCGCGGTGGATCTTTCCGTGATGGGCTAGAGCAGAGGCGGCTGCTCGCCCAGTTCCTGAGGCTCGTCGCTGGAAACGGTGGTTCCCGGCGCTCCAATCGCTTCGATGGGCTCGCCGTAGAGCGAGAAGTTCGGAATCCGCAGCGGCGGCACGAACCGAAGTTGCTCGTCAGTGTCTTTTTTCAACGCCTCTCTAAGCTCCATGAGGAGGCGGCCGAGTACATTTTCGCCCATCAACGTTTCGCCGTCCTGCAGGAGGATTGCGCCCCAGTACTCGTCCTTTCTCGACTGCTCAACGATGGACTTTTCCTTGGTGGCGAGGAGTAGGCGACCAAACTCCTTGTAATGCTGTGCGAGCTTCACTCTCAAGCACCAGCGCATCACATTGTGGCGCACTTTGTCCCAGTCGCTACGGGTTGCCTTCCTGTGGGGCTTCCCCTTCATCTTCGCGGTCATGGGGCTATGTTGAGCAATGATCTCTCGCTGCACATCGGGCAGGTCGGGGAATCGACATGCTTGGTAGAGCGCCTCACTTGTCGGAATCCTGAACCCGTTTATGCGGAGGGGGAAACCCGCGGCCATATTGGACAAGCCGCCGAAAGCCTCCTTGGTCTTGTGAACGACGACAGACTCCGCGCGCACATACGTACGGAGTCTTGCGTTGGGTTCAGAGTTCGTCAAAGTCATTGAACACGTTTTCTGCCGATGCGTATGTCTTGCGCTGAAACAGTGGGTACCAATGCAATGCCCCTGAGTCATCGTCGGGATTGCCCCACCACATAGCTAGGGGGCAATTGTTTGGGCAATTGCGGTGCGTGACGATAGTTGATCCGAATCCTACTCCGAAGCTGCCGCATCCGAGTGGGCGGTAGAAGTCGAGTAAGTTCTGCGCCAAGGACCTGATCTTTACTCCCGCAATGAGAAATTCCTGTTCAAGGAGGTTCCTTCCTGCCTCAGAAGAGAATATCCCTAGAGTTCCAAGGTTTCCTGCGGTCCGGAGCTGAACTTGTTGAGTCGCTACGTAGGCTTGTACCGCTGCATCGTTCGGGATTGAGGTGGGCCACAGAACGTCGGAAGTGTTCTTGGAGTAGAGTCGATTCTCGAAATTGAACAGCCTCCAGAAAGTTATGCGAATGTTCTTTCCTGAGCGGGCTATCGCTTCGCGTAGCTTTCTCGATTCGATGTAGTAATGGCCGCTTGTATGCAGGGCAATTGTGATCACCTTGACTACAGCATTGTTTGGTGCGGGACCCTCTATCCAAGCGGTCAAATCGGTCGAGATTCGTCCTCCGGTAAACAAGACGTCATCAAGGTAGATGAATTCTCCCTGCGGGCTTCCTGAGCGCGTGATATCAAGACCCAGCCTTTCGGCAAGCCTTTCTCCCATTAGTGAAACCATTTGTTTCTGGCTCTGGCCTCGCCTCTGGATTTTGAGGAAGTTTGCGTTGGCCCAATACACGCCCGGGTTCGATCCGGCGAGAGCGGTGTTCGTCAGAAGGCCGTCTAGGAACTGGACAAAATTATCTTTGGTTATGAATGTCTGCTTGATTACGTGATTGAACTCGCGAAGAAACGCAACTTGATTCGCTGGCGTGAACTGACTCGCCCATCGGTCTACGTGCTCTGGTGTTGGCTGAGCTATTTCGCCTTCGCGATACGTCTTGATCTCGTTTGCGATTGAAACAAGAAGGTCCCTTCTCTCGCTCATCTTCGCTCCCCCTGTAGAGCACTATTTATGGCTTCTTCTTGGCTTTCGGTTTGTCCAGCTTTTTCATTTCACGGTCAACTTTCTTGAGGCGCTTCTGGACGCCCTGAACGTCCTCCTCAATAGCGAGGTGCTCAGGCGCGGTGCCGCTGTTCTGAATCATCATGCGGCGCACTTCGCTGCCTACGTCTTGTGCGGTGCGCTGTAGGCTGTTCAGCCCGCTGACGTTCTTGCTCTTGATTCGGGCTGCTGTCTGCGTCACGCGGAACAGGTTGCCGGCAAGCTCTTCCAACCCCATGAAGTCATACAAGGTCTTGCCTTGTGGCATCCCCTTGTGGGCTTGGAGGTCGCGCAGACTCATGTTGTACATGCCACGGAAGCCGGCGTCCTTGAAGATGCCGAACTCGGTGGTCTGCAGTCCACCGTCGCGGGCTGCCCCGGTCATGGCCTTCTCGGCAATCTTGAGGTCCTCACGAGTTTCGAGACGAGCGAGGTCCGCAGATTCGACGCGCTGTTGGATGAGGGTGTCTGCGATGGCGGCAAGTGCGGCCTTGGCTTCCGCGACCTCCGGCTTCTTCGAGTCGGCGGTCATCGAGACCAGCAGGCACGCAAACCGAGTGAGCCGATACGTCTTGACGGTTTTCCCGCCTTCGATCACTTCTTCGCGGGTGAACGCTTCGGTCGGATCGAGCCCAAGGCGAGTACAGGACCCCATCGCCTTGGTGATAACGCCTTGGAACGACTGCCAAGAGTCGTACCCGAGCCAGCCCATGAGCTGATGGGCGTACCAGAAGCGGGAATCGCCGCCGTCGTGGGCGCTATCCTCGAATGCCTGAAGCGAGAAGTTTGTCGTCATCGGTTTGCTGCCATATATGCTGAATGCATCATAGGACAGCGCCCACGAACTCGCAGCGGCAGGGCAACAAAAAGGCCACCTCGACGGGTGGCCTTTTTGCCCACCTAGCCCAGCACATCAGGCGTAGTAGGTATTTTAGTAGGGTAGTTCCGGAACTGCTTGGCCGGAGCCACTACCTATTGGATAACTGGCGGAGAGAGGGGGATTCGAACCCCCGAAGCGCGGTTTAGACGCTTACACACTTTCCAGGCGTGCTCCTTCAACCACTCGGACACCTCTCCGGGACCTGCCGCCACCCGAAGGCGCTGCAGGGGCGCAGATTCTATAGGGCGGAAGCGCAGGCCACAAGCGGTAACCGCACGGATGCGGTCGATGGGGCGGGGCGTGGCACAATGGCGGCTCAGATGAAGACGGTTGCCTGATGTCCTATCTCGTCCTTGCCCGCAAGTGGCGCCCGAAGCGTTTTGCCGAGCTGGTGGGCCAGGAACACGTGGTCCGCGCGCTGAGCAACGCGCTGGACAGCGGCCGCGTCCACCATGCCTTCCTGTTCACCGGCACCCGCGGCGTGGGCAAGACCACCATCGCCCGCATCTTCGCCAAGTCGCTGAACTGCGAGCACGGCACCAGCGCCGACCCGTGCGGCCAGTGCGCGGCCTGCCTGGACATCGACAGCGGCCGCTACATCGACCTGCTGGAGATCGACGCGGCGTCCAATACCGGCGTGGACGACGTGCGCGAGGTGATCGAGAACGCGCAGTACATGCCTTCGCGCGGCAAGTTCAAGGTCTACCTGATCGACGAAGTGCACATGCTGTCCAAGGCGGCGTTCAACGCGCTGCTGAAGACGCTGGAGGAGCCGCCGGAACACGTGAAGTTCCTGCTGGCCACCACCGACCCGCAGAAGCTGCCGGTCACCGTGCTGTCGCGCTGCCTGCAGTTCAACCTCAAGCGGCTGGACGAGGAGCAGATCCGCGGGCAGATGACGCGCATCCTCGGCGCCGAGCAGATCGAGTTCGAGGACGGCGCGATCGCGCAGCTGGCGCGCGGCGCCGACGGTTCGCTGCGCGACGGCCTGTCGCTGCTGGACCAGGCCATCGCCTATGCCGGCGGCGCGCTGAGCGACGACGTGGTGCGGGCGATGCTCGGCACCGTCGACCGTACCCAGGTGGCGGCGATGCTCGATGCGCTGGCGGCCGGCGACGGCGCGCGCCTGCTGCAGGTCGTCACCATCCTGGCCGATTTCTCGCCGGACTGGAGCGGCGTGCTCGACGCGCTGGCCGAAGCCCTGCACCGCATCCAGGTGCAGCAGCTGGTGCCGGGCGCCACGACGCCAGGCGATGGCATCGATGCGGCGGCGTTCGCCTCGCGGCTGCGCCCGGAAGTGGTGCAGCTCTGGTACCAGATGGCGCTCGGCGGCCGTCGCGACCTGCACCTGGCGCCAAGCCCGCGCGCCGGGTTCGAGATGACCGTGCTGCGCATGCTGGCGTTCCGCCCGGCTGGTGCAGTGCCGGCGGTGCCGGAGGGCGACGGGCCGAATGCAGGGGCGTCGTCGTCGGTGGGCGGTTCCACGCTTGCAGCGTCGGCTGCCGCCGCTGCGTCGGCAACGCCGGCGCAGGCCGCGCCCACGCGTGAATCCGCTCATGGTGACGTGGCTCCCGAGCGGAAAGAAACTGCCCCCTTGGCGGTGCGCGAACCGCACGTCGAGCCCATGCCGGTGGTTGCCCCGGCTCCGCCAGCGAAACCCGTCCAGGCGCGCAGCGACGACGACCTGCCGCCGTGGATGGTGGAGGACGCCGAAGCCGCACGCGATCCATCGCCTGTGGCAAGCCATGCGATGCCTGAACCGATGCCCGAACCGGTACGGCAGGCGCCACCGCCGCGCCCGGCCGGTATCGCTATCGAACCGGCGAAGCCGGTTGCGCCTTCGCCCGAAGGTGGCGCGGTGCGCGCGCTGGAAAGCGCCGAGCAGTGGCTGGACCTGGTCGCTGCCAGCGGCCTGTCCGGGCCATCGCGCGAACTGGCCGCCAATGCCGCCTTCGTCGGCTACCGCAACGGCGTGCTGCGGCTGGCGCTGCTGCCGGGTTTCGAATACCTGCAGTCCGAGCGTTCGCTGGGCGCGCTGGCGCAGACCCTGGCGCAGGCGCTGGGCAGCGCGCCGAAGATCGTGATCGAGACCGGCAACGCCGAGGCCGAAACGCTGCACGAGCGCGCCGACCGCCGGCGCGGCGAACGACAGAACGCGGCCGAGGCCGTTTTCATGGCCGACCCCCAGGTGCAGCACCTGCTCGCGCAGGGCGCCCGGGTCGTGCCCGATTCCATCCGTCCCTTTGAAGAGTAGGAAGCCATGCGCGGCAACATCGCCCAACTGATGCAACAGGCCCAGAAGATGCAGGAAAACCTGCAGAAGGCCCAGGAAGAACTGGCCAAGCTGGAAGTCACCGGCAGCGCCGGCGGCGGCATGGTCAGCGTGACCCTCACCGGTACCAAGGAGTGCCGCAAGGTGCGCATCGACCCGTCGGTGCTGTCCGACCAGGAAATGGTCGAGGACCTGATCGCCGCGGCGTTCAACGATGCCTCCAACAAGATCGACAGCGAATCGCAGAGCCGCATGGGTTCGGCCACGGCCGGCATGAAGCTGCCGCCGGGCATGAAGCTGCCGTTCTGATGACGGCGGGCCGGCCTTGCCCGGCCGCCTGTTCCATCCACGCCGCGAAGCCCACGGGCTTCGCGCGTTGGTTTCGACGATGAGCACGACGCGATGAGCCTGCCGCTGCTGGAACAACTGATCGAAGCCTTCCGGGTGTTGCCCGGCGTCGGCCAGAAGACCGCCCAGCGCATGGCTTACCACGTGCTCGAACGCGCGCGCGATGGCGGCCTGCGCCTGTCCGCCGTGCTGGCCGAGGCGATCGAACGGATTGGCCACTGCGCGCAGTGCCGCGATTTCAGCGAGACAGCGGTCTGCCCGCTGTGCGCCAGCGCCAGCCGCGAACGGCAGACGCTGTGCGTGGTGGAATCGCCGGCCGACCGCCTGGCCATCGAGCACGCCACCAGTTATCGCGGCCTGTATTACGTGCTGCAGGGGCGGTTGTCGCCGCTGGACGGCATCGGTCCGCGCGAACTGGGCCTCGACCAACTGGAAGCGCGGCTGGCGCAGGGCGAGGTCACCGAGCTGATCATCGCCACCAACTCCACCGTCGAAGGCGAGGCCACCGCGCATTATCTGGCGCAGCTGGCGCGCCGCCACAAGGTGCGTCCGAGCCGGCTGGCGCAGGGACTGCCGCTGGGCGGCGAGCTGGAGTACGTGGATCGCGGCACGCTCTCGCACGCCTTCGGCAGCCGCAGCGAAATCCACGATTGAGGCAGTGCCGGTCGTTGGCCGGCAGCTGCATGGATGGCCGCGGATGCGGGGTTGCCCGTCAGCAGCTGCTACTGCCCGGCAGGAGCGCACTCCAGTGCGCGATCAAGCTCTGACGACAAGGCTTCATCGCGGGGGGGCATGCGTTGGCCGGTACCGATGGCCACTGCGTTAAGCTCCCGCCAGTCCCGATTTCCAAGGCAGGCCATGAGCAACGACACGATATTCGGCAAGATCATCCGCCGCGAGATTCCAGCCGCCATCGTCTATGAAGACGAGGATGTGCTGGGCTTCAGGGACATCGCGCCGCAGGCGCCGGTGCATGTGCTCTTCATCCCGAAGAACGAGGTCATCCCGACCCTGGACGACCTGCAGCCGGCGCAGGCGCACCTGATCGGCAAACTGGCGCTGGCCGCGGCCGGATACGCGCGCCGCGAAGGTTTCGCGCAGGACGGCTACCGCATCGTGATGAACTGCCGCGAGGACGCCGGGCAGACGGTATTCCACATCCACATGCACCTGCTGGCCGGCGCGCCGCTGGGGCATTTCGGCGCGGCTTGAGCGGCCATTGCTGCCGGTGCGCGGGCTCTGTTTCCGCCTGGCGGGAGGACTGACGATGCGGCGAACTGTCCGCCGATATCTCTGCCTGGCGCTGCCGATGGCCGTATCGGCCGCCGCGATGGCACAGGCGCCACTGCAGCCGGCCGTGGCGACGGCGGCCTTCCAGCGCATGCAGGCGCTGTGCACGGCCGATGCGGGAAAGGCGTGGGGTGCGGAGCTGTGCGGTCCCACCCTGCTGGCGGATCCGGCGACGCGGCGGTTCATGGCGAACATGGACGGGCTCGAGACTTCCCTTGAGCGGGACGGGGCGATCTTCCGTGGACGCCTGCCCGATACGGTTCCGGTCGCCAACACCGCGGTGAAATGGAACGGGCGCACCTGGACCATGCTGATGCTGCCCCTGCCGCAAGGGGAGCCGGCGCTTTCGATCCTGCTCATGCATGAAGCCTGGCACCGCATCCAGGGGCAGGTCGGCCTGGCGGCGGTCCACGCCGACCAGGAGCAACTGGAGACGGAACAGGGACGGTTGTCGCTGCGCCTTGAGCTGCGCGCGCTGGCGGCCGCCGTCGCCGCCACGGATCCGCAAGACCGGCTGCGCGCGACACGGGATGCACTGACCTTCCGGGCCTGGAGGCAGGCACGGTTCCCGGAGGCGCGGCCGGCCGAGGACGCGATGGAGCGGCACGAGGGCATCGCCGAGTACACCGGCCGGCTCCTGTCGCAGGACGCCGCGATGGCCGCGCATCTGGCCGATCACCTGCGCAAAGGCGACGGCGTCGCCGCCTATGCCCGTTCCTTCGCCTATTACACGGGGCCCGCCTATGGGGTACTGCTGGACAGCGCGTCGCCGGGCTGGCGGACAGACTGGAACCGGCGCGATGGTTTGCCGGCGATGCTCGCATCGGCCCTTGGCCTGAGGGTTTCTCCCGACGATGCGGTCTTCGCGCAGAGCGGGGCGCGTTACGGCATGGACGGAATACGGGCCGAAGAAACCGCCCGGGCCGTCAGGCAGGCCACGGTCGTGGCGGCATTGCGCGCCCGCCTGGTCGATGGACCGGTGCTCGTGGCGCCGGTGGAGGGCGCCAGTTTCAGCTTCGACCCCAACAGGGTGACGCCGCTGCCGCCGGAGGGCGCGGCCTATGCAACCATCCGCGCGGCAACGGCCTGGGGAGTATTGGAGGTCGAGAAGGATGGCCTGCTTTCGACGGACTGGTCGCGCCTGTCCGTGCAGTACGCGGGCGCGCAGGCGGCTGCCGGTGGCCTGAAGGGGGATGGCTGGTCGTTGGCCTTGAAGCCGGGCTGGGTGCTGGTGCCGGGCGCGCGGGCTGGCGACTGGACGATCCGCGCGCAGGACTGATCCCCGCCTGGAGCTGCCGGCGGGTCCGCCTTTCCCCGGACGGCCATCGCCGATCGAAAAAAGACGCCGCCCGAAGGCGGCGTCTGTCTGTTCGTCACACGTGCGGGATCACGCCCGGCCGGTCACCACCAGCCGCCGCGCCAACCCCAGCCCCAGCCGGGACCCCAGCCCGGGCCCCACGGGCCATACGGGTAGGCCGGCACCACTTCGACCTCGCGCTGCACCGGCCACAGGTACACCACGTCGGCGGCGATCTTCGGCAGCGGGTAGTCGTAGTCGCCGATTTTGGTGGTCTGGTAGCCATCGATGCGGCCGATGAAGGTCACGTCGCGGCCCGGCTCGAATACCGCCGGATCGTAGAAGCCGGCGCGGCAGGCGAGGAAGCGGCCATCGCTGGCATCGGCGGACGTGGCGCTCGGGCGGCCGTTGCCATTGAGCGGGCGGGCGATCATCTGGAAGCAGGTTTCGCCCTGGCCGGGAAGCGTCTCGATGATGCGGCCGCCCCAGCGTACCGGCGTGCCGGTCTGCTTCTGCGCGACGGTATCGCGCGGGGACACCGTACTGAACTGTCCCTGCAGCGGCTTGGGAGCGGTGGCACAGGCGGCCAGGGCCAGGCTGGCGGCGAGGGTGAGGAGGATGCGGGTCTTCATGTTCGTGCTCCGGTTGGTACTCCGGGTTGAGGGCGGTGCCTGTGCAGGTCACGCAATAATGAAGCGAGGTCCGACGAGGCGCCAGCGTAACGCGTCTCGCTGAAACGCTGGCTGAGCAGTACCAGTCCGCTGCCGGGACGCGCCGCTTCCACGCGCGCGGCCCAGCTGCCCGCCGGTTCGTGCGGATGGCGGCCCAGGCCGAGACGGGCATAGCGGCGATCGAGCCGGTGCCAGGCGCGCAGCAGCGGATCGCGTTCGCGCTCGCCGCGCGCCAGCAGCCAGGCCATGGCGGCGACGGCGATGAGCGCGAACGTGGCGAGCAGCCCGATCAGTTGCGCCGGCTCCAGACGCTCGATGCCGAAGGGGCGCAGCAACTGCTGCTGGCGCCGCGCATCGAAGGACAGGACCATGCCGTTCCAGTTGCGGCGCAGCCAGTCGCCGGCCTGCGCGAGCTGCAGCCAGCGCGCCCCGATGTCCAGCCCGGCGCCGCCGGCACCGCTCCGCGCCAGGCGGTCTTCGAGTGTGTCGCGGATGCGTTCGGGTGCTACCGCCGCGGTCGGGTCGACGCGGGTCCAGCCGCGCTGCGGCAACCAGACCTCGGCCCAGGCGTGTGCGTCCATCCTGCGCACCAGCCAGTAGCCGCCGTAGCGGTTGCGGGTGCCGCCGGCATAGCCGGTGACCACGCGGGCGGGGATGCCGGCGCCGCGCATCAGCACCACGAAGGCCGAGCTGAAGTGTTCGCAGAAGCCGGCCTTCCAGTCGAACAGGAACTCGTCGGCGCCGTGCCGGCCGGGCAGCGGTGTGCTCAGGGTGTAGCTGAAGTCGCGGCCGATCCATTGCAGCGCGCGGCGGACGATGGCCGCGTCGTCGGTGCCGGCATCCCGGCGCCATTGCCGTGCCAGCGCCAGCGTGCGTGGATTGAACCCGGCGGGCAGCTGCAGGGCCTGTTCGCGCAGGGCGGGCGGCAGGTCCGGCTGGAAGCGCGCGGGCGGCGCGGAGCGCAGGTGCCAGCGGGTCAGTGCGGTCAACGGGCGGGCGCTCACCAGGGTGTAGTCGGCGTCCAGGCCGGTTTCGTCCGGCGCAGCCAGCGGCAGGTCCAGCGCCACCAGTTCGCGCCGTTCGGTGGGTTCGTACTCGATCTGGTAGTCCCACTGCGGCGGCGCTGTGGCGACAGGCGGCGGCGCGGCGCGGCGCTGGCTTTCCAGCCGTGTCCAGGTGCGTCCGTCGAAGCGGGTCAGTACCGGTCCGCGCCAGTAACGCTGCTCGGGCGCGGGGGCCGCGCCGGCGAACTGCACGCGCAGCGCGGGACTGTCGTCGGTCATCAGGTCCAGCCACTGCCCCGGCGCCATCGTGTCCGACAGGCCGGGTTGTCCTGCCGCCCGTTGCGGGATGCCCCACAACGGTGTCGGCAGCCGCGGCAGCAGCCAGAAGGCGGACAGCGCCAGCGGCAATGCGACCGCCAGCAGCCGGCCGACCATCCGCAACTGGAAGGCGGCCGGCCGCGGCGCCGTGCCGGTCTCGGCGTCGGCCAGGCGCTGCAGGCCGAGCAGGGCGCAGACCACCGCCGCCAGCGCCAGCAGCAGGGTGCCGGGCCCCTGGTCGAGCAGGAAGGCGGCGAACGGGGCGAACAGGGCGAAGCCGAGCAGGCTGCGCGCGTCGCGCAGGGTGCGCAGTTCGCTGGATTTGATCGCCAGCATCGCCGCCAGCAACGCGCAGCCGGTGTCGCGGCCCGGCGAAGCGCCCATCTGCCAGTAGATCGCCACCAGCATGGTGGCCACCAGCAACAGGCGCAGCGGCAGGGGAACCCGGCGTCGCCAGGACAGCGCAGCCACCATCAGCGCCATCGCGGCAAACACGCCGGCCAGCGTGGTGGGCAACTGCAGCAGCAGTGGCAACAGGGCCAGCGCGGTGGTCAGCAGCGCCCAGCCGCGTGCGGCCGGATTCAGCGGTGGAAGAGCGGCCGCGCCGTTCATGGCGCGCCTCCCCGTGCGCCGCTTTTCGGGCTGCGTTGCCGTGAAAAACGGCTGTCCTGTCGTTTCTTCATGCGTCGGGCATCAACGCCAGCGCACGCAGGCACTGGTGGCGGTGGGCATCGCCGGTGGCCGGTCCCAGGGGCGGTTGGCCCGGCAGCAGCAGGCGATAGCGGCGGCCCTCGCGTTCGGCATCATCCACCCAGCGCGCCAACCGTGCGATGCGGCGCTCATGCGGCAGCGGGCCGAGGGCATGCCAGTCCAGCAGCAGCTCGGAGCCGATGGGACGTTCGTATTCGCGCACCAGCAGGGTGTCGCGGCGGGCCGAGTGTTTCCAGGCGATGGTGCGTCGGGCGTCGCCCTGCCGGTAGGGGCGCAGCTGCTGCAGTTCGTCGCCGAGCCGGTGCTGGCGGGTACGGGGCGAGGCGCTGCCGGTGTCGGGCAGCGGTGGAGCGGCATGTTCCGGAGCGGGATAGACCAGCACCGGCGCCGCCGGCCAGACCCAGCTCCAGGCGCGCACCAGCCCCAGCGGCTGGGTGGTGGACAGGCGGATCCGCTGCAGGTCGAGCCAGCCGCGGTGGACGGTGGGCAGCCACAGGTCGATTTCCGTGCGGTCGGTCTCGGCGAGGTCGGCGCAGGCCGTGGCCGGACCGCGGGCCACCTGCAGCCCGCGACGCGGTCGGCGGTCATTGCGGGCCAGCGCCAGGCGCAGCCGCAGCGGCATGCCGGCCGCCACCGGCTCGGCCGATGCGGCCTCCACGCGCAGCCCGGCCAACTGCAGATGCGCCTGCAGCGCGCTGGCCAGCGCGGTGGCCGCGAGCAGCAGGGCCAGCAGCAGTGCCGGGTTGTTGTTGTAGTTCAGCGCGCCCAGCAGCATCACCGCCAGCAGCGCGGCGAGGAACAGGCCGAAGCCGGTGGGCAGGACGTAGATGCGATGGCGATCGAGCGTGACCGGCAGCGATTCGGGCCGGCGCGGCCGCGCGAGTCGTTGCAGGGCCTGCAGGCGGGCGTGCAGCCAGGCGGGCACGTCAGTCGACCTGGACGCCATGCAGGAGAGTCGCGGCCAGAGCCGCGCCCGAGGATGACTCCGCTTCGGCGACGAGACGATGCCCGGCCACGGCGATGAACAACGCCTGCACGTCTTCCGGCAGCACGTGTTCCCTGCCGGCCAGCAGCGCATGCGCCCTGGCCGCGCGCAGCAGGGCGATGCCGGCGCGCGGCGACAGGCCGACGCGGATGCCGGGCTGCTGGCGGCTGCGCGCCAGCAGGCGCTGCACGTAGTCGACCAGCGCATCGCTGGCATGGACCTGTTCGACGGCCATGCGCAGGTCGCGGATGTCCTGTTCGGACAGGCTGGGCAGCGTCTGTGCGATCAGGTCGCGGCGGCTGGCGCCGGCTAGCAGCGCGCGTTCGGCGCCGGCATCGGGATAGCCGAGGGTGAGCCGCAGCAGGAAGCGGTCCAGCTGCGAGTCCGGCAACGGGAAGGTGCCGGACATGTCCACCGGGTTCTGCGTGGCGATCACGAAGAACGGATCGGGCAGCGCATGGGTGGTGCCATCCAGCGTCACCTGCTGTTCTGCCATGGCTTCCAGCAGCGCGCTCTGCGTGCGCGGCGGCGCGCGGTTGATCTCGTCGGCCAGCAGCACGTTGCTGAACACCGGCCCCGGATGGAAACGGAAACCGCGGCTTTCCGCCTCGTAGATGGAGATGCCCAGCACGTCGGCGGGCAGCAGGTCGGAGGTGAACTGCACGCGCTGGAACTGCAGCCCCAGCGTGGAGGCCATGGCATGGGCGAGGGTGGTCTTGCCCAGCCCGGGCAGGTCCTCGATCAGCAGGTGGCCGCCGGCCAGCAGCGCGACGAACGCCAGCCTTACCTCCGCGGTCTTGCCCAGCAGCAGGGCGTTGACCTGGTCCTGCGCCTGCTGCAAAGCCTTGAAGGCGACATCGGTTAGCATTCTTCGTGACGGCATCGGAGCCATGGTCGTCTCGGATCAGGGGTCTAAGGGAGTGTAAGCGGCAATGCAGGTGGGTCAGCGTGCGCGCAATGCGTTCGTCGTGCTTTGGGTGGTGATCACGGCGCTGAAGGCGGTCGTGGCCGCGCGCCTGCCGTTGTTCGTCGACGAGGCGTTCTACTGGCAGGAGGGCCGGCATCTGGCAGCCGCCTATTCGGACCTGCCGGCGCTGACCGCGTGGATGACGCGTTTCGGCGAAGAGCTGGCCGGCCATCACGCCTTCGGCATACGCCTGCCGTTCCTGGTGATGGGGGCGCTCCTGCCGTGGATGGTCGTGCGCATATCCGCACGCTGGTTCGGAGCGCGGTTCGGTTGGCAGGCCGGCTCGCTCACGCTGTTGATGCCGCTCTCGGCGACGCTGGGGATCCTGGCGGTGCCCGACGTGCCCATGGCGTTCGCCGCCGTGCTCTGCCTCGACGCCGGCGCCCGCCTGCTGCGCAATGTCGATGCGGGCAGCGCGTTGATGCTGGCCTCCGGGCTGGTGCTGGGGGCGCTGAGCCACTACCGCTTCATCGGCGTGATCGGGGTCGGTTTCATCGCGCTGCTGCTGTTGCCGGAAGGTCGGCGCACGCTGCGCGATGCACGGATATGGGTGGCGCTGACGGTCGGCATCGTCGCCTGGTTGCCGCTGCTGGCCTGGAACCTGGACAACCAGGACGCGGGCCTGAAGTTCCAGCTGGTCGAGCGCCATCCCTGGGCGTTCCAGAGCAGCGGGCTGTGGTTCCTGGCCATCCAACCGCTGCTGGTGACGCCGTTGCTATGCATCGCCATGTGGCAGGCATGTGTGGCCGGCATCCGCCCGCTGCCGGCGGGCCCGCACCCGGTGCAATGGCGCTATTTCGCGCTGGTGGGCGGTGTCTCCACGCTCGCCATCTTCCTGCTCGGGTTCTTCACCGACGTGGAGCGCATCAGTTTCCATTGGCCGCTGCCGGGCTACTTCGCCCTGCTGGTAGCGGTGCCGCTCATCCTTGGCCGCTGGCCACGCCTCTGGCGGCGGCTCGCCTGGGTGCTGGCGCTGGCCGGCGTGGTCTGCGCGTTCGGCTATTACCTGGTCGCCGCTTCGCCGGCGCTGCGCGAGCAGCTGGCCGGCAACAAGTTCTACCCGCGCAATTTCGCCGGCTGGCAGCCCCTGGCCGATGCGGTGCGCGAGGAACTGGCCGGCATGCCGGAAGGCACCCGGGTGGTGGCCGGCAGCTTCAAGGTTGGCGCCGAGCTGGGATTCCTGCGCGACGATGCGTCCATCCATGTACTGCCGCATCCGCTCAACGACAAGCACGGACGTACCGCGCAGCTGGCATTGTGGAAGCTGATCGGAGAAGACCCGCATCCAGGCCAGCGGCTGCTGGTGCTGGCGCCGGGCGACCAGCGCTATCGCGACCTGCTGGCGCGCTACCACCAGGTGTGCGCGCTGGTGGGGCCGCTGCCGCCACCGCGCGTCGTGTCCACCGACCATGGCTACCAGCGTTTCCTGCTGTTCCGGCTGCCGGCCGGAAAGCAGCAGGGAGCCTGCGTCACCCCGGCGATGGCCTGGGTCAATATGCCGGAACCGGACGCTGTGGTGAGGGGTGTTGTCGACGTGCAGGGCTGGGCGTTCAAGGATGGCGTGGGGCTGGCCGGCGTCGATGTGCTGGTGGATGGCAAGGTCGTGGCCGTGGCCGACTACGGAGCGGACTACGATGTCACCGGCTACTGGAAGGTATCCACCGATCCGTATCATCCGAAGGTCGGCTTCAATGCGCATCTCGATGGCGCTGCGCTGGCGCCCGGCAGACACTGGCTTGGGCTGCGGCTGCGTGGGCGCGATGGCAGCGTCGAGGAATGGCAGGAGCAACCGTTCGAGGTTCCGGCGCGCTGACGCATCGGCGGCGTTGCCCGGCTTGGGTTCGAAGGCAGGTGTCGAGACTTGGGGGATGACATGGAGGCATTGAGCGGAACGCAGGTGACGCGCCGGCAGGCGCGCCTCTGGAGCATTGTTGGGGCACTGCTGCTGGTGGCGGCCACGCTGGCGCTGCACATCGGGTTGCCGCTGTGGGACCACATCGATCTGGTGCCGATTTATCGCGCCTGGCTGGAAGGGGACGTGTCTTCATCCGGGTTCTGGCGGGTGCATGACGGCAGCCATCTGCATACGTCGGCCTATGCGGTCTTGCTGCTGACCACCTGGTTGTCGCATGGGCGGCCCTGGCTGGATTGCCTGGTCAGTGCGCTGTTGATGGTGGGTGTGGCAATGCTGCTGTTGCGCTTGGCGAGCCGTGTGCTGCCGCGCGGATTGGCGCGCGGATGGTGGTTCGTGGTGGGACTGCTGGCGTTCTATCCGGGACATCTGATCAACCTGCAATGGGGGTGGCAGGTTGCCGTCTTCATCAGCCTGGCAGGCCTGGTGGTGCCGGTGGTCCTTTTGACGGCGAGCAGCCTGCGCTGGAGCGGATGGGTGGCGAGCCTGGTGGCCGCAGTGCTCGGCGTCATGTCGTTTGGCACGACGTTGGCGGTATTCCCGGTGGCGGTAGCCTTGCTGCTGTCGCGATCGGACTGGAGCTGGTTGCGGCGGGCAATCGGCGTGTCGTTCTGGTTATTGGCGCTGGCCGGGCTGGTGGCGTGGATGCGTTGGGATCATGCTGGCCAGGCCATTGCGCGGCCGCACCTTGGCGATGCCTTGCTGTATGCGGGCAATTACCTGGGCAGCGGCCTGCTGCATTTCGCGCAGCCATTGGCATTGCCGTGGCTGGGAGTGGCGCTGCTAGTGGCGGCAGTCGTGGCGTGGCGTGCGCCACGGCAGCGTTTGCTGCCTTGTCTGGCACTGATGGCCTGCGCCATGGGTGCGGCGCTGTTGACGGCCTGGGGGCGTGCGGCTCCTTTCGGAGTGGAGCATGGCTTCATGACCCGCTACGTGAGTTACTCGATCCTGTTCTGGTTCGGCTGGTTCATGCTGGTGCTGCCGGCGATGGTCGAACGGCCTGCTTGGCGCCGATGGTTGCGGCCATTGCTGTTGTTGGCTGCGGTGATTGCCACGTTCAACGCCATGCACATGACCAAGAAGGCGATTGGCGTGTCACGCAACGCCAATGCCTATGCCCGGCAGATCGTGAGCCAGTATCCGGACTACGATCCGCAGTTGCTGGAACGCGCCTACGGGCCGGGAAGGGACCAGACAGCTCCAGAATTGCTGGGTATCTGGCGGCAATACGGTTTCGCGCCATTCGAGCGGACGCCGGAATGAATGCCCTGCACCCCGGCGTTCATGGCAGGCGATATCCCGCCTGGCGCAGCAGGTTCGACAGCGCGATCAGGGGCAGGCCGACCAATGCGCTGGGATCTTCGCTGTGGATCGCCTCGAACAGCGCGATGCCCAGCCCCTCGCACTTGAAGCTGCCGGCGCAGTCCAGCGGCAGTTCCGCCTCGACGTAGCGCTCGATCTCGTCCGCGTGCAGCGTGCGGAAGTGGACTCGGGTCAGGTCGGCGGCCTGCAGGTGCCGTTCGCCGTTGCTCAGGCAGATGGCGGTATGGAACAGCACCTCGCGGCCCGACATCGCGGCCAGCTGCGAGCAGGCGGCTGCGCGGGTGCCGGGCTTGCCGAGCGGCGCACCCCCCAGCTCGGCGACCTGGTCCGAGCCGATGACCCATGCGCCCGGGTGGCGCGCGGCCACGACCGCGGCTTTCGCCTGCGCCAGCCGCGCGGCCAGCACGGAGGGCGGTTCGCCGGGAAGCGGGGTTTCATCCGCCTCCGGGGCCGCGCAGCTGAACGGTATCCGCAGGCGGGACAGCAGTTCGGCCCGATAGCGGGAAGTGGAGGCGAGAATCAGGGCTGACATGCGAGAATACCGGCGTGGAAGCCGTATCGAGTCTGCGTTCCCGGCGCCTTCGTGGCAATGGCCGGCGGAGTGGATTTGACAGCGGGTTGGCCTGTCCTTAACATTCTGCAGCTTATGTCCGCGAACGTGCCCGAATTGCTGGATGCTTGGCGGATGGTCGCAGCGCGCAGGCGCTTCGAAGGCCGTGTGCCGTTGTCCGCACTGGCACGCCTGCAGGGGCTGGTCGCCGATGCCGAAGGAGAGTGCAGCTATGCGCTGGAGTTCGGTCGCGACGAGGTCCTGCGGGTCGCCTATGTCGAATTGACCATCGATGCCGCGCTGCCGCTGGTCTGCCAGCGCAGCATGCAGCGTTTCCTGTTGCCGGTGAACATGGTGCAGCGGCTGGGCCTGGTCCGCGACGAAGACGAGGAACAGGCGCTTCCGCCGGATTACGAAGCGCTGCTGGTGCCGGAAGACGGCAGCCTGCGGCCGCTGGATCTGGTGGAGGACGAGCTGGTGATGGCGGTGCCGGTAGTGCCGGTGGCGCCGGGGAGCGAGGCGGTCGAACGCGACTTCTCCGCGACCAGCGAGGAACTGGGCAAGGCCAATCCGTTCGCGGCATTGGCGGCGCTGAAGAAACAATAGCAGCCGGTTGTCGTCGGCGGCTGCGGCGAAAGCAAAACCAGTGCCGGATGTCAGCATCCCGCGCACTGCAACGACGAAACGAACGAACCGAGTTTGGAGCAATCCCATGGCTGTGCAGAAATCCCGTGTTACCCCGTCCCGCCGCGGCCAGCGCCGTTCGCATGACTCGCTGAGCGCCAAGCAGCTGTCCACCGACCCGACCACCGGCGAAGTGCACCTGCGTCACCACATCACCGCCGACGGCTTCTACCGCGGCAAGAAGGTGATCGCGACCAAGACCTCGGTCGTCGAAGAAGATTGATTCGCGGCGACGGCCGCCGCCATGCGGCGGCCGTCGCACCGATTCTTCCGGGTCTGCCGCAGAGCCGGCCCGCGCAACAGGAACCAGCATGAGCAAGCGGATCTACTCGAGGATCGCGGGCACCGGTAGCTATTTGCCCGAGAAGGTGTTGACCAATGAGGATCTGACCAAGATCGTCGACACCAGTGACGAGTGGATCCAGTCGCGTACGGGCATCCGCGAGCGGCACGTCGCCGCCGATGGCGAGACGACCGGCGACCTTGGCTACAACGCCGCGCTGCGCGCGCTGGAAGCGGCCGGCATCGAGCCGTCGCAGCTGGACATGATCGTCGTGGGGACCACCACGCCGGACCTGATCTTCCCGTCCACCGCCTGCCTGATCCAGGCGCGCCTCGGCGCGGCCGGCGCGGCGGCGTTCGACGTCAATGCGGCATGCTCGGGCTTCCTGTTCGCCTTGAGCGTGGCCGACAAATTCATCCGCAGCGGCGACGCCAGGCACGTACTGGTGATCGGTGCGGAAACCCTGACCCGCATCGTCGACTGGAACGACCGCACCACCTGCGTGCTGTTCGGCGATGGCGCCGGCGCCGTCGTGCTCAAGGCCGACGAGGACACCGGCATCCTCAGTACCCATCTGCATGCCGACGGCACCAAGAAGGAACTGCTGTGGCACCCGGTCGGCGTATCCACTGGCCTGGACAAGCCCGGCAAGCTGACCATGAAGGGCAACGACGTGTTCAAGTACGCCGTCAAGGCGCTGGACTCGGTCGTGGACGAAACCCTGCAGGCCAACGGCCTGGACAAGTCCGACCTGGACTGGCTGATCCCGCACCAGGCCAACCTGCGCATCATCGAAGCCACGGCCAAGCGCCTGGATATGTCGATGGAGCAGGTGGTGGTGACCGTGGACAGGCATGGCAATACCTCGGCGGGCTCGGTGCCGCTGGCGCTGGATCACGCGATCCGCTCCGGCAAGGTCGAGCGTGGCCAGCTGCTGCTGCTGGAAGCCTTCGGCGGCGGCTTCACCTGGGGTTCGGCGCTGCTGCGCTATTGATATACCGGATTGGCCGGGGGCATGAGGTTCCCGGCGCGGCCCGATGGCCGCTGTTTCCGGGAGGTATCGTCATGGCTGAACCCATTCTCATCGAAGGGCAGCGCGCATGGCTCAAACATTATGGTGAAAGCAGCCGGGCACTGGCCCTCGGGCTGCTGAATTTCGTCGCGCGCCGTTTCCAGCTCGATGCTTTGCGGCCGCCGCCGCACCGTGGCGGCGCGCAGGCGCGCGCGATCGAGGCGCGGCGCCTGGTCGAGCTCAAGGCGCAGGGCGTCAATGTTCCCGACGTGATCGGGCAGGGCAGGGCCGCGCTGGTGCTCGAGCATACCGGCGCTTCGTTCAATACCTGCCTGCGCGAGGCCGATGCGGCCGGGCGCGATCGCCTCGTGGCGGCCGCCATCGAGGCCATTGCCGAAGCGCACCGGAGCGGCGCGTATTTCGGCCAGCCGTTGCCGCGCAACATGACCTGGGACGGGCGGCGCGTGGGTTTCATCGACTTCGAGGAAGACCCCCTGGAGGTCATGGACCTGGACCAGGCGCAGGCGCGCGACTGGCTGATGTTCGGCTACGGCGTGGCCCGCTATTACGAGAAGCGCCCGCAGGTGCTCAGGGCGATGCTGGCCGATGCGATGGAAGCGGCGGACCGGCCGGTGGTCGAACACGCGCATGAGGTCACCGGTCGCCTGCAGAGGCTGGCGGGCCTGCTGCAGCGCGCCGGCAAGTCGGGGCGCGCGCTCGCCCGTGCCATCCTGGTCGTGCACGCGGCCACCGCCTTCGGCTTCCTCGCCCTGGCGGTGTTGTCGCTGGACTGGCTTGCCGATGGCGAACTGGACCTGCTGGCGCTGCTTGCCTGAGCCGGTTGGCAACGGCCTGCATACGCGCCAGTACAGACGGGCGGGGGCATTCACGCTTATGATGCGCCGCTTCGATTCATGCAGCAGATGACCGCGTGACTGACTCCCGACTCGCTTTCGTATTTCCCGGCCAGGGTTCCCAGTCGCTGGGCATGCTGGCCGAACTGGCCGAACTGCACCCGCAGGTCCGCGATACCTTCGCCGAAGCCTCGGAAGGAGCGGGCGTGGACCTGTGGGCGCTGTCGCAGGGCGGCCCGGAAGAGCAGCTCAACCGTACCGAATACACCCAGCCGGCCCTTCTGGCCGCGGGCATCGCGGTGTGGCGGCTGTGGAATGCGCAGGGTGGCGCCAGGCCGGCCCTTGTGGCCGGGCACAGCCTGGGTGAGTACACCGCGCTGGTCGCGGCCGGCGCGCTGTCGCTGCGCGACGGCGCACACCTGGTGCGCTTGCGCGGCCAGCTGATGCAGGAAGCCGCGCCGGCCGGCGTCGGCGCCATGGCCGCGGTGCTCGGCGCCGAGGACGCGCTGGTGCAGGAGGTCTGCGTGCAGGCCAGCGGCAGCCAGGTGGTGGTGCCGGCCAACTTCAATTCCCCGGGCCAGATCGTGATCGGCGGCGACGCCGGGGCGGTGGACCGTGCGCTGGCGCTGCTGGCCGAAAAAGGCGTGCGCAAGGCGGTCAAGCTGGCCGTGAGCGTGCCCTCGCATACCCCGCTGATGCGCGAGGCCGCCAACCGTCTGGCCGAGGCCATGGCCGGGCTGGACTGGCGCATGCCGGCGCTGCCGGTGGTGCAGAACGTCGATGCGCAGGCGCATGCGAGCATCGATGCCATCCGCGATGCGCTGGTGCGGCAGCTGTACCTGCCGGTGCAGTGGACCGGCTGCGTGCAGGCGCTGGCCGCGCGCGGTGCGAGCCGCGTGGCCGAATGCGGCCCGGGCAAGGTGCTGACCGGCCTGGTCAAGCGCATCGACAAGAGCATCGATGGCCGCTCGCTCGCCACCCCGGCCGATTTTGCCGGCGCGCTGGAAGAGTGGGCCGCCTGACCCCTACGATACGGCCGCCGGCGTCCGCGCCCGGCCCCGACCTGCAGCCGCAGCCTGCGGCGCATCAAGAGGAAACCGCATGAGCAAGCCATTGCAGGGTGAAATCGCGCTCGTCACCGGCGCCAGCCGTGGTATCGGCGCGGCCATCGCCGACGAACTGGCCGCGCAGGGCGCGACCGTCATCGGCACCGCCACCACCGAGTCCGGCGCGGCCGCCATCGGCACGCGCCTGGCCGCGCAGGGCGGCCACGGCCGTGCGTTGAACGTGACCGAGCCGGGTGCGGTGGACGCGCTGATCGACGCGGTGAGCAAGGAATTCGGCGCCATCAGCATCCTGGTGAACAACGCCGGCATCACCCGCGACAACCTGCTGATGCGCATGAAGGACGAGGACTGGCAGGCCATCCTCGACACCAACCTGACCAGCGTCTACCGCACCTCCAAGGCGGTGATGCGCGGCATGATGAAGGCGCGCAAGGGCCGCATCGTCAACATCGCCTCGGTGATCGGCGTGACCGGCAACGCCGGGCAGGCCAACTACGCCGCCGCCAAGGCCGGCATCATCGCCTTCTCCAAGTCGCTGGCCAAGGAAATCGGCAGCCGCGGGGTGACCGTCAATGTGGTCGCGCCGGGCTTCATCGATACCGACATGACCAAGGACCTGCCCGAGGACGCAAAGACCGCGATGCTCGGCCAGATCGCGCTGGGCCGCCTCGGCGAGCCGGCGGACATCGCCCGCGCGGTGGCGTTCCTGGCCGGCCCGTCGGCCAGCTACATCACCGGCGAAACCCTCCACGTGAACGGCGGCATGTACATGCCGTAAGCGTGCGGCGCAGGGACTGCGCCCAAGTGGTTGATCGCCGTGGCTTTTTGCCAGAATGCAAGGCTCCGGCGCTTTCCACTACACTATCCCACGGCCATCGCTTCCGATGGCGCCTTTTGAACCACTACTCCATCTGGAGCGATATCCAATGAGCACCATCGAAGAACGCGTCAAGAAAATCGTCGTCGAACAGCTTGGCGTCAAGGAAGAAGAAGTCACCAACAGCGCATCGTTCGTCGATGACCTGGGCGCTGACTCGCTGGACACCGTTGAACTGGTGATGGCGCTGGAAGAAGAGTTCGAGTGCGAGATCCCGGACGAAGAAGCCGAGAAGATCAGCACCGTGCAGGCCGCGATCGATTACATCAAGGCCCACGTCAAGGCCTGATGACCGGCGGCTGATGCGTGGCGGCGGCATGGCCGCACGCCGCGCACGGCAAGCCCATGGGGCCGCGACAGCGGCCCCATCCCATTTGGATGCCGGCCGCGACAATGGCCCCATCCCATTCGGGTGTTCCATCCATCAGGGGGCGGCCGCGCAGCGGCCCGGCCCCTGAAATCTGAAATCGGGCCGCAGGCGGCCACGTGCATCCAAGCGTCCCCCGCGCCATACCCGCATCGAGCACCGGGTCAGGAGAAACCGCAATGAAGCGTCGCGTCGTCGTTACCGGCCTGGGCATGGTCTCGCCCCTGGGCAATGATCTGGCCAGCAGCTGGCAGGGCATCACCGAAGGCCGTTCCGGCATCGGTCCGCTGACCCATATCGCCGACGCCTACCTGGAGCGCTTCACCACCAAGATCGCAGGTGAGGTCAGGGAGTTCGACATCACCGCCGACAACGAACAGTTCGGCAAATACCGGGTCAGCGGCAAGGATGCCAAGAAGATGGACCCGTTCATCCATTACGGGTTGGGCGCGGCGTTCATGGCCCTGCACGACTCGGGCCTGGAGATCACCGAGGCCAACGCCGAGCGCGTCGGCGCCATTGTCGGCGCCGGCATCGGCGGCCTGCTGGGCATCGAGGAACAGACCATCGAGTTCCACGAGGGCAGGAAGATCTCGCCCTTCTACGTGCCCAAGACCATCATCAACATGCTGCCGGGGCAGCTGAGCATCATCGCCGGCCTGAAGGGGCCGTCGTTCTCGGCGGTCTCGGCCTGCGCCACGTCCAACCACTCCATCGGCACCGCCATGCGCATGATCCAGTACGGCGATGCGGACGTGATGGTGGTCGGCGGCGCCGAGCGCGGTTCCTCGCCGACCGCCGTGGGCGGCTTCTGCGCGATGAAGGCCATGTCCACCCGCAACGACGACCCGACCCGCGCCTCGCGGCCGTGGGACAAGGAACGCGACGGCTTCGTGCTGGGCGACGGCGCCGGCATCCTGATCCTCGAGGAATACGAGCACGCCAAGGCGCGCGGCGCGAAGATCTACTGCGAGCTGGCCGGTTTCGGTGCCAGTTCCGACGCCTACCACATGACCGCGCCGAGCGAGAACGGCGAAGGCGCCGCGCGCTGCATGGTCGCGGCGATGAAGGACGCCGGCGTCACCCCGGAACAGGTCGGTTACCTCAACGCGCACGGCACCTCGACGCCGCTGGGCGACCTGGGCGAGACCATGGCGATGAAGACCGCCTTCGGCGACCACGCCTACCGGATGATGGTCAGCTCCACCAAGTCGATGACCGGCCACCTGCTCGGCGCCGCCGGCGGCGTGGAAGCCATCTTCTCGGTGCTGGCGCTGCGCGACAACGTGATCCCGCCGACCATCAACCTCGACGAGCCGGGCGAAGGCTGCGACCTGGACTACGTGCCCAATGTCGCGCGCCAGGCCAAGGTCGACGTGGTGATGTCCAACGGCTTCGGCTTCGGCGGCACCAACGGCACGCTGGTGTTCAAGCGCGTCTGATGTTTTTCCTCGAACCCTTCTCCCTTCGGGAGGAGAGGGGCGGCCTGCGAACGCGCCTGCGCTGCCTGCAGGGGCCGCGACGCGAAGCAGGGGCCGGGGTGTAGGGGCGGGCCGGGTCATGGCCGTCCAGGTCGCACCGGCTCCGTCCGCCGCTCATGCGCCCCTGCGCGGGAGCTTTTCCCGGGAGGGGAAGGGCGGCATTTCCTGACGACTCCTGGCTGATGATGCTCACCGAATCCCTGCACGCCGATACCGACCTGCTGGCGTTGCATCGACTCGCGCCGCAGCGCTACCCGATGCTGCTCGAGTCCACCGCGGCCGGCCGGCAGGGGCGTTGGGACCTGCTGCTGGTCGCCGATGGCGGCCAACTGCGGCTGGAGGCCGATGGCCAGGTGCGGCGCGAGGACGGTACGCCGGTCGAAGGCGGCTTCCTCGATGCCCTGGATAGCGACTGGCAGGCGCTGCGCCGGGCGCACGACCCAGCCGATGCAGGTGTGCCGTTCCGCGGGGGCTGGGCGCTGCTGTTCGATTACGAACTGGCCGGGCAGATCGAGCCGGTGCTGCGCCTGCCGCAACGCGCCGATGGCCTGCCCTCGGCGCTGGCCCTGCGTTGCCCGGCGGCATTGCTGCGCGACCGCGAGAGCGGGCGATGCTGGGCGGTGGCCGAAGACGGGCATGACGCGCTGCTCGGGCGACTGCGGCAGGATCTACTGGAGTCGCGGCATCTGCCGGCGCTGCCGGCATGGCAGCCGCCTGTGGCGATGGAAGAGGATCTCGACGGGCAGTTCATCGACGGTGTCCGCCGGGTGATCGACTACCTGCATGCTGGCGACGTGTTCCAGGTCAACCTGTCGCGCTGCTGGCAGGCCCGCTTCGAGCGGCCGCTGGCGCCGGCGGCGCTGTACGCGCGGCTGCGCCAGGCCAATCCGGCACCGTTCGCCGGTCTGTTCGACGCGGCAGGGCGCGCGGTGGTCAGTTCCTCGCCGGAACGGCTGGTATCGGTGGAAGGCAATGTGGTGCAGACCCGGCCGATCGCCGGCACGCGCCCGCGCTTCGAGGGCGACGACGATGCCGCACGCATCCGCGAGCTCGTGGGCCACCCCAAGGAGCGCGCCGAACACGTGATGCTGATCGACCTGGAGCGCAACGACCTGGGCCGCATCGCAATGCCGGGCAGCGTCGAGGTGGACGAGCTGATGACGGTCGAGAGCTACGCCCACGTGCACCACATCGTCAGCAACGTGCGTGCATTGCTGCGGCCGGAGGTGACGCCGGGACAGGTGATCGCGGCCACGTTCCCCGGCGGCACCATCACCGGCTGCCCCAAGGTGCGCTGCATGGAGATCATCGCCGAGCTCGAGAGGACCGCGCGCGGTGCCTACACCGGCGCCTTCGGCTGGCTCAACCGCGACGGCGACATGGACCTGAACATCCTGATCCGCACCGCCGAAGTGCGGGGCGACATGATGCGCTTCCGCACCGGCGCCGGCATCGTTGTCGATTCCGATGCGTCCAGTGAACTGGACGAAACCCGCGCCAAGGCGCGTGGCCTGCTGCGCGCGCTGTAGCCGATGCGGGCATTGGTTTGTTGCCGCCGCCCCGGGCGGCAACCCTTCGGGCCATCGACGGGCGATGCCAGGAAGCGCTCCGGGCGATTCCTTTGTTGCCGCCGTCCGGGGCGGCAACCCTTTGGGCCATCGGCGGGCGATGTCAGGAATCGCTCCGGGCGATTCCTTTGTTGCCGCCGTCCGGGGCGGCAACCCTTCGGGCCATCGATGGGCGATGTCAGGAATCGCTCCGGGCGATTCCTTTGGCGGGCGTGAGGCGGCGCGCGGTATCCTGCGCGGCAGGATAGGACTTCGAGGTAATCCATGGCGCTGGGCAAACGCGGCTGTCTTCTGGCGGTATTGATGCTGCTGATGACACTGGCCGGAATCGTGGCCGGCGTGGGCGGCTGGTTCTACTACCGGCAGGTGCAGTTCGCCGATGTCCGGCTCACGCCGAGCGAGCAGAGCGTGGTGGTCGCCAGCGGCGATGGTTTCAACGCGGTGCTGGGCAAGCTGCGCCACGCAGGCATCGCCGAAGGCAGGGACTACCAGTGGCAGCTGCTGGCGCGCCAGCTCGATGCCGCCGGCAAGCTCAAGGCCGGCGAATACGCGCTGGACGCCGGCCTCACCCCGCGCGAACTGCTGCTGCGCATGCGCCAGGGCAAGGTGCTGCAGCACCGCGTGACCTTCGTCGAAGGCTGGAACATCCGCCAGCTGCGCGCCGCATTGCAGCGCGCCGAACCGCTGCGGCACGAAACCGATGGGCTGGACGACGCCGAGCTGATGCGCCGCCTCGGTTTCCCCGACCAGCATCCGGAAGGTCGTTTCCTGCCGGAGACCTATGTCTACCAGCGCGGCGACAGCGACCTGGACGTGCTCAGGCGCGCCCATGCGGCGATGGAAAAGGAACTGGCTGCGGCCTGGGCCGCGCGCAGCGACGACCTGCCCCTGGCCTCGCCCTACGAGCTGCTGGTGCTGGCCTCGATCATCGAGAAGGAAACCGGACTGGCCGCCGAGCGTCCGCGGATCGCCGGCGTGTTCGCGCGCCGGTTGAAGCTGGGCATGCGCCTGCAGACCGACCCGACCGTGATCTACGGCATCGGCAGCGCCTACGACGGCAACATCCGCAAGATCCACCTGACCACCGACACGCCGTACAACACCTACACGCGCGCGGGCCTGCCGCCCACGCCCATCGCCATGCCCGGCAAGGAGGCGCTGCAGGCCGCCGCGCAGCCGGCGCCGGGCGATGCGCTGTACTTCGTCGCGGTGGGCGACGGCAGCGGCGCCCATGTTTTCTCGGCGACCTATGCCGAGCACAACGCCGCCGTCGCGCGCTACCTGCGCCAGCTGCGCGAAAACCGCACGGCGGAGGAGCGGCAGTGAGCGGGGGTTTCGCGCCCTGGCAGCAGCGCGCCTATGAACAGACGGTGGCGGCGCTGGATGCCGGCCGCCTCGGCCACGGCCTGCTGCTGTGCGGGCCGGCCGGCATGGGCAAGCGCGAAGTGGCGATGGCGCTGGCCAGCCACGTGCTGGGAGCCGGCGTGGACGCGGCCGGCCGCGCGCGCAACGCGCAGCTGATCGCCGCCGGCACCCATCCCGACCTGCAGGTGGTCTCCTTCATTCCCAACAAGACCGGCGACAAGCTGCGCACCGAGATCGTGATCGAACAGGTACGCGAGATCTCGCAGAAGCTCGCGCTGACGCCGCAGTACGGCGTGGCCCAGGTGGTGATCGTCGATCCGGCCGACGCCATCAACCGCGCCGCCTGCAATGCGCTGCTCAAGACGCTGGAAGAGCCGGCGCCGGGGCGCTACCTGTGGCTGGTCAGCGCCGATCCGGCGCGCCTGCCGCAGACCATCCGCAGCCGTTGCCAGCGGCTGGAGTTCCGCCTGCCGCCGCGCGAGGAGGCGCTGGCCTGGCTGCAGCGCCAGGGGCATGGCGAAAGCGCGGCGCACGAGGCGCTCGATGCCGCGCGCGGCCATCCCGGCCTCGCCGACCGCTGGCTGCAGGGCGAGGGCATGGCGCTGCGCCGGCAGGTGGCCGATGAACTGGACAAGCTGGCCGCCGGACGCATCGGCGCGGTGGAACTGGCGCAGCGCTGGAGCGGCGACGAACACGCCGACCTGCGCCTGCGCCATGCCGCCGACCTGGCCCTGCGCAGGGCCACGGACGGCTTGACCGATCCGGAGCGATTGAACAAGCTGGCCGCCTGGTTCGATGCCGCCAACCGCACGCGCGACCTGCTGCGCACCACGGTGCGCGCCGATCTGGCCGTGGTTGAGCTGCTGCTGGGCTGGACTGCGGCCAACCAGGTGTCATCCAGAGGGAATATCCGATGAGTGCGACGAACGCCCGCCAGGGCATCCTTTCCCTGGCGGTCAAGGACAAGGCCGCGCTGTACAGCGCCTACATGCCGTTCGTGAAAAACGGCGGCGTGTTCGTGCCCACGCCCAAGCGCTATTTCCCGGGCGACGAGGTGTTCCTGTTGTTGACCCTGCCCGATTCCAGCGAGCGCCTGCCGGTGGCCGGCAAGGTCGTCTGGGTCACGCCGCTGGGCGCGCAGGGCAATCGACAGGCCGGTATCGGCGTGCAGTTGGCCGACGGCGCCGACGGCGAGGCGATCCGCAGCCGGATCGAGACGCTACTGGCCGGCACCACCGGTTCGGACAAGCCGACCCACACCATGTAAGCCCGGCGGGCGCGCCGGAAGGTCCGGAAAGCGCGCATGGAGGCTGCCATCGGCACGGCCGTGGCGGCCTGTGGAAGGGGGCGCAGAAAATTGCATCAATCCGTTGACGTCGCCGCGATTCCTCCTATAATGAGCGGCCCGCAACACGGGCGGTTAGCTCAGCGGTAGAGCATTGCCTTCACACGGCAAGGGTCGCAGGTTCGAACCCTGCACCGCCCACCAGATGCAGCAACGCAGAAAGACCGGCCCAGGCCGGTCTTTCGCGTTTCCGGGCCGCGTGTTTCCCGGGACCGCAACCGCAGCAGGTGGTGCGTCCTGCGCCGGCGGTTCTGCCCGTGATCCGTCCGATGCCGCGGCGGGCGCCGGGCAGGTGCCCGGCCTTCATGAAGGAGCCTGTCGTCCCGGTATGCCGCGTCGTGCAGGGGCGCCTGACGCCGGGCCATCCCTGGCGATCGCCCACCGCCGGCGCCGCCCGCATCAGTTCGATGTGTATGGGCCGAATACCGCCTTGACCTGCATCCGCTCGTCGCCATCCTCGAGTACGAACACGCGGTAGCTGTCGCCGCCGGCCGCCGCGCGGATCACCACGTGGCCCTGCGTGCTGCGGGCTTCCTTGTCGATGCCGTAGGTGGTCCGGGCCGTGGCCTCGGAAACATTGGTGACGAAGATGTCGCGTTCATCCGGCCACAGTTCCTTCGACGTGAGCCGGTTCCAGGTGTTCACGGCGGGGTGGCCCTCGGCGCGCGAAGTCACCACGATCACGCGCGGCTGCAGGGTCGCGAGGAATGGAGCGCTGTTGGCGTCCCAGCTGCCATGATGGTTGGCCTTCATCGCATCGATCCTGCCGGCGGCCTCGGCTACCGGCTTTTCCACCTGCTTCCAGCTGCTGGCGGCGCCGGGAATGGCCACGCGTTCGTCGCTCAGGTCGCCGCCGCTGAAGTAGTCGAATTTTCCATAGCGGACGACGAAGGCGTTGCTGAGGATGTTCTCGATCGGCTGCTCGCGCTCCGGGAGTGTTTCCAGGGCAGGGAACAGGTCGCGCGTGCCGTTGCCCTTGCCGCTCCAGACCCGGCCGTTGCTGTAGAGATTCCGGATCTCGAAGGTCGGGTATCTGCCTGCTTCGTGCAGCAGTGCGATCTGGTCGTTGCGGCCCGGGGCGAAGCGCTCGACCTTCAGGCCGCGGTGCGCGATCTGCCAGTCGAGGAACCTGCGGTAGTTGTCGACGGTGGCGCCGCGGATCGGCGCGGGGAAGTCGTAGGTCGGCCAGCCGCGGTCCAGGATCGTGGCGATCGGTACGAATTCCGGGATCAGGGTGATGCCGCTGAGCTGGTAGGCGCCGCCGGATGCGAGGGGCGAATCCTTGACGATCGCGCCCATGTGATCGCCATGGAAATGCGATATCAGCGCGTAGTCGATCTTCCCGCGGCCTTTGGGCAGTACGCGCTGGACATAGCGCGCGACCCACTCCCCCGGTGGCCGCGATGCGTCGGGCCGGGTCGGCAGCGAGAACGGCGCTGCTTCCACCGTCTTGCCGCTCGCGTCTTCCAGCAGGGTCGTGCCGTCGGGGAAGATGAAGAACAGGGCGTCGCCGCGCCCGGTGTTCACGTGGTGGATGTCCAGTTCGCCTTCGCGCCAGGCGGGCAATGGCTGGCCGATTTCCGGTGGATGCGCGCTGGTACCGCCGGCAAGCGCGAGCAGTGCGATGGAGAGGGTCTGGGTAATCATCTGCTGTCGATGTCGTGTAGGTGGCAGGTTGTCGATGGCGCCGGGATCCACCCGTGGGAAATCACCATGGGAGAGGCCGCCCGGTGCGGCGCCGGAAGGAAGCCTGGGTTCGTTCCAGGAGGGCGGGCGCCGTCATGCCCGGTGCAGCTTCGGCGCGTGCGGCTCGACGATGAAGCTGGCGCGGGTGGAAAGCCGGCCGCCCTTGCGCTGCACCTGGTCCATCACCTTGATGTCCGTGCGCCATTCCGTGGCCGTGATGTCGTAGGTGTGGTAACCGCGCAGGTTGTCGATCAGCTTCAGGAAGGGATTGTCGGCCTGGCTGAAACGCCGGACGCTGGGAGAGTCCACGGCGCCATCGCCGTTGGATGAGATCGAGGTGGCCAGGAACTCGGTGGCCACTGCCGGGCCATCGCGTTCGTCGTCGCGCAGCGGCACTTCGGCAACGGCGTTCATGTGCGCATCGCCCGTGGCGATCACCACGTTGGTGAGTTTCCTGTCGCTGATGCCCTGGACCAGGCGGCGGCGCGAATCTGGGAATCCATCCCATTTGTCTTCGTAGGGGCCGTGCAGGCCTCCCTCCGGCTCGCGTCCCTGCAGCGGCATCACCCATACCTGCTGCGCGATCAGGTTCCAGTGTTTGCCGGCGTCCAGCCCGGAGTGCAGCCAGGCTTCCTGTGCCGGGCCGAGAATGCTGGAGTCCTTGCCCTGCTCGAACCTGCATTTGGCCAGCGCCTTCGGGTTGGGGCAGATCTGGTTGCTGCGGTAGCTGCGCGTATCCAGCACATGCATGCGCAGCAGGTTGCCGTAGTCCAGGCGCCGGAAGTACGCGGTGCCGCCGTCGGCGCGCGGAAACTGCGTGCGGCGCACCGGCGAGTTCTCGTACCAGGCCTGCATGGCATGGAACCTGCGCAATGCGAACAGTTCCGGTGGCGTGCGGTCCTGGTCCCATATGCCGTTCCAGTCGTTGTCCACCTCATGGTCGTCGAAGGAGGCGATGAAGGCGACGGACGCGTGCGCGGCTTGCAGGTCCGCGTCGCTCTTGTACTGCGCATAGCGGCGCCGGTAGTCGTCGAGCGTATAGAGCTCGTCGCCATGGTGCAGGCGCTCGACCACGTTGCCGGATGCATCGCGTATCTGGTAGCCGGATTTCCGCGCCGCCGCCTCGCTGCCCTCGTAGATGTAGTCGCCGTAGTGGAACAGGACGTCGAGTCCGGGTTCCTCGCTTATGTGCCGGTATGCATCGAACCAGCCATGGAAGTAGGCCTGGCAGCCGGCCACGGCGATGCGCAGGCGCCCGGGCGTGTCGCCGGCGCGCGGCGCGGTGCGTACCGTGCCGATGGCGCTGGCTTCGCCGCCCTCGACGAAGAAGCGGTACCAGTAAGGACGCGACGGCTTCAGCCCGGAGACTTCCACGTGCACGCTGTGGCCGAGTTCGGGCCGTGCCAGATGCTCGCCGCTCTGCACGATCTTGCCGAACCGCTCGTCCTCGGCGACCTGCCATTTCACCGGTACCGCGAGCATCGGCATGCCGCCATGCTCGTGCAGCGGCTTGGGCGCCAGCCGGGTCCAGATCACGAAGCCATCCGGCCACGGATCGCCGGAGGCCACGCCGAGGGTGAACGGATAGCCGTCGAGCTTCGGCGCGGCCCGGGCGTTGCGTACCGGCGCCAGGCCGGCGAACAGGGCCAGCGAGCTGGCGCCGAGCAGGAACCTGCGGCGGCTCAGTTCGGGAAACGTGCGCATGGTTTTCCTCGATATGCAGGGAGTGGAGATGGCGCGCGCCGTCGCCGACGCGCGCCGTGACGACGCATCGCGGTCCGGCTCAGAAGCGGGCGCGGATGCCGATCGATGCCTTCTGGCCGCTGTAGATGTCGATCTGGCTGTGGTGGCCGCTGCTGCCCGGCCATATCTCGTCGTTGGAGTACCAGGTGCCGCGGTGCCGGTTGAGGAGATTGTTCACCGAGAAATAGGCCTCCAGGCCCATGACATTTCCCTTCGTCTTCCTGATGAAGGTGTAGCTGCCGGACATGTTGACCTCGACGTAGGGGATGAAGGGCTGGGACTGGGTGATGGTCCCTCCCGGCGTGGCGATGTTGCCGGTCTGGCCGCGGTCCTTCTCGTTGGAATAGACGCTGTTGAGGTTCAGCCGCATGCGCCCGTACTTCCAGCCGAGGCCGAGCTGGGCGACCTGCGAAGCCACGCGCGCCAGCGGTTCGGACGGATTGGCGCGCATGTAGGCGCCGCGCACCGTCAGCCCGCGCAGGACGCCCGGCAGGTAGTCCATGGCATGGTTGAACTCGAGCTGCCAGGCATCGACGCTGATCGCCTCGTCGGACTTGTTGGCGGACGTGCTGAAGATGGCGTGGGCGTATTCGTCGCCGGTATAGCCGAACTCGGCGGCGGAAAGGTTGCGGGCGACGATGCCGTTCCTGATCCGGTTGTGGTAGTAGTTCAACGCGATCAGGCCGACCGGCTCCCAGTACTTCACCGCGCGCAGCGCGAAATTGTCCGAGTACTCCGGTTTCAGGTTGACGTTCGGCGCCGTCACCACCGTCCCGGCCTCGGTTTCTGCCACCGACCACACGCCGGCGATCATGCCTACGTCCGGCCGCTGGATGGCCCGGTTGTAGCCGGCGATCAGGTCGATCCCGCCGTCGAAGGAATACTTCAACGATGCGCTGGGGAAGAAGTCGTCGTACCGGCTCCTGCGCTTGATCCTGTCGTTGGTCAGGTACTGGTACTTCAGGCCGTCGATGGAGGTGGCGCGGCCGGTGGAGGCGTCGACGGCGTAGCCGGCCGCCACGACCTCGCCGGGACGCAGCGGATCGAACTCGTAGCCGGTGTTGCGGGTCTGCTCCCAGCGCACGCCGAACTGGCCCTTCATGCGTTCGGTGAAGTCGGCCGTTCCCATGAAATAGGCGGACCCGACCTGCTCATCGAGCCTGCGCGAATTCGCGACGTAGGCGTCGTACCAGTTCGCCGCGGTCAGGGCGTTGGTCCACTGCTCCGGGTTGGCCTTCATCATGTCGTACAGCTTGGTCAGGCTGGGCATGTACAGCCTGCCGCCATTCAACGTGGTGACGGTCATGCCGCCGCGGCCGAAGGTGAATTCGTTGTCGCTGCGGATGTGCTCGAGCAGTTCGGCATTGCTGAGCGGGCCGGTATACGTCCACTTCTCCGCGGCGGAGGTGTTCTCGTACGCGTAGCGGGTGGTGGACAGCTTCGCGCCGGCTTTCCACGTCACCGGCACGTTGCCGATGTCCTGGTAGAAACTGAAATCAAGGCTGCCGCCGGTGTTGCGCGCTTCGGCGGTCTTGCCGCTCCTGGTGGTGACCGTCGCCGGGCCGCTGAAGGTGTAGCTGGAGGGCAGGCTCCAGTCCGGTCCGCTGGTCTGGACGATGGTCCAGTCCTGGTCGTACTGGCTGCTGCGCGATGCGCTGAAGTTGCCGGTCGAGGTGACTGGGTTGAACGTCTGCACCTGGCCCTTCCGGGTCGAGTCGTACTGGCTGTCCGAGTTCGAGTAGAACAGGTTGCCGGCGAGCCGGAACCGTTCGGTGCTCCATTCGAAGCTCGGTATCAGGTTCCTGCTGTGGCCGAACTTGTAGTTGTAGGTGCTTGCCGTGCTCAGGGTGGTGGAGGTGGCCGCCGATCGGGTGACGAAATCCAGCGACGGGTCGCCCTGCACGCCGCGCGAACGCGCGTTGGTGGTGAAGGTGGGGGCCGGCTGGGCCGCTTCGATGTCGCCGCGGCTGGCCGAAGCCATCAACGAGAGGATCAGCTGGTCGGTGGCCTTGAAGTCCAGTCCCAGCGAGGCGGCCCTGCGGTTGTACTCGCGTTCGTAGTTGGTGCCGACTATCGAGGTGACGGCATAGGGCTCGGGACTGGCCGCGGTGGGAATGTAGTTGCGGTTGGCGGTCGTCTGCACGTGTTCGATCAGGCTGGTGCTGTCGCTGACTCCCATCGCCACGCCGAGCCGTCCATCGAGGAACACGTCGGCATAGTTGGCTTTGAAGCCGGGAAGGAACTTCCTGCCATAGCCGCCTTCCATGGGGCCGCTGGGGTATTTGTCCCACAGCGCCGAATGGGTGGCGCCGGCGATATCGACGGTGATGCGGCGGCCCTTGGCGTCGAAGGCTTTGCGGGTACGGATGTCGATGGTGCCGGCCGGCGCATTGGCGTCCATGTCGGCGCCGCTGGTGGTGTACACCGTGATCGAATCGACGCCGGTCAGGGCCGACTGTTCGAAGCTGAAGGTGCGCGAGGCGGAGGCGCCGTCGTTGGCATCGACGCCGGCCAGCTTCACGCCGTTGATGGTCACGCCGGTGTACTGCTGCGGCAGGCCGTGGAGCGAAATGTTCCGGGGCACGTCGTCCGCGGTGACGTCGAAGTCCACGCCGGGCATGTTCTTGAGGAATTCGCCCGGATTGCCGTCGATGATCTCGCCGTAGCTGTCGGCCGAGAGCGTGTTGGTGATGTTCATCGACGCGCGCTGCTCCATGATCGCGCGGGCGTCGCCTTCGCGCGCGCCGACCACCTGCAGGGTGTCCAGGGTCGTGTCGGCATCGCCGGCGCTGCGGTCGGCGAGGGTGCTGTAGAGCTCGATGTCCACCCGCTCGCGGCCATCCGTGGCCAGCTGCACGGTTCTTTCCACTTCGCCGAAGCCGGCGTAGCTGACCATGATCCTGACTTCGCCGGCCGGTACGTCGGCCAGCGCGAACTCGCCGCGTTCGCCGGAGTACACGGTGCGGGCGCCGGCGGCGGTGGTGATGCGCACGGCCGCGTTGCGCAGGAATCCGCCCGTTGCCGGGTCGAACACGCTGCCGTTGATGTAGCCCGTTCCCGGAGCCGGCGCAGTGGCCGCTGCCTCCTTCCTGCGCAGGGTGATGACGCTGCCGTCATCGGAACGGATCTCGAGCCCGGTGCCCTGGAGCAACCTGCGCAGGGCGTCGCGGGTATCCATCTGGCCGCTGACGGCCGCGGTGTTGAAGTCCTGCAGCGAACCGGCCGGCGCGATGATCTGCACGCCGGCCTGGCTGGCGAATTCCGGGATCGCATGTACCGCCGGCTGCGCCGGCACGTTGAAGCTGCGCTGTTGTGCCATCGCCGGCGATGCGGAAACCAGTGCCAATACCACGGCGCTGGCCAGGAGGAGCTTCTTCGGTTGGATCATGTCGCTGCTCTTTGTGTGGGGGTGCCCGGTGGGGTCCCTCCATAGAGCTGCGGCGCCGGGCGCTTCCTCCATCTGTCACGAAAAATTCATGCGGCGACCGGAGCCGATGCGATGGCGGCGGCGCGGATCAGAGTTCGCGGCTGACGATCACCACGCCTTCCTGTTGCCGTACCCGGGCACCGAACACCGCGGCCACGGCGCGCGCGAAGCCGACGGGATTGTTGGCGGCGAACAGTCCGGTGATGGGTTCGCCGGCCAGTTCGGGATCGGCGATGACGAGCCGGGTGTCGCTGTAGCGCGAAAAGCTGCGCACCGCATCTCCCAGCGGTTCGCCGCGGAATGCGATCTTGCCGTCGCGCCATGCCAGTTCCTGCTGCAGGTCGGTGGCGGACAACGGCGTGGATCCGGCCTTTCCGTGTCCGGTCGGCATGGACAGGCGCATGTTGGCGCCGACGGCGGCGAACGATCCGTCGGCGCCGACGGCATCCAGCCGGCCGTTCTGCACCACCAGCTGCGCGGGCTGGCCCTCGAGCCTGCGCACGGCGAACGTCGCCGCGTTCGCATCGAAGCGGTGGCCGTCGATTTCCACCCGCATCGGCATGGCGTTGGCGGCCGCCTCGAAGAACACCTCGCCACGCACGACCTTCACCCGCAGCTGGCCATGCTCTTCATGGATCCTGACAAGGCTCTGGGTATTGAGCGTGAGGGTCGAGCCGTCGGACAGCGGCACGCGCCGCATCTCGCCCTTGGCCGTAGCGTAGGCGGTGGGCACCGGGATGCTGACGAACACCAGCACGGCCAGCAGCAGCGAGGCCGCGGCGGCGCTGGACCAGCGCAGCAGCGCCCGGCGACGGTTGCCGCCCTGCCTGGGTCGCGGCAGGGCCGGCGGGGCGGCATTGCCTGGTCCGGCCGCGGGCCCGTGCAGCCGCGAAGTGTCGCCCAGGGCTCCGGCCTGCAGCCAGAGCGCCTTGGCGCGAAGCAGCGCGCCGCGACGGCGGGCGTCGCCCGCCAGCCAGCGCCGGAGCCGTTCCTGGTCGCCGGCGGACAGCGGCGACCGGTCCATCCGCGCGACCCATGAGGCGGCGGCCTGCTCGATTTCACGACTGCTTTCGCGTCCGTCCATTGGTCGACCTCGTTTCCTTGTGCAGCGTGCCGGTGATGGGGGTGGGAGGACTGGTGTTGCCGGTGATCCATTCGCCCAGCCAGCGGATGCCGCGGGAAATGTGCTTCTCCACCGTGCTTTCGGAGAGCCGCATCCGCCTTGCGATCTCGCGCTGCGGCAGGTCGTGCACGCGGCGCAGGACGAAGGCCTCGCGGGTCTGTTCGGGCATGGCGGCTATCGCACCGGCCAGCTGCCGCAGTTCGTCGCGGTCGATGGCGCTCTCCTCGGGCGTGGCGGCGGCATCGGCGAACTCGACATGGCCGAAATCCTCGATCGCCTGGATCGACACTATCCGGGCGCGGCGCAGGTTGCGTATCACCAGCGATTGAGCGACCTGGAACAGATAGGCGCGCGGATTGAGGATGTCGTCCAGGCGCGCACGCTCGGCCAGGAGCGCGTAGCTCTCCTGGACGATGTCGTCCACATCGAAACCGGCGCTGTGCCTTCGCCCCAGCCATGCGCGCAGCGCAGGCTCGTGCGGCAGGATGTGGCGCAGGAACCAGCGCGTCCTTTCCGTGTCGTCGAGAAGGGCGTCCAATGCCCCCGTCTCTTCAATTGAACACGACAAGCGATCTTCCCCGGAGCGGCCGGCCCGGCACGCAGGAGCGGGATCATGCCGTCGCATGGGTTGCAGCCCGGTTACAGCCCGTCCCGGGATCCGCTGTGGTCCGGTCCGGACTCAAGGCGGCGCGGCATCGGCGGCATGCGGCGGAAGTCTGCGGCCATGCCCGGCGTGGGTGCCGTCGATGGTGGTGCGGATGGGTGCGCGGGGTGTTCGGGCGTGCCTGGCGGCCAGTCGCGCCGCGCCGGAACGGTGGCCGTTTGTTTCACTCGGCTTTCCGCGCCCTGCACGCTATCGTTGCGCCGCCGGAAGGTGGAGCAGGAGGGAGCGGGCGCGATGGTGGCAGGCGACAGTACGGAAGAGCAGGGAGAGGGCGCGGTGGTTGCTTGTGCCCGCCGACCGGGCGGATGCGGAGGCAGGCTTGGCAATAAATGAGGAAGGGCGGCTGCGGCGCATCCTGCGCGGGATGGGCGGCCTTGCGCTGATGCTGGTCTGCCTGGCCGTGGGTGCATGGGGTTGCCTGGCGCTGTGGTTCCAGTTCCCGGGCAGTGCCGTCGCCCGGCTGGTGGCGATCCTGGTCTGGTGCATCCCCTGGGTCTGGGCGCTGCGTGCCAGCTTCGCACGGAGGCGGCGCTGGCATTCGCTCGCGGTGTTCGCCGCGGGCTTCGTGCTGCTGCTCGGCTGGTGGGCGACGATCCAGCCGCGGCAGGACCGGCAGTGGGCCGACGACGTCGCGCAGCCGCTGCATGCCCGCATCGAGGGCGACCGCCTGCTGCTGGACAACGTGCGCGATTTCCACTGGCGCACGCAGGACGACTACGACATCCGCTGGGAGCGGCGCGAGTACGACCTGTCGCAGGTGCGTTCGGTCGACCTGATCCTTTCCTACTGGATGGGGCCGGCGATCGCGCACACGCTGGTTTCCTTCGGTTTCGCCGATGGCCGGCAGCTGGTGTTCTCGCTGGAAATCCGCAAGGAGCGCGGCGAATCGTTCTCCGCGCTGGGCGGCTTCTTCCGCAGGTTCGAGGCGGTGCTGGTGGCCGCCGACGAGCGCGACATCGTGCAGGTGCGTACCAGCGTGCGCGGCGAGGATGTCTATCTGTACAGGCTGCATGGCCTGGACCAGGACGAGATGCGCGAGCTGCTGCGTTACTACGTCGGGCAGGCGCAGGCGCTGGAACGCGCGCCGGCGTTCTACAACACGCTGACCAGCAACTGCACCACCATCGTCTACGAGCTGATGCACCGGATCGTGCCGACGTTGCCGCTGGACTACCGGCTGCTGCTTTCCGGCTACCTGGCCGAGTACGCCGCCGACGTGGGCGGGCTGACGCCCGGCGTCGCATACGCGCGGCTGCAAGAGCGCGGGCGCATCACCCTGCGCGCGCGCGAGGCGGGCGATACGCCCGATTTTTCCCGGAGGATCCGCGAGGGCGTCCCCGGCATTCCAGAGGGGGAGGTTCCATGACGCAGGGACTGCAGGCGCGCGCGCGCCGCTGGCTGGTTCCGCTGCTCGCCGCGGCGCTGCTGCTGTCCAGCGGCTGCGCGATGGTGAAGATCAAGCAGGTCACGCCTGCCGACTACGCGATGCTCAAGCGCGACGACATCCTCAACAGCGGCCGCCTGAGCGCGCTGTCGCAGGAGTCGCTGAGCGTCATCGGCCTGACCTCCGCGCAGTGCGCCAAGGACCTGCCCGCCTGCCGGCAGACGGTGGCCACCATCGAGGGACTGCAGGCCGAACAGCGGCTGTCCACCCTGGCGGAGCTGTGGATGCAGCAGGCGCTGGCGCTGACACCCAAAGCCAAGGTGGGTGAAGCCACGCTGCTGCCGGACGCCGCGCTGGATGCCTGGCTGGAAACCGCGCGCTATTCCTATGCCTACCTGTTCTTCAGTGGCCGCACGCCGGCCGAGCGCGCGCTGGAAGACCGGCTCACCCAGGTGCGCGACTACTACAACTACGCCGCCGAGCAGACCGCGTCGGTCGTGTTCCAGCACACCCGCGCCCGCGCGCTGGAGGGCGCCGACTACCTCAGTCCGGTACAGGTGGGCCGCTGGACCATCCGCTCCGATTTCGAGCGGCTGCCGTTGAACGGCATCCCGCGGCAGATGGTGTCGGCCACGGCGGTGAGCTTCGCCGGCCTGCGCAGTACCTATCGCCGCGACGGTTTCGGCGCCGAACTGGTGGTGGTGATGGAGGCGCCTTCGCTGGCGCTTCCGGTGGAGGGCGAGGGCCGGGACGCGTCGCCGGTGTTCAGCGAGATGCCGGCGATCAACGCCACCGCGCTGCTGCGCTTCGGCGGAAGCACCCTGGAGGAGGTGCTGGCCACGCGCGACATCCGCCTGGAGGCCTGGTCGCCCGACGCCACCACCAGCATCCAGCTGGAAGGCCAGCAGGTGCCGTTGGCGGCCAATTTCACCGCGGCCTACGGCCTGTGGATGGCGCAGTCCGGTTTCGCCACCGAATCGCTGCGCACCCTGTTCGGTCGCGGCGAGGGCATCCGCGAGCCGCATATCTACCTGATGCAGCCGTACGATCCGGACCGCCGCATCATTTTCATGCTGCATGGCCTGGCCAGCAGCCCGGAAGCCTGGGTGAACCTTGCCAACGAGATCATGGGCGACCCGGAAATGCGCCGGCATTACCAGATCTGGTCGGTCTACTACCCGACCAACGCGCCCATCGCGCTGAACCGCTACACCATCAGCAACGCCTTCAACCAGACGCTGGACCACTTCGACCCGAAGCGCCGCGCCGCGGCGACGCACGACATGGTGTTCATCGGCCACAGCATGGGCGGGGTGATCGCGCGGCTGATGCTCAGCGAGTCGGGCGACACGCTGTGGAACGGCGCGGTGGAGCGCTTCAACCTGCGGGGCGAGCGGTTGCGCCGGGTCGAGGCGCGGCTGGGGCCGCTGGCGCGCTTTTCGCCGCAGCCCGATGTCGGGCGCGCGGTCTTCATCGCCTCGCCGCACCGCGGCACCGACATCGCCGGCGACAGGCTCGGGCGCCTGATCGGCAAGCTGGTGCGCCTGCCGCTGACCATCCTGGGCAAGTTCGAGGAAGTGTTCCTGGCCATGCAGGATGCCGGCGAGCCGGGCGGCAAACCCAAGGCGCCACGCATCGGCACCAGCATCGACAACCTCAAGGCGACCGATCCGTTCATCCGCGCGTCGTCGGCGCTGCCGATGGCGCCGCAGGTGAAGTACCACTCGATCATCGCCAAGCGGAAAGCGGACATGCCGCTGGCCGACTCCGACGATGGGCTGGTGCCGTACTGGAGCGCGCACCTGGACGGCGTGCTGTCGGAGAAGGTGATCGTCTCCGGGCACAGCGTGCAGGAAACGCCGGAGGCCGTGCTCGAAGTGCGCCGCATCCTGCGCCAGGACCTGCGCGAACACGGGGACGATGCGGGCCGCTGAGCCAGAGCGGCCGCCGGTGGGCGGCGGCCATCAGGGGGAACCGGGGGGCAGCCGTTGCGCGTGATGCGATGCGCTATCGCGGCGGCTGGCAGGGTCGGCGTCAGCCGGCGCCCGCAAGCTCGCGGCCACGCTGCGCGGCCGCGGCCACGGCGTTGCCTACCAGTTCGTGGAAGCCGCCGTCGGCCAGGGTTTCGAGTGCGGCCTGGGTCGTGCCGTTGGGCGAGGTGACGGCCTGGCGCAGGGCGCCCGCGCTCTGCCCACCCTCGGCGAGCATGCGCGCCGCGCCCAGGATCGTCTGCACCACCATCTGCCGCGCGGCCTCGTCCGGCAGGCCCTGCGCGCGGGCGGCGTCCTCCATCGCCTCGGCGAGCGCGAAGACATAGGCCGGGCCGCTGCCGGAAACCGCGGTGACCGCGTCCATCAGGGCCTCTTCGTCGATCCAGCGGGTCTGCCCGGCGCCGGCGAGGATGGCCTGTGCGGCCTGCCGGTCGGCGCTGCCGACCTCGGCGTCGGCGTAAAGGCCGGTCATGCCCGCACCGAGCAGGGCGGGGGTGTTGGGCATGGCACGGACCAGGACGGCACCGGTCCCCACCCAGTCGCGCAGGGCGGCGAGGGTGATGCCGGCGGCGATGGACACGATCAGGGTGCCGGCGGCGAGCCGCGGCGCCAGTTCGGCGCAGACGGCCGCCATCACCTGCGGCTTGACCGCCAGCACCACGACCTGCCCGTCCAGTGCCGCCGAAGCGATGGCGCTGGCCGTGCGCACGCCGTGCTCCTGCTGCAGGGTCTGGCGCAGGGCGACCTGGGGTTCCACGACCTCGATCGAGCTCGTGGGCACGCCTGCCCGGGTCAAGCCGGCGATCAGGCTGCGGGCCATGTTGCCCCCGCCGACGAAGGTGATGCCGGAGGGAAGGGAGGACGTCTCTTGATTGCCGCTCATGCAAGCCTCGGTAGCGATGGGATGGCCGGTTTACCGGGTGTCCGGCGGAGAACTGCCGCCCGGCCCGCGGACAGTGTAGCCAACCCGGCTGGAGAGGGTGGCCGGCAGGCCGGGCGGCCGGGGCGAGGGGGCGCCTGGGCCGGCGGCGACTGGTCCGCCCCCGGCGGCCCGTACCGGCCGCGGAAGCGGCTGTGACGCGCTGCCTGCAATCGGCGGAGGCGGATCGACCTCTTACGCCGGAGGGCTATACTGCGTGCCAGGGGAAACACCTTCCAGCCATCCGCAACCTCGGGGAAACACAGCGTATGGACATCGCTGAACTTCTGGCGTTCTCGGTCAAGAACAAGGCCTCGGACCTGCACCTGTCCGCCGGCCTGCCGCCGATGATCCGCGTCGACGGCGACGTACGCCGCATCAACATCCCGGCACTGGACCACAAGCAGGTCCATGCACTGGTGTACGACATCATGTCGGACAAGCAGCGCCGCGATTACGAGGAATTCCTCGAGGTCGACTTCTCCTTCGAGATTCCCTCGCTGGCGCGCTTCCGCGTCAACGCGTTCAACCAGAACCGCGGCGCCGGTGCGGTGTTCCGTACCATTCCCTCGGAAGTGCTGACCCTGGAAGACCTCGGTTGCCCGCCGGTGTTCCGCCAGCTGATCGAGCAGCCGCAGGGCCTGATCCTGGTCACCGGCCCGACCGGCTCGGGCAAGTCGACCACGCTGGCGGCGATGGTGGACCACGTCAACAAGAACGAATACGCCCACATCCTCACCGTCGAGGACCCGATCGAATTCGTGCACACCCCGCAGAAGTGCCTGATCAACCAGCGCGAGGTGCACCGCGACACGCACGGTTTCAACGAGGCCCTGCGCTCGGCGCTGCGCGAGGATCCGGACTACATCCTGGTCGGCGAACTCCGCGATCTGGAAACCATCCGCCTGGCACTGACCGCCGCGGAAACCGGCCACCTGGTGTTCGGCACCCTGCACACCAGTTCCGCGGCCAAGACCATCGACCGCATCATCGACGTGTTCCCGGCCGGCGAGAAGCCGATGGTGCGCTCGATGCTGTCCGAGTCGCTGCGCGCGGTGATCTCGCAGGCGCTGCTGAAGAAGGTCGGCGGTGGCCGCATCGCCTCGCACGAGATCATGGTGGCCACCCCGGCGATCCGCAACCTGATCCGCGAGGACAAGGTCGCGCAGATGTATTCGGCCATCCAGACCGGCCAGCAGGTGGGCATGCAGACGCTCGACCAGAACCTGCAGGACCTGGTCAAGCGCAGCCTGATCACCCGCAACCAGGCCCGCGAATACGCCAAGGACCGGCGCCTGTTCGAATAAGGCGGGGTGGCGGCGCGGGAGGCCGCGTCGCCGTCGCGCCGGGGAAGGCGTACAGTCGTTACCGGCAGCGCCGTCATCCAGGGGGGGGCGGCGCCGGCATGCAGATCACGGTTCCACAGGAGCCCATCATGAGCACCATCGATTTCACCTCGTTCCTCAAGCTGATGGCGCACCAGAAGGCGTCGGACCTGTTCATCACCGCCGGCATGCCGCCGTCGATGAAGGTGCACGGCAGGATCAGCCCGATCACGCAGACGCCGCTGACCCCGCAGCAGAGCCGCGACATGGTGCTCAACGTGATGACGCCGGCGCAGCGCGAGGAGTTCGAGAAGACCCACGAGTGCAACTTCGCCATCGGCCTGTCCGGCGTGGGCCGCTTCCGCGTCAGCTGCTTCTACCAGCGCAACCAGGTCGGCATGGTGCTGCGCCGGATCGAGACGCGCATCCCGACGGTGGACGAATTGAACCTGCCGCCGGTGATCAAGACGCTGGCCATGACCAAGCGCGGCATCATCCTGTTCGTCGGCGCCACCGGCACCGGCAAGTCGACCTCGCTGGCGGCGATGATCGGCTACCGCAACCAGAACTCGACCGGGCACATCATCACCATCGAGGACCCGATCGAATTCGTGCACAAGCACGAGGGCTGCATCATCACCCAGCGCGAGGTCGGCATCGACACCGACAGCTGGGAAGCGGCGTTGAAGAACACCCTGCGCCAGGCGCCGGACGTGATCATGATCGGCGAGATCCGCACCCGCGAAGGCATGGACCACGCCATCGCCTTCGCCGAGACCGGCCACCTGGTGCTGGCCACGCTGCACGCCAACAACGCCAACCAGGCGATGGACCGCATCATCAACTTCTTCCCGGAGGACCGCCGCAGCCAGCTGCTGATGGACCTCTCGCTCAACCTCAAGGGCGTGGTCGCGCAGCAGCTGGTGCCGACGCCGGACGGCAAGGGCCGCCGCGTGGCGATGGAAATCCTGCTGGGCACGCCGCTGGTGCAGGACTACATCCGCGACGGCGAGATCCACAAGCTCAAGGAAGTGATGAAGGACTCGGTGCAGCTGGGCATGAAGACCTTCGACCAGAGCCTGTTCGAGCTGTACCAGGCCGGCGAGATCAGCTACGACGACGCGCTGCGCTACGCCGATTCGCAGAACGAGGTACGTCTGCGCATCAAGCTCTCGCAGGGCGGCGACGCCAAGACCCTTTCGCAGGGGCTGGACGGCGTGGAGATCGCCGGTACGCGCTGAGCCGGGGCCTGCTCGCATCGTGAAGCCCGGCCTCATGGCCGGGCTTCGTTTTTGTGCCGGGCGCTACCTTCAGCCGCGCAGCCAGGGAGGCGAGGTCGCGCGGATGTCGGCCATCACCGGACAATCGTCGCGGTGCGCGCCGGGCAGATAGCCCAGGCTCATCAGGAATTCGCCGGTGATCTCGCCGCCGGTGAAGCGGAAAGTCTTTTTGAACAGCTTCACCCAATCGGCCTTGGGTCGCGGGTGGTGCGCATCCAGCCATTGCGCGAAACCGCCGTGCGAATCGCGCAGGCCGCGGATCACGCCGGCGTTGTGGATGGCGGCCAGCACCTTGAGCCGGTTGCGGATGATGCCGGCGTCGTCCAGCAGGCGGGCGATGTCGGCCTCGCCATAGGCCGCCACGGTGTCCACGTCGAAACCATGGTAGGCGCGGCGGAAACCCTCGCGCTTGCGCAGGATGGTTTCCCAGCTCAGGCCGGCCTGGTTGATCTCCAGCAGCAGGCGCTCGAACAGCTCCTGTTCCGCGCGCTGCGGGAAGCCGTATTCGTGGGCGTGGTAGTGGGCATGGACCGGATGGCCGGGCGCGATGTCGCAGTAGGCGCTCATGGGCGGCGATGGACCGTGGGCGGGCCAGTATAGGGCGCGGGCCAGCGCCGCACTTGCCCGCGGGCAGCGCCTCGCGCATCGTGCCGTTGCCCCCCAGCAGAACCGGATTCCAGATGCCGCGGCCCTTCGTCGTTCGTTTGCTCCAAGTTCCGCCTGCGGCCATGCGATGGCTGCGCGATGTCCCCATCGACGATCCGGTGGACCGCCGCAATGCGCCGGTGATCCAGGTGATCGCCCTGCTGCTGGCGGCACTGCCGCCGCTGATGTGGCTGCTGCGCGCGGTGGTGCCGGGCGTGCCCTGGCGGCCCGGCGAGGTCGTTTCGATGCTGGTGGGGCTGTCGGTCAGCGCCCTGGCGGCGCTGAGTTTCCGGCTGGTGCGCGGCGGGCGTTTCGTCGCCGCGTCGCGCCTGTTGCTGCTCGGTTTCGCCGTGTCGGCGCTGCTGGCCCATGCCGCCACCGGCTTCGCCGCGCAGCGCTTCGAGCAGCCGTTGCTGGGGGTGTGGATGGCGATCGCCGCGCTCACGCTGGGGCGGGGCGCGCTGTGGTTGATGTATGCGGGCGTGCTTGTGGCGTTCGGCGTCGGGATCGCGGTGGATATCGGCGTGCATGGCGAGATGGCCGCGCGCCTGACCGACCTGGCGGTCAGCGCGGCGATCTTCCTGATGCTGTCGATCGTGCTGGACCGCAGCTCCACCGCGCTGCGCGACAGCCTGCGCGAAGCCATGGCGCGCGGCCAGGCGCTGCAAGCCGCCAATGCGCGGCTGCAGGCGGAGATGGCCGAGCGCGAACGCGTCCATGCGCAGCTGGTCCAGGCGCAGAAGACCGAGGCCATGGGACGCCTGGCCAGCGGCGTGGCGCACGATTTCGGCAACCTGGTGGGCATCATCCGCGGCCACGCGCACCGCGGTCTGGGCGCGGACGACGAGACACGCATGCGCGACGCGCTGGCCGGGGTGGAATCGGCCGCGACCCGCGCGGCCGTGCTTACCCGCCGCCTGCTGGCGTTCTCGCGCGCGGACGAGGAGACGCGCGAGTGGTTCGGTCCGGCGAATGCGATCGCCGGCCTGGAACCGCTGCTGCGCCAGCTGCTGTCGCCGGCGGTAACGATCCGCATTTCCCTGGCCGCGCCCTTGCCGGACATCCATTTCGACCGCATCCGTTTCGAACTGATGGTGCTCAACATCGCCGCCAATGCCGACCACGCGATGCCCGCGGGCGGTACGTTCAGCGTGAGCGCGCGCCAGGACGCGCAGGGCTGCCTGCTGCTGGCCTTCGGCGACGAGGGCGCCGGCATGGAGGCGGCGGTGCTGGCGCGCATCTTCGAGCCGTTCTTCACCACCCGGCCACGCGGGCAGGGCACGGGGCTGGGACTGTCGGTGGTCAAGGAACTGGTGGAAGCCGGAGGCGGCAGCGTCCATGCCGAGAGCGAGCCGGGCCGGGGCAGCGTGTTCTTCCTGCGCATTCCCGGACGGGTGCCGGCGGGGCGGCATGTCGTCGCGGCGTGAGCGCGGCAGGGCGGGGCTGCGTGGGTGACGGTAGAATGCCGCCATGCCCACGCACTTCGACAACCTGGCCAATCACCTGCTGGTCGCCTTGCCCTCGCTGACCGATTCGGCATTCGCGCGCAGCGTCGCGCTGGTCTGCCAGCACGACGACAACGGCGCGATGGGCGTGGTGGTCAACCAGCCATCGGAATACACGCTGGGCGAAGTGCTCTCGCAGATGGAGATCGACACCGGCGACGAGCGCCTGCGCACGGTGCCGGTGCTCAACGGCGGTCCGGTGCATACCGGCCGCGGCTTCGTCATCCACGACGATGCCCGCGACTGGGATTCCAGCCTGGTGGTGGGCGAGGGCCTGTACCTGACCACCTCGCGCGACATCCTCGAGGCGATGGCCCGTGGCGACGGCCCGCGCAATGCGCTGGTCACGCTCGGTTGCGCCGGTTGGGGCGCCGGGCAGCTGGAACAGGAACTGGCCGAGGACAGCTGGCTGACCGTGCCGGCCGACCCGGAGGTGCTGTTCGATGCGCCGCTGGACGAGCGCTGGCAGCTGGCCGCCTCGCGCATCGGCGTGGATCTGTTCCGCATGGCCGGATACAGCGGCCATGCCTGATCCGGCAGCGCTTTCGCCCGACAGCACCGTGCTCGGTTTCGACGTCGGTTCGCGCCGGATCGGCGTGGCCATCGGCAGCGCCTTCAGTGTCGGCGCCCGCGCCCTGGCGGTGATCGACGTGCGTGCCGACGGTCCCGACTGGGCCGCACTGGATCGCCTGCACAAGGAATGGCGGCCGCAGGGCCTGATCGTGGGCGATCCGCTCACCCTCGAAGGCGACGACCAGCCCAACCGCAAGCGTGCCCACGCCTTCGCCCGCCAGTTGCAGCAGCGCTACCGCTTGCCGGTGCTGCTGGTGGACGAGCGTTCCAGTTCGGTGGAAGCGGCGCGCCGTTTCGCCACCGAGCGCGCCGAAGGCCGCAAGCGCCGCCGCGATGCCGCCAATCTCGACGCGGTGGCCGCCGCGGTCATCATCGAACGCTGGCTGTCCTCCCCGGGCGACGCCACTCCTGTTTCCTGACCCCCAAGACCTGCCATGACCGCTTCCCAACTCGATGCCGACGGACGCCTGCGCCACCTGCTGACCCTGGAGGGCCTGCCGCGCGAACACCTGCTGCAGCTGCTGGACCGCGCCGGGCAGATCCGCGATGCGGCGGTGGGAAGGGTCGGCAACAAGCGCGGCGTGCTGGCCGGCACCGCGGTGTGCACGCTGTTCTTCGAACCTTCCACGCGCACCCGCAGTTCGTTCCAGCTCGCCGCGCAGCGGCTGGGCGCGGACGTGCTGAACTTCGACGCCTCCACCTCGTCCACGCGCAAGGGCGAGACCGCCTGCGACACGCTGCGCAACCTGGAAGCGATGGGCGTGCGCGGCTTCGTGGTGCGCCATCCCGATGATGGCGCCGTGGCCGGGCTGGCCGCTGCAGCGGGCGAGGGCACCGCGCTGGTCAATGCAGGCGATGGCCGCAGTTCGCATCCCACGCAGGGCCTGCTGGACATGCTGACCCTGCGCCAGGCCAAGGGCCCGGATTTCTCGAAGCTGAAAGTGCTGATCGTCGGCGACGTGAAGCACTCGCGCGTGGCGCGCACCGACCTGCACGCGCTGCGCACGCTGGGCGTGAGCGAGATCCGCGTCTGCGGACCGCAGTCGCTGCTGCCGGACGACGACACGCTTCGCGGCTGCGTGGTCGGGCAGGACTTCGACGCCATGCTCGAAGGCGCCGACGCGCTGATGATGCTGCGCCTGCAGCGCGAGCGCATGGAAGAAGGGCTGGTGCCGTCGCTGGAGCAGTACCACGACGAATACGGGCTGACCGCCACGCGCCTGCGCCGTGCCGCCGCCGACGCGGCGGTCCTGCATCCGGGGCCGATCAACCGCGGCGTCGAAGTCACCGACGAAGTGGCCGACGGCCCGCAGTCGTGGGTCCTGCGCCAGGTCGCCAATGGCGTGGCGGTGCGCATGGCGGTGCTGGAGACGCTGCTGGGCTGACCTGCTCCCGGTAGGGCCGGCCAGCGGCCGGCACCACCGCCCCGGCGTCGGTATCAGCGCTGCTGCGCGAACAGCCAGCACCACATCGCCGGGTCGGCGTAAGTGGCGTCCCAGGCGTTGTGGTTGCCGTGCGGGTACTCGGTATAGCGCGCGTCGCGGGCGCCCACCGCCTGGAAGGCAGCATGCAGCCTGCGGTCGTCGTCCGGCCGCACCACGTCGTCGCGCGCGCCATGGAAGATCCAGAGCGGCACGTTCTCCAGGCGTCGGGCGATCGCCATGTAGGGATCGGCCTCCTGCGCGACGGCCTCGACGAGCAGGCCCGGGCGCTCGTTGCGCGGGGCGCGCACCGCGCCGCAGACCGGCACGACCGCGGCGAAGCGCGCGGGTTCGGCCAGGGCGATGTTCCAGCTGCCGTAACCGCCCATCGACATGCCGGTCAGGTACTGGCGCTTCGGATCGGCCCCGAATTCGCGGATCGCCGCATCGAGCGCCGCGATCGCCAGGCGATTGTTGCGCCCGCTCCATTCTTCGCCGTCGGCGACCTGTGGCAGCACGGCCAGGGCGGGGAAATCCGCCGCGTGGGCGCGCAGGTAGGGCCCCAGGCCGGCCTCGGTCTGGCGGAAGCCGTCGTTACCGCGTTCGCCGGAACCATGCAGGAACAGCACCACCGGCAAGGCGCCGGGCCCGCGCGCGGCCGCGGCCGGGACGAATACCTGATAGGGCATGCGCATGCCGTCGAGCTCGACGGTGCGGGCGACGAAACGGCCATGGCCGGTGTCGGGGATCGAGACGCAGCCAGCGATGACGGCCATCAGAAAGAGCAGGGCAAGGCGATGCAGACGGGGAAAGGCCATGGAACGCTCCGCGCCAGGGGTCCGGTCATCGTACTCCGCGGCCCGGCGCCCATACCCGTGCGGTCCCGCATCAGGGGCTGGGCGCGCTGGCGAGGATCGCCAACTGCTCGACGGCCTCGGCATTGCCGGCCGCGGCGGCGGCGCGGACCTGCGCCAGATCGGGATGGAGCACCACCAGCAGCGGGAACTCGCACTGCGGGCAGGCGTATTCGCTCTGCTCGTCGTGCAGTTCCATTTCCATCTGCCGGGAGTTGCCCTGCCATCCGCAGGCGGGGCAGGTGTGGTGGTGTTCGCGCCATCCTGGCTGGTAGTAATCGGTGAGGGTGGTGGTCATGGCGAAGTGTCCGGCGTGTCGGTCGCATGATATCCGGCGGGCGTGGCCGTCCGTCGGGACCGGCGCAGCCGCATGCATGGGTTCGGCTAGAATCGCCGCGCCCGCACGGGCATCCATCCACACAGGAAGTGAACGCATGAAGAAGGGAATCAGGGCCGCCTGCGCTGGCGCCGCCGTACTGGCGGCGATGGCCTGGATGCAGGATGCGCAGGCGCAGCGCGCGCCGTGGTGGGAGCGGCAGAAGGCGGCACAGGCCGCCGCGCAGGCTGCAGAGGGCGATGAAGTCACCGCGCAGGCCGACGCCATGCCACCGCCCGTACGGCAGCCGCTGTCGCATGCGCCGGCGATCAGGCGCGAGAAGATCGAGGGGCCGGGCTACACGTGGATCGAGGCCGGCGTGGCCCGGCTGGACGTGGACCTGTACGACGTCGGCGAGCACGGCAATGGCGGTTATGCGCGCGGCTCGGTGGCGGTGACCGGCAATCTCTACGTCTTCGGCGGATACGACCGGGTGTCCAAGCAGTGGAACATGCAGGGCGAGCGCCTGGAAATCGCCATCGACCAGGCCGAAATCGGTCTTGGCGCGAGCCTTTCCCTGTCCCCGCGCACCGATTTCATCAGCGAGCTGTCGCTGCTGCGGTTGGGAGCGAAGCTGGACTACCGTGACCGGGAATACCCGGAAGATGATTTCAGCGGCCGCGACCACCTGTACGCCGGCAAGCTGATGCTGGGCATCCGCGCCCGGCCGGTGCCGAACCTGGAGCTGTGGGCCAAGGCCGGTTACCTGCGGGTGGACGACAACCTGCTGGTCGATCATTCGATGGTCGGCAACGTCGGCCTGCAGTACCGCTTCACCCCGGAATGGGGCCTGGTGGGCGAAGCGGAGTTCTACGAGGACGTGCGCTTCTATCGCCTGGGCGTGCGCGCCAGCTTCTGACCGGGAAACCGGGCAAGCCGCGCCGGAACCGCAGACGCGGGTTCCGGCGCGTTGCGCTCAGCGCAGCAGCACCACGGTGGCCAGCCCCAGGAAGGTGAAGAAGCCCATCGAGTCGGTGATCGCGGTCAGGAAGATGCCGCTGGCCAGCGCCGGGTCGAAGCCGAGCCGCTTGAGCGTCATCGGGATCAGCACGCCGGCCGATGCGGCCAGCAGCAGGTTGCAGGTCAGGGCGATGAAGATCACCAGCGACAGCCCGGGGTTGTGGAACCAGGCCAGCACGATCAGGCCCAGCACCGCGCCCATCAGCAGGCCGTTGAGCAGGGCCACGCGCAGTTCCTTCCACAGCAGCGCCTTCACGTTGGAGGCGCCGACCTGGCCCAGCGCCAGGCCGCGCACCATCAGCGCCAGTACCTGGGTGCCGGCGTTGCCGCCGAGGCCGGCGACCATCGGCATCAGCACCGCCAGCGCCACCAGCTTGTCGATGGTGCCTTCGAACTGGCCGACCACGTTGGCGGCGACGAAGGCGGTGCACAGGTTGACGAACAGCCACACCAGGCGCCGGCGCATCGCGCGCCATACCGGGCTGAACAGATCCTCGTCCTCGTCCAGGCCGGCGGCGCCCAGCGCCTGGTGCTCGGCCTGGCCGCGGATGATGTCCACCACGTCGTCGATGGTGATGCGGCCGATCAGGATGTTGTTGTCGTCCACCACCGGCGCCGAGACCCAGTCGTGGTCGGAGAACTGCCGCGCGACCTCGTCGGCGCTCTCGCCCACGTCGATGGCCGGCTGCTCGTCGTCGACCAGGCGGTTGATCGGGGTGCTGTCCTCGTGGGTGACCAGCGAGGCCAGCGAGACGCGGCCCAGATACTGGTGGCGGCGGCTGACCACGTACAGGTAGTCGGTGTGGTCGGGCAGCTCGCCGCGCAGGCGCAGGTAGCGCAGCACCACGTCGATGTTGACGTCGGCGCGCACGGTGACCACGTCCGGGTTCATCAGGCGCCCGGCGGTGTCCTCCGGATAGGACAGCACCTGCTCCAGGCGCTCGCGGTTCTCGCGGTCCATCGACTTGAGGACTTCGTCGATGACCGTGTCGGGCAGGTCCTCGACCAGGTCGGCCAGGTCGTCGATGTCCAGGTCTTCGACCGCGGCGATGATCTCGTCCGGGTCCATGTCGGCCAGCAGGCTTTCGCGCACTTCCTCGCCGACGTGGACCAGCACCTCGCCGTCGTCCTCCTGGTCGACCAGCCCCCACACCACCTCGCGCTTGCCCGGCGGCAGCGATTCGAGCAGGTTGCCGATCTCCGCCGGCGCCAGCGTGTTGACCAGCCGCCGGACTGGTCCCAGCCGGCCGCTGTCCAGCGCGTCGGAGAGCATGCGCAGCTGGCGTGCGGTCTTGTCGTGGCGTACGGCTTCGGCCATCGGGGCTCCGTAAAAGGGAGGGCCGCGATGCAGGATGCGGCAAGGAGAGTGTCGGGCGCGTCATTATCACGCGTGGATGTTTCAGTGCACACCCTTGCGGTCCGGATAAGGCCCGCCGTTCGGCGGCATCTGCGACAAATGCCGGATGCGCGGGGTAGCCGGCCAGCGGCCGGCACGTTCTCAGGCGCTGGCGGCCTGCACGATCCAGCGCTCGATGCCGCGCCGGTCGCGTGCCTGCAGCAGTTTGCCGGCGCGCGCGCGCAGTTCGCCGTGGTTGCAGTCGCGGATCGCCCGGCGCACTTCCAGCAGCGTGGCCGGATGCAGGCTGAACTCCGTCAGGCCCAGGGCCAGCAGCAGCGGCGTCATGCGCGGGTCGCCGGCGATCTCGCCGCAGACCGACAGCGGCGTGCCATGCGCCCGCGCGGTCCCGATCACCTGCGCCAGCAGCTGCAGCACCGCCGGGTGTAGCGGCGAGTACAGTTCGCCCACCGCTTCGTTGTTGCGGTCGGCCGCCAGCAGGTATTGCACCAGGTCGTTGGTGCCGATAGACAGGAAGTCGACCTGGTCGATGAAGGTCGGCAGGGCGATGGCCGCGGCCGGGACCTCGATCATCGCGCCGACCGGCACGTGCTCGGCCAGGGCATGGCCTTCCTCGCGCAGCGTGGCCACCAGCCGCGTCATGCGCCGCTTGAGCGCGAGGATTTCCTCGCGGGTGCTGACCATCGGCAGCAGGATGCGCACCGGGCCATAGCCGGAGGCGCGCAGCAGCGCACGCAGCTGGGTGTCGGCGACCCTGGGATGCGCCAGCAGCAGGCGGATGCCGCGCAGGCCCAGCGCCGGGTTTTCTTCGCGGCCCAGCACCAGCCCGCTGCGGTCGGCCTTGTCCGCGCCCAGGTCGAGGATGCGGATGGTGACCGGGCGCCCGCTCATGCCGAGCACGGCGTCGCGGTAATGGTGGAACTGTTCGTCCTCGTCCGGCAGGCCGTTGCGCTGCAGGAACAGGAACTCGGTGCGGTACAGGCCCAGCCCGTGCGCGCCGAGGGCATGCGCGCGCGCCACGTCCTCGCGCGATTCGGCATTGGCCAGCAGGGTGATGTCCACGCCGTCCACGGTGCGGCTCGGCTTGGAGCGCAGGTGGCCGAGCTCGCGCTGTTCGCGCGCCAGTTCGCGCAGGCGCTGGCGGTACTGGCGTAGGTCGTCGGCGGCCGGCTCCAGCACCACCTCGCCGCTGCCGCCGTCCACGATCAGTACGTCGCCGTCGTTGATCCGGTGCAGCACGCCGCTGGCGCCGACCACCAGCGGCAGGTGCAGGCTGCGGGCGAGGATGGCGCTGTGCGACAGCGGGCTGCCGGCGCTGGTGACGATGCCGACCACGCCCTGCGACTGCAGCTGCGCCAGCTCCGAGGGCGCGACGTTCTCGCACACCAGGATTTCGCCGGCCAGGCCCTTCATGCCGGCCGGGCGCTTGTGCAGGAAGGCGTTGATGCGGCCGATCACATGGTCCAGGTCGTCCAGGCGGCTGCGCAGGTAGTCGTCCTCCATGCCCTCGAACACCTGGGCCAGGGTGTCGCGCTGCAGGCGCAGGGCGTAGGCCGCGCTGTAACGATGGCTGCGGATGCGCTCGTCCAGCGCCAGCAGCAGCTCCGGATCGTCCAGCAGCATCGCGTGCAGGTCGAGGAACTCGCCGACTTCGGCCGGCAGGGCGCCCTGCAGGCGCTGGCGCAGTTCGCGCATCTCCGCGCGGGCCGACTCGATGGCCTGGTGCAGGCGCTGCAGTTCGGCTTCGACCGCGTTGGCGGGGATGCGCTTTTCGGTGACTTCCTGCGCATGCGGCAGGCGCACGCGGGCGCGGCCGAGCGCGCTGCCGCGCGAGGCGCCGTGGCCGTGCAGGCGCAGCGCGGTCATGCCGCCGCGCCTCCCGGCGCGGTGCTGGCAGGGGCCGACGCTGCGTCCGGCGCCATCAGCTGTCCTCGTCGAAACGGCGCTCGAACAGGTCCACGACCGCCGCCATCGCGTCGGTCTCGTCCTCGCCCTGTACCCGCACCGTGACCGGCGTGCCCTGGCCGGCGGCCAGCAGCATCACGCCCATGATGCTCTTGGCGTTGACCTCGCGGCCCTTGGCGACCAGCGTGGCGTTGGCGCGGAAGCCGGACAGCAGCTGCACCAGCTTGGCGGTCGCGCGGGCATGCAGTCCCAGGCGGTTGGATACGGTGAGTTCGCGTTCAAGCATCGTCGATGATGGCTCCATTGCGGGCGCCCGCCGCGGCGGTGGCGGGCAGTTGGTCCAGTCCCTGTTCCGGATAATTCATCACCCGCAGCAGCATCGGCAGGCTCAGCGCCGACACCCGCCGCACCGGCGTTCCCAGCCGCGCCAGCCGCGCCGCAAGGTTGCTCGGGCTGGCCCCGTACAGATCGGTCAGCACCAGCACGCCGCCTTCGCCTTCCACCCGCCGCATGGCCGCCGAGGCCAGCGGCAGCTGCGCGTCCAGGTCCGCGTCGAACGGCACCTCGAAGGCCTCGGCCTTGAGCGGAAGCTGGCGCAGCAGGCGCGTGGCCACTTCCAGCAGGGAAGAGCCGACGCCGGGATGGGTCACGAGGAGAATGCCGCAGGTCATCATTGAACGTTAACAGGTCAGGCGCAGTCCGCGATAGCGCCCGGATCGTGTCTTCAGTACGCCATTCAGTCCTGTTCCCGGTGGAACGTGGCCACGTCCTGCCAGCCCTGCGCACGGGCATGCCGGGCCAGGCGTTCGGCCAGGTAGACCGAGCGGTGCTTGCCGCCGGTGCAGCCGAAGGCGACGGTCACGTAGCTGCGGGTATCGCTGCCCAGCTTGGGCAGCCAGGTGTCGAGCAGGTCTTCGAGCTGGGCGGCATAGCGCACCACTTCCGGCTGCGCGTCCAGGTACTCGCGTACCTCGCGGTCGCGGCCGGTCAGCGACCGCAGTTCCGGGTCCCAGTGCGGATTGGGCAGCACCCGGGCGTCGAACACGAAGTCGGCCTCGGCCGGCACGCCGCGCTTGTAAGCGAAGGATTCGAACAGCAGCGACAGGCCGCCGCCATGGCCAAGCGCGTACTCGGTGATCAGCTTGCGGCGCAGCTGGTGCACGTTGAGCCGGCTGGTGTCGATGATGGCGTCGGCCTCGTGGCGCAGCGGCGCGGTCAGCTCGCGTTCGCGCACGATGGCCTCGGGCAGGGACAGGCCGAGCTGGCTGAGCGGGTGGCGCCGCCGCGTGTCGGCGAAGCGCGCCAGCAGGGTGTCGTCGTCGGCCTCGAAGAACAGCAGGGTCGCCTCGATGTCGTGGTCCCTGGCGCTCTGCCGCCATTGCCCGAGCTGGCTCAGGTCGCTGCGGCCGCGCGCGTCGATGCCCAGCGCCATGCGCTGCGGGCGCCCCTCGTTGCGTTCGCCGAGCACGCCGCGCACGAATTCCGGCAGCAGGTTCACCGGGATGTTGTCCGAACAGTAGTAGTCCAGGTCCTCGAAGGTCTTCAGCGCCACCGACTTGCCCGAGCCGGACAGGCCGCTGACGATGACCAGCACCGGGGACGGTGTGGCGTTCATGGATTGCGTTGCTCCAACAGGTTGCTGTGGCGGGCGATGAACATCGCCGCAGGATCGATGCCCTTGGTGCGCAGGATGTGCAGGCGCGTGGCGGCCTCGGTCAGCACCGCCAGGTTGCGGCCGGGCATCACCGGCAGGGTGATCAGCGGCACGTCCAGGTCGAGCACGTGGCGCTTGCCGGAATCGCCGGTCAGGCGTTCGTAGCCATAGGCACTGGGTTCGGTCATCGGCTTGGTCAGGTGGACGATGAGCCGAAGGTACTTGTTCTTCTTTACAGACGTGTCACCGAACATCTGGCGCACGTTGAGCACGCCAAGCCCGCGCACTTCCAGCAGGTCCTGCAGCAGTTCCGGGCAGGTGCCGTCGAGCACGTCCGGGGCGATCTGGGTGAACTCGGGGGCGTCGTCGGCGACCAGCCGGTGGCCGCGGCTGAGCAGTTCCAGCGCCAGTTCGCTCTTGCCCGATCCGGCCTCGCCGGTGATCAGCACGCCGATGGAGTAGATCTCCATGAACACGCCGTGCAGGATGATCCGCGGCGCCAGCGTGCGCGCCAGGTGGTAGGACAGGTGGTTGAGCAGTTCGTGGCCGCGCCGCGGCGAGACCCACAGCGGGGTCTGCGATTCGTCGGCCGCCGCGCGCAGGTCTTCCGGGCAGCCATGGCTCTTGGTGATGACCAGGGCCAGCGGCCGCGCCTGGATGATCCGCTCGATCACCTCCCAGCGCTGGCGCGAATCCAGCGAGTCCAGCCAGGACAGTTCCTCGGTGCCCAGGATCTGCACCTTGTTCGGGTAGATGGTGTTGAGGTAGCCGGCCAGCGACGGGCGCCGCGCGACAGTGTCGCCGGCATCCAGTTCGCGGTTGCCGCCGGCCTGGCCCGCGGCCCAGCGCAGGTCCAGTTTCTCGCGCTGCTGGTCGAACAGTTCGCGCGCGGTGATGCGGGTGTTCATGAGGGACGGATCCGCTGCGGATGGTCGAGGATCTGCTTGAGCGCGCTGCCGTCGCTGGCCGCGCGCAGGGCGTCGCGCACATCGGCGTCGGAGAAGATTTCCGCCAGTTCGGACAGCAGCATCAGGTGCTGGTGGGTGTAGTGCTCGGGCACCGCCATGGCGAATACCAGGTCGACCGGCTCGGTGCCGCCGAAATCGACGGGCTGCAGCAGCCGCAGGAAGGCGCCGCGCGGACGTTGCAGGGTCGGGGAGCGGCCGTGCGGGATGGCGATGCCATGGCCGATGGCGGTACTGCCGACATTCTCCCTGTCGCACAGGCTCTGGAAGATGCTTTCGGCACCGGCTTCGCGGCAGGCGAGCAGGCCGGCGGCGGCGCGCAGGGCGCTGTCGCGGTCGGCGGCCGCGAGTACCCGGGTACTCACGGCCGCCATCAGGTCATTCAGGGGCATGACTGCAACGGACGATGGCGGATGTCAGCCATTGTCGCGCAGTGCATGGGAGGCGTGGGGAAGATGCTTTTCCTTGTGCTTGATCACCAGCCGGTCGAGCTTGTCGGCCAGCAGGTCGATCGCCGCATACATGGTCTGGCCGCCGGCCTCGGCGTGCAGGGTCTGGCCGGGAAGATTGGCGCTGGCATCGACATGGTGCTCGTTTTTCTGCAGCGACAGGGTCACCCTGACTTCGCAGTGCTGGTCGAAGTGCTTGCCCAGCCGTTGCAGCTTGGTTTCCACGTACTCCTTCAGGGCGGGGGTGACTTCCACGTCTTTGCCAAACGTTTCGATACGCATCGGATGCCTCCTGTGGTTCGGGGGTGCCAATGAACCCTGCCGCCAGCCGCGAGCGTTTCAGACAAGACGTACGCGCTCGTGGGAGGCGGAGATGTTCATGGCTTCACGATACTTCGCCACGGTGCGGCGCGCCACCGGTATTCCGCTGTCCTTGAGCATGTCGGCCAGCTTGGCGTCAGAAAGCGGCTTGCGCGGGTTCTCGGCGTCGATCAGGCGCCGGATCATCGACTGGATGGCGGTGCTGGAGGCCTCGCCGCCGCCATCGGTATCGATGCCGGAGGCGAAGAATGCGCGCAGCGGCAGGGTGCCGCGCGGGGTGCGCACGTGCTTGCGCGCGATGGTGCGCGAGATGGTGGATTCGTGCAGGTCCAGTTCGGCGGCGATCTCGCGCAGGGTCAGCGGGCGCAGCGCCTGCGCGCCGAACTCGAGGAAGCCGGCCTGGTGGTGCAGCAGGCTGTTGACCACGCGCAGCAGGGTCTCGCCGCGCGCTTCCAGGCCCTTGAGCAGCCAACGCGCTTCCTGCAACTGGGTGCGCAGGTAGCTGGCGTCGGCGTCGCCGCAGCGGCGGATCAGCTGCTCGTAGCCGCGGTGGATCACCACGCGCGGACCGGCATGGCCGGCGAGCGCGGCCTTCCAGACGCCACGCTGGCGCCAGACCACGCAGTCGGGAATGACGTAATCGTCGGAGGACACCTCGCCCAGCTGCCGGCCCGGGCGCGGGTCCAGCGAGCGCAGCAGCTGCACGGCCTCCTCAACGGCTTCCACCGGCTGCCGCAGCTCGGCGGCGATGCCGGGGATGCCGGCGCGCGGCAGGCGTTCCAGCGGGCCTTCGGCGATCCGCCGGGCCAGGCACAGGCCCGGGGTGGCGGCGGGCAGGGCATCGAGCTGCAGCGACAGGCATTCGCCCAGCGTGCGCGCGCCGACGCCGGCCGGGTCGAAGCGCTGGATCCGGTGCAGCACGGTAAGGATCTCGTCCTCGCTGGCCGCGATGTCCGGGCGCAGGGCCTCGGCGACCGCCGGCAGCGGTTCGCGCAGATAGCCGTCCTCGTCCAGCGCGTCGATCAGGGCGACGCCGATGGCGCGGTCGCGCGCGCTGAGGTGGGAAAGGTGCAGCTGCCACAGCAGGTGGTCGGCGAGGGTATCGGCTTCGGCGATGCGCTCGCCGGCATCGCCGTCGTTGTCGTCGAACGAGCCGCCCTGGCCACCACTCCATTGTTCGTTCTCGCCGGGCCATTCGGCGCCGTCGTCGCCGCGGCCATCGTCGGCGCCGGCCTGCGCGGGCGCATCGGCATGTTCGCCGGCAGGCTCCGCCGGGGCGGCGTCCTCGGCCCATTCCAGCAGCGGGTTGGTTTCCACCGCCTCGCTCAGTTCAAGCTCCAGCTCCGCGCTGGACATCTGCAGCAGGCGGATGGCCTGGCGCAGCTGCGGCGTCATGACCAGCTGCTGTCCCAGCGATGTCTGCAGCCGTGCTTTCATCCGGGTTTCCGGCGGTAGGAGGGGCGACCCGCCGCATCCGGGTCAGAGCGTGAAGCTGTCTCCAAGGTAGACACGGCGGACGTCGGTATTGGACAGCAGCTCTTCCGGTGCTCCCTGCGCCAGTACGCTGCCTTCGGCGAGGATATACGCGCGGTCGCAGATTCCCAAGGTCTCGCGGACGTTGTGGTCGGTGATCAGCACGCCGATGCCGCGCTGCTTGAGGTGGGTGACGATGCGCTGGATCTCGCCGACCGAGATCGGGTCGACGCCGGCGAAGGGCTCGTCGAGCAGGATCAGGCGCGGCCTGGCGGCCAGCGCGCGGGCGATCTCGCAGCGGCGGCGCTCGCCGCCGGACAGGCTGGCGCCGGCCTGGTCGGCGACGTGGCCGATCTGCAGTTCGTCCAGCAGCGCGGACAGTTCGCGTTCGCGGCCGTCGGCATCCAGGTCTTCGCGCAGTTCCAGCACCAGGCGGATGTTGTCGGCCACGCTGAGCTTGCGGAACACCGACGGCTCCTGCGGCAGGTAGCCGACGCCGAGCTTGGCGCGCGCGTACATCGGTTCGCCGGTGATGTCGCGGCCGTCCAGTTCGATGCGGCCGGCATCGCTCTCGACCAGGCCGACGATCATGTAGAAGCAGGTGGTCTTGCCGGCGCCGTTGGGGCCGAGCAGGCCGACCACTTCGCCGGCGTCGAGGGTGAGGCCGAACTCGCGGACCACCTCGCGGTTCTTGTAGCGCTTGCGCAGGCCCTGGGCGACGAGCATTACTTCTTCTCTCCCGCCGCGGCCGGCGCCTTGTTCTTGGGCTGGATCACGGTGCGCACGCGGGTGCCGTCGCCGCCGCTCTGCATGTCGCCGCTGCGGGTGTTGTAGACCATGCGCTGGCCGGCGTTGGAGCCGCGCTCGGAATCGACCTTGTAGTTGCCGGTCAGCACGATGACTTCGCTGTTGACGTTGTAGTCGAGGTTGTCGGCGCGGGCATTCATCCAGGTGCCGTCGTCCATCTGCTGCTTGAGCGTGGCCTGCTTGCCGGTGAGCACGACGCGTTCGGTCTCGCCGTTCTTCTGGATCACGTCCGCGGTTTCGGCGTGGATTTCCAGCGTGCCCTGGGTGATGACCACGTTGCCGCTGAAGCGGTACTTGCCGTTGCCACCGGCCAGGTTGCCTGCGCTATGGTCGGCGGCGATGTCCATGGGCTGGTTGCGGTCGGACTCCTTCGCCTCAGCCATGCCGGGAACGAGCAGGGCGGCGAACAGGGCGGCCGGCGCGAGCTTAGCGGGCAGCATTGGGTTCATAGCGGGTCTTGACCTGGGAAAGAAGGGAATATTGCCGCGACTTCAGGTCGGCCTCGAAGCCGACGCCGGTCTGCTCCAGGCCCGGGCGGGTCAGGGTGACACGCTCGGCGGTGCGGGCCTGGTTGCGTTCGGGGAAGACGTCCAGCGCGGTGGTGCGGAAGGTCGTGGGCGGGGTGGTGCCGTCCTGCGGGCTGTCGCCGGCGACGTTGCCGCGCAGGCGCAGTTCCTCGCCCTTGGCGCTGACCCAGCCGGTGTCGGCCTGCAGCTGCCAATGCTGGCCTTCGGCGTCGGGCAGCAGGAACACGGGCCTGACGATGGTCGAGGTCTGGTCGGCGGCGTTGCGCTCCATGGAAGGCGCGCGCAGGGTGGCCGCTTCCTTGCCGTCCTTGTCCAGGGTCACGATCTCGAAATCGCCCAGCACGTAGTCCGCGCGCACCTGCGAGGCGCCGGAAGGCGCCTTGGTTTCGCGGTGCCGCCATGCCGACCAGCCGCTGGCCAGCGCCGCCAGCAGCAGGCCGCTGCCGATGACCATGCGCCAGTTCATCGCGCGAACTCCGCCACGGCCGCGTCGAGCCTGCCCTGCGCGGCTAGCAGCACGTCGCACAGTTCGCGCGCGGCGCCGCGGCCGCCCTCGGCGCGGGTCTGCCAGTGCACGCGCCCGGCGATCAGCGGGTGCGCGTTGGCCGGCGCCACCGCCAGCCCGACCGCGCACAGCGGCGCCAGGTCGGGCAGGTCGTCGCCCATGAACGCCACCTGCTCCAGGCCGATGCCGAAGCGTTCGCACAGCACGCGCACGCTGGCCAGCTTGTCGCCGACGGCGATCTGCGTGTCGATGCCCAGGTCGGCGCCGCGCCGCTGCGCCGACAGGCTGTTGCGCGCGGTGATCAGCACCGGGTGGATGCCGTGCTTCTGCAGCAGTTTCAGGCCCAGGCCGTCCTGCACGAAGAACGCCTTGCTCTCGTTGCCGGCGTGGTCGTAGAACAGGCGCCCGTCGGTCAGCGTCCCGTCCACGTCGAAGCATGCCAGCCGGATATCGGCGGCGACGGCGTGCAGTGTGGCGGGGAAATGGGCGAGGGGAGACCAGGACATGGCGCGGGCGATCCGTTGCGGCGGGACGGGCCATCTGGCCCGGAAGCGTGATTGTGCGGGCTTTTAAACCACTTTTGCCCGCAACAGGTCATGAATGTTCAGGGCACCGACGGCGCGGCCGTCGCCGTCGACGACGATCAGGCCGTTGATCTTGTGCTGCTCCAGCAGGCGTGCGGCCTCCACCGCCAGCTGGTCGGCGCCGATGGTGCGCGGCGCGCGGGTCATGACCTGGGCGATGCCGGCGGTGCGTACGTCCAGGTCGGTGTCCAGGGCGCGGCGCAGGTCGCCGTCGGTGAACAGGCCGACCAGGCGGCCGCCGGCGTCGACCACCGCGGTCATGCCCAGGCGCTTGCGGCTCATTTCCATCAGCGCCTCGCTGAGGCTGGCGTCCTCGCGCACGCTGGGCAGGTCGGCGCCGGCATGCATCACGTCGGTGATGTGCAGCAGCAGGCGCCGGCCGAGGCTGCCGGCCGGGTGCGAGCGGGCGAAATCGTCGGCGGTGAATCCGCGCGCATCCAGCAGGGCCACGGCGAGCGCGTCGCCCATCGCCAGCGAGGTGGTGGTGCTGGAGGTCGGCGCCAGCGCCAGCGGGCAGGCCTCGTGGTCGACGTTCACATCCAGGTGGATGTCCGCGGCGCTGGCCAGGCTGGAATGCGGCCGGCCGGTCATGGCGATCAGCGCGTTGCCCTGGCGCTTGAGCACCGGCAGCAGCATCAGCACTTCATCCGATTCGCCGGAGTAGGACAGCGCCAGCACCACGTCGTCCTCGGTGATCATGCCCAGGTCGCCGTGGCCGGCTTCGCCCGGGTGCACGTAGAACGCCGGGGTGCCGGTGGACGCCAGGGTCGCGGCGATCTTGCGCGCGATATGCCCGGATTTGCCCATGCCGGTGGCGACCACGCGGCCGCGCGAGCCCAGGATCAGCCGGCAGGCGGCGGCGAATTCGGCGCCGATGCGGCCGCCGGTCCGTTCCAGTTCGGCGCGTTCGATCTCGAAGACGCGGCGGCCGCTGGCGACCAGGTCGGCATCGTCCAGCGTGTCCAGCGAAGGGGGGGAAGCAGCCATGCGGGCGCCACTCGGAGGGTAGAATGGGCGTTCATTTTATTAGGAAAGCGCTTTGGACGCCGAGACCATCCAGAACCTGATCGAAGCCGGCCTGCCCGGCGCCCGCGCCGAGGTGCAGGGCGAGGATGGCGTGCACTTCGAGGCCACCGTGGTCTGCGAGGCGTTCGCCGGCAAGCTGCCGCTGGCCCGGCACCGCATGGTCTATGCGACGCTGGGCGACCTGATGGGCGGTGCGATCCATGCGCTGGCCCTGAAAACCGTCACCCCCGGCGAAGCCGGCTGAGCCGGCCCCTCCCACCTACTGGCCTCACACACATGGCGAAAATCGTGGTCACCGGCGGCAACGCGCTGAACGGTGAAGTGAATGTCTCCGGCGCCAAGAACGCCGTCCTGCCCATCCTCTGCGCGACCCTGCTGGCCGATGCGCCGGTGGAGATCACCAACGTGCCGCACCTGCACGACGTGATCACCACGGTGAAGCTGCTCGGCGAGCTGGGCGCCAAGGTCACCATCGACCAGGGCACGCTCTCGCGCGGCAGCGCGATCGTGGTCGACCCGCGCAGCGTCAACCAGCACGTGGCGCCGTATGAACTGGTCAAGACCATGCGCGCCTCGATCCTGGTGCTCGGTCCGCTGCTGGCCAAGTACGGCGCGGCGGAAGTGTCGCTGCCCGGCGGCTGCGCGATCGGTTCGCGGCCGGTGGACCAGCACATCAAGGGCCTGCAGGCGCTGGGCGCGGAGATCACCGTCGAGAACGGCTTCATCAAGGCCCGCGCCGACCGCCTGAAGGGCGGCCGCTTCACCTTCGACATGGTCAGCGTCACCGGCACCGAGAACGTGCTGATGGCCGCGGTGCTGGCCGAAGGCACCACCGTGCTGGAAAACGCGGCGATGGAGCCGGAAGTCACCGACCTGGCGCACTGCCTGATCGCGCTGGGCGCGAAGATCGAGGGCCTGGGCACCGCGCGGCTGGTGATCGAGGGCGTCGAGCGCCTGGGCGGCGGCCGCCACGCGGTGTTGCCGGACCGCATCGAGACCGGCACCTTCCTGGTCGCCGCGGCGATGACCGGCGGCCGCGTCATCGCGCGCAACGCGCGCCCGGACACGCTCGACGCAGTACTGTCCAAGCTGGTCGAGGCCGGCGCGAAGATCGAGACCACGCAGGACAGCATCACCCTGGACATGCAGGGCAAGCGGCCCAAGGCGGTCAACCTGACCACCGCGCCGTACCCGGCATTCCCGACCGACATGCAGGCGCAGTTCATGGCGCTCAACTGCGTGGCCGAGGGCGTGGGCGTGGTCAACGAGACGATCTTCGAAAACCGCTTCATGCACGTCAACGAACTGCTGCGCCTGGGCGCGGACATCCAGATCGAAGGCCATACCGCCATCTGCCGCGGCGCCGAGCGCCTGAGCGGGGCACCGGTGATGGCCACCGACCTGCGCGCGTCGGCCAGCCTGATCCTGGCCGGCCTGGTGGCCGATGGCGACACCACCATCGACCGCATCTACCACCTGGACCGCGGCTACGAGAACATCGAGGAGAAGCTCGGTGCGCTCGGTGCCCGCATCCGGCGCGTGCCATGATCCTGCGCGGCAGGTTCACCCCGCGCCGCCGCGCGCTGCTGGTCCTGGTGCTGCTGGCGCTGGGCTGGCTGGGCTGGGCCTGGTATGCCGGCATCGCCATCACCCGTGGCGTGGAGAAGGAGCAGATGGACTGGAACGGCGATGGCCAGGTCAGCCGCGAGGAATTCTTCCAGGCCTTCTACGCGGTCACGGTGAAGGACCTGCAGGAAGGCAACCGCCACTGCCGCAGCTTCCTCTGGCGCCGCAACGGCGAGGAATTCCGCCGCGACTGCAAGACGGTGTTCAAGGCCGACGACGCCAGCCAGAGCGGGGCGACGCCCCGCTGAGGCTTTCCCGTGCGGCTCCTGCCGGATGCCGCACCCTGTAGAGCGGGGCAACGCCCTGCTGGGGCTTTACCGGGAATGCCCCGCCGGGCGCTGCCCGGCGCTACAACGCCAGCGCCGCCCTGTAGAGCGGGGCAACGCCCCGCTGGGGCTTTACCGGGAATGCCCGCCGGGCGCTGCCCGGCGCTACAACGCCAGCGCCACCCTGTAGAGCGGGGCAACGCCCCGCTGGGGCTTTACCGGGAATGCCTGCCGGGCGCTGCCCGGCGCTACGACGCCAGCGCCGCCCTGTAGAGCGGGGCAACGCCCCGCTGGGGCCTTGCCGGGAATGCCCCGCCGGGCGCTTCCCGGCGCTACAACGCCACCGCCGCCCTGTAGAGCGGGGCAACGCCCCGCTGGGGCTTTACCGGGAATGCCCGTCGGGCGCTGCCCGGCGCTACAACGCCACCGCCGCCCTGTAGAGCGGGGCAACGCCCCGCCGGGGCTTTACCGGGAATGCCCGTCGGGCGCTGCCCGGCGCTACAACGCCACCGCGCAATCCGCCCATACCGGCGCACGGGCAACGCTCCGTTGGCGCGACGGCGGCGCCGGAAACGAAGAACGCCCCTTGCGGGGCGTTCGGTAGCGCGATCCGGGTTTTCCGCGGTCTTACTTGCGGTTCATCCGCGCATTGCGCTGGCCGGTCGCGGCGGATTTCTCGCCGGCGAACGGGTTGAGCTTGCGGGCGATCCACGGGTACTTCGGCCAGTCGCCCTGCAGCCACGGGTGGCCGGGCTCGTTCAGCGCCAGCACGCGGCGGGCGTCGTCGGCCAGGGCCTTGTTGCCGAGATGGACATAGGACTCGCCGAGCAGGGCCACCGCGTCGTTCTGGAAGGCGCTCTGCGGATAGGTTTCCAGCAGGTAGGTGGCGCGGCCGGCGGCAGAGATCCAGGCGCCGCGGCGGGCGTAGTACAGGGCGTTGTCCATCTCATGCTGGGCGAACACGTCGCGCAGCTCGATCATGCGCTGGCGGGCGTCGGCGGCATAGCGGCTGTTGGGATAGCGCTCGGTGACGATGTTGAAGTCGGCGTAGGCCTGGCGCGGCGTGGACAGGTCGCGGCGGCTGGAATCCAGCGACCACACCCGGCGCAGGAACACGGTGTCGCTGTTGCCGTTGGCCAGCCCGCGCAGGTAGTACAGGTAGGCGATGTTGCGGTGGGTCGGGTAGGTGCGGATGAAGCGGTCGATGCTGGAGACCGCGTCGTCGTTCTTGCCGGCCTTGTACTGGGCGTAGGCGCTTTCGATCATCGCCTGCTCGGTGTACGGACCATAGGGGTACTGCGCGACCAGCCGCTTGAAACTGCTCTCGGCACCGGACCAGTTGCCGCCTTCCATCAGCTTGTGGCCCTTTTCGTAGAGCTTCTCGACCGGCATGCCTTCGTCAGCGTTCTTGCCCTTGGTGCCGCGATGGCAGCCAGTGGCGGCGAAGACCAGGACCAGCAGCAGGGCGGTGATGCGGACGGGCGCGGACAGCAACAGGGAGCGTCGGATCATGGGTCGGGGCGGGACGCGGCAGGAATACGAGGGGGCGATGATAGCCTAGTGGCCTGTCCTGCGACTGACTCCCGTCGCCGGGACCCCCCGAATTCCGCCGATGCCCCCTGCCATGTCCGACAATGCTTCCCTTCCTTCCCGCCAGGCGCGGGTGCCCGACGCCGCCGCCGGCCGCCGTTTCGACGCGGTGCTGGCCGAACTGTTCCCCGAGTTCTCCCGTTCCCGCCTGAGCGAATGGATCAAAACCGGCGCGGTCCTGCTCGATGGTTCCCCGGTGCGCGGGCGCGACCCGGTACGCGGCGGCGAGCTGGCGACCCTGAACGCGACCCTGGACACCGAGACCGATGCCCAGCCGGAGGACATCCCGCTGTCGGTGCTGTACGAGGACGAACACGTCTTCGTGATCGACAAGCCGGCCGGGCTGGTGGTCCACCCCGGCGCCGGCAACCCCACCGGCACCCTGGTCAACGCCCTGCTGTTCCGCGACCCGGCGCTGGCCGCGGTGCCGCGCGCGGGCGTGGTCCACCGGCTGGACAAGGACACCAGCGGCGTGATGGTCGTGGCCCGCACCCTGCAGGCGCAGACCGCCCTGGTCGAACAGCTGTCCGCGCGCGAAGTGCACCGCCAGTATCTGGCGGTGGTGAGCGGCGCGCTGGTCTCCGGCGGCACCGCCGACGCGCCGATCGACCGCCATCCGCGCGACCGCCTGCGCATGGCCGTGCGCGAGGATGGCCGCGACGCCGTCACCCACTACCGCCTGCGCGAGCGCTTCCGTGCCCATACCGCGCTGGAATGCCGGCTGGAAACCGGCCGTACCCACCAGATCCGCGTGCACATGGCGCACCTGAAGCACCCGATCATCGGCGACCCGCTGTACGGCGGCGCGCTGAAGCTGCCCAAGGGCGCCACCGACGGGCTGGTCGCGCAGCTGCGCGGCTTCAAGCGCCAGGCGCTGCACGCCGAGACGCTGGAATTCGTGCACCCGATCACCGGCGAGGCGATCCGCAACAGCGCGCCGGTGCCGGCCGACATGCTGGCGTTGATGAAGGCGCTGCGCGAGGACACCGAGGCTTTCGCCGAACGCGAGCGGCGCTGAGCCATGGCCGCCGCGCCGCCGCTGCTGCAGGCCGCCTGGCCGGCGCCTCCGGGCGTGCAGGCCTTCACCACGCTGCGGCGCGGCGCGGGCGGCTCGCAGCCGCCGTTCGACAGCTTCAACATGGGCAACCGCAGCTCGGCCGAGGGCGACGACCCGCGGCAGGTGCAGCGCAACCGCGATGAACTGCAGCGCTTGGCGGGCCTGCCCTCGGCACCGCACTGGCTGCGGCAGGTGCATGGCACCGGCGTGCTGCGCTTCGACGCGCCACCCGTGGCACAGGGCGTGGACGCCGAGCCCGTCGCCGATGCGGCGGTGACCGCCGTGCCCGGCGTGGTGCTGGCCATCCTCACCGCCGATTGCCTGCCGGCGGTGTTCGCCGCCCGCGACGGCAGCGAGGTGGCCGCCGCCCACGCCGGCTGGAGAGGGCTGGCCGACGGCATGCTGGAAGCGACGCTGGCGGCGATGCGCACGCCGGCGGCCGAGGTGGTGGCCTGGCTCGGCCCGGCAGCCGGGCCAGCGCATTACGAGATTGGTGCCGACGTGCACGACGCCTTCCTCGCCCATTCGGCCGAAGCCGAAGCGGCGTTCGCCGCCACCCGGCCCGGGCACTGGCGCGTGGATCTGTATGCGCTGGCGCGGCAGCGGCTGCAGGCCGCCGGCATGGCCGCGGCCGCGATACACGGTGGCGACCAGTGCACCATCGGCGATCCGTCGCGCTGGTTCTCGCACCGCCGCGACCGCCGCAGCGGACGCATGGCGACGCTGGTGTGGATGGCGCAGTGAGCCGGCCGCTGTTCGAGCGCGTGCTGGGTGCCGCGTTCGCGCAGCTGCCGCCGTTGCTGCGGGCGCTGCATTCGGTGCCGCGGCGGCAGGTCTGGCACGGGCAGGGAAGCGTGCGCCGCGGCCGCCACTGGCTGGTGGCGCCCTGCGCTTGGCTGGCGCGCCTGCCGCCCAGCGCGGACGCGGTGCCGGTGACGGTCGAGTTCGTGGTGGACGACAGCGGCGAATGCTGGAACCGCCGCTTCGGCGCCGCGCGCATGGCCTCGCGCCTGTGGCAGCGCGAAGGGCGCCTGTTCGAGCGCCTGGGCGCGGTGCATTTCCGTTTCGCCCTGCACGCCGTGGACGGCGAAATCCACTGGCGGGCCGAGCGGGTCCGGGCGTTCGGCATCGTGCCGCTGCCGGCCGCCTGGTTCGCGCAGGTGCGGTGCCGCGAACGCGAACATGCCGGCCGCTACGAATTCCTGGTGGACGTGGCGCTGCCGCTGGTCGGTCCGCTGATCCGCTATGAAGGCTGGCTGCTGCCCGGAGCAGGCGATGCATGACGGTGCCGCGCCGGTGATCGTGTTCGACGGCGTCTGCGCGCTGTGCAGCCGCTGGGTGCGTTTCCTGCTGCGCTTCGACCGCCGCGGACGCTATCGTTTCGCTGCGATGCAGGGCGCGTACGGGCGGCAGCTGATGGTCGCGCACGGGCTGGACCCCGACGATCCGCTGTCGTTCCTGCTGGTCGAGCAGGGGCGTGCCCATACCGACACGGATGCCATCGTGCGCGTGCTCGCCGGGCTGGGCGGCCTCTGGAAGCTGGCCCTGCTGGCGCGCCTGCTGCCGCGGCCATTGCGCGACCGCGGCTACCGCTGGCTGGCGCGCAACCGCTACCGCTGGTTCGGCCGTCATGACGCCTGCTACCTGCCGACGCCGGCGCAGGCGTTCCGCTTCCTGGACTAGGCAGGAGGCGGCAGCGGAATGCAGGAGCGGCTTCAGCCGCGAATGCTTTCCGAGCGTGCCCAGCAAAGAGCGTTCGCGGCTGAAGCCGCTCCTACGGGGCGCTCAGGCTTCTTCCAGCGCGTGCAGATAATCGCGCCGCCACCGGTTGATGTCGTGTTCGCGCAGGTGCTGCATCATCGCCTGCCAGCGTTCGATGCGTTCGCCGCGCGGCATGTCCGCGGCGGTGGCGATGGCGTCGGCGACGCCGTCCAGGTCGTGCGGGTTGACCAGCAGCGCCTGCTTCAGTTCGTCGGCGGCGCCGGCCAGCAGCGACAGCACCAGCACGCCGGGATCATCCGGATCCTGCGAGGCCACGTATTCCTTGGCCACCAGGTTCATGCCGTCGCGCAGCGGCGTGACCAGCCCCACCGCGGCCTGGCGGTAGAAGCCGGTGAGGGTGCTGTGCGCATAGTTCTGGTTGACGTAGCGCAGCGGCGTCCAGTCGGCCGCCGCGTGGCCGCCGTTGATGTGTCCGGCCAGCCGTTCCAGGTCGCTGCGCAGCGTGCGGTATTCGGCCACGCCGCCGCGCGAGACCGGCGCGATCTGCAGGAAGGTCATGCTGCCTTTCTGCTGCGGGTAGCGCTCTAGGTAGCGCTCGAAGCCGTGGAAGCGTTCGGGCAGGCCCTTGGAATAGTCCAGCCGGTCCACGCCGATGGCCAGCTTGCGCTGCTGCAGGCTCTGCCGCAGCGCGCGCACCGCGCTGTTGCCGGTGGCCGCGCGCGCCTGCCGCGCGATGTGCGCGGTGTCGATGCCGATCGGGAACGCGGCGATGCGCACCCGGCGGCCATCGGGGGATTCGATGTGTTCGCCGTCGATGGCGTGGCCGCCGCCGAACAGCCGCGCCCAGGAGCGGAAGCGGTCCACGTCGCGCCGGGTCTGGAAGCCGAGCAGGTCGCAGGCGTACAGCGTCGAGAACAGCGAACGGTGTTCCGGCAGCGCCTGCACCAGGTCGGCCGAAGGCACCGGCACGTGCAGGAAGAAGCCGATCCGGCAGCCGACGCCGCGCTCGCGCAGCAGCGCCGCCAGCGGGATCAGGTGGTAGTCGTGGATCCACACGGTGTCGTCCTCGCGCAGCAGCGGCGCGAGCCGGTCGGCGAACAGCGTGTTGACCCGCCAGTAGCCTTCGCGCTTGCTGCGGTCGTAGTCCACCAGGTCCAGGCGGAAGTGCAGCAGCGGCCACAGCGCGCGGTTGGAAAAGCCGTTGTAGTAGCTGTCCAGGTCGGCCCTGGACAGATCCAGGGTGGCGTAGCGGATGGCGCCGTCGCTCTGTTCGTGCAGTTGCCCGCTGGCGCCGGCCACGCTGCGCCCGCTCCAGCCGAACCACAGGCCGCCGCGTTCCCGCAGCGCGGCCAGCAGGCCGACGGCGAGGCCGCCGGCGCGGGTTTCTCCGGGCAGCGCGACCCGGTTGGAGACCACCACCAGGCGGCTCACGAGGCTTCCTGCCAGCTGCGCGACAGGCGCATCGCCGCAGTGATCAGGCCCACGTGCGAGTAGGTCTGCGGGAAATTGCCCCACTGCTCGCCGTCGCTGAAGGCCAGGTCCTCGGACAGCAGGCCGAGGTGGTTGCGCCGTGCCAGCACGCTTTCGAACAGTGCCCGCGCCTCGTCGAGGCGGCCGATCGCGGCCAGCGCGTCGATGTACCAGAACGTGCAGATGGTGAAGCTGGTCTCCGGCGCGCCGAAATCGTCCGGGGCGATGTAGCGGAACAGCGCGTCGCCGCGCCGCAGGCCGTGGCCGATGGCCTCGACCGTGGCGACGTAGCGCGGGTCGGAGGCATCGATGAAGCCGATGTCGGCCAGCAGCAGCAACGAGGCGTCCAGGTGGCTGCCGTCGAAGGTGTCGGTGAAATGCCCCAACTGCGCGTTCCAGCTGCGCTCCAGCACGCGCTGGCGGATGCCGTCGGCGCGTTCGCGCCACAGCGCGGCGCGCCCGGTCAGCTCCAGCCGGCCGGCGATCTTGGCCAGGCGGTCGCAGGCGGCCCAGCACATCGCCGCGGTGTAGGTATGCACCGCGGTCCGCCCGCGGAACTCCCACAATCCGGCATCGGGCACGTCGTACAGGGCATAGGCGCGTTCGCCGAGCGGTTCCAGCCGGCCGAAGGTGTGCAGGTCGCCCGGGTCTTTCAGGCGCTGGTCGAAGAACAGCTGGGTCGAGGCCAGCACCACCGAGCCGTAGACGTCGTGCTGCTGCTGCAGCCAGGCCAGGTTGCCGCGCCGCACCGGGCCCATGCCGCGGTAGCCGGCCAGGGATTCGACCTCGTGCTCGTCCAGCCGCTCCTCCATGCCGATGCCGTACAGCGGCTGCAGGCTGCCGTCGCTGGTGGCGAGGTTGAAGATGTAGCGCAGGAAATCCTCCATCGACTTCGTGGCGCCAAGGCGGTTGAGCGCGCGCACCACGAAGGCGGCGTCGCGCAGCCAGCAGTAGCGGTAGTCCCAGTTGCGCGCGCTGCCGGGCGCCTCGGGAATCGAAGTGGTCATCGCCGCGATGATCGCGCCGCTGTCCTCGTACTGGCACAGCTTGAGGGTGATGGCGCTGCGGATCACCGCGTCCTGCCATTCCAGCGGGATGGACAGGTAGCGCGCCCATTCGCGCCAGTAGTCCTCGGTGCGCTGCTGCGCGTCCTGCGCGTAGCTGGCCAGCGGACGGTCCAGCGTCTCGTCCACGCCCAGTACCAGTTCCATCGGATGCGCCAGCACGAACGGCAGGCGTTCGCGGATGAAGCGCACCGGCACGTCGGTGGTCAGGCGCAGGGTGAAGCCCGGCAGCAGCCAGCGCAGGTGGTTGCTGCCCCAGGTGGACTCGGGCGCGCGCGCGCCCCAGTCGGCCAGCGGCCGCGCCAGGATGCGGATGCGCGGGCTTCCGGCCAGCGGGCGGATGCGGCGGATGATGCTGGGTGGGCGGTAGAAACGGCCGTTGCGGCGCCAGCGCGGGGCGAAGTCGATCACTTCCACCTGGCCGCCGCGGGTGTCATGCAGCACCGTGCGCAGGATCGCGGTGTTGGTGATGTAGTGCTGCTCGCTGCCGGCGTAGTCCTCCAGTTCGATGGCGAAGTCGCCGCCTTCGTGCGCGCGCGGCGACAGCAGCGCACAGAACGCCGGGTCGCCGTCGAACGCGGGCAGGCAGCTCCACACCACGCGCGCATGGCGGTCGATCAGGGCGCCGAAACTGCCGTTGCCGATGACGCCCATCTCGAGGTTGGCTCGAAGCATCGCTTCCTCCTTCTGGCTGGGAGGGGCCGTCCTCCCGGGTGATACGGCCGCATGCCGCGTCGGCGACGCGATACGGAATCAGGCCGCGCCCGCGCGCAGCCAGTCGTGCATCGCGGCCACGTCGGGCAGGGCATGGCGCGCCTGGCTGTCCGGGCGCTCGCCGACCAGGATCCCGTAGCCGCCCAGCCGCGTCGCCGCGGCGAAACCGTCTTCGTCGGTAAGGTCGTCGCCGACGAAGACGGGCCGGCGGCCGGCGAACGGCGCCATGCCCATCAGCGTGGTCACCGCGGTGCCCTTGTCGTGGCCGGCGGAGACCAGTTCAACGACATGGTTGCCCGGCTGCAGGCGTACGCCAGGCAGCAGCGACAGCTGAGCGCGCGCGAAGGCGAGCACGGCCGGCGCGGCGGCCGGCGCGTTGCGCCAGTGCAGGGCCAGGGCCTGGCCTTTGGCCTCCACCCGGACACCGGGGTGCGCATGCGCCAGGCGCATCGCCTGCAGGTGCAGTTCGTGCAGCCACTGTGCGGTTTCCATGGCCTGCGGCACCTCTTCGGCGCTGCGCCGCAGCTGCGCGCCGTGCAGGCCGGCGGCCGGCAGGCGCACGGGGGCGAACAGGTGATCGAGCTGCGCCAGCGTGCGGCCGCTGACCAGCGCCAGCGCACCGTCCAGGCGCTCGCCGATGCGGACGATCCAGTCGCGTACCTGCGGTGGCAGGCGGACGTCTTCAGGCTGCGCGGCGAACCCGACCAGTGTGCCGTCCACATCGAGGAACAGGGCACAAGCGGGATCCAGCGCGGGGGGAGGGCTGGTGGACGCGTTGACCATGCCGGCCACCATGCCACGCGTGACGTGAGCGGAAAGTTATCGGAGGTGGAGGCGGGGCAGGCCCGGCCTCCACGAAAGCACGATCAGCATCACCGGAGCAGGGAAAACGCTTCCCTGCTCCCGGATCCGCATTCCCCGCGCGCTCAGAATGCGTAGCGCACGCGTCCGTACCAGTACGCGCCGTTGCTGCCGATCGGCGACAGCACGTCGTAGGGCAGGTTGCCGAAGTAATGGATGTCTTCGTTCGACCTGTCCGGGTAGTTGTCGGTCAGGTTCTGCCCGCCGACGGCCACGCTCCACTTCGGCGTGATGCGGTATTCCACTTCCGCATCGAGCTGCCATTCGGCGCCATAGGTCTGGGTCGGGATGTAGCCGCCGCCGAAATCGAACACGCGCCGCGCGCTGCCGTGGCGGCTCAGGCGGCTGCTCAGCGACCACGCGTCGTCGGCCCAGCTGGCGGCCAGCTGCGCACGGGTACGCGGCGCGGCGTCGGTCAGCGTGTTGCTTTCCTCCACGCCGAACAGCACGTAGTCCGGGTCCAGCGCCAACAGCTGCGCCGGCGTGGCCAGCACGTTCTTCAGTTCGGTCTTGGCATAGCTCCAGGTGCCGGTCAGCAGCAGGTCGCCGCCGCCCAGCGACTGCCGCCAGTTGGCGACGAGCTCGGCGCCGCGGGTGCGGGTGTCGGCGGCGTTGACGAAGTAGTGCGCGCTTTCCAGGCCAGCCACACCGAAGCGCTGCTGCACGAAATCGGTCAGCGCGTCGCCGGTGATGCTTTCCGACAGGGCGATGCGGTCGTCGATGTCGATCTGGAACAGGTCCAGCGACAGGTCGAGGTGGCTTCCGATCTGGCTGGTGAAGCCCAGGCTGTAGTTGATCGATTTCTCCGGCTTCAGGTCGGTGGCGCCCAGCGCACGCGCGATGGGGTTGTTCACCGACAGCAGGCGGCCCTGCACCAGCTGGCCGCCGGCGGTATAGCCGGTGGAGGTGGATTCGAAGCCGGTCTGGCTCAGCGACGGCGCATGGAAGTTGTTGGAGATGGCGCCGCGCAGCGCGAATGCGGGCGCGAACGCATAGCGCGCACCGAGCTTGCCGGTGAGTTCGCCGCCGAAGTCCTGGTAGTGCTCGTAGCGCGCAGCCGCATCGGTGGAGAACTTCTCGCCGAAAGTGGACGACAGGCTGGTGTAGGCGCTGAACACGTCGCGGGTGAGATGCGCCTCGTCCTGCGGGGTCAGGCCGCCGCCGGCCTGCGAGCCGGTCGGACGGTCGGTATACGGACCGGCGGCATAGCTGGCCGGGTCGCCGGCGCCGGTCTCATAGCGCTCGCGGCGCGCCTCCACGCCGAAGCCGAGGCTGTGGCTGTCGTCCTGGCGCACGAAGATGCGGCCGAGGTCGAGGTTGGCCAGGGTCTGCTCGAAGGCGTAGTCGCCGGTCTTGAAGCGGGTCGGGCTGGCCGGACCGAGCGAGGCGTTGAGCGATTCGCGCAGGCGGTAGGTGAATGCGTTGCGGCCATGGTCGAGGCTGGCGTCGTAGTTCCACTCGCCCCACTGGCCGCGCGCGCCGGCCACCAGCTGCACGTCGAGGTTCTCGCCTTCGGAGAGGGGGCGGTAGCCGTGCGGGTAGAGCTCCTTCCAGTTGGCTTCGCCGTCCGGGTAGCGGAAGTAATTGGCGCCCTCGGTATCGCGCTGGTTGTAGGTGCCGAAGGCATAGGCTTTGGACGTGGCGCCGAACGGGATCTCGGCGTTGAACCAGGCGTTGAGGTCCTTGCTGGCGCCGTCGCCCAGCGCGTAATTGCGCTTGCCGGCCAGGGCCAGGTTGTCCGGGGTCTGCGCTTCCCACGGCGGGATCTGGTCGAAGCCGGCGCGATTGGTGGCCTCGCGGTTCTTCAGTTCCAGGCCCACGCGCAGGAAGCCGCCCTCGTCGGTCAACGCGGTGCCGACCTTGGCGCTGAAGTAGCTGGTCTGGCCATCGGTCAGGGTGCGGCCGATCGGCTCCAGGTCGGTGTGGTGCGCACCGAAGCTGGCTTCGATGGCGCCACCCTGTGGGGCGTCGTCGAGAATCACGTTGATCACGCCGGCCACCGCGTCCGAGCCGTACAGCGCGCCGGCGCCGTCGCGCAGCACCTCGATGCGCTTGATCGCGCTGACCGGGATGGTGTTGAAGTCCACCGGCGTGGTGCCCTTGCCGATCTTGCTGTCGGTGTTGACCAGCGCGCTGTTGTGGCGGCGCTTGCCGTTGACCAGCACCAGCAGCTGGTCCGGCGACAGGCCGCGCAGCTGCGCGGCGCGCACGTGGTCGGCGCCGCCGGAGTTGGACTGGCGCGGGAAGTTGAACGAGGGCAGCAGCGCCTGCAGCGCGCTGCCGAGTTCGCCGTTGACCACGCCGGCCTTGCGGATGTCCTCGGCGCTGAGCACGTCCACCGGCGAGGTGGATTCGAGTACCGTCCGGTCGGTGGCGCGGGTGCCGGTGACGATCACGGTGTCGAGCGTGGTCGCCTGGCCGGACGCGTCCTGGGCGTGGGCGGGCGTGGACAAGGCCAGCGCTACGGCAAGGCCGAGCGGAGCCGGGGAAAGACGGACCATGGGGGAACTCCGGGGGGAATGGCGTGGGGAAGGGGGTTGGATGGTCTGTTACATCCATCCGGATGGAGCGATATGTTATCTTGGCGTGATGCCGGCCCCGGGTGCAAGCCCTGCATGGCATCAGCTCATCCGCAAACGTGATATGCCGGCCAAGTGACATGGATGCCACCCTGCAGATCCCTACAGAGGTCATCCATGAAGTTCTCCGCTCTCCTGTTCCCGTTGCTGCTTTGCCTGGGTGGCGTCGCCGCCGCATCCCCGCTGGCCGACCCGCCGCCGACCGCCGCGCTGCAGGGCGATGCCGCGCGTCCGGCCGAGGCCATCCACTGGGTGCGCAGCGAACTGTATTTCGGCGTGGGCGAGGAGAAGGGCGATTCCAGCCGGGAGCAGACCGACACGATCAGCGAGGCACAGTGGCGGGCCTTCCTCGACAGGGAGGTGACGCCGCGCTTTCCCGATGGCCTGACCGTGTTCGACGCCTATGGCCAGTGGCTGTTCCGCGATGCGGCGCAACCCGAGCGCCTGCGCACCAAGGTGCTGGTGGTGCTGCACGAGGACACGCCGCAGCGCCGCAACGACATCGAGGCGATCCGCCTGGCGTGGAAGCAGGCCACCCACCACCAGTCGGTGCTGTGGTCGCGGCAGGCGGTCGACGTCTCCTTCTGACCGGCAGTACCCCGGCACCCGGTAGGAGCGGCTTCAGCCGCGAACAGGCTTTACCGGTAAGGCCCGATCGCGGCTGAAGCCGCTCCTGCGAAAGCGAAAAGACAGAAACAACCACCCAGGCCTCACGCATGACCTCCACGTCCGCCTTCCCCCGCCCGCGCTGGTTCGTCGCCGGTGATCTCAACGGTTTCTTCGGCCTGGTGGTCGACAACCTGTCCATCCTCGGCTTCATCGCGATGGCGCTGGTGGGCATTTTCCAGTTCCCGGCCGAGGTCGTGTTCGGGCGCATGTTCCCGGGCACCGCGTTCGGCGTGCTGGTCGGCAACCTGCTGTACACGCTGATGGCGCGCCGGCTGGCCGCGCGCAGCGGCCGCGACGACGTCACCGCGATGCCGCTGGGGCTGGACGCGCCGACCAGCATCGGCATGGCACTGCTGGTGCTGGGCCCGGCCTTCGCCGGCTTCCGGCAGCAGGGCATGGAGCCGCAGGCCGCAGCGATCGCCACCTGGCAGCTGGGCATGGCCGCGCTGGTGATCATGGGGCTGCTCAAGCTGGTGCTGTCCTTCTTCGGCGAAGCGGTGACCCGCGCGCTGCCGCGCGCGGCGCTGCTCGGTTCAATCGCCGGCATCGCGCTGGTGCTGATGGGGCTGCTGCCGCTGCTGGAGGCGCTGCGCTCGCCGGTGGCCGGCTTCGTCACCCTCGGCCTGCTGCTGTACGTGCTGATCGCCAAGGGCCGCCTGCCGGTGCGGGCGCCGGGCGTGCTGGTGGCCTTCATCGTCGGCACCGCGCTGTACTACGGGCTGGGCCTGGCCGGACTGGGCGCACCGGGCTTCGCGCTGCCGCAGTGGACGCCGCCGCAGGTGGTGCTGCCGCTGCCGACGCTGGGCTTCATCGACGGCCTGCCGGCGGCGATGGACTACCTGCCGCTGCTGCTGCCGTTCGGCCTGCTGATGGTGGTCGGCGGCATCAACGTATCCGAGAGCGCGCGCGCGGCCGGCGACGATTACCGTACCCGCGACATCCTGCTGGTCGAGGCGCTGGCCACGCTGGTGGCCGGGCTCTGCGGCGGCGTCGCCCAGACCACGCCCTACATCGGCCAGCCGGCCTACAAGCACATGGGCGCGCGCAGCGGCTACACGCTGCTGGCCGGCCTGTTCGTCGGCATCGGCGGGATGCTCGGGGTGATCTCCGGGCTGGTGCAGTGGCTGCCGCTGGCGGTGCTGGCGCCGATCATCGTGTACGTGGCCATCGACATCACCACCCAGGCGTTCGAGGCCACGCCGAAGCGGCATGCGGCGGCGATGGTGCTCGGCTTCCTGCCGTCGGTTGCCTACCTGCTGTCGATCAAGGCGCCGGGCTGGATCGCGCCGGAGCGGCTGGCCGAACTGACCACCGCGCTGGACGGCCACGGCCTGCCGGAACTGGCGGTGATCTTCACCCTCGGCAACGGCTTCATCATCACCGCGATGCTGTGGATCGCCACGGTGGTGGCGATGATCGAGCAGCGGCTGGGCCGCGCGTCGACGCTGCTGCTGATCGCCGCGCTGCTGACCCTGTTCGGCCTGATCCATTCGGTCGATCCGCGCGGCGGCGTGTACCTGCCGTGGATGCTGCAGGGCCTGCAGCGCAGCATCAGCTGGCAGTTCGCCGGCGCCTACGTGGCGCTGGCGGCGGTGCTCGGCCTGCTGTCGCTGCAGCGGCCAGCGCGGGCCGGCTGAACCGGTGCGGGGAACCCGCTGCGATCCCCGGGGTCACACCCGGGGTGATCGCAACGCAAAAAGGTGGTTCCCGATGCAGGACAGGAAAGCGGTATGGCCATGGGCCGTGGCGGGCGTGCTGGTGCTGGGTGGCGTGGCGTGGTGGTTGTTCCGCGACGATCTGCGGACGGTGGCGACCGCCACTTCACCGTTCGCGGCGCAGCCGTCGGCAGGTGGCAGCCGGATCGTTCCCCCCACGGGCGTGCCGCAGGACGCGCCGGCCATGACCACAGCGCCGGCCGGCTATCCGCTGCCGCGCGATGCGGCCATCGATGCCGCCCTGCCATCGCTCGACGACAGCGACGCCCGCGTGCGGGAAGACCTCGGCACGCTGTTCCCCGAACCGGTGCTGGCGCTGTTGCTGCCCGATCACCTGGTCCAGCGCCTGGTCACGCACATCGACAACCTCACCCAGGCCAGCGCGCCGGCCAGCGCGCTGGCGCTGCGGCCGGTGCCCGGCAGCCTGCAGGTCGAAGGCGATGCCGCGACCGGCATCGCCGTCGCCAGCGGCAATGCAGCGCGCTACGCGCCATATGTGACGGCGTTCACCGCCGCCGATGCCGATGCGCTGGCGGCGGCCTACATGCGTCTGTATCCGCTGGTGCAGCAGGCGTACCGCGAACTGGGCCATCCCGGCGGGCACTTCAACGACCGCCTGGTCGGAGTGATCGACCACCTGCTGCAGGCCCCCGAACCGGTGCAGCCGCCGGCGCTGGAGCGCGACGAGCGCGGCCGCTACCGCTTTGTCGATCCCGACCTGCAGGCGCGCTCGATCGGGCAGAAGGCGCTGTTGCGGCTGGATCCGGAGCAGGCGCGCGCGGTGAAGCGGCAGCTGCGCGCCATCCGCCAGGCGATCACGCGCGGCGGGTGAGCCTTGCCCGCCGCTTCCCGGCGGGTGCGCGGCCGTTGGCCGGGCGGCGGGATCGGCGTTCTGTAGCGCGGGGCGCCGCCCCGCTGGGACATCCGCGGCCGTCTTGCCGGCAAACAGGGGGAAGCCGCGCACGGTTCCGCGGACATGAACAGCCTCTCCCGGACGGCCTTGAATCACACCGCCGCAACCGCATCTGAACCAGTATCGCCGGCGACGCCGGCCCCTGATTCGGGATGACCACCATGCGGATGGACAAGCTCACCTCCAACTTCCAGAAGGCCCTGGCCGACGCGCAGTCGCTGGCCGTGGGCCGCGACCACAGCATCATCGAGCCGGTGCACGTGCTGGCCGCGCTGCTCGACCAGGCCGGTGGCAGCAGCCGGCCGCTGCTGGCCCAGGCCGGCGTCAACGTGCCGGTGCTGCGCGAACGCCTGGCCGAGGCGCTGGACGCGCTGCCCAAGGTGTCCGGCCAGGCCGGCAACCTGTCGATGGGCAACGACCTGAGCCGCCTGCTCAACGCCACCGACAAGCTGGCGCAGCAGCACAACGACCAGTTCATCGCCAGCGAATGGTTCCTGCTGGCCGCTACCGACGACGGGGGCGCGGCCGGCATGGCGCTGCGCGCGGCCGGGGCCGACAAAAAGAAGCTGGAAGCGGCCATCGACAAGCTGCGCGGCGGCGAAACCGTGCAGAGCGAGAACGCCGAGGAACAGCGCCAGGCGCTGGAGAAATACACCATCGACCTGACCGCGCGCGCCGAGAGCGGCAAGCTCGACCCTGTCATCGGCCGCGACGAGGAAATCCGCCGCACCATCCAGGTCCTGCAGCGCCGCACCAAGAACAACCCGGTGCTGATCGGCGAGCCCGGCGTGGGCAAGACCGCGATCGTCGAAGGCCTGGCCCAGCGCATCATCAACGACGAAGTGCCCGAAGGCCTGCGTGGCAAGCGCGTGCTGTCGCTGGACATGGGCGCGCTGATCGCCGGCGCCAAGTTCCGCGGCGAGTTCGAGGAGCGTCTGAAGGGCGTGCTCAACGACCTGGCCAAGAACGAAGGCCAGATCATCCTGTTCATCGACGAACTGCACACCATGGTCGGCGCCGGCAAGGCCGATGGCGCCATGGACGCCGGCAACATGCTCAAGCCGGCGCTGGCGCGCGGCGAGCTGCACTGCATCGGCGCCACCACGCTGGACGAGTACCGCCAATACATCGAGAAGGATGCCGCGCTGGAGCGCCGTTTCCAGAAGGTGTTCGTCGGCGAGCCGAGCGTGGAGGACACCATCGCCATCCTGCGCGGGCTGAAGGAAAAATATGCCGTGCACCACAGCGTGGAGATCACCGACCCGGCCATCGTCGCCGCGGCCACGCTGTCCAACCGCTACATCACCGACCGCCAGCTGCCGGACAAGGCCATCGACCTGATGGACGAGGCGGCCTCGCGCATCCGCATGGAGATCGACTCCAAGCCGGAAGAGCTCGACCGCCTCGAACGCCGCCTGATCCAGCTGAAGATCCAGCGCGAGATGTTGAAGAAGGAAAAGGACGACGCCTCGCAGAAGCGCCTGGCTGACCTGGAGCTGGATATCGAGAAGCTCGAGCGCGAGTTCTCCGACCTCAACGAAATCTGGAAGGCGGAAAAAGCCGCCGTGCAGGGTTCGGCGCAGATCCAGCAGCAGATCGAGCAGAACCGCATCGAACTGGATGCCGCCCAGCGCCGTGGCGATCTCAGCCGCGTGGCCGAACTGCAGTACGGCGTGATTCCCGAACTGGAGCGCCGCCTGCAGATGGTCGACCAGCAGGAAGGGCAGGCCGCGTTCCGGCTGCTGCGCAACAAGGTGACCGACGAGGAGATCGCCGAGGTCGTCTCGCGCTGGACCGGCATCCCGGTGAACAGGATGCTTGAAGGCGAGCGCGACAAGCTGCTGCGCATGGAGGATGAACTGCACAAGCGCGTGGTCGGCCAGGAAGAGGCGATCCGCGTGGTGTCCGACGCGGTGCGCCGCTCGCGCGCCGGCCTGTCCGACCCGAACCGCCCGAGCGGCTCGTTCCTGTTCCTGGGCCCGACCGGCGTGGGCAAGACCGAACTGACCAAGGCGCTGGCCGATTTCCTGTTCGACAGCCCCGACGCCATGGTGCGCATCGACATGAGCGAGTTCATGGAGAAGCACAGCGTCGCGCGCCTGATCGGCGCGCCTCCGGGCTATGTGGGCTACGAGGAAGGCGGTTACCTCACCGAGGCGGTACGCCGCCGCCCGTACAGCGTGATCCTGCTGGACGAGGTGGAGAAGGCGCATCCGGATGTGTTCAACATCCTGCTGCAGGTACTGGACGACGGCCGCCTGACCGACGGCCAGGGCCGCACCGTGGACTTCCGCAACACCGTCATCGTGATGACCTCGAACCTGGGCTCGCACCAGATCCAGGACATGAGCGGCGACGACAGCCCGGAGGCCTACACGCAGATGAAGGCGGCGGTGATGGGCGTGGTGCAGGCGCACTTCCGCCCGGAGTTTATCAACCGCCTGGACGACATCGTCGTGTTCCATCCGCTGGACAAGCAGCAGATCCGGCAGATCGCGCGCATCCAGATGCGCGGGCTGGAAAAGCGGCTGGGCGAGCGTGGGCTGAAGCTGGAAGTCGCCGATTCGGCGTTCGACCTGCTGGGCAATGTCGGTTTCGACCCGGTATACGGTGCGCGCCCGCTCAAGCGCGCGATCCAGCAGCAGCTGGAGAACCCGCTGGCGCAGAAGATCCTTGCCGGCGAGTTCGCCAGCGGCGACACCATCCACGTCGAGGCCGGCGCCGGCCAGCTGCGTTTCGCCAAGGGCTGACGCTCGCGCGGATGCCCCGCGGTTTCGCGGACGTCGCCGGGAGCCTGCCGATGCGCGGGGCTCCCGGCGGCGGTGGCGGGACAGGGCGGGCCGACGCGCATCGGGAAGGCCTCCCGATGCCGGATTGCCACGATGGACGGCATTGGCCGGAGGTCCGGCGCGCCGGTACATGAGCGGCGCGGCCACCGCCGCATTTTTGTGTCAGGATGCCCCACGTCCCGTGCCTGCAGTCAGGTGCGGGCAGGGGGGGAAGCATGCGTCATTGGGCAACGACCCGGCATGGCAAAATCCTGCTGTTCGGCTTGGCGTGCCTGTTGCTGCAGCAGGTGGCCGTTCCTTACCAGCTGGAACTGTGGGGCGATGTCTCCAAGGCCTCGCTGGTGCACCTGCATGCCGGGTTGCTGCTGGCCATCGCCATGCTCGAACGCGACCGCTGGGTGCTGCCGGGAAGCTACCTGCTTGTCACCCTGGGCTGGATGGCGCGCGCGCTGGCCTTTTCCTATACGCCGTTACAGATCGGCATCGGCCTGGTGATTTCCGCGGGTGGTCTGGTGTGGACGTTGCTTTGCGCACGCGCCATGGGCTGGCCGCGATCGCCGGCGCGGAGCGTGGTGCTGCGCAGCGACCTGCCGCGTTTCGCCCTGGTCGGATTGCTGGCTTACCCCGCCGGGTCTGCGCTGCTGGGCCTGCTGTATGGCCTTCCCTATGGCGCCGCTGGTCAACTCAGTGGCTTGATCCAGACCCTGTTCGCCAAATATTTCGGCGTGGTGACGCTCACCCTGCCGCTGGTCGTGGCCTGGAGCGAGCGTCATCGCCCGCCGCTGGTCCGGCGCAGCGGGCGTTGGCCGCTGTGGCCGCTGCTGATGGGCGTGGGATTGGCATCGAGCGTCCTGCTGAGCCGGCGCGTGCAGATGGAATTCGGCGGGCTGCCTCCCAGCGGACTGGTATTGAGCGATTACCGCATCGCCGCGCTGGCGGTGGTGGCCTGGTGCATGTTGTACATGCGCCTGGTGGTGGCGCTGCCGTTGCTGGCCGGGCTGCTGCTGCTGATGGCGTCGCGCCTGGGCGATACCGCCACGTTGAGCCATGCGCCGCTGGGCTTCCTCAACCTGCTGCATCTGGCGCTGGAACTGGGCATCGTGCTGATGGTGCTGTTCTATTACCTGTTGGCCAACCGCGACCGCGAGGACATGGCCCAGCGCCTGGACGAACAGGCGCTGCATGATTCGCTGACCGGCCTGCCCAACCTGCGCGCGTTGCGGCGGCAGGCCGCGCAGCGCCCGGAAGCCTGCGGCCTGGCCTGCCTGTTGCTGGACCAGACCGACACGCTGGCGGTCGGCTATGGACTGGGTGCGCAGTCGGCGGTGATGACCGGGGTGGCCGCGCGGCTGGAGGCCTACAACGTCAACTGCTGCTACCTGGGCAGCGGCCAGTTCGCGCTGCTGGCCGAATGCGGGGGCCGGATCGATTGGGCCTGCCTGCTGCGCGGCATCGAACAGCCGGGCTTTCTCGTGGAAGGGCAGAATGTGCGCCTGTTGCCTTACCTGGGCGTGGCGCGCTTCGGCGGCGATACCGGGCTGGATCTCGATGGCGCGCTGATGCTGGCCTCCAGCCTCGCCTTCGAGGCGCGCGCGAGCAATGAGGTCGAGCCGCTGTTCGCCAATGCCGAGCGTGCCACGCTGCAGCAGGCGCAGGAGCGCCTGCACGGGGCCAGCGCGGCCTTGGCGCACCTGCGCCGTCCCGGCGGGCTGGTGCTGTTCTTCCAGCCGGTGCTGCCGCTGGTCGAGCGCCGCCGGGAGGGGGGCGCGGTCGGCGAAGTGCTGTGCCGGCTGCGTGACGAGCAGGGCGACCTGCTGCGGCCGGACCAGTTCCTGCCTGCCGTGGAGGCGGCGCGGCGTGGCCCCGAACTGGACCTCGCGGTGGTTGCCGAACTGTTCGCGCAACTGCGGCAGGCGCCGGAACTGGCGGCAGGCTGCGCCCATATCTCGGTGAACCTGACCGGGCAGAGCCTGGCGTCGGAGAGCTTCCGCGTGCGCCTGCTGGAACTGCTGGAACAGGCGCCGCTGCCGCACTCGCGGCTATGTTTCGAGATCACGGAAACCGTGGCCGTCTTCAGCGCCGAACAGGCGGGACGGCTGCTGGACGAGCTGCGCAGCCGCGGCTGCCGCATCGCCATCGACGATTTCGGCGTGGGCATGCAGAGTTTCGCCCGGCTCAAGGAACTGCCGGTGGACATCATCAAGATCGACGGTTCGTTCGTGCGCAACATCAACCGCGAGCGCCGCGACTACGCGATGGTGCAGGCCTCGGTGGCGGTGGCGCGCGCCTGCGGCGCGGAAGTGGTGGCCGAGTATGTCGAGGATGAGGACACCGCCGACTGCCTGCGCAACTTGGGCGTGCATTGGGCGCAGGGCTATCACTACGCCAGGCCGATGCCGCTGCTGGAGGGGCTGCGCTGGAAGCGTGCCGATGGCGGTGGTGCTGCGGATGCGTGAACCACGGGTGCCGCGCGGCCAGCGGCCAGCCCCACCCGGGGCGACGGCCGGCTGCGCGTGCAGCGTCCGCGGCATGGCCTGATGACGGACAGGCATAAGTAACCGGGGCAACCATCGGCCTTGCCGTCCATGCTCTGGGCTATGGTCAGCAGCCTCCCCACATGCAGATGCCGCGATGTCCCAGCCGAACTGGAAACCCGAAACCATCGCCGTGCACGGCGGCTACCGTCCCGACCCGACCACCCGCGCGGTGGCGGTGCCGATCTACCAGACGGTGGCCTATGCCTTCGACGATACCCAGCACGGCGCCGACCTGTTCGACCTGAAGGTCCAGGGCAACATCTACACCCGCATCATGAACCCCACCACCGACGTGCTGGAACAGCGCGTCGCGGCGCTGGAAGGCGGCATCGGCGCGCTGGCGCTGGCGTCGGGGCAGGCGGCGGTGACCTACGCGATCCAGACCATCGCCGAGGCCGGCGACAACATCCTGGCCTCCAGCGCGCTGTACGGCGGCACCTACAACCTGCTCGCGCACACGCTGCCGCAGTTCGGCATCCAGACCCGCTTCGCCGATTACCGCGATCCGCAGGCCTTCGCGGCGCTGATCGACGAGCGCACCAAGGCGGTGTTCGTCGAATCCATCGGCAACCCGCGCGGCAACATCACCGACATCGAGGCCATCGCCGCGATCGCGCACGCGCATGGCGTGCCGGTGATCGTCGACAACACCGTGGCCACGCCCTACCTGCTGCGCCCGTTCGATTTCGGTGCCGACATCGTGGTGCATTCGCTGACCAAGTACCTGGGCGGGCATGGCACCAGCCTGGGCGGGGCGATCGTCGACTCCGGGCGCTTCCCATGGGCCGAGCACAAGCAGCGCTTCCCGCGCCTCAATACGCCGGATGTGAGCTACCACGGCGTGGTCTACACCGAGGCGCTGGGGCCGGCGGCCTACATCGGTCGCGCGCGGGTGGTGCCGCTGCGCAACACCGGCGCGGCGATCTCGCCGTTCAACGCGTTCCAGATCCTGCAGGGCATCGAGACCCTGGCGCTGCGCATGGACCGGATCAACAGCAACACGCTGGCGGTGGCGACCTACCTGCAGCAGCACGCCAAGGTGGCCTGGGTGAACTATGCGGCGCTGCCGGATCATCCCGAGCACGCGCTGGTGCGCAAATACCTGCGCGGGCAGGGCTCGGGCGTGCTGACCTTCGGCCTGCCCGGCGGCCGCGAGGCCGGCGCGCGCTTCCTCGACGCGCTGCAGCTGTTCACCCGCCTGGTGAACCTGGGCGATGCCAAGTCGCTGGCCACGCACCCGGCGTCGACCACGCACCGCCAGCTCGACGCGGCCGAGCTGGAGAAGGCGGGGGTGACGCTGGATACGGTGCGCCTGTCGGTGGGCATCGAGCACATCGACGACCTGCTGGCCGACCTGGAGCAGGCGCTGGCGCAGGCCTGAGCGCGCGCCGCGCGCCGTGGTTGGCGCGCGGCGTCTAGGCCTCACCAGGCGATGGTGAAGCGCTGGCGCGGATGCCGCGGCTGTTCCAGTTCATCGACCATGGCCACCGCCAGGTCGGCCGGGCTGATCGTGCCGGGGCCGTCGGCAGCCATCAGCGGCGTGTCGCTGCCGGTACGGTAATGGCCGGTGCGCTCGACCGGGCCGCCGGCGTGGAAGGCGACCGGCGGACTGAGGAAGGTCCAGTCCAGCGCCGATTCGCCCTTCAGGTCTTCCAGCGCGTCGCGCGCGGCGCGGGCGCCATCGTGGAACGCCGGGGGGAAGTCCGGCGTATCCACCAGCTGCACGCCGTCGGCGGTGTACAGGCTGCCGGCGCCGCCGACCACCAGGTAGCGCTTCACGCCGGCCGCCCTGGTGCCGGCCACGATCGCGCGCGCGCCCCGCATGAAGTCGCGATAGATGTCCGGGTTGCCCCAGCCGGCGTTGTAGGCGCTGACCACCGCGTCGTTGCCGGCCACGGCGGCCTGCACCTGCGCGGCGTCCTGTACGTCGGCGCGGACCACGCGCAGGCGCTCGCGTGCGGCGAGCTTGGCCGGATCGCGTACCAGTGCGGTGACCTCGTGGCCGCGGGCCAGCAGTTCTTCGAGCAGGGCGCGGCCGACGAAGCCGGTGGCGCCGATCAGGGCGACTTTCATGGGGATTCCTCGCATGGATGGGAGGCGGACAGTGTCCTCCTGGCCCCGTGACGGCGGCAGTCTGCCGGGGCCACAATCACCTTGAAGCCAGGCTTCACGATGCCTGCGGCCACAGGAGAGGGCGATGGAGAACTACAGGCGCATGGCGCTGTTCGCGCAGGTGGTCCAGCACGGTTCCATGAGCGCGGCGGCGCGCGCGCTGGGCATGAGCACCTCGGCGGTCAGCCAGCAGGTACGCGCGCTGGAGCACGAGGCGGGCGTGGCGCTGCTGCACCGTTCGACCCGGCAGCTGTCGCTGACCGACGTGGGCAGCCGTTACTACGCGGCCTGCGCGCGCCTGCTCGATGCCGCCGGCGAGGCCGAGGCCGAACTGTCGGCCGCGCGCCACGCGCCCAGCGGCGAACTGCGCCTGTCCGCGCCGCTGGGCATGGCCGACCACCTCGGGCCGGCGCTGGGCCCATGGCTGCAGGACAACCCGCAGCTACGCCTGCACCTGCATTTCGAGGACGGCTGGACCGACCTGGTGCAGGCGCGCATCGACCTGGCGCTGCGCTTCGGCCGGCTGCCGGACAGCGACTGGATGGCGCAGCGCCTGGGCACCCTGCAGCGCTGGCCCTGCGCTTCGCCCGATTGGCTGCGCCGGCATGGCGAACCGGCCGATCCGCTGCAGGTGCCGGCCGGCGAATGGCTGGGCCTGGCGCAGGTGCCGGGGCTGGCCTGGCGGCACCCGGCCTCCGGGCAGGAGCGGCGGGTGCCGGCGCATCCGCGCCTGGTCAGCCACAACCAGCCGGCGGTGCGCCAGCTGTGCGAGTCGGGGCTCGGCGTGGCCGTGCTGACCAGCCTGGATGTGATGCCGCTGCTGGCCAGCGGCCGGCTGCTGCGGCTGCTGCCGGAATGGGAGGTCCCGGCGCTGCCGGTATGGGCGGTGACACCGCACCGGCAGACCCAGCCGGCCAAGGTGCGCCAGGCGATCGAGCTGCTGGGCGGCTATCTGCAGCGCATTCCGGGCGCCACCGACCCGGCGGCCTGAGCGGGCGCGCGCCCGATGACGCTGTCAGGCGGCGGTGGTCCCCGCCCGCATCGCGCGGTATGGCGGTGTGGCCATCACCATCTCCGCCAGCGAATGCGCCAGTTCGCGCTCGGCCAGCACGGTGCCGTCGGCGCCGTGTTCGAGCAGGTGCTTGACCTCGGCATCGCTGTGCGCGCGCGCCAGCAGGGTCAGGTTCGGATTGATGGCGCGCAGCTTGGCCAGCGCTTCGCCGGCCTCCAGCGGCTGCGGGATGGCGAGGATGGCGATGCTGGCGCGCTCGGGATGGGCTTCGGCCAATACCGTGTCGGCGGCGGCGCTGCCGCGGATGGCGGCGATGCCCTCGCGATGCGCGCGCTCGACGTGGTCGCGGTTGTCGTCGATCGCCAGCACCGGTACGCCGCGGTCGCGCAGGACCTGGGCCAGGGTGCTGCCGACGCGGCCGTAACCGATGACGATGGCGTGGTCGTGCAGGTCCAGCGAGGGGCCGGGGGGAATGTCCGGCGGCTCCTGTACCGGCAGCGGTGCGGGATGACGCGCCTGCCAGCGGTCGAGCAGGCCGAACACCAGCGGGTTGAGCATGATCGACACCAGCGCGCCGGCCAGCACCAGCGACTGCCCGGTGGCGGGAAGGATCTTCAGCGCCACGCCGAGCCCGGCGATGATGAAGGCGAACTCGCCGATCTGCGCCAGCGAGGCGGAGATGGTCAGCGCCGTGGCCTTGGAATGGCCGAAGGCGCGCACGATGGCGAACGCCGCCGCCGACTTGCCGAACATGATGATCGCCACCGTCGCCAGCACCTGCCACGGGTGCTCGACCACGATCATCGGGTCGAACAGCATGCCCACCGAGACGAAGAACAGCACCGCGAACGCATCGCGCAGCGGCAGCGAATCGTGCGCGGCCTTGTGGCTCAGTTCCGATTCGTTGAGCATCATGCCGGCGAAGAACGCGCCCAGCGCGAACGACACGCCGAACAGCGCGGCGGCGCCGAACGCCACGCCCAGGGCGATGGCCAGCACCGACAGGGTGAACAGCTCGCGCGAACCGGTGCCGGCGATGCGCTCCAGGATCCACGGGATCACCCGGCGCCCGACCAGCAGCATCACCGCCACGAACAGGCCCAGCTGCACGAAGGTCCAGCCGATGGACGCCAGCACGCTGCCGACGCTGTGGTTCTGGCCCTGCGCTTCGGGGCCGAACACGCCGGCGATCACCGGCATCATCACCAGCGCCAGCACGCAGGCCAGGTCCTCCACGATCAGCCAGCCGACCGCGATCTTGCCGCGGGTGGTCTCCAGCAGGCGACGTTCTTCCATCGCCCGCAGCAGCACCACGGTCGAGGCGGTGGCCAGGGAGAAACCAAAGATCACCCCGTGCAGCGGCGGCCAGCCCATCAGCGTGGCCACGCCCCAGCCCAGTACCGTGGCCACGGCGATCTGGCCGATGGCGCCGGGAATGGCGATGGCCTTCACCGCCATCAGGTCCTTGAGCGAGAAATGCAGGCCGACGCCGAACATCAGCAGCATCACCCCGATCTCGGCCAGCTGGTTGGCCAGCGCCTGGTCGGCGACGAAGCCCGGCGTGAACGGCCCGACCACCACCCCCGCGACCAGATAGCCCACCAGCGGCGACAGCCGCAGCCGGTTGGCCAGGGCGCCAAGCACGAAGGCCAGGCCCAGGCCGATGGCGATCATGTTGATCAGGGCGGTGTCATGGTGCATCGGGGCTCGCAGGAGAAGGGGGCGCTCCGATTCTAAGGGGAAGCGGGTGCGCCGTTGTTTCCCTGTACGTCCCGAAGCGTTTCATCGATTGGAGTGCGCTCATCGGCAGCGCATGGCCGGCACTACCGTTCGGTGGGGGGCCGTGATGCCGAAGACGCCGATGCCCGGGTTTCCCCGGGCATCGGCTTCACGCATTGCGGCTGCTCAGGCGCGCCTTACCAGGTGTAACGGGCGCGGCCGTACACGTAGGCGCCGTTGAAGCCGGCCGGCGCGTAGTTGCTGTACGGCATCTGGCCCCAGGCGTTGACGCCGGTGAAGGCCGGGTTGACCTTGTCCGGATGGGAATCCAGCACGTTGTCCGCGCCCACCGTCAAGGTCCACTGCGCGCTCGGCTTGAAGCTGGCCGACACGTCCAGCACCCACTGCGGGTCGTAGCCCTGGTCCAGCGCGGGGTTGGTCTGGCGCACGGTGAATTTGCCGTAGCGGGTGGCGTTCAGGCCCAGCGTCCACTGGTCCGAGGTCCAGGTGCCGCCGAGGATGGCCTTGTCGCGCGGGAAGGCGTCTTCCAGGCGGCCAAGCTCGTCGCGCGCCACCAGCGGCGTGGTCAGGCCCAGGCTGGTCAGCACGGACGGCGAGGGCGCCAGCCGCTTCACCTCGGTCTTGTTGTAGCTGTAGCTGGCGGTCAGGTCCAGGGCGCTGGCGGCCAGCGGGATGTTGTAGCTGCCCACCACGTCCACGCCGCGGGTGCGGGTGTCGGCGGAGTTGTTGAAGTAGCGGAAGGCGGTGACGTTGTTGATGCCCAGCGAGGTCAGCAGGGCATTGGTGGCAGGGTTGGTGTTGATGGTGGAGGACAGCAGGATGCGGTCGTCGATGTCGATCTGGAACGCATCGACGGTCACGTACAGGCGCTCGGCCGGCTGCAGCACCAGGCCCAGGCTGTAGGAGGTCGAGGTTTCCGCCTGCAGCGGCTTGGAGCCGAGCGCCTGCGCCACGACGCTGGTCGCCGGGAAGGTGCCCGATTCGACGAACACGCCATTGGAGTAGTTGCTGGTGATGACCTGGTAGCTCTGCTGCGCCAGCGACGGCGCGCGGAAGCCGTTGGAGACGGTGCCGCGCAGCGCCACCTTGTCGGTGAACGCATAGCGGGCCGAGAGCTTGCCCGAGGTCTTGCTGCCGAAGTCCGAGTAGTCCTCGTAGCGCGCGGTGGCGCCGGCGGAGAACTTGTCGGTGAGGTCGGCTTCAAGGCCGGCGTAGACCGCGTAGTTGTGGCGGTCGGCATGCACCGCGTTGATCGGGGTGAAGCCGCCGAAGCCCTGTGCGCCGCTGCCGAGGTAGGAGTTGGGCTCGCCCGGCGACTGGTTCCACTTCTCCTGGCGGTACTCGCCGCCGAAGGACAGCGTGACCGGGTAGGCCAGGCCCCAGTCCAGCGCCTGCGAGAAGTCGGCGTTGACGATGTTCTGGGTGTACTCCAGCGCGCCGTCGTGGAAGCTGGTCGGGCTGTTGGCGCCCAGCGTGTAGTTCATCGTGTTGCGGGTGGCGAAATCGATGCGGCTGTAGCCGTAGTTGTAGCTCACGTCCCAGTTGAAGCCGCCCTCGGTGCCGCCCTTCAGGCCGGCCACCAGCGAGCGGTCCTTCAGGTACTGGTTGATCTCCGGCACGAAGCCGTCGGGATAGAGCAGCGAGGTCGCCGCGTTGTGGTTCTTCGAGCGGTAGAACGCGAAGGAGGTGATGTCGCGGTTGCTGGCGATGGCGGTGGCGTAGCCGTGCAGGTTGTCGCTGAAATCGAAACCGGCATTGGCCGACACGGCGCGGGTATCCACTTCCGGGTCGCCGACCACGAAGGCCTTCACGCCCACGGCCGGGTAGTTGCCGCTGTTCGGCGCCGGATTGCCCGGCAGGCCGTAGGCATTGAACGGGCCGGCGCGGTTGGTGCGGTCCTGGTGCGTGAGCTGGCCGGCGAAATGCACCGTGCCGCGGCCGTCGGCGAAGCTGACGCCGGTGTCGCCGGAGAGCTGGTACTGCTTGCCGTCGCCGGCCGAATACTGGCCCAGGTCCAGCGCCAGGCTGCCGCCGCTGCCGGCACCCTTGAGCACGATGTTGACCACGCCGGCGATGGCGTCCGAGCCGTACTGGGCCGAGGCCCCGTCGCGCAGCACTTCCACGCGCTCGATCGCGGCTACGGGGATGGTGTTCAGGTCCACCGCCGAGGAGCCGCGGCCCATGCTGCCGTTGACGTTGAGCTGGCCGGACAGGTGGCGGCGCTTGCCGTTGATCAGGATCAGCACCTGGTCCGGCGACAGGCCGCGCAACTGCGCCGGGCGCACGCCGCTGGTGCCGTCGGTCAGGGCCGGGCGCGGGAAGTTGAGCGAGGGCAGGGCGCGCGACAGCGCGGTGGCCAGCTCGGTGGAGCCGGTGGCCTGCAGGGCCTCGGGGGTGATGATGTCGATGGGCGACTGCGATTCGGCCACGGTGCGGTCGGCGACGCGGGTGCCGGTCACGATCACGGTATCGAGCGTCTGCGCGCCGGACTGGGCGAAGGCGGTGGCAACCGGGAGGCCGAGGGCGATGGCGACGGCAACGGCGAGCGTACTGGACTTGCGGTTCATCAGATTGCAGCTCCGGTATGAATGGGCGGCACCGGCGGACGGGAATTGCCCGTCACGGAGGGGTGGTGCGGTGCGCCATCATGGATTAATGGAATTTTTACGTGGTGTCAAATGCCCATCGGCCTGCCTATATCGTTGCTTTTGAAAGCATTTCGACCGGCAGGCGCGGTGCGGGCGTGGGGTGGAGGAGGGCGTTCCGGCGTGGAATCCGTGCGCGGGAGGCGTGAGTCAAGTATTCGTTAACGCTAGAATCGCGTCGCAGGAATGTTGCTTGTGTGCACATTCCTTTTCGCTATAACGGACCCCCTCATGATTTCCCTTCGTAATTTCGCCCTGCGCCGGGGCGAGCGCCTGCTGTTGTCCAACGTCGACCTCACCCTGCACGCCGGCTACCGCGTGGGCGTGGTGGGGCGCAACGGCGCCGGCAAGTCCAGCCTGTTCGCCGCCGTGCGCGGCGAGCTGGAGGCGGACAAGGGAGATGTGTCGCTGCCCGGCAAGGTCCGCATCGCCGACGTGGCCCAGGAAACCCCGGCCTTGCCGGATCGCGCCATCGACTACGTGCTGGGCGGCGATGACGTGGTGGCCGCGGTGCTGCTCGAAGAAGCGGCTGCGGCCGAACGCGAAGACTGGGAAGCGGTGGCCAACGCCCACCAGAAGATGGCCGAGCTGGGCGCCTATGACGCCGAAGCGCGTGCCGGCAAGCTGCTGCATGGCCTTGGCTTCCCGGCCGATACCCACAGCCGCCCGGTGGCGGCGTTCTCCGGTGGCTGGCGCGCGCGCCTGAACCTGGCGCGTGCGCTGATGATGCCCAGCGACCTGCTGCTGCTCGACGAACCGACCAACCACCTGGATCTGGACGCGGTGTACTGGCTGGAACAGTGGCTGCTCAAGTACCCGGGCACGCTGCTGCTGATCAGCCACGACCGCGAGTTCCTGGACAACGTGGCCACCCATACCCTGCACCTGCATGGCGGCACCGCCAGGCTGTACCCCGGCGGCTATACCGATTTCGAGCGCCAGCGTGCCGAGCACCTGCGCCAGCAGCAGATCGCGCACGAGAAGGAACAGGCCGAGCGCGCCCACCTGCAGAGCTTCATCGACCGCTTCAAGGCGCAGGCCAGCAAGGCCACCCAGGCGCAGAGCCGGATCAAGCGCCTGGCCAAGATGGCCGGCACCGAGGCGGTGCGCGCCGAGCGCGAGTTCCGCATCGAGTTCTCCGAACCGGCCAAGCTGCCGTTCTCGCTGATCCGCCTGAACCAGGTCGATGCCGGCTATGGCCAGGACGCGGTGATCCTCAAGGACGTCGGCTTCGGTCTGGAAGCGGGCCAGCGCGTGGGCCTGCTCGGCCCCAACGGCGCCGGCAAGACGACGCTGGTGAAGACCCTGGTCGGCGACCTGCCGCCGCTGGCCGGCGAACGCAGCGCGCACCCGGACATGAAGATCGGCTACTTCGCCCAGCACACGGTGGAGTCGCTGCGCGAAGGCGCCACGCCGATGGACCATTTCCGCGACATGGACCCGGACGGCGTCAACCAGAGCTTCCGCGACTTCCTCGGCAAGTGGAATTTCCCCGGTGACCGCGCGTTCGAGCCGGTCGACGGGTTCTCCGGTGGCGAGCGTGCGCGACTGGCGCTGGCGCTGATCGCCTGGCAGCAGCCCAACGTGCTGCTGCTCGACGAACCGACCAACCACCTGGACCTGGAAATGCGCGAGGCGCTGGCCGAGGCGCTGAGCATCTTCGAAGGTGCGATCGTGATGGTCAGCCATGACCGCCACCTGATCGGCCTGGTCTGCGACACCTTCTGGCGTGTCGCCGATGGCGTGGTCGAACCGTTCGCCGGCGACCTGGACGAATACGCCGCCTGGCTGCGTACCCGCGCCAGCGCGCAGGGCGCGCGCAACAAGGCCGACCGCACCGAGAAGGCGCCGGCCGTGCCGGCGCCGGTGTCCGCGCCTGCACCGGGCAAGCCTGCCGCGGCGAAGAAGCCGGTCAATCCGCACAAGCTGGAAGCGGCGGAGAAGAAGGTCGAGCAGCTCGGCGCGTCCCTGGCCGACATCGACCGCCAACTGGCCGACCCGGCCAACTATGCCGATGCGGCGAAGATGGCCCGGCTTGGCGGCGAGCGCGAGGTGCTCGCCCAGCAGCTGGAGCAGGCCGAAGCGGCGTGGATGGAACTGCTGGGGGATTGAGCCCGGCGGCGGCCGGGCTCAGGGGGCCAGGCCGCCGGCGGAAAGGGTGGTGCGGATGGCCTGGAGATTGTCCGGCGTCACGTGGATCAGGCCCTTGCCCGGAACATCGATTTCGGCGATCAGGAACATCGCCAGCGCGGTGATCGCAGGCACCACCAGCAGCAGGGCGCTGCCGCTGTTCCTGCCGCGGATGTTGTAGCCGATCAGGAAGTTGGAGCACACGCCGAAGGCGACCAGCATCGCCCAGGCCGCGCCCGGTATCTGGTGGCGCCAGCTGGCCATGGTCTTCTGCTGGGCGGTATACAGGTCGTTGCAGGCATTGAGCACGGTGGCGATCACCGGGTCGGGGTTGTCGCTGGCGATCCGGGCGACGTAGGTCCACATGCGGGCCTGCATCTGGATGGACTGCATGCGCGCCTGCTCGCGCTGCGCTTCGTCGGCGGCGGCGAAAAAGCCGACGCGCCGGTCCAGGTAGTCCAGCAGCAGCCGCTCGGCCTGTGCCTGCCGTTCGGCGCCCAGCAGGGTCGTGCGCTGGAAGGCGTTGCCGATGGCGATGGCCTCGTTTTCCTCGGCCGCCATGCGCGTGTTGTACCCGCCGATGGCGAAGGACAGCAGGAAGCCGATCAGCAGGCCGAACAGGGACAGGGTCGCGCCCAGCACGATCTTGAGTTCGTCGTCGGCCGCCGGCTCATGGCCGAAGCGCCGGCCCCAGGTGAGCTTGCCCAGGAACGCGGACAGGCCCAGCAGGGCCAGCATCGACGGCAGCAGCACCCAGGAATGGGCATCGACGAATTCCAGTATCTCGGGCATGGGCCGGACTCGTGCGGAGGATGCCGGCCTTCTTAGCAGGTATCCGCTCCCGGTTCACGGGCCTGCCGCTCCCTGCGCCTGCAGCCACAGGCGGAAACGCCGCAGCGGCTCGCGTTCCTGGCGCGAGCGCAACCGCGTGAGCCAGTAGCGGCCCAGCGCCAGTGTCTGCGCGAAGGGTTGCAGCAGTCGGCCGTCGGCCAGGTCCTGCTCGAACATGCGCAGTGGCAGCAGCGCCACGCCTGCACCCGCCGCGGCGGCGCTGGCCAGTGCCAGCGAGGAATCGAACACCGGGCCGCGCGCCTCCACGCCGGTGATACCGGCAGCCTGCAGCCAGCGCGCCCATTCGTCGTTGCGGTAGGAGCGCAGCAGCGGCACGCCGGCCAGGTCGCGCGGTTGCCGCAGGCGTCGCGCCAGTGCCGGCGCGCAGACCGGAGCGGAAGGGGCGTCGACGATCGGCGTGCAGTCCTGTCCCTGCCAGTCGCCCTCGCCGAAGCGGATCGCCAGGTCCAGGCCCTCGCCGGCGAGGTCGATGCGGTTGTTGTGGGTCTGAAGGCGCAGCTCGATATCCGGGTGCGCGGCCTCGAAATCGCCCAGCCGCGGCAGCAGCCAGCCGGTGGCGAAGGTGCCGACCACGCCTACCGTCAGCACCTCGCGGAAGCGGCCGCCGGTGAAACGGTCCAAGGCGATGGCGATGCGGTCGAAGGCGTCGGTGAGCACCGGCTGCAATGCCGCTCCCTCGTCGGTGAGCGCCACGCCGCGCGGCAGGCGATGGAACAACGTGACCTGCAGGCGGTCCTCCAGCGTGCGGATCTGGTGGCTCAGCGCGGCCTGGCTGACGCACAGCTCCAGTGCCGCGCGGGTGAAATTCAGATGGCGCGCGGCGGCCTCGAAGGCGCGCAGGGCATTGAGCGGGAGCTGGGGGCGGATCATGCCGAAGCCATGATGAAAGATGATGGATGGGCCCATTATTCCTGCATGGAATGGCGGAAGTACGGTCTTTGCCGCCAATAAATCTAATGGCTTCCGATGGTTTTTCGCGCTGGTGGAAGGGGGCTGTGGTTTCCAATAATCGCCGCCGTCCCACGCCCAGGGAGAGCCGCATGATCGTCCGTCGCCAGTTCCTCGCCTTCGGTGGTGCCGCCCTTGCCGGCATCGTCGCCGCGCCCGCGATGGCCCGTGCCGCCGCCAGGGCCGAGCCCGCTTCCGCGGCTGCCGGTTTCGCCGCGCTGGAGGCCGAAAGCGGCGGCCGGCTGGGCGTGTGCCTGTGGCATCCGGCCAGCGGCGCACGCTTCGGGCACCGCATGGATGAGCGCTTCCCCATGTGCAGCACGTTCAAGTTCCTGCTGGCGGCCGCGGTGCTGCATCGCGCCGGGCGCGGCCGGCTGTCGCTCGACCAGCGCGTGCCGGTGCGTAAGGTCGACATCCTCGGCAATTCGCCGGTCACCGCGCGCCATGCCGGCAAGGACCTGAGCGTGCGCGACCTGTGCCGGGCGACGCTGACCACCAGCGACAACGCCGCGGCCAACCTGCTGCTGCCGCTGGTCGATGGACCGGCCGGGCTGACCGCCTTCCTGCGTGCGCAGGACGACGCGGTCACCGTCGCCGCGCGCTACGAACCGGAAGCCAACCGCTTCGCGCCGGGCGACCCGCGCGACACCACCAGCCCGGCGGCGATGGCCGGCAACCTGCAGCGTTTCGTGCTCGGCGACGTGCTGGACGAGGCGTCGCGGCGGCAACTGGCCGACTGGCTGATCGACAACGAGACCGGCGCCGCGCGCCTGCGCGCGGGCCTGCCCGGGGGCTGGCGGGTGGGCGACAAGACCGGCGGCAACGGCCGCGACACCACCAACGACATCGCCTTGCTGTGGCCGGAACGAGGCGGCTCGCCCTGGGTGCTGGCCGGCTACCTGCAGGGTTCGGCGCTGGACGACGACGGCCGCAATGCCATCCTGCGCCGGGTCGGTGAGGTGGCCGGCGACCACCTGCGCTGACCGGCCCGGCCCGGGCTGCAACTGCTTGCGCAGCCTGCCATCGGCATCGCGCGCACCCCGCTGGCCGTGCACCCGGATGCGGTTGCGCTGCGCAACGAAACCATCCGTCGCCATGGCGATGAGCGGACCCCGGCAGCGCTTGGAGCGGCGCCCCCAGCGCACGCGCCCGGCCTGTTACGCACGGTGACTATCATCGCCCCGGCACACCGTCCGGCCTGGGGCGGTGCATGGATACGGGGCAGGTGATGGACAGCGACAACTGGCAGCGCGTACGCGAACTCTTCGATGCGGTGTGCGACCTGCATCCCTCGCATTGGCGGACCGAACTGGCGCGGCTGAGTGCTGATCCGGAGGTGGTCGCCGAAACGCTGGAACTGCTGGAGGCGCAGACCGTCGACCTGTCGCGCGTGCAGTCGCCGCTGCGCGGATTGCTGGAGGCCGGCGTGCAGACCGAACGCGCCGAAGGCGAACGGCTGGGGCCGTGGCGGCTGTGCGAACGCCTCGCCAGCGGTGGCATGGGCGTGGTGTTCCGCGCCGAGCGCGCCGACGGCCTGTACACGCAGGAAGTGGCGATCAAGGTCCTGCATGCCACGCCCGATCCGCGCATCGCCGAACGGCTGGCCGCCGAGCGGCGCATCCTCGCCGGCCTGCAGCACCCCAACATCGCGCGCCTCTACGACGGCGGTACCACGCCCGGCGGCCAGCCCTACCTGGTGATGGAATACATCCACGGCCAGGCGCTGGATGCCCATTGCCGCCGTTGCCGCCTGGATCTGCGCCAGCGGCTGGCGCTGTTCCTGAAGGTATGCGCGGCGGTCCAGGCAGCGCACACGCGGCTGGTGCTGCATTGCGACCTCAAGCCGGCCAACATCCTGGTCCGCGCCGACGGCGAGCCGGTGCTGCTGGACTTCGGCATCGCGCGGCTGGTCGGGAACGACGGCGATCCGGGCCGGCAGCCGTTCTTCACTCCCGGCTACGTGGCGCCCGAGCTGCGCGCGGGCGAGCCGGCGGGCATGGCCAGCGACGTCTACAGCCTGGGCATCGTGCTGGCCGGACTGCTTTCCGCTCAGGATGCCGCGCGCGGCCCGGCCGCCGGACAGGCGCCGCTGCCGCCCAGCCATCTGGCGGATGCGGGCTGTACCTGGCGCGGCGCGTTGCGCGGCGACCTGGATGCGATCGCGATGCGGGCGGTGGCCGCGTCGGCGCAGGAGCGCTATCCCTCGGTCGAGGCGCTGGCCGCCGATGTCCGCCGCCACCTGGGACACCGGCCGGTGCTGGCGCGCGGCGGTGGCGGGTTCTACCGCGGTGGGCGGTGGCTGCGGCGCAACTGGAAGGGCATCGCCGTGCTGATCGGCATGCTGCTGCTGGCGGGCGCCTTCGTCTGGCGGCTGGCCGAGGCCCGTGCCGAGGCCGAGCGGCAGACGCAGGTTGCCGAACAGGTGAGCGCTTTCCTGGTGTCGATGTTCGAGGCGGCCGACCCGCGCGAGAAAGGCGCGCGCGCCGGCGAGGACATCACCGCGCGCGAAGTGCTCGACCGCGCCGCGGCGCGGGTGGACGCAGAGCTGGAGGCCTCGCCCGAAGTGCAGGCGAGGCTCAAGGGCGTGATCGGCCTGGCCTACCGCAACATGGGCGACCTGGTGCGGGCCAACCCGATGATGCGCGCCTCCGCCGAAGCGCTGGCGGCCCGCGGCGGTGCGCGGAACATCGACGAGGCCGCGCGCCAGTTCAACCTGCTGGCCGGCAGCCACGCCAACAACCGCAACGGCCGCGAAGGCGAAGCGCTGGCCCGGCGCGCGCTGGCCCTGCTCGGGCAGCAGCCGGCGGACAGCTTCCGCGTCGCCCAGGCCTACAACTCGCTGGGCCTGTCGCTGCTGTCCGAGCAGCGTTACGGCGAGGCGGAACTGGCCTTCAGGCAGGCGCTGCAGCGGCACGAACTCGCGCACCGCGACCAGTTCATCGGCGTGACCTTCGACAACCTGGGCATGATGTACCGGCGCAAGGGCGAGCTGGCCGCGGCAGCGGCGGCGTTCGAGCGCTCCACGCCGATCTTCCAGCGGATGTTCGGCCAGATGTCCTTCGATTACTGGGCCAGCGACAGCGAGCGCAGCCTGGTGCTGCTCGACCAGGGGCGGTTCGACGAGGCGATTGCCGCGTTCGAGGCCAACCTGGTCCGCGCGCCGCGCATCTTCGGCGAGCGCAGCGTGTACTACATCAGCGGCACCAGCCGCCTGGCCGCTGCGTTGATCCGCAAGGGCGATTACCTGCGGGCCGACGAGCATGTGCGTGCGGCGCTGAAGCTGTCCGCCGAGGTGATGGGCGAGGACAGCTTCAATTATTCGATGATGCTGGAAACGGCGGCGCAGCTGGCCGAAGCCCGCGACGACCGGGTGGCCGCCGAAGCGGCCTGGCGCCGGGCATTGGCGGTGCGCCGCGCCGCTATCGGCGGTGGGCATCCGGATGCGCTGGATCTGGAGCTGCAGTTGGGCCTGTTCCTGGCCCGGCAAGGCCGGGTCGAAGGCGACGCGCTGGTACGCCATGCTCATGCGGCCTGGTTGCCGCGGATTCCGGCCGGCAGCGCAAATGGGCTGCGGCTGCGCCAGGGATGGGCGGAATGGCTGCTGTTGAAAGACCGCCGGCAGGACGCCCGGGCCGCGTTGGCGGCGGTGGCCGCCGAAGCTGCGGCGGCCAGCCCGGAGGTCGCGCTCCGCCAGCAGGTGCTGCAGGCCACCCTGCTGCAGCGCGAAGGCGACGCGGCGGCGGTCGCCGCATGGCGCGATGTGGTGGCTGCCAGCACGTCCCTGTTCGGCGCGCAGTCCGCCTGGACGGCGCGTTGGCGGCTTGCCCTGGCCGATGCCCTGGTCGCCGCCGGGCAGCGCGGCGCGGGCGAATCCGCGCCGGCGCTGCAGGTGCTGCGGGCGCAACTGGTCGCGGACAGCCCGCTGCTGCATCGCGTGGAGCAGGCGCGGCAATGAGCGCCTGCGGCTTGTGGCGGCCGGAGGCAGCGGCTAGGGTCGGGGCATGAAGCGCTCTTTCCTCGCAGGTCTCCTGCCGCTGTTCTTCGTCCCGGTCGCGTCCTCGGCGGCACCGGTCCGCTCCGCCGCCGATACCGGCGCTGCCGCGTTCCTGGCGGCCCTGGCGCAGCATTGCGGGCAGGCCTTCGCCGGCCGCGTGGTGACCAACCAACCCGCGGGCGCCACGCCCGACCCCTTCGAGGGCAAGGCGCTGGTGATGCACGTGCGCGGGTGCGATGCGCCGGACCAGGAACTGCGGGTGCCGTTCCATGTCGGACAGGACCGTTCGCGGACCTGGGTGCTGACCCGCATCGGCGAACACCTGCGGCTGAAGCACGATCATCGCCATGCCGATGGCAGCCCGGACCAAGTCACTCTCTATGGTGGCGACACCCAGGACGCGGGCACCGCGCTGCGCCAGCAGTTCCCGGTGGATGCCGCATCCGTGGCGATGTTCGAGCGCGAGGGCATGGCCGGCTCGGTCCGCAACACCTGGGCGATGGAAGTGGAGCCTGGCCGGCGCTTCCTGTACGAACTGTCGCGTCCGGACGGCCGTCTGTTCCAGGTCGAGTTCGACCTGGCCCATCCCGTCCCGGCGCCGCCGGCGCCCTGGGGCGCCGATGCCGCCGCAACGGAAAAGGGCGCCTGACCGGCGCCCTTCCGTTTCCTGCGGCAGGCGTCTTCAGCGTGCGCCGAAGCGCGCGCGGCAGCCGCCGTTCACCCACAGGCTGTTGCCGCTGTAGCCCCAGTTGCGGCCTTCCACGCACTGGGTCTTGGACAGCTGCTGGATCAGCACCGGCCGGCCCTGGCGGCGTTCCCAGGCGCAGGAACGCATGCGGTTGTCGTCGCTGCTGCATTCGATGCTGTAGTTGGAGCTGCCGCCCCAGTTGCCGTTGCCGCCGCCCCAGCCGCCACCGCGGCCCTCGGCGAACTCGGCGCGGCAGCCGTCGCTGACCCACACCGCGCCATTGCTGCTGCCCCAGTTGCGGCCCTCGACGCACTGCGATTTGGACAGCTGGCGGACCAGGGTGGCGCTGCGCCAGTCGGTGCGGCACACGCGCTGGCGGTTGTCGTTGCTCTCGCAGCGGATGGTCTGACCGTTGCCGGTGTTGCCTCCGCCCCAACCGCCGCGGCCTTCGGCGAACTCGGCGCGGCAGCCGTTGTCGACCCAGACCGAGCCGTTGCTGCTGCCCCAGTTGCGGCCTTCGATGCATTGGGTATTGGACAGCTGGCGCACCAGCACGGCACCGCGCCAGCCGGTGTTGCACACGCGCTGGCGGTTGTCGTTGCTCTCGCAGCGGATGGTGCCGCTGTTGCCGTTGCCGCCGCCGTTGCTCCAGCCGCCGCGGCCCGGGCCGAAGTCGGCGCGGCAGCCGTTGCCGACCCACACCGTGCCATCGCGGCTGCCCCAGTTCTGGCCCTCCACGCAGCGGGTGCTGGACAGCTGGCGGACGATGATGGCGTCGCGCCAGCCGGTATTGCAGACCTGCTGGCGGTTGTTGACGCTCTCACAGCGCACCGCGGCGACCGTGCCCGGGCCGTTGCCATAGGGCGACTGCGCGGCGGCGTCGGCGGCGAGGAAGGCGCCGGGCAGGAGGGCGGAAAGTCCGGCGAGCAGAAGCGGGCGGTTCATGGCGGCGTCCCTGTTCAGGTTTGGATGGGCGAACTATAGGAAGAGTCTGGCTTAAGCGGGCGTGACTGCGGCGCGGATTTGCCCCGTTCGCCGGCCGGCCGCAAAATAGCCGGCTCGCCGGCGCCCTCCCGTGCCGGTATTCCCCTGCGGAGCTTCCCATGCGTACCCACTTCTGCGGCCTGGTCGACGAGACCCTGATCGGCCAAACCGTGACCCTCGCCGGCTGGACCGACGTTGCCCGCAACCAGGGCGGCGTCTGTTTCATCGATCTCCGCGATCACGAAGGCATCGTGCAGGTGACGGTCGAGATCGACAACGCCGAGGTATTCGCGGTGGCCGCATCGCTGGGCTACGAGGACGTGCTGCAGGTCGAAGGCGTGGTGCGCGCGCGCCATGCGGTCAACGACAAGATGCGCACCGGCAAGGTGGAGGTGATCGCCAGCGCCATCACCGTGCTCAACAAGGCCGCGCCGCTGCCGTTCCACGCCCACGAGAATCCGGGCGAAGACACCCGCCTGAAGTACCGCTACCTGGACCTGCGCCGCCCGGAAATGCAGCGCATGCAGCGCACCCGCATCAAGCTGGTGCAGGCCCTGCGCCGCCACCTGGACGCGCGCGGCTTCCAGGACATCGAGACCCCGATCCTGACCAAGGCCACCCCGGAGGGCGCGCGCGACTTCCTGGTGCCGGCGCGCATGCACCCGGGCGAGTTCTATGCCCTGCCGCAGAGCCCGCAGCTGTTCAAGCAGATCCTGATGGTGGCCGGCTTCGACCGCTACTACCAGATCGCGCGCTGCTTCCGCGACGAGGCCCTGCGCGCCGACCGTCAGCTGGAATTCACCCAGCTGGACATGGAGTTCGCCTTCGTCCGCGAGCGCGACGTGCAGGATTTTGTCGAGGACATGATCCGCTCGATCTTCAAGGAAGTGGTCGACGTCGAACTCGATGCGCCGTTCCCGCGCATGACCTGGGCCGAGGCGATGCGCCGCTATGGTTCGGACAAGCCGGACCTGCGCATCGCGCTGGAACTGGTCGACGTGGCCGAACTGGTCAAGGACAGCGAGTTCGCGGTGTTCACCGGCCCGGCCAATGACGCCGACGGCCGCGTCGCCGCGCTGCGCATCCCCGGTGGCGCCACCCTGTCGCGCAAGCAGATCGACGAGTACGCCGCGCATGCCGCCAAGTATGGCGCCAAGGGCCTGGCCTACATCAAGATCGCCGACAACGGCGAAGTCAGCTCGCCGATCCAGAAGTTCTTCAGCGAGCAATCCTTCGCCGCGCTGGTCGCCCACGTCGGTGCCGGCAACGGCGACATCGTGTTCTTCGGCGCCGGCGGCTACAACAAGGTCTCCGATTTCATGGGCGCGCTGCGCCTGAAGGCCGGCAAGGACTTCGGCCTGGTCGCCGCCGGCTGGCGTCCGCTGTGGGTCACCGACTTCCCGATGTTCGAATGGGACGAGGAAGAGCAGCGTTACGTCGCCCTGCATCACCCCTTCACCGCACCGGCGGTGGACGACGTGGCCGACCTGCGCGCCAACGCGAAGACGGCGGTGTCGCGTGGTTACGACATGGTGCTCAACGGCAACGAGATCGGCGGTGGTTCGATCCGTATCCACCGTCCGGAAATGCAGAGCGCGGTGTTCGAGCTGCTCGGCATCGGTGCCGAGGAAGCCCGTGCCAAGTTCGGCTTCCTGCTGGATGCTCTGAACTACGGGGCGCCGCCGCATGGTGGCATCGCGTTCGGCATCGACCGCATCGCCGCGCTGATGGCCGGCACCGAGTCGATCCGCGACGTCATCCCGTTCCCGAAGACCACCGGCGCGCAGTGCCTGATGACCGACGCGCCGTCGCCGATCGCCGACGCGCAGCTGGCCGAAGTGCACGTGCAGGTGCGGCAAAAGGCCAGGAGCGAGTGATCCGGGACGAGAAGCGGGTGAGGGAAAGAGCGCGGCAGCTTCGGCTTCCCGCTCGTTCCTCGTGCCTCGTTTCTCTCTATCGGTTCCGGGTCGCATGATCCGTCGCGCCACTCCTGCCGACGCCGCCACGCTGTGCACGCTGGCCGAACGCACCTTCGTGGAAACGTTCGGTCATCTGTATCCACCGCAGGACCTGGCCGATTACCTGGCGGGGGCCTACCCGGTGGAACTGCAGCGTGGTCAGCTGGAGTCGGGCGACTACGCCGCCTGGCTGCTGGAAATCGACGGCGAGGCGGTCGGTTTCGCTTTCGCCGGTCCCTGTGGCCTGCCGCATGCCGAGGCGCGGCCCGGAGACGGCGAGCTGAAACGGCTCTATGTGCTGCGCGACCACCAGAGCGGTGGCTGGGGTGGCAGGCTGTTCGCGCAGGCCGAGCGATGGCTGCTGGAAGGCGGGCCGCGCACGCTGTGGATCGGCGTCTGGTCGGAAAACCTCGGCGCGCAGCGCTTCTACGGCCGGCACGGCTTCGGCAAGGTCGGCGAGTACGAATTCCCGGTTGGGCGGACGCGCGACCGCGAGTTCATCCTGCGCCGCCTGCCCTGACCTTCCCCGCGATGCCGGCGGACAGCATCCGCAAGAGCCTTGCCGGGCGCCGTCGGCCGGGGATGTCCCGGCCTGTGTCGCTTCACCCGGCGTTGCGGAACGTTCGGCTTCAATCCCGCCGTGACCCGAAGCGCCGCCGCCGGCGCAGGACAGGATGGGAGGCATGACGCACCGCGTACTGCTGCTGCACGGCATCTGGAACGCACGGGCCTGGGTGGGGCCGCTGGCGTGGCGCCTGCGCGCGCGCGGTTTCCAGGTCGGCGCCTTCGGCTATCCCAGCGTGTTCGGCGGCCCGGACGTGGCGGTGCCGTCGCTGATCGAGCGGTTGCGCGGGCAGGGCAGGATCTCGCTGGTCGGCCACAGCCTCGGCGGCCTGGTCGCGCTGGAAGCGTTGCGGCAGGAACCCGGGCTCGATGTGCCGCGCGTGGTCTGCCTGGGGTCGCCGCTGTGCGGCAGCGAAACCGCGCGCACCCTGGCCGGGCACGGCTGGGCGGCGGCGCTGGGGCGCAGCGGCGGCCTGCTGCTGCATGGCCTGCCGGAATGGCATGGGCGGGCGCAGGTAGGGCTGGTGGCCGGCAGCGTGCCGCATGGCCTGGGCGCGCTGATGGGGGCGCTGCATGGCGACTCCGACGGCACCGTCGCTTTGGCCGAAACCCGCCTGCCGGGCCTGGCCGACCATTGCGTCGTTCCGGTCAGCCACAGCGGGCTGGTGCTGTCGCCCGAAGTGGCGGTCCTGACCGCCGCGTTCCTGCGCGACGGACGCTTCGGCGCAGGCGCTGCGCAGCGGGCGGCATGACGGGCCGCCGTGCGGGGATCGGGTAGAATCCGCCCCCTGTTCCCGACAGATGTACGGTAATCCCCATGGGTAGAGGTCCTTCCATCGAAGCCCGCAAGAACGCGTCCGACGCGAAGCGCGGCAAGATTTTCACCAAGATCATCCGCGAGATCGGCGTGGCCGCCCGCGGCGGTGGAGGCGACCCCAACAACAACCCGCGCCTGCGCGTGGCCATGGACAAGGGCCTGGCCGCCAACATGTCCAAGGACGTGATCGAGCGCGCCATCAAGAAGGCCACCGGCGAGCTGGAAGGCGTCGAGTACGAGGAAATCCGCTATGAAGGCTATGCGCCGGGCGGCGTGGCGGTCATCGTCGACTGCCTGACCGACAACCGCGTGCGTACCGTGGCCGACGTGCGCCACGCTTTTTCCAAGTGCGGCGGCAACATGGGCACCGAAGGCTCGGTGGCCTTCATGTTCAAGCGCCTGGGCGTGCTGGCCTACGCGCCGGGCGCGGATGAGGAGAAGATCACCGAAGCCGCCATCGAGGCCGGCGCCGACGACATCGTGGTGTATCCGGACGACGGCTCGCTCGACGTGGTCACCGCGCCTGAGAATTTCCAGTCGGTGAAGGACGCGATGGAGGGCGCCGGCCTGGCCCCCGGCCACGCCGAGATCACCTTCCGCGCCGACAACGACATCGCCGTCGCCGGCGACACCGCCCTGCAGGTGAAGAAGCTGCTGGACATGCTCGAGGACCTGGACGACGTGCAGGACGTGTACTCCAACGTCGACCAGGCCGGGCTGGAGCAGGCCTGACGGCGCGCCCGCGTCCCGTCATGTGAGACGGCGGCCGCCGATCATGGCCGCCGTTCCCCTCCGGCCGCCATGGCAATGACCCGCATCCTCGGCATCGACCCCGGCTCGCAGCGCACTGGCATCGGCATCATCGAGATCGATGCCGGCGGGCGTGCCCGCCATGTCCACCACCAGCCGCTGGTGCTGCTGGGCGCGGCGGATTTCGCCCAGCGCCTGAAGCGTCTGGTGCACGGCGTGCATGCGTTGATCGACGAGTACCAGCCGCAGGAAGTGGCCATAGAAAAGGTGTTCATGGCCAAGAACGCCGACTCGGCGCTCAAGCTCGGCCAGGCGCGCGGCGCGGCGCTGTGCGCGGTGGTGCTGCGCGATCTGCCGGTCAGCGAGTACGCCGCCACCGAGATCAAGCTGGCGGTGGTCGGCCGCGGCAGCGCGGAAAAGCAGCAGGTGCAGCACATGGTCGGGCTGATGCTCGGCCTGCAGGGCAAGCTGCAGGCCGACGCCGCCGACGCGCTGGCCGTGGCCATCACCCATGCGCACGTGCGCGCCACGGCCAATCGGCTGGGCGTGGGCGCGCGCGTGGCCTGGAGCCGCAAGTGAACGGGCTGTGCCCGCCCGTGCCGGACGCCGGAACCGGCATGCCCGCCCGCGACCGGCGGATGCAGGGGATGGCGGGCCTGTGCGCCCTGTGCAGTCTGCTGTCCTGCATCGCGGTGCTGGGCGCCTGCGCCATCGCCGGCTTGCCGCAGGGGCTGGCGCAGGTCCTGGCGGTTGCGGCGGGCGCGGCCTGGTGCCTGTCGGCGTGCTTCGTGCTGTATGCATGCCTGCGCAGCGGGGTGATCGTTTCCCCGCTGGGGCTGCGCTTCACGCACCCGCAGGCAGACGCGCGCGACCGCCAGCCCGTGGATTACTGGCTGTTCCTGCTGTTCTTCGCCATGCTGCTGCTCAGCCTGACCGGCGCGCTGTACCTGGCGGCGGTCTTCGTCATTCCATCTTTCCAGGGAAATCCATGATCGGTCGTCTGCGCGGCATCCTCGCCCACAAGGCTCCCCCGTGGCTGGTGATCGACGTGGGCGGCGTCGGCTACGAACTGGAGGCGCCGATGAGCACCTTCTACGACCTGCCCGACATCGGCCGCGAGGTGGTGCTGTTCACCCATTACGCGCAGAAGGAGGACAGCGTGTCGCTGTACGGCTTCCTGCGCGAAGGCGAGCGGCGGCTGTTCCGCGACGTGCAGAAGGTCACCGGCATCGGCGCGAAGATCGCGCTGGCGGTGCTGTCCGGGGTCAGCGTGGACGAGTTCGGCCGGCTGATCCAGACCGGCGACATCACCGCGCTGACCCGCATTCCCGGCATCGGCAAGAAGACCGCCGAGCGCATGATCGTGGAACTGCGTGACAAGGCGGCCGATTTCTCCGGCGGCGGTTCGCCGATGGCCGGGCCGCTGGCCACCGATCCGGTGTCCGAAGCGACGGTGGCCCTGCAGCAACTGGGTTACAAACCCGCCGAGGCGGCGAAGATGGCGCGCGATGCGGCGGCCGAGGGCGACGATGTCGCCACGGTGATCCGCAAGGCGCTGCAATCGGCGCTGCGCTGACGCATCCCTTCATCCCGGGCGACCGAAACCACCATGTCCCACGCTGCTTCCCAGCCTGAAACCTCCGGCCACCATGGCAGTCCGGGCGCCGCCGGCGGCCTGGCGCTGATCGTCGGCGCCATCGGCGTCGTGTTCGGCGACATCGGTACCAGCCCGCTGTACACGCTCAAGGAGGCGTTCTCGCCGCACTACGGCCTGGACAGCGACCACGACACGGTGCTCGGCGTGCTGTCGCTGGCGTTCTGGGCGCTGAACATGGTGGTCACGCTCAAGTACGTGACCATCATCATGCGCGCAGACAACGACGGCGAGGGCGGCATCATGGCGCTGATGGCGCTGGCCCAGCGCACCCTGCGCAACGGCTCGCGCTCGGCCTACGTGGTCGGCATCCTCGGCATCTTCGGCGCCTCGTTGTTCTTCGGCGACGGCGTGATCACCCCGGCCATCACCGTGATGGGCGCGGTCGAGGGCCTGGAGGTGGCCGCGCCCGGCCTGGGCCGGTTCGTGGTGCCGATCACCCTGGTGGTGCTGGCCATCCTGTTCGCCGCGCAGCGCTTCGGCACCGAGAAGGTGGGCAAGGTGTTCGGGCCGGTGATGCTGGTCTGGTTCCTGTCGCTGGCGGCGATCGGCATCTGGAACATGATCGCCGCGCCGGAGGTGCTCAAGGCCTTCAACCCGTGGTGGGCGGTGCGCTTCTTCATGGAGCACGGCTGGCACGGCATCTTCATCTTCGGTGCGGTGGTGCTGGCGGTGACCGGCGGCGAGGCGCTGTACGCGGACATGGGCCATTTCGGCGCGCCGCCGATCCGCCACGCCTGGTACTTCTTCGTGCTGCCGTGCCTGGTGCTGAACTACCTGGGGCAGGGCGCGCTGGTGCTGCAGCGGCCGGACGCGGTGGCCAACCCGTTCTTCGAGGCGGTGCCGGGCTGGGCGCTGTACCCGATGATCATCCTGGCGACCATGGCGGCGGTGATCGCCAGCCAGTCGGTGATCACCGGCGCGTTCTCGGTCTCGCGCCAGGCCATGCAGCTGGGTTACATCCCGCGCATGCGCATCCTGCATACCTCGCACGACACCATCGGCCAGATCTACATCCCCGGCATCAACTGGGGGCTGGCGCTGATGGTGTTCGGGCTGGTGCTGGCGTTCCGCAGTTCCAGCAACCTGGCCGTGGCCTACGGTATCTCGGTGTCGGCGACGATGCTGATCGACACCCTGCTGCTGGCGCTGGTGGCGCGCACGCTGTGGCCGCGCGCGCGGCACGGCATCGTCGCGCTGTGCGCGGTGTTCTTCATGATCGACCTGGGCTTCGTCATCGCCAACGGCGCCAAGCTGCTGCAGGGCGCCTGGGTGCCGGTGGCGCTGGGCATCGTGCTGTTCACGATGATGCGCACCTGGCGCCGCGGCCGCGAACTGCTGCGCGATGAGGTGCGCAAGGACGGCATCCGCATCGACACCTTCCTGCCGGGGCTGATGCTGGCGCCACCGGTACGGGTGCCGGGCACCGCGGTGTTCCTGACCGCCGACCCCACGGTGGTGCCGCATGCGCTGATGCACAACCTCAAGCACAACAAGGTGCTGCACGAGCGCAACGTGTTCCTGCACGTGGAAACCCTGCCGGTGCCGTACGCGGCGGCGGGGCAGCGGCTGAAGATCGAGCCGGTCGGCGACGAGTTCTACCGCATCTACGTCCGCTTCGGCTTCATGGAGACGCCCGACGTGCCGCTGGCGCTGATGCGCTCCTGCGACCATGGCGGCGTCTACTTCGACCCGATGGACACCACGTTCTTCGCCAGCCGCGAGACCATCGTCGCCAGCGCCAACCGCGGCATGCCGGTCTGGCGCGACAAGCTGTTCGCCTTCATGCACCGCAACGCCGCCCCGGCCACCAACTTCTTCCGCATCCCCGGGAACCGGCTGGTGGAACTGGGCGCACAGGTGGAGATCTGATGGGGCAGGGCATCGGGCGCCGCGTGCGGCGCGAAGGCGTCGATGGGCGCCTCCGTTCCACGCGCCGTTGCCGCTTCTCCGCCATAATCCGCGCATGACCGAAAACCGCATCATCGCCGCCGGCGCCACCCGCGAAGACGACGCTGCCGATGCCAGCATCCGCCCGCGCCGCCTGGCCGACTATCTCGGCCAGGCGCCGGTGCGCGAGCAGCTGGACATCTACATCCAGGCGGCGAAGTCGCGCAGCGAGGCGCTGGACCACGTGCTGATCTTCGGCCCGCCCGGGCTGGGCAAGACCACGCTGAGCCACGTGATCGCCAACGAACTGGGCGTGGGCCTGCGGGTGACCTCCGGGCCGGTGATCGAGAAGGCCGGCGACCTGGCCGCGCTGCTGACCAACCTGCAGCCGTACGACGTGCTGTTCGTGGACGAGATCCATCGCCTGTCGCCGGTGGTCGAGGAAGTGCTGTACCCGGCAATGGAAGACTTCCAGATCGACATCATGATCGGCGAGGGCCCGGCCGCGCGCTCGATCAAGCTCGACCTGCCGCCGTTCACCCTGATCGGCGCCACCACCCGCGCCGGTCTGCTGACCGCGCCGCTGCGCGACCGCTTCGGCATCGTGCAGCGGCTGGAGTTCTATTCGACCGAGGAGCTGACCCGCATCGTGCGCCGCTCGGCGGTCATCCTCGGCATCGATTGCAGCGCCGAGGGCGCCGGCGAGATCGCGCGCCGCTCGCGCGGTACCCCGCGCATCGCCAACCGCCTGCTGCGGCGCGTGCGCGACTATGCCCAGGTCAAGGCCGGCGGCCACATCGACCAGGCCGTGGCGCAGGCCGCGATGCAGATGCTCAAGGTCGATCCGGAAGGCTTCGACGAGCTGGACCGGCGCCTGCTGCGCACCCTGGTGGAGTATTTCGACGGCGGTCCGGTCGGCATCGAATCGCTGGCCGCGGCACTGTCGGAGGAGCGCGGCACGCTGGAAGACGTGGTCGAACCCTACCTGATCCAGCAGGGCTTCCTGGTGCGCACCGCACGCGGTCGCATGGCCACCCACAAGGCCTACCGGCACATGGGCCTGAAGCCCAAGGCCGCGCCGGCCGACCTGTTCGTGGAGCAGCCCGATGTCGATTGAGGCCCGGTTCAGTTGGCCGACACGCATCTATTGGGAAGATACCGACGCTGGCGGCGTGGTCTACCACGCACGCTACGTGGCCTTCATGGAACGCGCGCGCACCGAATGGATGCGGGCGATGGGCTATGGGCAGGAAGCCATGCGCAGTGGCGAAGGACAGGTGTTCGTGGTCCGCGCGATGACGCTGGATTTCCTCAAGCCGGCCAGGCTGGACGATGCGTTGCAGACCACGGTGGAACTGCTGCATTGCCGCCGCGCCAGCCTGGTGATCGGCCAGGCGGTGCTGCGCGACGGCCTGCCGCTGGTGACCGCGCAGGTGCGCCTGGCCGCGGTCGGGGCCCGCGATTTCCGGCCGCAGGCCATGGACGACACGCTGTACGCCACGCTCAAACAGTTCGAAACCCAACACGCGCAAGATTGAGGAACATCGGATGATCGCTTTGCTTCTGGCCCTGCAGGCCACCGTGACCGAGGCGCTGCCGGCGGATGTCAGCGCCGCCGCGGCGCAGACCGTGGCCCGCGCCAGCCATGGCGGCATCAACTACCTGGACCTGATGCTCAAGGCCAGCATCCCGGTCAAGCTGATCGTGCTGCTGCTGCTGGCCGGCTCGTTCATCAGCTGGGTGATCATTTTCCGCAAGGCGCGCGTGTTCAAGGCCGCCGACCGCGCCGCCGACGACTTCGAGAACCGCTTCTGGTCCGGCGCCGACCTCGGCAAGCTGTATGCCTCGGCCGCCGACCGCAACCGCTCGGTCGATGGCCTGGAGGCGATCTTCGAGTCCGGCTTCCGCGAGTACAGCCGCCTGAACGGCCGCCGCGGGCTGGACAGCCGCACCCAGCTGGAAGGCACCCAGCGCGCCATGCGCACCACCTTCGCCCGCGAGGTCGACGGGCTGGAGCGCAACCTGGAACTGCTGGCCAACATCGGCTCCAACGCCCCGTACGTGGGCCTGGTCGGCACCGTGTTCGGCATCATGGTGACCATGCACGACATGATTAGCAGCGGCGAGCAGGCCGGCATCGCCTCGGTCGCGCCCGGCATCTCCGAGGCGCTGTTCGCCACCGCCATCGGCCTGTTCGTGGCGATCCCGGCGACGTGGGCCTACAACCGCTTCACCACCCGCGTGGAACGGCTGTCGGTGCGCTACGAGACCTTCGCCGAGGAGTTCAGCTCGATCCTGCAGCGCCAGTCCGGCGAAGAGTAAGCGGCCATGATCTCCGGCATTTCCCGGCGCAAGCGCCGCAAGCTCAAGTCCGAGATCAACGTCGTGCCGTACATCGACGTGATGCTGGTGCTGTTGATCATCTTCATGGTGACCGCGCCGCTGCTCACGCTCAGCTTCGAGGTCGACCTGCCGACCTCCAACGCCAAGGCGCTGGAGAGCAAACAGGACCCGGTCATCGTCTCGGTGCTGGCCGACGGGCAGCTGAGCCTGAAGCTGCCCGACGCCAAGACCCCCGAGCGCATGGAGCCGGCCGCGCTGCAGGCGCAGCTGGGCGCGATGGCCTCGCAGGACAAGAACCTGCGGGTGATCGTCGCCGCCGACCGCAGCGTGACCTATGAAAAGGTCGTGTCCGCGATGGACGTGATCAAGGCGGCGAAGATCGAAAAGGTGGGTCTGGCGACCGATGCACGCTGACGCTCTGCCTCCGCCGCGCGACCCCGGCAACGAATGGGGCCTGCCCGTCGTACTGGCGTTGCTGGTGCACGTGCTGGTCGCGCTGGTGTTCATCGTGGCCTGGCTGTGGTCGCCTTCGCGCAGCACCGAAGCCGCCGCCGGCGACCCGGCGGTGGAGGCCAGCCTGGAGCTGTCTGCGGCTGAAGCCGCGGCCGCGCGCAGCGCGCTGCGCGCCTCGGAGAAACTGCCGCCGCTGCCCGAGCCGGTACAGGACGTGCAGCCCGAGCCGGTACCGGAAGACACGGTCCCGCCGCCGCAGCCGATCCCCGAGCCGCGGCCGCAGGACGCGCCCACGCCGCAGCAGCACAACGCGCAGGAACGCATCGCCCAGCCGGACACGGTCGATCAGGAGCGGGTCAGCGCGCTGGCCATCGCCGAAGAGAAGGCCAGGCAGGAGCAGGAGGCCAAGCGCCGCCAGGAACAGATCGACCTGACCGAGCGCAAGCGCGTGGAAGAGGCCGAGCAGAAACTGCGCCTGGCCAAGCAACAGGAAGAAGCCGACCGGCAGAAGAAGCTGGCCGACGAACAGCGCAAGGCCAACGAGGCCAAGGCCGAACAGGAGCGCCAGCAGAAGATCGCCGAGATCCGCCGCAAGCGCGAGCAGGCCGAGCGCGAGGTCAAGCTTGCCGAGCAGCGCCAGCGCCAGGTGGCCGATGCCCAGGCGCGTGCGCAGGCCGCCTCGTCCAGCGCCTCGCCGGGCAGCGCCGCGCCGCAGGCATCGCCGGGGCAGGGCGGCACCAGCAACGACCTGACCGCCAAATACGCCGCGGCGATCCAGCAGGCGGTGCTCAACCAGTGGGTGCGGCCGGACAGCATTCCGCGCGGCCAGCGCTGCCGCCTGACCATCCGCCAGCTGCCCGGTGGCGAGGTGGTCGAGGTGCAGTTCGCCGCCGGCTGCCCGTACGACGATGCCGGCCGGCGTTCGGTCGAGGCGGCGGTGCTCCGCGCCCAGCCCCTGCCGTACCGCGGTTTCGAATCGGTGTTCCAGCGCACGCTGAACTTCACCTTCGAAGCGCAGGACCGCTGAATCGCGGCGGCTTCACGCCGCCATCGGCACCTTTGATGGCGCCTCGCGCCCGGGCTGCCGGCGCCGTATACGGTGCCGGGGCTGGATTTCACGGAATTTTCGTTCACGATTGCGAAAATGTTCATCCGCCTGCTGCTATCCCTTGTCCCCCTGTTCATCCGATCGTTGAGCACTCCATGAAGAAACCGCTTCGCTGGCTGGCCGCCCTGACCGCACTGCTGTTGCCCATCGTGGCGATGGCGCAGCAGAAGGGGCTGGAAATCGACATCATTGGCGGCAACGCCTCGGCCCTGCCGATCACCGTGGTGCCCATGCCCTACCAGGGCAGCGCCGGTGCGCCGGCCACGGACGTCGCGGCGGTGGTGCGTTCGGACCTGGACCGTTCGGGCCAGTTCCGCGCGTTGCCGGAGGCGCAGATCGTCGAACGCCCGACCCGCGGCAGCGAAGTGCAGTACCCGACCTGGCGCGCGCTCAAGCAGGATTACCTGGTCGTCGGCCGCGTGCTCGACGCCGGCGCCGGCGCCTACCGCGTCGAATACGAGCTGTTCGACGTGGCCAAGGGCGAGCGCATGCTCGGCCTGGCGATGACCGCACGCTCCAATGCGATGCGCGACGTCGCCCACCAGATGGCCGACGCCATCTACGAGAAGATCACCGGCGTGCGCGGCGCGTTCTGGACCCGCATCGCCTACATCACCGCCAGCGGCCGCGGCGACGCCATGCGCTACGCGCTGATGGTGGCCGATTCGGACGGCTACAACCCGCAGACCATCGTGCGCTCGGCCGAGCCGCTGCTGTCGCCGTCATGGAGTCCGGACGGCAACCGCCTGGCCTATGTCAGTTTCGAGCGCGGCAATTCGGCCATCTACATCCAGAACATCTCCACCGGCGCGCGCGAACTGATCGCCAGCTTCCGCGGCATCAACAGCGCCCCGGCGTTCTCCCCGGACGGCCGCCGGCTGGCATTGACCCTCTCGCGCAGCGGCAACCCCGAGATCTACGTGATGGACCTGGGCAGCAAGCAGCTGACCCAGCTGACCAACCACTTCGCCATCGATACCGAGCCGACCTGGAGCGCGGACGGCAACACCATCTACTTCACCTCCGACCGTGGCGGCCGCCCGCAGATCTACCAGGTGCCTTCGTCCGGCGGCAGCGCCAGCCGCGTGACCTTCCAGGGCAACTACAACGCCAAGGTGTCCGTGTCCTATGACGGCAAGAAACTGGCAATGGCGCAGGGCAGCGGCAACAGCTACAAGATCGCGTTGATGGACAGCAGCCTGGGTTCGCCGCGCTGGAGCACGCTGTCGCCGGGTTCGCTGGACGAGTCGCCCAGCTTCGCCCCCAATGCGGGCATGATCCTGTATGCCGCCCGCGAGGGCGGACGTGGTGTGCTGTATGCGGTATCGGCCGACGCGCGGGTCCGCCAGCGCCTGGTCCTGGCGGACGGCGATGTGCGCGAGCCCGCATGGGGTCCCTACCGTACCGCGCGTTGATTAAATGTTAATATCCCACCCGCATTAATCCCAATCATTGGCTCAGGAGCCTCAGGTACCCCATGAACAAGTCCACTCGCGTTCTGCTTGTTTCGCTGCTGTCGGTTGCCGCGCTGGCGGGCTGCTCGAAGAAGGTCAAGGAGCAGCCGGTTGCACCGGTCGACAACGGCCCCGCCACCACCCAGCCGAGTGGCCCGTCGACCTCCGGCCTGTACGGCCCGGGCGACCTGGACACCGACGCCTGCCTGCGCCAGCGCGTTGTCTACTTCGACTTCGACAAGGAAGAAGTGAAGTCCGAGTTCCAGGCCATCATGGCCTGCCACGCCAAGTACCTGCGTGACCGTCCGTCCTCGCGCATCACCCTGCAGGGCCACACCGACGAGCGCGGCAGCCGCGCCTACAACCAGGCCCTGGGCGAGCGTCGTGGCAATGCCGTGAACTCGGCCCTGCAGGCCAACGGTGGCTCGGCTTCGCAGCTGACCGTCGTGTCCTACGGCGAAGAGCGTCCGGTCTGCACCGAGTCGAGCGAGTCCTGCTGGTCGCAGAACCGTCGCGTCGAAATCGTCTACACCGCGCAGTAATCGATGCGTACCGGCATCAAGACGATGATGCTCGTGGTTGCGGCAGCCCTGGTGGCTGCCGCACCCGCCCATGCCCAGCGGCAGAGCCTGGCCGACCGCGTCGGCGCACTGGAACAGCAGGTCCAGAACAGCCAGGCCAACACCGACATGCTCAACCAGCTGCAGCAGCTGCGCAGCCAGATGCAGGCGCTGCAGGGCACGATCGAGCAGCTCCAGCATGAGAACGAACAGCTCAAGCAGCGCAACCGGGACCAGTACCTGGACCTGGACGGGCGGCTGAACCGCATCGAAGGCGGCGTGGAGCAGACGGGTACGCCCGCCCTGCCGGCGCCACCCGCCACCGCCAAGCCGGCGGCAGCGGCCGAGAAGACCCCGACCGTGCGCGGCGATGCCGGCGCGGTCGCCGCGGCGGGCGACGAGCGGAGCGCCTACAACGTGGCCTTCGACGCGCTCAAGGCCGGCAGATACGACGAGTCGGCGCGTCTTTTCCAGGGTTTCCTGGAGCAGTATCCCAACGGCGTCTATACCCCCAACGCGCTGTACTGGCTGGGCGAGAGCTATTACGCCACCCGCAATTTCCAGCTGGCCGAGGCGCAGTTCCGCGACCTGGTCGCGCGCTATCCGACCCACGACAAGGCCGCCGGCGGCCTGTTGAAGCTGGGCCTGTCCCAGTTCGGCCAGGGCGATGCGGCCAAGGCCGAGCAGACGCTCGAGCAGGTCGCCACGCGGTTCCCGGGCAGCGATGCCGCGCGTACCGCGCAGGACCGCCTGCAGTCGATCCGGCTCGGCCAGCAGATCCGCTGAGTCCGGCGGATGCGCATCCGCGCAGCCGGGCCTTGCCCGGCTGCGTTCGTTTACGGCGTGAGTGAAGCCGCCGCCCGTTCCATCCAGAAGTGCCCGACATGACCGCCGTCGTTTCCCCTTCCAGCGCCGCCGCCACGCCCAGCGAGATCGTGCAGTCGCCGTTGCCGCGGCTGAAGATCACCGAGATCTTCCTTTCCCTGCAGGGCGAGGCGGACACCGCCGGTTGGCCGACGGTGTTCGTGCGCCTGACCGGCTGCCCGCTGCGCTGCGTTTACTGCGACACCGAGTACGCCTTCCATGGCGGGCAGTGGCGCGATATCGACGACATCGTCGCCGAGGTGCTGGGCCATGGCGTGCGCCATGTCTGCGTGACCGGTGGCGAGCCATTGGCGCAGAAGCGCTGCCTGGTGCTGCTGCGCGCGCTGTGCGACGCGGGGCTGGATGTCTCGCTGGAGACCTCCGGCGCGCTGGACGTCGGCGGCGTCGATCCGCGCGTGTCGCGCGTGGTCGACCTGAAGACCCCCGGCTCGGGCGAGATGGCGCGCAACCGGCTGGAGAACCTGCCGCTGCTGAACGCGCGCGACCAGCTCAAGTTCGTGCTCTGCGACCGTGCCGATTACGAATGGGCGCGGGACATGGTCGCCGCGCAGCGCCTGCATGAGCGCTGCATGATGCTGTTCTCGCCGTGCAAGGACCGGCTGGATGCGCGCGAACTGGCCGACTGGATCGTCGCCGACCGCCTGCCGGTGCGCTTCCAGATGCAGCTGCACAAGATCCTCTGGAACGACGAGCCGGGCAGGTAGCCGGGCCGTCGTTTCGACTTTGTACCGGCGCGGGACAGCGTGCTGGCGTTCCCTCCCCAACCGGAATATCACTCCATGAAGAAGGCAGTCGTGCTTCTTTCCGGCGGCATGGATTCGGCCGCCGTCGTCGCCATGGCCCAGGAACAGGGCTACACCGTGCATGCGTTGAGCGTGCGCTACGGCCAGCGCCATACCTCCGAACTCGACGCGGCCGCACGCGTGGCGCTGGCGCTGGGCGTGGCCGAGCACAAGGTCGTGGACGTGGACCTGCGCAGCATCGGCGGTTCGGCATTGACCGCCGACATCGACGTGCCCGACGCCGGCGGCGAGGGCATCCCCGCCACCTACGTGCCGGCGCGCAACACCATCATGCTCTCGCTCGCGCTGGGCTGGGCCGAAGTGCTGGGCGCCAACGACATCTTCTGTGGCGTCAACGCGGTCGATTACTCCGGCTACCCGGATTGCCGCCCCGAGTTCGTCGCCGCCTTCCAGGCGCTGGCCAACCTGGCGACCAAGGCCGGCGTGGAAGGCGCGGGCATCCGCGTCCATGCGCCGCTGCAGTACCTGAGCAAGGCGCAGATCGCCAGCGAAGGCGTGCGGCTTGGGGTGGATTTCGGATTGACCGTGTCCTGCTACCGCGCCGACGAGCAGGGACGCGCCTGCGGCCACTGCGATGCCTGCCGCCTGCGCGCGGACGGCTTCGCCGCCGCCGGCCTGCCCGATCCGACCTGCTACGCCTGAGCTTCGCCGCTCATGCGGCGGACGCTCCGGAAACCGGTTGCCGCGCGCCCGGGCGCATGCCGTTCCTTCCCAAACCCGGACTGCACGGCGGGTCGGTTCCGAATTCCGGTTTCGGACATCTTGCGCTAGAATGCGCACCCCGGCGCCATGCCGGGTCTTTGTTTGGGCCGTTAGCTCAGTCGGTAGAGCAGAAGACTTTTAATCTTTTGGTCGAAGGTTCGAATCCTTCACGGCCCACCATGATCGAGAAGAGGTCCCGCATGTCCGGGGCCTTTCTTTTTTGTGCACTGCACGCGGTTTCTGTGAACTGTTGCAGGTTGGCAGTGGACGGAGCCGGTCCTACCATGGGGACGGTTCGGTTTCCGGCAGGATGGGGGACACTTGGGTACCCAGATCACGCAACTCCTGCATCGCTGGCAGGGAGGCGACGCGCAGGCGCGGGAACAGTTGTTCGAAGCCTTGTATTCGGACCTGATGCTGGTCGCCCGCAACCGGCTGTTCAACGATACCGGCGGCACCCTGCAGCCGGCGGCGCTGGTCAACGAATCGCTGCTGCGCCTGCTGGGCTCGGAAGTGGATTACAAGGATCGCGCCCATTTCATCGCGGTGGCGGCGCTGAAGATGCGTTCGGTACTGGTCGACCACCTGCGCGCCCGCGCAGCGGACAAGCGCGGTGGAAACCTGGTGCAGTTGACCCTGTCCCACGCCAGCGACGTTCCCGACGACGATGGCAGCGCCTATGACGTGATGGCGCTGCACCAGGCCCTGAACCAGCTGGCCGAACTGGAGCCGCGGGCGGCGAGCATGGTCGAGCTGACCTATTTCGGCGGCATGAGCCGCGACGAGATCGCCATGGTGATGGGGGTGTCGGCTCCCACCGTGGACCGCGACCTGCGTTTCGCCAGGGCCTGGCTCAACCGACAGCTGGCCTGATGGCGAACGCGGAAGACGGGGAAGGCGCGGCGCGCTGGCGCCGGGTCCGGGGCATGTTCGATGCCGTCTGCGACCTGCCGCGCGCGCAGTGGCGGCAGGAGGTGCGAGAACGTTGCGCCGATCCCGCGCTGGCCGAGGAAGTACTGCAGTTGCTGCATGCGCAGACCCAGGGCCTGAGCCGGATCAGCAGCCGGCTGGATACGGTGCTGGCGCGCGCGCTCACGCCGGAGCTGGCGGTGGGCCAGCGGCTGGGGCCGTGGCGCCTGACCGCGCGCATCGCCCACGGCGGCATGGGCACCGTATTCAAGGCCGAACGCGACGATGGCGTCTACCGGCGCACAGTGGCGATCAAGCTGCTGCATGGCCTGCCCGGCGCGGGCGAGGTGGAGCGGCTGCAGGCCGAGCGGCAGGTGCTGGCAGGCCTGAACCTGCCCGACGTGGCCCAGCTCTACGACGGCGGCACGACGCCGGACGGGTATCCGTACCTGGTGATGGAATACGTCGACGGCCTGCCGCTGGACCACCATTGCACCAGCCACGCGCTGGGCCTGGCGCAGCGGCTGCGCCTGTTCCTGGACATCTGCGCGATCGTGCGTTCGGCGCACGAGCGCCTGGTGCTGCACTGCGACCTCAAGCCGGGCAACGTGCTGGTACGGGCCGATGGCAGGCCGGTGCTGCTGGACTTCGGCCTGGCGCGCCTGCTCAACGACGCGCGCGACCGCGAGGAAGCGGGCTACTGCACGCCGGCCTATGCCAGCCCGGAACTGGTGAACGGCGAGCCGGTGGGCGTGGCCAGCGATGTCTACAGCCTGGGCGTGCTGCTGGTGGAGCTGCTGTCCACGCGCGCCTGCGCGCGCACGCTGCAGGACAGCGATGCGCCGGTGATCCTGCCCTCGGCCAACGCGCCGGAAGGCCTGCGCTGGCGCAAGGCGCTGCGCGGCGATCTCGACGCCATCGCCGCCAGGGCCTGCGCCCGCGACGTCGCCGGACGCTACCGGTCGGTGGAGACGCTGATGGCCGACGTGACGCGCTACCTCGACCGCCAGCCGGTGGCGGCGCGCCAGGCCGGCCGCCTGTACCGGCTGGCGCGCGGCACGCAGCGCAACTGGCGCGCGCTGGCGGCCGGAGCGGCTGCGCTCTCGCTGGCCGTGCTGTTCGTGACCGGGCTGGTGCAGGCGCGGCGCCAGGCCGAGGAAGAGGCCGCCATCGCCCACCAGGTCGGCGATTTCATGGTGGGCGTGTTCGAGACCGCCGATCCCTTCCTGCGCACCGAGCGGGGACAGGAGGAGCTCTCCTCGCGGCAACTGCTGGACAAGGCGGCGCTGCGCGTTTCCCAGGACCTGGCCGACGCCCCGGCACAGCTGGCCAGGATGCGCGCGGTGCTGGGAACCGCCTACCGCAACTCCGGGGTTTCGCGGCAGGCCGAAATGCTGCTGCAGCAGGCCTATGACGGTTTCATGGATGCGCGGGTGAACCGCCCGGCGGACGCGGCGGCAGTGCTGGCCGAGCTGTCGGTGCAGAAGACGCAGGGCGGCAACGGCGTACTGGGCCAAGAGCTGGCCGAGCGCGGATTGGCGCTGCTGCCGTCTGGCGGCGCCACGGCGACCCGGGCCAGGCTGCACGGCGCGCGCGGGCTGGCGCTGGTGAACCAGCAGCATTTCGACCAAGGCGAAGCCGCCTTCGATACCGCGATGGGCCTGTACGGGAAACTGCCGGGCAGCGGCGTCGCCCCCCAGAAACTGGCGTTGTCCTACAACAAGGGTTTGATGTACCTGCGCTGGGGGCGCCTGGCTTCGGCCGAGCGCGAGTTCCGCCACGTGCTTGCCGGGGTGCAGGGGCGCGGCAGCAGCATGGCGCTGGCCACGGAGATGCGCCTGGCGCAGATCCTGCGCGAGCAGGGGCGGTTCGCGCAGGCGTTGCCGCTGCTGCAGGCGGGCCTGCGCCACGCCGAGGAACTGTACGGACCGGAGAGCAGCTTCGTGCTGATGCAGCACGACGGACTGGCCGACCTGTACCGCGATTCGGGCGACTACGCCGCCGCCGAACGCCAGTACCAGCAGCGCCAGCGCCTGAGCGGGATCATCGACGGCATCGGGTCGGTGGAGTACTCGATGGGGCTGTACAACTACGGCGAGCTGCAGGAACTGCGCGGCGACGTCGTCCAGGCCGAGCGGCTCTACCGGCAGGCCTGGACGATCCGCCGCGAGCGGCTGGGCGGACAGTCGCCCACCAGCCTGCGCGCCGAGTCCGGGCTGGGCGCGCTGCTGATGCGCCAGGGACACATGGACGAAGCGGGCTGGCTGCTGCTGCATGCCGACGAGGGCCTGGACGCGGCGCTGCCGCCGGACGCGCCGGGACGCATCGAAGCGCGGCTCAACCGCATCGACTGGCACATCCTGCAGGGCGACACGGCACAGGCCCGGGCATTGCTGGAGCAGCTCGGCGCGCGGGTTCCGACGACCTTGCACCTGCACCTGCTGCGCACGCGGGCGGACCTGGCCGAACGGCGTGGCGAAGGGGCGGCGACGCTGGCGTTGCGCCGCACCGCGCTGGAGTACGCGCAGTCGCTGCATGGCGACGGCAAGGTCGAAACGGCGATCTGCCGCATCGACCTGGCCGAAACCCTGCTCCGCCTGGGCCACCGGCAACCGGCGCTGGAAGCGCTGCGGCAGGCCGCACCGACGCTCGATCGCCGGCAGGTCGAGGGCGCGCCCGCGCGGCGCAGGCTCGATGGCCTGCTGGTGCTGGCCCGCGGAAGGCCGGGCTGAGCGCGGCCTAGCCCTGCTCGCGCACGATTTCGACCAGCCGCTGCCCGTAGCGGCCCAGCTTGCTGCCGCCGATGCCGCCGACCCGTCCCAGCGCGTCGAGGCTGGTCGGGCGCTGCTCGGCGATGTTGCGCAGGGTGCTGTCGTGGAAGATGACGAAGGCCGGCACGTTCTGCTCGCGCGCCAGCTCGGCGCGCAGCCCGCGCAGCGCGTTGAACAGCGCCAGGTCTTCCGGCTGCACCGCCACGCCGGTGCGCGGGGTGCTGCTGCGGTCGCGCTCGCCGCGCGTGGCGGCCGGTTCGCGGCGCATCATCACCTGGCGGCGGCCCTTGAGCACGTCGCGGCTGGCATCGGTCAGGCGCAGGCCGCCATGCGCCTCCGGGTCCACTTCCAGCAGGCTGGCGGCGACCAGCTGCCGGAACACGCCGCGCCAGTTGCGCGAATCCAGGTCCTTGCCGATGCCGAAGGTGCTGAGCTTGTCGTGGCCCAGCTGGCGTATGCGCTCGCTGTCGCTGCCGCGCAGGATGTCGATCAGGTGGCCGACGCCGAAGCGCTGGCCGCTGCGGTAGACGCAGCTCAGCGCCTTCTGCGCGGCGACAGTGGCGTCCCAGGCCGCCGGCGGGGTCAGGCAGTTGTCGCAATTGCCGCAGGGCTGCGGGTAGGTTTCGCCGAAGCCGGCCAGCAGCACCTGGCGGCGGCACTGCATGGATTCGCAGTAGCCGAGCAGGTGGTCGAGCTTGGCGCGCTCCAGGTGCTTGCGTTCGGCACCGGCCTCGCCCTGTTCGATCATCTGCTTGAGCAGCACCACGTCGCCCAGCCCGTAGCACAGCCACGCTTCGGCCGGCTCGCCGTCGCGGCCGGCACGTCCGGTTTCCTGGTAGTAGCCCTCCATCGACTTGGGCAGGTCGGTGTGCGCGACGAAGCGCACGTCCGGCTTGTCGATGCCCATGCCGAAGGCGATGGTGGCGCACATCACGATGCCGTCCTCGCGCAGGAAGCGGCGCTGGTTGGCCGCGCGCACCTCGGCGGGCAGGCCGGCGTGGTAGGGCAGGGCGTCCAGGCCTTCGCCGCGCAGCATGTCGGCGGTTTCCTCGACCTTGCGCCGCGACATGCAGTAGACGATGCCGGCTTCGCCGCGGTGGCCGCGCAGGAAGTCCAGCAGCTGGCGTCTGGCGTTGTCCTTCTGCACCACCGTGTAGCGGATGTTGGGGCGGTCGAAGGAGCTGATGAAGTGCTCGGCCTGCGCCAGGTCCAGGCGCTCGGCGATTTCGCGCTGGGTCGGCGGGTCGGCGGTGGCGGTCAGGGCGATGCGCGGGATCTGCGGCCAGCGCTCGTGCAGCACCGTCAGCTGCCGGTATTCGGGGCGGAAATCGTGGCCCCACTGCGACACGCAATGCGCCTCGTCGATCGCGAACAGGGCGATGTGGCTGCGTTCGAGCAGCGACAGGAAGCGGCCGGTCAACAGCCGCTCGGGCGCGACGTAGAGCAGGTCGAGCTGGCCGGCCAGCAGGTCGCGCTCGACGCGGCCCGCGGTCTCGGCATCCAGCGTCGAATTGAGGAATTCGGCGCGCACGCCGAGCTGGCGCAGGGCTTCCACCTGGTCCTGCATCAGCGCGATCAGGGGCGAAACCACGATGCCGCAGCCTTCGCGCAGCAGTGCCGGCACCTGGTAGCACAGCGACTTGCCGCCGCCGGTGGGCATCAGCACCAGCGCATCGTTGCCGGCGGTGACGTGTTCGACGATGGCCTGCTGGTTGCCGCGGAAGGCGTCATGGCCGAAGACGCGCTTCAGCAGTTCATGGGCGGGGGAAGACATGCCGCCTAGGATAACTGCCCGGTCAAGCCTGGCTGTCCGCCTGCGGCCTGCGGACGGGTCGGGAAACCCGGAGTCGGGTCCGCCTTTCCAGATGGGCCAGGGGACAGCGGGCCTTATCCGGCGTTCCGGGAAGGACCGGGAACCACGGTCATTCCGATCTGCCCGGCCTGCTGCGCGGCGGCCAGGTCGCGCGCCAATGCCGCCGGATCCAGCGCTTCCTGCCGCGCGGCGATGCACAGCGCGCGGTTGCGGCCCGATGCCTTGGCCCGGTACAGCGCCAGGTCGGCCAGCTGGATCAGCGCATCGATGTCGGTGCTGCCGGCGAATGGCGCGCTGATCGCGCCGATGGAGGCGGTCAGGGTGATGTCCTTGTCCGGCAGGGCGATGGCGGGCGCGCCGATGGTGCGCAGCAGGCGGTCGGCCAGCGCGGGCAGGGCGGTGGCCTGGAGGCCGGGCAGCAGGAGCAGGAATTCCTCGCCGCCCCAGCGCACCACCGAATCCTGTTCGCGCAGCAGGGCGCGCAGGCGCTGGGCGACCTCCACCAATACCTTGTCGCCGGCCGGATGCCCGTGGTTGTCGTTGACCTGTTTGAAGAAGTCGATGTCCAGCAGCATCAGCCCCAGCGACGGCGGGGCGCCGGGCGCGCAGGCGTCGACGGCGCGGGCGTATCCGGCCAGCAGGGCATGGCCATGGCGGCGGTTGAATACCCGGGTCAGCGGATCGTGGGTCGACTGTTCGGCCAGGTCGGCCACGTCCCGGGACAGGCGCAGGTTGGCGCGCCGGCTGCGGCGCAGCCATTGCACCAGCACCACCGCCAGCAGGACCAGCGCCAGCGAGAACGCCGCCCACAGCTGCCGGCGAAGCGCCTGCGCGGCAAGTTCGGCTTCCTTCAGGCGGTTGGCGGCGGCGAGCCGTTCGATTTCCCGCTGGCGGCTTTCCGAAGCGTATTTCTCCTGCAGGTCCAGCACGGCTTTTTCGCGCGCCTGACGGGTGATTTCCTGTTGCAGGGTCTCGACGCGGCGCAGGGCGAGGAAGGCATTGCGGTAGTCCCCGGCATGCTCGTGGATGTTGACCAGTTCCTGCAGCATGCCGATATGGTCGGTCCTGGCGCCGATCCGTTCGGTCAGGGCGATGGCCTCGGTGGCGTCGGCGACGCCCGCCTCGATCTGCCCCAGCCCGGCCTTGGATGCGCCGCGATTGACCAGCGCATAGGCCAGGGTCAGCGGATCGTCGATGCGCCCGGCCAGTTCCACGGCCTGTTCGGAATAGTCCAGCGCCCTGCGGTAGTCGCGCTGGTTGAGCCAGTAATCGGCCAGGTTGGAAACGGCGGTGCTCTGGATGATGGCCAGCCCGTCGTCGCCGCGGGTGAGGGCCAGGACGTCGCCGAGCAGCTGCAGCTGGAGGTCGCGGCGGCCGCTGCGCAGGTGGGCGAAGCCCATGTTGAGCTTGGCCTCGGCCACCGCCTGGGTGAAGCCCAACCGCGCGGCGCGGGCATGGGTGGCCTTGCTGATCTCGATGGTGCGCCGGTAATCGCCCAGGTAGACGTTGAGCACCGCCAGCAGGTTCTGCGCCATGAGCCGGTCCGCTTCGTGGCGGCCGGACAGCTCATCGGCAAGCAGGGCTTCCCGGATGCCCATGTCCAGCCGGCTCTGCAACTGGTACTGGCGCGCGCGCAGGTAATGCAGCTGCTGCCGCTGCAGGGAGCTGAGCTCTTCCCGCCGGGAATCGATGCGGTCCAGCATGGCCTGCGCGCGGTCGGCATCGCGCTGGGTCAGCGCCCAGCGGGCCTGGATCAGATGCTGGTCGACCGCGCAGGCACGGCACTGCTCGTCGCGGGCCATCTTCTCCAGTGCGGCGCTGGCCTGCTGCGCCAGGGCGGCCATCGCAGGACGGCGCTCCTGCGCTGCGTAGCGGCCGATGGCCGCCTGGTAGAGGTGGCGCTGCGCCAGCGGCGCGTCGTCGGCAGGGCTGTCCTCGACGGCCTGCAGGCGGGCGACGGCAGCCAACGGCGAGGAGTAGCCCCGTGCCAGCAGGCTGTCGATGACCGTGTCCAAGCGTTCCCCATGCGCCAGCGACGGGGAACAGAACAGTGCGGCCAGCAGGAGGAAGGACGAGCGCCGGTTCATCCGGGCAGTATCGGCCGGAATCGGCAAAGAGTTGAATCGGGGGAGTGTCCAGTCCCGAGGGCAGGGAATGCCGCTGTCGCCCCGTGCCTTGCGCCACGCACCGCCTCGAAGTGGACATACGGACGGCGGAATCCGGCAGCCGGACGAGCAGACCCGGGGTTTCGCTCGCGGAGCCATGGAAATCCCGGAGCGGACACCCCGCGGTTCACCTGACGATGAGGCGCGCCAGCGTCCCATGCCGTACGCAGGATGCGTCCGGAGCAGGGCCCCCTTGCGTCAAGGGGGCGCGCCGAAGGCGGGGGCATCCGGCAGGCAGATGAAGCAGGGTCCAGGGTTCCATTTCATGGAACCCTGGAAAACCCGCACGGTTTACTGCAGCAGCGAGCGCAGCATCCAGGCGTATTTCTCATGGGTCTGCAGGCGCTGGGTCAGCAGGTCCTCGCTGGGGGCGTCGCCGGCCTTTTCCGCCTGTTCCAGCACCCTGCGCGCGGTCCGGCACACCGCCTCGTTGCCCTGCACCAGCTGGCGCACCATTTCGCGCCAGTCGGCGCTGTCGGTCAGGCCCGGTTCCTCGGCGATCGAGGTCAACGCCACGAACTCGCGGTACGAGCCGGGAGCGTTGAAGCCCAGGGCGCGGATGCGTTCGGCGATCTCGTCCAGCGCCGTCCACTGCTCGGTGTACTGCGTTTCGAACATGGTGTGCAGCGAATTGAACATCGACCCGGTGACATTCCAGTGGAAGTTGTGGGTCTTCAGGTACAACGTGTAGGCGTCGGCGAGGAAGCGGGACAGGCCGTCGGCGACCTTCTTGCGATCGGCATCCTTGATCCCGATATCGATGCCCGGCGCCGACGGTGCGGAGGCTGCCAGCTTCTTCTTGCCGGCTTCGGGTTTGCTGCTGCTCTTGGCCTTGGCCATGACGCTTTCTCCTTGGCGGGTTGAATGGCTTCACAATAGTCCCATCGGGACCCTACCGGTATTTCAAGTTTTCTCGTTGAACGATTGATGAGCGCTATCGAAAAGGATACTGCCGCGCGCCTGCGCGACGCCCGCAAGAACATCGACGGGGCGATGAGCCGCGACCGTGGGCGCCTGCTCGGGCTGTGGTCGCGCTGGCAGGGCAGGCCGGCCGACGCCGCCGCCGAGGCGGCGTTCCGGCAACTGCTGGAACCATCGTGCGACCGGCGCCGGCAGCGCGCGGCGCGACAGGTCGCCATCAGCATGGACGAGGCGTTGCCGATCACGCGTGAAGCCGGGCGCATCACCGCCCTGATCCGCGACCACCAGGTGGTGGTGATCGCCGGCGAGACCGGTTCGGGCAAGACCACGCAGCTGCCCAAGCTGTGCCTGGCCGCCGGGCGCGGCGAGGCCGGCATGATCGGCTGCACCCAGCCGCGGCGCATCGCCGCGCGCGCGGTGGCCACGCGCGTGGCCGAGGAACTGGGGACCGAACTGGGTTCGGTGGTCGGCTACCAGGTGCGCTTCACCGACAAGGTGGGCGAGGACAGCCGCATCAAGTTCATGACCGACGGCATCCTGCTGGCCGAGATCGCCTCGGACCGCTGGCTGTCGCGCTACGACACGCTGATCATCGACGAGGCGCACGAACGCAGCCTCAACATCGATTTCCTGCTCGGCTACCTCAAGCAGCTGCTGCGCAAGCGCCCGGACCTGAAACTGGTGGTGACCTCGGCCACCATCGACACCGAGCGCTTCTCCCGCCATTTCGACGATGCGCCGGTGGTCAGCGTCGAGGGCCGCACGTATCCGGTGGACGTGCGCTACCGCCCGCTCGACGACCTGCGGCCGGCGCCGGCCGCCGAAGCGAAGGGGCGCGGACGTGGCGACGACACCGGGTCGGATCCGATGTCGGTCAACGACGCCATCGTCGCCGCGGTCGATGAGATCACCCGTGCCGATCCACGCGGCGACGTGCTGGTGTTCCTGCCCGGCGAGCGCGAGATCCGCGATGCGCATCAATCGCTGGAGCGGCGCAAGTACCGCGAGACCGAGGTGCTGCCGCTGTATGCGCGGCTCTCGGCCAAGGACCAGGACCGGGTGTTCAACCCCGGCCCGAAGCGGCGCATCGTGCTGACCACCAACGTCGCCGAGACCTCGCTGACGGTGCCGCGCATCCGCTACGTGGTCGATCCCGGCCTTGCGCGCGTCAAGCGCTACAGCCCGCGGCAGAAGCTCGACCGGCTGCATATCGAGCCGGTGTCGCAGGCCAGCGCCAACCAGCGCAAGGGTCGTTGCGGACGCATCGCCGAGGGCGTGTGCTACCGCCTGTACGCCGAGGCCGATTTCCAGTCGCGCCCGGAATTCACCGATCCGGAGATCCGCCGATCCTCGCTGGCCGGGGTGATCCTGCGGATGCTGCAGCTCGGCCTGGGCAGGATCGAGGATTTTCCGTTCCTGGAACCGCCGGACGAACGCGTGGTGGCCGACGGCTGGCAGCAGCTGGCCGAGCTGGGCGCGATCGACGGCGAGCGCAAGCTCACCGCCATCGGCCGGCAGATGGCGCGCTTGCCGGTGGACGTGAAGCTGGCGCGCATGCTGGTGGCCGCGCAGAAGGCCGGCTGCCTGCACGAGATGCTGGTGATCGCCTCCTTCCTCGGCATCCAGGACCCGCGCGAGCGGCCGCCGGAAGCGCGCGAAGCGGCGGACAACGCCCACGCCGCCTTCGCCGACCCGCGCTCGGAGTTCCTCGGCATCCTGCGCCTGTGGGAGGGCTACCGGGTCGCGCACGAAGACCTGACGCAGTCGAAGCTGCGCGACTGGTGCGGCCGCCATTTCCTCGGCTTCCTGCGCATGCGCGAATGGCGCGAGCTGCACCGGCAGCTGCGCCTGCTGTGCGAGGAGTTGGACTGGGACAGCGGCAGCGACGGCGCCTTCGGCAAGGCACTGCTGGCCGCGCCGGCCGCGCTGCCGGCCGGCGGCGACGGCGAAGCGAAGCGCAAGGCCACGCGCGGCGAGCTGCACAAGGCGGCGCGACTGGCGCGCGAAGGCGCCAAGCCGGAGGCGGCGCCGGCTTCCTCCAGCGCAGGCGCAGCCGCCCAGGCGGGCCGGGGGAAACCCGGCTCCGACGCCGCTTCCATTCCCGAGAAGGTCCGCGTCGCCGCCTACCAGGCGCTGCACCGCGCGATCCTCGCCGGCCTGCCGACGCAGATCGGCCACCGCACCGACAAGGGCGATTTCCAGGCGCCGCGCCAGCGCCGTTTCCATCTCTTCCCCGGTTCGGCGCTGTCGAAAAAGCCGCCGCCGTGGGTGCTCAGCGCGACCCTGCTCGACACCCAGCGCGTGTGGGGCCTGACCAACGCCGCCATCGAGCCGGACTGGGCGATCGCCGAACTGCCGCACCTGCTGGCCCGCAAGCATTTCGACCCGCACTGGTCGCGCGCGCAGGGGCAGGTGCTGGCGGCCGAGCAGATCAGCCTGTTCGGGCTGGTGCTGGCGCCGCGCAAGCCGGTGCACTACGGCCGCATCGCGCCGGGCGAAGCGCACGACATTTTCGTGCGGCAGGCGCTGGTCACCGGCGAGATAAATACCCGCGCCGGCTTCGTCGCCGACAACCTCAAGGTGCTGGAGCAGGCGCGCGAGGAAGAAGCCAAGCTGCGCCGCGCCGGCATCGTCGCCGACGAGGACTGGCAGGCGCGCTGGTACCTGGACCGCGTGCCGGCGCAGATCCATTCGGCCAGCGGACTGGACGCGTGGTGGAAGGCGCTGCCGGCCGAGCAGCACCGCGCACTGCGCTGGTCGCTGGCCGACCTGCTGCCGGGCGAGGGCAGCGAACAGGAGCGCTATCCAAAGTACTTCGCGCTGGGCGACGCGCGGCTGGCGATGCATTACCGCTTCGAGCCCGGCGCGCAGGACGACGGCGTCACCCTGGACGTGCCGCTGCACCTGCTCAACGCGCTGGACCCGGCGCGGCTGTCGTGGCTGGCGCCGGGCTTCGTCGCCGACAAGGCGGCGGCGCTGATCCGCAGCCTGCCCAAGGCGATGCGCCGCAACTACGTGCCGGCGCCGGATTTCGGCCGCGCCTTCCTCGAGGCCTGGCCGCAGCCCTCGGCCGACGACATCCGCGGCGAGCTGGCGCGGTTCCTGTCCAAGGCCACGGGCGCGGTGGTGGCGGCCACCGATTTCGACGAGACGGCGCTGGAGCCGCACCTGCGCATGAACCTGCGCGTGGCCGACGGCGGCGGCAGGCTGCTGGCGATGTCGCGCGACCTTGATGCGCTGCGTGCGCGCTTCGGCGAGCGCGCCGGCCAGGCGTTCGCGGCGCGCGCGGGCAAGGCGCTGGCGGCCGAGGGGCTGCGCGAATTCCCGGCGACGGCCATCCCCGAACAGGTGCCGGGCGAAGCAGGCGTGCCGGCGTATCCGGCGCTGGTCGATACCGGTGACGCTGCAGCGCTGCGCATCTTCGCCGACCGCAACGAAGCACGGCTGGCGCATCCGCGCGGCGTGCGGCGCCTGCTGGAGATCGCCCTGGCCGACAAGGTCAAGCAGGCCCGCAAGCAGTTGCCGGTATCGCCCAAGACCGGGCTGCTGTATGCGGCCATCGAGTCGCAGGAGCGGCTGCGTGGCGACCTGGTGGATGCGGCCATGAACGCGGTGCTGGCCGATGGACTGGGCGAGATCCGTTCGCCCGACGCGTTCGAACTGCGCCGTGCCGACGCCGGCAAGCGCCTGTTCGGCGAGGCGATGGAGCGGCTGCGGTTGGCCGAGAGCATCCTTGGCCTGGCCGGCGAGCTCAAGCCGCTGCTGGAAGCGCCGTTGATGGGCTGGGCACGCGGCAATCTCGACGACATGGAACGGCAGCTGGCCTCGCTGATCCATGCCGGCTTCCTGCGCGAAACGCCGGCCGATGCGCTGGCGCAGTTCCCGCGCTACCTCAAGGCGATGATCCTGCGCACCGAACGCGCCAAGCGCGATCCGCCGCGCGACCAGGCGCGCATGCTGGAACTCAAGCCCTTCGTCGATGCGCTGGAGGAAGCGAAGATCCAGGGGCACGCCAGCCGGCCGGAGTGGTCGGCGCTGCGCTGGGACATCGAGGAACTGCGCGTATCGCTGTTCGCGCAGGAACTGGGTTTCCGTTCCGGCATCTCGCCCAAGAAACTGGCGCAGCGGGTCGCCGCCCTGCGCGGCTGATCGGTTCGTGGGGAATCAGGGCGTCGCCGCGCGGTATTGCTCGACGCAGCGCCGGCGCGCGGCGTTGACCTGCTCGTGGGCGTACGCATGCTCGCGGCTGATCGCCCGACGCAGGTTGGCCATGCGTGCCTGCAGGGCGTCGCTGCGCTGCGCGTCGGTCGCGTTGCCGAACTGCTCGTTGAGCATCGTCATCTGCTGCTGGTAGGTCGCCACGCGGTCATTGGACGGGCCATAGATCGACGCGGTCGCGTTGGCGATGCACTCGCGCTCGGCGCTGCGGTCCAGCGCCGCGGCGGGCGCCGGCGCTGCATCGCTCTCGCGCAGCGGAGACGACTCCTGCGGGGCCGATTCCACCATCGGCGGCGGCGACGCGGCAGGGCGCTCGTCGCGCAGTTTCATCGGCTGCGCGCTGGCGTCGCAGGGGTGCTCGGAATAAGCGGTCTCCCCGGACTTTCCCTTGCACTTGTAGACCTGGGCCGAAGCGCTGTCCGGCAGCAGGAACAGCAGCGTGAGCAACACGATGACGGGCATGGCGGGCATGGCGGACCGGGGCGGAATGCGGACGGAGTGCGGGCGCCGCGGCGGGCGGCGGTCGTGGGGCCCGCCGTGGCGGGCACGGGGCGTCGGGGGCTACTTGGTGCGGCGGACCTTGGCGCGGGTGTTGAGCCCTTCGATCTGCAGGTACCACACGCCCATCAGGCCGGGAGTGATCTTCACCCTGGGCGTCTGCTTGCGCACGCCGGCGACGCTGGCGCCATCGGTCTGCTCCCATACCTGGCCGTTGTCCAGGGTGTACTGGCGGCCCTTGGCGAAGCCGCTGAATTCACCGGCCAGGGTGGCCTCGATCGGCTCGCTGGAGCCGAAGTCGAAGAAGCCGCGATTCTTCACGATCACTTCCTGGCGGCCTTCCTCGCGCGCCTGCTCGACCGCGCTGGTGGTGGCTTCCCGCACCTTGCCCTGCAACCAGGCGTTGAGCGCGGCCAGTTCGTCGGTGGAGAGCTTGTCCAGGCCGGCGGCCTTGAATTCGGCGGCGGACATCTGCTGCTGCAGGTCGCCTTCGACCACGCGCTGCGCCTGGGCGGCGAAGGCCGGGGTGAGGAGCAGGGCGGCGCTGAGCAGGAGGGAAAGGCGGGACGGCTGCATGGGCGATTGTTCCCGTGGACGGTTGGGCGCTAGTGTAGGGGCATCCGCCTGCGATCGACCGCTGTGAACCGTTCTTCCCTCTCCGGCCTGGATGCCCTGCTGCAACGCCCGTCCTGCGGTGCGCTCTCCGATACCCTGCGGCAGGCCCTGCTCGCCGCCTGGCAGCAGCCCGATACCGACCTGCAGCCGCGGCTGCCGTGGCCGGTGCTGGCCGACACCCTGGATTCGCTGGCGCTGCTGTCCGCTGACGAGGCGGTGATCGTCGCCGCGCTGCTGTTCGACCTGCCGGGCCTGCGCGCGCGGCAGCCGGAACTGCCGCTGGGCAACGCGGCGACCGCGGTGCGCGGCCTGCTGGACGGCCAGGACGCCGCCGACCAGGTATGGGCGCTGCACGCCGGCCGCGACGCCGGCCGCAACAGCGAGGGCCTGCGCCGCCTGCTGCTGTCCATCGTCCACGACCTGCGCGTGGTGCCGGTGCTGCTGGCGCGGCAGCTGGCCTGCATGCGCGCGGCCGACCGCCTGTCCGAGGACGAGCGCCGCGCACTGGCGCAGTTGACCCGCGACATCCATGCGCCGCTGGCCAACCGCCTGGGCATCTGGCAGCTGAAGTGGGAGCTGGAGGACCTGGCGTTCCGCTTCCTCGAACCGGACACCTACCGCCACATCGCGCGCGAGGTCGACGAGACCCGGCTGGCGCGCGAGCGCTACGTCGAGGCGGTCAAGCGCCGCCTGTCCGCGGCGCTGGACGAGAACGGCATCCGCGCCGAGGTCAGCGGCCGGCCCAAGCACATCTACAGCATCTGGCGGAAGATGCAGAAGAAGAAGCTGGCCTTCGACCAGCTCTACGACCTGCGCGCGGTGCGGGTGATGGTGGACGACATCGGCGCCTGTTACGCCACCCTGGGCGTGGTGCATGCGCTGTGGACGCCGATCCCCAGCGAGTTCGACGACTACATCGCCCGGCCCAAGGCCAACGACTACCGCTCGCTGCACACGGCGGTGATCGGCCCGGAGGGGCGCACGATCGAAGTGCAGATCCGCACCCATGAAATGCATGCGCAGGCCGAACTGGGCGTGGCCGCGCACTGGAAGTACAAGGAAGGCGGCAAGGGCGCGGAGAAGGCCTTCGACCGCAAGATCACCTGGATGCGGCAGCTGCTGGAGCAGGCGCAGGACGCGGCCCATCCCGAGGACCTGGCCGGCGCGCTGGACGCCGAGCTGATCGAGGACCGGGTCTACGCGCTCAGCCCCAAGGGCGAGGTGATGGACCTGCCGGCCGGCGCCACGCCGCTGGATTTCGCCTACCACGTGCACACCATGGTCGGGCACCGCTGCCGCGGCGCCAAGGTCAACGGCCGCATCGTGCCGCTGACCTACCGCCTGCGCAGCGGCGACCGCGTCGAGATCATGACCGCAAGGGAGGCCGACCCGCGCCGCGACTGGCTGCTGCCGGCCAACGGCTTCCTCGCCAGCAGCCGCTCGCGCGAGAAGGTGCGTACCTGGTTCCACAAGCTGGACCGCGCGCGCAACGTACAGGCTGGGCGCGAGCTGCTGGAGCGCGAGCTCAAGCGGCTGGGGCTGCAGCAGGCCGACCTGATGGTGGCGGCGAAGCGTTTCCATGCCGACGGCATCGACGACCTGTACATCCAGGTCGCGCTCGGCGACACCGGGCCCAGCCAGGTCAGCCGCGCGCTGCTGGAGGCCGAGAAGGAGAAGAGCCAGCCGGCGCCGGCGACACCGCCGCTGCCGCGGCCGACCGCGCGCCGCGAGGGCATCGGCCGCTCCGATTTCACCGTGCAGGGCGTGGGCAACCTGCTGGTGCAGCTGGCGCGCTGCTGCCAGCCGGTGGCCGGCGAACCCATCGCCGGCTATCTCACCCGTACCCGCGGCGTCACCGTGCACCGCGCCGACTGTCCGGCGCTGGCGCGGCTGTCGGCCGCGCATCCCGAGCGCGTGTTGCCGGTGGAGTGGGGGCGCGCGGGTTCGGGTTACGAGGTGGACGTGATGGTCCGCGCGATGGACCGGCGCTGGCTGTTGAAGGACATCACCAACCTGATTGCGCAGGAAGACGCCTACGTGCTCGACATCAACAGCGACCCGCTGCGCGACAGCGGCCGCATGCAGCTGCGCCTGCGGCTGAAGGTGAGCGACTACGGCCAGCTGTCCACGCTGCTGGGAAAACTCGACGCCTTGCCGGGCGTGGACGAAGCGCGGCGCATGGGCTGAAGCCCGGCAGCAACGCATCGCGGCATGACGGGCTGCTAGGCTGGCCGCATGCACAACCGGCGTCTCCCCCTTCCACGATGGCTGTCGCTGTTCGCCGGCCGCCTGCGCCTGTATGGGCGCTGGTGGGTGGCGCGCGGCTGGGACAGTCCGCGCGCCTGGCGTTCGATCGCCATCGTGGTCGCGGTGCTGGCGCTGCTGTTGGCCCTGTTCCGGCAGCCGCTGGCGAACCTGCTGTGGCCGGAGACGAAGATCCAGCAGTTGCTGGACGATGGGCAGCGGGCATTGCGCCAGGGGCGCCTGACCGCGGCCGATGGCAGCGGCGCGCGCGAACTGTTCGACGCGGCGGCGGCGCTGGACCCGGATCGTGGCGACGTGCGCGATGCCCTGGCCGATACCGGGCGCAAGGCGCTGGAGCAGGCGCGGCAGCAGTTGGAGGCTGGCAACGTGCCCGCCGCGCGTACGGCGCTGGAACTGGCGCGGCAGCTGCAGGTACCGCAGGCGCAGCTGGACGCCATCGCCTCGCGCCTGCATCGCCAGGCGCAGGAGCCGGACAGCGTCGACGACCTGCTGCGGCGCGCCGAGGCGGCGCAGGCTCGGGGCCGGCTGGACGATGGCGCGGACAGCGCGTTGCCGCTGTACCAACGGGTACTGGCGGTGCGGCCCGAACATCTGCAGGCGCTGCAGGGGCGCGACGACGCCCTGTCCGACCTGCTGGCCGCCTCCATGGCCGCGGCGCAGCGGAACGAGACGGAGGCGGCTGCGCGCCTGCTGCACCGGGTGGAAAGCTATGACGCCGGCCACGCCGAACTGCCTGCCGCCCGCGCCGCGCTGAACATGGCCCTGGACCGCCGCCGCGGCCAGGCCGCGCGCGATCTGGCGCGCGGGCGCCTGCGCCAGGCCGCGGAGGGATACGCGCAGGTGCTGGCGGTGGGGGACGATCCGGCGGCACGCCAGGGGCTGCAGCGGGTCGCGCGGGCGTGGGCCGGCGAAGCCGCGCGGCTGGCCGGTGATTTCCACTTCGAACAGGCCGGGCAGGCGCTGGAACAGGCGCGCGCGCTGGCGCCGGACATTCCCGAGGTCGCGGCCGCCGCGCAGGCGCTGCAGCGCGCGCAGGGCGCGCGGCAGGCGCTGGAAACCCGGATGCCGGCAGCCGAGCGCGAGCGCAGGCTGCATGCGCTGCTTGCGCAGGTGGAAAGCGCCGCGGCGCAGGGGCAATGGCTGCTGCCGCCGGGCGCCAGCGCCTACGACCGCTTCAAGGCCGCGCAGGCGCTTGCGCCCCGCGACGCACGGGTGAAGCAGGCCGGCGCCCGCATCCTGCCAGCCGCGCGCCACTGCCTGGACGGCAACCTGCAGGGCAACCGCCTGCAGGCCGCGCGGACCTGCCTGGACGCCTGGCAGGCGCTGGCGCCGGGCGATCCGCTGCTGCCGGCCGCGCGGCGCCGGCTGGCGCAGCGCTGGCTGGCGGTCGGCAGCGAACGGCTGGGCGCTGGCGACGTCGCCTTCGCCAGCCGCGCGCTGGAACAGGCGCGCGAACTCGATGCGGCGACTCCGGAGCTGCCGGCATTCGCCGAGCGGCTGGGCAATGCGAAGCGCTAGGAGCGCGGTGGACGGGAAACCGTAACCAGCACGGGCGGCAGTCGTGCGCTGCGACCTTCGCTGGTTTTACGCCTCGGCGCGGCTGCCCCTGCAAACGCTTGGCCGCGCACCCGCACGGCACCCATTCCTCGGCCGGGCAATGCGAAACGTCAGCGATGCGGCTGCCAGGAACCAGGGAGGGCAGGAAGCCATACGGCAGCGGCTGTCGCCTCTGCTGGCTTCCAGCCCCTATTCACTGCGTTCCGGCTCCAGAAACACCCGCGCCACGGTCGCGCGCGCGGCGTCCATCGAGAAGTGATGGGCGATGTTGCGCAGGCCGTTGGCCGACAGCCGCCGCCACAGGCCCTCATCGTCGTGCAGCCGCACCACCGCATCGGCGAAGGCTTCGGCGCTGTCGGCGACCAGTACGTCCTGGCCGTCGCGCAGGTGCATGCCTTCTGCCGCGCAGTGCGTGCCCACCACCGGCTGGCCGTGGGCCATGCTCAGGTTGATCTTGCCCTTGACCCCGGCGCCGAAGCGCAGCGGCGCCACCGCGATGCGGCCGCCGGCCATCCACGGCACCACGTCGGGCACGTAGCCGTGCACCTGCACGCCGGGCTGCGTGGCCGCCAGCGCCTGCAGGCTGTCGGGCACGTCGGCGCCGATGCAGTGGAAGCGGACCTGCGGCAGGCGTTGCCGGATCAGCGGGAACACCTCGCCGATGAACCACTGCATCGCATCCAGGTTCGGCGGATGGCGGAAGCCGCCGACGAACACCAGGTCGTGCCGCTGCGCCCAGTCCAGCCCCTGTCCGGCGACCTCGTGCAGGTTGGACAGCAGCTCCACCCGCACCTGCGGCGCGTCGATGGCCAACTGCTCCTTCTCCGCCGCGCTGACCAGCAGGGTGACATCGGTCGCGGCCATCACCGCCAGTTCGCTGGCGCGGGTGCGCTCGGCGCTGCGCGCCAGGCGCGGATCGCCGGCCAGCTCGGCGCCGCGGCGTTCGCGCAGATAGTGCAGGTCCACCGTGTCGAACACGGTGCGCGCCTGCGGTGCATCGCGCCGCAGCAGCGGCAGGCACTCGTGGGCGACGTGGTGGCGCACCAGCATCGCCACCTGGAAGCGGCGGCCGTGCGCGCGCAGCCATGCGCCCACGCTCTTCATCCACGGCGCGTGCCACACCTCCACGCCCAGCGCCTGCAGCGCTTCGGTGGCCGCGCCGCCGTGTTCGCCGCGGGTCGGCAGGAACACCACGTGCGCGCCACCGGCCAGCAGCATGCGGATCAGGTTGAACTGGCGCAGCGAGGCCGAGTCGCGGTCCGGGCGCGGCACCGCTTCGTCGATGATCAGCACCTGCCGCTGGCCACGGTGCAGCAGCGCGGGACCGGGCACGCTGCCGGCCGGCAGCTGCCGCGCCAGCGCGGTACGCCACTTGTCGGCGAACACCGACTGATTGCGGACCTGCCAGGCCTTGATGCCGCTGCCGGTATCGGTGCCGTTGCTGGTGCCCTCGTCGTGCACGACGCGGCTGGCCGGCTGCACCAGCACGCGGCGGCCGGCGGCGCGTACCTTGAACGCCAGGTCGGTGTCCTCGTAGTAGGCCGGCGCATAGCGCGTGTCCAGCCCGCCGAGTTCCTCGAACAGGGCGCGGGGAAGAGCCAGCGCCGCGCCGGAGCAGTAATCGGTGTCGCGCAGGCTGGCGTAGCACGGGTCCTCGGCCGATTCGAAGCGGCCATAGCTCCAGCAGCTGCCGTCGTCGAACACGATGCCGCCCGACTCCTGCAGGCGGCCGTCCGGGTACAGCAGCTGGGCGCCGACCAGGCCGGCCTCCGGGACCTGCGCGAAGGTGTCCAGCAGGGCGTCCAGCCAGCCCGGCTGCGGCACGGTGTCGTTGTTCAGCAGCACCGCGTACTGGCCGCGCGCCAGCCGCAGGCCGTCGTTGCAGGCGGCGATGAAGCCGCCGTTCTCCGCGCGGCGGTGGTAGCGCAGGCCTTCGACCTGTGCCATCCAGTCGCCGGTCTCGTCGCCGCTGCCGTCGTCGATCACCAGGATCTCGCAGGCCGCCGCCGGCGGATGCGCACTCAGCGCGCGCAGGCAGGCCAGCGTATGCCGGGCATGGTTGTAGACCGGGATGATGATGCTCGCCACCGGTTCATCGCTGGCGGGAACGGCGAAGGGTGCGAACGGGGTGTCCGCTGGTACGAACAGCGGTTCGCGCCGGGGTGGCGGTTGCCGCCGCAGGTGCACGCCGACGCGCTGCAGGGTCGCGCGCCAGCCGCGGGTGTGCAGGCTGGCCAAGCCGCGGCGGATCAGGCCGACGATGCGGGCGAGGTGGTAACGCGCATCGGCGGGGGACATCGACATTCGGTTGCAACTCCAGCTTAAGCAGGTGGGGGCCGGCAACCGTGCCGCGGCACGAGGCTGCGTTAGACTCGCCTGAACCTACATTCTCGCATCCCCGTGCCGCGACGCTACGATTCCGACGAACTGGACGACGATTCCGACGATCCCGGCATGCCCTGGCGCAGCCGGCTGATCACCTGGGGCCTGGCGGCTGCGGCCCTCGGCCTGGGCTTCCTGGTTCCCTACACGCTGTACCTGAACTCCCAGGTGACCCAGCGCTTCGGCGAACTGCGCTGGCAGATCCCGACCCGCGTCTACGCGCGGCCTCTGGTGCTGGCGCCGGGGCTGGCGATGGACGCCAATACGCTCAAGACCGAACTGGCGGCCTCGGCCTACCGCGACGACGGCGTCGGCCGGAGCCCGGGCACCTACCGCCTGCAGGACGGCCGTTTCACCATTTCCAGCCGCGGCTATGTCGACGTGGACGGGCGGGTGGCGCCGCGCCAGGTCGAGGCGGTCGTCTCCGGCGGGCAGGTGGCGTCGCTGCGCGACGGTGCCGAACGCAAGGCGCTGAAGGCCGCGCGGCTGGATCCGGCGCGCATCGCCACGCTGTACGGGCAGAAGCAGGAGGAGCGGCGGCTGGTGCGCATCGCCGAAACCCCGGAACTGCTGGTCACCGGCCTGCAGGCGGTGGAGGACAAGGATTTCAACAGCCACCACGGCATCGACCTGAGCGGCATCGCGCGCGCGGTCTGGGTGACGGTACGCTCCGGCGGCAAGGTCCGGCAGGGCGCCAGCACGCTGACCCAGCAGCTGGCGCGCAGCGGCCTGCTCGGCATCGGCAAGGAACAGACCGTCACCCGCAAGTTCAATGAAGTGCTGTACGCGCTGATCATGGAAGCGCGCTACGACAAGCCGGTGATCCTGGAGGCCTACCTCAACCAGGTCTACCTCGGGCAGCGCGGCAGCCAGGCCATCCATGGCGTGGCCTCGGGCGCCGAGTTCTGGTTCGGGCGCGACCTCAATACGCTGACCACCGAACAGGTGGCGCTGCTGATCGGGCTGGTGAAGGGGCCGTCCTATTACGACCCGCGGCGCAATCCCGAGCGCGCGCTGGACCGGCGCGATTTCGTGCTCGGCAAGCTGCACGAGAACGGGCTGATCGACGAGGCCGAATACCAGCGTGCGCTGAAGGCGCCGCTGGGCGTGCCGAAGGTGCCGGGGCTGGTCGCGGCCAACCGTTTTCCCGCCTACATCGACCTGGTGCGCCGCCAGCTCGGCCACGACTATCCGGAAAGCACCCTGCAGGGCGCCGGCCTGAACGTCTTCACCGGCATGTCGCCTTCGGCCCAGGCCTATGCCGAGGGCGCGGTGGCGCATACCGTCAAGTCGCTGGAGAGCAAGCGCCGGCCGGAGCTGCAGGCCGGCATGGTGCTGACCGACGTGCACAACGGCGACGTGCTGGCGGTGGTCGGCAGCCGCGACGTGGCCGAACCGGGCTTCAACCGCGCCATCGATGCGCAGCGTCCGGTCGGCTCGCTGCTCAAGCCGTTCGTCTACCTGCTGGCGCTGGCGCAGCCGGACCGCTGGTCGCTGGCCTCGTGGGTCGAGGACACCCCGGTCACGGTGCAGCTCAGCCGCGGGCGCAACTGGACCCCGGGCAACGCCGACAACCGCAGCCATGGCACGGTGCGCCTGATCGACGCGCTGGCCCGTTCCTACAACCAGGCCACGGTGCGGGTCGGCATGCAGGTCGGGCCGGAGCGGGTGACCCAGCTGATCCATGTGCTGGCCGGGCTCAAGGCCGAGGCCAATCCGGCGGTGATCCTGGGCTCGACCGACCAGAGCCCCTACGGCATGGCGCAGCTGTACCAGTTCCTGGCCTCCGGCGGCGAAATCCAGCCGCTGCACGCGGTGCGCGGCGTGGTCGATGCCCAGGGCAAGCTGCTCAAGCGCTACGACAAGACCCCGGCGCCGGCGCAGGAGGGCGATTCCATCGCCGCCAACCTGATCAGCGTGGCGCTTCAGCAGGTGGTGGCCAGCGGCACCGCGGCCGGGCTCAATGCCGATGGCCTGGGGCGGCTGCAGCCGGCCGGCAAGACCGGCACCACCAACGACGGCCGCGACAGCTGGTACGCCGGCTATACCGGCGACCACCTGGCGGTGATCTGGATGGGCAACGACCAGAACGAGCAGGCCGGCCTGTACGGCGCGACGGCTTCGATGCGGGTGTGGGCGGGCATCTTCCGCAACCTGCCGAGCCGGCCGCTGCGCGTGAGCAGCAAGGGCCTGGACTGGCAGTACGTGGCCGCCGAGGGCAACAGCAGCACCGACGAAGGCTGTCCCGGTGCGCGCCGCTTCCCGTTCGTCGCCGGTTTCGCCCCGGGTTACGTGCCCTGCGCGCCGCAAGCGGCGCCGGAAGAAGAAGCGCAGGAAGGCGGCGGCTGGCGCAGCTGGTTCGGGCTGGACCGCAAGGAACCGGCGCCGGCGTCCAGCACGCCTTCAGACGCGCCTGCGCGATAATGCCGGCATGAACAGCATGCTTCCGATCCACCGCGCACTGGCCGTCCTGGCCGTTTCCCTCGCCCTTGCCGCCTGCACCAGCACGCCGCCCCCGCCGCCGCCGGTGGTCGATACGACCACGCCCGCGCAGCGCATGGCCGCGGTGCTTACCGCCGCCGGTGCCGACGACAAGGAAGTGTCGGTGCAGCCGGTGCGCGATCCGCAGGTGGACGACCTGCGCGAGATCGCCGGCGAGCGCCGCGATGCCGGCGACCTGGCCGGTGCCGCCGATGCGCTGAACCAGGCGCTGCTGCTGGTCGAGGACGACCCGGGCATCCTGCAGGAGCGCGCCGAGATCGCGCTGCTGCAGGGCGACTGGAGCCGCGCCGAGACGCTGGCGCGCAAGGCGGTCTCGCTGGGTTCGCGTACCGGCCCGCTGTGCCGCCGCCATTGGGCCACCATCGAGCAGGCGCACCTGGCCCGCGCCGAGAAGGAAAACGCCGCCTCGGCGCATGCGCAGATCGAAGGCTGCACGGTGCCCGGGATCAAGCGGTATTGAGGGCAGGCCCGTCCCCGCCTTTTTCCACGGATTCCGATGTCGCTAGCAACCGCCAGCCGTGAAGCCCTCAGCGAGGGCGGGGCGCTCGCGCGGCAACTGGACGCCTTCACCCCGCGTGCGGCGCAGCTGCGGCTGGCCGAGGCCATCGCCGACGCGTTCCAGCAGCGCGACGTATTGCTTGCCGAGGCCGGTACCGGCACCGGCAAGACCTTCGCCTACCTTGTGCCGGCGCTGCTGTCCGGGCTGAAGACCATCGTCAGCACCGGTACCCGCGCGCTGCAGGACCAGCTCTATCACCGCGACCTGCCGCGCGTGCGCGCCGCGCTCGGCGTCGGCCACCGCAGCGCGCTGCTCAAGGGCCGCGCCAACTACCTGTGCCGCTACCGGCTGGACCAGGCGCGCGGCGAGCCGCGTTTCGCCTCGCCCGAACAGGCGGCGCAGTTCCAGCGCATCGTCGCCTGGGCCGGCCGCACGAAACATGGCGACGTGGCCGAACTGGACGGGCTGGCCGACGACTCGCCGCTGCTGCCGATGGTCACCTCCACCGTCGACAATTGCCTGGGCAGCGATTGCCCGTTCTGGGGCGACTGCTGCGTGGTGCAGGCGCGGCAACGCGCGCAGGAGGCCGACCTGGTCGTGGTCAACCACCACCTGCTGCTGGCCGACCTGGCGCTCAAGCAGGAAGGCTTCGGCGAAATCCTGCCGGGCGCGCAGGCGTTCGTGATCGACGAGGCGCACCAGCTGCCGGAACTGGCGGCCAATTTCTTCGGCGAGGGCTTCGGCATGCGCCCGTGGCAGGAGCTGGCGCGCGACTGCCTGGCCGAATGCCGCGGCGTGGCCGGCGCGCAACCGGCACTGCAGCAGCCGGTAGCTACGCTGGAAATGGCGCTGCGGCAACTGCGCGCGGCGATGGAACAGCTGCCGCCGCGCGGCACGCAATGGCGCGCGCTGGCGGTGCCGGACGTGGCCGAAGGATTCGACGTGCTGGCCGCGGCGCTGGCGCAGCTGCGCGATGCGCTGGCCGGCGTGCGCGAGACCTCGCCGGGCCTGGATGCCTGCCACGCGCGCGCCTGCGAAGGCGTGGCGCGGCTGGCGCGCTGGCTGGGCGAGGACGCGCCGCTGCCTGATTTCGAGAGCGATGACGCCAGCGCGGCCGGCGACGGCAACGACGTGCTCTGGTACGAGCTGACCCCGCGCGGTTTCCGCTGCCAGCGCACGCCGCTGGACGTTTCCGGGCCGCTGCGCGAACACCGCCAGCGCTCGCTGGCCGCCTGGGTGTTCACCTCGGCCACGCTCACGGTCGATGGCGCCTTCGACCATCTGGCCGCGCGCCTGGGCCTGGACGATCCGGACACGCTGGTCCAGCCCAGCCCGTTCGACTGGCCGGTGCAGGCGCTGTGCTACCTGCCGAAGCAGCTGCCCGATCCGGCCGCGCGCGGTTTCGGCGCCGCGCTGATCGCCACCCTGCGGCCGGTGCTGGAAGCCTCGCAGGGCCGCGCCTTCCTGCTGTTCGCCTCGCACCGCGCGCTGCGCGAGGCCGCCGACGCGCTGCGCGGCGGGCCGTGGCCGCTGTTCGTGCAGGGCGAGGCGCCGCGCGCCAGCCTGCTGCAGCGGTTCCGCGATTCGGGCAATGGCGTGCTGCTCGGCTCGGCCAGTTTCCGCGAAGGCGTGGACGTGGCCGGCGACGCGCTGAGCGTGGTGGTGATCGACAAGCTGCCCTTCGCCGCGCCGGACGATCCGGTGTACGAGGCACGGCTGGACGCGATCCGCCGCGAGGGCGGCAACCCGTTCCGCGACGAACAGCTGCCGCAGGCGGTGATCGCGCTCAAGCAGGGCGTGGGCCGGCTGATCCGCAGCGAGACCGACCGCGGCGTGCTGGTGCTGTGCGACCCGCGCCTGCTCAGCCGCGGCTACGGGCGCGTGTTCCTGGATTCGCTGCCGCCGTTCCGCCGCACCCGCGAGCTGGCCGATGTGCAGGCGTTCTTTGCGCGACAATGGCAGCCCGATGCCGACGCGCCGGCCGTGGAAACCGCCATGCCGTCCTCTCCCGACCCCGATGTGACCCCATGAAGCTGCTCGCCCTGGAAACCGCCACCGAAGCCTGTTCCGTCGCCCTGCATGTCGATGGGCAGGTGCTGGAACGCTTCGAGATCGCGCCGCGCCGGCATGCGGAACTGACGCTGCCGTGGGCGGAGCAACTGCTGGCCGAAGCCGGCATCGCCCGCGCGCAGCTGGACGCCATCGCCCTGGGGCGCGGCCCCGGCGCCTTCACCGGCGTGCGCCTGGCCATCGCCATCGCCCAGGGCATCGCGCTGGCGCTGGATCGGCCGCTGCTGCCGGTGTCGACCCTGCAGGTGCTGGCGATGCGGGCGCCGGACGACGCCACGCACGTGCTGGCCTGCATCGACGCGCGCATGGGCGAGGTCTACGCCGCGCGCTGCGTGCGCGGTGCCGATGGCGTTATGCAGGGGCAGGGCGCCGAAGCGGTGATCGCACCGGACGCGCTGCAGCTGCCCGAGGACGGCAGCTGCTGGGCGGGCGTGGGCACCGGTTTCGGCGCAGCCGACGGCCTGCTCGCCACGCGCCTGCAGGCCCGCTTGTCGTCGCTCGACGCGCAGGCGCTGCCGCGCGCATCGGACGTGCTGAAGATCGCCGTACCGGCCTTCGCCCGCGGCGAGGGCATCGCCCCGGAGCTTGTGCAGCCGGCCTACCTGCGCGACAACGTCGCGCTCACCCTGATCGAACAGCAGGCGCTGCGCGCCTCGCGTTGAGGCAATGCGTTGGCGGAAACGCCCGTGCATTCGCAGGGGCGTCCTTCAGTGCGCGATGGAGCTTCCTGTACATGGATGCGCGGGCTGTTGCGGAGGGAGCCGTATGACGGTTTCTCCGCGCACTGAAGGGCGCTCCTGCGAGAGCTGCCTCAATCCAGCATCGAATTGAGTCGCCCGATCATCGCGCTGTCATGACGGATGCCCTGCGGCGTTTCCGCTGGCCGTGGCGCGGCCGCGTCGGCATCGCGCAGTTCGGCGTGCAACCCGCTGCCGGGCGTATAGATCGGCGCGGCCACCTCAAAGCCCTGCGCGGGGAATGCGCCGAACAACGCGCGATGCAGCTGGATCGCATCCAGCAGGGTCAGCGCCGGCCCGGGGTGCACGCCGTCGGCGTCGTGCCAGGCAAGCGAGCCGGCTTCGCCGGACAGCCGGCGCAGGCTTTCTGAAATCTCGACATAGCCGATGCCGGCCTGCGTGGCGGCGGCGCGTTCGTTCCCGACAATCGCCGCCGAGGCGCGGGGATGGGACTGGTAGCTGCCCAGCAGCAGCACCCGCGCGCCGGCTTCGCGACCGGCCCGGGCCAGCGTCCGCACCGCCTGCCGGGATTGTCGGCAGGCCTCTTCGTCGGGCAGGCACATCAGGTCGCCACCGCGCTCCTGCAGGACGAGCACCGCCGGCCTGTAACTGGCCAGCGCCCGTTGCACGGAACCATCGGCCACGCGCTGGGCAAGCGTGGCGCCGCCCCGCACGATCATCGCACTGCGGACATCGTGCCCGTTGGCCTTGGCCATCGCGGCGAAGGTGGCCGGCAGGTTGCCGACATAGGTCAGGCTGTTGCCGACGAACAGGATGCGTTGCGGAGAGGCCGGCTCCAGCGCGAACGTGGGCATGCATGCAAGGAGCAGGGACAACAGCAGCATCCATCGACGCATGGGTTCGATCCGCCCGGAGTGTGCTGCTGTGACCGGCCTACCAGTCGATGGTTCCGCGGATCACCGTCTGTACCTGTCCGCCGGACCATACGTCGCCGCGTTCGTCGATGCGCAGCTCCAGCAGCGCGTCGTGGCCGACCTCGCGGCCCTGGCTGGCGGTGTAGCGCCTGTCGCCGCCGGGCAGGGCGTCGCGTTCGTCCAGCCACGCGGCGAGCACCGCATTGGCCGCGCCGGAGGCGGCGTCCTCGAAGCGGCGGCCGTTGCCGACGAAGGCGCGCACCGCCAGGTCGTGGGACTGGCCGCCGCTGCGGGCGTAGGAGAACACGCCCATCGCGCCGGTGGTCTCGGCCAGCGTGGCGATGGCGTCCCAGTCGGGAACGAGGGCGCGCAGCGTGGCTTCGTCGGCCAGTTCCACCAGCCACCAGCGGCGGCCGCCGTCCATCAGCACCGGCGGCAGCGCGCCGAGCGTCCAGCCAGCGATGGCCGGGCGCAGGCGCGGGTCGTTCGCGTCCACAACCTCCGCCACCGATGCGCGCGGGGTGCGGATGGCGATGCGGCGCACGCCGTCGGTTTCGTCAACGCGCAGCGGCAGCTGGCCGGCGATGCCGTCCTGCACCAGCAGGCCGTCGACCGGTACGGCCAGGCCGCATTCCAGTACCGCATGCGCGCTGCCGACGCTGGGATGGCCGGCGAACGGCACTTCCTTCTGCGGCGCGAACATGCGGATGCGGTAGCTGCTGCCCGGTGCGGTGGGCGCGAACACGAAGGTGGTTTCCGGCAGGCGGGTCCAGCGGGCGATGGCCTGCATGGCGGCATCGTCCAGGCCGTCGGCGTCGAGCACCACGGCCAGCGGGTTGCCGGTGCCGGGGCGCGGGGCGAAGACGTCCAGTTGCAGGAAGCGGCGGGTGGTCATGGGGAATTCCATCGGATGTGGGAGATAGGTGCAGGAGCGAACTTCAGTGCGCGATGAGGCTGTCATGCGGATCCCTCCGCGACAGCCCGCACATCCCTGTGCGGGGATTCAACAGGAAGGCTCCATCGCGCACCGAAGTGCGCTCCTACGGGTCAATGCAAGGGCTGTTACCAGTCGAGATGGCCGTCGATGACCGGCTGCACTTCGCCGCCGATCCAGACATGGCCGCCGGCGTCGATCTGCACGTGGACCTCGCCGTTGCGGCCGCGCTCGCGGCCCTGGCTGGCACGGTACTGCTGCCCCGGCGCGAGCCGGCCCTGCGCCAGCAGGTGCGCGGCGACCAGCGCGTTGGCGCTGCCGGTCACCGGGTCTTCGTCGATGCCCACGCCCGGAGCGAAGGCGCGCACCACGTACTGGTAGCCGACATCGGGTCGTGCCGCGGCGGCGAACACGGCGAGCTTGCCGTTGCCGGGCAGGGCGGCGATGGCGGCCAGCTCGGGCCGGTAGCGGCGCAGCGCGGTTTCGTCGGCCGCTTCCAGCAGCCACCAGTCCGGGCCGTTGTTCCACAGCGCCGGTTCCGCGTCCGGGTGCGCCAGCGCGGCCAGGCCGGGCGGCAGGTCCGGCGCGGCGATGTCGCGGCGTACGGCCTGCGGGCTGCGCACGTGCAGCAGGCGGAAGCGGCCGCTGCCCTGCACGCGCACCGGCAGCAGGCCGGCGGCGCATTGCTGGACCAGCTGGCGCCCGTCGTCGGGCGTGGCCAGGCCCAGTTCCACCGCGGCCCAGGCCGCGCCGACGCTGGGATGGCCGGCGAAGGGCAGTTCCATCTTCGGGGTGAAGATGCGGATGCGGTAGTCCGCGCCCGCCTCCGGTGGCAGGAAGAACACCGTCTCGGACAGGTTCAGCCAGGCGGCGATGGCCTGCATGGCCGCATCGTCCAGGCCATCGGCATCGATCACGGCGGCCAGCGGATTGCCGGCCCCGGGGCGGGCGGCGAAGACGTCCAGTTGCAGGTAACGGCGTGCGGTCATGGCGGCAGGAGCGGCGGGGCGGGCCAGCATAGGCCGGGCGCGCCTGCATCGCGAGCGTTGCGCGGGCGCGGGCATGCGCCAAAGCGGGGCGGGAGCGCCGGCAATGCAATGCTGTCGCCCGGAACCGGCGGCTCCGCGGGGCGGGGCATGGCTATAGAATCGACGGTTCCGCCCGCCCGTCGGGTCTTTCTCCCCAATGTGAACCCCCACGCCAATGTCCTCTTCCCCCCTCGTCGATCGCTGGATCGTCCTCAAGTTCGGTGGCACCTCGGTGTCGCGTCGTCATCGTTGGAACACGATCGGGGAACTGGCGAAAAAACGTGCGGACGAGACCGGCGGCCGGGTACTGGTGGTGGTTTCCGCGCTGTCAGGCGTGACCAATGAACTGACCGCCATCGCCGATGGCGCTGCCGACAGCCGCGCGCGGGTCGCCGCGCTGGTCGCGCGCCACAACGACTTCCTCGTCGAACTGGAACTGGGCGCTGAAGTGCTGGTCGAGCGCCTGGCAGCCTTGCAGGCGCTGCTCGACGACCCGCGCGCGGCCAGCCGCCCGCTGGACTGGCAGGCCGAGGTGCTGGGCCAGGGCGAACTGCTGTCCTCGACCATCGGCGCGGCCTACCTGCGCGGCAACGGCCTGGATTTCGGCTGGATGGACGCGCGCCAGTGGCTGTGCGCGCAGCCGCCGGCGCCGAACCAGAGCGCCTGGTCGCAGCGGCTGTCGGTGAACTGCCAGTGGCAGGGCGACGCCGGCTTCAAGGAGCGCTTCAACGCCCAGCCCGCGCGCATGCTGCTCACCCAGGGCTTCATCGCCCGCCACGGCGACGGCGGCACCGCGATCCTCGGTCGTGGCGGTTCGGACACCTCGGCCGCGTATTTCGGCGCACTGCTGCGCGCCAGCCGCGTGGAGATCTGGACCGACGTGCCGGGCATGTTCAGCGCCAACCCGAAGGACGTGCCCGACGCGCGCCTGCTCACCCGGCTGGACTATTACGAGGCGCAGGAAATCGCCACCACCGGCGCCAAGGTGCTGCATCCGCGCTCGATCAAGCCGTGCCGCGACGCCGGCGTGCCGATGGCCATCCTCGACACCGAGCGCCCGCACATGCCGGGTACCAGCATCGACGGCAGCGCCGAGCCGGTGCCGGGCGTGAAGGCGATCAGCCGCCGCAACGGCATCGTGCTGGTGTCGATGGAAGGCATCGGCATGTGGCAGCAGGTCGGCTTCCTCGCCGACGTGTTCGACCTGTTCCGCAGGCACGGTCTGTCGGTGGACCTGATCGGCTCGGCCGAAACCAACGTCACCGTCTCGCTCGACCCGTCCGAGAACCTGGTCAGCACCGACGTGCTGGCGGCGCTGTCGGCCGACCTGTCGGAAATCTGCAAGGTCAAGGTGATCGTGCCGTGCGCGGCCATCACCCTGGTCGGCCGCGGCATGCGCTCGCTGCTGTACAAGCTCTCCGACGTGTGGGCCACGTTCGGCAAGGAGCGCGTGCACATGATCAGCCAGTCGTCCAACGACCTGAACCTGACCTTCGTGATCGACGAGGCCGATGCCGATGGCCTGCTGCCGATCCTGCACGACGAACTGATCGACAGCGGCGCCATGCCGGTATACGAGGAGCAGGTGTTCGGCCCGCGCTGGCGCGAGATCATCGGCCATGTGCGCCCGCGCGCGACGCCGTGGTGGCGCGCGCAGCAGCAGCGCCGGCAACTGCTGGAACTGGCCGCGCAGGGCACGCCGCGCTATGTCTACCACCTGCCTACGGTGCGCGAGCGCGCCCGCCAGCTCAAGGCGGTGGCGGCGCTGGACCGGCGTTACTACGCGATCAAGGCCAATCCGCACCTGGCCATCCTGCGCACGCTGGTCGAGGAAGGCCTCGGCCTGGAATGCGTGTCGCTGGGCGAGGTCGAGCATGTGTTCGCCGCGCTGCCGGAGTTGGCGCCTTCGCGCGTGCTGTTCACCCCGAGCTTCGCGCCCATCGCCGAGTACGCGGCGGCGCTGGCGCGTGGGGTCAACGTCACCGTCGACAACGTCGAACTGCTGCGGCGCTGGCCGGATGTTTTCCGCGACCGCGCGCTGTGGCTGCGCATCGACCTGGGCCATGGCGACGGCCACCACAGGAAGGTCAACACCGGCGGCAAGGAGGCCAAGTTCGGCCTGTCGGCGCAGCGCGTGGACGAGTTCCTCGACGTGGCGCGCGGCATCGGCGTACGCATCACCGGCATCCACGCGCACCTGGGCAGCGGCGTGGAGAACAGCGGCCACTGGAAGCAGATGGTCGACGAGCTGGCCGGTTTCGCGCGCCGCATCGGCAGCGTGGAGATCCTCGATATCGGCGGCGGCCTGCCGGTGCCCTACAGCGACGACGACGAACCGTTCGACCTCGACGCCTGGGCCGCCGGCCTGGCCGAGATCAAGGCGGTGCACCCGGCGTTCCAGCTGGCGGTCGAGCCGGGCCGTTTCCTGGTCGCGGAAGCCGGCGTGCTGCTGGCCCGGACCACCCAGGTGGTGGAGAAGGACGGCGTGCGCCGCATCGGCCTGGATGCCGGCATGAACGCGCTGCTGCGCCCGGCGCTGTACGACGCCTGGCACGACATCGCCAACCTGTCGCGGCTGGACGACGCGCGCGACGTCGACTTCAGCGTGGTCGGCCCGATCTGCGAATCCAGCGACGTGTTCGCGCAGCGGGTGAAGCTGCCGTCCACCACCGTGCCGGACGACGTCATGCTGATCGCCGACGCCGGCGCCTACGGCTTCAGCATGGCCAGCCACTACAACCACCGCGCGCTGCCGCGCGAGGACGTCATCGACGATGCGCAATGATGTCGATGTCCCGCATTCCCCTTCGTTCTGCCGCGCCAGCCCGCCATCGCGCGCGGCGCCCCGCTTGATTCCGGATACGCCATGACAGCTTTCGACAAAGACCAGGTTTCCCGCTTCCGTTTCGTCCGCTGCGATTTCGCCGCGGATACCGGCGTGGCGCGGCTGGTGTACGCCTTCGACGACGGTCCGGAGATGACCGAAACCGTCACCGTGCCGGGCGCGCCGTTCCGGCTGGACGGCGAGCGCGCGGCGGCGGTGCAGCGCGCCCTGCGCCTGCTGCACCTGATCGCCGGCGTGAGCTACTACAAGGCGGCGGTGCCGGCGCAGGTGTCCATCGACAGCTACGCCATCGATGCCGATACCGCAGCGCTGGTGGAAACGGTCTACCTCAACGGCCTGGGCGAATTCGCCTACCGCAACGGACTGAACCTGCGCGGTCGCTTCAGGCTGCCGGTGGAGGCGCAGGCCGAGCCGGCGCAGTCGCTGGGCCTGCGCGCGCACGCGCTGGTCGCCATCGGCGGGGGCAAGGATTCGCTGGTCAGCATCGAGGCGCTGCGCCGTGCCGACGTGGCCGCCACCGTCACCTGGATCGGCGGTTCGCAGCTGATCCGCGCCTGCGCCGAGCGCACCGGCCTGCCGTTGCTCAACATCGGCCGCGCGCTGGCGCCGGAGCTGTTCGAGCTCAACCGCCAGGGCGCGTGGAACGGCCACATCCCGGTGACCGCGGTGAACTCGGCGATCATGGTGCTGGCGGCGCTGGTGCAGGGCGTGGACCAGGTGGTGTTCTCCAACGAGCGCTCGGCCAGCTACGGCAGCCAGATCGCCGGTACCGGCGAGGTCAACCACCAGTGGTCCAAGGGCTGGGCGTTCGAAAAGGCGTTCGGCGAACACGTGCAGCGGCATGTCGCCGCCGACCTGCATTACTACTCGCTGCTGCGCCCGCTGTCCGAGCTGGCGGTGGCGCGGCAGTTCGCCAAGACCGACTACTACGACGCGCACTTCTCCAGCTGCAACCGCAATTTCCACATCCTCGGCGAGCGCCCGGTGAACCGCTGGTGCGGCGTCTGCCCGAAGTGCCACTTCGTGTTCCTGGCGCTGGCGCCGTTCATGCCCAAGACCCGGCTGGTGCGCATCTTCGGCCGCAACCTGCTCGACGATGGCGAGCAGGCCGGCGGTTTCGACGCGCTGCTGGAATTCCAGGACCACAAGCCGTTCGAATGCGTGGGCGAGGGCAAGGAGTCGCGCGCGGCGATGGCGGCGCTGGCCGCGCGTCCGGAGTGGAAGGAGGACGCGCTGGTCAAGCGCTTCGCCAGCCTGATCCAGCCGACGCTGGCGGCCGACGAACTGAAGATCGAACCGTTGCTGGTCATCGATGGCGAGCACCGCATCCCGGCCGCCCTGTGGGAGCGCCTGCGTGCGGATTTCGCAGCTTGAGGGCAGGCGCGTCGCGCTGTGGGGCTGGGGCCGCGAAGGCCGTGCGGCCTTCCACGCGCTGCGCGAGCGCCTGCCCGGCCTGCCGCTGACCCTGTTCTGCCCCGAGGCCGAGGCCGAAGGCGCGCGCGCCGAGACCGGCGGTGCGCTGCAGGTGGAAACCGACGCGACCGGCGCGGCCTTGTCGCGTTTCGACGTGGTGGTGAAATCGCCGGGCATCAGCCCGTACAAGCCCGAGGCGCAGCAGGCGCTGGAGCAGGGGACGCAGTTCATCGGCGGCACCTCGCTGTGGTTCAGCGAGCACGCGCGCGTCGACGGCGTGCTGCCCGGTACGGTGTGCGTGACCGGCACCAAGGGCAAGAGCACCACCACCTCGCTGCTGGCGCACCTGCTGCGTGCAGCCGGGCACCGCACGGGGCTGGCCGGCAACATCGGCCTGCCGCTGCTGGAGGTCCTGGACCCGCAACCGGCGCCGGAATACTGGGCGGTGGAACTGTCCAGCTACCAGACCGGCGAAGTCGCGCGCAGCGGCGCGCGGCCGGATGTGGCCATCGTGCTGAACATCTTCCCGGAACACCTGGACTGGCACGGCAGCGAACAGCGCTACATCGACGACAAGCTGTCGCTGGTGACCGGCGGCCATCCGCGCGTGGCGGTGCTCAATGCCGCCGACGAACACCTGCGCGCATTGCAGCTGCCGCACAGCGAAGTCGTGTGGTTCAACCAGCCCGAGGGCTGGCACATGGTCGGCGAGGTGGTGCATCGCGGCGCGCAGCCGGTGTTCGATACCTCGGACACGCCGCTGCCGGGCCGCCACAACCGCGGCAATCTGTGCGCGGTGCTGGCGGCGCTGGAAGCGCTGGGCCTGGACGCGGTGGCGCTGGCGCCGGCGGTGCGCAGCTTCCGCCCGCTGCCCAACCGCCTGCAGCTGCTGGGCGAGCGCGACGGCCTGCGCTGGGTCAACGATTCGATCAGCACCACGCCGCACGCCTCGCTGGCGGCGCTGGACTGCTTCGCCGGGCAGCGCATCGCGTTGCTGGTCGGCGGCCACGACCGCGGCCTGGACTGGCACGACTTCGCCGCGCACATGCGCGACACCGCGCCGATGGAGATCGTCACCATGGGCGGCAATGGCCCGCGCATCCATGCCCTGCTGCAGCCACTGGCCGATGAAGGCCGGTTCGGCCTGCATGCCGCCGGCGACCTGCCGCATGCGGTCGAACTGGCGCGCGCCGCGCTGGGCGCGCAGGGCGGGGTGGTGCTGCTGTCGCCGGGCGCGCCCAGCTTCGGCGCCTACCGCGATTACGTGGCGCGCGGCCGCCACTTCGCCGCGCTGGCCGGTTTCGACCCGGACAGCATCAGCGCGATCCCGGGGCTGGGCATCGCCTGATGGCGCAGGCCGGGACCGCATTTTCCAGGGTCCCTGCAATGTTCCGCGGCGCAAGGCGCAGGTGCGGCGAGTCCCGGTCATGGGAATACCGGGCGCCATGGGCCCTGTAGCGCCGGGCAGCGCCCGGCGGGGGGCTTTTCCGGTAAGGCTCCAGCGGGGCGTTGCCCCGCTCTACAAGGGGCCTCGGGTTCTGTAGCGCCGGGCAGCGCCCGGCGAGGGCTTTGCCGGGAATGCTCCAGCGGGGCGTTGCCCCGCTCTACAAGGGCCTCGGGTTCTGTAGCGCCGGGCAGCGCCCGGCGGGGGCTTTCCCGGCAAGGCTCCAGCGGGGCGTTGCCCCGCTCTACAAGGGGCCTCGGGTTCTGTAGCGCCGGGCAGCGCCCGGCGGGCGTTCCCGGTGAAGCCTCCGCGGGACGGCGTCCCCTTCATGCCGCATGAGGCATAGACTCGCGCCATTCCCCGACCGGAGTGGCCTCCATGCGAACCGTTCGACAATGGCAGTTGGCGTTACTGGTGGTGTGCGCGTCGGCGGCGATGCCGGCGCTGGCGAAGATGCAGCAGCGGCCGGTGGAATGGCAGCTGGACGGCGCCCGCTACAGCGGCGTGCTGGTCTATGACGACAAGGGCGATGCGCGGCGCCCGGGCGTGGTGATGGTGCCGAACTGGCGTGGCGTGAATGCCTCGGCGATCGAGAAGGCCGGACGCATCGCCGGCGACGATTACGTGGTGCTGGTGGCCGATGTCTACGGCAGCGCCGTGCGGCCGAAGGACAACACCGAAGCGGCCGCGGCCGCGCAGCCGCTGCTCAGGGATCGCGCCCGCCTGCGCGCCCGCGCCCATGCGGCGCTGGAGGCGTTGAAGGCGCAGGCCGGCAAGGCGCCGCTGGACGTCTCGCGCATCGCCGCGGTCGGCTTCTGCTTCGGTGGCAGCACCGTGCTGGAAATGGCGCGCGCGGGCATGCCGCTGGCCGGCGTGGTAAGCCTGCACGGCGGGTTGGCGTCGCCGGTGCCTGCCGCGGCGCACAGCGGCAGGGTGCCGATGCTGGTGCTCAACGGCGCTGCCGACCAGGGCGTGACGGCCGAGGACATAACCGGTTTCGGCAGGGAAATGGACGCGGCCGGCGCCGACTGGCAGTTCGTCAACTTCAGCGGCGCGGTGCATTGCTTCGCCGAATCCGATGCCAACAGTCCGCCCGGCTGCGTGTACGACCCGCGCGCGGCCAGGCGCGCCTGGAAGATGATGGGCAACTTCCTGGAAGAACGCTTCGGCGATTGAGCCGTAGCCGCGGGGCCTGCCCCGCAGGGCGCTTTTCCGGTGAGGCCCCATGCGCGGTGAGCCCGCATCTACGAGCAGGGGACAGCCGTAGCTGCGGGGCCTGCCCCGCAGGGGGCCTGGCGAAGGCCGGTCAGCGAGCCTGGCTGGCGCGGGCGGCGTCGATCGCGCCGGTGATCGCGGCGCGGGCCTGCGGACTGTTGCGCCAGCAGCTGCTGCCGAGCATCGCCGAAGCCTGGGCGACGATGTCGCCGGGTTCGGCCTGCGCCAATTGCGGCAGTGTATGAAAGCCCAGTTGTTCCAGCCGCGCCACCACGGTGGCGCCGACGCCTTTCACCGCCAGCAGCACGGCGCGCTCTTCGTCGCTGAAGTGTTGCAGGTCCGTCATCGGGTCAGTGGCTGCGTTCGACCGCGTAGCGGGCCAGCCCGCGCAGGGCGGCGACCGCATCGCTTCCGGGCAGCCCATCGAGCGCGCGCTCGGCGGCGTCGGCGTATTCCACCGCACGCTGGCGGCTGTACTCCAGGCCGCCGGTGGCGCGGATCGCGGCCAGCACTTCCGGCATCGCCCCGGCGTCGCCGTCCTGCACGATTTGGCGCAGGCGCTCGCGCACGGCGGCGTCCGAATGCGCCATCGCATGGATCAGCGGCAGCGTGGCCTTGCCCTCGGCCAGGTCGTCGCCCAGGTTCTTGCCCAGCTCCTCGGCGTTGGCCGAGTAGTCCAGCACGTCGTCGGCGATCTGGAACGCATAGCCCAGGGCCATGCCGTAGTCGTACAGCTGCCGCTGCACGGCTTCGCCGGCGCCGCTGGCCAGCGCGCCCAGGCGGGTGCCGGCGGCGAACAGCACCGCGGTCTTGCGCTCGATCACGCGCAGGTAGGCGGCTTCGTCGGTGTCCGGGTTGTGGACGTGCAGCAGCTGCAGCACCTCGCCCTCGGCGATGCGGTTGGTGGTGTCGGCCAGGATCCGCATCACCGGCATGCGGTCCAGCTCGACCATCAGCTGGAAGCTGCGCGAATACAGGAAGTCGCCGACCAGCACGCTGGGCGCGTTGCCCCACAGCGCGTTGGCGGTGCTGCGCCCGCGGCGCAGGTCCGACTCGTCCACCACGTCGTCGTGCAGCAGGGTGGAGGTGTGGATGAACTCGATGATCGCCGCCAGCTGGTGGTGCTCGGGGCCGGCGCCGCCGGCGGCGTGGCCGGCCAGCATCACCAGCATCGGCCGCAGGCGCTTGCCGCCGGCGGAGATGATGTGGTCGGCGATCTGGTTGATCAGCACCACGTCCGAGGACAGGCGATGGCGGATCAGGGCATCGACGGCGGCCATGTCCGGGGCGGCGAGGGTCTGGATGGCGGGCAGGCCCAGCGCGGGGCGGAGGTCTTCGGCGATGCTCATGCGATGGCGTCGGGGGGCGTGGGGGAATTATAGGCGGTGGCGCCGACGGGCGGGCGCGGGCGCCTGCAAGGCCGTGAACATGCATGCACAGCGCTCCATGGTTCCGGTGCCACCGCCAAACTGGCCTGCCATCATTTTGGCGGCGGCCCGTACGCCCTCCATACGCGCCGATGACGTTCCACGACGACCACGACATGCCACTCCTGCCTTTGCCGCGTGGCGCCGACGCTACAATCCTCGCCCCGCCGGATACCGCCCGCCATGGACACGCTTCCCCCGCAGACCCCGCTTGAAACGCTGCTGAAGGCGGCCATGGACGGTACGCTGCCGATCAAGGCCTTCATGCAGGCCTTCGTCGCATCGGAGGTGCTGCTGCTCACCGGCAGCCTGGTCACGCCCGACGGCAGCGGCTTCGATCCGCTGCTGTTCGACAAGCAGGGCGTGCTGCACGTGGCGGTGTTCACCGACATGGCGCGCGTCGGCTTCCACGCACAGCAGGCGCCGCACACGCTGCGCTGGCCGATGCTGGACGTGCTGCGCCGGGTGCCGGGCGGTTACGGTGTGGTGGTGAACCCGGGAACGCCGCTGGGGTTCGAGATATCGCCCCCGGGCATAGGCGAACTCCTCAAGGATTTCAGCTGATCGCCGACGTCCCGCCGATCGCCGGCCTCCGACTCTTGTAGGTGCGGCTTCCGCCGCGAACCTTTCCATGGCCTGCCGGGAAAGCGCCATCGCGGCTGAAACCGCTCCTGCCCCGTTGTTCCCGCGCCGTTGCCGTTCTCGAAATCGGCATGCCAGTCGCTGGACAGCGGCTGGAACGATGCCGGCAGGACCTGTCCCTGTCATCGCGCAGGCGCAGGCGATCGGGCCCGGCATCGAGAGGAAGAACGGATTGATCAGCGAGTCGTCCGGCGCCGGATCCTCGAAGAACAGCAGCGCCAGCATGCCGGGCTGCTGGTGGCGCAGGCTGGAGGCGTTCTTGCCGGCCTTGCAGTTCCGCTGCCGGGCGATCTCCAGGATGCGCCGGCGGGTCTCGATGCTGGCATGGGGCCGCCACGCAGGGCGCGCGACACCGTCGGCTGCGACACGCCGGCCATGTGCGCGCCATCCAGTGGCGTGGCTTTGTCCTCGATGTCCCTCATTGGCCGGCAGGGTGAAGTCGCCGGCCGCCATGCCATGCGGCCGCGGGAAGGACGCCGCCGCGCCGGATCAGCGCAGCGGCGTGGCGCCGGTCCGCCGGCAGACCTCGGCCAGCGCGTCCTGCAGCAGGCGCTCGCGCTCGAAGTCGTGCAGGTCAGGCTCGTCTTCCAGTTGCAGCGCGTCGTGCCATTCGAATGCGGCAGCGCCGTGCAGGTTCCAGGCCTGCTGCAGCTGCCGGTGCGGGTGGTTGCCCAGGCGCAGGGTGAACCACAGCCGGTTGCCGATGGTGGACAGGTCGTTGGCCGGGCCGGCCCAGCTTTCGCCGCTGGCGGTGCAGTGCACGCGGTAGATGCCGCGGCGGACCGGGCGGCGCTTGTAGTCGGCGATCTGCTGCCGGCGTTGCTGCTTGTCCATGGTGGAGGGGCTCCTGAAGGGGAGTCCAATATTGCCCGGGTAAAAATTAGATGGCAATATTACCCGGGTCAAATTGGAGTCGATGCATGAACGATCCCCTGGAAGCCCCCCATGCCCTGTTCGAGGGCGAGCGCCTGCTGGCCCGTGGCGGGCTGCGGCAGGTGGTGCGGGAAGCCGTCGCGCGCGCGGGCGTGGCGGCGGACGGACGGCCCCTGTTGCTGCTGGACGACCGCACCGGGCAGAGCCTGGACCTGGAC
>NZ_LDJG01000010.1 GCF_001431425.1 Stenotrophomonas nitritireducens
GCGGCGTCGGCAAGACCACCTCCAGCGCCAGCATCGCGTGCGGCCTGGCCCGCCGCGGCAAGAAGGTCGCCGTCATCGACTTCGACGTCGGCCTGCGCAACCTGGACCTGATCATGGGTTGCGAGCGCCGGGTGGTATACGACTTCGTCAACGTCGTCCATGGCGAGGCCACGCTGAAACAGGCCCTGATCAAGGACAAGCGCTTCGACAACCTGTTCGTGCTGGCCGCCTCGCAGACCCGCGACAAGGACGCGCTGAACAAGGAGGGCGTGGAGAAGGTGCTCAAGGACCTGGCCGCCGACGGTTTCGACTTCGTCATCTGCGATTCGCCGGCCGGCATCGAGAAGGGCGCCTTCCTGGCGATGTACTTCGCCGACCGCGCGGTGGTCGTGGTCAACCCGGAAGTGTCCTCGGTGCGCGACTCGGACCGCATCATCGGCCTGCTCGACTCCAAGACCGCCAATGCCGAGGTCGGCAAGAACGTGCCGGCCTACCTGCTGCTGACCCGCTACAGCCCGGCGCGGGTGGAAAGCGGCGAGATGCTCAGCATCGGCGACGTGGAGGAAGTGCTGGGGCTGAAGGCCATCGGCGTGATCCCCGAGTCCGGCGACGTGCTCAACGCCTCCAACAAGGGCGAGCCGGTGATCCTGGACACCGAATCCATGGCCGGCCAGGCCTATGAGGACGCGGTCGGCCGCATCCTTGGCGAGGAGCGCCCGATGCGCTTCATTTCCGTTGAGAAGAAGGGCTTCTTCAGCAAGCTGTTCGGAGGGTGACGATGGGACTTTTCGACATCTTCAAGGCCAAGAAAAGCACGGCCGAAACCGCCAAGAACCGCCTGCAGATCATCATCGCCCAGGAACGCAGCACCCGCGGCGGCCCGGACTACCTGCCGCTGCTGCAGCGCGAGCTGCTGGAAGTGATCAAGAAGTACGTCAACATCGACGCCGACGCGGTCAAGGTCGACCTGGTCAAGGATGGCGAGCACGACGTGCTCGACATTTCCGTGGCCCTGCCCGAAGGCCCGCAGAGCTGATTCCTGCACCCGGGGCCGCCTGCCGGCCCCGGGTGCCGATACTGATGCCCCTACCGCCCTCCACCGAGCCCGCCACCATCCTGTGCGTGGGCGATATCGCCTGGGACGACGCGGCCGCGCTGCTCGCCCGCCACGGCCTGCGCCTGAACCGGGTCGACGACGGGCAGAAGATTCCCGGCAGCTACTGGGGCGAACCCGAGGCCGGCATCATCGCCACCGATGTCTACGTGCGCGCGGACACGCCGGTGCACTCGATGCTGCACGAGGCCTGCCACCTGATCGTGCTGCCGCCCGAGCGGCGCGCGCTCGTGCACACCGACGCCACCGATTCGGTGCCCGAGGAAGACGCCACCTGCTACCTGCAGATCGTGCTGGCCGGGCAACTGCCCGGCGTCGGCAGCGCGCGGCTGATGGCCGACATGGATGCGTGGGGCTATACCTACCGGCTCGGCTCGACGCGTGCGTGGTTCGAGCAGGATGCCGACGACGCGAAGCAGTGGCTGGTCGAACGCAACCTGCTCGCCCTGCCCCTCCTGTAGGGCGGGGCAACGCCCCGCTGGGGCCTCACCGGGAAAGCCCCGCCGGGCGTTGCCCGGCGCTACAAAGCCACAGCAGCCCGTTCCTTGTAGAGCGGGGCAACGCCCCGCTGGGGCCTCACCGGGAAAGCCCCGCCGGGCGTTGCCCGGCGTTACAAAGCCACGGCAGCCTGCACCTCGTAGAGCGGGGCAACGCCCCGCTGGGACCTTACCGGGAAAGCCCCCGCCGGGCGTTGCCCGGCGCTACAAAGCCGCGGCGACCGGCCTGCCTGCATCACGGCAACGATGCGCCCATGTCCAGCGTGACCCGGGTGCCGCGCTCCGGGCCCGAGTGGATGTCCAGCTTCCAGCCCAGGTGCTCGCACAGGCGGCCGATCAGGTCCAGGCCGATGCCGGTGCGCATGTTGCGTTCGCCGCGCGCGATCTTGGCGTAGGCCGCGGCCACTTCCTCCGGACTCATGCCATGCCCCGGATCCTCGATGGTCACCACGGCCCGCGGCGTCAGCGACATGCGGATCACGCCGCGGTCGCTGTTCTCCATGGCATTGCGCAGCAGGTTGCCGACCGCCGCCTGCACCACCCCCACCGGCGCCACGATCGTGCAGGGCGCCGATTCCGTCACCTGGACCGACAGTTCCTTGCCGCCCGCAAGATAGGCATGGTCGGCGACGATCTCCGGCAGCAACTGCTCCAGCGCCAACGGCTCGCTCAACGCCGCCAGCCGCGCCGGCTCGCGGGCCAGCAGCAGCATCAGCTGGATCAGCTGTTCCATGCTGGAAGCGGTGCTGCGCACCCGCTGCAGCTGCTGGCGCGCGCGCGGCGGCAGTCCGGCCTGCTCCAGCGCCAGCTCGGCCGCACCGGTGATCACCGCGATGGGCGTGCGCAGTTCGTGGCTGGCCGTACTGATGAAGGCGCGCTCGCGCTCGACGAAGCGCTCGTTGCGCTCCAGGTAATCGTTCACCGAGTCGGCGATCACCTCCATCTCGGCGCTGCCGCGGGCGGTGACCTGCACCCGCTGGCCGCTGCGCTCGGGCTGCAGCCCGGCGATGTCGTCGGCCAGTCCGACCAGCGGGCGCACCAGCCGGTTCATGCCGACCCAGGCCATCAGCAGGGTGACGATCGCCATCGCGATGCCGGCCAATACCGCCCAGCGGGTGATGAAGTGCTCCAGGTCGGCGAAATCGGTGATGTCCAGCACCAGCATCGCGCGGCCGAAGTCGCTGGTCTCGCGCACCATGACCGCGCTGCGGTGCCCTTCCAGCCACACGCCGTCGTGCAGCCCGGGCATCAGGTGCGCCAGCACGTCCGGGATGCCATGGGCATCGTGCTCGCTGAAAAAATGCAGGGTGTCCGAATCCTGCCAGCGGTAGTCCGGGTCCACGCGCTTGTTGGCGATCACGCTGTCCAGTTCGGAATTGAGCAGCGCCCGCCATACCGAATGCTCGGCACGCTCGTGCACGTAGTTGGCGGCGCTGAACACCACCAGGGTCAGCAGGGCCAGATAGCTGGCCAGCCAGCCCAGCAGCTTGCGCCGCAGCGTCCGCCGCTTCATCGCTCGCCCGTCTCGGCCATCGCCGACGCGCTGGGCGCACACAGGCGATAGCCCACGCGCGGCAGGGTGTGCAGCAGTTTCTCCTCGAATGGACCATCGACGCTGCGGCGCAGTTCGTAGATGTGCGAGCGGAGCATGTCGCCGTCGGGCGGCTCCTCGCCCCACAGCGCGTACTCGAGCTGGTCGCGCGGCACCGCGGCCGGGCTGGCGCGCATCAGTACTTCCAGCAGCTTGCGGCAGGCCGGGTACAGGTGCAGCGGCTGGCCGCCACGCCGTACTTCCAGCGTGGCCAGGTCCAGGCGCAGGTCGTGCACTTCAAGCACCTTGCGTGGATTGCGCCCGTGCGTGCGCGCCAGCACCGCGTCCAGCCGCACTTCCAGTTCGGGCAGGGCGAAGGGTTTGGTCAGGTAGTCGTCGGCGCCTGCGCGGAAACCGGCGATCTTGTCGGGCAGTTCGTCGCGCGCGGTGAGCATGATCACCGGCACCTCGGAGCGGTGTTCCTCGCGCAGGCGCCGCAGCACCTCCGGCCCCTCCATGCGCGGCAACATCCAGTCCAGCAGGATCGCATCGTAGGACTGGGTGGCGGCCAGGTGCAGCCCGGTCACGCCGTCGGGGGCGACATCGAGCACATGGCCGCGCGCCTCGAAATAGTCGAAAAGATTGGCGATCAGATTGCGATTGTCTTCGATGACCAGCAGCCGCATGTGCAGAACCCTTGGAAGAACGATGCCCCGCCCCGCCTGTGGAACGCACTCCGGCGCCATCGACGGGCATCCAGGCGGCGGTGGGACGGGCGTGCGTGCCCATCGTAGCCGCAGCGGTGGTCGGAGCGACGTCGAAACAGGTGACAATGCGTCCTACGACGCGCTTCCCACGCCGGCCGCGCGATGATCCCCGACCACCCCGCAGACGAGCCCCGCGTGCGCCCGACCCGCCTCCGATCTTCCGCCCCCTGGTTCCTGCTGCTGGCCCTGATCGTGGCCAGCCTGCTGGCAGGGCTCGGCATGCGCGAACCCTCCCCGCCCGACGAGCCGCGCTTCGTGCTGGCCGCGCGGCAGATGGTGGAAACCGGGCAGTGGTTGCTGCCGCACCGGGGCAGCGAGCTGTACGCGGAGAAGCCACCGACCTTCATGTGGATCCAGGCCGCCACCTACAAGGTGCTGGGCAACTGGAACATCGCCTTCCTGCTGCCGTCGCTGCTGTCCGCGCTGCTGACCCTGTGGCTGACCTGGGACCTGTCGCGGCGGCTGTGGAACCGGCGCGTGGCGCGCTACGCGGTACTGGGGCTGTTCGTGTGCATCCAGTTCGGGCTGATGGCCAAGCGCGCGCAGATCGACATGGTGCTGGTGGGCATGACCACGCTGTCGCTGTGGGCGCTGCTGCGGCATCTGCTGCTGGGGCCCAACTGGAAGCTGCTGGCGCTGGGCGCCTTCGCCGCCGGTGTGGGCACGGTGACCAAGGGCGTGGGGTTCCTGCCACTGCTGGCGCTGCTGCCCTGGGCCGCCTGGCGCTGGCGGCACCCCCGTGTGACCGGCGCCGGGCGCGGCTGGGGCTGGTGGCTGATCCTGCCGCTGTTCATCGCCGGCACCTGCGTGTGGCTGGCGCCGCTGGGCATCGCCCTGCTGCACAACCCCGATCCGCACCTGCAGTCCTACGCGCAGGAACTGCTGTTCAAGCAGACCGGCACCCGCTATGCCAACGCCTGGCACCACAAGCAGCCGGCCTGGTACTACCTGCAGGTGATCGCCACGCTGTGGCTGCCGGGCAGCCTGCTGCTGCCGTGGCTGGTGCCGGCCTGGTGGCGCCGCCTGCGCCGCGCCGATCCGCGCTACATCGTGCTGCTGGGCTGGGCGCTGCTGGTGCTGCTGTTCTTCAGCGCCAGCCCGGGCAAGCGCGAGGTCTACATCCTGCCGATGCTGCCGGCGCTGGCGGTTGCGGCCGCGCCGCTGCTGGCCGGGTTGCTGCGCCGCACCGGCGTGCGCTGGGCGCTGCTGGCATACGTGCTGCTGCTGGCGGTGGCGACGCTGGCCATCGGCTATGGCGCGCTGCACGGCGACGGCTGGGCGCAGCGCAACGCGGCCAAGCGCGCGATCGACCCGTGGGTGCTGCCGCAGGTCGGCGCCTGGCTACTGGGTTTCGGCATCGCCGCACTGGCGCTGGTGGCAACGCTGCGCCTGCGCCGCGCCGGGCTGGCGGCGGTGCTGGCCACCGTGCTGCTGTGGGCGATGTACGGGCTGGGCCTGATGCCGGCGCTGGACCCCTATAGTTCGGCCGCCGCGGTCATGGACAAGGCACGCCAGCGCATCGGCGACGGCGAACTGGGCATGGTCGCCTGGCGCGAGCAGAACCTGCTGCAGACCCATCCGCAGGCGGCGGACTTCGGCTTCAAGCGCCCCTGGTCCGAACAGTGGGAACTGGCCGGGCAGTGGGTGGCGGCCGCTCCGGAGCGGCGCTGGCTATTCGTCCTCAAGCAGGCGATGACGCCCTGCGCCGACCCGGCACGGGTGATCGACATCGGCAGCGCCAACCGCAACGAATGGCAGCTGCTGCCGGGCACCGCGCTGGATACCGCCTGCGTGGCCGCAAGCCACGGCGAAGTCGCCGAAACGCCGGACGAAACCAACGACGACTGAACCCGGTGTGGCATTAACGTCCTGCCGACGCGCCTCCGACCAGTCTCCGACATGCCGGGACCGACCATGCCGCCATTCACCGTCGATGGCGTACCGCTCCTGTGCCTGCCGTTCCTTCCTCGCCTGCTCCCTATGCATTGCCGGTCGGCGGGCTCGCCGCCACCCGGCGCGGCTTTCTTGGCCGCCACCTGCTGATTCCCCTGCTGATCGCGCTGGCCGCCAGCGCGGTACTGATGGCCGGCAATGGCGACCAGTGGCTGGCCGACCTGTTCTACCGCTGGGAGGGCGGCCAATGGGCACTCAAGGATTCCTGGTGGACCAGCCATGTGGTCCATCGCGGCGGCAAGAACCTGAGCACCCTCGCCGCACTGCTGGTGATGCTGGCCCTGCTGCGCGCCTGTTTCGACACCCGCTGGAAGCCGTTGCGGATGCCGCTGCTGTACCTGCTGCTGGCGGTGGGCCTGTCCACCGGCATGGTCGCCCTGCTCAAATCCATGACCCAGATGGATTGCCCCTGGGACCTGCAGCGCTACGGCGGCCTGCGTCCGTTCATCGGCCTGTTCCAGCCACGCCCGGTCATGCTCGGCCATGCCGCCTGCTTCCCGGCCGGCCATGCCAGCGCCGGTTATGGCTGGGTGGCGCTGTACTTCTTCGCGCTGCGGATGCGCCCGCAATGGCGCTGGGCGGCATTGGCGGTCGCCGTGGCCACCGGCCTGGTGTTCGGCATCTCCCAGCAACTGCGCGGCGCGCACTTCCTCTCGCATGATGTGTGGTCGCTGGCGGTCAGCTGGACCGTGGCGGTACTGATCTACCTGCTGATGTTCCCGCCGGCCAAGGCCACCCCCTTCAAGGAAGAAGCTCGCGCATGAACGCCGTCTCCCCGCCCCTGCCCGCATCGACCACCGCATTCGCGCGTCTGCGCCGGTGGCGCCCGGAAATCACTACCGAAACGCTGATCCTGCTGGCCAGCGCGTTCTTCGCGCTGGTCTGCAACGGCCTGTTCTGGCGCGACGCCATGGCCACGAACCCCGGCAGCGTGCTGTTCGCGCTGTCGCTGTTCGCCCTGTTGATGGGCGTGCATGCCCTGCTGCTCGGCCTGCTGGTGTGGCGCTGGAACGCCAAGGTGCTGCTGACGGTCCTGTTCGTCACCACCGCCTTCGCCACGCACTACATGAACAGCTTCAACGTCTACCTGGACGCGGACATGCTGCGCAACGTGCTGGCCACCGACCAGAAGGAATCGCGCGAGCTGATGACGCCGGCGCTGCTCCTGCCGCTGCTCGGCTACGCGTTGGTCCCGTGCGTGCTGCTGTGGCGCGTGCGCCTGCGCCGCCGCGGCTGGGGCCGCACCCTGCTGTGGCGTCTGCTGTTCCTGGTGGGCGTGGTGGTGGTGGCCGGCGCCGGCACGCTGGCCTCGTTCCAGAACGTGTCGGCGCTGATGCGCAACCATCGCGAGGTGCGCTACCTGGCCACCCCGGTGAACTACCTGATCGCGCTCAAGCAGAACCTGGTCACCTCCAACCCGATCAAGAACCAGCCCAAGCTGCCGCTCGGCACCGACGCCAAGGCCCCCCCTCGCGCAGCGGGCAGCAGGCCGCGCCTGCTGGTGCTGGTGGTCGGCGAAACCGTGCGCGCACAGAACTGGGGCCTCAACGGCTACGACCGCCAGACCACGCCCGAACTGGCGCAGGCCGGCGTGATCAACTTCCCCGACATGCACTCCTGCGGCACCAGCACCGAGGTCTCGCTGCCCTGCATGTTCTCGCCGTTCGGCCGCCACGATTACGACGAGAAGAAGATCCGCGCCCACCAGTCGCTGCTGCATGTGCTCGAACATGCCGGCATCGCCACGCTGTGGCGCGACAACCAGTCCGGCTGCAAGGGCGTGTGCGAAGGCCTGGACATCCAGCGCCTGGACGATGCGACCAAGCCCGGCCTGTGCGCCGACGGCCGCTGCATGGACGAGATCCTGCTCGACGACCTCGCCGCGCAGGTGCGCGCCAAGCCGGGCGACCGCGTCGTCGTCCTGCACCAGCTGGGCAACCACGGCCCGAGTTACTTCCAACGCTACCCGGCGCAGTTCCGCCAGTTCGCGCCGACCTGCGACACCGCGGACCTGGGCAAATGCAGCCGCGAACAGATCGTCAACAGCTACGACAACGCGGTGCGCTACACCGACCATTTCCTGGCCCAGACCATCGCCGCCCTGCGCGGCCTGGACGACTACGACACGGCCATGATCTACCTCTCCGACCACGGCGAATCGCTGGGCGAGAAGGGCCTGTATCTGCATGGCGTGCCCTATGCCATCGCACCGGACGAACAGACCCGCGTGCCGATGGTGATGTGGTTCTCGCCGCAGTTCGCCACCGACCGCGGCCTGGACCTGCAATGCCTGCGCGACCGCGCGCACCGCCGTACCGACCAGGACAACCTGTTCCCCTCGGTGCTGGGGCTGATGCAGGTCGGCACCTCGGTCTACGCGCGCGACCGCGACCTGTTCGCCGGTTGCGGGGGGTAAAGCCGCCCTTCGCGCGAGCACACTTCAATGCACGATGAGGCCTTTCCGGAACACCTGTCCGTAGAGGAAGCAAAAACAGTCGGTGTTTTCCAGGCGTCATTGCCGCTCTTTGCGGACAGCCTTCTGCCAGTACCCCGCCGAAGCCCCATCGCGCACTGAAGTGCGCTTCTTCGGTGGCAAGATGATCCGACTCACCCCGGAGAACCACCATGGCCACCTTCCCGCAATGGCTGCCCTGGGCCCTGCTGTCGGCCGCCTTCGCCGCGTTGACCGCGATCTTCGCCAAGCTCGGCCTGCAGCAGGTCGATTCCGACCTGGCGATGCTGCTGCGCACCGTCGCCATCGTCGCGGTGCTGGGGCTGTTCGTGGCCGCCACCGGCAAGTGGAGCAACCCGCTGGCCCTGCCCGGCAAGACCCTGCTCTGGCTGCTGCTCTCGGCACTGGCCACCGGCGCCTCGTGGCTGTGCTACTTCCGCGCCCTGCAACGCGGCCCGGCCTCGCAGGTGGCGCCGGTGGACAAGCTCAGCGTGGTGCTGGTGGCGGTATTCGCCTTCGCCTTCCTGCACGAACGCCTGGCCTGGCGCGAATGGCTGGGCGTGGCGATGATCGGCGGCGGCGTGCTGCTGATGGCCCTTAAGCGCTGAGGTGTTGTAGCGCCGGGCAACGCCCGGCGGAGCTTTCCGGTGAAGTCCCAGCGGGGCGTTGCCCCGCTCTACACGACCGCCGCGCTCTGTAGGGCCGGGCGACGCCCGGCGGGGCTTTCCCGGTGAAGCCCCAGCGGGGCGTTGCCCCGCTCTACAAGACGCAGATCGTCCAGCCTCCGTCTCGCTCCTCTCCACGCGTTCCTCGCCTCTTGCCGCGACCGCCGCGGCCCTCTAGCCTTCGCCGGTCAACTACCACCGGGGAATCGCGTGAAACAACGTCATCTGCTGCTGGCCCTCGCCGTGAGCGCCGGCGTGCTGTCGCTGGCCGCCTGCAACAAGGAAACCGCCACCGACACCGCCGCACCGGCGTCGCAGGCCGCGCCATCCGAGAGCGCCGACCAGTTCATCGCCCGGGTCAACGACGAGTACAAAGCCATGTACCCGGAAATGACCTCGGCGCAGTGGCTCTCGTCCACCTACATCAACGACGATTCCGCGCGCGTGGCGGCCAAGGCCAACGAGCGCTGGCTGACCACGCTCAACGGCTGGATCGAACAGGCCGGCAAGTACGAAGGCCAGCCGATGAGCGAGGACACAAAGCGTGCCCTGCACCTGCTCAAGCTGATGACCGCCATGCCGGCCCCGCGCGACCCGGCCAAGCTGGCCGAACTGGCCGCCATCGCCACCAAGCTGGAAGGCGACTACGGCGCCGGCACCTACTGCACCGGCGAAGGCGATGCGCAGAACTGCCGCCAGCTCGGTGAGCTGGAACAGGTGCTGGCGCGCTCGCACGACTACGCCAAGCAGCTCGACGCGTGGCAGGGCTGGCACTCCACCGCCGTGGCCTCGCGCGAGCCGTACCAGCGCTTCGTCGAACTGGTCAACGAAGGCGCGCGCGAACTGGGCTACACCGATGCCGGGCAGATGTGGCGCGCCGGCTACGACATGCCGGCCGAGCAGGTCGGCCCGGAAACCGACCGCCTGTGGGAGCAGGTCAAGCCGCTGTACGAACAGCTGCACTGTTACACCCGCGCCAAGCTGGACAAGGAATACGGCAAGGACAAGGCCGAAGTCGGCGGCGGCCTGATCGCCGCGCACCTGACCGGCAACATGTGGCAGCAGGACTGGAGCAACCTGTGGGACCAGCTGCAGCCCTACCCCGGCGCCGGCAGCCTGGACATCACCGCCGCGCTGGAGAAGCAGCACCAGGGCAACCTGAGCGCGGCGCTGGCCAAGGCCGGCGCCAACGCCGACGTCGCCGCCCGCTTCAAGGCCCAGCGCGAGGCCGAACTGGCCACCGCCAAACAGATGACCGAGCGCGCGCAGGACTTTTACGTGTCCCTGGGCATGCCCAAGCTGCCGCCCAGCTACTGGCAGAACACCCAGTTCATCAAGCCGCTGGACCGCAACGTGGTCTGCCACGCCAGCGCCTGGGACATGAACATGGGCGGCGACGGCAAGGACGTGGGCGCGGACGTGCGCACCAAGATGTGCATCACCCCGAACGAAGAAAACTTCACCACCATCTACCACGAGCTCGGCCACATCTATTACGACCTGGCCTACAACCCGCTGCCGCCGTTGTTCCAGGGCGGCGCCAACGACGGCTTCCACGAAGCCATCGGCGACACCATCGTGCTGGCGATGACCCCGCAGTACCTCAACTCCATCGGCCTGGTCGACAAGCCGCAGGAAAGCCGCGAGGCCACCATCAACGCGCAGATGCGCATGGCGCTGAGCGGCGTGTCGTTCCTGCCGTTCGGCCTGATGATCGACCGCTGGCGCTGGGGCGTTTTCGACGGCTCGATCAAGCCCGAGCAGTACAACCAGAAGTGGTGGGAACTGAAGGCCCAGTACCAGGGCGTGGCCCCGGCCAGCGCGCGCGGCGAGGACTACTTCGACGCGGGCGCCAAGTACCACGTGCCGGGCAACACCCCGTACCTGCGCTATTTCCTGGCGCGCATCCTGCAGTACCAGTTCTACAAGGGACTGTGCGACGCCGCCGGTTATACCGGCCCGCTCAACCAGTGCACCTTCTACGGCAACAAGGAAGCCGGCCAGAAGTACTGGGCCATGCTCAGCAAGGGCGCCAGCCAGCCGTGGCAGGCCACCCTCAAGGAACTGACCGGCACCGAGAAACTCGACGCCGCGCCGATGCTGGAATACTTCGCCCCGCTGCAGGAATGGCTCAAGCAGCAGAACGAAGGGCAGATGTGCGGGTGGCAGGCGGGCACCCCGCAGCCGGTGAAGCCGGCGGCGCCGTAAAGCCGGGTTGAAGCGTGGAGACGAAGGGCGCCTCAAGGCGCCCTTCGCTCAGGTGAAACCCGCGCGTGCCCCATATCTCGACATGACCTTAAAACACTGCCCATGACCGATATTTCCGCAAGCAGATCTCCCGGACTTTCCCCTGCCCCAGCAACACCGGCACACTCGCGGGGAATCATCTGGCTGCTCATCGGCCTGATCTCCAGCATCGTCGCGGCCATCGCCATCACCCTGATCGGCGCATGGGTTTTCCCGCAGTTCTCCGACACCTTCACCGCCTTCAGCCTGTCCGGCAACGAGTTGCCGCTGCTCACTCGCCTGACCACCCGCTTCTACCCCGCCATCTGGTGCGCCCCGGCTCTCGTGATCCTGATCCGGCTGTCCTGGCCCAGCAAGGCCCGCCGCCCGATCGCCGCAGGCGTGCTCGGACTGCTCACGCTGTTCGGCGGCGTGCCCCTGGTTTTTCTGTCGGCCTACCTGCCGATTTTCCAGCTGCTCTCGTCGGTGTAGGCGCCGCCGCCCCGGATTGAAGTGAACGGTTAAAAGCCGATGCAACCGGCAGGTTGATATCGCAACACCGGCGCACCATGGAGCCGGAGCAAAACCAGAACACGAAGGGCGCCCGATGGCGCCCTTCGCTTTTCTGCATCCAACCACGCTGACCTGCGCGGCAATCCGGTTACGTCGCATCCGCGTTACACCCACGGGCCAGCAGGTGTATTCGTTACAGCAGCATTCCTGCGGTATAACGCCGAAGCAAAACCATCCTACCCAATCGCTCAAGAGCCCTCCAAGCAACTGATGCAGAAAGGGAAAGCCACGCATTGCCAGCCCAATGGAAGTCAGCCATGATCCGCATTACACCGCGTTTAGGCGGTCCAATAGGCGTTGAGGTTGCACGGACACATCAGGGGGATATGATGGAAATAGCAAACACACTCATCATCTCTGCCACGCTACTCGGCCCAATTCTTGCCGTACAAGCTCAGAAGACGATTGAGCGTATTCGCGAGAGAAGACAGCGAAAGCTCTGGGTATTCCACACCTTAATGGCAACGCGCGCAGCTCGTCTAAGCACTGAGCACGTGCAAGCGCTCAACATGATTGACCTGACGTTCTATGGTCATAGAGCTCTAGGGATACATCGTCGATCTAAGCGGGAGCAGACGGTGCTGAACTCTTGGCGAGAGTACCTGGACCACCTTGAAACAAAATTTGAGGATGATCAAGCGGCGAACTGGAGAGCACGCGGAGAAGAGCTCTTTGTCAACTTGCTAAACGCAATTGCAGTTGACGTTGACTTTACCTTTGACCGCGTCCAGCTAAAAAAGCACATCTACTCACCCGTGGCTCATGGTCGCCTTGAGGAGGAACAAGAAAGGCTGCGCCGTCTCGCCATTGATGTTCTTTCCGGAGCAAGCCCCCTAAGCATGAATGTCACCAGCTTTCCAATTGATGAAGACGCATTGAAAGCACAGATTGATTTGCATCAGTCGCTACGATCTGCTTTAAACGGTGACGGGTCGCTTACAGTCAAAGTTAAAGATGACTAGCGTGCAACCTAACAATTCATTCAAGCCGACACCGCTTCGCGGCGCGGCTTAACTCAGGCGTTAGACCTGCTATGAAACCTCTCGTAATCCCACCCGCCACACAGCGCGATGACAATTCCATCCAAATGCTCAGCGCTTGGATCGCTGAGCACGGGCAGCACTGCACGATTAACATCGGCCTATGGCAGGACAACGGTCGTGAGGAGGCCCCGGCATGGGGCATCTTCCTAGCTGACACCATCCGCCACATCGCCAATGCACTCCAGGAGCAGTACGGCCAATCTGCACCCGACACCATTGCAGCCATCCTGGAATCACTCCACGACGAGCTGGGCAACCCCACATTTGATGCCAAAGGCGCCTTTAGTCATGGTCACGGGTAGCAGGTCTAACAATTCATTCAAGCCGAAGCCGCTTCGCGGCTCGGCTTAATTCAGGCGTTAGGCATCAAAGGACGGATCTGTGCGCGTTGACTTAGCCCTCTTTGAAGGTGACGAACTGCTGACCCGCGACAGCTTTCGCGTAGGTGCTGCCGAGCTCTCAAGCTTTTCCCCGCTGTTCAAAATCACTCACAAGCTCGGGCAAGAAGCGGCGGATATTGTTCTTTCAGAGTTCCCAACTCATGTTGACCTCAACACAATCGTCCTTAAGATGCCAATTCATGAGTCCTCTGATTGGGAGTCAATCGACATGGGCAGGTACTCGCTGGCATTCTGGTGTCGGCTTGATGCCTAACAATTCATTCAAGCCGACGCCGCTTCGCGGCGCGGCTTAATTCCAGAGTTAGGTGGCAATGATGCGTATTTTCAAGGGGGTTGGACTTGGCCTGACGCTAGTCGGCCTTGCTGGATGCGGGCCGCGTCTAACTGATAGCGGAGTACTCAACTATGCGTCCACTGGCTATGACAAAAGGCTCTACGACCAACCACCCAAGATCCTGGGCAGTCTGCGGGGCGTCGACGTAGTTGTTGAGTACAAATGTAGTGACATCTGCCCCAACCATACCGTCCGTATTATTCGATTCGAGTTGCCGAACGGCATGACCTGCAATGAGGCCGGAGGCCGCTATACCTACTTCGAGCTACCTCCGTTTAGTATGCAGCCCGAAGGCGGGTACTGCGTTCCCGCCGTACTGCTGGATAACTGGGACCAGTACGTGAAATGAGTTCACCACCTAACAGTTCATCCAAGCCGACACCGCTTCGTGGCGCGACTTAATTCCGGAGTTAGGCGCCAGGGGATGATCATGAAAACCGCAAGCAAGTTCATCGTCGTTGCCGCTACCTCGCTTGCTCTTGGCATGCCAGCCTCCGCACAGGATGACTTGTCGGCCCAAGGCATTCTGGCAATCGGAAAGAAGACCGGTGCCTGCGGCATCATGGATTCAATGATTCAGTTCCAAAAGACCATTCGCATGGAGGGCGGTGAGGCATTTGTGCTTCGCTTCTGGGAGGTAGAGGCTGCAAGACTCGGAATGTCTGTCCAGCAACTCTCGGAACAGTGCAACAAGTCGGTATCCGCATACGACACGCTCTGGAGCACAGCTGAGGCATTGCCTTGATGTACACATCTAACAATTCATTCAAGCCGACACCGCTTCGCGGCGCGGCTTAATTCAGGCGCCAAGTGTCATGGAATTTTCCCAGCCTGCGCCAACAAAAAGCATAGCTGTTCTATGCAGCTTGGCGGTGCTACCTGATGGTTCATTGAGGGTGGTACTTGACGACGCTCGCAAGGGCCAAGAGCCAGGCACTTGGGCATACCAAAGCTTGGTGACCTTCAAGGACTACCCACCTGGCACCCTTGAGGACTTGGCTACACTCCCGGAGGAAGAGCTGGCAAACTTCGGCTATTACGTGCTGGCCCGCCTGCTCGCGAGCAACGGACTTGGAACCTAACCGTTCGCTCAAGCCGAATCCGCCTCGCGGACCAGCTTGGTTACGGAGTATTGCCGGTGGACAAAACATGTTTTGCCTACCCGCCATCGCAGATCAGCTCTCCGGGCTCGGAACGATCGTGATGCAGCCATCTTCAATGTGCATGCTCGCCTTCTGGCCTGCGATAAAGCCCGCATGCCGCAGCCAGTGACCTCGCAGTCGGATATACAGCGAAGGTGTACGAAAGCGACGCCCCTGCTCTCCGGCAAGAACAACCCGTCCGCATACCGGTTTCGCAGTGCCGATCAACCGGCCAGTTTTTTCGCCAACCGTATTCGTATGCCGGCTTGCAAGATGGCTGTCGCAGCATGGGGTGCGATGGGTTCTTTCGCCGCAGGCCGGTAAAGTGTCGAAGCCTTCCTGCAGGAAACCCGCACCGTGTTCCTTTACTACGGCATCAGCCTCGTCATCAGCATGCTGGCATTGGCCGCCTGGACAATCGTCGCCGTGACGCACGTACCGGCGTATCACGGCGACGGCACCGGTCCGGATGGCGTCGTGATTCTGCTTTACCTGTCGCTCTGGCCTGTCGGCCTGCTGCTGGCGCACTCCGCCGGGTTGGCGTGGATCGTACATGCGAGGCGTCCCGCATCGATCCTGCAGGGTCGCCAGGGCCTCGCCGTGCATGGCGTGCTGGGTACCGCATTTGTCCTGTACGCGCTGTACCTGTTCCATCCGGGCTGATTCAACACGCCTTGCTCATACGACAAGGGCGCCCCGCGGCGCCCTTGTCCGTTCACGCCCCGACACAACTCAATGCGTGGCCGCAGCATCCTTCGCACCGATGCCGAGCTCCGCGGCCAGGTTGCGCTTCCAGGTATCGAAGTCGATGCCCTGCTCCGCCACTTCGGCATGCGCGGCATCCTTCAGCGCGTCGGAGTACATCAGCCGTACGGGCTTGCCACTGCGTTCGTGCAGTTCGGCGGCCTGCATGATCAACGCCAGCACGCGGGCGGCGCTGGGGGTTTCGCCGGCAATTTTGCCGTCCATGCCCAGCACCCATTCGCCGTCGCGGCGGACGATGCCGGCCAGCAGGGTGCGCTGCTGGTCGCGCAGTTCGGCATGCGGTTCCACCGTGGCCTTCGGCGCCGGGTTGGCGGCAGTCTGGTTGCGCTCGCGCTCGGCCAGCTTTTTCTTCGCCTCGCGGCGGCCCTTGGAGTGGATGGACATGGTTGCAGGCTTCCGATGACGGCCTTGGTGGCCGGTAGGGGGAGAGTGAAGCAGGTGGAGTGATGCGGGAATGGACGCCGGGCCTAGATATGCATGTGCGGGCCGGCCAGGTGGCGCTCGCTACGGTGTTCCCAGTACCAGAACGCGAAGCCCAGCAGCATGAAGCCGGCCATGCCCAGCGCCAGGTACAGCGGCCGGCCGCTGAGCAGCGGCGAGATCACGCCGGCCACCACGGTGCTGATCATCAGCTGCACGAAGGCCTGCAATGATGAGGCGAGGCCGCGCTGCTGGGGGTACATGTCCAGCACGGCCAGCGCCAACACCGGGAAGATCAGCGCGGTGCCCAGGCCGCCGAGAAATATCGGCAACACTGCCCACGGCAGCTGCAACTGCTCCACCGATGCCGCGTAGGCGATGTTCAGCACCGCCGACAGCGCGCAGCAGGCGAAGCCGATGCCGATCTGCCGCACCGGCAAGGTGCGCCCTGCCATGCGCCCGGACAGGAACGCGCCGGTGGTCATGCCGCCGATGGTGGGGATGAACAGCCATGCGAAGCCGCCTTCGCCCAGGCGCAGGTGCTGCATCACGAACACTGGCGCCGAGGCGATATACAGGAAGATGCCGCCGAAGTTGACGCTGCCGGCCAGCGACAGGCGCAGGAAACGCGGGTTGAAGCCGATGCGCAGGTAGTCGCGCAACAGGCCGCGCGGCGACAGCGCGGTGCGTGCCTGCGCCGGGTGGGTTTCCGGCAGCCAGCGCGCGGTGGCGGCAAGCAGCAGCAGCGAAAACACCACCAGGAACCAGAAGATCAGCGGCCAGTCACCGCCGCCGAGCAGGATCCAGCCGCCGATGATGGGCGCGATGGCCGGGGCGATGCCGAAGATCATGGACACCTGGCTCATCAGCCGTTGCGCGTCGGGGCCGTGGTACAGGTCGCGGATCACCGCGCGGCCGACGATCATGCCCACGCCGGCGGAAACGCCCTGCAGCGCGCGGAACACCAGCAGCGTGCCCAGGTGGGTGGACAGCGCGCAGCCGACCGAGGCGGCGACGAACAGCACCAGCCCGCCGAGGATCACCCGCTTGCGCCCCCAGGCATCGGACAACGGGCCATGCGCCAGGCTCATCAGGCCGTAGAACAGCAGGTAGACGCTGACAGTCTGCTGCACCGCCACCTCGTCCACCGCCAGTTCCCGCGCCAGCAGCGGGAAGGCCGGGAAGATGGTGTCGATGGAGAACGGCCCGAACATGGACAGCCCGGCGAGCAACAGGGCCAGGCGGCGGGTGGAGGGCGAAGCGGTGGTCATGGGGTATCCGGCGGGGCGTGCGCGAGGACGCACGACGGGCGCCGGCCCTGTGCGGGCGGCGCCGGGAGGAAACGGGAAGGCTGCACATGATAGAGGGGTGGGCCTGCCGCCGGTAGGCGCGCAGCTGAATGCCGATGCGGGGAAGCCGCCCTCACTCTGGGACGAGAAGGCACGCGCGCGTTCGAACGCCCACTCCGCTGGCGTGGGCCAGGATGCGAGGCGGGGGTGGAGCCGAGGGCCGGGGTGGAGCGCATGCGCCACCTGAAACCATGGCATCCCGATTGCTTCCCACATGGGTGCGTGGCGACGTGTCCATCATCGCGATCCCGTAATTCCTTGCAGCTCCCCCGCGTCCGCCCCCGCGGGGCACTTCGCTTCGCCCCCTGCCCGACGCAACCTGCCGCGCGTTCAGGCATGCGCGAGCCAATACCTCGCAAACCACACGCCCTCACCCCGGAGGGAGAAGGCTCCCGCAGCGGGCACCGCCCAGCCGGGCCAACCGCTATAATCAGCGCGCTACACGGTGGGAGAAGCGGTTCATCGCTGCCGAAGGCGCAAACGCCCGCAATCGCTCAGGCCCCGATACCACCTGCGTCAAAACTCTGGAGAGACCGGTTCAATCCGGCGCCGAAGGTGCACGAGGCGCGCGACCCGCAGGTCGCGCCTTCCAAACTCTCAGGCAAAAGGACAGAGGGGCACGAGGCGAGCCGCCGGCTTGCCGGCCGTGGTGCCGCGTGCGCGGAACTGCTGCCGGACCGGATGGGGGCTCGCCGACCCAGCCCCGCACGCCACTCTCCGGACGTCCGTCATGCCCCAGAACACGCCTTCGCTGCGCGAACTCGAACACGCCTCCGCCTTCGTCGACCGCCACATCGGTCCCAACGATGCCGAAATCGCGCAGATGCTGCGCGTGGTCGGCCATGACTCGCTCGATGCGCTGACCGACGCCATCGTCCCCGGCGCGATCAAGTCGCCCGCCCCGCTGGCCCTGCCCGAGTCGCTGACCGAAGTGCAGGCGCTGGCCAAGATCCGCGCCATCGCCGGCAAGAACAAGGTGCTGCGCAGCTTCATCGGCCAGGGCTATTACGGCACCCACACGCCGAACGTGATCCTGCGCAACATCCTCGAGAACCCGGCCTGGTACACCGCCTACACCCCGTACCAGGCGGAAATCTCGCAGGGCCGCATGGAAGCGCTGATCAACTTCCAGCAGATGGTCGCCGACCTGACCGGCATGGAGATCGCCAACGCCTCGCTGCTGGACGAAGCCACCGCGGCCGCCGAGGCGATGACCCTGGCCAAGCGCTCGGCCAAGTCGAAGTCGGACGTGTTCTTCGTGCACGACGCGGTGCATCCGCAGACGCTGGAACTGCTGCGCACCCGCGCCGAGCCGATGGGCATCGTGCTGCGCGTGGGCACCCCGGCCGAAGCGCTGGAAGCCGATTCCTTCGGCGTGCTGCTGCAGTACCCGGACAGCTTCGGCCACATCGGCGACCACAAGGCGCTGGTCGAGGCCGTGCACGCCCGCCAGGGCCTGGTCGCAGTGGCCACCGACCTGCTGGCGCTGACCCTGATCGCCGCGCCCGGCGAATGGGGCGCGGACATCGTGGTCGGCAACAGCCAGCGTTTCGGCGTGCCGTTCGGTTTCGGCGGCCCGCATGCCGCGTTCATGGCCTGCCGCGACGCCTACAAGCGCTCGATGCCGGGCCGCCTGATCGGCGTGTCGGTCGATGCCGAGGGCAAGCCGGCCTACCGCCTGACCCTGCAGACCCGCGAACAGCACATCCGCCGCGAGAAGGCCACCTCCAACATCTGCACCGCGCAGGTGCTGCTGGCGGTGATGGCCTCGATGTACGCCGTCTACCACGGCCCGGAAGGCCTGACCCGCATTGCCCGCCGCACCCATCGCCTGGCCGCCCTGCTGGCCGCGGCGCTGCGCAAGAACGGCGTGGACGTGGGCGAGCACTTCTTCGACACCCTGCACGTGCGCAACGTCGACGCCGCCGCGCTGCAGGCCAAGGCCGTGGCCGCGGGCATCAACCTGCGCGTGATCGACAGCGAAGCGGTGGGCATCAGCCTGGACGAGACCGCCACCCGCGAGGACATCGTCGCGCTGGGCGCGGTGTTCGGCGCCAGCGTGGACGTAGACGCGCTGGACGCGACCACCGCCGACGCGCTGCCGGCCGCCCTGGTGCGCCAGTCCGCGTTCCTGACCCACCCGGTGTTCAACACCCACCACAGCGAGCACGAACTGCTGCGCTACCTGCGCTCGCTGGCCGACAAGGACCTGGCGATGGACCGCACGATGATCCCGCTGGGCTCGTGCACCATGAAGCTCAACGCCACCGCCGAGATGATTCCGGTGACCTGGCCGGAGTTCGCCAACATCCACCCGCTGGCCCCGGCCGACCAGGCGCAGGGCTACAAGGAACTGATCGACGGGCTGGAAGCGATGCTGGTGGAGTGCACCGGCTACGACGCGGTGAGCCTGCAGCCGAACTCCGGCGCGCAGGGCGAATACGCCGGCCTGCTGGCGATCCGTGCCTACCACGCCTCGCGCGGCGAGAGCCACCGCGACATCTGCCTGATCCCGGATTCGGCGCACGGCACCAACCCGGCCTCGGCGCAGATGTGCGGCATGAAGGTGGTGGTCACCAAGACTGACGCCAACGGCAACGTCGACGTCGAGGACATCCGCGCCAACGCCGAGAAGTACGGCGACCGCCTGGCCGCGATCATGATGACCTACCCGTCCACGCATGGCGTGTTCGAGGAAGAAGTGGTCGAGATCTGCGAGATCATCCACAAGCACGGCGGCCAAGTGTACACCGACGGCGCCAACATGAACGCCCTGGTCGGCGTGGCCAAGCCCGGCAAGTGGGGCTCGGACGTATCGCACCTGAACCTGCACAAGACCTTCTGCATCCCGCACGGCGGCGGCGGCCCGGGCGTGGGCCCGTGCGCGGTCAAGTCGCATCTGGCACCGTTCCTGCCGGGCGCGCTGGTCAAGGACGGCCTGCGCACGCAGGGCACCGGCAACGGCGCGATGGTCAGCGCCGCCACCTTCGGCAGCGCCTCCATCCTGCCGATCAGCTGGATGTATATCGCGCTGATGGGCGCGGCCGGCCTGCGCAAGGCCACCCAGGTCGCCCTGCTCAACGCCAACTACATCGCCAAACGCCTGGCCGCGCACTACCCCACGCTGTACACCGGCCGCAACGGCCTGGTGGCGCATGAGTGCATCCTCGACGTGCGTCCGCTGGAGAAGACCTCCGGCATCGGCGCCGAGGACGTGGCCAAGCGCCTGATCGACTTCGGCTTCCACGCCCCGACCCTGAGCTTCCCGGTCGCCGGCACGCTGATGGTCGAGCCGACCGAGAGCGAATCGCAGTACGAACTGGACCGCTTCATCGACGCGATGATCCAGATCCGCGCCGAAATCCAGGCGATCGAGGACGGCCGCCTGGATCGCCAGGACAACCCGCTCAAGCACGCCCCGCACACCGCCACCGCGGTGTCGGCCAGCGAGTGGACCCACGCCTACCCGCGCGAGCTGGCGGCGTTCCCGCTGCCGTCGCTGAAGCAGTCCAAGTACTGGCCGCCGGTGGCGCGCGTGGACAACGTGTACGGCGACAAGAACATCATGTGCGCCTGCATCCCGGTGGATGCCTACAAGGACGACGTCGAGGCCTGATCCGGTCGAGACAGACGGAAAAAGAAATGGCCCGCGCAAGCGGGCCGTTTCTTTTCCACGTCGACACTACCGGCGGGAACGCACGCCTGCGACCGACGCGCCCTGCCATCCGCTTGCCCAGCCCGCCCCTGAGTGATAATTTTTGTTATAACAATCGCGGAATCCCACCATGAAACTCAAGATCACCAGCATCGGCAATTCGTCCGGCATCATCCTGCCCAAGGAGCTGCTCGCGCGCCTGCGTCTGGAAAAGGGCGACGAGCTCCATGCGCTGGAGACCCCCGACGGCATCCGCCTGACCGTCTTCGACCCGGAGCTCGCCGCGCAGATGGAAGTGGCCGAGGCGATCATGCGCGAGGACCGGCAGGTCCTGTACAAGCTGGCACAGTGAGGCGGCCATGATCCGCTGGATCAGCAAACCGCTGGCCTTGGCCATCCACGATCGCCAGCTCGCCGAACATGGCGGCGGCAGCGGCGTACGCGACGACACCCTGCTCGACTCCGCACTCGCCCGTGCACAGCAACTGCATGCCTATGGCGACCCGCCACCGGATCTCGCCGATCTTGCCGCCAGCCTGGCCTTCGGCCTGGCGCGCAATCACCCGTTCGTCGACGGCAACAAGCGCACCGCGCATGTCTGCTATCGCGTGTTCATCGCCCTCAACGACGGGCATCTGGCCGCGACCGACGAAGAGAAATACATCGCCATGCTGCGCCTGGCCGAAGGCTCCACCAGCGAAGCGGAATTCGCCACCTGGCTACGCCCGCGCATCCGCATCGATGCCGGTGGCCGCGTGCAGGAACCGCGCGCGAACTACGCCGGCTGAGGCGCGACGGTTGCGTCGCGCCTCAGCCCACCACGAACCTCAGTAGCCGTTCTTCCTCAACCAGGCATCGATCTGCGGCTTGCGCTGGGCGCGCAGTTTCAGCTTGGTCTGGATGCCGGTGATCGCGGTTTCCGCATCACGACGCGAGGTCGGGGCGATGTGCTTGTCGGCGAACGCGCGGATCTTGTCCACCATCTGCGGATTGTCCGAACTCCTGGCCAGCCCCGGGTAGTAGCGCGCGCGCGAGGTACTGTCGACCAGCGTGTCCACCTTCTCGCGATGGGCCACGGCGAAGTCGAACGCCATGTCCGCATGCTCATGCGCCACCAGGCCGATCATCTCGGCGGCGTTGGTCGCGCCCGGCTCATCGGTCAGTGCCATGTCCAGTGCACGCTGCGCCAGCGCCTTGTCCTTCGCCTGGGCCAGCAGCCCGTAGTACTGGTCGCGCACCATCGACGAGGTTTCCTTCTTCGCCAGGGCGTGCAGCCTGTCCCAGGTGGCGGCATCGGCATTGCGCGCGACCACGCCCAACACCGTGCGGCGCAGGTCGGCCGGCAGCGATTCCGGGTTGGCCAGGAAGGCGTCGAAGCGGCGGCGCGCCTCGGCGATCACCGGCTCGTCGCCCATCGTGCTGAGCACGCGGATCAGGCCACTGCGCAGCTGCCGGGTCTGCGCCGAATCATCCTCGCGCGCATCCCAGCCGAGCGACTGCAGTACCGGCGACAACCGCGAACGCGCGTACCTGCGGAATGCCGCCTGGCGCGGCGCATCGCCCTTGAACAGGGCGTCGATGCCACCCAGCGTGCCGGACACCATTTCCCACAGGTCCGACGGCGCATTGGCCGGCACCTGCGCGGTCAGATCCAGCACGTCCGATTCCGGCTGCAGGCCCACCGCCGCCAGCGCGCTGGCATCCATCATCATGCCCAGCTGGTCCACCACCGGCAGGCGCGCGAAGCCCTGCCCCAGCGCCTTGAACTGCTCCGGCGCGTACAGCGTGCGGTAGTAGCCCTTCTGCCCGGCATTGACCAGCACCGGCCCGGCGCAGCCGGGCAGTTCCAGCGCGCTGTTGCCGTCCACCAGCGTGCGCGCCACGGTGCCGTCTGCGCCGCGTACGGTCACCGGCACGCGCCAGCGCAGCGGCACCTTGTCCTTGCGGTCGAGGGTGTATTCGCCCTGCGTCAGCGTCACCCGGGTCTTGCCGTCCACGCACTGGCTGGCGACGCGGATCAGCGGCACGCCCGGCTGCAGGGTGAAATCGTGCGCGACATCGACGAAACGCTTGCCCGGCGCGGCCTTGTCCATCTCCCGCCACAGGTCGTCGGTGACCGCGTTGCCGTAAGCATGCGCGCGCACGTAGCTGCGCACGCCCTCGCGCCAGGCATCCGCGCCCACGTAGTCCTCGAACATGGCGATCACCGCCGCGCCCTTGCCGTAGGTGATGCCGTCGAACGCCTGGCTGGCCTGCTCCACCGTCGCCACGTGCTGCACGATCGGGTGGGTGGTGGCATAGGCATCGCGCCCCATCGCGCCGCGGCTGGTCATCGCCGCGCCGACATCATTGACGTCCCATTCCGGGTGCAGCTTGCGCGTGGTGCGCTCTTCCATCCAGCTTGCGAACCCTTCGTTCAACCACAGGTCGTCCCACCACGCCATCGTCACCAGGTTGCCGAACCACTGGTGCGCGATCTCGTGCGCGGCCACCGAAAACACGCGCTGCTTGTCCGACACCCCGGACACCGCCGGGTCGAGCAGCAGGGTGTGCTCGAAGGTGAAGATCGCGCCCCAGTTCTCCATCGCGCTGAAGAACTGGCTGCTGCCCGGCGCGGCCACGTTGTCCAGCTTGGGCAGCGGGTACGGCACGCCGAAGTAGTCGTTGTACTCGCGAAGCACATCACGGCTGCCTTCCATCGCGAAGCGCGCCTGCTCCACCTTGCCCTTCTGCGTGATCACACCGATCTCGGTGCCGTTGTCGTCCTCCATCGCGGCGCGCTCGAAATCGCCGGCGGCCACGAACAGCAGGTAGGTGGACATCTTCGGCGTGGTCTGGAACACCACCTGCTTCAGCCCGTTGCCCAGCGCCCTGCTGCTGGCCACCGGCATGTTGCTGACCGCCATGTCGGCCTCGGGCACGTTGATGGCCACATCGAACGTCGCCTTGAAGCCCGGCTCGTCCCACGAGGGAATGAAGCGCCGCGCATCGGAATTCTCGAACTGGGTGAACAGCGCGCGGCGGCTGCCGGCCTCGGTCGGATAGTCCAGCGCGAACAGGCCGTTGGCCTGGGTGTTGATGACGCCGCTGTAGTCGGTAGCCAGCGTGTAGCGCCCGGGCGAGAGCGGCTTGTCGAAGCTGAAGCTCGCGGTCTGGTTCCCGGCATCCACGCTCACCCTGGCCGGCATCGGCTTGCCGCCGGCGGCAACCAGCGTGCTGTTGGCGAAACGCAGGTCCGCAGCCTGCAGCACGATGCTCGAGGTCTGCTCCAGCACGTCCAGATCGATGCTGATCCTGCCGTCGAACGCCATCTTCTCAGCGTGCGGCGTGACCTCGACACGGTAATGGCTGGGCCGCGCGGTATGCGGCAACTGCGTCGTCACCGCCTGCGGTTGTGCTGCCGGCGCGGCGGGCGCCTCCCCTTGCGCGAATGCCGGAATGCCGGTGCCGGCCAAGGCCAGCGTGATCGCGGTTGCCAGAATGCGGCGCATGCCTGCTCTCCCTGTTGTCGATGGAATGCCGAGTCGCCCATCGTCATCCTCGGGAAGCCAGCCCGACAGCGCCGGAAGTCATGGTTCGTTCAGCTTTCCAGCACCCGGCCTTCCTGCCGCGCCGCGATCATCGCCCGGTACTGGCGCGGCGCCATGCCCACCTCGGCCTTGAACTTGCGGGTGAACGCGCTCTGGTCGGTGAAGCCGCAGGCCTGGCCGATGCTGGCCACGCTGTCCTGCCCGTGCAGCAGGTGCAGGGCGATCTGGATGCGCAGGCGCGTGAGTACCTGCTGCGGCGTCATCTGGAACACCTTGCGGAAACTGCGCTCCAGCTTGGACAGCGAGAACCCGGTGATGTCCAGCAGGGTCTGCATGCGCACGTTTTCGGCGTAGTGCGTGTTGAGGTACTCCAGCGCCAGCCGCAGCGGCTCGTACTGCGATTCCAGCCCGCCGCGCTGGCCCAGGTCGCGGGAAATGCCGATCAATCCCACCACCCGGCCGTTCTCGACGATGGGCCGCTTGCAGGTCAGGCACCAGCCCGGCTGCCGGTTGGCGAACAGCTGCAGCTCCATCACGTTCTCGATCACCTCGCCGGCCAGCACGCGCGCGTCCTGGGCGACATAGGCCTCGCTCATGCCGGCCGGGTACAGCTCATCGGCGCGCCGGCCGATCACCTCGCCGCGCGAGCGCACGCCCAGCCGCTGCATCATCGTCATGTTGACGTGGGTGTAGCGGCCATCCACGTCCTTGGCGAAGAACAGCACGCTGGGAATGGCGTCGAACAGGGCTTCGATCTCGGCGGGGTCTATGCGCATCAAGCAAGGGTCCGGCAGCGGTGCAGTCGCCGCATTCTAGCCAACCCCTCCTCCAGTGCCGGGCAGACGGGCCGGCCTAACACGTCGCCAACGGCTGCTTCACCTTCTCCACGCATCGTCCGGCCTATATCTGCAAGCCCGACAACCCACCGGAGCGCCGCCATGACCCAGGGCGACAAATCCACCTATACCGACAAGCAGAAGCGCCAGGCCGAGCACATCGAGAAGAGCGAAAAGGCACGCGGCGCCAGCACCAGGACCGCCGAGCGCATCGCCTGGGCCACGGTCAACAAGCAGGACGGCGGCGGCAAGAAGTCCGGCAGCGGGCGCAAGCACGACACCAAGCACTGAGCGCATCCGGCCGGATTGGGCAACGCCAGGCCGGCCGCAGGCAGGCATCATCGGCGGTCCACTCCCCGGACCATGATCATGAGCCAGCCGCCCGTACCCACCGACTACGCCGCCGGCCAGCTGTGGCGCTGCAACGGCCGCGAGCCCGGCGAGCAGCCCACGCTGCTGATCAACCTGGTCGAAACCCACCCGCTGGGCGGGCGCATCTTCCACATCACCCTGGACGGCCTGCGCGTGCGCCACCCCGGCCTGCCCGGTGGGGTGATGACGCGGCTGGCGCATGCACCGGTCATCGAACAGACCTTCGAACGCAGCGGCATGGTGTACATCGGGCCGCAGGCACCGGCCGCCGACTACCGCAAGGGTTACGACGAATGGCGGCAGGCCTTCGACGCGGGCCATGCCGCCTCCTTCGGCGTAAGCGTGCCGACCATCCTGGAAATCCTCGAACGCCGGCTCAACGGCATTCCGCTGGACCAGCCCTGAGCCATCTAGCGCGCAGTGGGTGAAGCCGTGGGCGCCGGTTGCGGCGCCTTGGCGTTCCGGGCGGATTTCCGCAGGCCCTGCACCTGCCTCACCGACGTGATCGGCACCGCCTCGGCGCGTTGCTGCGCCGGCCACCACAGGTAGACGAAAGCGCTGCTGGTGCCCAGCAGCCGCGCCTCGCCGGGCAGCGGCGTGGCATCGCCCAGCATGTGCACGCGCACCGGCGTGCCACGCCCCTTCTCGCGCACCAGTTCGCCCTTGGTCTGCACGTAAACCGCCGAGCCCAGCAGCATGAAGCTCGCCACCACCATGCTGACGCCGGTGATGGGATGGATGCCGATGCCATCCCAGGTCATGATCCGCGCCTGCGGGAACACCATGCGCGCCCACCAGCGGCGGCGGCGCAGGTCGGCGACATACTCCGGATACCGGCGGCGCAGCGCCTCCGGCCAGCTCACCAGCGCCGCCAGCAGCACGCCGATGGCGAAGATCAGCGCATACGCCGGGTCGCGCAGGCCCGCCACCAGGTAATCGCTGGCCTGCAGGTAATCGGCGATGCTGATGCCGAACCCATGGTAGAACCACGCGCTCGACCACAACCCCAGGAACGCCACCAGCACATAGGCGGCGGAGAACATCAGCGCCGGCTCGCGGCAGCCGCGCCGCCACAGGTTGAGCACCCAGGAGTCATCGCCCGCGCCCACATCGGGAATCGGCGACCAGTTGATCGGCTCGGCGGGCAGCGCACTGCCTTGCGCATCCCGGTTGTCGTCCTGCTCCCCGTGCGTCATCGCTTCCCCCTTTCGCTGCGGCAGCATCGCCGATTTGCCTTGCCCGTGGGAAGCGACGTGGGTGGTGGCCGCTATGTGACACAGCCGTCCGCACCAATGCGATTACGGGCGTGCCGACAGCCCGTCCGCCCATAGCTGCACCGCCCTGCGCCGTGCCTCGCTTCAACCCTCAGTGCAGGTAGTCGCCATACGAAAGTTCCGCCGCTACCTGCACCTGATCCGTGGACAGCCGCGCCGGCAATGCACGCGGCACCGCATACACCGCCCGCGCCTCACCCACCCGGAAGCGCGCATCGGCGCCTGCCGCCAGCCGCTGTGTTTCCACTTCATCCAGCACACCGCGCACGGCCGCCGCCGCATCGAACACCGCGCGCCCCATCGACGGCAACGTACCGCCCGCCAATCCAGCCGCATCGCTACCCGCCAGCACATCACCATGCGCGGCGAGCGTGCGCACCAGCCCATCTAGCGTGTCGATCTGCGCCAGCGTGACACCGAAGGTGTAGCCCAACGCCTCGTCCACAGCATCGCGGGCAGAAGCGCTCGCCTGCATCGCCCGCCGCGCCGGCCACGACACCTCGTCCAGCACCAGATCCACTTGGTCGCCCAGCAGTTCCAGACAGAACGCCACCTCGCCCATGCGCACCTCGCGCACCGGCTCGTCCGCCGCATCCACCAGCGGCTGCATCAACCGCAGCAGGAATTTGATGTGGTCGCTCAGCCGTACCAGCCGCTGCTGGCTGTCCTCGGGCAGGTAATAGCCCGGCCGGTCATCGTCCAACGTGTGCTTCGCCATCGTTGCCGCCTCCTTCCATGAAGTGGCCGCCCGCCGCGAACGGCGGACGGGAAGTCGGGAGGCTAGAAACCGTGCATAGCCGGCGGGCTTATTCCCCTTGCGGGTGTTGTATTCGCCGCCCTCCCGACGCAGGCATCGCGTCGGCTGTGCCCACAAACATGCAGGCACAAAAAACCCACCGGTTTGTCGGAGGTGGGTACCGCTATGCAAGGAGTTTCTAGGCTCCGTGGGACGAGGATGCTACCGGATCCCACCGACGTCAATCGAGGATTACCATAATCGGAAATTTCTGACAGCAACTCGATGCCATGTCCGACGCACTCCATGAACTCCAGTCCGCCATGCGCCAGTTCGCACAAGAGCGCGACTGGGAGCAGTTCCACAGCCCCAAGAACCTCGCCATGGCCCTGAGCATCGAAGCCAGTGAGCTGATGGAACACTTCCAGTGGCTCACCGAAGCGCAGAGCCGGAATCTGACGGACGAGCGCAAGGCTCAAGTCGGCACGGAAATCGCCGATGTCCTGCTTTACCTGCTGCGCCTGTGCGACGTTCTGCAGATCGACCCGGCCGACGCCGCGCGCAGCAAACTCGCGCTCAACGCGAAGAAATACCCGGTCGAACTTGCAAAAGGCCGCAGCGACAAGTACACCGAGCTTCACGGAAGCGGGGAAACATCAGGGAAAGATCCAGCGTGATTGTCTATCAGTCCACACGGTCCGGATTCCTCAGGGATTCGGAAGAAAACGCCATCGAGGAAATCGTCGCGCAGGCCTTCCTCCAGAAGACCAAGCGGTATGCCCCTACCCCGGAATTCCGCGCGTGGCGCCATTCGCTGATGCAGATGGTGGACGTACTCAGCGACGACGACCTGCCCGATGACATGGGCGTCGGCATCGAGTTCGGCATTCCCTACAGCAACAAGCGCATCGATTTCATTCTGAGTGGCCATGCCGCCGACAGCGACCCGCGCGCGATCATCGTAGAACTCAAGCAGTGGTCCGAGTCCAGGGTCACCGACAAGGATGGCATCATCATCGCCCAGCGCGGCGGCCGCTCGGAAAGTGAAGGCATCCACCCCAGCTATCAGGCCTGGTCCTACGCTGCGCTGCTGGAAGGCTTCAACGAGGCCGTGCACGAAGGCGGCATCCAGCTCAAGCCCTGCGCCTACCTGCACAACCACGTGCGCAACGGCGCCATCGATGACCCACGTTATGCCGCCCACTTGGACAAGGCACCGGTATTCCTACGCGGGCCGAGCGAAAAGCAGAAGCTGCGCGCCTTCATCAAGCAGCACGTCAAACGCGGCGACAACGCCGAACTGCTGTACCGCATCGAAAACGGCCGTGTGCGCCCTTCCAAGATGCTGGCCGACAGCGTTGCCGGCATGCTCAAGGGCAACGAGGAATTCGTACTGATCGACGACCAGAAACTGGTCTACGAAAACTGCTTGGCCCGTGCCGCACAGGCCAGCGACACCCGCAAGCAGGTCGTCATCGTCAAGGGCGGCCCGGGTACCGGAAAATCGGTCGTGGCGGTCAACCTGCTGGTCGAGCTGACCAAGCGCGGCCTAACCACTAAATATGTCTCCAAGAACGCCGCGCCGCGCGCCGTCTACGCGCAGAAGCTGGCCGGGCATCTCCGCAAGTACGAAATCGCCAGCCTGTTCTCCGGCTCCGGCGGCTTCCACACCACCGAGCCCAACGTCTTCGACGTGCTGGTGGTGGACGAGGCCCATCGTCTCAACGAGAAGAGCGGCCTGTACGGCAACCTCGGCGACAACCAGGTCATGGAACTGATCCGCAGCGCCCGTTGCACCGTGTTCTTTGTCGATGACGACCAGATAGTCACCCTGTCCGACATCGGCCATACCGAGGAACTGCGCCGCTGGGCCGCCTACTTCGACGCCGAGGTCAGCCTGCTCGAACTGTCGTCCCAGTTCCGCTGCGCCGGCTCGGACGGCTACATCGCATGGCTGGACAACCTGCTCGGCATCCGCGAAGCCGCCAATACCGACTTCGACCGCGGCGCCTTCGAGTTCGGCATCGTCAACTCCCCGCGCGACCTGCACCAACTGATCCGCGAGAAGAACCGCGCCAACAACAAGTCGCGCATGGTCGCCGGCTACTGCTGGGACTGGAAGAGCAAGAAAGACCCCAACGCCTGGGACATCGAAATCCCCGAACACGACTACCGCGCCCAATGGAATCTGGGCAGCGACGGCAGCCTGTGGGCCATCGCCGACAACTCCGTCGAGCAGGTCGGCTGCATCCACACCAGCCAAGGCCTGGAAATGGACTACGTAGGCGTGATCATCGGCCCCGACCTGGCCTGGCGCGATGGCCGGCTCGTCACCGACCCAAGCAAACGCTCAAAGCAGGACCGTTCGATTTGGGGGTACAAGTCGCAGGCCAAGAATAATTTTGAGGTTCACGACCAGGTGGATCGGATCATCCGGAATACCTACAAAACACTGATGAGCCGAGGGATGAAGGGGTGTTATGTCTATGTCGGCGACCAAGCATTGAAAACGGCGATATCGGGATAGCTGCTTTCGACCCAAAGCGGCCGTCGGCAGCGAACGGTGCACTCTTAGGGAATTGTCTCTGACACTTTTAGTGCATGCTCGGCGCCATGGACACCATGTACCAGCGCGGCAAGATCCAGGAAGCTGTATTACGAGCACAGAATGCGCGACGGCAGTCCGCACCTGATGAGCGTGTTGTAGCTAGATGTGTTTCGTTAAACTTCGATTCTTGAACTGACGAAATCTAAAGGAAAGGCAAATGTACAAGACCGAAAGCGACGTTGAGCAACAGTTCATTTATCCACTGCTTACTTCGCCAACTCCAGATGGCCTTGGATATACCCACCCGCAGGTTAAGACGAAGGCAAATATAAAACGCCTGACGATCGACAAAGGCAACTCCAAGAAAATTTATTACCCCGACTACGCGATTGTTGTCGAGGGTGTCCCGGTCCTTATCGTTGAAGCAAAGGCACCTGGCGAGGACCTTGAAGAGGCGTTCCGCGAGGCGCGCCTATATGCAACGGAGATTAATGCCTCCTATTCAAACGGCCTAAACCCCTGTTCACGGATTCTCGCATCAGATGGAGCTCGCGTTGTTGCTGGATACTGGGATCAGATTAAATACGTCGTCGACCTGGCGGCCGAATCTCTTGCCCCCCTTGAAAAAGGCTTCGACGAATTGGCTGCATTCGCTGGGTCGGCAACACTTACGAAGGCGGCACGTGAGGTTCTTAGGACTGCTTCCCATTCGGCTGAATTTGTAAAGCCGACGTCACAGATTGGCGGAAAGTCGGTGGCTGAAGAAACGGTGGGTGAAAATTCCTTCGGCGCGAATATATCTATTGAGTATAAATATTTATTCAATCCCGAAAGCACAGCTGATCGTGAGCGAATTGTTCGGAATGCTTACGTAACATCGCGACGTCGAATGTCACATGTCGGCCCGATCGACCGCATCATTCGCGCAGCCATTCCGTCCCATATTCGTGATGCCAGGGAAATTAGTGATCTCAAGAAGCCAATCGAGGTAACCAATCAGTTGCGACGTATCGCGGGCCGGAGCAATGAATTGTGCCTGCTGATCGGCAGCGTTGGGTCGGGCAAGTCGACATTCACAGACTACCTGCGTGTTGAAGGGTTGCCGAGCGACCTTATAGGTACAACAGCATGGGTGAGCCTCAATCTCAATCTTGCGCCTCTTTCTAAGGAAAAAATCTACGACTGGATTCTTGACGAGCTTATACGCGCCACAAAGGAAAAATTTCCAGACGTGGATTTTGACGATCTATCCTTTCTTCGAAAGGTCTATTCGGCTCAGCTGTCGAGGGTCGAGAAAGGAAGAGCCGCGTTGTTCCCCGTTGAATCTGAGCAATTCCGACAGGCGATTTTCGACGAACTTAAGCGGGTAGAGTCTGACAGACTTGAGACCGCAAGGGCATTCATAGAGTTCTTTTATAAGGGTCGCGGCAAGCACCTTATCGTTGTTCTTGATAATTGTGACAAGCGTGGACGCGAAGATCAATTGCTAATGTTTGAAGTGGCAACCTGGTTAAAGGATCGCCTCTCATGCACCATTTTCCTCCCCTTGCGTGACACTACATACGATCAATATCGCTTGGAACCTCCGCTAGATACTGTAATAAAGGATCTGGTGTTTCGCATTGATCCACCCTTGCTCGAACAGGTAATATATGCACGCCTCAAATATGCGATTCGTGAAATAGCAGCATCATCAAGCGCATTCGTCTATCACCTTCCTAACGGAATGCGCGTGGATTGTAAACGCGAAGATGTTGGCGACTACTTAAAATCTATTGTCGCCTCGCTTTTTCAAGACGGTTTTTTTAGAAGAATCATTACTGGACTGGCGGGCCGGAATGTTCGACGAGGGCTTGAGATTGTCTTGGATTTCTGCAAAAGCGGATATATCAACGAATCTGAAATACTTAAGATTAGGAGCTCGGACGGCGAGCACAAGATTCCTAATCATATAATCTCAAAAATCCTTTTAAAAGGACAGCGCCGTTATTATTCAGACGTTTATTCTGGCATTAATAATCTTTTTTCCGCAACCCAAGATGATGCGTTGCCGAACCCATTCATCCGCATCTCTATACTTCAGTGGCTCCGAGAGCGGAGAAGTGAGTATGGCCCCAACAGAACCAAAGGCTTTCACCAAGTATCCCAGCTGGTTGCTGCTCTTGAAGAGTTCGGATTCTCCGCCGAGCGAGTCTTACATGAAGTACAGGTTCTTTCTGATGCGGAGTGCATTGACTCCGAGAGCCAGGGCTCAAGCATCGACTCATGCGACTTGATCACAATCGCGCCTGCTGGGTTCATTCATTTGGAATTGATTTCTGATGTGAACTATCTAAGTGCGGTTGCTGAAGATGTGTTGTTTGATTCCAGAGATGCCGCGCGGAGGGTTGCGGATAACATGGTCGGCCGGGGCGTGTTCCCGGCGGATAGCCGTCAAGCTGCACTCAGTAGCTCTGTGCTTTTGTTGGATTTTCTGGAACGATACCGTGCGCAATATCTCATTGGCGATGTGCGTCTGGTATCCGAAGTTCGACCGACCTACTTGGAGGTCATTGCTGATGCGCGTGAAAAGGTCGCGCGCTTGAGAGACAACGATAAAGCTTATCGCGCATACGAGGGATTGTTGGCCCAGTACCCTCCTGGCGCGCAGGAGCCAGGACAAGTAGCCTCTGTTCAACATTATGGATTCTTTGTTGACTTTGGTGTCCGCGGGCACGGCCTTGTTCACCGAACGAATTTCAATGGTTTTGGTGCGGACATCGAAACTGGCGACTGGGTGCTTATCGAGGTAATTAAGTATGATGTCAATCGGCGCAGGTTCGATCTCAAGTTGATTGACAAGTAAGCGGAAAAGTCCGCAGAAAGGGCGGCCAGCGCCGATATAACCGGGACGGAGAGGATCGCCTTCGTCCCAGTTTCACCCCCTTCAGTGCCTGCACTGCAACTGAGTGAGGGAGGAATAAGGCCAAGCCCACTTCGCGAACGGGGTCATTGTCATTTTCTGACATTGACCGATAGCCTCCTCCGCCCCGACTGCTGCTGGCTGAAAGCGAACATTACCTTGATGTTCTTCTTGTAATCCCCGCAAATTCTCTGATGTACAAACTGACAATTGAAATGGGACACCGCCCTAAGTCGGCGCCCAAAAGCGCTCCATTTATTGCTAGCGATAAGCGAAAATTTTCTTAAGCAGCAGCAACAAAAAGCCCCGCAAATACGGGGCTTCTTGGTACAACATCATCACATCGAAACTAGCGCCCCAGCTCCTGTGGAGCTAGCACCTCACCCCCACGGATCCCGCAACACCATCGTGTGATCCCGGTCCGGGCCGGTGGAGACGATGCTGATCGGGCAGCCGGCCAGTTCTTCCAGCGAGCGCAGGTAGGCGCGCGCGGCCGGGGGCAGGTCGTCCCAGTTGGTGATGCCGTGGGTGTTTTCGCTCCAGCCCGGGAATTCCAGGTACACCGGGGTGCACTCTTCCCAGCCCTGCGCGTCCAGCGGGGCGTATTCGGTGCGCTTGCCGCGGTATTCGTAGGCGATGCACACCTTGAGCTTTTCCATGCCGTCGAGCACGTCGAGCTTGGTGATGCACAGGCCGGAGATGCCGTTGATGGCCACGGCGCGCTTGAGCGCGACGATGTCCATCCAGCCGCAGCGGCGCGGGCGGCCGGTGGAGGCGCCGTATTCGGCACCGCGGTCGCGGATGCCCTGGCCGATTTCGTCGTCCAGTTCGGTCGGGAACGGGCCGCCGCCGACGCGGGTGGCGTAGGCCTTGGCGATGCCCAGCACGTAGTCGATGGCGTCGGCACCCACGCCGGCACCGGCCAGCGCGCCGCCCACGGTGGTGTTGGAGCTGGTGACGTACGGGTAGGTGCCGTGGTCGATGTCCAGCAGCGCGCCCTGCGCGCCTTCGAACAGCACGCGCTTGCCCTGCTTGCGCAGGTCGTGGCAGATGCCGGCCACATCGCTCTTCATCGGCTCGACATACTCGCCGAAGGCCAGCGCTTCGGCGTAGACGGTGTCGAAGTCCACCGGCTCCACGCCCAGGTACTTCGTCAGCACGAAGTTGTGGTAGTCCAGCGCGGCGCGCAGCTTTTCGGCCAGCTGTTCCGGGTAGTGCAGGTCGGCGATGCGGATGCCGCGGCGCGCCACCTTGTCTTCGTACGCCGGGCCGATGCCGCGGCCGGTAGTGCCGATGGCCTTGCCGCCGGCGGCCTTCTCGCGCGCCTGGTCCAGGGCGATGTGGTACGGCATGATCAGCGGCGCGGCCGGGGAGATCTTCAGGCGCGAGCGCACTTCCACGCCGGCCATTTCCAGTTCTTCGATTTCCTTGCGCAGCGCGGCCGGGGAAATCACCACGCCATTGCCGATCAGGCACAGCGCGTCGTCGCGCAGGATGCCGGACGGAATCAGGTGCAGGACGGTCTTCTTGCCGTTGATGACCAGGGTGTGGCCGGCGTTGTGGCCGCCCTGGAAACGCACGACGGCACCGATTTCCTCGGTGAGCAGATCGACGATCTTGCCCTTGCCTTCATCGCCCCACTGGGCGCCGAGAACAACAACTGATTGACCCATGACGGGTGAACTCCTGAGTTGGCTGCGGCCATCGGGGCCGCGGACGGGACCGTGCGGGGCCGGCGGGCCTGCCAGTGTGGCGGCCCCATCGGGGGGCGGCCGGCAAACGCCAGGGCCTTACACGGAAAAAGCCGAACGGGAGTGCCCCGGCCGGCTTTTCTGGATTATCCGGGTTTTGCCTGACGGCTACCACCCCCGCGGGTTCAGGCCGGGGCGGCCGTCCGGCAGCGGTTCAGTGGCGCAGCCACCACAGCACGGCCAGGCCGATGGCCAGCATCACCGCGCCGGACTGGCGCAGGGCGGCAGCGGGCAGTTCCAGCAGGCGCGCGGCCATGCGCTTCCACGCGAAGGGGGCGGCGAACAGGAACAGGCCTTCGAGGACGGCGACGAGGCAGAGGGCGGAGAGGAGGTCTTGCATGGGGTGCTGTCTCCCCTTCTCCCTCCGGGAGAAGGTGCCCGTAGGGCGGATGAGGGTGCGTGGGCTGGAGCGCTGGGGGAGACAACTCGAGGGCTTCGCCCCCTGCCCCTCACCCCAACCCCTCTCCCGGAGGGAGAGGGGCTATAGAAGCTGGGGCTTCTGGGCTCAGCGGTCGTTCTTGAGGTACTGGAGGAACGGGTCGTTCTTGTCCAGCACGATCACGCCGTTGCCATCGGCCATGGAACCGCGGTAGGCCTCCAGGCTGCGGTAGAAGGCGTAGAACGCCGGGTCGGCCGAGCCGGCCTTGCCGTAGATGGCCGCGGCCTGGGCATCGCCTTCGCCGCGCAGCTGCTGGGCGTCGCGCTCGGCCTCGGCCACCAGCACGGTGCTTTCGCGGTCGGCCTGGGCGCGGATGGTCAGCGACTGCTCCTCGCCTTCGGCGCGCAGCTTGGCCGCTTCCTGCTTGCGCTGGGCGCGCATGCGCTCGTAGACGTCGGTGATCACCTGGCTGTCGGTGGGCAGGTCGATCTGCTTGATGCGCAGGTCGATGATCTGCATGCCCAGGGTCTGCACCGCCTCGTTGATGCCCTTGAGCTGCCCGGCGATCAGTTCCTCGCGGTCGCCGGAGACCAGCTGCCGCAGCGTGCGCGAGTTGATCTGGTTGCGCAGCGAGTCGGTGATGATCGGTGCCAGGCGGGCGTTGGCCACCTTGCCGTCGCCGCCGGTGGCGCGGTAGTAGGCGCGCACGTCGGAGATGTAGCCGATGGCGAAGAAGTCGACGCTCACGTCCTTCTGCTCGGCGGTGAAGTAGCGCGCCGGGGCGGTGTCCAGCACCTGGAAGCGGCGGTCGAACACGCGCACCGTTTCCACCAGCGGCACCTTGAAGTGCAGGCCGGGCTTGATGTCCGAACGCACCACCTTGCCCAGGTTGAGCACCATGGCGGTCTGGTCTTCGCGCACCACGTAGACCGAGCCCAGCAGGCCCAGCAGCAGGACGACCAGCAGGCCAATCAACAGGGAATTCTTCATCGGCCGGCCTCCTCACGGTTTGCCGAGCGCGAGACCGAGCGGTCCGCGTTGCGAATGCTGTCCGTGGCGGCCGGCAGTGCCGGCACCGCCATTTCCGGGGTCAGTTGCGGGGCGTTGCCCGTCTTGCCGGCGTCGGCCGGCATCGGCACGTAGATCAGCTGGCGGCCGTCGCCGCCGATGACCTTGCGGTTTTCGGCCAGCACCTGCTGCACGGTTTCCAGCCACAGGCGCTTGCGGGTGACTTCCGGCGCGTTCTTGTACTCGGCCTGCAGCAGGGTGAAGCGGCGCGCGTCGCCTTCGGCGCGGGCGACGATGGCCTGCTTGTAGCCTTCGGCGGTGGTACGGGCGCGCGAGGCCTGGCCGCGCGCTTCCGGCACGACCTTGGCGGCGTAGGCCTGAGCTTCGTTGATCAGGCGTTCCTTGACCTGCTGGGCGCCGTTGACCTCGTCGAAGGCCGGCTTCACTTCTTCCGGCGGGCGGGCGTCGGGCAGGGTCAGGCCGGTGACCACCAGGCCGGTGCGGTAGGCCTTGAGCGAGGCCTGCAGGCGCTGCTCGGCGGCCACGGCCAGCGGGCCGCGGTTGTTGAGCACGGTATTGAGGTCGGCGCGGCCGACCTGCTCGCGCACCGCGCTCTGCGCCGACTGCTCCAGCACCTGGTCGGCGTCGATGGTGCCGAACTGGTACAGGCGCGGGTCGTCGACGCGGTACTGCACGTTCAACGCCACGTTGACGATGTTCTCGTCGCGGGTGAGCACCGGCACGTTGCTGCTGAAGGTCTTGATCTGGGTGGCGTTGACCTTGACCACCGATTCGATCGGCCACGGCAGCTTGAAATTCGGGCCCGGCTGCAGGATGCGCGAGAACTGGCCGAAGCGCAGCACCACGCCGCGCTGCTGTTCGCCGATCAGCTGGAAGCTGGACAGCAGCACCAGCAGCGCCACCGCCAGCAGTACCCAGCGCCAGATGCCGCCGTCGAACAGGTCGCGCAGCGGGCCGGGCAGCCCGCCCCATCCGCCGCCGCCATTGCCGCCGCGCGGCGAGCGCGAGCCGCGCCGGTTGTCGGCGGGGCCGCCACTCTCGTTGCCGCCAGGTGTGTTCCAGGCCATGCATGCTCCATCTGTCAGGGCCGGGCGCGGGGCCGCCAGCCGTCTCAATCGGGTTTCGATTCTACAAGATGGGGCAGACCTGACGTTTCGCAACCGCTATCTTGGTTATTCCCCCGTTCCGCTGCAGGCCGCGCCATGTCCGCCCACGCTCCGTTCACCGCCTTCCGCATCCACAACGACGACGCCGGCTACCGCGGCGGGCTGGAGCAGATCGCGCTGGACCAGCTGAGCCCCGGCGAGGTGGTGGTGCGCGCCCGCTGGTCCTCGGTCAACTACAAGGACGCCCTGGCCGGCACCGGCCAGGGCAAGATCCTGCGCCGCTTCCCGCTGGTGGGCGGCATCGACGTGGCCGGCGAGGTGGTCGCCTCCACGGATCCTGCGTTCCGCGAGGGCGATGCGGTGCTGGCCACCGGCTGCGGCCTGAGCGAGACCCGCGACGGCGGCTACGGCCAGTACGTGCGGCTGGAATCGAAGTGGGCGATCCCGCTGCCGGCGGGGCTGTCGCTGCGCGAGGCCATGGTGCTGGGCACGGCCGGCTTCACCGCCGCGCTGGCCCTGCTGCGCATGAAGGACAACCGGCAGACGCCGGAACACGGCCCGCTGGCGGTGACCGGCGCCACCGGCGGGGTCGGCTCGCTGGCGGTGGACATCTTCAGCCGCGCCGGCTTCGAGGTGCACGCCATCAGCGGCAAGGCCGAGGCGAAGGACTACCTGACCAGGCTCGGCGCCAGCGAAGTGCTGGGCCGCGACGCGCTGGCCACCACCCGGCCGATGGAATCGGCGCGCTTCGGTGGCGGCCTGGACAATGTCGGCGGCGCCATGCTCACCAGCCTGCTGGCGCAGACCGCGCCCTACGGCAACGTCGCCTCGGCCGGCCTGGCCGCCAGCGCGCAGCTGGACATGACGGTGATGCCCTTCATCATCCGCGGCGTGTCGCTGCTGGGCGTGGCCTCGGCCGGCACCGCGCGCGACATCCGCGAACAGGTCTGGCAGCACCTGGGCGAGGACTGGAAGCCGCGCCACCTGGACACCATCTGCACGCGCGAAGTGGGCCTGGACGGCCTGCCCGAGGTCTTCGCCACCATGCTGGCCGGCGGTTCGTTCGGGCGCACGGTCGTAAGAATCGACTGAATGCGGCCGCGCGGCGCGCGCATACAGGTTGCTTCGCGCCGCGGGCGGGCCGACACTATGCCGGCGACATCATCTTGGGGAAGAACGTGGCGCGCATCCTGATCGTGGACGATTCGCCGTCGCAGCTGCTCGGCATCCAGCGCATCGTCGAAAAACTGGGGCATGAAACCTTCACCGCCACCGACGGCGCCGCCGGCGTGGAGGCCGCCAAGTCGGTCCTGCCCGACCTGGTGCTGATGGACGTGGTGATGCCCAATCTCAACGGCTTCCAGGCCACGCGCACGCTCAAGCGCGAGGCCAGCACCGCGCACATCCCGGTGGTGCTGGTGACCACCAAGGACCAGGACACCGACCGCCTGTGGGGCATGCGCCAGGGCGCCAAGGCCTACATCACCAAGCCGTTCTCCGAGGACGAGCTGTCCGAGGTGATCGCGCGGGTGTTCGAAGGCAGTGGCGACGCTCCCCAGGCTTGATCTCACGAAACGGGCATCGCCCGCTGGAGCTTTCCCGGCAAGGCCCCGCCGGGCGCTGCCCGGCGCTACAGAACCGCTGCGATCCAGCTCTTTGTAGAGCGGGGCAACGCCCCGCTGAAGCTTTCCCGGCAAGGCCCCGCCGGGCGCTGCCCGGCGCTACAGAACCGCTGCGATCCAGCCGTTTGTAGAGCGGGGCAACGCCCCGCTGGAGCTTTCCCGGCAAGGCCCCGCCGGGCGCTGCCCGGCGCTACAGAACCGCGGCGATCCAGCCCTTTGTAGAGCGGGGCAACGCCCCGCTGGGGCTTTCGCGACAAGGCCCCGCCGGGCGCTGCCCGGCGCTACAGAACCGCTGCGATCCAGCCGTTTGTAGAGCGGGGCAACGCCCCGCTGAAGCTTTCCCGGCAAGGCCCCGCCGGGCGCTGCCCGGCGCTACAGAACCGCGGCGATCCAGCCCGTTGTAGAGCGGGGCAACGCCCCGCTGGGGCTTCGCCGGCAAAGGCCCACCGCGATCACCCCTGCGGCTTTACACCTTCTCGCCGAACGCCTTGGCCAGCGCGCGGTAGGCCTTCTGCTGGGCCTCGTTGGTCGCCACCGGGGCGATCACTTCCAGTTCGACGATCTGGTCGCCGTCCGGCTTGCCCGGCAGGCCGCGGCCGCGCAGGCGCAGTTTGCGGCCACTGTCAGAATCGGCCGGCACCTTCAGTTCCACCGCGCCGCCCAGGGTCGGCACGCTGATGCTGGTGCCCAGCGCCGCCTGCCAGGGCGTGACCTGCAGGGTGTAGAGGATGTTGCGGCCGTCCACCTCGAACTGCGGGTGCGCGGCGTATTCCACTTCCAGCATCAGGTTGCCGCCGCCGCTGCCCTGTCCGGCCAGACGGATCACCTGCCCCGGGCGGATGCCCTTGGGCACGCGCACGTCAAGCTGGCGGCCATCGACGTTGATGCGCAGCGTATCGCCGCCGTAGGCCGCTTCCAGCGGCACCGACAGCTTGGCGCGGGTATCGCGCATCGGCTGCGGGCCGGCGCTGCCGCCGAAGCCCTCGAAACCGCCATGCGCGCGGCCGCCGCCCCGCTGGCGCGCGAACAGGCTCTCGAAGAAATCGCTGAAGCCGCCGCCGGCGCCACCGCCACCAAACACTTCCTCGAAGTCGAAGCCCTGGCCGCCGCCAAAATCCGGCGGCGCCTGGAACTCCTCGCCGGGCCGGTAGCCGCGCGCGCGCAGCTGGTCGTAGGCCTGGCGCTTGGCCGGATCGCGCAGCGCCTCGTAGGCCTCGTTGACGGCCTTGAACTTCTCCTCGGCGCCGGCTTCCTTGCTCACGTCCGGGTGGTACTTGCGCGCCAGCCGCCGGTAGGCGGTCTTGATCTCGGCATCGCCGGCCGTGGGCTCCACGCCCAATGTCGCGTAGTAATCCTTGAATTCCATCCAGACACCTTTACAGAAAGTCGGTCCGCCGCCGCGTGGCGACGGCCATTGCCAGAATCAGGCCCCGCCGCGAAGCGGCGTCGGCCCGTCGAACGAATTGTAAGCCTGTGCCTGCGCCTGCCCGGCCATCACGCTCTCGATCCACTCCCGGTAATGGCCCAGGCGGACATTGCAGACGGTCTGACCGTAGCGCCCGGGACGGGCAGTCAGCACATTGCCCTGGACCACCTTCCACGAGGCCAGCCCGGCCAGGCGCCACTGCCCATCGGCCTGGATGAGCGCCGGACCGCCGCTGTCGCCGTTGCCGATGACGCCCTCCAGCGGCAGCGCTGCGGGCGGTTCGTCGAACACGTAGCAGAACCAGCGGTCGTAAGCGCTGGTGACCCTGTTGAACGCGCGGCGCAACTCCGTCCGGTTCGGGCCGGCGGGATTGTGCCCGGTGGCGCCCGTGCCGGTGGCGCCCTTCCCCACGATCTGGACGACCTGGCCCGCCTCGTCGCTGTCGCGGTAGAGGGCGACGGGAGCCACATCCGTCACCGGCCGGGCCAGTCTGACCAGCGCGATGTCGTCGGACCCGGCAAGGAACACCACGATCAACATGGCCTCGCCGCTGGCCATGGCCTGGTCGATCAGCGCCTGCGGCAGCGTCCTGTAGCCCGCATGCGTGACCACGCGTTCCACCTCGCGGGCGATGCCGCCGATGCTCACCTGATCGAGCGGCGCGTGCGCCGGGATCGCATGGGCCGCAGTGACGACCCACTGCGGTGCGATCAGGACGCCGTGCCCCTCGCCGGGCATGTCGACCAGGGCGGGAAAATCGGAAGCCGGGATCCGGTACTCCGCGTCATCGACATCGTGCCGGATCACGACGGCGCCGGCGGCCGATGACACCGCGGCAAGCAACAGGAGCAACAGGAGTCGGGTCACGTGCGATGCCTTGGTGTGGGCGGACATGGCGCCGGGAAGCGTCGGAGCGCCATTTTAGCGGCGACAATGCCGGTATCGTTCCCATGTGGGGAAATGCGGCGTGAAGACTTTCTTTTCAAGCCGTTGACGCAACCCTCAACCCCCGGTCCATAGACTTCAATCCATAGCAGGAGAACCCCATGACCATCCACGTCGGCGACCGCATCCCGGAAGTGACCCTCAAGCGCATCCGCGAAGGCCTGGAAACCATCGACACGCAGGCGCTGTTCGATGGCCGCAAGGTGGTGCTGTTCGCGGTGCCGGGCGCGTTCACCCCGACCTGTTCGGCGCGCCACCTGCCCGGCTATGTCGAGCATTTCGAGCAGTTCCGCAGCCGCGGCATCGAGGTGTTCTGCATGGCGGTGAACGACCCGTTCGTGATGCAGGCCTGGGCCAAGTCGCAGTCGGTGCCGGACGGGCTGATGATGCTGTCCGACGGCAACGGCGACTTCACCCGCGCGCTGGGGCTGGAGATGGACGCCAGCGGGTCGGGCATGGGCATGCGTTCGCGCCGGTTCGCGCTGTACGTGGACAACGGCACCGTCCGCGGCGTGCATGTCGAGGAACCCGGCAGGTTCGAGGTGTCCTCGGCCGAGTACATGCTCGCCCATCTTCCGGAGTAGCGATCCCCCTTTCCACCACGGAGCACGCCAGCCATGAGCAAGCAGCCCGCCAGCAAGAAGGCCACGACCGTCCCGGCCACGGCCACTGCCATCACCGACCGCAAGACCCTGCGCGCCAACGCACGCAAGAGCATCGAGGACGGCGCGATCACGCCGACCTACAGCGCCGACCGCAAGATGGTGATCAAGCTGCTCAACGATGCGCTGGCCACCGAGTGGGTATGCGTGCTGCGCTATTACCGCCACTACTACATGGCCAAGGGCATGCTCGCCGACGCGGTGAAGGCCGAGTTCCTGGAGCATGCGCAGCAGGAGCAGGCGCACGCCGGCATGCTGGCCGAGCGCATCGTGCAGCTGGGCGGCGAGCCGGACTTCAACCCGGATACGCTCACCGCGCGCTCGCATGCCGAGTACAAGGAAGGCGGCAACCTGCGCGACATGGTGCGCGAGAACCTCATCGCCGAGCGCATCGCCATCGACAGCTACCGCGAGATGATCAACTTCGTCGGCGACAAGGACACCACCACCAAGCGCATCCTGGAGCACATCCTGGCGCAGGAAGAAGACCACGCCGACGACTTCGCCGACATGCTCGACGGGTGGATCGGCGAGTAAAACGCGGTAGATGGCGGGCTCGCCCGGCACCTGGCTTTCCCGACATCGGCCACGAAAGGCGTGCGAGACGAACCTCGCACCTGCAGAGATATGCCGCTCACTGCGCCACGCGGAAGCGGATGCGCGTCCAGGCGCCGTCCGCGGCCAGCGCTGTGAGGCTGTGCTCGCCGGGTTCGTCGAAATCGCGCACGAACGTACGCGCGCCTTCGGTCTGCGCGATCCAGCGCCCATCCAGCAGCCACTGCACCGTCGCCTCGCTGCCGATCGCCCGCAGTTGCAGGCGCGGCCCGTGCGTGGCGCCGGGCGCGCGCGCCAGCGTGGCGCGGTCGGTGAGTCCGTCGATGTGCAGCATGCCGTCGTTGCCTCGGCCATCGTCGGGGCAATCGGGCGCCAGCGGAGGCAGGCGCTGCGCCTGCCGCTGCACCTGCGACAGCCACGGCGAGGCCAGCGCCGGCCAGCGCGCCACCTCGCGCGCCTGCCGCTGCGGGTGGCCCTCGCAGCCGGCCGACAGCCGCTGGCCGCTGCGCGCATCGACCTCGAAGCGCACCTGGCCCGACTGCCACAGCCGCGCATCGCGTTCGGCGAAGGTCGGCGGCACGGTGCCATCCAGCACCAGCGCCTCGAGCCGCCGCTGGCACATCGCCGGCGGCGTATCGGCCGCGGCGATGCCCAGCGGCCAGCACACATCCACCTCATCGACGCTGGCCGGCACCGCCGGCGCGGCGCTGTCGCCGGGCTGGCGCGGCAGGCTGTCGATCACCTCGAACATCAGCGGCAGCGCGGTGACCGCGCCGTATTGACCGGGCAGCGGCGTGCCGTCCGGGCGCCCCACCCACACGCCGACGGTGTAGCGGCGCGTGCTGCCGATCGCCCAGGCGTCGCGGTAGCCGTAGCTGGTGCCGGTCTTCCATGCCACGGGCGGCCGGCTGCCGGTGTCGAACGTACCCACACCGTAGCCGGGGCGCGGATTGGACTGCAGGATGTCGCGCACGATCCACGCCGCGCCCGGCGACACCAGCCGGCGCTCGATCCGCGGATCGTCCGGGGTGTAGCGCACGCGCCCGGCGATGCCCTCGCGGTTGAGCGCGGCGAAGGCGCCGACCAGGTCCTCCAGGCGCGCGCCGGTGCCGCCGAGGATCAGCGCCAGGTTGGGCTGCACCCCATGCGGGAAGCGCAGCTTGATGCCGGCGTTGCCCAGCCGCGCGGCGAAGCGCGACGGGCCGACGCGGTCGAGCAGGTCCACCGCCGGCACGTTGAGCGAGAGCCGCAGCGCGGTGGCCGCGCCCACCGGGCCGTTGAAGGCGGCATCGAAGTTGCCGGGGCGATAGCCGCCGAAGCTCTGCGGCGCATCGACCAGCAGGCTTTCGGAATGGATCAACCCGTCGTCCAGCGCCATGCCGTACAGGAACGGCTTGAGCGTGGAGCCGGGCGAACGCCAGGCCTGCACCATGTCCACGTGACCCAGCCGCGCCTTGTCGCCGAACGCCACCGAACCGACGTAGGCGCGCGCCTCCAGCGTGGCGTTGTCCATCACCAGCAGCGCGGCGGAGGTGCGCTCGGGCAGCTGCGAGAAATACGCGGCCACGCGTTCTTCCAGCGTGCGCTGCAGGCCGCTGTCGAGCGTGGTCTGGATGTGCGCCGCGCGCGGCCGGGCGCTGCGCAGGCGCTGCGCCAGCAAGGCGGCGTGCAGCGGCTGCTGCAGCGAGCGCGCCACCACCGGCTCCACGCGCGCATCGGCCACGTCCTCGGCCGACCATGCGCCCAGTTCGGCCATGCGCGCCAGCACCTTGTCGCGCGCCTGCCGCGCCGCTTCCGGATGGCGATCCGGCCGCAGCCGGCTCGGCGACTGCGGCAGCACCGCCAGCAGCGCGGCTTCGGCATGCGACAGGCGCGCCGCCGGCTTGCCCAGGTAGGCCCAGCTGGCCGCCTCCACGCCTTCGATGGTGCCGCCATAGGGCGCGCGCTCCAGGTACAGATCAAGGATCTGCGCTTTGTCCAGATGCGCCTCCAGCTGCAGCGCACGCAGCAGCTGCTTGAGCTTGCCCCACGGCGTGCGCGTGTGCGGGTCGAGGATGCGCGCCACCTGCATGGTCAGGGTGGAACCGCCGGAGACGATGCGGCGCTCGGCCAGCATCTGTCCGCCGGCGCGCAGCAGCGCCCACGGATTGATGCCCGGGTGACGCCAGAACCAGCGGTCCTCGTAGGTCAGCAATGCCTGCAGGTACAGCGGCGACACGGTCTTCGCGTCGGCCGGATAGCGCCATACGCCCTCGGCATCGGCAAAGGCGCGCAGCGGCGTACCGTCGCGGGCGACGACCAGGGTGCTGGTATCGCGCGATTTCGGCAGCGGCGGTGGGAAGGCCAGGTCCAGGACCAGCAGCAGCGACAGCGCCGTCACCGTGCCCCAGCGCAGCCAGGGCAGGAGGCGGCCGAGCAGGCGTAGAACCCTACTGGATTTCCGCTTCTTCCCGGGGCCGTTACCGCTTCCGGCCCTCACTCCTCTCCCGGCGGGAGAAGGGCTTTGTGTTGCGGGTGCCTGTGATGTACCGCTCGCCATCCGCCATCCATTCATTGCAGCGCGGGCGCCTGCCTGGGCAGGCGCCCGCTGTCGTCATCAAGGCTGCACGACGGTGATCGTGGTCGGGCTGGAACGCCCGACGCCGCGCAGCTCGGGGCGGTACATGTCCTCGGCCAGCGGCGGCGGTACGGTGTAGGTGCCCGGGGTGACCGCGCGCACCAGGTAGAACACCCGCGCGGTGCTGCCGCGCGAGAGGTTCAGCGCGGCCACGTAGCGGTCGTCGCGGAACTCCTCGTGCTTGGCGTCGGCGGCGTTGGAGCGGTCGTTGATCTGGATGCCGTCCACCACCACGTCGGCCCACTGCTTGGCGTCGCCGAGGTTGAAGTTCTCGATCTCCAGGCCGGCCGGCAGCAGGTCGGTCAGCAGCGCGTTGGGCATAGCGGTGTTGGCGGTGACGCTCAGCCGCACGATCAGCGCCTCGCCTTCCTTCAGCGGCCGCGGGCTCCACGGTTTGCCATCGGTGGTGAACCAGTCGCGCTCGATGCCGATCACGCTGTTGTCCGGCGCCGGCGCCTGCCGCGGGATGCCGGCCACTTCCAGGCTGGCGAACATCGGCGCCTGGCCCTGCGGCGAGAAGCGCACGCCCTGCGCCAGCTGCGCGGCGTCGAACACGCGCGCGAACAGCTTGCGCGCGTCGATGGCCTCGCGCGCCTCGCCCACCGCCAGTTCGCCGGATACCAGCTTCTTCTGGTCGGCCATCAGCGCCTTGCCCAGCCGCGCCAGCGCCACCTGCTCCTGCGTACTCAGCCACAGCCAGCCGCTGTTGCGGCGCGCATCCAGCGTGCGCCCCAGGCTGACCGCACGCGCGTCGTACTCGGGCTTGGCCAGGCCGCGCTCGTGCAGCAGCGCGATCATCAACGCATCATCGCGCAGCGGGCTGCCGTAATCGCCGAAATAGGCCGGGCGGTCCTTGCCGGCCATGCCGAAGCCGGCGGCGATGGCGGCCTGGCCGCGCTTGCCGTCGCCCTGCAGCGACAGCGCCGCGCCCAGGTGGACCAGCGACAGGCCGGTCACCGCCTTGCCGCGCTCGTTGTCGTACAGCGCGCGCAGCGTGCCCAGCGGGGCGCGGTTGACGCGCGCCAGCACGTAGCCCGAATAGGCCTGGTTGGCGAACTTCAACGCGTCGCGGCGGTCCTGCCCGTAGAACTGGTTGCCGCCGCTGAGCAGGTCCTCGCTGATCCGGTTCAGCGCCTTCTGCAGCACGTTGTCCGGCACCGCGAAGCCGGCATCCTTGGCGTCGAGCAGGAACTCGGCGATGTACGGGGTCAGCGCCGGGTTGACGTAGTCGTCGTTGCCCCACATCGAGAAGTTGCCGTTGGCCACCTGCATCGAGGCCAGCCGCCCGAACGCGCCTTCCATGCGCTCGCGGCGCGCCTTGGCGTCCAGGCCGTCGGCGCCGAGCATGGCCGAGGTCGCCTGGTCCAGCAGCAGCGCGGCATAGCCCTTGCTGGTGGTCTGTTCGGCGCAGCCGTAGGGGTAATTCAACGCGCCCTGCAGCGCCGAGGCGAACGGGATCGGCGGCAACGCACTGACCAGCATGCGCGCGTTGACCGAACCGGCCATCAGCCCGCCGGCAAAGCCGCTGTCCAGGGTGATGGGTGCCAGCGGATCGAGCGTGCGGGTCTGCGAGCGCAGCACCTGCGGCCACGCCGCACGCACCGGCAGGTCGTAGCGGCGGTCGACCTTGAAGCCGTTGCCGTCCACCCGCACCCGCACCTTGGCCACGGTGTAGCCCTCCTGCGCGGTGAGCGGGAAGCTCAGGGTCTGCTTGGCATCGGCGGCCAGCTGCACCTTGCGCGCTGCTTCGCCGATGCCCAGCGGGCCCTCGCCGTCCACGCGCACCGCGAACTCGCCGGGCTTGCCGGTGAAGTTCTGCACGTCCAGGGTCACCGTGCTGCGGTCGCCCGGCGCCATCACCCGCGGCATGCTGGCCTCGGCCAGGATCGGCGCGCGTACCAGGGTCTCCACGTCGCGGTTGCCGTAACGCGTATCCGAATACACCAGCGCCGACACCCGCAGCGTGCCGTTGAAGTCCGGCACCTGCAGGGCGATGCGCGCATTGCCCTTGGCATCGAGCGCGACCGGGCCGGAGAACAGGTCCACGGTCTGCACCCGCGCGGTCGGGCGCCGCGCCTGCGGCAGCGCCTGCAGGGCCATGTCGCCGCCGAACCTGAGCTTGCCGCTGTTGCCCTCGAAGCTCTCGATCACCCGCCCGTAGATGTCGTAGGCGTCCACGCCCAGCCGCCGCTGCGCGAAGAAGTGCGCGTTGGCGTCGGGCACCGGGAAGCGGGTGATGTTGAGGATGCCCACGTCCACCGCCGAGACGGTGACGTGCGCCGGCTTGCCGGCCAGTTCCGGCGCGCTGACGGTGACGGTCATCGGCTGCTCGGGACGCATCTGCTTCGGCGCCACCAGGCCCACGGCGACGCGGCGGTCGCGGCGGTCCATCGGCACGTGCGCCACGCCCACCGCGCGCGCCGGGGTGATCTTGCTCGGCGCGCTGCCGCCGCGGAACACCAGCGCGGTGACGTAGACGTCGTGCCGCTCCCAGTCCTGGGTGACCGGTATCTCGAAGGTGCTGCCCGGTTTGGCCTCGATGTCCTGCACGTAGAGCATGCGGTCGCTTTCGACCATCAGCACGCCGCGGCCGGCATGCGGCGGGGTCAGCGTCACCTTCAACGTGTCGCCGGCCTTGTAGCCGGTCTTGTCGAGCGCGAGCTTGACCTTGTCCGGACGCGCGTCCAGGCCGCGGTTGTCGTCGTTCCAGCTCCAGCCGGCGCGGAACGGATAGCGCGTGGTCAGGCCGGTAGCCGGGTCGAACACGTCCACCCGGTACTCGCCCCACTCCACCGGGAAATCGAACTTCGCCGAGGTCGCGCCGGCATCGACGCTGCGGGTGTCCTTGTTCTCGAACCGGCGGGTGAAGTCGTAGTCCCAGCGGTTGTCGGTGAAGGTCCAGTGGTAGTCGCGCAGTTCGCGCACCAGGGTGACCTTCAGCCCCTTGGCCGGCTGCGGCTTGCCGTCGGCATCCACGCGCATCAGTTCGAAGCGGGCGTTGGCGTTGGCATCGGCGCCGTCGGCGTCGCTGAACAGCGGGCGCACCGCGACCAGCGCCGGTGCCGGCCACAGCACGCGCTTGAGCGTGCGGGTGACCGTGCGGCCACCGGTCTCGTAGACGCTGCCGGACACCACCGCCGCCACCGTCGTGCCCTTGCCGACCTCTTCCGGCAGCGCGATATCCTCGCGCAGCTTGCCGTCCCCGGGCAGGGTGGTGTCGATCACGTCGTTGGCTTCGCGCGGCAGGGTCACGGTGGGGTCGCCGAAGAACCAGCCCGGCATCGATTCGACCGGGTGCTGTTCCACCGCCACCGCCAGCCTGGCGGTGAAGCGGTTGCCGTCGGCCGGCGCGCCGTACAGGTAGGCCGCATCGGCCTGCAGCTTCAGCGGTTCGCCGGGCTTGAGCGTCTTCTGGGCGCTGTCCAGGTCCAGCTTCATGCGCTCGGGCAGGAATTCCTCGATGCGCAGGGTCATGCCCTGCACCGCTTCCTTGCTGGCCGGATCGGTGCGGAACTCGACCTGCCAGCGGCCGGTCGGCGCCTCGACGGGGATCGCCTGTTCGAACGAGAAATAGCCCTGCGCGCCGGCCTGCAACCGGGTCTCGCGGAAGATCTTGCCATCGGGCTGCTTGAGCCGCAGGAACACCGGCTGTCCGCCTTTCTCGGGGCCGGGCAGCGGCTTGCCGTCGTTGTCGCGCAGCAGCGCCGACACGCGCACGGTCTCGCCGGGGCGGTACAGGTCGCGGCCGGACCAGGCGAAAACGTCGAAGTTCGCGTTCTGTCGCCCGGCCACGGCGAACTCGCTCAGGTCCAGCGCCGGCTGGTTGAACGGCAGCATCGTGGTATCGCCGCCGCTGGAGGCCACCAGCACGTGCGAGGCGTCGAGCGTGTAGTTGAGCAGGGCATTGCCGTTGGCGTCGGTCTGCCCCTTGAGCACCGTTTCGCCCTTGCCGTCGAGCACGCGCAGTTCCACTTTCCTCGCCGGCGCGCCGGAGGCCAGCGAGGCGGTGTGCACGAACAGCTGCTCCTTGTAGGCGCGGGTGTGCAGGCCGATGTCGCTGACGGTGAAGAAGGCGGTGTCGTATTCGCCCTCGAAGCTGCCGGCACGCTTCATCACCGCGAAATACAGGCCGGGTTGCTGCAGCTCCTTGACGTCCTGGATCGGCAGGTAGGTCAGCACCCGCTCGTTGGGCTTGCCGCCGAGCACGAAGCGGTTGATGTAGACCGGGTCGGCCAGCTGCGAGATCGGCGTGTGCTCGCCGTAGTCGCTGTCCAGCTCCCAGCTGCCGCGGCGGCCGCCGCGCTGGTACTGGCTGAAGAAGGTGGGCAGGTTCTTCTCGCCCACGCGCAGGAATTCGACGTCCACTTCCGGCACGTTGACCGACACCACCGGCAGGCCGCGGCTCTCGCGCGCCGGCAGCACGCTGCCCTGCGAGGCGAAGCCGGCGGCCGGCTTCAGTTCGCCGGTGAACACCTGCTGGCGCACTTCCTTGCCCAGGCGGCTGCCATCGGCGGCGAGCAGGTCGGCCGAGACGATCAGGGTGTAGTCCTTGGCCGCCTCGACGTAGGGATAGCGCAGGGTCTTGCCGTCGTCGGACAGCGACCAGCTGCTGTCCTCGGTGCCGACCTTTTCCTCGAAGCGCAGCAGCTTGTCGAAATCCTGGGTACCGACCAGCGGCTGGGAGAACTCCACCGCCAGCGACAGGCCGTCGCCGCCCTTCTGGTCGGGCCACACGCGCACCAGCGCGAAGCCCTTGACCTCGTCACGCTTGGCCTGGATCGCCTCGCCGCTGGCGCCGGGCAGCTGCCCGGTCTCGTTGCGCTTGCAGCCGGCGAGCAGCGCCAGCACCAACAACATGACAACGACCCAGTGCGCCTGCTTCCAGTTCATGGTGTTCTCCTGCGGACGCGGTGAGTATAGGGGGCGAAAGCCCACACTCCCGTGACCGGCTTCCGACACGGCAAACCGCGCAAGGCGGTGCCGGGCCAGCGCCCCTGTAGCACGAGGCAACGCCCCGCTGGCGCATCCCCGGGCAAATCCCCGTGCCCCTGTCCGGCGCTATGGAGACATGGCCACCGACGGCGGGCACCGCCCCGCGCTACCGGGGGCAGCCTCAGCCCTTGCCGTCAGCCCTGCCCCGCCCCTCTTCACTGGCTTGCGGCGTCAAGGCACCCGCACCCATCCTTCCATGAGTACCCGTGCGCTCCGGCTCATCACCGCCTTGGTGACAGTCCACTGGCCGTCGACCCGGGCCACCGCCGCGCCCACCCGCAGGGTGCCGGAAGGATGACCGAAGCGCACCGCGTCGCGCTGCCCGCCGCCGGCGGCCAGGTTCACCAGGGTGCCAGGCACGGCCGCGGCGGTGGCGATGGCAACCGAGGCGGTGCCCATCATCGCGTGGTGCAGCTTGCCCATGGACATGGCGCGCACGTTGAGGTCGATGTCGGCGGCGGCGATGTGCTTGCCGCTGGAGGCGGCGTAGTCCTTCGCCGGCGCCACGAAGGCGACCTTGGGCGTGTGCTGGCGCGTGGCCGCTTCCTCCGGCGCCTTGATCAGGCCCATGCGCAGCGCACCGGCCACGCGGATGGCCTCGAGCCTGGCCAGCGCCGCCTTGTCGTCGTTGATCGCCGGCTGCAGTTCGGTGCCGTCGTAGCCGATGGCGGCGGCGTCGACGAACACGGTGGGGATGCCGGCGGTGATCATCGTCGCCTTGAGCGTGCCGACGCCGGGCACCTCCAGATCGTCGACCAGGTTGCCGGTGGGGAACATGCCGGGCTGGAGCCCCTCACCGCCCTCGCCTTCGTCGTCGGAAGGATCGATGAACTCCAGCACGATCTCGGCCGCCGGGAAGGTCACCCCGTCCAGTTCGAAATCGCCGGTTTCCTGCACCTGGCCATCGCGGACCGGTACGTGCACGATGATGGTCTTGCCGATGTTGGCCTGCCACACCCGCACCGCCACCGTACCGTCGCGCGGGATGCGCGCGGCCGGGACGAAGCCGTTGGCGATGGCGAACGGCCCCACTGCGGTGCTGAGGTTGCCGCAGTTGCCCGACCAGTCGACGAAGGCGCTGTCGATGGAGACCTGGCCGTACAGGTAATCGACATCGTGGTCCGGCACCGAGGCCGGGGCGATGATCACGCACTTGCTGGTGCTCGACGTCGCCCCGCCCATGCCGTCGGTCTGCTTACCGTAGGGGTCGGGCGAGCCGATCACGCGCATCAGCAGCGCGTCGCGCGCCGGGCCGGGGACGCGCGCGACTTCGGGCAGATCGTCGAGGCGGAAGAACACGCCCTTGCTGGTGCCGCCACGCATGTAGGTGGCGGGAATGCGCTGCTGGGGAGCATGGCTCTGCGGGAGGTGGGACATCGAAACGATTCCTTGCAATGGAAGACGGCCCGTTGCCGGGCCGTCGAAAACATCAGGCGGTCTGTGAAGCGTCAAGGAAATCCTGCGCGAAGCGCTGCAGCACGCCGCCGGCTTCGTAGATGGCCACTTCCTCGTCCGAATCCAGGCGGCAGGTCACCGGCACCTCGACGGTGCCGCCGTCGCGGCGGTGGATGCGCAGGGTCAGGTCGGCACGCGGGGTGCGCTGCCCGACCACGTCGAAGGTCTCGGTGCCGTCGATGCCCAGCGTGTGGCGGTCGGTGCCCGGCTTGAACTCCAGCGGCAGCACGCCCATGCCGATCAGGTTGGTACGGTGGATGCGCTCGAAGCCCTCGGCGACGATGGCTTCCACGCCCGCCAGGCGCACGCCCTTGGCCGCCCAGTCGCGCGAGCTGCCCTGGCCGTAGTCGGCGCCGGCGATGATGATCAGCGGCTGCTTGCGCTCCATGTAGGTCTCGATCGCTTCCCACATGCGCATGACCTTGCCTTCCGGCTCCACGCGCGCCAGCGAGCCCTGCCTCACGCTGCCGTCGTCGTTGCGCACCATCTCGTTGAACAGCTTCGGGTTGGCGAAGGTGGCGCGCTGCGCGGTGAGGTGGTCGCCGCGGTGGGTGGCGTAGGAATTGAAGTCTTCTTCCGGCAGGCCCATCTTCGCCAGGTATTCGCCGGCGGCGCTGGAGCGCAGGATGGCGTTGGACGGCGACAGGTGGTCGGTGGTGATGTTGTCCGGCAACACCGCCAGCGCGCGCATGCCGCGCATGGTGCGTTCGCCGGCCAGCGCGCCCTCCCAGTACGGCGGGCGGCGGATGTAGGTGCTCTGCGGCCGCCAGTCGTACAGCGGGCTGACCTTGCCGCCATGCTCGACGCGCACGTTGAACATCGGGTTGTAGACGCGGCGGAACTGCTCCGGCTTGACCGAGGCTTTCACCACCGCATCGATCTCGGCATCGGACGGCCAGATGTCCTTCAGGCGCACTTCGTTGCCGTCGGCATCGATGCCCAGCACGTCCTTCTCGATGTCGAAGCGCACCGTGCCGGCGATGGCGTAGGCGATGACCAGCGGCGGCGAGGCCAGGAACGCCTGCTTGGCATACGGGTGGATGCGGCCGTCGAAGTTGCGGTTGCCCGACAGCACGGCGGTGGCGTACAGGTCGCGGTCGATGATCTCCTGCTGGATCGCCGGGTCGAGCGCGCCGCTCATGCCATTGCAGGTGGTGCAGGCGAAGGCGACGATGCCGAACCCAAGCTTCTCCAGCTCCGGCAGCAGGCCGGCTTCCTCCAGGTACAGCTGCACCGCCTTGGAACCGGGCGCCAGCGAGGACTTCACCCACGGCTTGCGCACCAGGCCGCGCGCGTTGGCGTTGCGCGCCAGCAGGCCGGCGGCGATCACGTTGCGCGGGTTGGAGGTGTTGGTGCAGCTGGTGATGGCGGCGATGATCACCGCGCCATCGGGCATCAGGCCCTGCGCTTCCTCACCCTTGCCGCTCTCCAGCTTGGCTTCGTCGGCGATGCCGCGCTCGGCCAGGTCCGACACCGGCAGGCGGCGGTGCGGGTTGCTCGGGCCGGCCATGTTGCGCACGACCGTGGACAGGTCGAACTCAAGCACGCGCTCGTACTGTGCGGTGGCCAGCGCGTCGGCCCACAGGCCGGCGGTCTTCGCGTAGTTCTCCACCAGCGCCACCTGTGCTTCCTCGCGACCGGTCAGGCGCAGGTAGTCCAGGGTCTGCTGATCGATATAGAACATCGCCGCGGTCGCGCCGTATTCCGGGCACATGTTGGAGATGGTGGCGCGGTCGCCGATGGTCAGCGCCGCGGCGCCCTCGCCGAAGAATTCCAGCCAGGCGCCAACCACGCGCTCTTTGCGCAGGAATTCGGTCAGCGCCAGCACCACGTCGGTGGCGGTGATGTTGGGCTGCGGCCTGCCGGTCAACTTGACGCCGACGATGTCGGGCAGGCGCATCCACGACGCGCGGCCGAGCATCACGTTCTCCGCTTCCAGTCCGCCCACGCCGATGGCGATGACGCCCAGCGCGTCCACGTGCGGGGTGTGGCTGTCGGTGCCGACACAGGTATCCGGGAAGGCGACGCCGTCCTGCTGGTAGATCACCGGCGACATCTTCTCCAGGTTGATCTGGTGCATGATGCCGTTGCCCGGCGGGATCACGTCCACGTTCTCGAAGGCCAGCTTGGTCCAGTCGATGAAGTGGAAGCGGTCCTCGTTGCGGCGATCCTCGATGGCGCGGTTCTTCTCGAACGCCTGCGGGTCGAAACCACCGCACTCCACCGCCAGCGAGTGGTCGACGATCAGCTGCACCGGCACCACCGGATTGACCTTGGCCGGGTCGCCGCCCTTCTCGGCGATGGCATCGCGCAGGCCTGCCAGGTCGACCAGCGCGGTCTGGCCGAGGATGTCGTGGCAGACCACGCGTGCCGGGAACCAGGGGAAATCGAGGTCACGCCTGCGCTCGATCAGCTGCCTGAGCGAATCGGCGAGCGTGGCCGGATCGCAGCGGCGCACCAGGTTCTCGGCCAGCACGCGCGAGGTGTACGGCAGGGTGGCCCAGGCGCCGGGAGCGATTGCGTCGACCGCTTCGTGGGCGTCGAAATAGTCCAGCGCGGTGCCGGGAAGATGCTTGCGGTAATCGGTGTTCATGGCTGGCCTGTGAGTCTCTGGGCTTGCGGGAGGGGCGGCATCGACACGCCCGTGCTTCGCGGTGATCGCCGGCTTCCCGGCGGGGAGCGGCAGGGGCCGGCTCCCCGTGAAGGCGCCCTCTCCCCGCAGGGAGAAGGCGCCGGCGCATCAGGCGCGCTTGTCGAGCGGCACGAAGGCCTGGTCTTCCGGGCCGGTGTAGTTGGCGCTCGGGCGGATGATCTTGCCGTCGATGCGCTGCTCGATGATGTGCGCGCTCCAGCCGGCAGTGCGGGCGATCACGAATAGCGGCGTGAACATGGCGGTCGGCACGCCCATCATGTGGTAGCTGACGGCGCTGAACCAGTCCAGGTTCGGGAACATCTTCTTGATGTCCCACATCACCGATTCCAGGCGTTCGGCGATGTCGTACATCTTCATGTTCTGCTGCTCGGCCGACAGCTCGCGCGCCACTTCCTTGATCACCTTGTTGCGCGGATCGGACACGGTGTAGACCGGGTGGCCGAAGCCGATGACCACTTCCTTGCGTTCCACGCGCGCCTTGATGTCGGCCTCGGCCTCGTCCGGCGTCTCGTAGCGCTTCTGCACTTCGAAGGCGACTTCGTTGGCGCCGCCGTGCTTGGGCCCACGCAGCGCGCCGATGCCGCCGGTGATGGCGCTGTGCATGTCGCTGCCGGTGCCGGCGATGACGCGGCAGGCGAAGGTGGAGGCGTTGAATTCGTGCTCGGCGTACAGGATCAGCGAGGTGTGCATCGCCTTGACCCACGACTCGCGCGGCTGCTCGCCGTGCAGCAGGTGCAGGAAGTGGCCACCGATGGAGTCGTCGTCGGTCTCCACGTCGATGACACGGCCGTTGTGGCTCCAGTGGTACCAGTACAGCAGCATCGAGCCGAGGCAGGCCATCAGCTTGTCGGCGATGTCGCGCGCGCCCGGGTGGTTGTGGTCGTCCTTCTCCGGCGACACGCAGCCCAGCACCGAGACGCCGGTGCGCATCACGTCCATCGGGTGCGCCGACGGCGGCAGCTCCTCCAGCGCGGCCTTGACCGCGGCCGGGATGCCGCGCAGCGACTTCAGCTTGGCCTTGTAGGCGCGCAGTTCGGCCTTGTTGGGCAGCTTGCCGTGCACCAGCAGGTGGGCGATTTCCTCGAACTCGCTGGTATTGGCCAGGTCCAGGATGTCGTAGCCGCGGTAATGCAGGTCGTTGCCGCTGCGGCCGACGGTGCACAGCGCGGTGTTGCCGGCGGCGGTGCCGGACAGGGCGACGGACTTCTTGGGCTTGAAGCCGGGCGTGGCGGTGGTCTGTTCTGACATGGTCTTCTGCCTCCGAGGGAAGGATTAGGGTTGTTTCTGCCTGCCGTCGCCGGGCGCCGCGGTGGCGCATTCCAGCAATCGCTGCAGCATTTCTATCTGGCGGTTCTGCTGTTCGACCAGCAGCGCCCATTCGTGGGAGCGCAGCACGTCCAGCTTCTCGTGGATCTGCAGTACTTCCAGTTCCGATTTCACGTTGACCTGGTAGTCGTTCTCGGCATGCATGCGGTCCACCGCCGCCTGCCGGTTCTGGCTCATCATGATGATCGGCGCCTGCACCGCGGCCAGGCACGACAGCACCAGGTTGAGCAGGATGTAGGGGTAGGGATCGAACGCCCTGGCCAGCAGGAAGCTGTTGACGATCATCCACACCACCAGCACCACGCCGAAGCACATGATGAAGGTCCAGCTGCCGCCAACCGCGGCGACGCGGTCGGCGACCCGCTCTCCGAGGGTGCGGGACTCGTGCAGCTCGCGTCGCACGTTGCGCGAGACCCGCCCGCCGGAGATGAAGCGTTCGACCACCACCCGTTCTTCCGGCGTCAACTGCTCCAGCTCGCGTTGCAGCAGGCGCCGCGCGGCATCGCGGCGATCGACACGGGTGCTGTGGGAGGAGGTCGTCGCCATGGCGGGAATCAGGTGGCCGCAGGGACGGCCATCATGCGCCCTTCTGCGCGAACACCTTGTCCAGCTGCGCCTCGAAGGCGTGGTAGCCGATGCGATCGTACAGCTCCTCGCGGGTCTGCATGGCGTCCACCACGTTGCGCTGGTGGCCGTCGCGGCGGATCGCCTCGTACACGTTCTCGGCGGCCTTGTTGGCGGCGCGGAACGCCGACAGCGGGAACAGCTGGATGGCGACGCCGGCCGAGGCCAGTTCGTCGCGGCTGAACAGCGGCGTGGCGCCGAACTCGGTGATGTTGGCCAGCACAGGCACCTTCACCGCGTCGGCGAAGCGCTTGTAGGTCGGCAGGTCGTAGGCGGCCTCGGCGAAGATGCCGTCGGCGCCGGCCTCGACGCAGGCGATGGCGCGCTCGATGGCCGCGTCCACGCCTTCCATCTGGATCGCGTCGGTACGGGCGATCAGGAAGAAGTCCGGATCGGTCTTGGCGTCGGCGGCGGCCTTCACCCGGTCGACCATCTCACCCTGCGACACGATCTCCTTGCCCGGGCGATGGCCGCAGCGCTTGGCGCCGACCTGGTCCTCGATGTGGCAGGCGGCGGCGCCGGCCTTGATCAGCGATTTCACCGTGCGCGCGATGTTGAACGCGCTCGGGCCGAAGCCGGTGTCGATGTCCACCATCAGCGGCAGGTCGCACACGTCGGTGATGCGGCGCACGTCGATCAGCACGTCTTCCAGGGTGTTGATGCCCAGGTCCGGCAGGCCCAGCGAGCCGGCCGCGACGCCGCCGCCGGACAGGTAGATGGCCTTGTAGCCGGCGCGTTTGGCGAGCAGCGCGTGGTTGGCGTTGATCGCGCCGATCACCTGCAAGGGCTTCTCGGCGGCCAGGGCGGCGCGGAAGGCGGCGCCGGCGGAGGAAAGGGACATGGCGGGACTCCTGGTCTGGCGGCGGCGAAAGGGCCGTTCCGCGATGGCGCACAATCTGGCACCATCCAGAGCATTGATCAATCTTGATTCAATAAATCAACATATTGAACACCATGGCCGAACCCACCGAACCGGAACTGATCCCCGCCAGCGACGCCTGCGCCCTGCTCGGCATCAGCCCGGCCACGCTCTATGCCTATGTCAGCCGCGGCCAGCTCAGTTCGCGGCCCGGTCCGGACCCGCGCAGCCGCGTCTACCTGCGCGCCGAGGTGGAACGGCTGGCGCAGCGCAAGCGCGCCGGCCGCGGCGCCGAACGCGGCGCGGCGCAGAGCTTGGACCGCGGCCTGCCGGTGCTGGAGACGCGGATCTCGCTGATCCGCCCGGACGCGCCGTATTACCGCGGCCGCTCGGCGGTGGCGGCGGCGCGCGCCGGCGCCACGCTGGAGGACATCGCGCGGCTGCTGTGGGAATGCGAGGAACAGGACCCGTTCGCCGTGCCGCCGCCCCCGGCCTGGCCGGAACGCGTGGCGGCGCTGGCGCTGGATACCGCGCTGCCACCGCTGGAACGCACCATGGCCTGCATCCCGCTGCTGGCGCTGGAACAGCGGCAGTCGCTCAATGCCGCCGCGCCGGTGCGGCGCGAAGTGGCGGCGACGCTGCTGCGGCAGAACGCCGCGCTGCTGGTCGGCGTCCAGCCCGACGCGCGGCCGGTGCATCGCCTGCTCGCCGACGCGTGGCGGCCCGGCGATGCCGGCTTCGCCGGGCTGGTGCGCTCGGCGCTGGTGCTGTGCGCCGACCACGAATTGAACGTATCCGCGTTCGCCGCGCGCGTGGTCGCCTCCACCGGCGCGCACCTGCACGCCACCGTCAGCGCGGGCCTGGCCGCGCTGTCCGGCCCGCGCCACGGCGGCGCCACCGCACGCGCGCATGCCCTGCTGCTCGACGCGGAGGCCAGCGGCGCACCGGCCGCCTTCATCGCCGAACGCTGGCGCCGCGGCGACGAGCTGCCCGGCTTCAACCACCTGCTCTACCCCGACGGCGACCCGCGCGGCACCGAAATGCTGCGCCAGCTGCGCGGGCTGTGCGGCGACCAGCCGCGCATGCGCCACGTCGAGGCGGTGCTGGCCGCCACCGCCGAACACAGCGGCCAGCATCCGAACATCGACGGCCTGCTCGCGGCGATCTGCTACGTGCACGACCTGCCCGGCACGCATGCGCTGGTGATGTTCGCCGCCGCGCGCCTGACCGGCTGGCTGGCACATGCGCTGGAGCAACAGGCGCTGGGCACGCTGATCCGCCCCCGCGCGCGCTACACGGGGCTGGCGCCGGGAGGATGAGCCGGCGGCCAGGCATGCATCCCGCTCATGCCTGCCGCAGCTTATTCGCGTTGGTTGCGATGCGCCGGCCTGCCTATGCTGCGGCATCCGTAGCCGACAGGCAGATGACAGCGATGCGCCGACACCCCTTCCCGCCCTGCCGCCTTGCGGGCTCCATCCTCGGCCTCGCCCTGCTCGCCGCCTGCCAGCCCGCGCCACGCGGCGCGCCCGTGACCGCGGCGGCCTCTCCGACCGCCGCCACGCCGGCTGCGACCGCAGACCGGGACATCCCCGCCTGCGCCGCCAGCGACAGCGCCATGGAAGGCTGGAACGAGCGCGCGCCCCCGCGCCGCATCTTCGGCAACACGTGGTACGTGGGCACCTGCGGCCTGACCGCGCTGCTGGTCACCTCCGACGCGGGCCACGTCCTCATCGACGGCGCCACCGCGCCCGCCGGCCCGTTGATCGAAGCCAACATCCGGGCCCTGGGCTTCGATCCCCGCGATGTGAAATATCTGCTCAACTCGCACGAACATTACGACCATGCAGCGGGCCTGGCCTATCTGCAGGGCGCGACCGGCGCACCGCTGCTGGCGCGCGCACCGGCCGTCGCCACACTGCATACCGGCATTAGCGACCGCAGCGATCCGCAACAGCTGGAATTCAAGGAAGGCTTTCCCGCCGTGCCGGTCGTACAAACCATCGACGATGGCGACACCGTGCGGGTCGGCCCCCTGGCCCTCACCGCGCACGCGACGCCCGGCCACACCGCCGGCGGCACCAGCTGGACCTGGCGTTCCTGCGAAGGCACGCGCTGCCTGGACATGGCCTACACCGACAGCGTGAGCGCCCTCTCGGACAGGCAGTACCGTTACAGCGAGCATCCTGCGATGGTGGCCGCCTTCCGCCGCGGCCTGGACACCATCGCCGCCCTGCCCTGCGACATCCACCTCACCCCGCACCCACTGGCCAGCGACCTGTTCGCGCGCCTGCAGGGCACGCCCGGCAAACCGCTGGTCGACGCCGGAGCGTGCAGGCGTTATGCCCAAAGCGGACGCGCCAACCTGGAGAAAAGGCTGAGCGATGAAACCAGCGGCCTGAAACCGTGAAGCCGGACCTGCTGCCTGATGGCGGCAGGATGCCGGGCCGCGACCGGGGCTTTGCCGCCGGATGATCCACCGGCAAGGCCCGTGCGGGGCACGCCCCGCATCTACGGGTGACGCTGCGCCCAGCGCTGGACGATGGCCGCGATCGCCTGCACGCCATCGGTCAGGGCCGCCGGCCCCGGCTGCAGGATCAGCGGCGACTTGATTTCGTGCAGTTCGCCGTCGCGCACCGCCGGTATCGCCTCCCAGCCCGGTCGTGCGGCCACGCGTTCGGGACGGAATTTCTTGCCGCACCACGAGCCGATGATGATGTCCGGGGCGCGCGCGATCACCGGGTCGCCATCGGCGAGGATGCGCGCCTTGGCCAGCGGTTCGCGCGACAGTTCGGGGAACACGTCGATGCCGCCGGCGATCTCCACCAGCTCGGCGCCCCACTGGATGCCGGTGATGATCGGCTCGTCCCACTCTTCCACGTACACGCGCGGCCGCCGCGGCAGGCGCGCGGCCTGCGCGGCGATGGCGTCCAGTCCGCGCTGCAACTCGTCGGCATAGGCATCGGCGCGCGCGGCCACGCCGACCAGCGCGCCGAGCCGGCGGATGTAATCGAGGATGCCGGCGACGCTGCGATGGTTGGCGATCCACACCTCCACGCCGCGGCGGATCAGCTCGGCGGCGATGTCGGCCTGGATGTCGGAAAAGCCGATCGCCAGGTCGGGCTTGAGCTTGAGGATCTCCTCCACCTTGGCGCTGGTGAAGGCGCTGACCTTGGGCTTGTCGCGACGCGCCTGCGGCGGGCGCACGGTGAAGCCGCTGATGCCGACGACGCGGTCCTGCTCGCCCAGCGCGTACAGGGTCTCGGTCGGCTCCTCGGTGAGGCAGACGATGCGGCGCGGCCCGCTCATGGTGCGGCGAACTCCACCGCATCGACGAACACCGCCGGACTGTTCCACGGATGATGCGCGGCGATGCCGTCATCGAGCAGGCGCTGCAGCCGCTCGCGGGCGCCCGGCACCTCGCGCGGGATGCAGAACTCCAGCCGCACCGTGGGCTCGCTCACCAGTTCGCGGGCCTGCCCGACGGCGCTGGCGGTGCCGGGCAGCGCGCGGAACTGCTCACGCCCCGGGGCCGATTCCCACATGCCATGCGCGTAGCCGCCGGCCGCCAGGTCGTCCACCGCGAGGATGCCGCGCTTGAGCGCCTCCAGCCGCGCCGGCGGCACGAACACGGTGATGCGGTAGACCGGATGCAGGCGCAGCGTGCTCACGGATACAGCAGCCGCTTGCTCCAGGCGCCGGCGGCGTCGGCCTCGTAGCACCAGCGTTCGTGCAGGCGGAAGGTCGCGCCGTACCAGAACTCGATGCGCTGCGGCACCACGCGGATGCCGCTCCAGCCGTCCGGGCGCGGCACGTCGCGGCCTTCGAAGCGCGCCTCGAAATTGCGCAGGCGCTCCTCGAATTCCTCGCGCGAGCCCAGCGTCTGCGACTGCACCGAGGCCCAGGCGCCGATCTGGCTCATGCGCGGACGCGAAGCGAAATAGGCATCGGCCTCGGCCGCGGACACCAGTTGCGCGTCGCCGTCGATCCGCACCTGGATACCGGCCCCGCGCAGGCTGCGCCACAGCAGCAGCAGCGCCGCCTGGCGGTTGGCATGCAGTTCGCGGCCCTTGCGGCTGTCCAGGTGGGTGTAGAACACGAAGCCGCGCTCATCGAAGGACTTGAGCAGCACGGTACGCGCCGAGGGCCGGCCATCGACATCGGCGGTGGCCACGGTCATCGCACTGGGCTCGATTTCATTGCTGGCCTTGGCCTCCTCGAACAACTCGGCGAAGGTCGAAAGCGCTTCTGCGTACAGATCGGTCATGGCTCCACTTCGGACAGCACGGGTTTGGGCTATTGTGGCGCCATGTCGTCCGTTCCGCACCGCTTCTCCGCACGCCGCTTCCCGCCGGCGCTCGCCGCGCAGGCACTGGACGAAGCGCTCGCCACCGGCCAGCCCGTGCCGGTCCTTGCGATCAGCGGCCTGCAGGGCAGCGGCAAGTCCACGCTCGCCGCGCAGGTGGTGGAACTGGCGCGCACCCGCGGCCTGCGCGCGGCGGCGCTGTCGATCGACGACGTCTACCTGACCCGCGCGCAGCGCCAGCGCCTGGCCGACCGCATCCACCCGCTGCTGGCCACGCGCGGCCCGCCGGGCACGCACGACCTGCCGCTGGCGTTGGCCACGCTGGACGCCGCGTGTTCCGGACAGGCGTTCGCGCTGCCGCGCTTCGACAAGCTCGCCGACGAACGCGTGCCCGAAGCGCAATGGGAGCGGATCGACAGCCTGGACCTGCTGGTGTTCGAGGGCTGGTTCCTCGGTACGCCGGCCGAAACCGACGACGCCCTGCGCGAACCCCTGAACGCGCTGGAGCGCGACGCCGACCCGGAAGGCACCTGGAGGCGCTGGTGCAACCAGGCGCTGGCCGACCACTATCCCGCGCTGTGGCGGCATTTCGACCGGCTGTGGTTCCTGCAGCCACCGGGTTTCTCGGTGGTGCCGCACTGGCGCTGGCAGCAGGAACAGGGGCTGCAGCAGGCCGCGCCGGGGCGCACCGGCATGAACCGCGCGCAGGTCGAGCGTTTCGTGCAGTTCTACGAGCGGGTCAGCCGGCAGGCGCTGCGCTGCCTGCCGGACATCGCCGACCGCATCGTCGTGCTGGATGCGCAGCGCCGGGTGTCGTAGAGCGGGGCAGCGCCCCGCTGTGGCTTTACCGGCAGGATTTCAGCGGGGCGTTGCCCCGCGCTACTGGACCAGGAACGTCACCCGCAGGTTGACCCGCCATTCGGTGATGTTGCCGTCGCCATCGGTGACCACCTTGGTCTCGTTGATCCAGGCGCCCTGGATGCCCTTGACCGTCTCGGCCACCTTCTTCAGCCCGCTGCGCACCGCGTCCTCGACGCTGGCGCTGGACGACGCGCTGACTTCGATGATTTTCGCCACTGCCATGTCCGCCTCCGTTGGTTGCACCACGAACCACTCGTGGCCGGGCCGAGCTTGGCTGCTACCGTGTTAACGCACCGACACGAGGTGCTAGCATCGGCCCGCAATGAATCCCGCCCCCAACGTCATCCTGGTCGGCCCCATGGGCGCCGGCAAAACCTGCATCGGCCGCCGCCTGGCCGAACGTTTCGGGCTGGAGTTCGTCGATGCCGACCAGGCCATCGTCGACGACGTCGGCTCGGCGATACCGGCCATCTTCGAGAACGTCGGCGAGGCTGGCTTCCGCGCACACGAGAAACGCGTGCTGGCCAGGCTGCTGGAGGGCGGCGGACAGCTGGTGTCCACCGGCGGCGGCGCGGTGCTGGATGCCGACAACCGCCACCGGATCCGGCAGCGCGGCTTCGTGGTGTGGCTGCGCGTGGGCGTGGACGCGCAGCTGCAGCGCTTGCAGCGCGACAAGAGCCGACCGCTGCTGCAGCGCGAGGACCGCGAACAGGCCCTGCACGACATGGCGGCGCTGCGCGACCCGCTGTACCGCGAGGTCGCCGACCTGATCGTCGACACCGATCCTTATTCCCCCGCCGAGGCCACCGCGCAGCTGGTGGTGCGCCTGGCCGCGCAATGGCAGAACCCGGACTTTCCCGCATGAGCACCGCTCCCCGCACCGTCGCCGTCGGCGGCGGCTCGCCCTACCTGATCCATATCGGTCCCGGCCTGCTTGGCGACGGCGGCCTGCTGGCCGGCGCCCTCCGCGGCCGCCACGCGCTGCTGGTCAGCGACGACACGGTGGCGCCGCTGTACCTGGACGGCGTGCGCGCCGCCCTGCTGGCCGCGCGCCCGGAACTGAAGATCGGCCAGCACGTGATTCCCGCCGGCGAGGCCTCCAAGACCCTGCACCATTTCGGCGGCGTGATCGACGCGCTGGCCGCACTCGGCGCCACCCGCGACGCCTGCGTGCTCGCGCTCGGCGGCGGCGTGGTCGGCGACCTGGCCGGCTTCGCCGCGGCCTGCTGGATGCGCGGCGTGGACTGCGTGCAGCTGCCCACCACCCTGCTGTCGATGGTGGACTCCTCGGTCGGCGGCAAGACCGCGGTGGACATCGCCCAGGGCAAGAACCTGGTCGGCGCGTTCCATCCGCCGCGCGCGGTGGTCGCCGACACCGGCGCGCTGCGCACCCTGCCCGCGCGCGAACTGCGCGCCGGCCTGGCCGAGGTGATCAAGTACGGCTGCATCCGCGACCCGCTGTTCTTCCAGTGGCTGCAGGCCGAACGCGGCGCGTTGCTGGCCGGCGACGACGCCGCGCTGGCGCAGGCCATCGCCCGCAGCTGCGAGCACAAGGCCGAGATCGTCGCGCGCGACCCGCTGGAAAAGGGCGAACGCGCCCTGCTCAACCTCGGCCACACTTTCGGCCATGCCATCGAGACCGCCCAGGGCTATGGCGCGCCGGGCAACGACAACCTCAACCACGGCGAGGCGGTGGCGGTGGGCATGGTGCTGGCGGCGCGGCTGTCGGCGGCGCTGGGCATGAGCGATGCCGCCGATACCGATACCCTGCGCGACCTGCTTCTGGCCTACGGCCTGCCGGTGGCGATCCCGGCCGGACTGGACCCCGAGGCCCTGCTCGCGCACATGCGCCTGGACAAGAAGAACATCGCCGGGCGCCTGCGCCTGGTGCTGTGGCGCGGCATCGGCAAGGCCGAAGTGGTGCCGGATGTGGACGAAGCGGCGGTGCTGGCGGTGCTGGCAGCGACATGAGGCATGCGGGCCTCTGCCTGATGCTAGGCATGCTGTCCCTGCCCAACGCCGATGCGTGTTCCATCGTCTCCGGGGAAATGGCCCGACTCATGGCGGAAGCCGACAGGAGGCTCCCGCCACCTCCAACGCGGCCCCTGCCTATCCCGGTCCTGACCCAGGCGCAACGTGCCGCAGCTTTGTCACGCATGCCCCAGGGCCAGCAAAGCCAGGTGGTCGAGATCACTCCAACGCTTCGTCACTACGGATTTGGCGCGCAGGACGTGGAATCCATGCGCGTCGCCTGCGATATCTCTTTCTACGGATGCACCATCTACGGCGCCACGCTGCATTTGAAGCCGGTACGGCTGACTGAAGGGATATGCATGCGCGCACGTCGCTGGGTATCGCTGGACCGGGCTGATCTGCCGGTAGTGCCGCTTTCCGACATGTCGCCCGCATTGGCAAAAACTGCCGGCCTGCAAGTCACGTTGCGCGTGGGCAGCCAATGCGAGGACTGGCCGGAAGGCGTGGAAGGAATCCGCTTCCCGCTGCACTACGGCCCAGGTGAACCCGCGGCAGTGTTGGAATGGCTCCGCACCCAGCAGTTGTCGATCCGCACCGGCCAACGCCCGGCCCTGCAGATCAGACACCATGGAACCGACAAATTTGCCCGCTCCACCGATCCGGTGGAATTGTTTGCACAAGCGGACCTGAATTCCATCGCCTACATGTCATTGTTTCCGGAAAGCCAGGCCAACGGCGGGCAGGATGCCCCAAGGACGTGGAAGTTCGCGCTGGAATTCCCCTTCCCCGGACAGGCCGAGCCTTTGCGGCCGGTTATCCTGCAACTGCCCTCCACGGGCAGACCCGAGCTGGAAATACACCCATCCCCACCGGGCTGTCCCTGATCACTCCGGGCGCACCGGGCACACGGGCAGCAACGTGCGTTCGGCATAAAGAGCCCGGGGTTCCGGCTACAATCGCCGCCATGCGCGTCTACCTGCAGCAGCCGCCCAGCGGCAACGAATCCCCCCGCTATGTACAGCTTTCCCTGTTGCCGGACCTGCTCGGCGGCTGGGAACTGCTGCGCGAGACCGGCCAGACCGGCGGGCGCGCGCAGCTGCGCCGCGAGCTGTACCTGCAGCAGGACGAAGCCCGTCATGCCTTCGAGAAGGCGCGCGATGCGCACATCAAGCGCGGTTTCCAGGTGGTGTTCGCCAGCGGCGAGCCGCACCCCTGACCGGCCCCGGCGCCCGGCGCGCCGCCCCGGCCCAACGGCCACGTTCCAAGGAGTTTTCCGTGACCAGCCCCCTCCGCAACGATCGCTTCCTGCGCGCCCTGCGCCGCGAGCCGGTGGACTGCACGCCCGTCTGGCTGATGCGCCAGGCCGGCCGCTACCTGCCGGAGTACCGCGCCACCCGCGCCCGCGCCGGCAGCTTCCTGGGCATGGCCAAGCACCCGGAGGTCGCCTGCGAGGTGACGCTGCAGCCGCTGGAACGTTTCGACCTGGACGCGGCCATCCTGTTCTCCGACATCCTCACCGTGCCCGACGCGATGGGGCTGGGCCTGTATTTCGCCGATGGCGAAGGTCCGAAGTTCCACCACCCGGTGCGCGATGCCGCGGCCATCGCCCGGCTGGCGGTTCCGGACATGGAGACCGAGCTGGGCTACGTGATGGACGCGGTACGGCTGATCCGCCGCGAGCTGGACGGCAAGGTGCCGCTGATCGGTTTTTCCGGCAGCCCGTGGACGCTGGCCTGCTACATGATCGAAGGCGGCGGCAGCAAGGACTACGCGCGCATCAAGGCGATGGCGCTGAACGAGCCCAAGGCGCTGCACCAGCTGCTGCAGGTGGTGACCGACGCGGTCGTCGCCTACCTGGCCGCGCAGCGCGCGGCGGGCGCGCAGGCGCTGCAGGTGTTCGACACCTGGGGCGGCGTGCTGTCGCCGGCGATGTACCGCGAATTCTCGCTGCCCTACCTGGCGCGCATCGCGCGCGAACTGGAACGCGGACAGGATGCGCAGCGCACGCCGCTGATCCTGTTCGGCAAGGGCACCGGCCAGTACGTGGCCGAACTGGCCGCCACCGGCGCCGAAGGCGTGGGCGTGGACTGGACCCTTTCGCTGGAGGACGCCGCACGCGCGACCGCCGGCAAGGTGGCGCTGCAGGGCAACCTCGACCCGACCACGCTGTACGGGTCGCCCGAGGCGATCACCCGTGAAGTGGGCAAGGTGCTGGACAGCTACGCCGCCGGCAATGGCGGCTCGCGCGAGGGCCATGTCTTCAATCTCGGCCATGGCATGTCGCCGGACATGAATCCCGAGCACGTGGCCGTGCTGGTGGACGCCGTGCACCGCCTCAGCCGCCGCTGAGCACGCGCCCGGAGGCGGCCAGGCCGCCCCCGGGTTTGCGGACGATCCGCGACGCCCCGCGCCATCCGCGCCGGGGCGTGCGCGGCACCTGCACGCGCGACCGCGGACAATGGCCCACCGCCCCGGCCACGAGAGCGCCCGATGCCCACGCCCCCTTCCAGCCCCCTGCCTGCCGGCGATCCGCACAAGCCCCTGCTATGGCTGGTGTCGCTGGCGATCTTCATGCAGATGCTGGATTCGACCATCGTCAACACCGCGTTGCCGGCGATGGCGCGCAGCCTGGGCGAAAGCCCGCTGCAGATGCAGTCGGTGGTGTTCAGCTATGCGCTGGCGGTGGCCAGTTTCATTCCGGCCTCGGGCTGGATCGCCGACCGCCTGGGCACCCGCCGCACCTTCCTGGCCGCGATCGTGCTGTTCACCCTCGGCTCGCTGGCCTGCGCACTGTCGCCCACCCTGCACTGGCTGGTGGCCGCGCGCGTGCTGCAGGGCGTCGGCGGGGCGATGCTGCTGCCGGTGGGACGGCTGGCGGTGATGCGCTCGGTACCGCGCGAACAGTTCCTCTCGGCGATGAGCTTCATCGCGATCCCGGCGCTGGTCGGCCCGCTGCTGGGGCCGACGCTCGGCGGCTGGCTGGTGCAGGCCGCGTCCTGGCACTGGATCTTCCTGATCAACCTGCCGATCGGGCTGATCGGCCTGTTCGCCGCGCTGCGCATCATGCCCGACCACTACGGCCAGGAATGGCATCACTTCGACCTGGCCGGCTACCTGATGCTGGCCTTCGGCATGATCGCGCTGTCGCTGGCGCTGGACGGCGCCTCCGGCTTCGGTTCGGCGCACGCGCTGGTGCTGCTGCTGGCGGTGATCGGCATCGCCGCGCTGGCCGGCTACTGGCTGCACGCGGCCGGGCGCCGCGATGCGCTGTTCCCGCTGACGCTGTTCCAGACCGCCAGCTTCCGCATCGGCATCCTCGGCAACCTGTTCTCGCGCATCGGCAGCGGCGCCATGCCGCTGCTGATCCCGCTGCTGCTGCAGGTGGGCATGGGCATGAGCCCGATGGCGGCGGGCATGATGATGATCCCGGTGGCGCTGGCCGGCATGGCCGCCAAGCGCGCGGCGGTGACCCTGGTGGAACGCTTCGGCTACCGCCGCATCCTGATGATCAACACCGTCTGCGTCGGCCTGGCAATGGCCAGCTTCATGTTCGTCACCGCGCAGCAGCCGCTGTGGGTGCGGCTGCTGCAGCTGGCGCTGTTCGGCGCGTTCAACTCGATGCAGTTCACGGTGATGAACACCGTGACCCTGCGCGACCTGGACGTCGGCCAGGCCAGCAGCGGCAACAGCCTGCTGTCGATGGTGATGATGCTGGCCACCGGCTTCGGCGCGGCCACCGCCGGCAGCCTGCTTTCCGCGTTCGGCACCCATCTCACCGGCCATGGCGCCAGCGCGGCCCTGCACGCCACCTTCGTCTGCGTCGGCGCGATCACGCTCAGTTCGACCCTGGTGTTCTGGCAGTTGCCGGAAAACCGCCCGCATCCGCGCGCGGTCGAGGAAGTGGTCGAGTAGTCAGCGCGGACCCTGTTGCGGCGGCGCGCCATCGGCCATCGCCGGACGCCACGCCGCGGCGATGGCCGCCACCAGCATCTCGCCGGTCACCGGCTTGCGCAGGAAACCGTCGAAGCCGGCCGCACGCGCCTGCTGTTCGGCGGCGCCGTCGGAACGCGCGGTCACTGCCACCAGCGGGAAATGGTGGCCCTGGCCACGCAGCTGGGCGGCCAGGGCCAGGCCGTCCAGCGCCGGCAGGTCCAGGTCGAGCAGGCCGATGTCGAAGGATCCCGCCGCCACTTCGCCGAGCGCGGCCAGCCCGTGCAGCGCATGCACGACCTGGTGCCCCCGCGTGCGCAGCAGGCCTGCAATCACGTCGGCCACGGTGGGATCGTCCTCGACCAGCAGGATGCACAGGCTGCCTTCGGGCCCTCCGCCCGGCGGCCGCGCCGGCGCGTCGCGTCCGTCTTCCAGCGGCGTCCACGGCAGCGGCAGTTCGACGATGAAGCGCGCGCCGGCGCCCAGCCGGCTGTCGATGCGGATGTTTCCGCCCATGGCCGCGGCGAGCTCCTGGCAGATCGCCAGCCCCAGCCCGCTGCCGCCGTAGCGCGAGGCGGTATGCGGCCCTTCGGCCTGTTCGAAGCGGCGGAACAGCCGCGCCTGCTGCTCGGCGGTGATGCCCGGGCCGGTATCGCTGACCTCCAGGCGGATGCCGGCGCCCTCCGGCAGCAGCTCCACTCCCAGCCCGACCTGTCCATGCTCGGTGAACTTGGCGGCATTGCCGAGCAGGTTCATCAGGATCTGGCGCAGGCGCATCGCGTCCCCGGTCACCCGTACCGGCATCGACGGACGCCGCTCGTGCACGAACAGCAGGCCGCGCTTGCGCACCACCGGGGCGATGAGCGAAGCGACCTCGTCCAGCAGCGGCGCCAGTTCGAACGGCTGGTTGTCCAGCTCCAGGCGGCCGGCCTCGATGCGCGCCAGGTCGAGGGAGTCGTTCACCAGCTGCAGCAGGTGGGTGCCCGCCTGCTGGATCGAACCGGCGTAGCGGCGCTGGGTGGCGTCCAGCTGCGTGTCCAGCAGCAGTTCGGTCATGCCGAGCACACCGGTCATCGGCGTACGCACTTCGTGCCCGAGCGTGGCCAGGAAGCGGGTCTTGGCCGAGGAGGCCTGCTCGGCCAGTTCGCGCCGCTGCTCGGCCAGCTTCCATTCGCTGCGCCGCTGCAGGCGCGCCCGGTAGGCCAGCACCGCGATGCCCAGCGCCAGGATCGCCGCCAGCGCATAGCCGGCCAGCGCCCAGCCGCTGCGCCACCACGGCGGCGCGACATCGATCCGCAGGTCGGGGGCGGCGATCCAGCCGCCGCCTGGCACAGCCCCCTGGATCTGCAGGGTGTAGCTGCCCGGCGCCAGGCGCGGAAACACGCGTTCGCCGCTGGCGCCGGCGTTCACCCAGTCCGGGTCGTAGCCGGTCAAGCGGAAGCGGTAGAGGTTGTTGGTGGAATCGGCGAACGCCAGCAGGCGCGCGACGACGTGCAGGTCGCGGTCGCCGTCCTTGATGCGCAGGGACGGCTGCGCCGAAAGGTCGTACTCCTCATCGCCGCGGTGCACGCTGATCCGCTCGATCACCAGCGGCGGCCGCCGCGCCGGCGGGCCGACCTGGGCCGGATCGAACAGCACCACGCCTTCGGGCGTGCCGCCGGCGACCTGGCCGCTGCGCGCCTGCACCAGCCCGCGGCGCCGGAACTCCTGGCCCGGCAGGCCGTCGTGCACGCCATACAGGCGCACCGAACGCCGCTCCGGATCGACCCGGATCAGACCGCGCGCACTGCTCGCCCAGACGACGCCGTGGCTGTCGATGACCAGGCCGCCGGCAGCCAGCATGGGAAATCCCTGGTCCGCGCCGATCCCGTCCTCCCACAGCAGTTGCCCACCCTCCCAGCGGTAACGTTCCAGGCGGCCGAGCAGGGCGACCCATACCCTGCCGCCGGCACCGACATCAAAGGCATGGGCGGGAGCCTGCGGACCGCCCTGCACCGGCGCGAAGGCGCCAGCCTGCGGCTGCCAGGCGGACAGGCCGGCGGCGCCGGACAGCCACAAGTGGTTCCCGGGCCCGCATTGCATGTCCTGCAGCGCGCTTTCCGGCAGGCCGCGCTGGCCCGGCGCCAGCTGCAGGGTGACGCGGCCCTCGGCGTCGCGCTGCTGGATGCCGCCGTCCTCGGAATAGATCCATATGCGGTCATCGCAGATGCGCACGATGTCGCCGTCGCCGACCATCGCCGCGTCCACCGCATCGCCGTTGCGCCAGTGGCGCACCGCGCCGTCGCGCGGGTCGTAACGCACCAGCGTGTCCAGGCTGCCGATCCAGACCCGCCCCTGCGCATCCTCGGCCACCGACTGCGGCCAGTGGATGCCGTCGATGGGCTGCAGGTGCTGCTCCACCGCGCCGCTGGCCGGGTCGAAGCGATCCAGCGCGCCGCGGGTGCCGACCACCCAGATGCCGCCGGAGGCGGAGGCCGCCATCGCCAGCGCATAGGGATTGCGCAGCGAGGACGGATCGTCGAGGTGCCGCGCCAGCACCGAGAACTGCCGCCAGTTCGGCGACAGGTGCCACAGGCCGGCATTGGTGCTGGCGAACCACAGCCCGCCGTCGCGATCCTCGTAGGCGGTGCTCCAGTTCGGCTTGACCAGCCCGCGCTCCTGCGCGCTGTACAGCGGCACGTTGCGCACCGCGGCGCCGTCGCGGCTGCGCCCCAGGCCCTGCAGCGTGTCCAGCCAGTAATTGCCGTCGGCCGCGTACTGCAGCACGTTGAGCACCTCGCCGGGGGCTGAACCGGGCCATTCCATCCGCTCGAAACGGCCATCGCCGTGGCGCACCACCACCCCGCCGTTGGTCGCGATCCACAGCCGCTGGCTGCCATCGACCTTCAGGCCGTTGATGCGCGGCGAGGGCAGGAGCGCCTCGCCCTCCCGCTCGAAGCCGCTGCCGGTCCAGCGCGCCAGTCCGCCCTTGCTTCCCACCCACAGCACGCCGTCGGGGGTAACCGCCAGATAGGCGATCGAGGCCGACGGCAGGCTGTCGCGCTGGCCGGCGACCGGCATGAAACGCTGGATCGTGCCGTCCACGGCCAGCCGGTACAGGCCGGCGGTCGGGGTGCCGAACCATACGCTGCCATCGGGCGTGGAGGCCACGCTCCACACGGTATTGCTGGCGATCTGCGGATACGCATCTCGGTCGAAGAAGCGGAAGCTGCGGCGATCGGCCGACAACATGCCCAGGCCCGCGTTCTGCGTGCCGAACCACAGCCGGTTGGCCGCGTCCACGTGCAGGCTCCAGATCAGGTTGTCGCGCAGGCCGTCCTCGGCCCGCCAGATGCGGTAGTTGCGCCCGTCGAAGCGCGCCAGCCCATCATGGCTGGCCAGCCACAGATAACCGAGGCGATCCTCGGCGAATGCATTGATGTTGGCCGACGGCAGGCCATCGGCGACGCCCAGGCGGCGCGGTTGCGGAGTGATCGGCACCTCGGCCGCGGCCTGCGCCACCACGCCGGACAGCAACAGGCACAGCAACCACCGCAGCCAGCCACTCATGGCATGCCCCACGGCTGCAGGCCTGCGCTGGCGGACAGCACGCAAACGCGGACCAGGACCGGCCGAGGCCCGCCAGCCGATGTCCATCCCCCCATTCCGCCGTTGCCCCCGTTTCGCATCCGCCGCCCGTCGCAGTCCGTTTCCGCTGCGGAAAATAGCATCCGTGCCGGGATCCGGCCGGCCCAGGCGGCAGCGCCGCCGTCGTTCCATCGCCGGCGTGGGATGCGGCCGGCTGCTCCACGGAACGGCCATCACGCCGGAAAGACTGCGGGAACGGCGTTTTCCCTCGCCTGCCAGCGGCCCTCGGAACACCCGCCGTGGAGCGCTGGAACAAAAGCCGCGGGGAGCGGCTTTTTGACATGGCGCGTCGATGGCCCGAAGGGTTCCCGCCGGAGACGGCGGGAACAATCCATTGCACGACATGGCAACAATCTCCACCGGGCATGTGCCTAGAATCCCCCAACCTTTCCGCGGAGCCGGACCTTGCCACGCTGCCTTGCCCTGCTGCTTGCCTGCCTGCTGCCGCTGTCGGCATCCGCCGCCGACCGCTACCGGCTGGACCCGGTGCACACGCGGGTGCTGTTCGCGGTCGAGCACGCCGGCTTCTCGCAGGCGCTGGGCACGGTGTCCGGCAGCGAGGGGGTGCTGGAGTTCGACCCCGACGACTGGCGCGGCTCCCATCTGGAGGTGGTCGTCCCGATCGCCCGGCTCGACCTGGGCGACGACAAATGGAACCAGGCCACGCTGGCGCGCAACCTGCTCGACGGCCAGCGCCATCCACAGGCGCGCTTCGTCTCCACCCGCGTAGAGCCGGTGGATGCCCACAACGCGCGCGTGCATGGCCTGCTGACCCTGCGCGGCGTCACCCGCGAGATCGCGCTCGACGTCCGCCTCAACGCACTCAAGCGGCATCCGCTGCCGCCCTTCCGCCGCACCGCCGGGTTCTCCGCCACTGCCACCCTGCAGCGCTCGGACTTCGGCATCGACGCATGGCGTTCGGTGATCGGCGACCGGGTGGAACTGCGCATCGAAGCCGAGGCGGTGCGCGACGACAAGGCCAGTGCGCCCGACGCGGCCGGCGAAGCGCCTGCCGGAGACGACGACGCACAGGCCGCGGCCGATGCCGCCACCCGACTTTCCCCGCAACCGGAATCCCGTCCATGAGCCTGAAGAACACCCCCGACCGCTGGGGCAGCGTCAGCAAGAGCCTGCACTGGCTGATCGCCGTGCTGATCCTCGCCCTGGGCATCGTCGGCCTGCTCATGGGCGAACTGCCCAAGACGCCGAAGTACTTCTGGGTCTACACCGCGCACAAATCGATCGGCATCACCGTGCTGGTACTGGTGGCGCTGCGGCTGGCGTGGCGGCTGTATGCCGGCGCGCCCAGGCCGGTACCGGGCACGCCGACCTGGCAGGAGCGCATCGCCGAGGCCACCCACTGGCTGCTGTACGCGCTGATGTTCGCCATCCCGCTGTCAGGCTGGCTGTACGACTCGGCCAGCGGCCTGCGTCCGTTCAAGCTGTTCGGGCTGTTCGAGATGCCCAAGCTCGTCGCCCCCAGCGAAGCGTCCGCGCAGGTCTCCCATGCCATCCACGAATGGGGCTTCTGGCTGCTGATCCTGGTGGTGCTGGCGCATGCCGGCGCCGCCCTCTACCACCACCTCCACCAGCGCGATGCCACGCTTGCGCGCATGCTGCCGCAAGGCTGGCTCGACACCCCACAGAAGGAATCGGCATGAACATCAAGCTCACCACCCCGGCCGCCGTGGCCGCTGCCCTGGCCGGCATGCTGGCGGCGGTTCCGGCCATGGCCGCGGACTACGAACAGGCGCCCGGCTCGATCCTGGTCTTCGCCACCAAGTACGACGGCGAAATCTTCACCGGCACCTTCCCCGGCTTCCAGACGCAGCTGAGCTTCGACCCGGCCAACCCGGCCGCCGGCAAGCTCGACGTCACCATCCCCCTGGCCGGCGCGCGCAGCGGCAACAGCGACCGCGATTCCACCCTGCAGGGCAAGGATTTCTTCAACGTCGCCCAGTTCGCGCAGGCGCGCTACACCGCCAGCGGCTTCCGCGCCGTGGGCGCGAACCAGTTCGCCGCCGACGGCACGCTGGAACTGCGCGGCATCAGCAAACCGGTCACCTTCACCTTCACCTGGACGCCCGGTGCGCAGCCGGTGCTGACCGGCAAGGCCACCGTGAAGCGCCTGGACTTCGGCGTCGGCGGCGGCGACTGGTCCGACACCAAGACCATTCCCGACGACACCGCGATCAGCACCAAGGTCGTGCTGCGCGCCAAGTAAGCCCTTCCGCCCCCGGCGCGACGATCAGCCGGGGGCGACGGCCGGGATGTCGAAACAGCCGCGCTGGCCGTCGGCACCGGACAGGCAGCCTCGATGCCGGTGGTCCTGCGTCCCGCCGGGGCGCACGGCCAGGCCGAACACGCCGCCATCGCGCATCAGCAGCACCGCCTCCCATATCGTGTCCGGGCCGCCGGCCTGCAATGGCTGCCGCTCATCGTCTCCCGGCGCCTGCATCGGCATGGCGGCCGCATCGTGCAGCATGCGGCGCAGGTTGCGCATGTCCAGCGCGGCCGGGGCGCTGGTGACCGCCTTGAGCAGCACCAGGCGCTCGATGCCTGCCAACGGCAGTACCTGCGCCACCGTCCTGCCCTGCCATGCGAAGCCCGCCGAGCGCTCCGGCAGCGCCTTGGCCAGGTCCACGTCCGCCGCCCCGGCATTGGCCGCCGCCATGCCCAGCGCGGCGAGCAGCGGCGGCCAGGCGCGGACGCTCATCGCAGCCACCGCCGCAGCCCGTCCGCGTCGAAGGGCCAATCCAGTTCGGTGCCGTCCGCACTGTCGCGCAGCACCGGCACGCGCGTGCCGTAGTGCGCCTCGAGCGCGTCGTCCCCGTCGATGAACACGCTGTCGAATTCGGGCGCGCGCGCCTGCGCCAGCACCGCCAGCGCCTGGTCGCACAGATGGCAGTCGTCGCGCTGGTACAGAATCAAGCCCATTCCCTACACCCCATGCCGGTCCGATGCTGCGCTGCGGGCAGGCCGGCAGCGGCGAACCCGTAGAATAGCGGCCCTCTCCAAGCCGTACGCACAACGCAATGTCCGTCAGCACGTTCGACCTGTTCAAGATCGGCATCGGCCCGAGCTCCTCGCACACCGTCGGCCCGATGCGCGCGGCCGAGCGCTTCGTCCACCGCTGGCTGCTCGATCCGGGCAGGCTCCCGGACGTGGTGCGCATCCGCGCCGAAGTGTTCGGCTCGCTCGCCCTCACCGGCCGTGGCCACGGCACCGACACCGCCGTGCTGCTCGGCCTGGAGGGCCACCGCCCCAACCTGATCGATCCGGACATCATTCCCGAAACCCTGGCCCGCATCCGTTCCAGCAAGCGCATCAACCTGATGGGCCAGCACGCCATCGCCTTCGACGAGAAGCGCGACCTGGCCCTGAACAAGCGCCAGAAGCTGCCCTACCACACCAACGGCATGCGCTTCACCGCCTTCGACGGCAACGACGCCGTCATCGCCACCCGCGACTACTACTCCGTCGGCGGCGGCTTCGTGGTCAACGCCGACGATGCCGCCGACGACCGCATCGTGCCCGACCAGACCCCGCTGCCGTATCCGTTCAAGAGCGGCGACGAACTGCTGGCCCAGGCCGCGCGCAGCGGCCTGAGCATTGCGCAGATGATGTTCGAGAACGAGAAGTGCTGGCGCAGCGAGGACGAGATCCGCGACGGCCTGCGCGAGCTGTGGGCCGCCATGCAGGCCTGCGTGACCCGCGGCATCCGCTCCGAGGGCACCCTGCCCGGCGGCCTGCACGTGGGCCGCCGCGCCCCGGCGCTGTACCGCGAGCTGTCCGCGCGCCCGGAGGCGGCCATGCGCGACCCGCTGACCACGCTGGACTGGGTCAACCTGTACGCGCTGGCGGTCAACGAGGAAAACGCCGCCGGCGGCCGCGTGGTCACCGCGCCCACCAACGGCGCGGCCGGCATCATCCCGGCGGTGCTGCACTACTACGACCGCTTCTGCCCCGGCAGCAACGAGCAGGGCGTGTTCGACTTCCTGCTCACCGCCGCGGCCATCGGCATCCTCTACAAGGAGAACGCCTCCATCTCCGGCGCCGAGGTCGGCTGCCAGGGCGAGGTCGGCGTGGCCTGCTCGATGGCCGCCGGCGGGCT
>NZ_LDJG01000011.1 GCF_001431425.1 Stenotrophomonas nitritireducens
GGGGGGCCGTGCGTGGCGGGCCCACCACTTTGCCCCGGGCGACAGAAAGCGCGTCCCGTAGCGCCGGGTAGGGCCCGGCGGGCTTTATCGGTGATGCCCCAGCGGGGCGTTGGCCCGCTCTACGAGGTACAGCGCTCTGTAGCGCCGGGCAGCGCCCGGCGGGCTTTATCGGTGATGCCCCACGGGGCGTTGCCTGGCCCCGTGGGGGGGGGGGCTCCCTTACGGCGCGAAGAGACGGAAAAGCCGCGGGAAACCGCGGCTTTTCCGTTTTCAGAAGGGCTGGCGGATCAGCGCCAGACCTTGATCTGCTCGGCTTCGGTGCGCTGCATCGGCTGGCCCGGCTTGCACTGGAATGCCGCGCCGAAGGCCGGCAGGTTGGCCAGCGGGCCGTTGGTGCGCCAGCGGCCCGGTGCGCGCGGCTCGGAGGTCAGGCGCTGCACCGCTTCGTTGGGCGAGAGCTGCTGCGGCCACAGCGAGGCCCAGGCGCGGAAGAAGGCCTGGCGGTCGGCCGGCTTGGCGTCGGGCTGCGCGGCGGTGAAGGCGTCCCAGGCGATTTCCACGCCGGAGATGTCGGCCATGTTCTCGTCGCGGGTCAGTTCGCCGTTGACCTTGGCATCCTTCACGCCCGGGAACGCATAGCCGCCGTACTGCGCGGCGACGCGGTTGCCGATCAGCGTCCAGGCGCTCTTGTCGGCCGGCGTCCACCAGCTGCGCAGCTCGCCTCTGGCGTCGACCAGCGCGCCCTTGGCGTCGATGGCGCGGCTGATCTCGTGTGCGACCAGCGCGCCATAGGCACCGAACTTGCCGGGCACGCCGGCGGCATCGGTGAAGATCGGGCCCTGCAACGCGGCGGCGGTGACGATCAGGCGGTTCTGCGCCAGGTCGTAGGACAGCGCCGGCTGCTGCGGCAGCACATCCCAGCGACGGTCGGCGTTGCCCTTGCCGATGCGCTTCATCTCCTGGGCATGACGCCAGGTCGAGGCGATCAGCATGTTGCCGCCGAAGCTGCCGCGGCCCATCGGTTGCACGGTGTAGTCCAGGTCGCGCAGCGGCTTGCCGATCTCGATCTTCAGCGCGGCCAGCTTGGCCTCGGCTTCACTCTTGGCCTCGGCGCTCATCCAGGTGCTGCGCTTGACCGCGGCGATCTGCGCTTCGCGGATCTGGTCGACCATCAGGCCGGCCTGGCGCAGCGCATCGCGGCTGACATAGGCGGCGGCGTATTCGTGGCCCAGCATCGGGCCGGCGGCGACGTTGATCGCCTCCAGCACCTGCTCCGGGCGGGTCGGCGCGATGGTCTGGCCGCGCAGTACGCGGCCGCGGAACTCGAACTCGGCGTCGCGGTAGGCCTTGGACAGGTAGGGCGCCATCGCATCGCCCACGCGCCAGCGCAGGTAGGCCTTCCACTGGTCGGCCGGCAGGCGGGTGATAAGGCCGTTGAGCTGCTGGAACAGCGCCGGATCGGACAGCGACACCAGGTCGTCGTTGACGCCCTGCGCCTTGAGGAAGGCGTCCAGCTGCAGGTTCTTGTAGCGGCCGGTCAGGTCCTTGGTGGATACCGGCGCGTAGTTGTTGAACGGGTTGTTGATGCCGGCCAGCGGCTGCGCGTTGCGCGCCAGCTCGGTTTCCAGCTGGATCACCAGCGCCGATTCGGCGTCGAGCTTGTTGGCCGGGGTGCCGGTCAACGCCAGGATCTGCTTGACGTAGGCGCGGTAGCGACCCATCAGCGCGACCGTGTCGGCATCGGTGCGGGTATAGAACGCGGGGTCGGGCAGGCCCATGCCGCCCTGCATGAAGTAGCCGATGTGGCGGTCCAGCGCCTTCAGGTCCACGTCCGGGGCGAAATTGAACGCCACCGGGATGCCGACCTGGTGCAGCGCGGCGATCGAGGCGGGGATGTCCTTGGCCTTCTTGATCGCGTTGATGCGGCCCAGCAGCGGCGCGATCGGCCTGGAGCCGTCCGCCTCCACCGCCGCCTCGTCCAGGCCGCTGGCCCAGAAGTCGCCCAGCAGCTTCTGCACATTGCCCTGCGGTGCGCTCATCGCGCGCTCGAGCAGTTGGCGCTGCTGGTTGCGGGCGTTGTCGGCCAGCTGTCCCAGCGCCGTCACCGCGCCGACCTGCGGCACCGGATTCGCCTTGAGCCAGTCCGCGTTGGCCTGGTCATGGAAATCGGTGCAGGCGGGACTGACCACCGGCGCGGGAGCCGCCTTCTTGCGGGCGGCATCGGCGCCTGGCGCGGACAGCACGGCTGCAAGGCCGAAGGCCAGTGCCAGGGGAAGCGGGCGAACGTTGGGCATGTGCAGCGAATCCATCAAGGACTGGAAGTGGGCGGAGTTTACCAGCGGGGAATGCAGGGAGAAGACCACGGCGCGGGGGAATGGCTGGCCGGGTGGGAAATACCCCGGCGGGGCGCCACCCGCTTCGCAGGGGGCAGCGTTCCGCAGCGCCTGGCAATGCAGCACGTGACTGGCACGGCACGGCATGTTCCCGCTGTTGCTGCGCAGGGCAAGCCCTGCATCCCGGCACCCACGCATGGCATTCCGGCGACGCGCAGAAAACGAAGGCCCGGGATTTCCCGGGCCTTCGTCGACAACGTGCAGCCTCAGCGGCGGCTTACCAGATCACCACCTGCTTGTCGCCGGTGCGGACCATCGGCGAGCCGGCCTTGCACTGGAACGCGGCGGCAAAGGTCGGCAGGTTCGACGGCGCGCCCATGGCACGGAACTGGGCCGGAGCGTGCGGGTCGGTGGCCAGGCGGACCTTGGCGTTCTCCGGGGTGTACTTGCTGCGCCACACCGTGGCCCAGTTGAAGAAGAAGCGCTGGTCGCGGGTGAAGCCGTCGACCTTCGGGTCTTCCTTGCCGGCGCTGGCCTTCTGCAGGGCGTCGTAGGCCGTGGCCAGGCCGCCCAGGTCGGCGATGTTCTCGCCCAGGGTCAGCTTGCCGTCGACATGCTGGTCGCCCACCTTGTACTCGTTGAACTGGTTGATCAGCTTGCCGGTGCGGCCGGCGAAGCCCTTGGCGTCGGCCGGGGTCCACCAGTCTTCCATGTTGCCGGTCGGCCCGAAGCGCGCGCCCTGGTCGTCGTAGCCGTGGGTCATTTCATGGCCGATCACCGCGCCGATGCCGCCGTAGTTCAGCGCGTCGTCGGCGTTCGGGTCGAAGAACGGCGGCTGCAGGATGGCGGCCGGGAACACGATCTCGTTCTGCATCGGGTTGTAGTAGGCGTTGACCGTCTGCGGGGTCATGCCCCACTCGGTCTTGTCCACCGGCTGGCCGATCTTGGACAGTTCCCACTTGTAGTTGAACGCGGTGGCGGCGCGGATGTTGCCCAGGTAGTCGTCATGCGTGGTCTGCAGGCCGCTCCAGTCGCGCCACTTGTCCGGGTAGCCGATCTTCGGGGTGAAGGTCTCCCACTTGGCGATGGCCTTGGCCTTGGTCTCATCGCTCATCCAGCTCAGGTTCTGGATGCGCTCCTTCAGCGCGGCGGCCAGGTTCTTCACCAGCTCTTCCATCTTGGCCTTGGCTTCCGGCGAGAAGGCGACCTTGACGTACAGCTGGCCGAACGCGTCGCCGGCCTCGCCTTCGATGGTGCCCAGCACGCGCTTCCAGCGGGTCTTGATCTCCTTCTGGCCGTTGAGCGCCTTGCCGTAGAAGTCGTAGTTCTCCTGCACGAAGGCATCGCTCAGGTACGGCGAGGCGCCGTCGATGGTGTGGAAGCGCAGGTAGGCGCGCCACATGGCCGGGTCGGTGTCGCCCAGCATCTTGCTCACTTCCTGGTGGAAGCCGGGGATCGCCAGCGAGAACTTCTCCGGCGCGGCGATGCCCTGGGCCTCGAAGAACCTGCTCCAGCTGAAGTTCGGGGTCAGCTTGTCGGCGTCGGCCACGGTGACCGGGTTGTAGTACAGCGAGACGTCGCGCGACAGCTCGACGCTGGACTTGGATGCCTTGGCCAGGCGGGTCTCGAACTTGACCACGTCCTCGGCCTGCCTGGTGGCGTCGGCCGCGGCCACGCCGGACAGTTCCAGCACCTTGGCCACGTGCGCCTGGTAGGCCTTGAGCTTGTCGGCCTTCTTGGCGTCGGTGTAGTAGGTGGTGTCCGGCAGGCCCAGGCCACCCTGGCTGGCGTAGGCCATGTTCATCGACGAATTCTTGAAGTCCGCTTCCGGGCCGAAGCCGAACAGCACGTTTTCGCCCTTGGCCGCGCTGGTGCGCAGGTAGTTGGCGATGGCGTCCTTGTCGGCCAGTGCGTCGATGGCTTCGAGATCGGCCTTCAGCGGCGCGATGCCCAGCGCGTTGATTTTGGCTTCGTCCATGCCCGAAGCCCAGAAGTCGCCGACGATCTTCTCCACGCCGGTGGCGTTCTTGATCGCCGCGACCTGCTCGACCAGCTGGTGCTGCACGGCGACCGAGCGCTCGTCCAGGATGGTGAAGGCGCCCCAGCTGGTGCGGTCGCCGGGGATCTCGTTGGCATTGAGCCACTTGTCGTTGACGTAGCCGCCGAAGTCGGTGCAGACGTCCTTGCTCGGGTCCAGGTCGGCCGCGGTGAAAGCGTTGTAGGCCGGCAGCTTGGACTCGTCCAGCTTCAGTTCGGCGGCGGCCTCGGGAGCCGGCGCGGTGGCAGCGGCTGCCGGGGTTTCTTCTTTCTTGCAGCCGACCAGCGCGGCCGAGACGGCCAGGGTCAGCAGGAGAATCTGGGGTTTGCGAACGATCACGGGAGGCCTCCAGGCCGGATTCGGTGCATGGGGTGAGACCCCGATCACGGGGGCGTGCGCAGAAGATACGCCTGTAACCGTCATGGAAAGGGTGTCGAAGGTCATGCCGGCTGCCAGGGGCGGCGATGGCCGGCGAGTGCTATACAAGGTCCATGGCAGAGAACACTTCGCGGCAGTGGGATGCGGTGCTGGTCGGCGGCGGACACAACGGGCTGGTCTGCGCGGCCTACCTGGCCAAGGCCGGCAAGCGGGTGCTGGTGCTGGAGCGTCGCGACGTGGTCGGCGGCGCCGCGGTCACCGAGGAATTCCACCCCGGTTTCCGCAATTCGGTGGCGTCCTACACGGTGTCCCTGCTGCAGCCCAGGGTGATCGAGGACCTTCAGCTCGAACGCCATGGCCTGCGCGTGGTGCCGCGGCGGATCAACAACTTCCTGCCGCTGCCCGATGGCCGCTACCTGCTGGCGGGTGGAGGGCGCACCGGCGAGGAGGTGGCGAAGTTTTCGGCCCGTGACGCCGCGCGCCTGCCCGCGTACGAACAGCGCCTGGAGGTATTCGCCGACGTACTGCGCGCGGTGGCGCTGCAGCCCCCGCCGAACGTGAGCCAAGGCGGCTGGCTGCGCGCGTTGCCGGAACTGTGGAAGGCCGGCCAGCTGGGGCGGCGCCTGCAGGGGCTGGACGCCGGCCTGAAGCAGGAACTGCTGGACCTGTTCACGATCTCGGCGGCCGAGTACCTGGATCGCTGGTTCGAAAGCGGACCGATCAAGGCACTGTTCGGCTTCGACGGCATCGTCGGCAACTACGCCAGCCCATACGCGCCGGGCACGGCTTACGTGCTGCTGCACCATGTGTTCGGGCAGAGCAATGGCGTCAAGGGCGCCTGGGGGCACGCCATCGGCGGGATGGGCGCGATCACCCAGGCGATGGCGCGATCGGCGACCGAGGCCGGCGCGGTGATCCGCACCGGCACCGGGGTGGAGCGGGTGCTGGTGGAGGCCGGGCGGGCGACCGGCGTGGTGACCGATGCCGGGGAGGTCATCCACGCCCGGGCGGTGGTCGCGAACGTCAACCCCAAGCTGCTGTACGAGCGGCTGCTGGATCCGGCGGACGTGCCTGCCGCGATCCGCGAACGTATGGCGAACTGGCGCTGCGGCTCGGGCACCTTCCGCATGAACGTGGCGCTGTCGCGCCTGCCCGATTTCAGCGTATTGCCGGGGCAGGGCGACCATCTCACCGCCGGCATCATCATCGCCCCCAGCCTGGACTACATGGATCGCGCTTACCTCGATGCGCGCCGTTATGGCTGGTCGCGCGAACCGGTGGTGGAGATGCTGATTCCCAGCACGCTGGACGACTCGCTGGCGCCGCCCGGCCAGCACGTCGCCAGCCTGTTCTGCCAGCACGTCGCCCCGCAGTTGCCGGACGGGCGCAGCTGGGACGACCACCGCGAGGAAGTGGCCGACCTGATGATCGCCACGGTCGAGCAGCACGCCCCCGGCTTCGCCGCCTCGGTGCTGGGCCGGCAGATCCTCAGTCCACTGGATCTGGAGCGCACTTTCGGCCTGGTCGGCGGCGACATCTTCCACGGTGCGCTGAGCCTCAACCAGCTGTTCAGCGCCCGCCCGATGCTGGGCCAGGCCGACTACCGCGGCGCGCTTCCCGGGCTGTATCTGTGCGGTTCGGGCACGCATCCCGGCGGGGGCGTGACCGGGGCACCGGGGCACAATGCTGCGCGGGAGATACTGAAAGACAACGGCCGCTGACGCGGCCGTTGGGGGATCAGGGCTTGTCGCCCACCCGGGGCATCGCGTCCTCTGTTTTCGGTTCCTCCGCATCGATGATCGGGGAAACCTCGGGAATGCGGCTTTCCGGCTTGGGCTGCTCGACCTGGGTCAGTTCGCCCACGTCGACCTTGGCGATACGCGGTTCCATCCAGATGTCGTCATGCCACTGCAGGTACTTGTCCGGATTCCAGTAGCGCTCGTCGTAGAACTTGGAGCCATCGATCGCTATGCCTTCGCCGTCTGGGCCGGGAACATAGATCTTGAGGTTACCGACGGTACCCAGCCGGCTGCCGGTCATGCGCATACGCTCGCGCCGCAGCACGGTGGCTAGGCGAGGCTTGGCGGCCTCGTCGCCATAGGTTGCGTAGACGGTCCGCCCTTCTTCAACGGCGCGCGCGCGTTGCTGCTCGTCTAGCTTGGACCAGTACCGCTCGCGCAACCCGGCGAATCCCTTGTAGCCCCGCTCGGCGGCCAGGTCCATCCAGGCATAGGCCAGGGCCGGATCGGCCTCGGTTCCCTGACCGTTCCACAGCATCTCCGCGACCATGCCCTGCGCCGGCTTGTCTGCATAGTAGGCGGCGCGCTTGAAGAACTCGAAGGCTTCCTTGGCCTTGCCGTCGCGCATGCGCTCCAGGCCCAGCAAGCGGTAGCGCAGGTCAGGGTGGCTGGAGAGAAAGCCCGCGGTGGTCATCAGCGGATCGCGGGTAGGGTCCGGCGGCGCTTTGCCTGGTTGGGCGGCACTGGCGGTCGGTGCGGCCGCGATACAGGCCAGCAGGAGAGCCGCCGCCAGCGATGACTTCACTGTCATGTGTACTTGTTCCTGTGTGGGCGGCCGTGGGAGTGGTCGCAGTCCTGCTAGGTTTGCAGATCACCCTGGGCAGGACACCTGCCATCAGTTGGGGCCGATGGCAGGTGCGGCGACCTCAGCGCTTCCCGCCGATGTGCCGGTTGAAGAAGCCGAGCATCTCGCTATAGAGGTTGAGGCGTGCCTCGTCGCCATAGAACCCGTGCATTTCGCCCGGCTGGATGATCATGCCTTCGGGCGGGTTGCCGGCCGCGGCCAGGGCTTTGCCCATCAACTCGGTCTGTTCCGGCACCGCACGCGCATCGCGGGCGCCGGCTGCCAAGTAGACCGGGATCTTGACTTCGGTGGCACGCTGCGCCGGCGAGGCGCGGGTCCAGTCGGCCTTGTCGCTGCCGTGGGTCCGGCGCAGGTAGCGCAGGCCCGACTCGCGTGCGGGGATGTCACCCTTGGTGAACAGCATCGGCACGTCGTAGACACCGACGTAGCCGAAAGCGCACTTGAACAATCCCGGCTCCCGGATCGGCGCCATCAGCGAGGAATAGCCGCCGAAACTGCCACCGTAGATGCAGATCCGCTCCTTGTCGACGTAGCCACGATCGATGGCCCAATGGGTGGCGTCGAGGATGTCGTTCTGGATGCCTTCGTCCCACTGGCGATGGCCCGCGTCCTGGAACTCCTTGCCGTAACCGCTCGAGCCGCGGAAGTTGACCTGCAGCGTGGCGTAACCGCGGCTGGCGAACAGCTGGGCTTCGGGGTTGAACGACCAGTCGTCGCGCGGGCCGATCGGGCCCCCGTGCGGATTGACGATCAGCGGCATGCGCTTGCCTTCCGATTCCTGCGGGAGGGTCAGGTAGGCATGGATCAGGCGTCCATCGCGCGCGGTGAAGGAGAACGGCATGGTGCGCGCCATCTTCTTCGGGTCGATCTGCGGCCTGCGTGCCAGCAGCGGACGGGCCGTGCCGGCGTCGCGGTCGAACAGGTACAGCTGGCCGGGGTTGTGGTCGCTGGTCACCGAAACGAGGATTTTCCTGCCGTCGTTGGTATAGCTGGCGAAATCCACCTTCTGTCCCTCGAACGCCGAGGCCAGGGACATGTACAACGCGGCGTCGGGGTGTTCCTCGTCCAGCAGCGTGACCTTCGGGGCGCCGGCCTCGGTCACCACGCCGAGCAGGGTGGTCTGGTCGGTGGACCAGATCCGTTGCGATACCTCCGCTACCGGGTCGCTGAACAGCTGCGTGTACTCGCCGCTGCTGGTATCCAGGGTTCCGATCGAAGCAGGCGATTTGTTGTCGCTCTGCATCGCGTAGACCGTTCCGTTCTCGGTGGTGCGCAGGACGCTGAGGTGCTTGCCCGCGGTCTTGGAAGCATTGACCAGTGTCCACGACTGGTCGTCGCGGCGATACAGTTCGGTTCGTTCCTCGTACTCGCCGAACTCGTCGCGTGTCGAGGAACAGACGGCAAATCGCGGCTGCTTGGTGGCATCCAGCGTGACGCTGCAGTTTTCCTTGGGGGCCCGGCCCAGCGATGTCCGGCGGCCGTTGAGGACGTCCATCTTCACTAGTTCGGTACCGACGCCTTCGTTGGAGCGCGCGCTGGTCGCCTCCATGATGACGTACTGGTCGTCGTTGCGGAGCGTATCGACCAACGAATAGCGCTCGTTGCCAACGGCCTTGCTTGCCTGGGTGGCGTCGCGGGTTCCATAGAACACCAGCGGCCGCGGTTGGCTACCATCGGCGTTGACCGCAAACCACTCGCCAGTGCTGAACGGCTGGGCATAGCCGCCCATCTTCTTGATGGCGGTGAACATCAAACGCTCGCCGCTGACCCAGTGGAAGTCGCCGATGCTCTTTTTGTCGGGCAACTGGTTGATCTTGATGGGGCCCATGTCGGCGGTGCGGAGTACCACCAGCACGTCCTGCTCGCCCTTGTCCACGGTCATGGCCAGATACTTGCCATCAGGTGAGATCTTGGCGGTTCCGTAGGCGGGGCGGCCGACGAAGTCGGCGATCGGCTGTTGGGCGGTTGCCAGGGCCGGCGCGATGCAGGCCGCCAGGCACAGCAGTGCCTTGCTGCGAATTCTCATGTGTGCTCCTTGCAATCTTCTGTCTCGAAACAGAGGCGGGGCTGGCGCGGCGTGCCGCCAATGCGGGCGTTGCTGAAGCCCCCGCGTGCGCATGAGAGAAAGCCCGGCGGGGGCCGGGCTTTCTCCTTGTTGCCAGGTACTCTCGTACGATCAGAACTTGTAGTTCAGCTCGGCCGAGATCTGGCGGCCCACTGCCGAGTAGGCGCGCCAGAAGTACGGGTACGAGTTGAAGGTGTCGTCGTTGCCGCCGGCCTTGTCGAACAGGTTGACGACCTGGATGCCCACCGAAGCCTTGTTGGTGATCTTCTTGTTCACCGTCAGGTTCCAGGTGAAGTACGGCGAAACGCGGCCGGTTTCGGCCCAGTTCGGCAGCGAGCCGGCACGGGTGCCGTACACCGAGGCGCTCCAGTCGTCCTTGCTCCACGCGCTGTTCAGGGTGACCTTGCTGCGGTAGTTGAAGTACTGCAGGTCGTCACGGGCGTTGTGGAGTTCGCTGTCGGGCAGGTCACGCTCTTCCAGCTTCAGGACATGGGTGTACTTCATGCCGAAGGAGAAGCGGCCCCAACGATCGGTGTCGAACTTGTAGTCCAGCGAGGCGTCGATGCCCGAGGTGCGCATCATGGCCTGGTTGAACGGAACCGACAGCTTCTCGGTCACCTTGTTGGTGCCCAGGTCGGTGTTGTCGCGGGTGATCAGATTGGTGAAGTACTTGCACGCCTGGGAGTTGCCGTCGACCGGATTACCGTTGATGTCCTTGCCCAGAAGGCAGTCCGCTTCGTTGCGGAACAGGTAATCGGAGTCGATGTCGGAAACCGCGCCTTCCAGCTTGATGTTGTAGTAGTCGACGGTCATCGCCAGGTCATCGATGATGTCCCACACGAAGCCGACGGTGAACGACTTGCCGGTCTCTTCCTCAAGCGCGCGGCTGCCCTGGCGGGTGCTGAACACCTGGTAGTAGTAGTCGGTGTTGCCGGTGCAGGCGGTGGACTTGGGGTCCAGGTTCGCCTGGCGGCAGCGCAGCTGGTCGACGATGTAGGAATACGAGCCCGACGGACCGGCGAACACGTAGTGCATGTCCGGCGCTCGGAAGCTGGTGGAGTAGTTGCCGCGCAGCAGCAGGCTGTTGAACGGACGCCATTCCAGGCCGGCCGACCAAGTGCCAGCGCCGTCGACGTTGGTGACGTCGTCGTACTTGTCGAAGCGGCCGGCCACGCTTGCCTTCAGCGAATCGAAGATCGGGATGCTGAGTTCCAGGCCCATCGCGTAACGGTCGCGCTCGCCGCCGCCGCCGGTGGCGGTCAGGTTGTAGATCTTGTCGGCACCGGTGTAAGTGACGGTGGAGCGGATGTCCGGATCCAGGGTGTACTCCTGGGTCGCGGCTTCCACCACCAGCGCCGCACCCAGCGGGCCGGCCGGCAGGTCGAACAGGTCGCCGCTGATGGTGAAGCTACCCGTGGTGTTCTTCGACGAACCGCTGTTGCGCACGTCGGTGATCAGCGAGTTGTAGACGTCCGGGGTCAGCGGGCTGAACAGGCGATCCACGTTCATCTTGTGGATCGGGTAGCTGCCCTGCATGCCGAGCTTGGGGCCCAGGAAGTAGTCGCTGATCTTGTTGGTCAGGAAGCGCGGGCGGGTGGTGTCGTAGTCGAACCTGGAGTGCGAGATGCTGGCATCCCAGTCGAAACGGTCGGCGATGATGCCGCGCACGCCGCCGACCACGTTGATCGAGGTTTCGTCATAGACGGTGGCCTGCGGGCCGCCGACTTCCTCCGGGGTGAAGATGCGCTGGGCCTGGACGTATCCCAGGGTCGGGTCGTAGACGTAACCCGGGGTCTGCCAGAACTGCGTGGAGCTGTAGCCCTTGTTGGTGCTGTCGGTGACCAGCGCCTGGGCGTATGCCTGCAGGCCATTGCTGAAGTCATAGGTGCCGGCGACGTAGCCCGAGAGCTTGTCGAACGAGTTCTGCACCGACTGGGTCGCCGGGTAGCCGAAGTAACCGCAGCGGTTCGGGGTGCTGTTGGAGACGCTGGCCGAGCTGTTGTACGGGGTGAATTCGGACGAGGTGGCCGCGCAGGCTTCGCGCAGGTTCTTCACCGAATTGTTGATGCTGCCGTCGCTGCCCTTCCACACGTACTGCGCGCCGGTATTGCGGTACAGGTACACGCCGCTGGTGGCGGTGGCGAAGTCCGGGCGGCCCTTGAAATCCGGGTTGTCGTAGTACGAATCCATGAAGTCGCGCTGCGACGCCTGGATCTCTTCACGGTTCAGGTACTCGGCCGCGTAGGTCACGCTCCAGTTGTCGCCGCTCTTGCCGCCGGTGAACTGGAACAGGCCGGTGTCGCCACCGCCACGGGTGGAGGTGCCGGCGCGGATCTTGACCGCGTTGCCGTCGTAGTTGCTCTTGGTGATGATGTTCACCACGCCGGCCACGGCGTCGGAGCCGTAGATGGCCGAGGCGCCGCCGGTCAGCACTTCGATGCGCTCGACGGCCGCACCCGGGATGCTGCTCAGGCTGACCGCGTTCGAACGGCTGTTGTAAGGCTGCGGATAGTCCGCCATGCGCTTGCCGTTGATCAGGATCAGGGTATAGCCCGGACCCATGCCGCGCATGTTCAGGAACTGGGCGTTCGGGGTGAAGCCGCTCTGGGTCAGCTCGTTCTGCACGTCGCCGGTGATCTGGCTCAGGGTGGTGAGCGCCTCATAGACGGTGTTGAAGCCTTCCTTCTCGATGTCCGCAGCCGTCAGGACCACGACAGGAGTCGGGCCTTCGACGTCGGCACGCTTGATGCGGGAGCCAGTGACCGTGACCTTGTCGAGGTTCGTGGCGCGCTCGGCGGAAGCCTTGCCGGCCTGAGCGGTTGCGTCCTGCGCGAATGCGGCGGGTGCGCTCATTACGCCCAGCAGGGCGCTGGCCAGAACGGTACGCTTGAATGTGGTTTTGCGAATCACTTTAGTGAATCCCCTGAAGTTGGCTAGGATGACAGCACCGGGCCGGAAGCGTTCCGGAATCACGGGAATAGCTGAACGGCAGCCGGCTGTATGTTGAACGTAACATGACTTTAACGATATGTGCACGTTGTCGCGGCAAGTTATGCACATTTTTTTTATGTGAACAGGTATAAGCGCGGCGAATTCTGTTCTGGCGTCGAGCTCAAGCGCCTGTAATGACAGGTGCCGGCATTGCCACAGGGTCTTCCGGCACCGGCGTGATGATTTTTGGGCATATCAGGTTGCGGTTTTTCGCCGATGCGGTGCGCATTGGCGGCGTGCGCGGGCAACTCCGTCTGGCACGACGGGCATGGCTGCTACCATTTCCAGCCCCCCAGTACGGTCCTTGATCATGTCCCAGCCAATGTCACGGGTTGCCGCCCATGCCGTCCAGAAGGGGCTTTCTCCCCACCCCCGCATCCGCAACGTCATCGCTGTGGGCTCCGGCAAGGGCGGGGTGGGCAAGTCCACGACGGCGGTGAACCTGGCCGTGGCGCTGCAGCAGCTGGGCGCGCGGGTGGGGGTGCTGGATGCCGACATCTACGGGCCGAGCATGCCGGCGATGCTGGGGCTGAGCGGGCGCCCGGAGAGTCCGGACAACAAGTCGATCGAGCCGATGCGCGCGTTCGGGGTTGAGACCATGTCGATCGGGTTCCTGGTCGAGCAGGATTCGCCGATGATCTGGCGCGGGCCGATGGCGACGTCGGCGCTGACCCAGCTGTTCAACGACACCCGCTGGGGCGATCTGGACTATCTGCTGATCGACCTGCCGCCGGGCACCGGCGACATCCAGCTGACCCTGGCGCAGAAGATTCCGGTGGCCGGGGCGGTGATCGTGACCACGCCGCAGGACATCGCCACGCTGGATGCGCGCAAGGCGCTGAAAATGTTCGAGAAGGTCGAGGTGCCGGTGCTGGGCATCATCGAGAACATGGCGGTGCATACCTGCTCCAGCTGCGGCCACGTCGAGCACCTGTTCGGCGAGGGCGGCGGCCAGCGCATGGCCGCGCAGTACGGCGTACCGCTGCTGGGTTCACTGCCGTTGGAGATCGGCATCCGCGAGCAGGGCGACGCCGGCTCGCCGATCGTGGTCGCGGCGCCGGAGTCGGCGGCGGCCAAGGCCTATGTGGCCGCGGCGCAGCGCATGGTCGAGGAGCTGGGCAAGCGCCCGCGTGCGGGGATTCCCATCGTTTCCTCGCTGGTCTGATATGCCGGCTGGCGCCTGCCAGCTGGCTGGACCCCCCGGATTCCGGGCATCGGCGCAGATGCCGGCCTGCGGCTGGCACTCTCATGTTGAATCCCCTTGGCCATGGGGGCGCCCAGGATGCGGGGTGTGGCTGGCAGGAGTCGGAGCCCGCGGTCTGCGGTCCAGGCCGCGGGGCGACAGTGCGCAGCCCTGGCGCGTACCGGCCAGCGCCCGGCGCTACCGGCTAGAATCACGCTTTCCACCCGATCCGCCAGGACACCGAATGAGCATCAAGAGCGACCGCTGGATCCGCCGCATGGCCGAGCAGCACGGCATGATCGAGCCGTACGAGGCCGGGCAAATCAAGCAGGTCGACGGCCAGCGCATCGTCAGCTACGGCACGTCCAGCTATGGCTACGACGTGCGTTGCTCGCGCGAGTTCAAGGTGTTCACCAACATCAACTCGACCATCGTCGATCCCAAGCACTTCGACCCGAAGAGCTTCGTCGACATCGAGGCCGGCGAGTGCATCATCCCGCCGAATTCTTTCGCGCTGGCGCGCACGGTGGAGTACTTCCGCATCCCGCGCGACACGCTGGTGGTGTGCCTGGGCAAGAGCACCTATGCGCGCTGCGGCATCATCGTCAACGTGACGCCGCTGGAGCCGGAGTGGGAAGGCCACGTGACCCTGGAGTTCTCCAACACCACGCCGCTGCCGGCGCGCATCTACGCCAACGAGGGCGTGGCGCAGATGCTGTTCTTCCAGGCTGACAAGGACGATGTCTGCGAGACCTCGTACCGGGACCGCGGCGGCAAGTACCAGGGCCAGACCGGCGTGACCCTGCCGCGCACCTGAGCCGCCGCTGCGGTCGCAGCAATGAAAAGGGCGCGGAATCCGCGCCCTTTTCGTTTCCAGCGGCGGCCAGGCTTACTTGCCGCGCCCGAACAGCATGCCGATGCCCACGGCCACCAGGATGGCCGGCCACCAGGTGGCCAGCATCGAGCCGATGTTGCCGTTGATCCAGCCCAGGTTCTTGGCCAGGAAGAACAGGCCGACGACGATCAGGATCAGGGCGGCGATCAGATTGGAGCGCATCGACTTGCAGGTCCTTGGTTGAGGTGGCGGCTATCGTAGCCGCTGGCGCCAGATTTCGACACGCTCGGCCAGCACGCCCGGGTCGAAGCGCTGCGCCGGGCCGCTGCCCCAGACCGGTCCGGGCCAGGCGGCGTCGCCTTCGTGGCGGCCGATCAGGTGGATGTGCAGCTGCGGCACGATGTTGCCCAGCGCGCCGATGTTGAGCTTGGTGACGTTGGGTTTCTGCTTCAGGTGGCGGGAGATCTGGTTGATCTCGGCCAGCAGCAGGCGCTGCTGGTTGCCGTCCAGGTCGATCCATTCGCTGGCGCCGGTCACGCGCGGGACCAGCACGACCCAGGGGAAGCGGTCGTCGTTCATCAGGCGGATCTGGGACAGCGGGCCGTCAGCGATCAGGACGCTGTCGGCGGCAAGGCGGGTGTCAAGCTCGAAATCGGACGTCACAACTTCGGTCATCGCAGGTTCTCGCTGAAGAAGGCCAAGGTGCGTTCGCGCGCCAGCGCGGCGCTCGGAGCGTGGTAGTGCATGCCGGCCTCGCGGTTGAAGGCGTGGCCGGCCGGATACACGTATACCTGCATCGACGGTTGCTTTTCACGATGCGCTGCAACGGCGGCCGATGGGATCGAGGGATCCTGTGCGCCGAAATGGAAGATGGCCGGGGCCTTGAACGGGGCATCCAGGAACGGCACGTTGCGCGCCCCGTAATAACTGGCCGAGGGCAGGCCCAGCCGCTGCGCGGCGAGCAGGGCGATGGTGCCGCCCCAGCAATAGCCCACGGTGCCGACCTTGCCATGGCCGGCCAGGGCGTGGGCGGCTGCCTCCACGATGTCTACCGCGCGGTCCACGCCAAGTTCGGCCACCAGCGCTTTGCCGCGGTCGGTGCCGGCGGTGTCGTAGTCCAGTTCCAGCCCCGGTTCGAGCGGGTCGAAGAACGCGGGCGCAAGCACGGCATAACCGTCGGCGGCGTACTGTCCGGCGACGTGGCGGATATGGGCGTTGGCGCCGAAGATTTCCTGTATCACCACCAGGCCGGCGCGCGCGGGGCCCGCGGGCAGGGCCTGCCAGGCGCGTACCGGGCCGTGGGCGGTGTCGAGAGTTATCCACTGGGACATGGCGGGGCAGGGAGTTCATGGGGCGGGATTATCGCGCCGGGCAGGACTGGCGCGCCTTTCGCAGGAAGGGCTTGAGTCGCGATGCGGCAATCCCCGTGAGGGGCGCTTCGGGAAAGCTCCATCGCGACTGAAACAGCTCCTGCGGGGGGAGGGTGGAGGCGGGGCAGGGAGTTCATGGCCGGCCCGGTATAATCGCCACGCTTCCGGCCCCAGGTCATTCCGATCCCCGGCCCCCAGAACCGCAGACCCCATGTCCCAGCTGAACCCCAAAGTCGGCTTCGTCAGCCTTGGCTGCCCGAAGGCCCTCGTCGATTCCGAGCGCATCCTCACCCAGTTGCGGGTGGAGGGCTACGACATCGTGCCGTCCTACGACTCGGCCGACGTGGTGGTGGTCAACACCTGCGGCTTCATCGACTCGGCGGTGGCCGAATCGCTGGACGCCATCGGCGAGGCGATGAACGAGAACGGCAAGGTCATCGTCACCGGCTGCCTGGGCAAGAAGTCGGAGATGATCCGCGAGCAGTACCCGGACGTGCTGTCGGTATCCGGGCCGCAGGACTACACCAGCGTGATGGATGCGGTGCACGCGGCGCTGCCGCCGAAGCACGACCCGTTCGTGGACCTGGTGCCGGACTACGGCATCAAGCTGACGCCGCGCCACTATGCCTACCTGAAGATTTCCGAGGGCTGCAACCACCGTTGCAGCTTCTGCATCATCCCCTCGATGCGCGGCGACCTGGTGTCGCGCCCGGTCGAGGACGTGCTGCGCGAGGCCGAGCGCCTGGTGAAGGGCGGCGTGCGCGAACTGCTGGTGGTCTCGCAGGACACTTCGGCCTATGGCGTGGACCGCCGGTATGCGCCAGGCACCTGGCGCGGCAGGGAATACGCCACGCGCATGAAGGCGCTGTGCGAGGGCCTGTCCGAGCTGGATGCATGGACGCGCCTGCATTACGTCTATCCGTATCCGCATGTGGACGATGTCGTGCCGCTGATGGCCGAAGGGAAAATCCTGCCGTACCTGGACATCCCGTTCCAGCATGCCAGCCCGCGCATCCTCAAGCTGATGAAGCGCCCGGGCGCGGTCGACAAGACCCTGGAGCGGGTGCTGCGCTGGCGCGACATCAGCCCGGACATCACCGTGCGCTCGACCTTCATCGTCGGTTTCCCGGGCGAGACCGAGGCCGAGTTCGAACAGCTGCTCGACTTCCTCGATGCCGCCCAGCTGGATCGCGTGGGCGCGTTCGCCTATTCGCCGGTGCAGGGCGCCACCGCCAACGACCTGCCCGATCCGGTGCCGGAAGAGGTGAAGCAGGAGCGCCTGGCGCGCTTCATGGAGAAGCAGGCCGCCATTTCCGCCGCCAAGCTCGAAGCGAAGATCGGCAGCGTGCAGCAATGCCTGGTGGACGCCCTCGAGGACGGCATCGCGGTGGCGCGTTCCAAGGCCGACGCCCCCGAGATCGACGGCCTGGTGCATATCCAGAATGCCGATGAGGCTCGACTGCGGGTAGGCGACTTCGTCGATGTGGAAATCACCGACAGCGATGAGCACGACCTGTTCGGCGACGCGCTGGTCAAGCCGGTCGCCCAGCCGTTCGACCTCAAGGTGCTGTGACCGGCCAGCCGGATGGCATGGACGGCAGGCCGGCGCTGGACGATGCCGGCGCTGATGCCGCTGCCGATCGGCGCCGCTTCGTCGCACCGCCGCGCGGGCAGGTCGATCCGGCGTGTTTCCGTCACCCCCTGTTCGAGCGGTACGCCGAGTATCGGGAGCTGCTGACGGCTGCGGCGTGGCCCGGCATCGACGCGCTCAACGCGGCGCTGCCGCTGCCCGGGCTGTGTTTCACCGCGCAGGACCCGGCGCTGCTCGGCGATGGCCTGCACTACGAGACGCGCATCGCCACGCATGGCCGCATCGCCACCCGCACGGAGAACTGGCACGACCTGTTCAATGCGCTGGTCTGGGCGCGTCATCCGGCGGTCAAATCGGCGCTCAACGCACGCCAGTGCCTGCACATCGCCGCGATGGGGCCGCAGCGGCGCAACCGAGCGCAGCAGGCGCTGACCCAGTTCGACGAATGCGGGGTGGTCGTGCGCGTCGCCGATCCGGCGCTGCTGCCGCTGTGGGACGGCCATCGCTGGCATGAACTGTTCGTCGCCCAGGCCGCGCGCTGGCACGATGGCGGCATCGCCATTGCCGCGGTGATGGGGCATGCGCTGATGGAACAGGCGCTGGTGCCCGGGCGCCTGCTGGTTGGGCGGTGCGTGGTGGTGCAGGGCGGGGACGACGCGGCCTGCGTGGCCCGCGTCGCCGAAGCGATCGCGGACGGAGGAATTCTCGAAGATCCACTGGAGCTGAGGCCGCTGCCGCTGGCCGGCATACCGGGCTGGCACCCACGGCAGGATGCCGCTTTCCATGCGCAGGCCGGCTACTTCCGGCCGCTGCGCGCAGGCCGGCTGTATCCGTCGCCGCTGCGCGCTGCCCCATAGGGCGGGCCCGTTCCTCTACGGCTTTCCGGCGATCAGAAACGGCCGTCCTGCGGCTCGCCGGCGAAGGCCAGGGTGAGCCCGCCCGGGCCGATGTTCATCATCCCGGTGATGCTCATCGGCAGCACGTGCAGGTGCACGCCCTCTTTCTCGCAGATATCGCGCAGTCGCGCGAGCGCCTCCAGCTGCAGCACCTCCTGCACCGGGCCCGCATGGGAAACGACCAGGTGCGGCGCATACAGCCCGCGCCGAACCTGCGCCCCGGCATGGGCGAACAGGCGGCTCCAGGCTTCGTCGCGGCCGCGGAAGCGGGCGACCGGATGGGTGTCGCCGTTGCGGCCGAGGATGATCGGCTTGATGTCCAGCGCGCTGCCCAGCAGCACGTTGAGCAGCTTGATGCTGCGGTCGCCGCGCACGCGCGAACGGGTGCGCGCATAGCCCAGGTTGTCCGGGACGTAATAGGTGTGGGTGGTGTCGATGATGCGCTGCAGGGGATCGCGGATGTCCTTGGGCGGCACCTGCGCGCGCAGCATGTCCATCAAGGCCATGGCCGGAACGCCGGAGCCGGCGAACATGTTGCGGGTATCGATGACCCGGAACTGGAACGGCCGGGTGATGCCCGATGCCTGGCGCAGCGTGCGGATGGCATTCATCGCCAAAGTGCTGCCGTGGCGGGCGGCGTCGTGGATCGGGCTGCGGCTGGCGGTGATCGTCAGGCAGAACACCGAGTCGTACTCCAGCGCGAAGCGTTCGAGGAAGAATGCGCTCATCTGCGCCGCGTCCAGCGGGATCGACTGGCCGGTCACGCCCTCGCCGTTGGCGTTCTCGCGCATGTAGCGGCTGGTGGCGTCGGCGTCGTGCTGGTCGACATAGGTGACCGGGCCGATGCGGATCGGGATGGGGATCACCGCCACGTCGGGATGGGCGATGAAATCGGCCGATACGTCGCAGGACGCATCGATGACGATGCCGGTACGTGCCGGCCGGCGCTGGCTGGTGACGTCCTGTTCGAGGGTGGGGGCCGTGGCTTCGGGCGCGTGCATGTTTCTTCCGTGGCGACATGGGCAACCGGAGAGCAATACACAGGCCAATGAAGGCGCGTCAAATACGTCCGGGTATGTTCCGGACGACGTTGCCTAGTGGCTTGATTCCACAATGCGGGCCGGTTGTCCGCATGCGCTGGCGTATGTGCCGCGTGCGCGGGATTCGGCCGCGGTCGCCGCGCTGGGCGGGCGCCCCGGGGAGCTTATGCCGGCCCCTGCGGACCCACCGCGTAGTCGATGCCGACGATGGCGAAGGCCTGCCGTCCGCCCGGCAGTTCCACCTCGAATTCGTCGTCGATGCGCTTTTTCAGCAGGGCGCGGGCCAGCGGCGAATCGATGCTGATCCAGCCGGCCGTCGCGTCGGTCTCGTCCGGGCCGACGATGCGGTAGACGTGGGTCTGGCCGGACTGCACGTTCTCCAGCTCCACCGTCGCACCGAAGAACACCGCTTCCGGGTCGCTGGGGCGCGTGTCCACCACCCGCAGCGCTTCCAGGCGCTTGCTCAGGTAGCGCACGCGCCGGTCGATCTCGCCCAGTTGCTTCTTGCGGTAGGTGTACTCGGCGTTTTCCGAACGGTCGCCCTCGGCCGCGGCCGCGGCCAGCGCCTTGACCACCTCTGGCCGGCGCTGCCGCCACAGTTCGTCCAGTTCGGCCTTCAGCCGCGCATGGCCCTGCGCGGTGATCAGGGCGGTGCTTTTTTCCGCGGGGGGGCGCCAGCGCGACATGCGTTCAGCGCTTGCCGCCGAAGATGCCGCCGAGGATGCCGCGCACGATCTGGTTGCCGATCTGGCCGCCGTACTTCTTGCCGGTCTTGCCCATCACCGATTCGCCGATCGAGCTGCCGACGCTGCGTCCGATCGAGCCGCCGACATTGCGCGTGGTCTGCTTGGCCACCGATTCGACCATGCCCTGTTTGCGTCCGCTGCCGAACAGGAGCTCGCTGATCTTCTGGCCGATTCCGCCCTGTCCAGCGCCCTGCGCGGCCGGTGCCTGCGCCTGCTCGGCGGCCTGCTGGGCGCGGGCGGCGAGGATCTCGGCGGCCGATTCGCGGTTGATGGCGGTGTCATAGCGGCTGCCGACCGGGCTGCCGGCGCGTACCTGCATGCGTTCGGACTCGCTGATCGAGCCCATGCGGCAACGCGGCGGCGCCACCAGCGTCTTCTGCACGGGCGCGGGGATGCCCTTGTCCTGCAGCGTCGAAACCAGCGCCTCGCCGGTGCCCAGCTGCGACAGCGTGGCCACCACGTCCAGCTTCGGGTTCTGCACGAAAGTCTCCGCGGCCGTCTTCACCGCCTTCTGGTCGCGCGGGGTGAAGGCGCGCAGCGCATGCTGCACGCGGTTGCCGAGCTGGCCGAGGATGTTGGCCGGCACGTCGTCGGGGAACTGCGAACAGAAGTACACGCCCACGCCCTTGGAGCGGATCAGCCGCACCACCTGTTCGATGCGCTGCACCAGCGCGGCCGGGGCGTCGTTGAACAGCAGGTGCGCCTCGTCGAAGATGAACACCAGCCTGGGTTTCTCCAGGTCGCCCACTTCCGGCAGCTTCTCGAACAGCTCGGACAGCAGCCACAGCAGGAAGGTCGAGTACAGGCGCGGCTTGAGGATCAGCTGCGCGGCGGCGAGGATGCCGATCACGCCGTGGCCATCGTGGTTGACGCGCATGATGTCGGCCAGTTCCAGCGCCGGTTCGCCGAAGAAGTTCTCGCCGCCGTCCTGCGACAGGCGCAGCAGCGACCGCTGGATGGCGGCGATGCTAGGCGCGCTGACCAGTCCGTATCCGGTGGATACGTCCTTGCGCTCTTCGGCGATCAGGTTGAGCAGGGCGCGCAGGTCGTCCAGGTCGAGCAGCAGCAGGCCGCGGTCGTCGGCCAGCTTGAACACGATGTCGAGCACGCCGGCCTGGGTGTCGTTGAGCTCGAGGATGCGCGCCAGCAGGGTCGGCCCCATCTCGCTGACCGTGGTGCGCACCGGATGGCCGAGCTGGCCGTACAGGTCCCAGAAAATCGTGGGGCTGGCCTGCGCGGTGTAGCCATCGACCCCGATCTCGGCGGCGCGTGCGGCCAGTTTCTCGCTGATGTCGCCGGGTACCGCCAGGCCGGCCACATCACCCTTCACGTCGGCCATGAATACCGGCACGCCCAGCCGCGAGAAGCCCTCGGCCAGGGTCATCAGCGTCACCGTCTTGCCGGTGCCGGTGGCGCCGGCCACCAGGCCATGGCGGTTGCCGAACTGCGGGAGCAGGGTGACGGCGATGTCGTCGGTGGTGCCTTTGCCGATCAGGATGGGGTCCATGGGGGAGCTCTTGGAGGGAGGCGTGAGGGGATTCTAACGGCCGACTGTATCGCCTCGGCGCGCCGGTTGCCGCCGGACAAGGCCGGCGGCTACCCTGCCAGCCTTTCCGTCCGTAATGCCGCTGATGCCCGCTTCCGTTCCGACTGTCCGCCGCTGCTCCCTGCTGGTCGCCGCTTCGCTGCTGGTTGCCGTTCCCACCGCCCACGCGCAGCGCGTGTCCGCCCGCGACAAGGCCAAGGTCGACGCGATCGAGCAGCGCATGGCGACAGCGGAGAAGCGCTACACCGACGCGCTGCTGCTGGTCGCCAACGCCGATCCCAAGGGCACCGCCGAGGGCAATGCGGCGCTGGAGGACATGGAGGACGTGATCGACGCCTGCATCGGCCAGAAGGGCTGCCAGGTCGGCACCCTGCTGTCCACCTACAAGCGGCTGTTGAAGAAGCAGGCCGACGACAGCGCCGGCGATGCCGCCGACGAAGCCGGCGATACGCTGGAGGCCGATCCCGACCATGTCGGCCCGCTGGTCGCCGATGTGCCGGAAGCCGCGCGCGCGGCGGCGCTGCTCAACGACCACCGCCACGCCTTCGACGAGATGGTCGAATACAACCCGGCGATCCAGGCCGGCATCCGCCGCTGGTTGACCGACATGCGCCCGGCGCTGCTGACCAGCTATGAGAACTACATGAACCTGCGCGCGGTGATGTGGCCGGAGTGGGAGAAGCGCGGCCTGCCCGAGGGGCTGCTGTTCGGCATCATGGCCAAGGAGTCCAACGGCCGCGTGCATGCCTCCTCGCGCGCCGGTGCGGCCGGGCTGATGCAGTTCATGCCGGCCACCGGCCGCCGCTTCGGCCTCGGCCCGGACGGCACCGGCTTCGACACCCGCTTCGATGCGCGCAGCGCCGCCGAGGCCAGTGCCGCCTACATGAACGAGCGGATGGGCCAGCTCAACCGCAATATCGAGCTGGCGCTGGCCGCCTACAACGGCGGCGAGGGCAGGGCGCAGCGGGTGTTCAACCAGGGCGGCGGACAGAGCTTCTGGACCGATTCGATCTACAACCAGTTCCCCGGCGAGACCAAGGACTACGTGCCGATGGTGATCGCCGCGGCCTGGATCTTCCTGCACCCGCAGCAGTACGGCGTGGAGTTCCCGAAGGTCAACGCGCAGCCGGCCACGATCCGCCTGGCCAGGTCCACCACGATCTACGAACTGACCATCTGCCTGGGCAGCGCCGGCACCCGCGACGGCTACATGCGCGTGCTGCGCAACCTCAATCCGCGTTACGAGGCCGATGGCTGGATTCCGGCCGGCACTACCATCAATGCCACCACCCGCATCGCCGGGCTGTACAACCGCCAATGCGTGAGCGGGCCGCGCGCGGACCTGGCCAGGGCGCTGATCACCGCCGACCTGAATGCCGCGATCAAGCGGCCGCAGGCCGCGGCCTACACCGGCAACGTGGCGGTGGGCGATGTGCAGTCGATGCAGTCGGGCCAGCCTGCCGCCGCGGCGCCGACCGCGCCGGCGCGCCCGGCGCCCCGTCCGGCCGCACGCAGCTACAAGGTCGCCAAGGGCGACACGCTCGGCCGCATCGCCACGCGCTTCCAGTGCGACGTGCCGGCCCTGGCACGTGCCAACGGACTGCGCGCGCCGGCCTATGCGATCAAGCCGGGGCAGGCGTTGAAGCTGGAAGGCTGTTCGCGCTGAGGCCGCGGCGCGAGGCGTCGGCGGCCGCGTCGCCTATGGCCGGGAGGCATGCGCAGTCCATGCCACTGGTAGGGCGCGCTGGGCGAACCAGGCTCCGGCGTTGGTTCCGGACAACGGCCGCAGCGCTGGGCGCGCCGCTCCGGCACGCATCCGATCCGGCGCGGCAGCGGCTGGTCGATGCGGAGCGCGAACGGCAACATTGCCTGGCGATGGCCTCGGCCAATCCGTCGGTATGCTGCAGGCCGGCGCAACGAACCCGGCGCCCGGCGCGTTTTTGCGCTAAAACGGAGGGCCGTTTTTTGCATGGGCGCCAGCATGTCCCCCCCTGTCGACGATCTTGAACTGGAGCGATTGGCCACCCGTCTGGGCGAACGCCTGCGCGTCGCGCGCGACCGTGTCGTCACGGCCGAAAGCTGTACCGGCGGCTGGATCGCCAAGGCGATGACCGGCGTTGCCGGCTCTTCGGACTGGTTCGATTGCGGCATGGTGGCCTACAGCTACGAGGCCAAGCAGGCGCTGCTGGGCGTGCGCCCGCAGACGCTGGAAAGCCAGGGCGCGGTGAGCCGCGAAACGGTGATCGAAATGGTGTCCGGTGCACTGGTGCATTCCGGCGCCAGCGTCGCCGTCGCCGTCACCGGCATCGCCGGGCCGGGCGGCGGCAGCGCCGACAAGCCGGTCGGTACCGTGTGGATCGGCTGGAAGCGGCGCGGCGGTTACACGCATGCCGAACTGTTCCATTTCGACGGCGACCGCGATGCAGTGCGGCGGCAGACCGTGGCGCGCGCGCTTGAGGGGCTGGAGGCCCTGCTGTGATGTCGCGGTGCGGCCCGGGATGCGGAGGGTGCAGCTGATGTGGGAAGCCCTGGGTACCGTGCGCGATCTCGGCCGGTTGCAGGAGATCGCTGCGGTCCTGATCCGCTACGGCTTTGGCGACGTCGTCCGCCGCATCGGCATGGCCGACGTGCTGCAGCGCGCCGGCCGCCTGCTGCACTGGAACGACCCCGGACAGATCCTGAAAATGTCGGCGCCGGTGCGGGTGCGGCGCGCGATGGAAGACCTCGGCCCGACCTTCGTCAAGCTGGGGCAGGTACTGGCCACGCGCGTGGACCTGTTTCCGCCGGAATGGATCGCCGAGTTCAGCGAGCTGCAGAACGCGGTGCCGGCGTTGCCGTACGAACAGGTGCGCGGGCAGCTCGAGGCCGACCTGGGCGAGCCCCCGGAACAGGCTTTCGCCCGGCTGGAAGAGCGGCCGATGGCGGCCGCTTCGCTGGCGCAGGCGCACCGTGCCTGGCTGCACGACGGCACGTCGGTGGTGCTGAAGGTCCGCCGCCCAGGTATCCGCGACGTGGTCGAGGCCGACCTGCGCCTGCTGGCGCGCCTGGCCGAGATCATCGAGGCGCGCCTGCCGGACCTGCGCCGCTACCGGCCCTCGGAAGTGGTGCAGCAGTTCACCCAGTCGCTGCGCCGCGAACTGGATTTCGCCGCCGAGTGCCGCAACGCCGAGCGCATCGCCGGCAACTTCGCCGGTCATGCGGAGGTGCTGATCCCGCGCGTGCACTGGCAATGGACCTGCGAGAGCCTCAACGTGCAGGACTTCGTCGACGGCATCCCCGGGCGCGACCTGGACGCCGTCGATGCGGCCGGCCTGGACCGCGTGGCGCTGGCGCATACCGGCGCGGCGATCATCCTGAAGATGGTGCTCGACGACGGCTGTTTCCACGCCGACCCGCACCCGGGCAACATCTTCTACATGCGCGATGGCCGCATCGGCATCATCGATTTCGGCATGGTCGGGCGGCTGTCCGAGCAGCGCCGGTTCCAGGTCGCGCGGCTGCTGCACGGGCTGGTGTCGCAGGATCCGGAAGCGGTGACCGACGTGCTGCTGGAATGGGCCGGCGGCGTGGAGGTGGACGAATCGCGCCTGCAGCACGACCTGGGCAGTTTCGTCGACCAGTACCGCGGCGTGCCGCTCAAGGACCTGCGCGTGGGCCTGATGCTGGGCGACGTGACCGCGCTGCTGCGGCAGTACGGCCTGACCCTGCCGGCCGACCTGGCGCTGATGATCAAGACCTTCCTGACCCTGGAGGGCATGGGGCGGCAGCTGGATCCGGATTTCGACATGGCCGGCGCCGCGCGTCCGTTCCTGGAACGGATCATGCGCCGCCGGTATGCGCCGCGGGCCGTGCTGCGGCGCGGCCGCCGCAGTCTGCTCGGTGCGCTCGATCTGGCCGGAGATCTGCCGCGCGACCTGCGCCGGCTGCTGCAGGCGGCCCGCCGCGGGCGCATGCAGCTGATGGTGGATACCCCCGCGCTGAAAGGCTTCGGCGACCAGGTCAACCGGGCCGCCAACCGGCTCACCGTCGGCATCGTCACCGCCGCCCTGATCATCGGCTCGTCCATCGTCATGAACAGCATCGGCAGCGGCACCAACCGCTGGCTGCTGGCGCTGGGTGTGGCCGGCTTCCTCGGCGCCGGGCTGTGCGGGGTATGGATCCTGTTCTCGATCTGGCGCAGCGGGAAGCGGTCATGAGCCGCTCAGCCTTCGCTTCCGGCCGGATATCTGTCGACGCGATACTCGAGCAGTTCCCCCGGCTGGCACTTTAGTTCCCGGCAGATCGCCTCCAATGTAGCGAAGCGGATACCTTTGACATGGCCCTGCTTGAGCAGGGAAAGATTGGTCTCGCTGATGCCCACGCGCTCCGCCAGTTCCTTTGATTTCACCTTGCGGCGGGCCAGCATCACGTCGAGATTGACGATGATCGGCATCAGACGATGCTCTGCGCGTCGTCGGCTGCCTCGGTCGCCAACTGCATCAGGTGCGCCACGCTGTACAGGCAGAGACAGGCGATGAGGAACAGGTAGCAACCAGCGACACTGATGGAGATGTCGTGTTGTGGCACGTGATTGCCTTCGGCGGCGATGGCGGCCAGCACGATACTGCCGGCATTGAACAGGGCGAACCCCAGCACCGAATGCGCCAGCCACCGGAAGGCATCAGCTACCGGCCGGCTCAGGGCCTCATTCGCGTAAAGGCAGCGACCCAGCCGGCGCAGAGCGATCAACGGGGTCAGATAGGCCAGCGTCCACAGCATTCCGGCCGTGCTCAACAGCCATTTGCCGGTCGTGTTCATGACGACTGCCTGCTTCCATTCGATTCCGGCAATGGTCCATACCGAGGCTTGGGGGGCCCAGTCCGGCAGCCACGACATCATTGTCAACATGAACCCCATGGCTGCGACGCAGGTGATGCCCAACGTGCCAAGCGTGACCAGAGTCCGGCCATGGACACGCACTTGGTCTTTCGGGAAGAAAGCCATTTCATTTCCTTTTGATTAATTTATGTAAAACATAAATTAATCAATCCGAAGGTGTCAATCGCTTGATTCCTTATGTCAGTTAGTAGTATTACTACTAACCATGAACCTGACCGATACCCAGCAGGCCATCCTCGACCTGATCGCCGAGCGCATCGACAGCGAGGGCGTGCCGCCCTCGCAGACCGAGATCGCCCGTGCCTTCGGCTTCAAGGGGGTGCGCTCGGCGCAATACCACCTGGATGCGCTGGAAGCGGCCGGCGCCATCGAGCGGGTGCCGGGCCGGGCACGGGGCATCCGCCTCGTACGCCCGGCCGACGAGGCGGATGCCGCCGCGCTGCCGGCCGCCGCGTTGGCCGAAGAGCAGGTGCTGCGCCTGCCGGTGCTGGGGCGGGTCGCCGCCGGCCTGCCGATCGGCGCGGACATCGGCTCGGACGACTTCGTGGTGCTGGACAAGGTGTTCTTCTCGCCCGCGCCGGACTACCTGTTGAAGGTGCAGGGCGATTCGATGATCGACGAGGGCATCTTCGATGGCGACCTGATCGGCGTGCACCGGACCCGCGACGCGCGTTCCGGGCAGATCGTGGTGGCGCGCATCGACGACGAGATCACCGTCAAGTTGCTCAAGGTCGGCAAGGACCGCATCCGCCTGCTGCCGCGCAACCCGGACTACGCGCCCATCGAGGTTCTGCCGGACCAGGATTTCGCCATCGAAGGGCTGTACTGCGGCCTGCTGAGGCCCAACCGGTGACGGTGTTTTTCCCATCGCAGGCGCGATGGTTTTCCTACGGAAGAAGGGCGGTGGCGTCGCTGCCGGTATCCTTCCCGGCCCGATAATCTGGCCGCGTCGCAACCAGTCTCAGCCTATGCGATACGGCCCCGCTACAGTGAACCCCATGACGAAATCCAAATCCCCCGCGAGGAACGACCTGATGGACGAGAACAAGAAGCGTGCTCTTGCCGCAGCCTTGGGCCAGATCGAGAAGCAGTTCGGCAAGGGCTCGGTGATGCGCATGGGCGACCGCGTGGTCGAGCCCGTCGAGGCCATCCCGACCGGCTCGCTGATGCTGGACATCGCCCTGGGCATCGGCGGCCTGCCCAAGGGGCGCGTCGTTGAGATCTATGGCCCGGAATCCTCGGGCAAGACCACCCTGACCCTGCAGGCCATCGCCGAATGCCAGAAGATGGGGGGCACCGCGGCCTTCATCGATGCCGAGCATGCCCTGGACCCGATCTACGCCGCCAAGCTGGGCGTGAACGTGGACGACCTGCTGCTGTCGCAGCCTGATACCGGCGAACAGGCGCTGGAGATCGCCGACATGCTGGTGCGTTCGGGCTCGGTCGACATCCTGGTGATCGACTCGGTCGCCGCGCTGACCCCGAAGGCCGAAATCGAAGGCGAGATGGGCGACCAGCTGCCGGGCCTGCAGGCCCGCCTGATGAGCCAGGCGCTGCGCAAGCTGACCGGCAACATCAAGCGCTCCAACACGCTGGTGATCTTCATCAACCAGCTGCGCATGAAGATCGGCGTGATGATGCCGGGCCAGAGCCCGGAAACCACCACCGGCGGCAACGCGCTGAAGTTCTACGCCTCGGTGCGCCTGGACATCCGCCGCATCGGCGCGATCAAGAAGGGCGACGAGATCATCGGCAACCAGACCAAGATCAAGGTCGTCAAGAACAAGCTGGCGCCTCCGTTCAAGCAGGTGATCACGGAGATCCTCTATGGCGAGGGCATCAGCCGCGAGGGCGAACTGATCGATATGGGTGTGGATGCCAAGCTCGTGGAGAAGGCGGGCGCATGGTACAGCTACGGCGACGAGCGCATCGGCCAGGGCAAGGACAACGCCCGCGGCTACCTGCGCGACAACCCGCAGGTAGCGGCCAGGCTCGAGGCCGAACTGCGCGAGAAGTTCCAGCCGGCCGACGCCGCCCGCGAAGCGGGTGACGGCGAAGACGAGGAATGATTTTCCCGCGGGAACGGGCGGCGCATCGTCAGTGACGCCGTCCCGTTCCCGCGGTTTTCACCGGTATCGGGCTGGCCCTGCGCCGGCGCAGGGTGATGGCAGGCGATGAACGACAGCGAAGACCGGCCTGGCCGCCGCAGCCGGCGGCCGCGTGAACAGACGCCGCTGCAGCGTGCTCTGGGGCTGCTGGTAAGGCGCGAGCATTCGCGCAAGGAACTGGGACGCAAGCTCAAGGCCCGGGGCGTGGATGCGGACGAAGTCGACGCCGCGGTAGCGAAGCTGGCCGAAGAGGGCTGGCAGGACGACACCCGTTTCGCCGAGGCCCTGGTGCGCAACCGGTCCGGGGGAGGCTATGGTCCCCTGCATATCCGTGCCGAACTCGGCACCCATGGCCTGGACAGCGAGCGGATCGAGGCCGCGATGGCCACCTTCGAAGGCGACTGGGCGGAACTGGCCCGGGAACTGGTCTGCCGGCGTTTCGGTCCGGAGGGGCCGCAGGATCTGGCGCAGCGGCGCAAGGCCGCGGACATGCTGGCCCGGCGCGGCTTCGACGGGGGCTGCATCCGCAGCGCCACCCGCTACGATCCTGAGGACTGAATGGACCGGGCCTGATACCCTTTCAGGGTTTCGGCCGTTCCGGATCCACGAACCGCGTGGGGAGCCGGCTGCCGCCAGCCCGCCTATCGCCAGTCCTCATGAATACACCCGCAAAGTTCACTACCTCACAGATCCGTGCCGACTTCCTCGAATTCTTCAAGGGGAAGGGCCACACCATCGTGCCGTCCGCGCCGCTGGTGCCGGGCAACGATCCGACCCTGCTGTTCACCAACTCCGGCATGGTGCAGTTCAAGGACGTGTTCCTGGGCGCGGAGAAGCGCAGCTACGTGCGCGCGGCCGACGTCCAGCGCTGCCTGCGCGCCGGCGGCAAGCACAACGACCTCGATTCGGTCGGCTACACCGCCCGCCATCACACCTTCTTCGAGATGCTGGGCAACTGGTCCTTCGGCGATTACTTCAAGAAGGACGCCATCGCCTGGGCCTGGGAGCTGCTGACCCAGGTCTGGAAGCTGCCGGCCGAGCGCCTGCTGGTCACCGTCTACCACAACGACGACGAGGCCTACGCGCTGTGGCGCGACATGATCGGCGTGCCGGAAGAGCGCATCGTCCGCATCGGCGACAACAAGGGCGCGCCGTACGCCTCCGACAATTTCTGGCAGATGGCCGATACCGGCCCGTGCGGTCCGTGCACCGAGATTTTCTTCGACCACGGCGAGCATATCGCCGGCGGTCCCCCGGGTTCTCCGGATGAAGATGGCGACCGCTTCATCGAAATCTGGAACCTGGTTTTCATGCAGTTCGACCGCCAGCCCGACGGTACGCTGGTGCCGCTGCCGGCGCCGTGCGTGGATACCGGCATGGGCCTGGAGCGCCTGGCGGCGATCCTGCAGCACGTGCACACCAACTATGAAATCGACCTGTTCCAGGCGCTGATCCGCAAGGCTTCCGGGCTGACCGGCACCGCCGACCTGGAGAACAAGTCGCTGCGCGTGATCGCCGACCACATCCGCGCCTGCTCCTTCCTCATCGTCGATGGCGTGCTGCCGTCCAATGAAGGCCGGGGCTATGTGCTGCGCCGGATCATCCGCCGTGCCCTGCGCCACGGCTGGATGCTGGGCGTGCGCCAGCCGTTCTTCCACAAGCTGGTGCCGACCCTGGTCGAGCTGATGGGCGAGGCCTATCCGGAACTGCCGGCCGCGGCCGCGACGGTACAGAAGGCGCTGCTGGCCGAGGAAGAGCGCTTCGCCGAGACGCTGGATGCCGGCATGAAGATCTTCGACGACGTCGCGGCCAAGGTCGGCGACGGCGTCATTCCCGGCGCCGATGCTTTCCGTCTGTACGACACCTACGGCTTCCCGGTCGACCTGACCGCCGACATCGCCCGCGAGCGCGGCATGACGGTGGACATGGCCGGCTTCGACTCCGCCATGGAGCACCAGCGCGAAATGGCGCGCGCCGCCGGCAAGTTCGGTGGCGGCGTGCAGCTGCCGGCGGAACTTGTCGCCACGCTGTCGCCGACCGTCTTCCTTGGCTACGACCAGCTCCAGGCCGACGGCCTGAAGGTGGTCGCGCTGCTCAAGGACGGACGCCCGGTGGATGCCGTGCAGGCCGGCGACGAGGTGATCCTGTTCACCGACAGGACCCCGTTCTATGCCGAGTCGGGCGGCCAGGTCGGCGACACCGGCACGCTGTCCGGAAACGGCGCGCAGGTGGCGGTGTCCGATACGCAGAAGTTCGCCGGGCAGTTCCACGGTCATGTCGGCATCTTGAACCAGGGCGCGATCAAGCTCGGCGACGTGCTGTCCGGCACGATCGACAACGCCCGCCGCAGCGCCACCATCCTCAACCACTCCGCCACCCACCTGCTGCATGCCGCCCTGCGCGAGGTGCTCGGCACCCATGTGCAGCAGAAGGGCTCGCTGGTGGCGCCGGACCGCCTGCGCTTCGATTTCTCGCACTTCCAGCCGATCGGCGCGGATGAACTGGCGATCATCGAGCGCAAGGTCAACGAGCAGGTGCGCGCCAACAACGCCGCCGAAGTGCACCACATGGGCATGCAGGAGGCGCTGGACTTCGGTGCGATGGCGTTGTTCGGCGAGAAGTACGGCGAGAACGTGCGCGTGCTGAAGATGGGCGACTACTCCACCGAACTGTGCGGCGGCACCCACGTATCGCGCACCGGCGATATCGGCCTGTTCAAGATCACCTCCGAAGGTGGCGTCTCCTCCGGCGTGCGCCGCATCGAGGCGGTGACCGGGCAGGGCGCGCTGGACCATGTGGATGCCGAGGAAGCCCGTCTGGCCGAGGCCGCAAGCCTGCTGGGCGGCGCGGCGACCGACGTGGTCGAGAAGATCCGCCAGCTCGGCGAGCGGCAGAAGAAGCTCGAGCGCGAGCTGGAAGCCCTCAAGGCCAAGCTGGCTTCGGGCGCGACCGCCGACCTCGGCGCGTCGGCAGTCGAGATCGGTGGCGTGAAGGTACTGGCTGCGCGCCTGGAAGGCTTCGACGCCAAGGCGCTGCGCGATGCCATGGACCGCCTGAAGCAGCAGCTGGGCGACGCGGTGATCCTGCTGGCCGGCATCCAGGATGGAAAGGCATCCCTGGTCGCTGGCGTGAACGGCTCGGCAATGGGCAGGGTCAAGGCCGGGGAACTGCTGTCCCATGTCGCCGGTCAGATCGGTGGCAAGGGCGGTGGTCGTCCCGATCTGGCGCAGGGTGGTGGTGAAGACGGTCCCAAACTGGTCGCCGCGCTCGAAGGCGTGCTGGAATGGATCAAGCCACACTTGGCATGAACGTAGACAACCGCGCGCCTTGAAGGCGCCGGCGCCCTGCCATTAACATTGGGGGTCTTTTCCCTTTGTCGTGGGGCGCAGGTACTTGGCGCGCCAATGCCGGTGGGAAGCCCCCACTGGTTCCATGGAGATTCGCACAATGTTGATCCTGACTCGCCGTGTAGGCGAAACCCTGATGATTGGTGACTCGGTCAGCGTGACCGTGCTCGGCGTCAAGGGCAACCAGGTACGTATCGGTATCACCGCGCCGAAGGACGTGGCGGTGCACCGTGAGGAAATTTTCCAGCGTATCCAGCGCGGCGACGAGCCGGCTGCACCGGGAAGTGAAGAAACTTCCGAATAAGGGTTTACCTTTCACCCCGTTAAACGGTATTCTTCGCGCCCTGCCACGGAACACGCGGCAGGGCGAAAGAAAACGGAGTGATGCCCGAGAGGCCGAAGGGGCTCCCCTGCTAAGGGAGTATAGGGTCAAAAGCTCTATCGAGGGTTCGAATCCCTCTCACTCCGCCAGTTGAAGAGCGTCTGCAGACCGCCTCGGTTTGCGGACGTTTTTCATTTCAGGGACATGGATCCGCATCGCTGCCCCGGGACACGGATGACGCCTGACTGCGGGGTGTCCAGGGAAATGCGCGGAGGTGACGACGCTGGCGGCATCGCGTACCATGGCCGACGTCGAGCATCGACCGGATCGCATCGCGGATCTGGACGATGAAGACTGAAGATTCTTGAAGAAATCGGGGGTGCACTGGTTTCGACGGGGGTTGTGAAGTCGCTTGGTGCATGCCGAGGGGGTAGCTTTCCTCGTAAATCCAGCTGCAAAACTCATAGTTGCCAACGACGACAACTACGCTCTGGCCGCTTAAGGTCTAAGCCCCGAAACAGCTTGTGTCCGTGCTCGCTGCGTAGGGTCATCATCACGGAATCGCATGGGGTGGCTGCCCGTCAGCTCCAAGCTAGATAAAGCGGGCTGGTTCCGGGATGCGCTTTGCGCGCCGTGCTGTTCCGGGACGAGATGCAACGGCGAGCTAAGCATGTAGTACCGGGGATGGAGTGCCTTCGGACGGCGGTTCAATTCCGCCCACCTCCACCATCTATAAAGCCCAGCCTTCACCGGCTGGGCTTTTCTTTTGTCTGAAGGCAAAGGGCTGCAGTGGTCGTGCCGCATGCTGGAGCGCGTGGCGGAACGGCTTAACGGCACTGCGACCATTCTGCGACATGCGGCTGTCGACCATGGCTGCCATGTTCCCGTGATGGCATGGCCAGATGAATTCTCCTTGTCCGTATCGCCTGAGTGGATTGGCTGCGACCGTTGGCGCTGATTTCCGCCGGCGGGCGATGCCGTCTTCGTGGGCCGGCTTGGGATTGGTGCTGGCGGCGGGCGCTGCGCTCATGGCCGCACAGCCGGGCGCGCAGGCGGTGGCTGTCCTGGCGCTTGCGCTGCTCTGCCGCCGGGCGTTCCGGCGGCCCTCGCTGGCGCCCCTCGGGAATCCCGGGTTTGCGGTGCTGCTGCTGTTGCTGGCGACATCGGCCTTGGGCATCGCGACGGGCATGTGGGGTGCCTGGGGCGCGGCAGGGCTGGCGGTCGTCATCGCCGTGGTGCATGTGGGCAGCTATGCGGCGCGCGTTGTCGGCCTTTCCATGCGCCTCCAGGCGGTTGTCGATTCCCTGGAGGATGTCGAGCTGCTGGCGTTGTTGCCACCGGATGCGGCAGCGGAGGCGAGGCGCTGGATGGCGGGTGCTGGCGGCGATGCAGGGCGGCTCGCGGTGGCGGTGCCGCTCGCCGCGCTGCATGTCGCACTGGGCAGGTGCGATGCCCGCGTGCGCGACAGGCGGGCGTTGCTGCTGGGCTGAAGACGGGGTGGTGGGTGGACCCGCCGCTTCACTCAGGCGTTGCGGTTGTGGGCGCGCATTGCGCGCTGCTTCTCGCGGGCCCAGTCGCGTTCCTTGGCGGTGTCGCGCTTGTCGTGGTTCTGCTTGCCCTTGGCCAGCGCGATCTCGAGCTTGATCTTGTTCTTGCTCCAGTACATCGCGGTGGGTACCAGGGTGTAGCCGTCACGCTCGACGCGGCCGATCAGCTTGTCGATCTCGCGCCGGTGCAGCAGCAGTTTGCGCTGGCGGCGGTCCTCGGGAACGGTGTGGGTGGAGGCCTGGATCAGCGGGGTGATCTGGGCGCCGATCAGGAAGATCTCGCCGTCTTTCACATAGGCGTAGGCATCGGTCATGTTGCCGCGCCCGGCCCGAATGGCCTTGATCTCCCAGCCCTGCAGCACCAGTCCGGCCTCGAAGCGTTCCTCCAGGTGGTATTCATGGCGCGCGCGCTTGTTGAGCGCGATGGTTTTGTCGGCCTGCGCGTTCTTTGCTTTATCCTTACCGGGTTTCTTGCTCATTCCCTTATTGTCTCCGATTCGGAGGCGTTCCGAACATCCGTCCGTATTCCGCATGCCTACCATCCGCCGTAGCGCTCTGGTCGAACAGCCCGCCGAGCGCATGTTCGATCTGGTCAACGATGTCGCCGCCTATCCGCGGCGTTTCCGCTGGTGCGAGGCGGCGCAGATCCTGGAGCAGGGGCCGGAACGGCTGGTGGCCCGCCTGGACCTGGGGTTGGGTTCGTTCCGGACCTGGTTCATGACCGAGAACGTGCTGCAGCGTCCGGGCAGCATCGACATGCAGTTGAAGGATGGCCCGTTCAAGCGCCTGCATGGCCGCTGGCAGTTCCAGCCGCTGTCCGATGCTGCCTGCAAGGTGAGCCTCGAGCTCGAGTTCGAGCCGACCTCGCGCCTGCTTGGGCCGGCGCTTGCGCTGGGTTTCCAGGGGCTGGCCGATCGCATGGTCAATGATTTCGTGCGCGTGGCCGAGCAGGGGGGCTGAGCCATGCGCGTGGAAGTGGTGCTGGCCTGGCCGGAGCGCTACCTGCGTCGCGAACTGATCCTGCCGGAAGGTTGCACGGTAGCCGACGCGCTGGAGGCAGCGGCGCTGGACACCGATGGCGGGTTCGTGGCCACGGCCGTGCATGGCGTGCTCGCGCGGCCGCAGCAGGCGCTGCATGACGGGGATCGCATCGAACTGCTCAGGCCGTTGTTGGCCGACCCAAAAGAAAATCGCCGCCGGCGGGCGCGCGGCGGCGATTGATCTGGTGCGTGGCGCCCGGGTTCAGTGGCCGCCGCGCTTCTTCTTGTCCTTGGCCAGGTTGCGGCCGAACTGGCGCACGCTCTTCTGGGCCAGTTCCGCATCTTGGTTGGGGAAGTAGTCGCCTTCCCAGCGGGCGACGCGGTCGTTCTCGAAGAACACGGTGAAATTCTTCACCTCGGTCTTGCCCAGGCGGTTCACGCGCTGGCTGGAGGTGTAGTCCCAGCGCTGGGCATGGAACGGATCGGGAATGGACGGCGTCCCCAGCAGCGCGTTGACCTGCTGCTTGCTCTGGCCGGCCTGCAGCTGTGCGACGGACTTTTCTTGCAGCAGGTTGCCCTGGTAGATGGGCTGCTTGTAGATGATGCCGCAGCCGGCGGTGGACAGGGCGACAACGGCGATCAGCAGGAGGTTGCGCATTGGGACAGGCGATTGAGGAAATCCCGGCGATGATACACTCCCCGGCACCCAGCGCGATCTGACCGGAGGCAACTGGCGTTAAACCGCCAATGAACACGATGGCCATGGAATCCAACGACCTGCGCAAAGTCGGCCTGAAAGTGACGCATCCGCGGATGCGCATCCTGGCGTTGCTTGAGCAGAACACCCCGCACCACCACCTGACCGCCGAGGACATCTACCGGCAGCTGCTCGATTGCGGCGACGAGATCGGCCTGGCGACGGTCTACCGCGTCCTGACCCAGTTCGAGGCGGCCGGCCTGGTGCTCAAGCACAACTTCGAAGGTGGGCAGGCGGTCTATGAACTTGACCGCGGCGGCCACCATGACCACATGGTGGACGTAGATACCGGCAAGATCATCGAGTTCGAGAGCCGCGAGATCGAGGAACTGCAGAAGAAGATCGCGGCCGAGCACGGCTACGAACTGGAAGAGCATTCGCTGGTGCTGTACGTGCGCAAGAAGCGGCGCTGAGGCGCCCGCACCGTGGAAGACGACACCGGCCCCGTGCCGGTGTTTTCGTCTGCGGGCGGTGTGCTGGTGGCCGGCAGATTGCCGGGGGAGTCGCCCCGGTGCCGGCCGGTGCCACATGGAGGCGCAGCAGGTGGGTGACTTCGCCGGCCCCGGCAGTGGGTGGGCAGTGCCGGGGCTCAGGCCTCGGCCAGCAGCTTGCGCGCGGCGGCGCGGGCTTCCTTGCTCACTTCGGCGCCGCCGAGCATGCGCGCCAGTTCTTCCTCGCGGCCCCTGGCATCGAGCAGTTCCACCGCGCTCTGGGTCATGCCTTCCACCGGTGCCTTGCTGACCCGGTAATGGGCATGGCCCTTGGAGGCGACCTGTGGCAGGTGGGTCACGCACAGCACCTGGCGGCGCTCGCCCAGGGCGCGGAGCTTCTTGCCGACAATGTCGGCCACGGCGCCGCCGATGCCCGAATCCACTTCGTCGAACACCATGGTCGGCACGGCATCCAGGCCCAGCGCCGCTACTTCGATGGCCAGCGAGATGCGCGACAGTTCGCCGCCGGAGGCGACCTTGCGCAGCGCCCGCGGCGGTTGCCCGGCATTGGCGGCAACCAGGAATTCGACCCGCTCGGCGCCGTTCGGGTCCGGGCGTGGCTGCGGCTGGGGCTCCAGTTCGATCAGGAACTGGCCGCCGCCCATGCCCAGCTCGCCGATCAGGGTGGTGGTGGTGTCCGACAGGGCCTTGGCCGCGCTGGCGCGGCTGGCGGTGAGCCGGGCGGCCTGCGCCTGCCAGCGCGCGGCGGCCGTGTCGATCTCGCCGGCCAGCCGCGACAGGCGCTCGTCGGCGCCGCGCAGTTGTTCCAGTTCCGCGGCAAGGCGCTCGCGGGCGGCGGCCAGCTCTTCCATCGGCACGCGGTGCTTGCGCGCCAGGTCGTGCAGGCGGCCGAGCCGGCGCTCGATCTCCTCGAACGCCTCCGGGTCGCTGTCCAGGTCGTCCAGCACCCGGTCCAGCTGGGCCAGGGCCTCGTGCAGCTGGATGCCGGCGGCGTCGAGCATGCCGTCGATCTCGCCCAGCCGCGCATCGTGCTGGCTGACCCGCGACAGTTCGTGCCGCACCTGTTGCAGCAGGCCGAGCAGGGCGGGGGCCTCATCGCCGTTGAGCGCGTTGCCGGCGTACTGGCAGGCCTCGATCAGCGCGGTGGAGTGCGCCTGGCGGCGATGGCTGGCGGCCAGCGCCACGAGCGCCGCCGGTTCCAGTTCCTCGCGCTGCAGCTCGCCGAGCTGGTGTTCGAGGAAGGCGATGCGGTCGGAGACGTCGCCCTGCTGCGACAGCGCATCGCGCTCGTCGATCAGCGCCTGCCACTGGCCGCTGGCGGCACGCACCGCGGTGCGTTCGGCGTCGTTGCGGGCATAGGCATCGAGCAGGGCCAGCTGGCTGGGGCGCGACAGCAGCGCCTGCTGGTCGTGCTGGCCATGGATCTCGACCAGGAAGGCGGCCAGTTCGGCCAGCTGCGAGACCGGCACCGGGCGGCCATTGATGAAGGCGCGCGAGCCGCCATCGGCGCGGATCACCCGGCGCAGCTGGCACTGATCCTCGTCGTCGAGCTCGTTGTCGCGCAGCCAGTGGCGGGCGGGGGCCTCGTCGGCGAGGTCGAATTCGGCCGAAAGCTCGGCCCGGGCGGCGCCGTGGCGGACCACGCCGCTGTCGGCGCGCAGCCCGGACAGGAAGCCCAGCGCGTCGACCATCAGCGACTTGCCCGCGCCGGTTTCGCCGGAAACCACGGTCATGCCCTGCCCGAACTCCAGTTCGGTGGCGCGGACGACGGCGAAATCCTTGATCGAAAGATGTCTGAGCATGGTCGGCAGAGGTTGGGGCCGCGCAAAACTAGCATGCGCATGCGGCAGGTCAATCCGGGAATGGCGCCCGGTGCCACAGATTAATGCGCGCCGGTCGCAGGGGATGAGCCTGAACCTTGAAACCCCGGGGGCAGCCCACATACGGGGAGCAGGCAGGCGGCAGAACGACCGCCAGGGAACCGGAAATGAACCAAGACCACCCCGAATTCGAGACCGAGGGCACCGCTGGCGACGCGGCCGAGGCGCAGGGCGCGCAGGTCCAGGCGCTGCGCACCGAGATCGAGCAGCTCAAGGGCGAGTCGCTGCGCGAGCGCGCCGACCTGGAGAACCAGCGCAAGCGCGTGGCGCGCGACATCGAGCAGGCGCGCAAGTTCGCCAACGAGAAGCTGCTGGGCGAACTGCTGCCGGTGTTCGACAGCCTGGATGCGGGGCTGGTCGCGGCCGGCGCCGACCCCAGTCCGCTGCGCGAGGGGCTGGAGCTGACCTACAAGCAGCTGCTCAAGGTCGCCGCCGACAACGGCCTGACCCTGCTCGACCCGGTCGGGCAGGCGTTCAATCCCGAACACCACCAGGCCATCAGCCAGGTCGACGCCCCCGCCGGCGTGGCCCCGGGCGCGGTGGTGACCGTGTTCCAGAAGGGCTACCTGCTCAACGAGCGCCTGCTGCGGCCGGCGCTGGTGGTGGTGGCCCGGGTCGACTGACCTCCGGCCGGCTGGCCGCCGCCTTAACGCGCGCGGCCATCGGCAAACAGCGTTCCGGGGGTGGCTTGAATGTCATCCGGCCATCCCCCACATCCCGTTCATACCCGGCGGCTGCCGGCACACGAATCCTCAGGAGTCCCCCATGGGCAAGATCATTGGTATCGACCTCGGCACCACCAACTCGTGCGTGGCGATCATGGACGGCGGCAAGGCCCGCGTCATCGAGAACTCGGAAGGCGACCGCACCACGCCCTCCATCGTCGCCTACACCAAGGACGGCGAAGTACTGGTGGGCGCCTCGGCCAAGCGCCAGGCCGTCACCAATCCGAAGAACACCTTCTACGCGGTGAAGCGCCTGATCGGCCGCAAGTTCACCGACGCCGAAGTGCAGAAGGACATCGCCCACGTCCCGTACGGCATCCTCGCCCACGACAATGGCGATGCCTGGGTGGCCACCAGCGACGGCCGCAAGATGGCGCCGCAGGAAATCTCGGCCAAGGTGCTGGAGAAGATGAAGAAGACCGCCGAGGACTTCCTCGGCGAGAAGGTCACCGAGGCGGTCATCACCGTGCCGGCCTACTTCAACGACAGCCAGCGCCAGGCGACCAAGGACGCCGGCCGCATCGCCGGCCTGGACGTCAAGCGCATCATCAACGAGCCGACCGCCGCGGCGCTGGCCTACGGCCTGGACAAGGGCGACAACAAGGACCGCAAGATCGTCGTCTACGACCTGGGCGGCGGCACCTTCGACGTGTCGATCATCGAGATCGCCAACGTCGACGGCGAGAAGCAGTTCGAAGTGCTGGCCACCAACGGCGACACCTTCCTCGGCGGCGAAGACTTCGACAACCGCGTCATCGAGTACCTGGTTGACGAGTTCAACAAGGACCAGGGCATCGACCTGCGCAAGGACCCGCTGGCCCTGCAGCGCCTGAAGGACGCGGCCGAGCGCGCCAAGATCGAGCTGTCCAGCGCGCAGCAGACCGAAGTCAACCTGCCGTACGTCACCGCCGACACATCGGGTCCGAAGCACCTGAACATCAAGCTGACCCGCGCCAAGCTGGAAGCGCTGGTGGAAGAGCTGATCAAGAAGTCGATCGAGCCGTGCCGCACCGCGCTGAACGATGCCGGCCTGCGTTCGAGCGACATCAACGAGGTGATCCTGGTCGGCGGCCAGACCCGCATGCCGAAGGTGCAGCAGGCGGTCAGCGAGTTCTTCGGCAAGGAGCCGCGCAAGGACGTCAACCCGGACGAGGCCGTGGCGCTGGGCGCCGCGATCCAGGGCGGCGTGCTGGGCGGCGACGTCAAGGACGTGCTGCTGCTGGACGTGACCCCGCTGTCGCTGGGCATCGAGACCCTGGGCGGCGTGTTCACCAAGATCATCGAGAAGAACACCACCATCCCGACCAAGGCCTCGCAGACCTTCTCCACCGCCGAGGACAACCAGTCGGCCGTGACCGTGCACGTGCTGCAGGGCGAGCGCGAACAGGCCCGCTACAACAAGTCGCTGGCCAAGTTCGACCTGACCGGCATCGAGCCGGCGCCTCGCGGCCTGCCGCAGGTGGAAGTGTCCTTCGACATCGACGCCAACGGCATCCTGCACGTCTCGGCCAAGGACAAGAAGACCAACAAGGAACAGAAGGTCGAGATCAAGGCCGGTTCGGGCCTGTCCGAGGACGAGATCGCGCGCATGGTGGCTGACGCCGAGACGCACCGCGAGGAGGACAAGAAGTTCCAGGAGCTGGTGCAGGCCCGCAACCAGGCCGATGGCCTGATCCACGCCACCCGCAGCGCCATCACCGAGCATGGCAGCAAGGTCGGCGGCGATGTCATCGGCAAGGTGGAGGCGGCCCTGGCCGACCTGGAAACCGCGATGAAGGGTGACGACAAGGCGCAGATCGAAGCGAAGTCGAAGGCGCTGGAAGAAGCCGGCCAGTCGCTGTATGCCGCCGCTTCGGCCGGCGAGCAGGGCGGCCCGGCCCCGGGCGCGGGTGCGGCCGGTCCGGCTGGCGACGATGTGGTCGACGCCGAGTTCACCGAGGTCAAGGACGACAAGAAGTCCTGATGTCCATTGCCCTCTCCCCTCGGGGAGGGGCCGGGGCGAGGGTTCGGGGCCGCGGTGCGGTCCCGGACCCTTGTCGCATCAACGAACCCGCACCCCAGCCCTCCCCCGGAGGGGGAGGGAGAGGTAAAGCATGAGCAAGCGCGATTACTACGAAGTACTGGGCGTCTCCCGCGACGCCGGCGACGAGGAACTGAAGAAGGCCTATCGCCGCTGCGCGATGAAGCATCATCCGGACCGCAATCCGGGCGACGCCGCGGCCGAGGCCGCCTTCAAGGAGTGCAAGGAGGCCTACGAGGTCCTGTCCGACGGCAACAAGCGGCGCATGTACGACGCCCACGGCCACGCCGCGTTCGAGCACGGCATGGGCGGGATGGGTGGCGGTCCGGGCGGCCCGGACATGGGCGACATCTTTGGCGACATCTTCGGCAACATCTTCGGTGGCGGGGGCGGCGCACGCCAGGCGCGGCGCGGCGCCGACATCGGTTACGTGATGGAGCTGGACCTGGAGGAAGCCGTTGCCGGCGTGGAGCGCCGCATCGAGATTCCGACCCTGGTCGAGTGCGGCGACTGCGACGGCAGCGGCTCGGAAGACGGCAAGGTCGAGACCTGCAACGTCTGCGGCGGCCGCGGCCAGGTGCGCATGCAGCGCGGCATCTTCGCCATGCAGCAGGCCTGCCACAACTGCGGTGGCCGTGGCCAGATCGTTGCCAAGCCATGCAAGACCTGCCATGGCAACGGCCGCGTCGAGGAAGACAAGGTGCTGTCGGTGAAGGTGCCGGCCGGTGTCGATACCGGCGACCGCATCCGCCTGCAGGGCGAGGGCGAGGCCGGTCCGGCCGGTACGCCGCCGGGCGATCTGTATGTGGAAGTGCGCGTGCGCGAGCATGCCATCTTCACCCGCGACGGCGACGACCTGCACTGCGAGGTGCCGGTGCGGATTTCGCAGGCGGCCCTCGGCGATGCCGTGCGCGTGGCCACGCTGGGCGGCGAGGCGGAGATCCGCATTCCCGCCGAGACCCAGACCGGCAAGCTGTTCCGCCTGCGCGGCAAGGGCGTCAAGTCGGTGCGCAGCCGCACCGAGGGCGACCTGTACTGCCGCATCGTGGTGGAAACGCCAGTCAACCTCACCGCCGAACAGCGCAAGCTGCTGGAACAGTTCGAGGCGACCTTCGTCGGCGAGGAGGCGCGCAAGCATTCGCCCAAATCGGCCACCTTCCTGGATGGCGTCAAGGGCTTCTGGGACCGGATGACCTCGCCCTGAGTCCCTGCCTGTCCGTAAGGGCGGCTTCAGTCGCGATGGCTCTCCCCCTAGAGCCTTTTCGCCACTGAAGCCGCTCCTGCGGGAGTGTCGGAGGCCGCAGCTTGCTGCGGCTTCTTCGTTTCCGGCGTTTGGTTGCGTGCGCATCCATGCCGTCGGCCGCGGTGGCCGCAGGCGTAGAATGCGGCGATGAACGACGTCGACCACAGCCATCTCGTGCACGGTCGCCGGCAACGCCCGGATGGGCCCTCGCCGGTGGACGTGATTTCCGTACAGTCGCAGCTGGTCTATGGCCATGCCGGCAACAGCGCGGCGGTGCCGCCGCTGCGCGCGCTGGGCCTGCGCGTGGCGGAGATTCCCACCACCCTGCTCAGCAATGCGCCGTTCTACGCGACGCTGCGCGGCCGCGTGCTGCCGGCCGACTGGTTCGCCGAACTGCTGCAGGGCGCCAGCGAACGCAGCCTGCCGCAGCGCGCCGGCGCGCTGGTTTCCGGTTATTTCGGCAGCGTCGCCAACGGCGCCGCCTTCGCCGACTGGCTGGACGAAACGCGGCCTTCCTGCCCGGGACTGCGCTACTGCCTGGACCCGGTGATCGGCGACACCCATACGGGGCCCTATGTCGAACCCGGGCTGGAAAAGATATTCGCCGAACGCCTGCTGCCGCACGCATGGCTGGTCACGCCCAACGCCTTCGAACTGGGGCGTTTGACCGGCATGCCGGCGCTGCAGCAGGACGATGCCATCGCCGCCTCGCGCGTCCTGCTGGAGCGCGGCCCGCAGTGGGTGATCGCGCATTCGGTGTCCGGCGTACCGGGCGAACTGGTCACGCTGGCGATCGGCCGCGACGAAATCTGGCGCTGGACCTCGCCGCACCTGCCGGTGGACGTGGCCGGCACCGGCGACGTGCTGATGTCGTTGCTGGTGGCGTTCCTGCTCAAGGGCCATCGCTTCGAGGATGCGGTTGGGCGCGCCATCGCCGGCGTGCATGCCGCATTGGAAGCGACGCTGGCGCAGGGGGTGGAGGAGTTCGACGTGCTGGCCGCCGCACCGGCCGCGCTGGGCACGCCGTACCGCTTCCGCGCCGAGCGGCTGGCGTGAGCGCGGCGCTGGCGCCGATGGCGCCGGTCATCGGCATCGTCGGCAGCGGCGGTGCCTATGGTCGCTGGCTGCGCGGCTTCTTCCAGTCGCGCATGGGCCTGGAAGTGATCGGCCACGATCCGGTCGATGCCGCCTCGCAGTCGCCGGAGCAGCTGTTGGAACGGGCCGACGTGCTGCTGTTTTCCGCACCGATCCGGTATACACCGGCATTGATCGACGATTACGCGCGGCGTTCGGCCGGGCGCGAGCGCGACAGACTGTGGCTGGACGTGACCTCGATCAAGAGCGCGCCGGTGGCGGCGATGCTGCGTTCGCAGGCCAGCGTGGCCGGCCTGCATCCGATGACCGCGCCGCCCAAGGCGCCCACGCTCAAGGGCCGGGTGATGGTGGTGTGCGAGGCGCGCGTGGAGGCGCGCTGGCAGCCCTGGCTGGAACGGCTGTATGCCGCGCTGGAGGCCGAATGCGTGCCGGCCACGCCCGAGCACCACGACCGGGTGATGGCGCTGGTGCAGGCGATGGTGCATGCCACCCATCTGGCACAGGCCGGGGTGATGCGTGGTTATGCGCCGCTGCTCGGCGAACTGCAGGCGCTGATGCCGTACCGCTCGACCGCGTTCGAACTGGATGCGGCAGTGATCTCGCGCATCCTGTCGCTGAACCCGGCGATCTACGAGGACATCCAGTTCGGCAACCCGCATGCGGGCGAGGTGCTGGATCGCCTGCTGGAGCAGCTGCAGCGGCTGCGCGCACAGCTGGCCGATGGCAGCGACGCGGCGCGGGCGGCGTTCCGCAGGCAGTTCCTCGACGACAACCGCGACGCGGTGGACGAACGGACGCTGCGCGAGGGCAACTACAGTTTCGAGCGGCTGGGCTACCTGCTGGCGGACCTGACCGACACGCGCGCGATGAGCGTGCACCTGCCCGAGGACCGGGCCGGTTCGCTGCGCGAACTGCTGCATGTGTTCGAACGGCATGGCATCAGCCTGTCTTCGATCCATTCCTCGCGCACGCCGGGCGGCGAGGTGCATTTCCGCATGGGCTTCGTGCAGCGCTATGCACCGGAAGTGCTGGAGGCGGCCGCGCGCGAGATCGACCGCAGCGGCATCGGCAGGGTGCTCGACCGCTGAGTGCGCTTCATCCACAGCGGGTGTGGATGACCTGCGCACAAGCCTGTGGATGAATGCCGGCAGCCCTTGCGGTGCAAGGCTGTCAAGATGGCTGGCGAATTCTTCGCCAGTCTTTTTCTCCGACGGGGTGGCCGGCCGAGCATCGCCATCGCGCATGCATCGCCGCAATGCCGACAACCGTTGTTCATCGATGTGCGCATTCATCCACAGCGGGTGTGGATGACTTGCGCACAAGCCTGTGGATGAACGCCGGCAGCCCTTGCGGCGCAAGGCTGTCAAGATGGCTGGTGAATTCTTGGCCAGTCGTGATCCGCACGCGGGTGCATGGCCGCAGGAATGGCATCAGTCGCGATGGAGCATTCTTCCTGACGTCCCCGTTCGCGACTGAAGTCGCTCCTGCGGAAGACGCGCTGTTTCAGATGCGCAGCCGCAACTGGCCGTCGAGCGTGGTGAATTCGCGCGCATTGCGCTGCAGATGGCGGCCATCGTCCAGTTCGTAGCGCGGCGCGGTGTCGCCGGCACCCTTGTTTCCCTGTTCGGGAATGAACTCGATGATGATGTGGCTCTCGCCGTTGCTGTCGGTGGCGGGGAACTGGCGGAACGACATGGCGACCTCCTGCGTGGCATCCAACCCGGTTCGGCCGGGCCAGCCTGCATCGCCGCGCGTTAGCCCCGCGTCGAGAGCCTGTTCCTCACCGCACGCGGATCGTCCCGCACGCCAGGCGCAGCATGGATCGCCGATCCGTCTCAGTCGATGAACTGCAGCCGCGCCAGTTCCGCGTACAGACCGCCTTCGCGCAGCAGCTGCTCGTGGGTGCCCTGGGCGACGATGCGGCCGTGGTCCATGACCACGATGCGGTCGGCCTTGAGTACGGTCGCCAGCCGGTGCGCGATCACCAGCGTGGTGCGGCCGGCCATCAGCCGTTCCAGCGCCTGCTGCACCGCGCGTTCGCTCTGCGCGTCGAGCGCGCTGGTGGCTTCGTCCAGCAGCAGGATCGGCGCGTCCTTGAGCAGGGCGCGGGCGATGGCGATGCGCTGCTGCTGGCCGCCGGACAGGCGTGCGCCGCGCTCGCCCAGTTCGCTTGCATAGCCTTCGGGTAGGGCGCGGATGAAATCGTCGGCCTCGGCGGCGCGTGCGGCGGCATGCAGTTCCTCATCGCTGGCCTGCAGGCGGCCATAGCGGATGTTCTCGGCGGCGCTGGACGCGAACAGGGCCGGCTGCTGCGGCACCAGCGCGATCTGTTCGCGCAGCGCGGTGGGCTCGGCCTGGCGCAGGTCGACGCCATCGATGCTGATCGCGCCCGCGTCGGGATCGTGGAAGCGCAGCAGCAGCGACAGCACCGTGCTCTTGCCGGCACCGGAGGGACCGACCAGGGCCACGGTCTCGCCGGGCTGCACGTGCAGGGTGAAGCCTTCCAGCGCGGGCTGTCCCGGGCGCTGAGGGTAGTGGAAGACCACGTCGTCGAAACGGATGTCGCCGCGCAGCGGCGCGGGCAGGGCGAGCGGCGCGGCCGGCGCGCGCACGCCGGGGCGTTCCTGCAGCAGTTCGGCGATGCGGCCCATGCCGCCGGCGGCGCGCTGCAGTTCGTTCCATACTTCGGCGAGTGCGCCGACCGAGCCGCCGCCGATCAGGGCGTAGAAAACGAACTGGCCCAGCTCGCCCTTGCTGATGCGCCCGGCGATCACGTCGTGCGCGCCGGACCACAGCACCAGCACCACCGCGCCGAACACCAGGGTGATGACGATGGCGGTGACCAGCGACTGGGTGCGGATGCGGCCGCGCGCGGTTGCCACCGCCACGCGCACCGCGTCGGCGAAGCGGCCGGTTTCGTAGCCTTCGCGCGCGTGGGCCTGCACGGTGCGGACCGCGCCGAGGGTTTCGCTGGCAAGGTTGTTGGCGTCGGCGACACGGTCCTGGCTGGCGCGCGAGACTTTTTCCAGCCGGCGCGCGCCGAGGATGATCGGCAGCACCGCCAGCGGAATGCCGACGAGGGTGAAGGCGGCCAGGCGCGGGCTGGTGACGAACAGCATCGCCAGGCTGCCGACCACGGTGACGGTGCTGCGCAGCGCTACCGACATGCTGCTGCCGACCACACTGCGCAGCAGTTCGCTGTCGGCCGACAGGCGCGAGACCAGCTCGCCGCTGCGGTTGCGGTCATGGAACTGCGCATCCAGTCCGATCAGGTGCGCGTACAGCTGCCGGCGCAGGTCGGCCACGACCTTTTCGCCAAGCAGCGAGACGAAGAAGAAACGCGCCGCGCTCGCGGCGGCCAGTACCACCACCACCGCGAATACCAGCAGGAATACCTGGTCGATGTTGCTGCCGTTGCTGAAGCCGTCGTCGATCATGCGCCGGAACGCGACCGGGAAGCTCAGCGTGGCCGCCGAGGCCACCGCCAGCGCCACCAGCCAGGCGATGAACAACCCCATGTGGCGGCGCACGAACGGCCACAGCGCACGCAGCGTGCCCAGCCGTGCCTTGGCGGAAGAGGGGGGAGCAGGGGCGGTATCGGTCATGGGCGGGGCATCGGAAGGAGGGAGGGCCGGCACCGGCCTCAGCCGCCGGCATCGAGCCAGCGCACCCTGTCACGGGTGGCGTCGCGCAGCTGGGTTTTCAAGCCGTCCGCGCGGTCGGCGGGCAATTCGATGGACAGCTGCGCGCCGTGCTCGTCGAACGCCTCGCCAAGTTTGTCCGCCGCGTGCGCGGCCAGTTGCGAGTACACGGTGCCGAGTTCGTCGAATGGGCAGGCCAGCCGCAGCTGGCGCATCGCCATCAGCGGCAGGCGTGGCGCCAGACGCAGGCATTCGGCAGCGGTGCCGCCGTATGCACGCACCAGGCCGCCGGCGCCGAGCTTGATGCCGCCGTACCAGCGGGTCACGACCACGGCGATGCGGTCGTAGCCCTGGCCGTCGATCGCGGCCAGGATCGGGCGACCGGCGGTGCCGGCGGGCTCGCCGTCGTCGCTGGAACGGTATTCGCCGCCGCAGCGGTAGGCCCAGCAGTTGTGGGTGGCGTCGGCCACCGAGACCCCGGCGATGAAGGACAGCGCATCGGCCGCGCTGCCGATCGGCAAGGCCTGGGCGAGGAAGCGGCTGTGCTTGATCTCCAGCACGTGGCTGGCGGGCGCGGCGAGGGTATCGGGCATCGCGCACATTCTAGGCGGCTGGACGCTGGTTTGCCGGAACCCGAACGGTGCTTGCCGGTGCTGCCGCGCTTTTCGGCGGCAGGCCTCAGTCGGCGAGCAGCGGCTGCAGATCGCGCGGAATGCGGGTTTCCGGATAGGCCAGCACGAAACGCTCCAGGCTGGCGCGTGCACTATCGAGATCGCCGTTGTCGCGACGCGAGCGGATGCGCTCCAGCCATTTCCGGCGCGGGAGCCGGGCGTCTTCGTCGATGCTGGTCGGCGCCATGACCGTGCTCTTGGCCTGTTCGTGCAGGCCGGATGCGGATGCACGTACCGGCGCATCGGCAAAGGGCTGCGGCGCGCTGGAACGCAGGCGCATTGCCGCCGGTTCCGCCTGCTGCGCGGTCACGGGCGCTGCGTCGGCGGCCATGGGGGCCGGTTCCAATGTGTAGGTGACAGGCGCCGGTGGGGCGGGCGGCGGCGCTGGAGCGACCGCCGCACGCGCGGGCGAGGGGGCGGGCACGGCGGCCGGTGCCGGTTCCTGCATACGGGAAGGACGCGCGATCTCGGCCTTGGCGGCCCGTACCGGTGCAGCGGGCGGTGGCGGAGCCGGCCGCGCGGTGGCGGCCGATGGCGACGCCGGTACTGCCGCATCGGGTGCGGAGACCGCTGCCGGCGCTTCCGGCGCGGCCGCGGTTGCGGCCGCTGGGGCGGGCACCGGAGCCGACGGCGGCATGGGCCGCAGTTGCCAGGCCAGGCCGACGACCAGGACCAGCGACGCGGCGGCGGCCAGCGACGACACCAGCCCACGGCGGCGGCCACGCCGGGCCGGTGCGGTGCCGACGGTGAAGGGCGGCGGAGGCGCGGAAGGCCGGGGCGCCGGCGTCGACGCGGCCGGTTCGCGTACGAGCGCGGCGATGGCCGCGTCGATCCGCGCCGACGGCACCAGGTCCGCGGCGGGGCGTCCCAGCAGCCGCGCCAGTTCGCGTTCTTCGGGGGTCAGTGGCTCGGACCTGTTCATTCGCTCAACCTCGCGCGCAGCTTGTCCATCGCATAGCGCAGCCGCGACTTGACGGTTTCCCGGCCCACGCCGGTGATCTGCCCGATCTCCTCCAGGCTCAGTTCCTGTTCCAGGCGCAGGATGAGGACTTCCTGCTGTTCCTGCGGCAGTTCGGCCATCGCCTGGCGCAGCCGCAGCCGTTGCGCCTGCTCGTCGGCCAGCAGTTCCGGGGTGCAGGTGTCGGCCAGGCGCGCGGTTCGCTGCTCGGCATCGTCCGGCGCCGCGGGCCGGTGCCGAGCGGCGCGCCAATGGTCGTTCAGGCGGTTATGGGCGATGCGGAACAGCCAGGTAGCGAAGGCCGCTTCCGGTTTCCAGCCCGAACGGGCGTGGACCAGCCGCTGCCACACGTCCTGGAACAGCTCCTCGGCCAACGAGCGGTCGCGCAGCTGGCCCAGCAGGTAGTGGAACAGCCGCGCGCGATGGCGCGCGTACAGCTCGGCGAACGCTTCGCCATCGCCTTCGGCGTAGGCCAGCATCAGCGCTTCGTCGGTCGGAGCTTGGACGGCGGTATCCACGTGCCGCAGCCTAAGCGTTGCCCACGCCACTGCCTAGTCATGTCCGGGCGCGGACCGGGCGACGTTCAGGAAATGTCGAGGCGTGTGCATCGGAGCCGGCGCTGCGGCGTTATGCTGCGCGACAGGGGGGAGTTCCGGACCACCGGAACCCGGAAAAAACATGGAGATCATGTCGCACAGCCAATCCGACGTGCATGCCGGTAACGGACGCGTGGACACCGATTCGCCCGCCAACCGCGTGGTGGTGACGCTGCATGGCCTGCTCCCGGGCGACAGCACCGTGGCACTGGCCTGGGACGATGCCGTACTCGGCCAGGGCGACTGCGTCAGCCAGGGAGCCGAGGCGCTGCGCGAGGTGGTGCGTGGGCTGCTGGCCGGAGCGCCGCTGCCCGATGGCCTGCGGCAGCCGTTGATGGAGAGCTGGACCGACGGCGACGGTGGCGCACGCATCGTGGTGCTGGCCGAGGCCGATCCCGCCTTCTCGGCAGCGCAGCGGCAGGCCTGGCTGGGCACGGCGCATGCGCTGGTCGCGGCGGTGCTGGTGTCGCTGCGGCAGGGCGTGCAGATCGAACAGCTCGAGCGCGCCAAGCGCCTGCAGCGCGCCCTGTTCGAGATCGCCGACCTGGCGGGCAGCGACCTGGAAATGCCGCAGATGCTGGCCCAGTTCCATCGCATCCTGTGCACGCTGATGTATGCGGACAACTGCTACATCGTCGAATGCGACGAGCACCAGGGCAGCCTGCGCTTCCTGTATTTCGCCGACACGCTGGACAACTTCGCGCCACCTCCGGAGCGGCGCTTCCACTTCGAGGAAATGCAGGGCAGCCTGACCTTCGCCGTGCTGCGCAGGGGCAAGACGATGCACGGCCCGTCGCGCGAACTGCTGCAGGTGCTGGACCAGCAGCATTCGTTGCACAGCGGGCCGGACAGTGCCGACTGGCTGGGCGTGCCGATGTGGCGCGACAGCACCGTGTGCGGCGCGATCGTGGTGCAGAGTTACGAGACCGGCGTGCAGTACGGGGACGAGGACCGCGCCGTCCTCAATTTCCTGGCCAAGCACATCCTGACCGCGATGGACCGGCGCCAGGCGCACGTGCAGCTGGAGCAGCACGTGCAGCGGCGCACGCTGGAACTGGAGCGGGCCAACGCCAGCCTGCAGGACGAGATCCAGGAGCGGCGCCGCGCCGAAGCGCTGCAGGCGGCCTTGTTCAATGTCTCCGAACTGGCGATGAGCTGCGGCAGCCAGGCCGAGTTCCATGCCGAAGTGCACCGGGTGATCGGTGGCCTGCTGGACGCCAGCAATTTCTACATCGCACTGGTGAACGAGCAGGGCGACGGGCTGGATTTCGTCTACTCGGTGGATGAATTCAACCGGGTGCGCGCCTCGCGCTCCTTCAGCGGCGGACTGACCGAGTACACCATCCGCAGCGGCCAGCCGCTGCTGGTCACACGCGCGGAGATCGACCGGCTGATCGCGCGCGGCGAGGTGCGCGAGTTCGGCGCCAAATCGCAGTGCTGGCTGGGCGTTCCCCTGTTCAGCGACGACGAGGTGGTGGGCGTGATTGCGGTGCAGAGCTACAACCCGCAGGTCGCGTTCACCGCGCACGACCAGCGGCTGCTCGCGTTCGTGGCGCGCAACATCGGCAACAGCCTGGCGCGCCAGCGCGACCGCAACCGGCTGCTGCAGGCGCACGCCGAGCTGGAGCGGCGCGTGGCCGAGCGCACCCGCGAACTGGGCGAGGTCAACCAGAAGCTGCTGGCGCAGATCGGCGAGCGCATGCGCGTGGAGCAGCGCCTGACCCACCTGGCGATGCACGACGTGCTGACCGGCCTGCCCAATCGCCTGCAGTTGCTGGAGAAGCTGGAAGAAGCCATCGAGCATGCGCAGCTGGGTGTGGGCCCGATGTTCGCGCTGCTGTTCCTGGACCTGGACCGTTTCAAGTGGGTCAACGACAGCATCGGCCATGCCGCCGGCGACCGCATGCTGGTGGAAGTGGCGCAGCGCCTGGTCGGTATGCTGCGCAGCGACGACGTGGTGGCGCGCCTGGGTGGCGACGAATTCGCGCTGCTGGTGCGCTGCGACGGTGCCGAGGCGGCGATGGAGGTCGGACGGCGCCTGCTGCGTTCGCTGGAACACTCGATGTGGGTGGACGGGCGCGAGCTGTTCCCGTCGGGCAGCATCGGCATCGCGTTGTGGAACCTGCGCTACACCTCCGGCGCCGAACTGCTGCGCGACGCCGATGCCGCCATGTACCGGGCCAAGGGCATGGGCCAGGACCGCTGCGTGGTGTTCGACGAGGCGATGCGCGAGCAGTCGCTGCAGAGCCTGGAACTGGAGGCGGACCTGCGCCGGGCCATCATCAACAACGACTTCCTGCCGTTCTACCAGCCGATCGTGTCGCTGGCCGACGGTGGCGTGGTCGGCCACGAGGCGCTGTTGCGCTGGCAACACGAGGGCAGGGGGCTGCTGCTGCCGGGCGAGTTCATTTCGCTGGGCGAGGAGAGCGGCCTGATCGAGCAGGTGGATTGGCTGATCTACGAACAGGTGGTCCGCGATCTGGCGGGTACGGCTTCGGGCTATATCTCGGTGAACGTGTCGCCGCGCCACTTCCGCTCGTCGGAGTTCGCCGCGCGACTGCTTGGCCTGCTGGATGCGGCCGGCGCCGATCCGGGCCGGCTGCGGGTGGAAATCACGGAAATGGCGCTGCTGGAGGATGCCCCGCGTACGTTGCGCACCCTGCACCAGCTGCGCGAGAGCGGCATCGTGGTGCAGCTGGACGATTTCGGTACCGGCTATTCGGCGCTGTCGTACCTGCACCGGTTCCCGATCAGCGCGCTGAAGATCGACCGCAGCTTCGTGGCCGGCCTGCATGCCGACAACGGCAAGAGCACCCAGGCGCTGGTCGAAGGGGTGGTGTCGCTGGCGCGCACGCTGGGGATCGAGACCATAGGCGAGGGCGTGGAGGACGAACGCCAACTGCGTGCCCTGTTCGAGATGGGCTGCAATTTCGGCCAGGGCTATCTGCTCGGCTATCCGCTGCCGCGCGAGGTGACGCTGCACAAGAATGCGTGAGAAGCACGCTCCCGCGTGGAGCGATGCAGGAGCGAGGCAAGTCGCGGGCGGCCCGGCGCGCTGGATCAGGTGTTCGCAGTCCGAGTCGCCCGCGCCAAGGCAACGCGGCCCATAGCGTTTCGTCCAGCTGCGCCCTGTTGGCAACCGGGCGCCATGGAGCCTGCCGCGTCGCTACGCGCCGGTGACTTGCCGCAACGCGGCGCGCAGTTTCTCCTCGAACCGCGCGTCGCTGATAGCGGGGTGCCATGAAGCCTGCCGCGTCGCTACGCGTTGGTGACTTACCGCAACGCGGCGCGCAGCTTCTCGTCGAACCACTTGTCCGCCTGCGCCGGCGAATACGCGCGCATCCACGCCAGCATCCGCTCCGCATCGTCCCCGTACCACAGGTCCTGGCGCTGCTCCGGGTGCAGGAAGCGTTCTTCCACCATGTGGTCGATCATGCCGATCAGCTGCGCATAGAAGCTGTCGATGTCGAGGAAGGCGCAGGGCTTCTTGCCGATGCCGAGCTGGCGCCAGGTCAGCATCTCGAAGATCTCCTCCGCGGTACCGAAGCCGCCGGGCAGGGCGACGAAGGCATCGGACAGGTCGAACATGCGCGACTTGCGTTCGTGCATGGAGCCGACGACCTCCAGCGTGGTCACGCCCTGGTGCGCGACTTCCATGTCCACCAGGTGCTGCGGGATCACGCCGGTGACCTCGCCACCGGCGGCCAGCACACCATCGGCCACCGCGCCCATCAATCCGGTGCGGCCGCCGCCATAGACCAGGCGCAGGCCCTCGGCGGCGATGCGCCGGCCCAGTTCGGTGGCGCGCTCGATATAGACGGGTTTGGCGCCGGGATTGGAGCCGCAGTAGACGCAGATGGACTTCATGTTCGTTCCTGATGGAGGGAAGGAGGTAGGCGGATCACGCCGATGAACAGGGACGCGATCAGGGGAGTGCAAAAGCAAGAAGGCTCCGCCGGGGCGGAGCCTTCTCGTTCAGGCCGGTGTCGCTCAGTTGGCCTTGTGGATGGCGCGCTTGCTGACCGCCATCGCCGCGTCGTGGATGACTTCCGACAGCGACGGGTGGGCGTGGCAGATGCGGGCCAGGTCGTCGGCCGAGCCGCTGAACTCCATGGTCAGCACGCCTTCGTGCACCAGTTCGGAGACGTTGGCGCCGACCAGGTGCATGCCCAGCACGCGGTCGGTCTCGGCATGGGCCAGCACCTTCACGAAACCGGCCGGCTCCATCATCGCCACGGCGCGGCCGTTGGCGGCGAACGGGAAGCTGCCAGCCTTGTACGGGATGCCCTCGGCCTTGAGCTGGGCTTCGGTCTTGCCGACCCAGGCCAGTTCCGGTTCGGTGTAGATCACCCACGGGATGGTGTCGAAGTTGACGTGGCCCGGCAGGCCGGCGATCAGCTCGGCCACCGCGATGCCTTCCTCGAAGCCCTTGTGCGCCAGCATCGGGCCGCGCACGCAGTCGCCCACCGCCCACACGCCGTCGACGCCGGTGTGGCAATGGTCGTCGACCACGATCTGGCCACGCTCGTTGAGCTGCACGCCGGTGCCGTCGGCCAGCAGGCCCTTGCTGGCGGCGCGGCGGCCAACGGCCACCAGCAGCTTGTCGACGGTCAGGGTCTTCTCGCCTTCACCGTCGGTGTAGGTGACCACCACTTCCTTCTTCTTGCCCTTGCCGGTCACTTCGGTCTTGCTGACCTTGGCGCCGAGCTTGATGTCCAGGCCCTGCTTCTTGAACTCGCGCGCGGCGACCTTGGCCACTTCGGCGTCGGCGGCGGCCAGGAACTCCGGCATCGCCTCGAGGATGGTGACGTCGGCGCCCAGGCGCTTCCACACGCTGCCCAGTTCCAGGCCGATCACGCCGGCGCCGATCACTGCCAGGCGGCCCGGCACTTCGGCGAAGTCCAGCGCGCCGACGTTGTCGACGATGGTCTCGCCGTCGAACTTGGCGAACGGCAGTTCGATCGAATCCGAACCGGCGGCGATGATGACGTTGGTGCCCTTCAGCTCGACTTCGCTGCCGTCATGCTGCTTGACCTTGACGATGTTGCCGGCCTGCAGCTGGCCGAAGCCGTAGTAGGCGGCGACCTTGTTGGCCTTGAACAGCTGGGCGATGCCGCCGGTGAACTGCTTCACGATGGCGTCCTTGCGGCCGACCATCTTCTCGACGTCCATCTTGGCGTCCTTGAAGCTGATGCCATGGTCGCCAAAGATGTGGCCCATGTTCCAGTACTGGCGCGAGGAATCCAGCAGCGCCTTGGACGGGATGCAGCCCACGCGCAGGCAGGTGCCGCCCAGCGCCGGCTTGCCGTCCTTGCCCAGCGCCGCGTCGATGCAGGCGGTCTTCAGGCCCAGCTGGGCGGCGCGGATGGCGGCGTGGTAACCGGCCGGGCCGGCACCGATGACGACGACGTCGAATTGTTCAGCCATTTGAGGTTCCTTGGTGCTTTCCTTCGGCTTCGGGGCGAAGCCGGTGGCGCGGGGCGCCGGGGAAGGGGCGGGCGCTGGGCCGGCCCCGGAGCGACGAACCCCTCCGGTGAAGGAGGGGTCCGGCGGGGTCTTACAGGCCGAACAACATGCGGCCCGGGTTTTCCAGCTGGTTCTTGATGTCGACCAGGAACTGCACCGCGTCCTTGCCATCGATGATGCGGTGGTCGTAGGACAGGGCGATGTACATCATCGGCGCGATCACGACCTGGCCGTTCTCGGCGATCGGGCGCTCCTTGATCGTGTGCATGCCGAGGATGGCGCTCTGCGGCGGGTTGACGATCGGGGTGGACATCAGCGAGCCGAAGGTGCCGCCGTTGGTCACGGTGAAGGTGCCGCCCTGCAGGTCGTCCAGCGACAGCTTGCCGTCGCGCGCCTTCTTGGCGTAATCGGCGATGCCCTGCTCGATGTCGGCGAAGGACATGCGCTCGACGTTGCGCAGCACCGGCGTCACCAGGCCCTTGTCGGTGGACACGGCGATGGAGATGTCCGAATAGCCGTGGTAGATGATGTCGTCGCCGTCGACCGAGGCGTTGACCAGCGGGAAGCGCTGCAGCGCGTTGGCCGCGGCCTTCACGAAGAAGCTCATGAAGCCCAGCTTGATGCCGTGCGCCTTCTGGAACTCGTCCTGCAGTTCCTTGCGCGCGGCCGAAACCTTGGCCAGGTTGACTTCGTTGAACGAAGTCAGCATGGCGATGGATTCCTTGGACTGCATCAGGCGCTCGGCGATGCGCTTGCGCATGCGGGTCATCGGCACGCGTTCTTCCGGACGCGCGCCGCCGGCCTTGCCGACGCCGCCGTTGCGGGCGAAGTTGACGATGTCTTCCTTGGTCACCGCGCCATGGCGGCCGGTGCCGGCGACATCGGCCGGGTTCACGCCTTCGGTGATGGCCGAGAAGCGGGCGCCCGGGGGCAGACCGTCGGCGGCCGACTTGGCGGCCGGGGCCGGTGCGGCGGCAGCGGCGGCCGGAGCCGCTGCAGCGGCCTTCGGTGCTTCGGCGGCAGCCGGGGCCGGCGCGGCGGCGACGGCGCCTTCCTCGATGATCGCCACTACCTGGCTGCTGGTCACGGTGGCGCCTTCGGGGAACTTGATTTCCTTGATCACGCCATCGACCGGCGACGGCACTTCAAGCACGACCTTGTCGGTTTCCAGGTCAAGCAGGTTTTCGTCGCGCTTGACCGCGTCGCCGACCTTCTTGTGCCAGGTGGCGATGGTGCCGTCGGCGACGGATTCGGGCAGTACCGGGGCTTTGACTTCGGTGGCCATGCAGGGGCTTCCTGGTTCGTATTCTTCGTGAAAGGGGGAGAGTTATTCAGCGAACTGGTCGTTGAAGGGATTGACCAGCGCATCGGCAAGCAGCTGCTGCAGTTCGCGCAGGTGATCGGCCATGTGGCCGACGGCCGGCGACGGCGAACGCGGGCGGCCAGCGTAGTGCAGGTTCTGGCCGTCGGCCAGGCAGGCCTGCAGGTGGTGGCGGATCTGGTACCACGCGCCCTGGTTCATCGGCTCTTCCTGGCACCACACCACGTCGGCGGCCTTGCCGTACTTCTTCAGCTCGGCGGCCAGCAGCGGGCGCGGGAACGGATACAGCTGTTCCACGCGGATGATGGCCACGTCGTCCTGGCCGCGCTTGGTCTGGTCTTCGAGCAGGTCGTAGTAGACCTTGCCCGAGCACAGCACGACGCGCTTGACCTTCTTCGCATCCGCGTTGGCGTCGCCGATCAGGTGCTGGAACTCGCCGTTGGCCAGTTCGTCCAGGGTCGAGACGGCCAGCTTGTGGCGCAGCAGCGACTTGGGCGACATCACGATCAACGGCTTGCGGGTGGTCATGCGCATCTGGCGACGCAGCATGTGGAAGGCCTGCGCCGGGGTGGACGGCACGCAGACCAGCATGTTCTCCAGTGCGCACAGCTGCAGGAAGCGCTCCAGGCGCGCCGAGCTGTGTTCCGGGCCCTGGCCTTCGTAGCCGTGCGGCAGCAGCAGGGTCAGGCCGGAGATGCGGCCCCACTTGGCTTCGCCGGAGGCGATGAACTGGTCGATCACGACCTGCGCACCGTTGGCGAAGTCGCCGAACTGGCCTTCCCAGATGCACAGGGTGTTGGGATCGGTGGTGGAGAAGCCGTACTCGAACGCCATCACCGCTTCTTCGCTGAGCAGCGAGTCGATGATGGTGGCCTGTTCCGGCGACTCGACCAGCTGGCGCAGCGGCAGGTAGTAGTTGTCGGTCTTCTGGTCGTGCAGGATCGCGTGGCGGTGGGTGAAGGTGCCGCGGCCGACGTCCTGGCCGACCAGGCGCAGGCAGTTGCCTTCGTCCAGCAGGGTGGCGTAGGCGAGGTTCTCGGCGAAACCCCAGTCGCCGGCGATCTCGCCAGCGGCCATCTTGCGCCGGTCGTCGTACACCTTGGCCACGCGCGAGTGCAGTTCCACGCCGTCCGGGATGGTGTTGATCATCGTGGCCAGCCGGGTCAGCTTGCCCATCTCGACCTTGGTGCTGACCGGGTCGGACAGCTTGCCGGACAGGTAGCGCGGCCAATCCACGTACATCTTGCTGGTGGTCGGGGTCTTCTCGACCACGGCCAGCTCGGTGGTGACTTCGCCCGAATCCAGCTTTTCGCGGTAGGCGTCGACCATTTCCTTGCCGGCGCCGGCGGCGATCACGCCCGCCGCTTCCAGCTGCTCGGCGTAGAGCTCGCGGGTGGTCTTGTGCTTGCGGATCACCTGGTACATCAGCGGCTGGGTGATCGCCGGCTCGTCGGCCTCGTTGTGGCCCCAGCGGCGGTAGCAGACCAGGTCGATCACGACGTCCTTGTGGAACTGCTGGCGGAAGTCGTAGGCCAGCTTGGCGGCGAACACCACCGCTTCCGGATCGTCGCCGTTCACGTGCAGGACCGGGGCCGCGACCATCTTGGCGATGTCGGTGCAGTACAGGGTCGAGCGCGAGTCGTCGCGGTTGGAGGTGGTGAAGCCCACCTGGTTGTTGATGACGATGTGTACGGTGCCGCCCACGGTGAAACCGCGGGCCTGCGACATCTGGAACAGCTCCATCACCACGCCCTGGCCGGCGAAGGCGGCGTCGCCGTGGATCAGGATCGGCATCACCTGCTTGCGCGCGGTGTCGTTGCGGCGTTCCTGGCGCGAGCGCACCGAACCGGCGACCACCGGGTCGGCGATTTCCAGGTGCGACGGGTTGAAGGCCAGGGCCAGGTGCACCGGACCGCCATCGCTGGCGACGTCGGCCGAGAAGCCCATGTGGTACTTCACGTCACCGGCAACGGCGCGGTCGTCGTGCTCGAACTTGCCTTCGAACTCGTCGAACAGCTTGCGCGGGTTCTTGCCCAGGGTGTTGACCAGCACGTTCAGGCGGCCGCGGTGGGCCATGCCGATCACCACGTCCTTGACGCCATCCTTGCCAGCGTCGCGGATGATGGTGTCCATCATGGGGATCAGCGAATCGCCGCCTTCCAGCGAGAAGCGCTTCTGGCCAACGTACTTGGTGTGCAGGTAGCGTTCCAGGCCCTCGGCGGCGGTCAGGCGCTCGAGCGTGCGGCGCTGGGTGCCGGCATCGAGGTTGTAGTTGCCGCCGGCCTGTTCCAGGCGCTTGTACAGCCACTGGCGCTGCTCGACTTCGGCGATGTACATGAACTCGGCGCCGATGGAGCCGGTGTAGGTCGCCTTCAGGCGCGCCAGCAGGTCGCGCAGCTTCATGCGCGGCTGGCCGCCCACGCCACCGGTGCTGAACTCGTCGTTGAGGTCGGCATCGCTGAGGTTGTGGAACGGCAGGCTGAGGTCGGGCGGGTTGACCGGCGGGGTCAGGCCCAGCGGGTCGAGATTGGCGCCGAGATGGCCGCGCGAGCGGTAGGCGGTGATCAGGCGTCCGACGTTGCGCTCGCGCTCGTCGCCGCCGCCGGCATTGGCCGCGGCGCTGGATGCGTTGCGGCCGGCCTCGGCGATGTGGGCGATGACGGCGGAATGCGGGACATCACCTGCTTCGCGGCCCTTGAAGCCATCGAAATAGGACTTCCATTTGGGGTCCACACTGTCCGGGGAGACGAGGTACTGCTCGTACAGATCCTCGATGTAGGAGGCGTTGCCGCCGGCGAGTTGCGATGACTGCGCAAACTGCTTCAGGAGATTGTCCACGATGGAGAGTCGGATTCGCTTGTGGGGTATGGCTTCTGGAACCGGCGGGACCTTGCAGCAGGACGCCGCGCGGGCGTGATGAAACCCCTGAATTATACCCTCGCGGGGACAGGAAGGGGCACACACTCTGTCCACTGGGTTAACGTCGGGCCATGCCTTGTCCCGGCCCGACAGCGCTCAGATGCCGAGTGTCCTGAGCGCTTCGCAGTCGCGTGCATCGTCCCAGGCGCGCTGGAACAGCGCGTCCTGCTGGCGGGCGCGGGCCGGCATGTCCAGCGACAGCTCGCCTTCGACGCGTTCGCCCATTGGACGAAAGTAGCAGTCGTCGTTGTCGTTGACCGCGCAGGCGGGTGCCGGCGCCTGTCCGGCCGGGTCCGCCGGCTGGCGCAGCTGGAACACGCTGGGCAGGCGCTGGACGAGCGCGAGCAGGGCCGGGGGCAGGGTCGTGGGGTCGCCGTCATGCAGCAGCACCAGCGCCTGCTTGTCGTGGCGTGCGGTAGCGAAGCGGCGCAGCGCCTGCAGCACGGCCGGTTGGCCGAGCAGCGCGGCATCGCCGCCGCGGCAGCCCAGCAGCAGCCGGCGCCGGGCGCGGTGGATCACGGCCGACAGCGCCGCCTCGACCTGGTCCGCCGCCTGCACGCGCATGGCACCGTCCATGCGGCGGCGCATGGTCTGGTGGGCGATCCCGGCTTCCTCGAACTCCGCGCCCTCCGGCAGGAACCCGTTGCGTGCATAGAAATCGCGGGCATGGACCTGGGCATGCAGGGAGACCTCGCCCCAGCCGCGGCTGGCGGCCTCGGCCACCAGCGCCTGCAACAGCGCCTCGCCCACGCCCTGGCCACGCCAGCCGGACAGGACCGCCATGCGGCCGATGCGCCGCTGCGGCGTCAGCCGGCCGGTGCCGATGGCGTGGCCATCGGCATCCAGCGCCACGACGTGGTGGCTGAGCGGGTCCAGCTCGTCGGTCTCCAGTTCGGGCGGCACCTGCTGTTCGCCGACGAACACGGCATGGCGCACGCCGTGCAGCAGCGCGTGCTGCACGGCATAGTCGGCCGCCTCGACGTGGAACGCCGCGGACGTCATGCCGAGGGGCTGTCCTCGTCGTCGCCGTCGTCGCAGATCACCACGACCTCGACGCCTTCCTCGTTCACCTGCACGGTGTCGATGGCGCCGCTGGCCGGCTCGCCTTCGCCGGCCTGGGCGTATTCGAACACCTCGATTTCGAGTTCCGGGGCGTCGGCTTCGTCGTCGAAACCGGCGTCGAACTCTTCCTCCATGACCTCGAGCGCGTCCTGCTCGGCCTGCATCGCCGCCAGGGTCTCGGCATCGAGCAGCTGGTAATGGCCGCCGGCCAGCAGTTCCAGCACGGCGCTGCGGCCCTTGGCCGACAGTCTGCGGAACATGACCGCGTCGATCCGCTCGGCGGCGGCCAGGCCCTGCGCGTCCTTGACCGGCAGCTGGAAGGCATGGCCGCTGCTGTACAGCGCGGCGCCGCGGGTGGCGCGGCGCCAGGCCAGCCGCGCCCACGGGTGGCGCTCGAGCAGGCCGCCTTCCTCCAGCACGGTCTCGACCTCGGCGGGGGCGGGCGGCGCCTGCGAGGGCAGGATGTCGCCGGCGGCGCGGTAGGTGGTGATGAAGCGGCCGAACCAGTCGCCGAGGCGGTCCGGGTCGTTCATGCGCAGCGCGTTGAGCGCGGCGACCACCCGCTTCATCGCCGCCGCATCGATCTCGTTGGGGTCTTCCGGCAGCTTCAGGTCCGGGTCCTGGTAGCGGATGGCCTCGTCGGCGTCGGCTACCAGGTCGTCCAGCCAGTCGCTGATCAGCTCGGCCGAGGACGGCGCGCGCATGCCGAAGGAGAAGGTCAGGCACGGGTCTTCGGCCACGCCGTGGTGCGGCACGTTCGGCGGCAGGTACAGCATGTCGCCCGGTTCCAGCACCCAGTCGTGGGTCGGCTTGAACTTCCGCAGCAGTTTCAGTTCGACGTCGGGGCGGAAATCCAGCGGCGGGCGCTTGCCCTTGGTCGACTCGCTGGCGTCGATCTGCCAGCGGCGGTGGCCGTGGGCCTGCAGCAGGAACACGTCGTACTGGTCGACGTGGGCGCCGACCGAGCCGCCGGTGGCGGCGAAGCTGATCATCACATCGTCCATGCGCCAGCGCGGCAGGAAGCTGAAGTGCTCGATCAGGGCGCGCACGTCCGGGTCCCACTTGTCCACGTCCTGCACCAGCAGGGTCCAGTCGTGGTCGGGCATGCCCGGGAAGTCCTCTTCCTGGAACGGGCCGGTGCGCAGGCTCCAGCCGTCGGTGGCGCGGTCATGGGTGACCAGGCGCGCCAGCGCGCCTTCCTCGCAGGCCAGCCCGGCCAGGTCTTCGGGCATCACCGGGGTCTGGAAATCCGGGAAAGCGCCGCGGATCAGCAGCGGGCGCTTCTGCCAGTAGTCGCGCAGGAAACGCTCGGCGGGCATGCCGAGCGGATGGCGGGCGCTGGTCCTGGTCTCGATGGGCAGGGAGGAAGAGGTCTTTTTCATCGCGCGCAATACCATTGGAAAACGGGGGCGGCGTGGGTAGCCGACGGAAGCGTCATTGTCGCCCAGCCGCCGGTGAAGCGCCTAGCGCCGCCGCGGGGCCGCCGGGCGGCGGCACCGGCACGGGCGCGCCATCGAGCAGGCGTTCCAGCACCGCGGCCGGGCAGGGCGGGCTGAAGCCGAAGCCCTGCGCCAGCAGGCAGCCTTCGCTGCGCAGGAACTCCAGGTGCTGCGCATGCTCGACGCCTTCGGCGACCACCGCCAGCCCCAGGCTGTGGCCCAGGCCGATGATGGCGCGGCTGATCACGGCCAGTTCGGCGTCCCCGGGCAGCCCGCCGATGAAACTCTTGTCGATCTTCAGCATGTGCAGCGGGAACCGTTTCAGGTAGCCAAGCGACGAATAACCGGTGCCGAAGTCGTCCAGCGCCAGGCGCACGCCCAGCGCGGCCAGCTGGCGCAGCGCGCCCAGGGTCGCGTTGCTGTCCTGCATCAGGTGGGTCTCGGTGATCTCCAGTACCAGGCTGGCGGGCGGCAGGCCGGTGGCATCCAGGATGCAGACCAGCCGGTCGACGAAATCGTCCTGCTGCAGCTGGCGCCGGGACAGGTTGACCGAGCAGTAGAGGTGGCGATGCCCGGCCTGCTGCCACGCGCGGGTCTGCCGGCAGGCCTCGCGCAGCACCCAGTCGCCGACCTGGACGATTTCGCCCGATTCCTCCAGCGAGGGGATGAACTCCAGCGGCGGCACCAGCCGGCCGTCGTGGCGCCAGCGCAGCAGCGCCTCGACCCCGACCATCCGCGGGTCTTCCGGGTCGAGGCTGTGGATCGGCTGGTAATGCAGCACGAATTCGTCGCGTCCCAGCGCCTGGCCCAGCGCGCTTTCCAGTTCCAGCTGGCGCTGCGCGCTGGCCTGCAGCCCCGCGCTGTAATGGGCGAACTGGGCCTTGCCGGCCTGTTTGGCCAGGTGCAGGGCGAGATCGGCGGCCTGCAGCGCGTCGTGCAGGTCGATGCTGGCCTGCAGGCTGGCGATGCCGATGCTGGCGTTGACCACCAGGGTGCGTTCGTCCAGGCGCATCGGCTGGTGCAGCCGTTCGAGGATGCGCTGGGCGACGTGTTCGGCCTGCGTGCCGGGGCCGAGGTCGGTGAGCAGCACCACGAACTCGTCGCCGCCGAACCGGAACAGGTGGTCGTCCGCGCGCAGGCATTGCGCGAGCCTGCGGCCGACTTCGACCAGCACGTCATCGCCGAACAGGTGGCCGAAACTGTCGTTGATCAGTTTGAAGCGATCCAGGTCGATGAACAGCACGGCGGCCTGGCCGCTGCCGGTTTCGTGCAATTGGCGCTGGGTGTGCAGGAGCAGTTCGTCCAGGCGCAGGCGGTTGGCCAGCCCGGTCAGCGGATCGTGGCGGGCGGCGTGGTACAGCTGCTGCTCGATGGCCTTGCGCCGGCCGATGTCGCTCTGCGAGCCGGTGATGCGCAGCTGGCCGTCGCGGTCGGCCTCGGCCACGCCGCGGCTCAGTACCCATCGCCATTCGCCGTTGCGGCAGCGGATGCGGTATTCGTGGTGGATCGAGTCCGACTCGGCATGCAGGTGCGCATTGATGGCGCGGTGCAGGCCGGGCAGGTCGTCGGGATGGACGCGCGAAAACCAGGCGTCGCTGGTCTGGCCCAGGCTTGCGCGGTCCAGCCCGATCATCTCGGCCCAGCGCTCGGACACGTACAGCGTGTCCGGACCGGGATGCCAGTCCCAGATGCCGTCATGGGCGCCGCGCAGGGCGCGCGCGAAGCGCGCCTCGCTGTCTTCCAGCGCCTTGCGCTGGGCGGCGCTGTAGGTGTCGATGGCCAGGGTCATGTCGAAGAACACGGCCTTGAGCAGGCTGGAGAACAGCCGCGCGTCGTCGCCCTCGCCGCACAGCGGCACCAGCATCTGTTCCAGGTACAAACGGTACGCGCCCAGGTACCACTTCAGCTCGACGCCGTTGATATGGTGGATCAGGCCGATGCGCAGGCGGTTGTCGACATAGTCGTGGTCGTACGGCCCCTGCCAGAGGCGCTGGTAGTACTCCAGCTGCCGCTGTTTCAACCGGTGCACGGTGGTCTGGTCGCCCAGCAGCGCGGCGGGCGCGGGGAAATCGTCGAGGTGGCGGTAGAGCTTCTCGATGAATCCGGCCTGCGCGGCGGACATGCGTCCGGCGGCCTGGTTGAGGCGCCGCGCATCCTCGTCCCGCCATTCCAGCAGGCGGTAGCGCTCGGCTATTTCAGCCTGTTCCAGGCCGATGCGCCGCATCAGTTCCTGCAGTGTTTCGACGGCACCCATGGTTTCCTCTTGCGTTGAAGACGGGCATGGAAAAAGCGCCACGGCGGCCGCTCCGTCCGGAACGGCTGCCGTAGCGCTTCGTCTTGCAGGCCCGTGCGTCCTGCCCGGCAAAGCGGGTCCGCGCCATGCGCGGCACCCGGGCGGGTCATGCAGCTCCTGCCAGGTCCTCCAGCAGGCGGGTCAGGCGTTGCCGCAGTTGCCCCATTTCGCGGGAACGGAAGGCATGCCTGCTGCGTTCCAGCGTTTCGATCGCCTCGTACAGCGCGGCCTGCACCTGTCCGCTGGGGCCCAGCGGGTCGGGATCGAGCCAGCGGCACAGCGGCGCCTGCTCGCAGTCGCAGCTCTGGTTGATGACCTCCGCCTCGTCCGCATCGGCGAGGAGCAGCCGCAGCCGCGTGGCCAGGCCGGGGTCAGTGCAGATGATCCGGGCCATGCCGCATTCCTGTCATTGGTGCCGCCGGGAGCGCCGCGCGCGTGGCGTCCGGTCCCGGGTTCGCCGGATCGCCCGCTGTGGTGTGGAGCATGTTCAACATCCCTTCCTGTTCCATGTTCTGGTGAATGGCCTGGCCATCGCGTGCCGCCGTGCGGATGCCAGGTTCGTCATGCCGTGGCCCGCGCGTCGCCTGCCGTGCGCGGAGCGTCCGCCGGGCCGGCCAGCTGGAATCTCGCCGCCGCGCGGGCCAGCATGCCGGCCTGGTGTTCCATGTCGTGGGTGGCCTGGCTGGTCTCCTGCACCAGCTGCGCATTCTGCCGTGTGCTCCGGTCCATCTGCGCGATGGTCTGGTTGACCTGCCCGATACCGGCGCTCTGTTCGCGCGAAGCGGCGGAGATCTCGGCGGTGAGGGCGGTGACCCGCTGCACCGAAGACACGATCTCGGTCATCGTGCCGCGCGCCTTGCCGACCAGGGCCGAGCCGTCGGCGACCTTGTCGACCGAATCGCCGATCAGGCCTTTTATCTCCTTCGCGGCGGTGGCCGAGCGCTGCGCCAACGTCCGCACCTCGGCGGCGACCACGGCGAAGCCGCGGCCGCTGTCGCCGGCGCGGGCGGCCTCCACCGCGGCGTTGAGCGCCAGGATGTTGGTCTGGAAGGCGATGCCGTCGATCACGCCGATGATCTCGCCGATCTTCCTCGACGCGCTTTCGATGGCCTGCATGGTGAGCACGACGTCGTCCACCACCCGGCCTCCCTGGCGGGCGACCGCCGCGGCGCCTTCGGCCAGTTGGCTGGCGTGATGGGCGGACTCGGCGTTGTCGCGGATGGTGGCGGTGAGCAGCTCCATCGACGCGGCGGCCTCGCGCAGCGTCGCCGCCTGCCGCTCGGTACGCGCGGACAGTTCGTCGTTGCCGCTGGCGATGCCCGTCGCCGCGGCCGAGATGCTGTCCGCCGACTGCTGGATGCCGGCGACGATGCCGGCCAGTTGTTCGGCGGTGGCGTTGGCATCGGTCTTCATCTGCCCGAACACGCCCTCGAAGTCGCGGGTGATGCGCCGGCCGAGGTCGCCGCGCGACAGCGCGGACAGCAGCCGGCGCATTTCATCGGCGCTCTCCGACGTGGCGTCGAGCAGGCGGTTGACGCCCTCGGCCAGGCGGGCCATCAGGCCGGAGCCGCCGGTCGCGTGCAGGCGCTGGTCCAGCCGGCCGTGCGCGGCGGCATCGATGATGGCGGCGATGTCGTGCTCCATCCGGGTCTCGGCGGTGCGGTCGTGCCATTCGACCACGAAGCCGCGGCGCTGGCCGCCGGCGTCGATCATCGGCGTGACGTTCAGGCTGAAGTGCGCCTCGCCGATATGGATGCGCCCGGAATGGGTGCCGTCGAGCGTGTCCAGCAGGGCGCGGATGCGCGCCGGATCGCGATGGAAGCAGTGGATGCTGGCGCCGATCAGCCGATCGGGGTCGAAGCCGGGAAAGGCCTTGAGCAGTTCCTGCCGCTGGTTGCGCAGGATCGCGATGACGGCCTGGTTGGCGTAGACGATGAGGTGGTCCGGGTCGGCGATCATCATGCCGGTGCGCAGGGCGCACAGCGCGGTCTCCACATGGAAGCCGCTGGCGGCGGCGTCATCGGTCGCGGGAGGCGTGGCGGGCGTCTGGCTTGAGGACGGGGGCGTCCATGGATCGAGCCTGCGCAGCCGCATGGCGATCACGCAGGCGAATGCGGCCAGCACCGCGGTCGATGCCATGTGCGGGAGCGCGGCGATGGCCGCGCCATGCGCCTCCGCCCGGAGGATCGGCAGCTGGAAGAGGAGGGCGACGGCCGCCGCCAGCGCCACCGGCAACCAGTCGCGGTAGGACAGCAGCAGGGCGATGACGGCCAGCTCGCCGGAATACGCCAGGGCGGGGTGGTCGGCGGCCAGCGTTGCCAGCGCCAGTATCAGCGCCGTGGCGATCGCGGCGCGCACGCGCCGGGTTCCCGGTGCATGCCATGCCTGGAGCGCGGCCAATCCGGCCGCCGGAAGGCAGAGCGCCAGGAACATGGCCCACCTGCCCGAATGCAGTGCCTGGGCCAGTGCCGCCGAGCCCAGGAGCGCCAGCATCAACAGGAACAGCCGGTCCGCCTCGATGGCCGGTTCCCGCCGATGCAGCATCCGCGATGTTTCGACAGCACCCATGAATCCCCCTGTTGAAAACCTGGGCATGAAAAAAGCGCCAAGACAGCCACCCCGCCGGGAGTGGCTGTCTTGGCGCTTCGTCTTGCAGGCCCTTGCGTCCTGCCCGGCAAAGCTGGTTACCGCCGGTGGCGGTACCGCAACCGGGCTTTTCTACACGATTGGCGGCGATTGTTCCAGTTGCGGCCCGTCGGGGCAGCGGCGCAGACGGCGGCGGCGTCGCTTGTTCGCGTGGATGGACGCGCCCGGCCGGGCTGCGGTCGCGCGAAGCGCGCGAGGGCGCCGGACGGTCGGACAGGGCGAAATCGCGCTGGCCGCGGCCACGGGCGATCGCAGGGGCCGGGATATACGGGGGCTTGTGTCACGCCGGCCACGGAGCATCCGGGTGTCACCGACGGCGATGCACGGGCCGGTCCCGCGCCGCCGGCGGCGGACCGGCGCGATGCCATCGCTTGATGCGGCAACGGCGAAGCCTGCGCCTGCCGTTGCCGGGTGAATCCAGGGGCCGGATGGAAGGCCGGCAGTGCCTGCAGGCCAGGGCCGCCCACTACCGGTGCGCATCCTGCGATTGCGTGCTCCGGCGTCAGATCGCCTTGGCCAGCCCGGCGGCCAGGCCGGCGTAGCCGCCCGGGGTGAGCTCGCGCAGGCGCTGCTTGGCGTCGGCGGGCAGGTCCAGCGATTCGATGAACCCGCGCATCGAATCGGCGGTGATGCCCTGCCCGCGGGTCAGGGCCTTGAGCTGTTCGTACGGGTTGGGCAGGCCATGGCGGCGCATCACCGTCTGCACGGCTTCGGCCAGCACTTCCCAGGCCGCGTCGAGGTCGGCGTCCAGGCGCTGCGGGTTCACTTCCAGCTTGCCCAGGCCCTTGGCCAGCGACTCCAGCGCCACCTGGGTATGGCCGAAGGCGGTGCCCAGCGCGCGCAGCACGGTGGAGTCGGTCAGGTCGCGCTGCCAGCGGCTGATCGGCAGCTTGGCGCTGAAGTGCTCGAACAGCGCGTTGGCGATGCCGAAGTTGCCCTCGGCGTTCTCGAAGTCGATCGGGTTGACCTTGTGCGGCATGGTCGAGGAACCGACTTCGCCTTCCTTGAGCTTCTGCTTGAAGTAGCCCAGCGAGACATAGCCCCAGATGTCGCGGGCCAGGTCGATCAGGATGGTGTTGGCGCGGCGCGTCGCATCTCCGATCTCGGCGACGTTGTCGTGCGGCTCGATCTGGGTGGTGTAGGGGTTGAACACCAGCCCCAGCGAGGTGACGAAGGTTTCGGCGAAGGCCGGCCAGTCGATGTCCGGATAGGACACCACGTGCGCGTTGTAGTTGCCCACCGCGCCATTGATCTTGCCGGTCAGCTCGACCGCGCCGATCTGGCGGATCTGCCGCTCCAGGCGGGCGACGACGTTGGCGACCTCCTTGCCCAGCGTGGTCGGCGAGGCGGTCTGGCCGTGGGTGCGCGAGAGCATCGGCTGCGCGGCCTGCTCATGCGCCAGCCGGCGCAGCGAGGCGGCGATGCCTTCCAGCGTCGGCAGCAGCACCTGGCTGCGTGCCTGCGCCAGCATCAGGCCGTAGGACAGGTTGTTGATGTCCTCGCTGGTGCAGGCGAAGTGCACGAATTCCAGCGCCGGCGCGAGCTCGGCGTCGTCCTTGAGCCGTTCCTTGATGAAGTATTCCACCGCCTTGACGTCATGGTTGGTGGTGCGCTCGATGTCCTTGACGCGGGCGGCGTCGGCCACCGAGAAACCGTCGGCCAGGGCGCGCAGCCGGGCCTTGCCGGCGGCGGAGAAGTCGGCCAGTTCGCCGATGCCCGGCTCGGCGGCCAGCGCCAGCAGCCATTCGATCTCGACCTTCACCCGTGCCTTGATCAGGCCGTACTCGGAGAAGATCGGGCGCAGCCCGTCGACCTTGCCGGCATAGCGGCCATCGAGCGGGGACAGGGCGAGCAGGGCGGCTTCTGGACGGGACGGATCGGTCATGAGGGGCAGGCTGGCGCAGGGGCAGGGGCGCGTATTCTACGCCGCCGCGCCGTCCGGGGCCGGGAGCCGTTCCACCGTGACCGCCTGGATGCGGTGCCCGGCCATGCGGCGCACCGTGAAACGGTAGCCGTCGATGTCCTGCGCCTCGCCTTCCTCGGGCAGGCGCTGCAGCTGGTGCAGGATCAGCCCGCCGACCGAGTTGACGTGCGCGGGCGCGGCCAGGTCGCGGCCGAGCAGGCGTTCCAGCCGGAAGATCGAGGTCGAACCGGCGACCAGCACGCTGCCGTCGGCGCCCCGGGTCGGGGCGTCCCCGACGGCATGGGGATGCTCGTCCTCGATATCGCCCACCACCACTTCCAGCAGGTCTTCCAGGGTGAAGTAGCCGAGGATGCGGCCGTGCTCGTCCACGCACAGGGCCAGGTGGGTGGTGCCGGTGCGGAAGCGTTCCAGCACCTGCGGCACCGGGGTTTCCAGCGCGATCAGGTTGGCCGGGCGCAGCAGCGGGAGCGGGTCCGGGCGTGGATTGCCGCGCGCCAGTTCCACCAGCAGGTCCTTCATGTGCAGGATGCCGCGCACCTGCTCGCCGTCGGCGGCGAACCAGGGGTAACGGCTGTAGCGGCTGGCGGCGAACCCGGCCAGCACCGCCTGCAGGTCCATGCCGTCGCGGAAGCTGTGCAGGTGGTCGGCCGAGCGCATCAGGTCGCCGGCGACCAGTTCGGGCAGCTCCAGCGCATGGCTCATCAGCGCCAGTTCGTGGTCGCCGCCGCTGCGCTGCTGGCCGCCGAGGATCAGCTTCAGCTCCTCGCGCGAATAGCGGTGCGAGGCATGCTCGACGTCGCCCCAGCCCAGCGCCCGCAGCAGCAGGTTGGCGCTGTTGTTGAGCAGCCAGATCGCCGGGTACATCGCCCAGTAGAACAGGTACAGCGGCGCCGCGGTCCACAGCGACATCCGCTCCGGGCGGCGGATCGCCATCGACTTGGGCGCCAGTTCGCCGAGCACGATGTGCAGGAACGAGATCACGCTGAAGGCGATGACGAAGCTGGTCAGGCGCGCGGCTTCCGGCGCCAGGCCGAGCAGGTCGAACAGCGGCTGCAGCAGGTGCGCGAACGCCGGTTCGCCGACCCAGCCCAGCCCCAGCGACGCCAGGGTGATGCCGAGCTGGCAGGCCGACAGGTAGGCGTCGAGGTGGCCGTGCACGTTCAGCAGCAGGCGGCCGCGCCAGCCATGGTGCTCGGCCAGCCCCTGCGCCTGGGTGTGGCGCAGCTTGACCAGGGCGAACTCGGCGGCGACGAAGAAGCCGTTGAGCAGGACCAGCAGCAGGGCCACGGCCAGCAGGGCAAGGTTGCCGATCACGGTTCCCCTCCGTCATGGCGGATCGTGGAAGGGAGGGTGCAGCGGGGGCCGGGAAATGTCCGGCCGCAACAGCCGTCGGGGTCGTCGCCCATGTGTGCGGGAAGGCAGGGAAATGCGGATGCCCGAGTCTAGCCGATGACGGCCGCGTGCGCGGCAGGGTGCCATCGGCGGTATGGTGGTGCGGCATCGCCAGCCGCCGCCAGCTGCGACTTCCCTGTACGAAACACAATGTGGAGTTGAACGATGAGCAAGAGCTTCAGGATCGAACACGACAGCATGGGCGAACTGCAGGTGCCGGCCGAGGCGCTGTGGGGCGCGCAGACCCAGCGCGCGGTGCAGAATTTCCCGGTGTCCGGGCAGCGCATGCCGCGGGCCTTCATCCGCGCGCTGGGGCTGATCAAGGCCAGCGCCGCCGAGGTCAATGTCGGGCTGGGGCTGTTGCCCAAGGGCGTGGGCCGGGCGATCCGCGCGGCGGCGCTGGAGGTGGCCGATGGCGGGCACGATGCGCATTTCCCCATCGACGTCTACCAGACCGGCTCGGGCACCTCGTCGAACATGAACGCCAACGAGGTCATCGCCACGCTCGCGTCGCGGCGGATGAAAGCGGGCGCCGGCAAGGCGGGCAAGACCCCGGTGCATCCCAATGACCACGTCAATCTCGGGCAGAGTTCCAACGATGTGATCCCCACCGCCATCCGCGTCTCGGCGCAGCTGGAAACGGTGGAAAAGCTGCTGCCTGCGCTCAGGCACCTGCGCCGGACCATCGACAAGCGCGGGCGCGGCCTGGGCAAGGTGGTCAAGACCGGTCGCACCCACCTGATGGATGCGATGCCGCTGACCTTCGCCCAGGAGTTCGGCGCCTGGTCGGCGCAGCTGGAATCGGCGCAGGGCCGCATCGAGGACGCGTTGAAGCGGCTGCGCCGGTTGCCGCTGGGCGGCACCGCGATCGGCACCGGCATCAACGCCGATCCGCGCTTCGGCGGCAAGGTGGCGCGTGCGCTCTCGGCTGCGACGGGAACCAAGTTCGAAAGCGCCCAGAACAAGTTCGAGGGACTGGCCGCGCAGGACGATGCGGTGGAACTGTCCGGCCAGCTCAACGCGCTGGCGGTGGCGCTGATCAAGATCGCCAACGACCTGCGCTGGATGAATTCCGGGCCGTTGGCGGGCTTGGGCGAGGTCGAGCTGCCGGCGCTGCAGCCGGGCAGCTCGATCATGCCGGGCAAGGTCAACCCGGTGATCCCGGAAGCGACGGTGATGGCGGCGGCGCAGGTGATCGGCCACCACACTGCGATCACGGTGGCCGGGCAGACCGGCAATTTCCAGCTGAACGTGGCGCTGCCGCTGATCGCGGCCAACCTGCTCGATTCGATCCAGCTGCTGTCCAGCGTGATGAACCTGCTGGCCGACAAGGTGTTCGCCGGCCTGGTGGTCAGGCAGGAGCGGGTGCGCGAGGCGCTGGCGCGCAATCCGATCCTGGTGACCGCGCTCAATCCGATCATCGGCTACGAGAAGGCCGCGGCCATCGCCAAGCGCGCCTACAAGGAACAGCGCCCGGTGCTGGAGGTGGCCTGCGAGGACAGCGGCCTGCCGGAAGCGGAACTGAAACGCCTGCTGGACCCGGCCGCATTGACGCGGGGCGGCATCCACGACCATTGATTTCCCATCCCGGATCCATCGCCCGGCAGCGCGTGGGATCGCGCCGGGCGCCATCGTGGGGACGCGGTGTGGTAAACGGGAGTTCAACCGCCACGGAAGACAGGGGGATTCATGGCGTTTCTGGTTTTCGGGCTCTATACGGCGTTCTGCTTCTGGGTGGTCTTCACGGACGGTGCCGACACCCTGGAAGGATGGAAATCCTTCTTCCTGTTCGATTGGTTTGCTGCGTCCCTGAGTGCCCAGGAACTACGGTTCTACGTAGGCATTTCCTGGTTGGCGTCGCTCGCGGCCCTGCTGTTCGCCACCCTGGGGGGCGCCTAGCGGAGCCGGCCGGACGCGGCGCGTACCCTGACGGTCAGCGCCGCGCGCCTGGGGCGCGGAATCAGCGCAGTGCGCGCGGGTTGGCCAGCGCTTCGGCGTATTCCTTGAATTCGGGAATGCGCTGGGCCAGGTCCGGCGGGAACGGCGTTTCGCCCGCCGGTACTTCCAGCGGTACGGTGCGGCCGCTGGCATCGGCCGGTGCGGTCGCCTCGGTCAGCGTGTTCTGGCGCAGGATCTGCAGCTTGACGAAGCTGGTCTGCAGCAGTTCGCGCTGGCCCTCGTCGAGCGGAATCTCGATGTCGTCCACGCGCAGCCTGCCGTCGGGCAGGATGTCCAGGTTCGGGTAGGGCGCGCGCCGCACCGACACCATGGTGGCCCCCACTTCCATCTTCGGCTTGCTGCGCTCGGCGCGGTGGGCGGCGTACTGCTCACGGTCGCCGCAACCGGCGACGGCGGCGATGCAGGCCAGCAGGAGGGGCAGCAGCAGTTTCTTCATGGCGTGGCGGAACGGTACGGCGGGGGAGCGGCGATTCTACCGCCCCCGCCGCCAGTGACGGTCAGCGCATCGTCACGTGGCCCTTGCGGCATTCATCGATGTCGCTCTGGTCCATCTTCGCGTAAGGCTTGAATTCGGGGATGGCGGCGGCCAGCTGCTGCTGGGTGGCAAGCATCGCCGGCAGGCGGTCGCAGATCTTCGTGGCGCTTTCCTCCAGCTTCTTCGCCTCGGCGTCGATCCGCTTCTCGATCTGGTCGGTGTCGCCGGACAGGATGCCCTTGAGCGCTTCGCCGGCGGCACGGACGCCGAGGTTGGCGCCCTGTACGCCGATCTCGATGCCGGCCTCGGCCACCTGCATCACCTGCCCGCGGTACTGCAGCAGCAGCTTGCGCTGGGCATCGTCGACGGCGACCGCCTTGCCATCGATCAGCAGGTCGCCGGCGGGCGAGATCTCGACCTTGACGCCGTTGTCGCTGGAAACGCTAATGTTCTTCACGGCCATTTCCTTGCGCGCCTTGTCGGTGGCTTCGCGGACCTTCTGGCCGAGGCTGGTGTCGCCGCCGGCATCGTTACTTGCCTGCGGACGGTTGCCGCAGGCAAGCAGCGGCAGGCACAGCATCAGCGCGAACAGGGGGGCTTTGAGCGTTTTCATGTGAGTGCTTCCGTTGCTGGCAAGGAGGGAGGAATCAGTGCTTGCGGGGCAGTTCGACCGCGCCGCGGATGCCCGAATGGTCGACCGAACCGCTGCCGGTGCGCTGCACCCGCAGGCTGCCGGCAGCGCGCACGCGCAGATCGCCCGAGCCCAGCGTGCCCAGGCTCACCGCGCCGCGGACGGCACCGACGTCGACGTCGCCCGAGCCGATGCTGGCGATGTCCACGTTGCCCTGCACTTCGTGCAGTTCCAGGTCGCCCGAGCCGATGCTGCCGACCCTGGCATCGCCACGCACGCCGTCGACGCGGACATCGCCCGAGCCGATCGAGACCACGTGCAGGGCGCCCACGTTGTCCAGTTCGATGTCGCCGGAGCCGACCGCGGCGGTGGCCAGTCCCTTGATGTCGCGCGCCTTCACGTCGCCGGAGCCGACGTCGGCGCTCATCGCCTGCGCGCCGCTGAGCGTGGCGTCGCCGGAACCGACCTTGAGCTGGACCAGGATGTCGTCCGGCAGCGTGCCGCCGATGTCCAGCCACGCGTAGTTCGAGCCGAAGCCGAAGTTGATGCCGCGGTTCTCGCGCTGCAGGCGGACGACGAGCTTGTCGCCGGCCTTTTCCTGGGTGAGCGACAGCTGGCCGAGCAGGTCCTGGCTGGAGGCGCAGGCGCGGCCGGACAGCGCGGCGCGGGCGCCGGGCGATGCCTGCAGCTTCAGGTCGTGGCTGTTGACCTCGAACACCACGGCCTTGACGCCGGCCAGTTCCAGTTCCAGCGCCTTGGGCTGGCTGAACTTGCAGTGCTCGTCGGCCAGGGCCAGGCCCGGCAGCAGCGCCAGGGCGAACAGCAGGGGCTTGATCGTTGCGTGCTTGATGTCCATCGGGTTTCCTCGAAATCGCGGTGGGACAGGCAGGGCGGTCAGATTTCGTCGCGGCGCTGGCGCAGCCAGATCGCGGCGGCGATGAACAGGGCGCCGACCACCACGCCGATCCAGAGCTCGGGGTTGGCCAGGCCGGCCAGCTGCACGCTGGGCGAGAAGCCATGCAGCATCGAATTCACCGACTCGCCATTGGGCGTGGGGCTGCGGTAGGCCAGTTCGATGCCCGGCGTGGCGCTGAGCAGCAGGCGGCCGACCACGTGTCCCCAGAACCAGCCGTTGTTGAGGCCGGACAGCTTCATCAGGTCGAACCAGCTGACGATGACCCCGGCGAACACCGGCAGCATCACCGCCCACAGGAACGGCTTGCTCCTGGCCCAGGCCGAGCACAGCATCAGCCAGCCGGCGGTGGGCAGCGCCCACAGCGCATAGACCGGGATCCAGGCCAGGTGGCTGGCGGCGATCGAGAACGGGTTGGACGAGGCCCAGATCAGGGTGATCGGGTTGCCGCCGTGGAACAGCACCACCAGGCTGATGATGATCATGAAGCCGAACATCGTCACGATGGCGGCGGCGACCGCCAGCAGCGGGGCGATGACCAGCGCGCCGACCAGCTTGGACAGCACCGTCTGCGTGTCGGAGACCGGCATCGACTTCCAGAACAGCACGCTGCGGTCGCGGCGGTCGTCGTACAGCGCGCCCAGGCAGTAGAAGAACACCACGAAGGCCAGGGTGATGAACGGCCACGCCGAACTCAGCAGCAGGGTGACGTTCATGCCCTCGCCGAACTTGACCATGTCCGCCGGCGTCATCTGCTGGGTCAGCATGCCCAGGTCCAGGCCGTTGACGTTGACGCCGTTGATGTGCAGGTCGCCATTGTTGGCGGCGCGATGGGCGGCGAACAGGCCGGCGATGATCGCCATCAGCGACAGCAGCAGGGAGATGCCGCCGGCCACCAGCGGCGCGCGCAGGAAGCCGCCGCGGTTTTCCCAGTATTCGCGCTTGAGCAGCCACTTGAACTTGCCCAGCGGGGTGATGTGATGGACGGCGTTCATGCGTAGGTTCCCTTCATGATGGCCACGAACAGATCGGCGAGGCCGGGGTTGCGGGTTTCGCCCAGGGCATCGAGCTGGCTGCGGTCGGCGCCGTCGTAGAGCAGCACGGTCTTGCCGAACGGCAGCGAACGCTCGTCGATGGGGCCCAGTTCGCGCGCGGCCTGCAGGGTGTCGGCCGAGGCCAGCAGCTCGGTATAGCGTTCGGACACGCTTTCCATGTCGGCGCTGAGCACGATCTTCCCGTCGCGGATGAACAGCACGTCGGTGAGGATGTGCTCGATCTCCTCGACCTGGTGGGTGGTGACGATGATCGTCTTCTGCTCGTCGAAGTAGTCTTCCAGCAGGCGCTGGTAGAACTCCTTGCGGTAGAGGATGTCCAGGCCCAGGGTCGGCTCGTCCAGCACCAGCACGCGCGCGTCGATGGCCATCACCAGCGCCAGGTGCAACTGCACCACCATGCCCTTGGACAGCTCGGACACGCGCTGCTTCGGCTGCAGCTTGGTGTTGGCCAGGAAGCGCTCGCAGCGGGCGCGGTCGAAGCGCGGGTGCACGCCGGCGACGAAGTCGATGGCCTCCTTGACCCGGATCCAGCGCGGCAGCACCGCCACGTCGGCGATGAAGCACACATCGTTCATCAGCGCGTTGCGCTGGGCGCGCGGATCCATGCCGAGCACGCGCAGTTCGCCCTCGAACGAGGTCAGGCCGAGCAGGGCCTTGAGCGCGGTGGTCTTGCCGGCGCCGTTGGGGCCGATCAGGCCGACGATGCGGCCCGGCGCGATGGTGAAGCTGGTGTTGTCCAGTGCCGGCTTCTGCTTGTAGACCTTGCGCAGGTTGTGAGCGGAAACGACGGCTTCGACGGCGGCATTCATGGTGTGGTCCCCGGTGGCAGCAGATCTTCCAAGGTCAGGCCCAGGCGCTGGATGCGTTCCAGCACGCCGGGCCACTCTTCGTTGAGAAAACGGTCGCGCTCGCTGCCGCGCAGCTTGCGCGCGGCTTCCTCGGTCATGAACATGCCCAGGCCGCGGCGCTTCTCGACCAGGTTCTCATCGGCCAGTTCCTGGTAGGCGCGCGAGACCGTGATCGGGTTCAACTGGTACTCGGCGGCCACCTGGCGCACCGAGGGCAGGGCGTCGCCCGGCTTGATGATGCCGTCCAGCATCATCGCGATGACGCGATCCTTCAGCTGGCGGTAGATGGGAGCGCCATCGCTCCACTGGATATCGCTCATGGTCAGCTCCGTGGATTCAGCGACTGTGCGAATGAGAAGTAGGGCAGGGAGAGGCTGGTCCGCATCCGCCGGACGGGGCGCCTGGTCTTCTCCTGCGCGTTGGCCTCCTGCTCTTCGCCGGTGGTCCCGGCGGCATAATCCTGGACCGGGCCACGGCCGGCAGGCAGGGACAGCGTGCAACCGATCAGCAACAGCGTGCCGGCAGCGGTGAGTGCCGGGAAAAGATGTCGTTGGTGGCTTCGGTTCATGGCGGTCCCCCTGTGTAGGGTGGCTGGTGTTGTATGCAACTATAACACCGACACGCCGACATGCAACTCCCCTGTAACCCAACTGATGGCCTAGTCTTCGAGCGACGCCGGCCCACACCCAGGAGAATCCCGATGTCCATTCGCAACTATTTGATTGGAATGGCGTTTGCCATGTCGATGGTGGGCGCGGCCAGCGCCGCCGACGGTGCCTTGCTGGATCGCGACTACCGTCCGCTGGCCGGAAAGGAGCCGGTAAACCTGAACCGCGAATACGGCGGCAAGGTGCTGCTGGTGGTCAACACCGCCTCCAAGTGCGGCTACACGCCGCAGTACGAGGGGCTGGAGGCCCTGCACCAGGAGCTTGCCGGGCGCGGTTTCTCGGTGCTGGGCTTCCCGTCCAACGACTTCAAGGGCCAGGAGCCGGGCAGCGAGACCGAGATCCAGGAGTTCTGCACGCTGACTTACGGGGTGAAATTCCCCATGTTCCAGAAGGTGCACGTCATCGGCCCGGAGGCCACGCCGCTGTACCAGGACCTCACCCGCCTGACCGGCGTCGCGCCGGGCTGGAACTTCCATAAATACCTGGTATCGCGCGACGGGCGGGTGGTGGCGCAGTTCGCCAGCAAGGTGCGCCCGGACGACCCGGAGCTGCGCGCGGCGATCGAGCGCGAACTCGCCAGGCCGGTGCCGAACCACCATTGACCGGCGCCTCGGCGCACCGCCTCGACATCGCCGGTGCGCATGCGACAATGACGCCCCTCGCGCCGATGGCGGCGTCTGTTCACTTCCAGGAAAGCAGCGAATGAAGATGGGAAAGCGCGGCGCCGTGGCGTCGCTTCTGATTCTGGCGATGGCGGTCCCTGCGGCCGTGATCGCGCAACAACCTGCCGCCCCCGCGGCCACCAAGGAGAAGTCCGTTTTGACCTCGGAACGTGAAAAGATCGGCTACGCCATCGGCGTGGACGTCGCCAGTTCGTTCGAACCCATCGCCTCGGAAGTCGACGTCGCCGCGCTGCGCCGCGCAGTGGAGAACGCCTTCGCCGGCGGCCAGCCGCTGCTGTCGCAGGAAGAGGCGCAGAAGACCGACCAGGCCCTGCGCATCGCGATGATGGCCCGTTCCGGCCAGCAGGTGCCGGGCATGGCGCCGGGCAGCCAGCCGCCGGCGGTGGACCGCGAAAAGGTCGGCCTGATGCTGGGCAGCTATGCCGTCGGCCCGTCGCTGGCGCCGATCAAGGGCGAGATCGACCTGGACGCGACTTTCCAGGCCATCGCCACGATCTTCGCCAAGGGCACGCCGCTGATGGACCGCCAGCAGGCGCAGTCCACGCTGCAGGCCTTCAGCACCGCCAAGCAGGCCGCCGCCGCCGGCAAGAACCGCGAGGAAGGCAACGCTTTCCTGGCCAAGAACAAGGCCCAGCCGGGCGTGGTCACCACCGCCTCGGGCCTGCAGTACCAGGTGCTGCGCGCCGGCAGCGGCGAGCGCCCGATGGCGAGCAGCCGCGTGCGCGTGAACTACGAAGGCAAGCTGCTGGACGGCACGCCGTTCGACAGCAGCTACGAGCGCGGCCAGCCGGCCGATTTCGGCCTGGACCAGGTGATCAAGGGCTGGACCGAGGGCGTGGCGCTGATGCCGGTCGGTTCCAAGTACCGCTTCTGGGTTCCGTCCGAACTGGCCTACGGCAGCAACGGCACCCCGGGCGGCCCGATCGGCCCGGATGCGACGCTGACCTTCGACGTCGAGCTGCTGGGCATCCTGCAGTAACCGCCACGGAGCCACTGCACCCATGCGCGTTGCGATTTTCGGTACCGGCTATGTCGGACTCGTCACCGGGACCTGCCTGGCCGAGGTGGGCCACGACGTGGTCTGCGTCGACATCGACCAGGCCAAGGTCGATGGCCTGAACCGGGGCATCATCCCGATCTACGAGCCGGGGCTGGAACCGATGGTCAAGGCCAACCATGCCGCTTCGCGGCTGGCCTTCACCACCGACGCGGCAACCGCGATCGCGCATGGGCAGGTGGTTTTCATCGCGGTGGGCACGCCGCCCGACGAGGACGGCAGCGCCGACCTGCAGTACGTGCTGGCCGTGGCCCGCACCATCGGCCGGCACCTGCAGGTGCCGACCGTGGTGGTCAACAAGTCGACGGTGCCGGTGGGCACCGCCGACAAGGTGCGCGCGGCGATCGCCGAGGAGCTGGCCGCGCGCGGCGTGGAGATCGCCTTCGAGGTGGTTTCCAACCCCGAGTTCCTCAAGGAAGGCGATGCGGTGGCCGACTGCATGCGCCCGGACCGCATCATCATCGGCGCAGCCAGCGAGGAACCGGTGGCGGTGATGCGCCGCCTGTACGCGCCGTTCAACCGCAACCACGACCGCGTGGTGGAAATGGACGTGCGTTCGGCAGAGCTGACCAAGTACGCCGCCAATGCGATGCTGGCGACCAAGATTTCGTTCATGAACGAAATCGCCAACATCGCCGAGCGTGTCGGCGCCGACATCGAGCAGGTCCGCCAGGGCATCGGTTCGGACCCGCGCATCGGCTGGCACTTCATCTACCCCGGCGCCGGCTACGGCGGCTCGTGCTTCCCCAAGGACGTGCAGGCGCTGGCCCGCACCGCCCTGCAGCACGGCCACACCCCGCGCCTGCTCGACGCCGTGGAAGCGGTGAACGAGGCGCAGAAGGGGCACCTGTTCGAACTGGTCCAGCGCCACTACGACCGTGGCGAGGACGAGGGCGTGCGCGGCAAGACCTTCGCCGTGTGGGGGCTGGCCTTCAAGCCCAATACCGACGACATGCGCGAAGCCTCCAGTCGCCGCCTGCTGGCGCAGCTGTGGGAAGCCGGCGCGCGGGTGCGCGCCTACGATCCGGAAGCGATGCACGAGGCGCGCCGCATCTTCGGCGAGCGCAGCGACCTGGTGTTCTGCGAATCGGCGTTCGATGCGCTGGAAGGCGCCGACGCGCTGGTCGTGGTCACCGAGTGGAAGCAGTTCCGCAGCCCCGATTTCGCGCGCATCCGCCAGGCCCTGGGCGATGCGGTGGTGTTCGACGGCCGCAACCTGTACGACCCGGGCGAGATCGAGGCGGCCGGACTGGCTTATTACGGCATCGGCCGGGGGCGTTCCCTGCATGTCTGACCTGCTGCCGAGCGCCCGCGAACAGGCCCTGGAAGAACGCCTGGTGGAACTTGAAATGCGCGTGTCCTTCCAGGAACACGCGCTGGCCGAGCTGAGCGAGGCCCTGGCCGACGCGCGCATGCAGGGCAGCCGCAACGCCGACGTGCTGCGCGTGCTGCTCGAAGACCTGGGCAAGGTCCGCAATGCGCTCAACGCCTCCGACCCGGCGAACGAACCGCCGCCCCCGCACTACTGATACGACGTACCGCAAGCATGAGCGACACTCTCCGCGATCAGCTCCTCGGGCTGGGCTTCAAGCCCGCGCCCAAACCGGAGCGCAAGCCCGAAACCCGCCGCGACGGCCGCCCGCAGGGCAAGCCGGGGCAGGCCCGTCCGCAGGCCGGCAACAAACCCGGCAACAAACCCGGCCATGCCGGCAAGCCCGCGCACGGCAACAAGCCCGCGCATGCTGGCCCGCAGGGCCCGCGCAAGCCACGCTCGCAGGAAGACATCGACCTGGCCAAGGCCTATGCGATCCGCGCGCAGAGGGAGAAGGACGAGCGCATCGAGGCCGAGCGCCAGAAGCAGGAAGAAGCGCGCCTGCGCCGCGAGGCGAAGGCCAGGCTGGACGAACTGCTCAAGGACAAGGCGCTGAACGTCGCCGACGCCGACATCGCCCGCCACTTTCCCTATGGCGGCAAGATCAAGCGCATCTACGTCACCGCCGACCAGCTCAAGGCGCTCAATGCCGGGCAACTGGGCGTGCTGCAGCAGAACGGGCGCTACCTGCTGGTGACGGCCGAACTGCTGGCCGAGGCGGAGGCGGTCTTCGCCCCGGCCGTGGCGCTGAAGATCGATCCCGACGCACCTGCCGAGGCCGATCCCTACGCCGACCCGATGTACCAGGTGCCGGACGATCTGGTCTGGTAGGGAGAGGCGGGGAACGAGCAACGAATGGCGGGCGGAAGCAGCAAGGCTGCTGATGTCCTCGCAAAGCCCAACGCCGTCATTTCCGCCTGCGCGGGAATGACGGCTTTTTTCTTTTTCGTCCTTGCTCGTCCTGCTTCACTGTTTCCTTGCTTTCGGCCTTTCCGGCACGAAACAAAACGCAATCACCGCTCCGGCCAGGGCGAAACAGCCGCCGGCGATGAAGGCGGCCCGGCCGTCGCCGAAACGCCACAGCTGCCCGGCGATCAGCGCGCCGAGCACGCCGCCCAGTCCCGACGAGAACCCATAGAACAGCCCCTGGCCGTGCCCATTGAGGTTGCCGGGGAAATAGCGCGCCAGCAGCTGCATCGCCGAGGCGAAGAACGCGGCGAAGCCCAGGCAGTGGGTGGCCTGGGCCACCAGCATCACCGGGATGTTTTCCGGCCACAGGGCGGTTGCCCACCAGCGCAGCGCGGCGCTGGCCATGGAGATGATCAGCAGCCAGCTGGCATCCCAGCGCTTGAAGAAGCCGGCGATCAGGAAGAACACCGCCACCTCGAACACCACGCCCACGGTCCACATCAGGCCCAGCAGCGAGGTGCTGTAGCCGTGCTGGTCCATATACAGCGAGAAGAACGTGTAGTACGGCCCGAACGAGAGCTGCTCGAGGAAGGCGGCGATGAAGAACGCCAGCACCGGCGGCCGCCGCACGATCGCCCAGAAGCCCTGCACGTGCGCGGCATGGGTGCCGACGTGGCGCGCATAGCGGTTGAGGAAGGAAGCGCCGCTCATCAGCACGAACAGCGGCAGCATCAGCCACGGCAGCAGGCCGGCGCCGTGCCGCTCGATCACCCAGCCGAACGAGGTCACCACCGCGATGAAGCCCAGCGAACCCCATACCCGGATCATGCCGTAGCGATGGCTGTCGCTGCCCAGGTGGGTGAGGGTGATGGATTCGAACTGCGGCATCACCGCGTTGTAGAAGAAGCAGAAGCCGACCATCACCGCATACAGCGTCCATTGCGGCTGCGGCAGCAGGAAGCCGGCGAAGCTGGCGACGGTCAGCACGCAGCCGATGCGCAGCCAGCGGATCGGGCGCGGCGATACCGCCGCCAGCGAGGTCCAGGTGCTGGGCGCGACCACGCGGGTCGCATACCACAGGCTCATCATCACGCTGATCGCGGTCACGCCCATGCCGCGCGACTGCAGGTACAGGCTCCAGTACGGCGTGAACGCGCCCAGGGCGGCGTAGTAGAAGAAATAGAAGCTGGATAACCGGGCGACGGGGACCGGCGGTTGCGGTGTGGTTGGGGAAGTCATGGGGAGCGCACGGAGCGCAGAAGCGGGGGCGCATATTGTGCCCGGTGCGTTCCATCAAGGAAGGCACCGCGATCTTGTAGAGCGGAGCAGCGCCCCGCTGGAGCTGTACCGGGAATGCCCCCGCCGGGCGTCGCCCGGCGCTACAAAACCTGCCGCCCTGTAGAGCGGGGCAACGCCCCGCTGGAGCTGTACCGGGAATGCCCCCGCCGGGCTTCGCCCGGCGCTACAGAACCTGCCCGCCTTGTAGAGCGGGGCAACGCCCCGCTGGAGCTGTACCGGGAATGCCCCCGCCGGGCTTCGCCCGGCGCTACAGAACCTGCCCGCCTTGTAGAGCGGGGCAACGCCCCGCTGGGGCTGTACCGGGAGCGCCCCGGCTTGTGCCTCGCAGGCGTAAAAAAGCGGCGGAGCATGGCTCCACCGCAAGGGGAAGATACGGTGGTGCGGGAGATCAGGGCGTCGCTTCGGCGTTCCAGGCGGCGACCCTGGCCTTGGTCTCGGCCAGCATCGCGTCCAGCGCGGCGCGGTCGTAGACCTTGCCGCGCATCACCACGGTGTCGATCGCGCGGGTCGCGTTGATGTCCAACAGCGGATTGCGCTCCAGCAGCACCAGGTCGGCGGCCTTGCCGGCTTGGACCGCACCGTAGCGGTCCAGCCTGCCGAACCAGGCCGGGCCGTTGCGGGTGGCCGCGACCAGTGCCTGCTGCGGGGTCAGGCCTTCGCGCACATACAGCGACAGTTCGTTGTGCAGGCCGATGCCGGGGTAGTTGTAGGAGTTGAGGAAGCCGGCGTCGGTTCCGGCCATGATGCGCACTCCGGCCTCCTGCAGCATCGGCAGCACCGAGGCGACCTGCGCATAGCGTTCGTGGCGTGCCTGGATCTGCTCCGGCGTGGCCTTGGCCGCGCGCTCCACGCGCCATGCGTAGGTCTTGCGCAGGCCCGGGCCGATGTAGGCCAGGTACGCATCGTTGTCGTGCGGTTCGGCGTCGAGGAAGCTGAGAATGCGGCCGCCGTCGAGCGTGGGGGTGACCGCCACGCCGAGTTCGGCGAAGCGGCGGTAGGCGGCCATCGCGGTGTCGCGGTCGAAACCGGTATGCAGCAGGCGGCTGGCCTCGGCGCGGTCGATGCGGCCGGCGGCCAGATCGGCGGTGATCTTCGCCTCGTCCGGAATGCCGGCCTGGAACGCATAGTCCAGGTGCTCGATCGAGCTGATGCCGGCATCCACGGCCTGGCCGACGGTCAGTGCCATCGGGATGTGGCCGGAGGTGCGCAGTCCGCGCTTCTTCGCCTCGGACACCGCGTACAGGAACAGTTCCGGCTTCAGCGTGCTGTCGGTGATCTTGACGAAATCGACCTTGTCGCGCTGTTCGCGGTCCAGCGCCGCATCGACGCCGGCCTTGTCGCCGACCTCGATGGTGCCCTTCCACACCGGGGCGATGCCTTCGATCTTGGCACCGGAGGTGAACAGCTGCGGGCCGAACAGTTCGCCCCTGGCGATCTGCCCGCGCCAGGACAGCACCTGTCCGGGCAGGTCGCCGGAGGCATCGCGCACGGTGGTGATGCCGTGCGCCACGTACAGCGGCAGCAGCGCCTTGTTTTCCTCGACCAGCGCCGGGCCGCCGCCGAAGTGCACGTGCATGTCCCACAGGCCGGGGATCAGGTAGTGATCCTTGGCGTCGACGGTCGTGGCGGCGCGCCACTGCCTGGCCAGCGCCTTGTCCTCGCCCACCGCCACGATCTCGTCGCCGCGGATCGCCACGGCCTGGCCGGGCAGGGTACGGCCGTGCTCGACGTCGACGACGGTGGCGTGGCGGACCAGGACGTCGGCATTCGAGCGTGCGGCCAGCGCCGGCGGCGCCAGCACGAGCAGGGAGGACAGGGCGAGGGAAAGCGTGGTTTTCATCGGTGGGTTCCAGTGGCGTGCGGCGGGCCGCACAACGGAGAAAGGGGATCAGCGGGCGCCGGCGGCGGCCAGCATGCGTTCGATGGCGGTCTGCCGACGCTGGCGGGCATGCCGCAGCGGCGCGACGCCTTCGCCATCGGCGAGATTCACGTCGGCACCGGCATCGATCAGCAGGCGCACGATGTCCTGGTGGCGGGTGCCGCCGTCGCCGAGGATGATGGCCTCCAGCAGGGCGGTCCAACCGAGGCGGTTGACGTGGTCCACGTCGACGCCGGCGTCGATCAACGTGCGTACGGTTTCCACGTGGCCGCGTTCGGCAGCCGGGATCAGCGCGGTGCCGCCATAGCGGTTGGTGCTGCGCGGATCGGCGCCGTGGGCCAGGGTCATCCGCAGGATGTCGAGCTGGCCGCTGGCGCCGGCATACAGATAGGCGCTGTCGTCGATCGCGTCCTTGGCGTTGACGTCGGCGCCGGCGTCGATCAAGGCCCGCGCCGCTTCGGTCTGCCGCCGGTGGACGGCCACCAGCAGCGGCGTGCGGCCCCTTGCGTCGCGGGCGCGGGTGTCGGCGCCCTGTGCGAGCAGGGCACGTACCGCTTCCGTGTCGCCGGTCTCGGCGGCCTGGAACAACTGCCGCGCCAGAGCAGGATCGCTGGCGCCGGCGGAGCAGGATGCCAGCATGGCCGTGGCCAGTACCTGCGCGGTGATCCAATGTCGAGCGGACATCGCCTGCCTCCTGATTTCTGCGGCGTGCGGATGCGCCTGTGGAGCGCATCGCGGTGGCGGACGTTTGCGCCCGGCTGGTGTCGATGCTACAAGCCGTCTCTTCCATCCAGAAATGAAATGTAACGATGGATATCAGTCCAAAATCGAATAGAGCGCTGTTCGACCTCGACCTGCTGCGCGCGTTGGTGACGGTGGCCGATTGCGGCAGCTTCACCGCGGCGGCGGCGCGCCTGCATTCCACCCAGTCCACCATCAGCCAGAAGGTGCGGCGGCTGGAGGAACTGGCCGGGCATCGCCTGCTCGACCGCGGGGTGCGCGATGTACGCCCCACCGACACCGGCGAGACCGTGCTGGGCTATGCGCGGCGCCTGCTGGCGCTGAACGAGGAACTGGGCGAGGCGCTGTCCGGCGCGGGCGTGGCCACCACCCTGCGCCTCGGCGTGCCGGAGGATTTCGCCGGCGGCCGCACCACGCACCTGCTGGCCGATTTCAGTCGGCTGCACCCGCGGGTGAAGCTGGAAGTGAGCAGCGGCCTGAGCCGCGCCCTGGCCGAGGGCTACGACCGCGGCGAACTGGACCTGGTGCTGGTCAAGCAGCGCCGCGGCAGCCGCGAGGCGCTGGCCTGCTGGCCCGAGCCGATGCGCTGGATCGACAGCGCGTCCAGCCCGGCGTTCGCGCTCGATCCGGTGCCGCTGGTGGCCTTCCCGCCGCGCGGGCTGTACCGCGACGATATGATCGACGCGATCGAGGCGCTGGGCCGGCGCTGGCGCATCAGCTTCACCAGTTCCAGCCTGGGGGGCATTCAGGCGGCGGTAGCCGACGGCCTGGGCATCAGCCTGCTGCCGGCGCGTACGGTGACGCCGGCGCATGTGGTGCTGGGCGCGGAAAGCGGCTTGCCGGAGATCGACAGCATCGAACTGGTGATCCTGATGCGGTCATCGGCCGACCCGGAGGTACGGGTGCTGGCCGACATGCTGGTGGAGATGCTGGGCCAGTCGCAGGTGTAGAAACGGTCTCAGTGGTGACCGGGGCATTCCCGGCGAAGCGCCATCGTGATTGATGCGGAAGAACCGCCGCTCGCGGCTCGCACCGCGTGGCGCGGCAGCGGCCAGCACCCACGGAAACCGGATCGGTGATGTCCGGCCATCCGTCGCAGCTGCGGGGATGGCCTGCGCAGGGGCTGCCGGGAAAACCCGATGCGGGGCGCCACCCCCGCATCGGCAGAAACCGGCGCGCTGGTTCCCACGGAATCGATCAAACGGCGTCCTGCACGAACCGGCCGCGGCGGACGATGCGGCGACGGCATGGAACCCCGGCCACCGCGGCCGCGGCGTTGGGCGCGTCGAGCACCAGGAAGGTGGCCTCGTTGCCCGCGGCCAGGCCATAGCCCTGCAGGCCGATCACGCGCGCGCTGGCGCCGGTGGCCATCTTCAGCGCCATGCACAGGTCCTCGTCGGTATGGAAACCGGAGCGGTAGCCGAGCAGCATCGCCCGCTGCAGCATGTCGCCGTTGCCGTAGGGCCACCATGCGTCGCGGATGTTGTCGTTGCCCATGAACACCTCCACGCCGGCCGCGCGCAGCCGGCGCACCGGCGGGAACGGACGGTCGCCCGGGGCGTTGGTCATGATCGCCACGCCGGCATCGGCCAGCACGGCGGCGATGCGGTCCACCTGCGCCTCGTCCACCTCGCCCAGCGAATAGGCATGGCTGACCGCCACGCGCCCCTCCATGCTGAGCGCGCGGGTGCGTTCGGCGATGCGCCGCAACTGCTCGATGCCGCCCAGGCCGGGCTCGTGCAGGTGGATGTCGACCTTAGCGCCATGGCGCTCGGCGATGCCGAACACCACGTCGAGCTGGCCCTTGCTGTCGCCGTCGAGCGTATCCGGGTCGATGCCGCCGACCACCTGCGCGCCTTGGCGCATCGCCGCCTCCAGTACCTCGGCCGTGCCGGGGCAGGACATCACGCCGGCCTGCGGGAACGCGACCAGTTCGATATCGACGATGCCGCGCCAGCGTTCGTGCACCGCGTTCACCGCGTGCAGGTTGTCCAGGCCGGTGGTCGCGTCGACATCGACATGGCTGCGCATCGCCACGGTGCCGAATGCGGCGGCCTGCGCGACCAGCGCATCGGCGCGCTCGACGATGGAGGGCGCGGCCGCCAGCTCCTGCTTCTCGATGGCCAGGCGCTCGCGCAGGGTCTGCGCCGGACGATGCGGGTGCCAGCGGTCGCCGACGAAGCTCTTGTCCAGGTGGATGTGGCCATCGACGAAGCCCGGCAGCACCAGCTGGCCGCCCAGGTCGACCAGTGCCGCGCCTTCGGTGCGCGGCAGGTCCGGGCCGATGGCGGCGAAACGACCGTCGGCGACGGCCAGTTCCAGGGGCTGGCCGTCGGGGCCGACGGCGTTGATGAAGAGTTGCTCGACCATGGCGGCTTCGTGGGGAAGGATGGGGGCTGCCACGATAGGCGCGGCATCCGTCCACCGGAAATGAAGTATCGCGATGGGGGCCATTCGCCCCGGCACTGGCCGATGGCTGGCGCCGGCCCGCGCAGTGGAGCCGGATGGAAGTCGAGTCGATATCGTTGCCTGCCGGGGCCTGGCCGCATGCGGCGGCGGCCTTCACGCCGGGCCGCATCCTCGTTGCTGGCCGATCGCGCCGCGCGGAGCGCCGCTCACATGCAGCGCACGCGAGCGTGACGTCACTCCCCGCGGCGGTCCTCATCCGGGATCGTGCCCCGGATTGAAAGCCGCGCCGGGAGGAGCAGGGTGCCGGTTCGTGCAGCGCGTCGCCGCGCGCCTGGATGTCACCGCAGCGCCGCGGCTTTCATTCCGGGTCGTAGTCGAGGTTCGAAGCCAGCCACCTCTCCGCCTGCGCCCGGTCCACGCCCTTGCGCCGCGCGTAGTCGGCGACCTGTTCCTTGGATACGCGGCCGACCACGAAGTACTGGCTCTGCGGATGGCTGAAGTAGTAGCCGGACACCGCTGCCGCCGGCAGCATCGCGAAGCCTTCGGTCAGGATCATGCCGGCGTTGCGTTCGGCATCGAGCAGGTCGAACAGCCTGCGCTTCTCGCTGTGTTCCGGGCAGGCCGGATAGCCGGGCGCGGGGCGGATCCCGGCGTACTGCTCGGCGATCAGCGCCTCGTTGTCCAGCGTCTCGTCCGCGGCATAGCCCCAGTATTCGGTGCGCACGCGATGGTGCAGGCGCTCGGCCAGCGCTTCGGCCAGGCGGTCGGCCAGCGCCTTGAGCAGGATCGCGTTGTAGTCGTCGAACTCGGTGCGGAAGCGCTCCAGGTGCGGCTCGATGCCGAGCCCGGCGGTGACCGCGAAACCGCCGATCCAGTCCTGCTTGCCGCTGTCTTCCGGGGCGATGAAGTCGGCCAGGCAGAAGTCGGGGCGTTCGGCGGGTTTGTCGACCTGCTGGCGCAGGAAGTGCAGGGTGGTGGATTCGCCGCCATGCTGGATGACCACGTCATCGCCGCGGCTGTTGGCCGGCCACAGCGCGAACACCGCCTTGGCCGTCAGCCACTTTTCCCTGGTGATCCGCTCCAGCAGCGCCTGCGCATCCGCGTACAGCTCGCTGGCCTGCGGGCCGACGATCTCGTCGGTCAGGATCGCCGGGAATTTGCCGGCCAGTTCCCAGGCACTGAAGAACGGCGACCAGTCGATGAACGGCAGCAGGTCGTCCAGCGGCCAGTCGTCGAACACGTGCAGGCCCGGCCGCTTCGGCGCAGGCGGCGTGTACTGCGCCCAGTCGCAGGTGAAGCGCTGGCCGCGCGCGTGCTCCAGCGACACCAGCCGCTTGGCGTCGCCGCGGTTGCGGTGGCGCTGGCGGATATCGGCGTAGTCGGCCTCGTTGGCGGCGACGAACGGGCCGCGCAGTTCGTCTGAAATCAGCGACTGGGCCACGCCGACCGCGCGCGAGGCGTCCTTCACCCAGATCGTCGGCGACTTGTAGTGCGGATCGATCTTCAGCGCAGTGTGCGCGCGCGAGGTGGTGGCGCCGCCGATCATCAGCGGGATGCTCAGGTTCTGCCGCTGCATCTCGCGGGCGACGTGGCTCATTTCTTCCAGCGACGGGGTGATCAGGCCGGATACGCCGATCAGGTCGGCGTTCTCGGCCAGCGCGGTGTCGATGATCTTCTGCGCCGGCACCATCACGCCCAGGTCGATCACCTCGAAGTTGTTGCAGGCCAGGACCACGCCGACGATGTTCTTGCCGATGTCGTGCACGTCGCCCTTGACCGTGGCCATGACGATTTTGCCGTTGCTCTTGCCGACGTCGCCGGTGCGCAGTTTCTCGGCCTCGATGAAGGGCAGCAGGTAGGCCACCGCCTTCTTCATCACCCGCGCCGACTTGACCACCTGCGGCAGGAACATCTTGCCGGCGCCGAAGAGGTCGCCGACCACGTTCATGCCGTCCATCAACGGGCCTTCGATCACGTCCAGCGGCCGCGCGGCCTGCTGCCGCGCTTCCTCGGTGTCTTCCTCCACCCATGCGTCCAGCCCCTGCACCAGCGCATGCGCCAGGCGTTCGCGCACCGGCTTCTGGCGCCAGCCCAGGTCTTCGGTCTTCTTCTCGCCCTTCCTGCCCTTGTAGCGTTCGGCGATTTCCAGCAGGCGCTCGGTGCCGTCCCTGCGGCGGTTGAGGATCACGTCCTCCACGCGTTCGCGCAGTTCCGGGTCGAGCTGGTCGTAGATCGGCAGCGCGCCGGCGTTGACGATGCCCATGTCCATGCCGGCCTTGATGGCGTGGTACAGGAACACCGAATGGATCGCCTGGCGCACGGTCTCGTTGCCGCGGAAGGAGAACGACACGTTGGACACGCCGCCGGACACATGGCAGTGCGGCAGCGTGCGCTTGATGATGCGGGTGGCCTCGATGAAGTCCACCGCGTAGTTGTCGTGCTCCTCGATGCCGGTGGCGACGGCGAAGATGTTCGGGTCGAAGATGATGTCCTGCGGCGGGAAGCCGACCTGCTCGACGAGGATGCGGTAGGCACGGGTGCAGATTTCCACCTTGCGCGCGCAGGTGTCGGCCTGGCCATCCTCGTCAAAGGCCATCACCACCGCGGCGGCGCCGTAGCGGCGCACCAGCCTGGCGTGTTCGATGAAGGCCGCTTCGCCCTCCTTGAGCGAGATCGAATTGACCACGCTCTTGCCCTGCAGGCATTTCAGGCCGGCCTCGATCACGCTCCACTTCGACGAATCCACCATCACCGGGATGCGGGCGATGTCCGGCTCGGACATGATCAGGTTGAGGAAGCGGGTCATCGCCTTCTCGGAGTCGATCAGGCCCTCGTCCATGTTGACGTCGAGGATCTGCGCGCCGCTGGCGACCTGCTGGCGCGCCACGTCCACTGCTTCCTCATAGCGGTCTTCCTTGATCAGCTTCTTGAACTGCGCGCTGCCGGTGACGTTGGTGCGCTCGCCGACGTTGATGAACAGCAGGTCCGGGGTGATGACCAGCGGTTCCAGGCCGGACAGGCGGGTGTAGGGCGTGGCGCTCATGCGGCCTGCTCCTGCGCCTGCGGCAATGCGCGCGGCGGCACGCCGGCCACCGCTTCGGCGATGGCCTTGATGTGCGCCGGGGTGGTGCCGCAGCAGCCGCCGACCAGGTTCAGCAGGCCGGAGGTGGCGAACTCCTTCAGCGTGGCGGCCATTTCCTCCGGCGTCTCGTCGTACTCGCCGAACGCATTGGGCAGGCCGGCGTTGGGATGGGCGCTGACGTAGCCGCTGGACACCTGCGCCAGCGTTTCCACGTGCGGACGCATGTCGGTCGCACCGAGTGCGCAGTTGAAGCCGATCGACAGCGGCTGGCCGTGCGCGACCGAGGCGTAGAAGGCTTCGGCGGTCTGCCCGGACAAAGTGCGCCCGGAAGCGTCGGTGATGGTGCCGGAAATCATCACCGGCAGGCGCGCGCCGCGCGCGTCGAAGGCCTCCTCGATGGCGAACAGCGCGGCCTTGGCGTTGAGCGTATCGAAGATGGTTTCCACCATCAGCGTATCGGCGCCGCCGTCGATCAGGCCGTCGATGGCCTCGCGGTAGGTCGTGCGCAGTTCGTCGAAGCTGGTGTTGCGGAAACCCGGGTCGTTGACGTTGGGGCTGATCGAGGCGGTGCGGCTGGTCGGGCCGAGCACGCCGATCACGAAGCGCGGCCTGTCCGGTGTCGTCGCCTCGACGGCGTCGCAGCACTGCCGTGCCACCTGCGCGCCGGCCTTGTTCAGTTCGTAGACCAGGTGCTGCAGGTGGTAGTCGGCCTGGCTGACCGAGGTGGCGTTGAAGGTATTGGTCTCCACCAGGTCGGCGCCGGCTTCCAGGTAGGCGGTGTGGATGCCGGCGATGATCTCCGGCCGGGTCAGCAGCAGCAGGTCGTTGTTGCCCTTGAGGTCGTGGCCGGCATGGCCGCAGCCGGGGCCGTGCACGTGGCCGTCGCCCGCCGGCAGGCTGTCGTAGCCCTGCGCGAAACGCTGCCCGCGGTAGTCGTCTTCCTCCAGCCCATGGCGCTGGATCATCGTGCCCATGGCGCCGTCGATGACCAGGATGCGCTGCTCGAGGGCGCGCAGCAGCTTGGCGACGCGTTCGGGGTGGAGCCAGGGGAGGGCGTGCATGGGCGGACCGTGACGTGGAATCGGGGAGGAGAGGGAGGCGTGCGCGCCAGGCTTCAGGGCCGGTGGGCGATCAGCGAGATCACCTCGAAATGCGGCGGGCGCTTCTCGCGGGTGACGGTTTCCAGGCTGGATACCTCCAGCCCGGCCTTCTCGACGAACCTGCGCAGGTCCTTGCCGGTGAAGCCGAGGTTGACGTGGCCATAGGCCTCCACCGCCGCCTTGTGCTCGTGGCGGGCGAGGCTGCACAGCATCAGCCGTCCGCCGGGGCGCAGCACGCGCGCGCCTTCGGCCACCGCCTTGGCCGGGTTGCTGGCGTAGGTGAGGGCGTGCATCAGCACCACCAGGTCGAAGCTGCCGTCGTCGAACGGCAGCTTGTGCATGTCGCCCTCGCGCACTTCGACATTGGGCAGCTTGCGCAGGCGCTCGCTGGCCGCGGCGACCACGCGCGCGCTGGTGTCGACGCAGACGTAGCGTTGCGCGTGCGGGGCCAGCAGCTCGGCCAGCACGCCATCGCCGGAGGCGATGTCGAGCACGTCGCCGGTCTCCAGCAGCGGCAGCGCGCTGCGCGCCAGCGCTTCCCAGGTGCGGCCCGGGGAGTAGTGGCGCTCCATGTCGCCGGCCACGCTGTCGGCCCAGTTCTGGTCGGCGGCGCGCATCGCCAGTACGGAGGGCACGCGCTCGGCGTCCTGGCGCAGCAGCGGATCGTCGCTGCCGTTGCTCAGCGCATGCCACAATGCGCGCTGCGCCGGATCCAGCGCGGCCTCGTCGAAGCGGTAGTAGGCCGACACGCCGGCGCGGCGGTCGCGCACCAGCCCGGCTTCCTTCAGGCGGGCCAGGTGGGTGGACACGCGCGGCTGCGCCAGCGTGGTGATGGCCGACAGCTCGGCCACGGTCAGCTCCTCCTGCTCCAGCAGCGTCAGCAGGCGCACGCGGGTGGCGTCGGCGAACACCTTCAGGCGGGTCGACCAGTCTTCCAGATCCATAAATATCTACCTATCGAGATAGAGAGATATTCTGCTGCTGCGGCGCGGCAGGGTCAAGGCGCAGGCCCCCCGGGGTAGGACCCGGCAACCCGTTGGGAACGGCGTTGCTGCCGGATGGCGACGGCGTCCGCATTCACCATGTTCCTGGCTGCTCCCCCTATGTTTCCGGCCTCAACAGTTACAATCGCAACTTCGTAACGCCCTGGGAGGGGTGCAGTGGATTTCAGCTTTTCCGACGAACAACTGATGCTGCAGGATGTCGCCCGCCGCATCGCCCAAGAGAAGATCGGCCCCAGCGCCGAGCACCACGATGCGACCGGCGAATACCCGCTGGAGAACATCCGCCTGCTCGGCGAGAACGGCCTGATGGGCATCGAGGTGCCGGTCGAGTACGGCGGCGCCGGCATGGACCCGGTGTCCAGCGTGCTGGCGATCGTCGAGGTCTCCGCCGCCGATGCCGCGCACGCGACCATCATGTCGGTCAACAACTCGCTGTTCTGCAACGCGGTGCTCAGCCATGGCAGCGAGGAGCAGAAGCAGCTGTACGTGCGCGCGATCGCCGAGGGTCGCGAGATCGGCGCCTTCGCCCTGACCGAATCGCAGTCCGGTTCCGACGCCACCGCCATGCGCTGCCGCGCGGTGAAGCAGGCCGATGGTTCCTACCTGATCAACGGCCAGAAGAGCTGGATCACCTCCGGTCCGGTGGCGCGCTACATCGTGCTGTTCGCCATGACCGACCCGTCGCAGGGCGCACGCGGCATCACCGCCTTCATGATCGACACCACCCGTGCCGGCTTCGGCCGCGGCAAGACCGAGCCCAAGCTGGGCGTGCGCGCCTCGGCCACCTGCGAAATCGAGTTCCAGGACTACGTGGCCCGCGCCGAGGACGTGATCGGCGCGGAGGGGCAGGGCTTCAAGATCGCCATGAGCCTGCTCGACTCCGGCCGCATCGGTATCGCCTCGCAGGCGGTGGGCATCGCCCGCGCGGCCTACGAGGCGTCACTGGCCTATGTGCGCGAGCGCAAGTCCTTCGGCGCGCCGATCGGCAGCTTCCAGATGATCCAGGCCAAGATCGCCGACATGAAGTGCAAGCTGGACGCGGCGTTGCTGCTGACCCTGCGTGCGGCCTGGACCAAGGCCCAGGGCAAGCGCTTCTCCACCGAGGCCGCGGTGGCCAAGCTGACCGCCTCGGAGGCGGCGATGTGGATCGCCCACCAGGCCGTGCAGATCCACGGCGGCATGGGGTACTCGAAGGAAATGCCGCTGGAGCGCTACTTCCGCGACGCCAAGATCACCGAGATCTACGAAGGCACCAGCGAGATCCAGCGCCTGGTCATCGCCCGCAACGAGACCGGCGTGCGTTGAGTGCTTCACGCCCCTCTCCCTGCGGGGTGAGGGGCAGTCCGCGAACCATCGGTTCGTCGCCCCTCGGACGCCCTTGCGCCAGCGCAAGGCCCGAGCGCGGAGCGCGGGTTGGTTGAAGCAGGGGGCGAAGCCCCGGCCGATGTCTGGCCGCACGCGGCTTGGCCCGTACCCTCATCCGTCCCTTCGGGTCACCCTTCTCCCAATGGCAGAAGGCATAAAACGAAGCCCCGGCAATGCCGGGGCTTCGTCGTTGCGGTCCGCGCAGCGGGATCAGCGATCCTGCTGCACCGTACGCACCTTGTGCTGCTCGATGAACTGCTTGGATTGTTCGTCCAGCTTGTCGCCGAGCACGCGGCGCACGGTGACGAAGAATAGCGGGATCAGCAGCACGCCAATGACGGTGGCGAACAGCATGCCGCCGATGACGCCGGTGCCCAGCGAGTGGCGGGCGTTGGCGCCGGCGCCGGTGGAGATGGCCATCGGCAGCACGCCCAGGATGAACGCGAACGAGGTCATCAGGATCGGGCGGAAGCGCAGGTGCGCCGCTTCGATGGCGGCCTCGCGCAGGGTCTTGCCGGCGGCGCGCTGCTCCACGGCGAATTCCACGATCAGGATCGCGTTCTTCGCCGCCAGGCCGATCACCGTCACCATGCCGATCTTGAAGTACAGGTCGTTGGGCAGGCTGCGCAGCATCGAGAACACCACCGCGCCGAGGATGCCGACCGGCACCACCAGCAGCACCGAGACCGGGATCGACCAGCTCTCGTACAGCGCGGCCAGGCACAGGAACACCACTACCACCGACAGCACCATCAGCAGGGTGGCGGCGTTGCCGGCCAGGATTTCCTGGTAGGACATGCCGCTCCAGTCGTAGCCGAAGCCGTTGGGCAGGTCGTTGTGGACCAGGTTCTCCATGGTCGCCATCGCCTGGCCGGAGCTGCCGCCGGGCGCCGGCGAGCCGACGATGTTCACCGCCGAGTAGCCGTTGTAGCGGCTCAGCGCGGGCGGTGCGTAGATCCACTCGGACTTGACCACCGTGCTGAGCGGGATCATCGAGCGCTGGCCGTCGGCGTCCGTGCTCAGCGAGCTGGGCACGTAGTAGCTGCGCAGCGATTCGGGACCGGTGCGGTAGGCGGCGTCGGCCTGCATGTTCACGCGCTTGATGCGCCCGCCGTAGAAGAAGTCGTTGACGTAGACCGGCGCCAGCATCATCTGGATCGCGGTGTAGACGTCATTGACCGACACGCCCATGGCCTGGGCCTGCACGCGGTCGACCTTCAGCTGAAGCTGCGGCGAGTTCTCCAGCGTGTTGGGGCGCACCGCGACCAGCGATTTGTCGCTCATCGCCGCGCCGAGCAGGGTGTTGCGCGCTTCCATCAGCGCATCCTGGCCGGCGCCGGCACGGTCCTGCAGCCACATGTCGAAGCCGCCGAACTGGCCCAGGCCCTGCACCGTCGGCAGGTTGACGAAGAACACCTGTGCGTCCTTGATGCCGACGAAGGCCTTGCCGTTCATCTTCTGGATGAATTCCGGCGCGGTCTCGCTGCGCGCGGCCCAGTCCTTGAGGCGGATGAAGGCCATGCCGACGTTCTCGCCCGAACCGACGAAGCTGAAGCCGGTGACCTGCATCATGCCTTCGAAGGACGGGTCGTCCTTCATCATGCCGTACAGCTGGTCGAACACCACGGTGGTGCGGCCCTTGGTCGCGCCCGGCGGCAGCTGCACGATGGCCAGCGCATAGCCCTGGTCCTCTTCCGGCAGGAAGCTGCCGGGCAGGCGGGTGAACAGGAAGCCGCACAGCACCACGAGCAGCGCGAACACCATCAGCCAGCGCGGGCTGTGCCTGATGACGCCGCCGACGGTGCCGACATAGCCCTTCTCGAGCTTGCCGTAGTACTTGTTGAAGGTGCGGTAGACCCAGTTCGGGTTGTCGTTGTGGGTCGGCTTGAGGAAGGCCGCGCACAGCGCCGGGGTGAAGCTCAGCGCCAGCAGCGCCGAGAAGCCCATGGACATGGCGATGGTCAGCGCGAACTGCTTGTAGATCTCGCCCGAGGCGCCGGGCTGCATGGCGCTGGGGATGAACACCGCCGCCAGCACCACGGTGATGGCCACCACCGCGCCGGTGATCTGGCCCATCGCCTTCTGCGTGGCCGGCTTCGGGTCGAGCTTTTCCTCGCTCATGATGCGTTCGACGTTCTCGATCACCACGATCGCGTCGTCCACCACGATGCCGATCGCCAGCACCATCGCGAACAGGGTCAGCTGGTTGATGGTGAAGCCGATCGCCAGCATGCCCATGAAGGTGCCGAGCAGGGCCACCGGGATGACCAGGGTGGGGATGATCGTGGCGCGGAAGTTCTGCAGGAAGATCAGCATCACCAGGAACACCAGGATGATGGCTTCCACCAGCGTGTGGATCACTTCCTTGATCGAGATGTTGACGAAGGTGGTGCTGTCGAACGGGGTGAACCAGCTCACGCCCGCCGGGAAGCTGGGGGCGAGGTCGTCCATCTTGGCGCGCACCGCCTTGGACACGTCCAGGGCGTTGGCGCCGGGCAGCAGCTGCACCGCGAACGCGGCCACCGGCTTGCCGTTGTAGCGGGTGTCGAAACCGTAGTTGGACGCGCCGAAGGCGACGCTGGCCACGTCCTTCAGCCGCACCACGCTGCCGTCGGCGTTGGCCCGCAGGATGGTGTTCTCGAACTCCTCGGGCGTGCTGTAGCGGCCTTCGGCGGCGACGGTGGCGGTGAAGGCCTGGCCGTTCGGCGCCGGGTCGCCGCCCACCGAACCGGCGGCGAATTGCAGGTTCTGGGTGCCGATGGCGTTGTACACGTCGGTGGCCGACAGGTGGTAGCCCTGCAGCTTCTCCGGGTTGAGCCAGATGCGCATGGCGTACTCGGAGCCGAACTGCTGGGTGCTGCCGACGCCGGGCACGCGCGAGATCTGGTCGAGCACGCGCGCGCCGACGATGTCGTTGAGCGCGTCGCGGTCCACCGAGCCGTCGTCCGAGCGCACGCCGATGGCCATCAGGAAGCCGGCGTTGGCCTTGGCCACCACGACGCCCTGCTTGGTCACTTCGGCGGGCAGACGCGGGGTGGCCAGCGCCACCTTGTTCTGCACCTGCACCTGGGCGATGTCGGCATTGGTGCCGCTGTCGAAGGTCAGGGTGATGCTGACGCGGCCGGTCGAGGACGAGGACGAACTGAAATAGACCAGGTTGTCGATGCCGGTCAGCTGCTGCTCGATCACCTGGGTGACCGACTTCTCGGCGGTGGAGGCGCTGGCGCCGGGGTAGGTGGCGCTTACCGTGACCTGCGGCGGGGCGACGCTGGGGTAGGACTCCACGCCCAGGTTGAGGATCGAGATCACGCCGCCCAGCGAGATCAGGATGGCCACCACCCAGGCGAATACCGGGTGTTCGATGAAGAATTTAGGCATGACGGGTTCCCGTTTCCCTTACTTGGCCGGCGCCGGCGCGGCGGCCGCGGGCTTGGTGGCGGCCGGCTGCCACGGCGAGGGCTTGGCCGGCGCGCCTTCCTTGACCTTCTGCACGCCCGAGACGATGACCTTGTCGCCGGCGGCCAGGCCGGAGGACACCAGCCAGTTGCCGTTCTGCTGGCTGTCCAGCGCCACGTCCTTGCGCGCCACGTTGCCGTCGCCGCCCACGACCAGCACGTAGCCGCCGCGGGTGTCGCGCAGCACGGCCTGCTGCGGGATCAGGAACGCGTTGTTGCGCTCGCCCAGGTTGGCCTTGAAGCTGACGAACGAGCCCGGCAGCAGGGTGCGCTCGGGGTTGGGCAGCTGCGCGCGCAGCGAAACCGCGCCGGTGGCGGGGTCGACCGTGGTCGCCGAGAAGTCCAGCGTGCCCTCATGGGTGTACGGCGTGCCGTCGGGCAGGTCGACCTGCACGGTGGTCTTGCCGTCGCCGGCCAGTGCCACCGCGCCCTTGGCCTGGGCGGCGCGCAGTGCGCTCAGTTCGTCGGCGGTCATCGAGAAATTGACGTACAGCGGGTCGATCTGGTCGACGGTGGTCAGCAGGGTCGCCTCGCCCTGGCCGACCAGCGCGCCTTCGGTCACCTGCTGCTTGCCGGCCACGCCGGCGATGGGCGCGGTGACATTGGCGTAGCCCAGGCTGATGCGGGCGGTGGTGACCGCGGCCTGCGCCTGCTGCACGGCGGCGGCGGCAGTGCGCTCGGTGGCCTCGGCGTTGTCCAGGTCGGACTTGGACACGTAGCTCTGCGGCGCCAGCGAGCGCGCGCGCTCGGCGGTGGTCCTGGCGTTGGCGTAGCTGGCGCGGGCCGAGGCCAGCGCCGCTTCGGCCGAGGCCAGCGAGGCGCGCAGCGGCGCCGGGTCGATCTGGAACAGCAGCTGGCCTTCCTTCACCGCGCTGCCTTCCTCATAGGCGCGCTTGAGCAGCACGCCGGATACCCGCGCGCGCACGTCGGCCGAGCGGAACGGCGACAGCCGGCCGACCAGTTCGCGCTGCAGCGGCAGGGTCTGCGGCCTGGCCTCGACGACACCGACATCCGGCGGCGGCGGAGCGGCCTGTTCCTGGGGCTTCTTGCAGGCGGTCAGGCCCAGGGCCAGGGCGCCGGTGAGGGCGAGGATGCGGAGCGGGGAGGTCATCGGGGAAACTCCGGGGGTTGTTTTCAACGAGTGCCGGGGATGCCGGCCGGCGGCGCCGGGAAGGCGCGCAGGAAGGCATCGACGGCGAATTCGGCCCACCGGCGGCGCACCTTCGGGTCGTCGCGGTGGGGGGCATGGAAGCGTTGTCGTTCGAAATCCTGACCGGCGATCATGCTTATTAGCATTTCGGCCATGAAATGCGGATCGTCATGGATGACGCGACCGCGGGCCATCTCGGTTCGCATCCATTCAGCCAGCTGTTCGCGCAGGGCATCGGCGCTGCTGTGGTAGAGCGCGCGGGCTTCCTCGCGGAACTCCTGGGCGCCGCTGGCGATCAGCTGCGCGGCCTGGCGGCTGCGCGGCTGGTTGCGGTTCTCCAGGTAGCGCAGGGCGAAATCCAGCAATATCCCGCGCAGCGGACGCTCGTCGCCACTGGCCAGCGGCGCGGCGGCGATGCTGACGTGCTGGCGCATCGCCAGGCTGAGCAGTTCGCGCTTGCTGCCGTAGCGGCTGTAGAGGGTCTGCTTGGAGCAGCCCACATGCGCGGCCACCGCGTCCATGCTCAGGTGCATGCCCTGGGTCGCCAGCAGTTCGCGCACGGCATCGAACACGCGCTGGTCGCGTGCCTCGGCAGGCGCGTATTGGAGGGGCTCGGGGTGCACGGTTTGGACTATACCGTCCAGTTCACAATTGGTAAAGCAGCGCGGAAAGGCGCTTCCCGCTGCTGTTCCCGAGCATCGACAGCGAACGGTCTTCTTGGTGAAAACCTTTTTTAAAACAGTTGGTTGGGCTTGTTTTGAAGGGTTTTTGCAAAGCCTGATTGCGGCCCTGCAACAATGCTCTTCGGACAGCGGGGGCTACAATCGCGCCTCCCCAGGAGCCCACTGAAAGCTCAACCATGAAATCGCAAAACAACGCTGCCAAGTCCGCAAAAACGAAATCCCAACCGGCTGCCAAGCAGAGTGTTTCCGAGGCCGGCCTGTCCCTGGAGCCGGTTTTCGCGGCTTTGCGCAAGCGTTACCCCGCCGCGGCACAGGCCCAGGCGGTGGCATTCGCCTCGGCCTTCTACAAGCGCATGGAAGCCGATGAGTTCAACGCGCATCGCGCCGAGGACTGGGCGGCACTGGCCGCCGGCATGCTGGAGTTCGCCCGCGTGCGCAAGCCGGGCAAGGCCAACGTGCGCGTGTTCAACCCGGTCCTGAAGACGGACGGCTGGGAGTCGGCCCACACCGTGCTGCAGATCGTCAACGACGACATGCCGTTCCTGGTGGATACCGTCTCGCTGGCGCTGGCCGACATGGGCGTTGGCGTGCACGTGCTGGGCCATCCGGTGATCGCGCTCGGCCGCGACAAGGCCGGCAAGCTGGCCGGCGTCGGCGAGGGTTCGCCGGAGTCGGTGATGCTGCTGGAGATCGACCGCCAGCCGGCCGAAGCGATGGACGCGGTGGCCAAGCGCGTGAACGAGGCGCTGGAAGAAGTGCGCGCCATCGTCAAGGACTGGGAGCCGATGCGCGACAAGGCGCTGGCCCTGGCCGACGACCTGGGCAAGCGCACGCTGCCGGTGAGCGAGGAGTCGCGCCATGAGGCGCAGGAATTCCTGCGCTGGGCCGCGGACAACCATTTCACCTTCTTCGGCTACCGCGAATACAAGGTCGGCAAGCAGGGCAAGGAAGACGTGCTGGCCGCGCAGAACGGCACCGGCCTGGGGCTGATGCGCGGCAAGGACACCTCGGTGGCGCGTCCGGTCAAGGGGCTGGCGGCGCAGGGCCTGAACACCACCAGCGGCCTGACCGACGCGCTGATCCTGACCAAGACCAATGCCCGTTCGCGCATCCACCGCGGCGGCTACATGGATTACATCGGCATTCTGGAGTTCGACGCCAAGGGCAGGATCGTCGGCGAACAGCGCTTCCTGGGCCTGTTCACCTCCAGCGCCTACAACCGCCGCCCGTGGGAAATCCCGCTGGTGCGCCAGCGCTACGAGAACGTGATGAAGCGTTCGGGCCTGAGCCCGTCCAGCCACAGCGGCAAGGCGCTGCGCCACATCCTCGAATCGCTGCCGCGCGAGGAGCTGTTCCAGTCCAGCGAGGACGAACTGTTCCGCACCGCGATGGGCGTGCTCGGCCTGCAGGAGCGCGTGCGCAGCCGCCTGTTCCTGCGCCGCGACAAGTTCAGCCGCTTCATCTCCGCGCTGGTGTTCCTGCCGCGCGAGCGCTTCAACACCGATGTGCGCCTGCGCATCGAGGCCCTGCTGCGCGACGCGCTGCAGGGCGAATACGTCGATTCCAGCGTGGTGCTGGGCGACTCGCCGCTGGCGCAGCTGCACCTGATCGTGCGCCCGAAGGCCGGGCAGAGCCTGGACCTGGACACCGAGGGCCTGGAGAAGCGCCTGGCCCATGCCCTGCGCAACTGGCAGGACGACCTGCGTGAGGCGCTGGTCGCCAGCCATGGTGAAAGCGAAGGCCTGCGCATCGCCTCGCGCATCGGCAAGGCACTGCCGGCCGGCTACATCGAGGACTCCAGCGCCGAGATCGCCGCCGCCGACGTGGCCCAGCTCGACGCGCTGACCGGCCCGGACGACCTGCGCCTGAGCCTGCAGCCGATCCACCGCGACGGTGCCGATGGCCTGCGCATGAAGCTGTACCGCCAGCTCAAGGACATCCCGCTGTCCGACGTGCTGCCGATGATGGAGAACATGGGCCTGCGCGTGATCGCCGAACGTCCGTACCGCCTGATGGTGGACGACGCGCCGGTCTACGTGCAGGACTTCGAGGTCGAATCGACCGTCGGCGCCATCGACGCGGCTGCCGCCAGCGCGGCCTTCGCCGATGCCTTCGCCCGTGTATGGCACGGCGAGGCCGAGAACGACGGCTTCAACCGCCTGGTGCTGGCCACCGGCCTGGACTGGCGCCAGGTGGCGATGCTGCGCGGCTACTGCAAGTACCTGCTGCAGATCGGCGTGCCGTTCTCGCAGGCCTACGTCGAAGGCACCTTCAACCGCTATCCGCTGCTGGCGCGCCTGATCGTGGAGCTGTTCGAAGCCCGCTTCGACCCGGCGCCGGCCACCGACAAGGCCACCGCCGACGCGCAGCTGGCGCAGTTCAAGGCGCTGGCCGGCGGCGACGCCGCCACCGTCAAGCTGCTCGAGGGCCTGGTCAAGGCGCGCGGCGGCAACCGTGACGCGCGCATGGCGCTGGTGCACGACGCCCTGGTCAAGCTGCTGGACGGCGTGTCGAGCCTGGACGAGGACCGCATCCTGCGCAGCTTCATCGGCGCGATCGAAGCCACCCTGCGCACCAGCTATTACATGCAGCGCAAGGACGGCGTGCGCGCCGACGGCGGCCCGGCCGACTACATCAGCTTCAAGTTCGACGCCGCCAAGGTGCCGGATGCGCCCAAGCCGCGCCCGTACCGCGAAATCTGGGTGTGCGGCCCGCGCGTGGAAGGCACCCACCTGCGCTTCGGCGCCGTGGCCCGTGGTGGCCTGCGCTGGTCCGACCGCCGCGAGGATTTCCGTACCGAGGTGCTGGGCCTGGTCAAGGCGCAGATGGTGAAGAACACGGTGATCGTGCCGGTCGGCTCCAAGGGCGGTTTCTTCGCCAAGCAGCTGCCGGATCCGGCGCTCGACCGCGACGCATGGTTCGCCGAAGGCGTGGCCTGCTACAAGCGCTTCATCAACGGCCTGCTGGACATCACCGACAACATCGTGGGCAACAAGATCGTGGCGCCGGTAGGCGTGGTGCGCCATGACCAGGACGATCCGTACCTGGTGGTCGCCGCCGACAAGGGCACCGCGACCTTCTCCGACATCGCCAACGGCATCGCCCGGGCCCATGGCTTCTGGATGGACGATGCGTTCGCTTCGGGTGGCTCGGTCGGCTACAGCCACAAGGGCATGGGCATCACCGCGCGCGGCGCGTGGGAGTCGGTCAAGCGCCACTTCCGTGCGCTGGGCCGCAACTGCCAGAAGCAGGACTTCACCTGCGTCGGCATCGGCGACATGTCCGGCGACGTGTTCGGCAACGGCATGCTGCTGTCCGAGCATGTGCAGCTGGTCTGCGCCTTCGACCACCGCCACATCTTCCTCGACCCGACCCCGGTGGCGGCCAGCTCGTTCAAGGAGCGCCAGCGCCTGTTCGAACTGCCGCGCTCGAGCTGGGCGGACTACAACGCCAAGCTGATCAGCAAGGGCGGCGGCATCTATGCCCGCTCGCTCAAGTCGATCGAGATCACCCCGCAGGTGCGCGAGGCGCTGGGCATCGACGCCGGCATCAAGTCGATGACCCCGACCGACCTGATCAACGCCGCGCTGAAGGCACCGGTGGACCTGGTGTGGAACGGCGGCATCGGTACCTACGTCAAGGCGGCCAGCGAGACCAACGCCGAAGTCGGCGACCGCGCCAACAGCGGCCTGCGCGTCAACGGCGGCGAGCTGCGCTGCAGGATCGTGGGCGAGGGCGGCAACCTGGGCATGACCCAGCTGGGCCGCATCGAAGCCGCGCAGAACGGCGTGCTGCTCAACACCGACTTCATCGACAACTCCGCCGGCGTCGATACCTCCGACCACGAAGTCAACATCAAGATCCTGCTCAACGACGTGGTGCGCGCCAAGAAGCTCACCGTCGAGCAGCGCAACAAGCTGCTGGCCTCGATGACCGACGAGGTCGCCGGGCTGGTGCTGATGGACAACTACCGCCAGAACCAGGCCATCAGCCTGATGGAGCGGATGAGCGTCAAGCGCCTGGGTTCCAAGCAGCATTTCATCCGCACGCTGGAGCAGCAGGGCCTGCTCGACCGCCAGATCGAGTTCCTGCCGTCCGACGCCGAGCTGTCCGCGCGCAAGCTGCGCGGCCAGGGGCTGACCCGTCCGGAACTGTCGGTGATCCTGTCCTACTCCAAGATCGTCGCCTTCCAGCAGCTGCTGGAATCGGACATCCCGGAAGATCCGTACCTGTCCAAGGAGCTGCTGCGCTACTTCCCGCAGCCGCTGCAGAAGAAGTACGCCGACGCGATGAACGGCCACCGCCTGAAGCGCGAGATCATCGCCACCGCGGTGACCAACCAGACCATCAACCGCATGGGCGCCACCTTCCTGATGCGCATGCAGGAAGATACCGGCCGCAGCGTGGCCGAGGTCGCCAAGGCCTACACCATCAGCCGCGAGACGCTGGACGCGCGCGCGCTGTGGACGCAGATCGACGCGCTGGACGGCACCCTGCCGGAGGCCGTGCAGGTCGACGCGCTGGAAGTGATCTGGAAGCTGCAGCGTGCGTTCGTGCGCTGGCTGCTGAACCGTCCGGGCGCGATGCCGGGCATCACCGCCGCGGTCGAACGCTACCAGGGGCCGTTCAACGACATCCGCATCGCCTCGGGCGTGCTGCCGGATTCGCAGCGCCCGGCCTACGAGGCCAGCGTCAAGCAGTGGAAGGAAAAGGGCCTGCCGGCGGCGCTGGCGCAGCAGCTGTCCGAGCTGCAGTTCCTGGAACCGGCGTTCGACATCATCGAACTGGCCCGCACCCGCAAGCTCAAGCCGGTGGACGTGTCCAAGGTCCACTTCCGCCTGGGCGAAGCCCTGCAGATGCCGTGGCTGTTCGAGCAGATCGACGCGCTGGAGGTCAACGGCCGCTGGCACGCCGTTGCCCGCGGCGTGCTGCGCGACGAGCTGGCCGCGCACCAGCGCAACCTCGCCGGCCAGGTGCTGTCGATGAAGGGCGCCAGTGCCGAGGCCAAGGTCGCCGCCTGGCTGGGCCGCGAGGACAGCGGCCTGCGCTTCACCCTGGCGATGCTGGCCGAGCTGGCCGAGCAGAAGACGCTGGACTACCCGACCGTCTCTGTCGCGGTGCAGCGCCTGGGCCAGCTGGCGGCACACGGGGTTTGACCCCGTGGTCGGGCCGGTGAAACCGGCCCGACCCGAAAGCCTGCGATGCAGGCTTTCGGCACCGCCCTCGGTTTGCCTATCCCCGCGGCTGTCGCCGTGCCCCCCTTAACAAAGGGGGGCTCTGCTCCAGAAGGATGGCAGAGGGGGCCGACCGGTGGTAGGCACCTGCTGGATACAACATCGCGGCCAAGGCCGCTCCTGCGAAAGCAACGGTCGTTGCGGTGGGAGCGGCCTTGGCCGCGGTGCTTTCGGCTGCAGGAGCGGATTCAGCCGCGAGTGCTTTCCGGGCGTAGTGCAGCGGCAATCGCGACTGAAGCCGCTCCTGCGGGGCGGAAGGCGAGGGCGCTCTGGCCGTGTGGCTTGCCCGCGTTCGGGATCGATAGCATGCGCTGGAGTGCCGCGGCAGCGTTCGCCGTTGCGGGTTATCCTCGGCAATCCTTCCAGCAACCGACGATGGCCATGTCCCCCCGCATCGCCTTTCTCGCCAGCACCGTCGAGGCCGCGCAGCAGGCCCGCGAGCGGCTGGCCGCGCGTTACGGCGACCATGCGCCCGACGATGCCGACGTGCTGTGCCCGCTGGGCGGCGACGGCTTCATGCTGCAGACGCTGCACCGCTTCGGCGGCATGGGCAAACCGGTGTTCGGCATGAAGCTGGGGACGGTCGGTTTCCTGATGAACCACCACCGCGAAGACGACCTGCCGCAGCGGCTGGCGCAGGCCGAACCAGCGCACCTGCGCCCGCTGGAGATGATCGCGCGCACCGAGTCGGGCACCACGGTCGGCTCGCTGGCCTACAACGACGTGTCGATGCTGCGGCAGACGCGGCAGGCGGCGCATATCGGCATCGACCTCAACGGCCAGCAGCGCGTGGAGGAACTGATCTGCGACGGCGTGCTGGTCTCAACGCCCGCCGGCAGCACCGCCTACAACTACTCGGCGCACGGGCCGATCCTGCCGCTGGGCTCGAACACCATCGCGTTGACGCCGCTTGCGCCGTACCGCCCGCGGCGCTGGCGCGGCGCCATCCTCAAGGCCGAGACCGAGGTGCGCTTCCGCGTGCTCGACCCCTACAAGCGGCCGGTCAGCGTCACCGCCGATTCGCACGAGACCCGCGACGTGGTGGAAGTGACCATCCGCGAGTCGCGCGAGCGGCGGGTGACTCTGCTGTTCGATCCCGAACACAACCTGGAAGAGCGCATCCTCAGCGAGCAGTTCGAGTTCTGAGCGCAAAGCGAGGGCTCCGTACAAGCGACACCGGTGGCGACGGGGTTCTGTCGGTGACGTCCGTCGACACCTGAGGCGCTTCTGCGGAGGCTGCCATCGGCAGCGGGGCTTCCGGTTAGACTGGCTCCCATCCCCCCGCTTTTCCTGTCAGGTCCATCCATGGGCGACAACACTCCCAGACTGCTCACCGTCGCGGTGACTTCGCGCGCCCTGTTCGACCTCGAAGAGGGGCATGCGCTGTTCGAAAGCGAGGGCGTGGAGGCCTACGCGGCCTATCAGCGCGAGCACGAGGACGACATCCTCAAGCCCGGCGTGGCCTTCCCGGTGGTGCGCAAGCTGCTGGCCCTGAACGGTGGCACGCCGACGGAAACGCCGCGGGTGGAAGTGATCCTGCTCTCGCGCAATTCGGCCGATACCGGGCTGCGCATCTTCAATTCCATCCAGCACTACGGCCTGGGCATCGTGCGCGCCACCTTCACCGCCGGCGAGCCGACCTGGCCCTACGTCAAGCCGTTCGGCACCGACCTGTTCCTGTCGGCGAACCCCGAATCGGTGCGGCGCGCGCTGGTGCATGGCATCGCCGCGGCCACCATCCTGCCGCGCGGCGCCGGCGAGGTGTCCGCCGCCGCCGCTGCCACCGATACCGGGCGCCCGTCGACGCAACTGCGCATCGCCTTCGATGGCGACGCGGTGATTTTCGGCGACGAGGGCGAGCGCATCTCACGCGAGCAGGGCGTGGAGGCTTTCGGACGGCACGAGCGCGAGAACGCGCACGAGCCGCTCAGCGGCGGGCCGTTCCGCAGCTTCCTGTCAGCCCTGCATGCGCTGCAGGCCGCGTTCCCGGCGGGCGAGGAGGCGCCTATCCGCACCGCGCTGGTCACCGCGCGTTCGGCGCCGGCGCACGAGCGGGTGATCCGCACCCTGCGCGAGTGGGGCGTGCGCCTGGACGAGGCGCTGTTCCTCGGCGGACGCCACAAGGGGCCGTTCCTGGAAGCGTTCGGCGCGGACATCTTCTTCGACGATTCCCAGCACAACATCGACAGCGCCCGCCAGCATCACAGCGTCGCCGCCGGGCACGTGCCGCACGGCATCGCCAACGCCGACCGCGTGGAATGAGCGGCGGGGTAGGCGCCCACGTCCGCCGTACCTGGCGGCATGTGGAACTGCAGTTCCATGGCGACGTCACCCAGACGCGCATGTCGCGCTGGTTCCCGCAGCGGCTGCACGTGGGCTATACCCGCACCATGCTCGCCGCGCTGTGGCTGCATCCGGATCCGCGCCGCATCGGCATCATCGGGCTGGGGGGCGGGGCCCAGACCAAGTTCTGCCACCTGCATCTGCCCTCGGCGCGCATCGACGTGGCGGAGAATGATGCGGATGTGATCGCCCTGCGCGGCGAATTCCAGATCCCGGCGGACGACGCGCGCCTGCATGTCGAATGCGTCGACGGCGCACGCTGGCTGCGCGGTCATCGCGGTTGTTTCGACCTGCTGCTGCTCGACGCCTACGACGCGCAGGGGATCCCCGCGGCGCTGTCCACGCAGGCGTTCTACGACGACTGCCGCGCCGCGCTCGGCGCCGACGGCGTCATGGCCAGCAATCTTTACGACACCGACACCCGCGCGCACCTTGCGCGGCTGCGCCGCAGTTTCCATGGCAACGTGCTGAAACTGGACGAACCGGACATGAGCAACAAGGTCGCTATCGCCTGGAACGGCAGGCCGCAACCGGGGCCGGTCGATGCGGCGCTGGCGGCGTTGCCCTGGGGGGCGCGCGGGCAGCTGCGGGCTGGATTCAGGCGATTGGCCGCGGCTTGGCAACGGGCGGCGCGCTGAAGGGCTCGATCCCATGGCGCGCTGCGTGGCCCGCCAGTCCCCCTTCGCTGGCCGCCTGCAGGGCCGCGGTGGCTTGAGCGATGCGTCGGGCGATGTGTGGTTTCACGCATGCCGTGGCGTACACGGCCGGTATGGCGGCCAGGTCATTGCGGCCGGGCGGCGGAGGCCCCCGTATCTGCTCCGCCGCGCCGCGCTGCCAACAGCGTGTCGACGGATTGCCGCTGACGCCAGCGGGGCGGACATGGGCATCGCCGGGAAGGGCGGGGTGTGTCGGATCATGAAGTGTTCGACGATCCGGCGACGCGTTGGAAAACGCAGCTGCGCCGGCATCGGCAGCCCAAACTGAATCGCGGCCCGGCCTGCATTTGCTTTGCGCGCGGAAAGTCTCTACGGTGCACGGGCTGAATTACAAGGGTCACCTTGAATCGTGGCCCGATGCTGTAGATACCTTCTCTACACTGTTGCACCCGCTTCTCAATTCTCCTTGAAATCAGCGTCCCTGCCGCGAATGCGGCTTCATCCGTAACAAGGAGCATTGAAATGTCCCAGTCCCAGTCCGGTACCGTGAAGTGGTTCAACGACGCCAAGGGTTTTGGCTTCATCACCCAGGATGGCGGCGGCGAAGACCTGTTCGTCCACTTCCGTTCGATCGAATCGTCCGGCTTCAAGTCGCTGCAGGAAGGCCAGAAGGTCACCTACGTGGCGGTGAAGGGCCAGAAGGGTATGCAGGCCGACCAGGTCCGCGTGGTCTGATCCGACCGGCTATCGCTTGATGAAAAAGCCCGGCTTCGAGCCGGGCTTTTTCATTGGACCGCAGGGCCGCATGCAACGTTGAAGATGACGGGGAGAACTCGTGATTCCCGCCCGCATGACCATGCTGGCGGAATCCTGCGTATCGCTTCCATCTCCGGTCCGGCAGGCGTGGTGAACGCTGCTGCAGACCGGATGTCTTGGATCGGCGTGACTGAAAGAGCGGCAGGATCATCTCGCCGCGCAGCCGTCCGAAGTGGCGTACAGGATGCGCGCCATCAACAATCAGCGCGGCGCGGCCACGTATCGATTGCCGATCCCGCATTGATGCCGATGGCGGCACCCATGCATGTGGTGCATGGGTGCGGTCGATGCCTCACGAGGTGGATGCAGGGCGGTCGGCGGCATCGGTCGTCGATGTGCCCTGTCCGGTGCGCTTCCTGGCGAGCTTCTCTTCTTTCTGTTTCTTCTTGGCCAGCTCGCGCTGGCGTTTCTCGAATGAATAATTGATCTTGGCCAAAGTTGTCGTCCGTTGGGGAGGGGAAGGATCAGGCTTTTTCCGGGGGAGTATCGGCGGTTGCCGGTACCGCCTTGCCACCGCGATCGGTCGGGGCGGGTTTCACGGCTTGAGCCTTGCCACGCAAGGGGGTGTTGCCGAGTACCTCGATCTTTCCCCCGGCCTTGCCGAATGCGACCAGGTCCTCGGCGATGCGCTCACCGGTCAGCGGGCCCTGCTGGGGTGGGCTGGCGAAGCTCGAACCGGTTCTTCTGGGGGCTGCGATGCCTGACTTGCGGATGGTGCTCATCTTTATTCCTCATGCAAGTGTCGATTCAATGGTGCGGCTTCCCGGATGCGCGTATTCCTCGCGGACGGCCTTGCAGTAGGGGCCGCCCATGACGAAGGATCTGCATACCGCCGGTCGGCTTGCATAGATCCGGCAATTCATCCTCTGCCCATCCAGTGCCACGCACCAGCCCTCCGGATCGCGGGCCATGACCGGCAGGCCATGCAGGCGCGTGGTCAGGTGCGCAGGCACGCTGTCCTCGCTGCCCAGTACCACCGTCAGGCGGCAGCACACCGCATCGCAAGACGTGCAGTGGACAGCGGTGGGCGTCTGGCAGGTGGACGGTTTCAACGCATGCCTCGCTGCGTGTGGCACGGCGTGGCGCGCGCCGTGGTTACCCGCTTGCGGACCAGGCGGGCCGCGGCCAGCGGGTGCCTGCCGGGGCGGATGTGGAGGGGATACCGCGGGCGCGTTGCCGGTTTGCAGACCGAACGTGCGGGCACAGGATGCTCCCATTGAGCGGCCGTCCGGATAGCCGGTGCCGATGGCGCAGGGAAAGGAGAGCGGAGCGGGCAACTGCCTTGGCGGCTGCGCGGAGCGCGCGTGGCAGGCATCGCCTGCATGGGCATGCTAGCACCATGCGGGAACGAGCGGCTTCACGCAGGCTTGGCGACGTGGGCGTGCAGCGCATCGATCAGGCCCGGTGGCCGTGTCCGCGCGCATTACCCGGTGACACCGCGTTTGCCGGCTTTCAATGGCCCGACCACCCGATAGTTGTTGAGGACGACGCCGGACGGCAGCGCCTTCGAGTCGGCCAGCTCGAACGTACATGCCGGGGTTCCGTCCGCGAAGAAACGCTTGCCGGTGCCGAGCAGCAGCGGATAGACGACCAGCAGTACCTCGTCCACGAGCGCGTGTTCGAGCAGGGGCGATGTGAGCGTGGAGCTGCCCGACAGGATCAGCGGGCGGACACCCTGGGACTTGATGCGGCGGATGTCGGTGAGGATGTCCGGCCCGATGCCTTCGGCCGGCCCCCATGCCAGGCTTGCCGGGCGATGGGTGGCGACGTATTTGGTCGCAGCGTTGAGATTGTCGGCCAGCGCGCCGTGCGGTGCCTGTGGCCAGAAGTCCGACCAGATGTCATAGGTGCGCCGTCCCAGCAGCAGATCGAAGCCGCTGCCATGGGCCAGGGTGATTTCCTCGCGGCCAGCCGGCGTCCGGTAGGGCGCGCTCCAGTCGCTGAAAGGGAATCCGCTTTCGTCGGCTGAATGCTGGATCACCCCATCCAGCGAGATGTGTTCGATGATCCTGAGTGTTCTCATCCGGGGCTCCGTTTGACCGGGGGAATTCGGGCCGGGCGCATGGCGGCGCGCGATGAATGGCAGGAACATCGTTCCGCCGCAGCGGTGGATGGCGGGCATCCCCGGTGCTGGACGGCGTTGGGCGATGCAGGCGATGGCGTCGCGGCGGATCCGTGTCCGGCCATGGTCGACACGGTACACGCGGTTGCCGTTTCAGGTGCATCACATTAGGATGGAAACGCTTTCGCGGGTTATTCCCGGCGGCGCTTCGCCGCATCCTGGTCTGCACGAATGCGGCAGATCCCCCCGCACAGCACCCACCCGGTGACGAAGGGGCGGGGCATGTTCCCCGGCCGGTGGCGTCTGCGCCTTCCCATCCTCTCGCCATGGCCGCCTGCTGGCGGCCACCGGGTGTTTCGCGCGCTGCGTGGGACTGAACGGCTGTTTCTCCCGCGCGGCGCATAACGCGCCCTTGCGCAGTGTCGTCGCGTCCAGCGCGGCGACGGCTACACAGGAGAAACAACCCGAATGACCATGCGTATCGCCATCCTTGGCGCCGGCCCCAGTGGCCTGGCGCAACTGCGTGCCTTCGAATCCGCCCGCAGGGCCGGAGCACACGTGCCGGAGATCGTCTGCTATGAAAAGCAGTCCGACCTCGGGGGAATGTGGAACTACACGTGGCGCACGGGACTGGACGCCTATGGCGAACCCGTGCACGGCAGCATGTACCGCTATCTCTGGTCCAACGGGCCGAAGGAAGCCCTGGAATTCGCCGACTACGGTTTCGAGGAGCACTTCGGCCGCCCGATCGCCTCGTACCCGCCGCGCGCGGTGCTGCGCGACTACATCATGGGCCGCATCGAGAAGAGCGGCGTGCGCGACCAGATCCGCTTCAGGATGGCGGTGCAATGGGTGGAGTACTCGGAGCAGAGCGGCCGGTTCACCGTCAGCGTGCGCGACCTGGAGAAGGACGAACTGGTCAGCGAGGAATTCGACCGCGTGATCGTCGCCACCGGGCATTTCTCCACGCCCAACGCGCCGTTCTTCGAGGGGCTGGAACGTTTCCCGGGACGCGTGCTGCACGCGCACGATTTCCGCGATGCCTGCGAGTTCGCTGGCAAGGACCTGCTGCTGGTGGGCAGCAGCTACTCGGCCGAGGACATCGGCACGCAATGCCACAAGTACGGCGCGCGTTCGGTGACCTTCAGCTACCGCAGCGTACCGATGGGCTACGACTGGCCGGACGCGTTCGACGAGAAGCCATTGCTGCTGCGGGTGGACGGCAATACCGCGCATTTCGCTGACGGCAGCAGCCGGGACGTGGACGCGATCATCCTGTGCACCGGCTACCAGCATCATTTCCCGTTCCTGCCCGACGCGCTGACCCTGCGTACCCGCAACCGGCTGTATCCGGGCGACCTGTACAAGGGCGTGTTCTGGATCGACAACCCGAAACTGATGTACCTGGGCATGCAGGACCAGTACTACACCTTCAACATGTTCGATGCGCAGGCCTGGTGCGCGCGCGATGCGATCCTCGGCACGATGGAGCTGCCGGACGAGGCGGCGATGCGCGCCGACAGCCGGGCCTGGCTGGAACGCGAGGAAGCCTGCCGGAATGCCGACGACGACATCGATTTCCAGACCGCCTACGTGCGCGACCTGCTCGGCGCCAGCGACTATCCTGACTTCGATGTCGAAGCGGTGGCGACGCTGTTCAAGCAATGGAAGCGCGACAAGAAGGACGACATCCTCGGCTACCGCAACCGCAGCTACCGTTCGGTGCTGACCGGCACGCTGGCGCCGCCGCACCACACGCCGTGGATGGAGGCGATGGACGATTCGCTGGAAGCGTTCCTGGCCGCAAGCACGCTGGAGGAGCCGCAGCGGCTTATCGCCTGAGACAGGGCCGGCGCCTGCCGCGGCCGGTGCCGGTTTCGAGCGCGGCGTCCTCAGCCGGATGCGTCGCCCGATGGCAACACGATGTCGGTAAGGCGCCAGCGCAGGCCCTGCCGGGTCAGCACGAAAACTACTTCGCCGCCGCCGTCGAGTCGCCGGGTGGCGGTGAAGCGCGACAGCGATTCGTAGCGCCCGCGCGCGCCCTGCAACGGCCGCGCGGGCGCCGGCGGGCCCCAGGTGTCGCCGTCGGCGGTATCGCCGGTGGCGCGTTTCCACACGCCATGGCCCTGCAGCAGGGCGGCGATGCCGGCGGGCGTGACCATTACGTCCACTGCCGCGCCGGTCAGGCGGCCGGCCACGCCCAGCGCCACGACCCCGAATAGGCTGGACTGCAGGTCGCTGCCGGCCCGTCGCACCAGCTGGTCGTCGAGCCGCGCCTTGAGGTTGACCCGCAGCGCGGGGAAATCGACGTAGCGCGAAAGACGCGCCGCGTCGCGCTGTTCGATTGCCTTGCCGATGCCGTGGATCGCCAGCCAGGGGCCAGCGGCGACGTAGGCGGCGAGTAGTACCAGCAGCGCGGCGAAGGCCGGGAGCAGCCATTTCTTCATGCGCATGCTCCGCGGCTCAGACCGGCAGTTCGGGATGGGATTCGGCCCAGCGCCGCAGCATCACCAGGGTTTCGGCCCAGGCCTGGCTGCAGAAGCCCAGGAATTCGCTGTCCGGGTTCCAGCCCAGGTGATGGAATTCCACTACCGTCATCGGTTCGCCTTCATGCGGCAGGCCGCGCCAGGCGCCGGGGCTGGCGCGGCGCGACAGCTCGAAGCGGATCTCGGTGCCGGTCCAGGCCGAGGCCGGGCTCTGCGCCGGGTGGCGGCTGATGACTTCCCAGCGCACGCAGCGTTCGGGGGCGTCGAGTACCTGCATCGCCACCACGCCATGCGCCGGCCCGGGGTTGTGGCTGAGCACGCTGGCACCGTCGATCACGCTGCTGGCATGGGGAATCCACCAGCGGCCGAGGCCTCCGGCCGTGGCCAGGCCGGCGTGGACGGTGGCCAGCGGTGCGTCGATCCAGATCTGGTGATGGATGGCGGCCATGGCGGCGGCTCCGTTGGGCGACTGCCGGCTAGGGTGCCGCAAATCCGGCGGGCCGGCGTGAACCCGGTCGCCTCAGAATTCCAGGTCCAGCGCCGCGCAGAGGTAATCGACGAACGGCCCCAGCGCGGCAAGGTCGGTGGCGAGCGTCTGGCGCAGGCGCGGACCGGTCATGACTGCATCGTCCAGCGGGCGCCACAGCACCCAGTTGCGATGCTTGAGGTCGTCGATGCATTCGAAATCGGCGGGGAAGCCGCGTGGCGCGCGCACCAGCTTTTCGCTGGTCTCGAATTCGTAGCGCCGGCGCGTGGCCGGCGCATGCGCGGCGGCCTTCCAGCTGCCGGGATTGTCGAAGATGAACTGGCGGATGCGGCGCTGCGTGTCCGGCTCTGGATGCCAGATGCCGGCACCGACGAAACTCTCGCCAGGCGCCAGGTGGATGTAGTACGACGGCGCCGGCACCTGCTTGCGGCGCTCATGGAACAGGCGTGCGCCCTGCCAGGTCTTGTACGGGGTCTTGTCATTGGAGAAGCGCGAGTCGCGGTAGATGCGGAACAGCGAGCCGCCGACGGTGCGCGGGTCGGCGCGGAAATGCGCGCTGACCTGCGCCAGGTCCGGTTGCAGGTCGGCGATCAGGCGCAGGAACGGCTGCCGCACGTGTTCTTCGTACTGGTGCTTGTGTTCTGCGAACCAGGGCTTCTCGTTGTGGCGGGCGAGGCCGCGCAGGAACTTGAAACTGGCGTCGCTGAAATAGGCGGTCATGGCGTTTCCTGCAGGGTGTGGCGCCACTGCTCCAGTGCATCGAGCAGGGCCAGCGAGGCGGGATTGTCGTGGTGTTCGCCGCGCAGCGTGCTGATCTGCGCCAGGTATTCGTCCATCGTCTGTTCGGCCATGCCCGGCGTGGTGAAGCGGCGATGGCGGTAGTCGTCCCAGCGCGCCCGTTCGCCGGCATCCAGCGTGTGCGGATGGTTGCGCGCGCGGTAGCGGAACAGCAGCTCCGGCAGGCGCGGGTCGCGGAAGTTCGCTTCCATCCCGGCCAGCGCGTCGGGCGGGCAGGTGCGCACGCGCGCCAGCTGCGCGCGGTCGCCCTCGGCGAGGAAACCGTCGTACAGCGCGCCGTCGGGATCGGGCGGGCCCTCGGCCGGACGCTCGCGGGCGAACACCCGGCGTACCTTCTCGGCCAGTTCGGGCCCATGCGCGCGCAGCTGCGCGGCGCGCGCCTCCACGGCCGCCGGGTCGATGCCCAGCCGCTCGAAATCGGGGGCGCGCAGGTGGTTCCAGGCCACCAGCGCCGGCACCTTGTTCAGGTGCACTTCCTTGAGCGGGATGCGCTGCTGGCCTTCGGGCAGGTCGGCGGCGCGGGTATACAGGCGCTGCGTGATCTCCTCCACGGACAGGTCCAGCAGCGCCTGCGGGTCGCTGTCCAGGTCGAACACGATGACCCGGTTGCCGATGTGCGGGTGCGTGGCCAGCGGCAGTACCGGTGCCGCGCACAGGCGGCTGGCGGGGTAGCGCATCGAGATGTGCAGCGCCGGCTGCATCGCCACCATGTCCAGCAGGCTGGCGACGAAACGCTTGTCGCGCAGCTTCAGCGCGTAGTCCCACATGCGCGGCTGCGCCTGCCGGAACTTCCGCGCCATGCCGATGGTGGCATGCACGTCGGACAGCGCCTCGTGCGCATCGCCTTGGCGCACGTCGTTGGCCAGGGCCAGGTGCTCGAGCTTGAACGAAGTAGCGCCGTCCTCGCGCTGCGGCCAGACGATGCCGTCCGGGCGCAGCGCATGCACCAGCCGCAGCATGTCCAGCAAATCCCAGCGCGAGTTGCCGCCGCGCCACTCGCGCTCGTAGGGGTCGAAGAAATTGCGGAACAGGCCGTGGCGGACGAACTCGTCGTCGAAGCGCAGCGTGTTGTAGCCCAGCGTGCAGGTCTGCGGGCGCGCCATCAGCTCGGCGATGCGGGCGAAGGCCTCGGCCTCGCTCACGCCCTCGGCCAGCGCGCACTGCGGCGTGATGCCGGTGATCAGCGTGGCGATGGGCGAGGGCAGCAGGTCGTTGGCCGGCCTGACGAAGAAGCTGACCGGCTCCTCGATGGCCTGCAGCTGCGCGTCGGTACGCACCGCGGCGAACTGCGCGATGCGGGTGCGGCGCGGATCCTGGCCGAAGGTCTCGAGGTCGTAGAACAGGAAGGTATCGGGCATGGGTGTCTTACCGTCGGCCAGTGGTTTTCGCCGGTCGTGGCGACGGCGTCGTTGCCTGTCGGGCACGGGTCATCAGTACGCTCCTTCCAGCACCGGCAACTGCGCCTGGATGATGTCCTCCAGCGCGGCCCAGTCGATATGCTCCAGCGTGGCGTGGCCGGCGCTGGCCGCGGCGAGGATGCGTTGCTGCAGCCGCGTGCGTTCCAGCGCCACCGCGTACGGCGTGTGCAGGAAGGTGACCATGGTGTAGTGCGGCACGAAGCGCGTGGGCCAGCGCCGCTGCAGTTCCTGTTCCAGTTCGCGCTGCAGCAGGAAGACCGGGTCGGCGACGTGGTCGCGCATCTCCAGGTAGTTGTCCAGCGCCATCTGCTGGATCGCCGCGGCGTTGGGCTTGCGCTCGGCCTCGAAGGCGGCGAAGGCCCGCGCGGGATCCTCGTGCCTTTCCAGCAGGTCCGCCAGCGCGATGCAGTCCTCGAACGCGCAGTTCATGCCCTGGCCGTGGAACGGCACCATCGCGTGCGCGGCGTCGCCGAGCAGCACCGCCTTGCCGCCCAGGTGCCAGCGGTCAAGGTGCAGGGTGCCGAGCAGGCCGGGCGGGTGTTGTTCCCAGTCGCGGCGCAGGTGCGGGATCAGCGGCAGCGCGTCGGCGAACTCGCGCGCGAACAGAGCCTCGGCCTCGGCGCCGCTGCGCACCGTGGCGAAACTCGGATCGCCCTCGTTGGGCAGGAACAGGGTGACGGTGAAGGTGCCTTCGTCGTTGGGCAGGGCGATGCACATGTAGCGGCCGCGCGGCCAGATATGCAGTGCGTTGGCTTCGATCCTGAAGCCGTTGTCGACACCGGGCGGGATCTCCAGCTCCTTGTAGGAGTGGTCGAGGAACTCGGTGCGTTCGCCCAGCGGCGACTTGCGGTTCATCGCCGCGCGCAGCGCCGAGCCGGCGCCGTCGGCGCCGACCAGGGGCGTATCGAAGTGGATGTCGTGCGGCTGGTCGTCGCGGTCGTCGATGAAGCGCGCATAGCCGGCGTCGAAATCCACCGTGTGCAGGCGGCGGTGGAAATGGAAGCGGGCGCCGGCGTCCTCGGCCAGCTGCAGCAGGGTGGTGTTGAGGTCCTTGCGGTGCACCGACCAGATCACTTCGCTGTCGTCGCGGCCGTAGCGCTGCAGCTGCGGCGCACCGCCATCGCGCGGGTGCACCATGCGTCCGCGCATCATCACCGTGCGCTCCATCACCGCCGCTTCAACGCCGGCCTGGCGCAGTGCGTTGCGGCCGCGTTCGGCCAGCGCGAGATTGATCGAGCGGCCGCTTTCGTAATCGGCCACGCGTGGGTCGCCGCGGCGTTCGTAGACGGTGACGCGCCAGCCGCGGCGCGAGAGCAGGATGGCGAGTAGGGAGCCGGCCAGGCCGGCGCCGATCAGGGTCAGGTGACGCGGGGAGGAAACGCTCAAGTCGGTGGTTCCGTTGGATCAGGGGCCGGCCCAGGCTTCCACTTCCTCGACGAAGCGCAGCACGTCGCGGTAGCGGTTGTACATGGGGGTCGGGGAAATGCGGATCACGTCGGGCTCGCGCCAGTCGCCCAGCACGCCGACCGACTGCAGGTATTCGAACAGCGAACGGCCCTGTTCGCGTCCGCCGGCCACGCGCAGCGACAACTGGCAGCCGCGCCGCCCGGTCTCGGCGGGGGTGACGATCTGCAGCACGTTGGACAGGCGTGCGCGCACCAGCGTCTCCAGGTAGCCGGTCAGCTGCAGCGACTTGGCGCGCAGCGCTTCCATGCCGGCCTGGTCGAACAGTTCCAGCGAGGCGCGCAGCGGCGCCAGCCCCAGCACCGGCGGATTGCTCAGCTGCCAGCCCTCGGCGCCCAGTTCGGGCACGAACTCCGGCGCCATGCGGAAGCGCGTGGCCTGCTCATGGCCCCACCAGCCGGCGAAGCGCGGCAGCGTGGTGTCGCGGGCGTGGCGCTCGTGCACGAAACAACCGGCGACCGCGCCCGGGCCGCCGTTGAGGTATTTGTAGTGGCACCACACCGCGAAATCGGGGGCGACATCGTGCAGCGCCAGCGACACGTTGCCGACCGAGTGGGCCAGGTCGAAGCCGATGTTGGCGCCCTGCGCGCGTGCCAGCCGGGTGATCGCATCCAGGTCGAACGCCTGTCCGGTGCGGTACTGCACGCCGGGCCACAACACCAATGCCACGCGCCTGCCGTGCTCGGCGATGGCGCGTTCGATCGCCGCCATCGACAGCGTGCCGTTGGCCTCGTCCGGCTGCACTTCGATCAGGTCGGTGGCCGGATCGAAACCATGGAAGCGGATCTGCGCCTCGACCGCGTGGCGGTCGGTGGGGAAGGCGCCGGCTTCCATCAGGATCGCCGGGCGCTCGCGCGTGGGCCGGTAGAAGCTGACCATCATCAGGTGCAGGTTCACGCTCAGCGTGTTCATCGCCACCACTTCCACCGGCTGCGCGCCGACCACGCGCGCCAGCTGGTCGCGCACCAGGCGGTGGTAGTTCATCCAATGGGTCGGGCCGGTGAAGTGGCCTTCGACCGCGATGCGCGCCCACAGGTCCATCACCTCCTGCACCATCGCCTGCGCGCCGCGCGGCTGCAGGCCGAGCGAGTTGCCGACGAAGTAGGCCTGGTCGGCGCCCTGGTGCTGCGGGAACAGGAACTGGCCGCGCAGCTGGCGCAGCGGATCTGCCGCATCGAGCGCGGTGGCATGGGCCGGGGACAGGATTTCGTTCATCGTGGCGCGCGCATTGAAGGGTTGCCGCAGTGTACCGCCGGCCCGCGGCACACGGTCGTAGGAGCGGCTTCAGCCGCGATGGGGCTTGCCCGACGAAGGGTTCGACCGGTAAAGCCCCATCGCGGCTGAAGCCGCTCCTACGGGGGCGTGTGGCGGTGCGTGCCGGAGGGCGCTCAGCCCTGTGCCGGCAGCGGATGCACCGCGCCGCACTGCATGCAGGTGCGGTGCTGCAGGGAGGAATGGAAACGGTCGAATACCCTGGGCAGGTCGGTCTCGATGTTGCCCAGGTGGAAGAACTCTTCGTACAGCTTGTGGTTGCACCGTTCGCAATGCCAGGCCACGCCGTCGAGTTCGTGCGGCAGGCGCTTGCGCTCGACCACCAGGCCGATGCCGCCCGGCGGGCGCCGCGGCGAATGCGGTACCCGCGGCGGCAGCAGGAAGATCTCGCCGGCGCGGATCGGGATGTCGCGTACCGCGCCGTCCTCCTGCACCTTGAGCACCATCTCGCCCTCGAGCTGGTAGAACCACTCCGGGCCTTCGTCGTAATGGAAGTCGGTGCGCGCGTTGGGCCCGCCGACCACCATGACGATGAAGTCGCCGTTGTCGATCATCCTGTTGCCCACCGGCGGCTTGAGCAGGTGGCGGTTGTCCTCGATCCAGGCGTGCAGGTTGATCGGCGAGGCGAGCATGGTCGGTTCCGGTCGGGAATCAGTCGCGCCGGCCGTGGCGCGGAACGAAGGCCAGGGCGCTCTCGTAGGCCGGTTTCAGGTCTTCGGCCGCTCCCACGTCGATGCCCATCTCGCTGACGCGGCCGTCCTTGAGGCTGTAGACCCAGCCGTGCACCATGAGTTTCTGGCCGCGCGCCCAGGCGTCCTCGACGATGGTCGAGCGGCACAGGTTGGCGACCTGCTCGATGACGTTCAGCTCGCACAGGCGGGCATGCTTGAGCTCGTCGTCCTCGATCGCATCGAGGATCGCCGAGTGCTTCTGCGCCACGTCGCCGACATGGCGCAGCCAGTTGTCGGCCAGGCCGACGCGGGTATTGTGCAGGCAGGCGTGCACGCCGCCGCAGCCGTAGTGGCCGACGATCAGGATGTGCTTCACCTTCAGCTGGTCCACCGCGTACTGCACCACGCTCAGGCAGTTCAGGTCGCTGTGCGCCACCACGTTGGCGACGTTGCGATGCACGAATACCTCGCCCGGGGCCATGCCGATGATCTGGTTGGCCGGCACGCGCGAGTCGGAGCAGCCGATCCACAGGTATTCCGGATGTTGCTGCTTGGCCAGCTGGTGGAAGAACTCGGGATCTTCCTTGGCGATCCGGTCCGCCCATTCGCGGTTGTTCTGCAGCAGCCTGCGGATGTCTTTCATTTGGGGTGTCCCTGACGTCGGTGGGGAGGATGGCGCGGCCAGCATGGCCGCGTCGTCGCGGGAAACGGGGGCGCTCAGTCGCCGGCGGCGGCCTGCCCGCGATGCCGGCGCATCCATTGCGCCAGTTCATGGGAAGCATGGCCGGGCAGGCGTTCCAGCGCGGCGATCACCGCCTGCTGGTTGGCGTCCGGGTGGTTCTGGCTGAGTTTCAGTTTGATCTGTACCTGTTCGACCTGGAAGCGGAAGCCGACGATGCCGCGCAACTGGCGGCGCTGCTCGTCGCGCTCCGGTTCGAAGCGCCAGGCCTGGCCGACGCCCGCCTCGAAGTGGTCGCTGAGTTCGCCGACCAGTGCGGCCAGCGCGTCTTCATCGTCGAAGGGCTCCAGGCGGCCGCGCAGTTCGGCGCTGGCATAGTTCCAGGTCGGCACGCGCGCGGCGCTGTCCTTGTCCGGATACCAGCTGGCCGACACATAACCGTGCGGGCCATCGACCAGCACCTTGGCGGCACCGGCCTGACGTGCCTGCGGGTTGGCCCGGGCCCAGTGGCCGAGCAGTTCGATGCGCTCGCCGTCGCGCCGGTACAGCACCGGCAGCCGGGTCAGCTCGGGCAGGCCGTCGGCACCGGTGGTCAGCACCGTGACGAACGGATCGCGCTGCAGCAGGCGATCCAGCCACACCAGATCATGCTCGGCGAAGGCGCGCGGGGTGAACACAGGCCGATCAGGCGCGCCCGCCCAGCGACTGCACCATGCGTCCGCGCAGGTCGGCGTCGTTGCCGGCCTGCGGCGGCCGCACTTCATGCAGCGAGAAGCCGCGCGCCAGCGCGTCCTCTTCGTCCAGCCCGTCCCAGGCGACGAATTCGGCGTCGAACAACTGCGCGCGCGCGGTGTCCTCGCTGTCGTAGCTCAGGGTGTTGCCGTCGCTGTCCAGCACCTCGGCGGTACCGGCCGGGCGCACGCGCAGGCGCGCCCAGACCAGGGTGGTGCCGAGGCTGGCCAGCCACCACTGGTCGGCGGAAGTATCGATGTCGTTCATTTCATTGCCAGGGAATAAAGCCAGAGCAGGCCGGCCATGCCCAGCCCGAACCAGATCACGCACAGCGCGATCCGGGCCGGGGTGGCCAGGCCACTGAGCGCGCGGTCGTCGAGCGCGTGGTAGCGGCCGCCGACCAGCCAGCGCAGTGCCTTGCCGTCGAGGAAGGCGAAGTCGCCGAAGCCGCCGGCCACCGTGGGATGGCGGTCACGGACATGCACCAGGGTCAGCGGCCAGAAGATCAGGAACGCGCTGAACCCGGCGATGGCGACGCCGATGAAGCACAGGGCGAAGAACAGGGTCACCGGCGTGGCCTCCGTGTCACTGGGTCAGAATTCCGCCGAGCCCGGCGCGCGCGGGTAGGGGATGGCGTCGCGGATGTTGGACAGGCCGCAGACATAGACCACCAGGCGCTCGAAGCCGAGACCGAAGCCGGCGTGCGGCACCGAGCCGTAGCGGCGGAAATCGCGGTACCACTGGTAGTGCTCCGGATCCAGGCCGAACTGCGCCATGCGCGCGTCGAGGATGTCCAGGCGCTCCTCGCGCTGGCTGCCGCCGATGATCTCGCCGATGCCCGGGGCCAGCACGTCCATCGCCGCGACGGTCTTGCCGTCGTCGTTCAGGCGCATGTAGAAGGCCTTGATGTGCTCGGGGTAGTTGGTCACCACCACCGGGCGGCCGACGTGCTCCTCGGTCAGCCAGCGCTCGTGTTCGGTCTGCAGGTCCAGGCCCCATTCCACCGGGTAGTCGAATTTCCTGCCGGACTTCTGCAGCAGGCTGACCGCATCGGTGTACTCGATGCGTTCGAACGGCGCGTTGACGAAGGTTTCCAGGCGGGTGATGGCATCCTTCTGCACGCGCTCGGCGATGAAGGCCATGTCGTCGGCGCGCTCGTCGAGCACCGCGCGGAACAGGTACTTCAGGAACTCTTCGGCCACGCGGGCGTCTTCGGCCAGGTCGGCGAAGGCGATTTCCGGCTCCACCATCCAGAACTCGGCCAGGTGGCGGGTGGTGTGGCTGTTCTCGGCGCGGAAGGTCGGGCCGAAGGTATAGACCTTGCTCAGCGCCAGGCAGTAGGCCTCGACGTTGAGCTGGCCGGACACGGTCAGGAAGGTTTCCTTGCCGAAGAAGTCGCGGCTGAAGTCGATCCCGCCATCGCCGGTGCGCGGCAGGTTGGCCAGGTCCAGCGTGGAGACGCGGAACATCTGGCCGGCGCCTTCGGCGTCGGAGGTGGTGACGATCGGCGTGCTGATCCAGTAGAAGCCGTTCTCGTGGAAGTAACGGTGCACGGCCTTGGACAGGCAGTCGCGGATGCGGGTCACGGCGCCGAACAGGTTGGTGCGCGGGCGCAGGTGGGCCACTTCGCGCAGGAATTCCGGCGACATCGGCTTGGGCTGGATCGGATAGGTCAGCGGGTCCTCGACCCAGCCGACGATCTCCAGGCTCTCGCCCTGGATCTCGAAGCTCTGGCCCTTGCCCTGCGACTTGACCAGCTTGCCGCTGGCGATGACCGAGCAGCCCGGGGTCAGGCGCTTGATGTCCTCGAAGTTGGCCAGCGCATCGGTGGCCACGACCTGGATCGGGGCGAAGCCGGAGCCGTCGCTGACGTTGACGAAGGCCAGCCCATTGGAGGCACGGACCGTGCGAACCCAACCGCGAACCGTGACTTCTCCGCCTTCCGGGATCTTCCCGGCCAGGGCGTGCGCAACGCTGACCACCGTCATGACTTGAATCCTCTGCTGATCGACTCGATCTGTGAACATGGAATTCTAGCGGCTGCGCGGCCGGACAGGCGAGGAATCCGCCATCCGGGGCCGGTACAGCCGGCTTTTCCTATAATCGCCCCGCAATCCCCGGAGTCGCTCCCCCATGGCCATCCATCTCACTCCCGTCGCCTTCGCCCGCGTCCAGCGCTTCGTCGAACAGACTCCCGGCGCGCTGGGCCTGCGTTTCGGCGTGACCCGCACCGGCTGCTCGGGCTGGGGCCACATCACCGACCTGGCGCGCGAACAGCGCCAGGACGACACCGTGTTCGAGCAGGACGGCGTGCGCATCTTCGTCGACGCCGACAGCCTGGCGCTGGTGGACGGCACCGAAATCGACTTCGGCAAGCAGGGCCTGAGCGAGACCTTCACCTTCAGGAACCCGAACGCCACCGCCGAGTGCGGGTGCGGCGAGAGCTTCACCACGGACGAAACCCACCGCTGAGGCGCAGCGGCAGGGCGCTGGCCGATGCCGCGCCAGGCGGTTCACTGGCAGCAGGCCAGCGACCGCGCGGCGTGGCGGCGCTCCAGCCAGGTCGCCGCGACCCACAGCAGCAGGCCGATCGCGGCGGTAGCCGCGCCGACATAACCGGTGGAGGCGTGGCCGTAGCCGGCGCCGATCGCCATGCCGCCGAGCCACGGGCCGAGCGCGTTGGCGGTGTTGAAGGCGGCATGGTTGGAGGCCGCGGCCAGGGTCTGCGCCTCGCCAGCCGCGTCCATCAGCCGGGTCTGCAGGGCAACGGCGAGCGCGCCCATGGTGCCGACCGCGATGATCGCCGGGGCCACCGCCCAGGCCGAACCGGCGGCCAGCGGGAACAGCAGCAGGACCAGGATCGACCACGCCAGCAGCACGCCGGCGGCGCGGAACTGCAGGCGGTCGACCAGCCAGCCGCCGGCCACGTTGCCGATGATCGCGCCCACGCCGAACAGGCCCACCGCCACCGGCATCCAGCGCTCGTCCACGCCGGTGACGCCGACCAGGGTCGGCGCCAGGTAGGTGAACACGCAGAACATGCCGGCGAAACCGATCGCCCCGATCGCCAGTGCCAGCCATACCTGCGGGCGGTTGAAGGCGCGCAGTTCGCGCATCGGGGTGGTGCGGACCTCGTCCGGGTCCGGGCGGAGATGGCGCGCGAGCATCGCCATGGTGACCAGCGCCAGCAGGCTGACCAGGGCGAATGCGATGCGCCAGACGAACTGCTGGCCGAGCCAGGTGGTCAGCGGGTTGCCGACCAGGATGGCGATGGACAGGCCCAGCAGCACCCGCGAGACCGCCGCGCCGCGCTGCTCCGGCGGGCTGATCGAGGCGGCCACCAGCATCGCCACGCCGAAGTAGGCGCCATGCGGCAGGCCGGCCACGAAGCGCGCCAGCAGCATGCTTGCGTAGTTGGGCGCCAGTGCGCTGGCCAGGTTGCCGGCGGCATAGAAGCCCATCAGCCAGAGCAGCAGGGTGCGGCGGCCGACGCCTGCGCCGGCGAAGGCCGGCAGCGGCGCGCCGACCACCACGCCGATGGCGTAGGCACTGATCAGGTGGCCCACCTGGGCCTCGCTGATTGCCAGCCCGCGGCTGATTTCCAGCATCAGCCCCATGCTGGCGAACTCGCTGGTCCCGATGGCGAAGCCGCCCAGGGACAGGGCCAGCAGGATGAGGGCGCGTTGCCGCGGGTTCAGCCTCGCGGCCAGGGAAGAGGGGGAGGGCACGACGTATCCGGGATCGGCGGGGATGCGGCTGCCAATTGTACTGCTGCGGTGCAGCAATGGATTTGCCGGAGCCGGTGCGCCGGGCAAACGCCGTGCCCCGGTCCGGATCGGGCATGGACAGGGCCGACTTGTCCGGAGCGCGTGCGCAGTGGATAATGCGCGGCTCCCTGCGCTCCTCGTGCAGGGATCCTTGCCCCACCGCGTTCCATGCCGGGGGGCTGTCCGGCCCGAGAGGGCTACATCCGAAAGGTAGAAAAACATGAGTCGTCATTACGAAGTCGTGTTCCTGGTCCACCCGGACCAGAGCGAGCAGGTCCCGGCCATGGTCGAGCGCTACAAGGCGCTGGTCGAGAACGGCAACGGCAAGATCCACCGTCTGGAAGACTGGGGCCGCCGCCAGCTGGCCTATCCGATCCAGAACCTGGTCAAGGCCCACTATGTTCTGATGAACATCGAAGCCGACCAGTCGGTGCTGAACGAACTGACCGAAAGCTTCCGCTTCAACGACGCCGTGCTGCGCAACCTGGTCATCAAGCGTGACGAGGCCGACACCGAGCAGTCGCTGATCATGAAGAGCAAGGACGAGAAGGGCGACAAGCCCGAGCGTGGCGAGCGCCGTCGTCGTGACGACGAAGAAGCTGCCAATTCCAACAATGAAGAAGCCGGCGACGACGCCGCCTCTGCCGAATAAGGAGTCAGCTCATGTCCAAGTTCTTCCGTCGCCGCAAGTTCTGCAAGTTCACGGCCGAAGGTGTGAAGGAGATCGACTACAAGGATCTCAACACCCTGCGCCAGTACCTGACCGAGAACGGCAAGATCGTGCCGAGCCGCGTCACCGGCACCAAGTCCAAGTACCAGCGCCAGCTGTCCACGGCGGTCAAGCGCGCCCGTTTCCTGGCGCTGATCCCGTACACGGACAACCACGACGTCTGATACGTCTACCCCGTCCATTCGGACAGCAAGCGTTGCGGTGCGCCTGAAGGGGCATCGCTAACGAATAACGGAGCAAGAAAATGAAGCTGATTCTTCTGCAGAAGGTGACCAACCTGGGCAACCTGGGTGACCTGGTCGACGTGAAGCCGGGCTACGGCCGCAACTTCCTGGTCCCGCACGGCAAGGCCGTGCCGGCCACCGAAGCCAACGTCGCCGCCTTCGAAGCCAAGCGCGCCGACTATGAAGCCAAGGCCAAGGCCTCGCACGACGACGCCGAAGCCCGCGCCGCCAAGTTCGCCGATGCCAGCGTCACCATCGGCGCCCACGCGTCGACCGAAGGCAAGCTGTACGGCTCGGTCGGCCCGCGCGACATCGCCGAGGCCTTCACCGCCGCCGGCCTGCCGCTGGAAAAGAGCGAAGTCATCCTCGGCGAAGGCGCCTTCCGCGCTGTCGGCGAATACGACGTCGTCATCAAGCTGCACGCCGACGTGGAAACCACCGTCAAGGTCATCGTCGAAGCCGACGCCTGATCCCTGCGGTTCAAGCTGTATCCGGAACGGGCGCCGCAAGGCGCCCGTTCTTTTTTCCTTCCGGGTCGAAGCGTGTTGCCCGCCAGCGATGGGGGCGTGCGCCTGGCGCGTGACGCGCTGCGCTGAAGTTCCGTACGGCCATGTGCCGCGGGCTTCGCATGCGCCATCATCCCAGCCTCTTCCCCCGGGGCCGGGAGCGTGTGCCGGTGCCGGCGCCCCGGCGGGAGAGGGGCTTATACTCCCTGCGGATTGCGGTCCACCCACTCCCGATTCCCGGAAAACCACGGTGCCGCCCCCTCGGCCCGGCACTGGAACCTCCCGCCTCATGCGTCTATCCACGATCAAGCTGTCCGGTTTCAAGTCGTTCGTCGATCCCACGACGCTGCACCTGCCGACCAACATGACCGGCGTGGTCGGGCCCAACGGCTGCGGCAAGTCCAACATCATCGATGCGGTGCGCTGGGTGATGGGCGAGAGCTCGGCCAGCCGCCTGCGCGGCGATTCGCTGACCGACGTGATCTTCTCCGGGTCGTCCGGGCGCAAGCCGGTATCGCAGGCCACGGTCGAGCTGATCTTCGACAACACCGACCACACCATCGCCGGCGAGTACGCCGCGTTCAACGAAATATCGGTCAAGCGCCTGGTCAGCCGCGACGGCAGCAGCAACTATTACCTCAACGGCACCAAGTGCCGGCGCCGCGACATCACCGACCTGTTCCTCGGTACCGGTCTGGGCCCGCGCAGCTACTCGATCATCGAGCAGGGCATGATCAGCCAGATCATCGAGGCGCGCCCGGAAGACCTGCGCGTCTACCTGGAAGAGGCGGCCGGCATCTCCAAGTACAAGGAGCGCCGCAAGGAGACCGAGACCCGCATCCGCCACACCCGCGAGAACCTGGACCGGCTCAACGACCTGCGCGAGGAAATCGGCAAGCAACTCGAGCACCTGCGCCGGCAGGCGCGCCAGGCCGAGCAGTACCAGGCCCTGCAGGAAGAGCGCCGGGTCAAGGACGCCGAATGGAAGGCGCTGGAATACCGTGGGCTGGATACCCGCCTGGGCGGCCTGCGCGAGGCATTGGCGCGCGAGGAAACCAAGCTGCAGCAGCTGATCGCCGAACAGCGCGAAGCCGAGAGCCGCATCGAGACCGGCCGCATGCGCCGCGAGGAAGCGGCCGAGACGCTGGCCCGCGCGCAGGCCGACGTCTACCAGGTCGGCAGCACGCTGGCCCGGCTGGAGCAGCAGATCCAGCACCAGCGCGAAATGGCGCAGCGCCTGCACAAGGCGCGCGACGAGACCCGCCAGGCCCTGGCCGAACTGGGCCAGCACATCAGCGGCGACGAAGCGCGGCTGATGGTGCTGCGCGAGGCGGTGGCGGACGCCGAGCCGCAGCTGGAACAGCAGCAGGAAGAGAACGAATTCCGCCAGGAAGGGCTGCGCGAAGCCGAGGCCGCGCTGCACGACTGGCAGCAGCGCTGGGAGGCGCACAACCGCAATACCTCCGAAGCCACCCGTTCGGGCGAAGTGGAGCGCACCCGCGTCGATTATCTGGACCGCCAGATCCTGGAGGCCGACCGCCGCCGCGAGGCGCTGGCGGCCGAGCGCGCCGGTCTCGACGTGGAAGCGCTGGCCGAGGCATTCGAGCAGCTGCAGCTGCAGCACGAGTCGCAGGCCGCGGCGCTGGACGAGCTGAACGAACAGGTGGAACTGCGCAAGGAAAGCGCGGCGACGCTGCAGGAACGGCAGCGTACCAGCCAGGCCGAGCTGGCCGAAGTGCGCAAGCAGGCACAGGCCGCACGCGGCCGTCTGTCTTCGCTGGAAACCCTGCAGCAGGCCGCGCTTGGCCAGGAGCAGGGCGCCGCGGTGGCCTGGCTGAAGGCGCGCGGGCTGGATTCGGCGGCGCGCGTCGGCGAGCGCATCACGGTGGAAAGCGGCTGGGAAAACGCGGTGGAAAGCGCGTTGGGCCAGCTGATCGAGGGCGTGCTGGTCGATGCGCCCGAAACCCTGGTCGATGCGCTGGGCGAACTCGGCGAGGGCCGCATCGCGCTGGTGGCCGATGCCGAAGGCAACGCCGATTTCGCGCCGACTTCGCTGGCCGCGCGCGTGCAGGGGCCGCTGGCGATCCGTCGCCTGCTGGCGCGCCTGCATGGCGCCGAAGACCTGGCCGCCGCACGCGAGCTGCAGCGCCAGCTGGATGACGGCGACTCGATCATCACCCGCAACGGCGAGCGCCTGGGCGAGGGCTGGCTGCGGGTGTCGCGGCAGGGCGCGGCCAAGCAGGGGGCGCTGCTGCGCGAGCGCGAGATCGTCACCCTGCGCGAGCAGATCGAAGGCCTGCAGGAGCGCGAGAGCGAGCTGGAGCGCCAGCTCGGCACGTTCCGCGAACAACTGCTGGCCGCCGAGCAGCAGCGCGAGGAAGCGCAGCGGGCGCTGTACCAGGCCCACCGCGGCGCTTCGGAACTGGCCGGGCAGCTGCAGAGCCAGCGCGGCCGGCTGGAATCGGCGCGCACCCGCATCGAGCGTATCGAAGGCGAGCTCGCGCAGTTGCTCGAAGCGCTGGACGACAGTCGCGAGCAGGCCGGCGAGGCGCGGGTGCGGCTGGAGGACGCCGTGTCCAGCATGGGCGACCTGGAAACCACGCGGCAGGCGCTGGAAGGCGAGCGCCGCCAGTTGACCGAGGCCCGCGACCTGGCGCGCGATGCGGCGCGCAACGTGCGCGACGGCATGCACGCGCTGGCGCTGACCCTGGAATCGCAGCGCGCGCAGATCGCCTCGCTGTCGCAGGCGCTGGAGCGCATGAGTACCCAGCGCGGGCAGCTGGATTCGCGCCTGGGCGAGTTGCATTCGCAGCTGGACCAGGGCGACACGCCGGTGCAGGCGCTGGAGGCCGAGCACCAGAACACTCTCGGCGAGCGCGTGCGCGTGGACCGCGTGCTGGCCGAGGCGCGCGCGCAGCTGGACGGCATCGATGCCGAACTGCGCACGCTGGAGCAGACCCGCCACCAGCGCGACGAACAGGCGCTGGCGCAGCGCGAACGCATTTCCCAGCGCAAGCTCGACCAGCAGGCGCTGGTGCTCAGCGCCGAGCAGCTGCAGGCAGCGGTGGAGAAGGCCGGCTTCGTGCTGGAGGATGTGGTCAACACCCTGCCCGAGGAAGCGCGCATCGGCGAGTGGGAACAGGCGGTGCAGCAGATCGACGCGCGCATGCGCCGACTGGAGCCGGTCAACCTCGCCGCCATCCACGAATACGGCGAGGCCTCGCAGCGTTCGGAGTACCTGGAATCGCAGAACGTGGACCTGACCACCGCGCTGGAAACGCTGGAAGAGGCGATCCGCAAGATCGACCGCGAAACCCGTGGCCGCTTCAAGGACACCTTCGACCGCGTCAATGCCGGCGTGCAGGCCTTGTACCCGCGCCTGTTCGGCGGCGGCCACGCCTACCTGGAACTGACCGGCGAGGACCTGCTCGACACCGGCGTGACCATCATGGCGCGCCCGCCGGGCAAGCGCGTGTCCAGCATCTCGCTGCTGTCCGGCGGCGAGAAGGCGATGACCGCGGTGGCGCTGGTGTTCGCCATCTTCCAGCTCAACCCGGCGCCGTTCTGCCTGCTCGACGAGGTGGACGCACCGCTGGACGAGGCCAACGTCGGCCGCCTGGCCAACATGGTCAAGGAAATGAGCGAAAAAGTGCAGTTCCTGTTCGTCAGCCACAACAAGGCGACGATGGAGGCCGCGCACCAGCTCTCGGGCGTGACCATGCGCGAGCCGGGCGTCAGCCGCCTGGTCAGCGTGGATCTGGAAGAAGCCGCGCGTTTGGCGGGCGCGGCCTGACGTGCCATTCTTTATCGATCTGAACACGTTGACCGGAGAACCCACTGCATGTCCGACATGGCTCTGTTGCGCATCGGCATCCTGGCCGCCGGAGTGCTGCTGATCGCGGCGATCTTCCTGTTCGGACGGCCGAAGAAGCCGGCGCAGGGCAAGCGCCGCGAGCCGGCCGAAAGCGGCGAGCGGCCGCGGCGCGAACCGGTGCTGGGCGCGGAGGGCGAGGGCATCGAAGCGCCGGCCGATACCGATGCCGGCGTCGAAGCGGCCCAGCAGGAACTGGGATTGCCGGAGGTGGAAGCGGCAGGCAGTGAACTGGGCAAGCGCGCCAATCAGGATTTCGACAAGATCGTCTCGCTGTACGTGGCCGCGCGCGCGGGCCTGTCGCTGCGCGGCGAGGACATCGTGGTCGCCGCGGAGAAGACCGGCCTGGTGTTCGGCTACATGAATGTCTTCCACCGCCTGGTCGAGGGCCACCCCGAGCGCGGGCCGATCTTCAGCATGGCCAGCATCATGAAGCCGGGCAGCTTCGACATGGCCCACATCCGCGAGATGGAAACCCCGGCCATCGCCTTCTTCCTGACCCTGCCGGCGCCGATGACCGCGCTCGACGCCTGGGAAAAAATGCTGCCCACCGTGCAGCGCATGGCCGAACTGCTGGACGGCGTGGTGCTGGACGACAGCCGCAACGCGCTGGGCCGGCAGCGCATCGCCCACATCCGCGACGAACTGCGCGCCTACGATCGCCAGCACCAGGCGCCGCCGCTGACCAAGCCGCCGCGCTGGTAACTTTCCGCTTCACCGGCAAATCCCCGCCGGGCGCTGCCCGGCGCTACAGAACGCAGCCGCCATGTAGAGCGGGGCAACGCCCCGCTGTGGCCTCATCGGCAAATCCCCACCGGGCGCTGCCCGGCGCTACAGAACGCAGCCGCCATGTAGAGCGGGGCAACGCCCCGCTATGGCCTCACCGGTAAATCCCCACCGGGCGCTGCCCGGCGCTGCAGAACACAGTCGCCATGTAGAGCGGGGCAACGCCCCGCTGTGGCCTCACCTGCAATCCCCGCCGCACGCGGAGAAGCACCGTGACCCTGCAGAGCTGGACAGCGTCCTGCCAGGCATTGCCGGGCGAGCGCCTCGCAATGAGGGTCGGCGCCCCGCGCATTCGCCATCGCATCGCGCGATGCATGCACCCGCGCGGGTAAAATCGGCGCATGACTTCCGACGCCACCGCCCGCCAGCGCATCGCCGAGCTCCGCCAGCAGCTGGCCATGGCCGCACAGGCCTACCACGAGCACGACGAACAGCTGATTCCCGACGCCGAGTACGATGCACTGATGCGCGAGCTGGAGGCGCTGGAAGCGGCGCATCCGCAGCTGGACAACGCCGATTCGCCCAGCCACCAGGTCGGCGGCAGGCCGTCCTCGCGCTTCGCCGAAGTGATGCATGCCCTGCCGATGCTGTCGCTGGGCAATGCCTTCAGCGACGAGGAAGTGCGCGACTTCGTGCGCCGCATTGATGAGCGCCTGCACCGCAGCCAGCTGCTGTTCTCTGCCGAGCCCAAGCTCGACGGCCTGGCGATCAGCCTGCGCTATGAGGATGGCGCGTTCGTGCAGGGCGCGACCCGCGGCGACGGCACCACCGGCGAGGACGTCACCGCTAACCTGCGCCAGATCCAGGTGATTCCGGCCCGGCTCGATGGCGAAGGCTGGCCGGCGGTGCTGGAGGTGCGCGGCGAGGTCTACATGCCGCGCGCCGATTTCGAGAAATACAACGAGCAGGCGCGCCTGCATGGCGGCAAGGTGCTGGCCAATCCGCGTAACGGCGCGGCCGGCTCGCTGCGCCAGCTCGACCCGAAGGTCAGCGCGCAGCGGCCGTTGAGCTTCTATGCCTACGGCACCGGCGAGGTCGACGGCGGCGAGCTGCCGGCCACGCATTCGGCGACGCTGGCGCGGCTGGCGCAGTGGGGCTTCCCTGTCAGCGACCTGTGCCGCGTGGTCGAGGGCGCCGACGGCCTGCTCGATTACTACCGCGAGATCGGCGCGCGCCGCGACGGGCTGGCGTTCGATATCGACGGCGTGGTCTACAAGCTCGACGACCGCGACGGCCAGCGCGAGATGGGCTTCGTCGCCCGCGCGCCGCGCTGGGCCATCGCCCACAAGTTCCCGGCGCAGGAGCAGACCACCACGGTGGAGGCGATCGAGATCCAGATCGGTCGCACCGGCGCGGCCACGCCGGTGGCGCGCCTGCAGCCGGTGCAGGTGGCCGGGGTGACCGTCACCAACGCCACCCTGCACAACGCCGACCAGATCGCCCGGCTGGACGTGCGCGTGGGCGATACGGTGATCGTGCGCCGCGCCGGCGACGTGATCCCCGAAGTGGTCAGTGTCATCGCTGAGCGCCGCCCGCAGGGGGCGACGCCGTGGACTATGCCGGCGGCCTGCCCGGTCTGCGGCGCCGAGATCGTGCGCGAGGAGGGCGCGGCGGTATGGCGGTGTTCTGGCGAGCTGAGCTGCCCGGCGCAGCGCAAGGAGGCCATCGCCCATTTCGCCTCGCGGCGCGCGATGGACATCGACGGGCTAGGCGACCGGTACATCGAGACCCTGGTGGATGCCGGCATCGTCCGCGGCGTCGCCGACCTGTACCGGCTCACCCGCGACCAGCTGCTGCACCTGAAACTGGTGCTCGACGCCGACGATTCCTCCGCGCTGGCCACCAGTCTCAAACCGCACCTGCCAGTCGAGGGCAGTGGTGCGGTGCTCAATGCCGTGCTCAGGCTCGATGGCGAAGGCGGCAACTGGCGCGCGCAGGCGCTGGCATTGCCGGTGGCCTTCGAATGGAACACGAAGAAGATCGCCACCCGCTGGGCCGACAACCTGATCGCCGCCATCGACGCCAGCCGCGATGCCACGCTGGAGCGGCTGCTGTTCGCGCTGGGCATCGAGCATGTCGGCGAGAGTACCGCCAAGGCGCTGGCGCAGTGGTTCGGCGACCTGGAGCTGATCCGCCAGCTGCCGTGGCCGCTGTTCAAGCGCGTGCCCGACATCGGCGGCGAGGTGGCGCGTTCGCTGGGTCACTTCTTCGAGCAGGAAGGCAACCAGCAGGCCATCGATGCGCTGCTGCAGGTCGGGCAGGTGCGCATCCGCGACACCCGCCTGCCATCGGCGCGGCTGCGCGAAGGGCTGGACCTGGCGCAGTTGCTGGTCGAGGCCGAGATTCCCGGCATCACCCGGCTGCGCGCGGAGAAACTGGTGGCCGCGCTGCCCTCCGCGCAGCAGATCCTCGATGCCGAGCCGGGGCACTTCATCGCCGCCGGTCTGCCGGAGGACACCGCGCGCGGACTGGTGCAGTGGCTGGAAGGCGAGAATCACGGCCAGTTGCTGCTCAAGGGCGAGGCGCAGATGCAGCGCCTGCTGGAACTGGCGCCGGAAGCCAGTGCGCAGCCGGCCGGGCCGCTGGATGGCCAGACCGTGGTGCTGACCGGCACGCTGTCGCTGCTGACCCGCGACGCCGCCAAGGCGCGGCTGGAAGCGCTGGGCGCCAAGGTCGCCGGCAGCGTGTCGAAGAAGACCGCCTTCGTGGTCGCGGGCAGCGAAGCCGGCTCCAAGCTGGACAAGGCCAACGAACTGGGCGTGGAGGTGTGGGACGAACCGCGCCTGCTCGCCTTCCTCACCGGACACGGACAACAACCATGAACCTGCGCTTCCGCCTCGCCGCACCCGAGGATTTCCCACGCCTGATCGCCATGGTGCGCGCCTTCTATGCGGAGGATCAGATCGCCTTTGATCCGGCACTGGTCGAGCCCGGCCTGCGCACGCTGCTGGCCGATCCGGCCTGCGGGGCGGTGCTGCTGCTGGAAGGCGACGATGTGGCCGAAGCCGGCTACATCACCCTGGGCTGGTGTTTCAGCGTGGAGCAGGGCGGCCGCTTCGTGCTGCTGGACGAGCTCTATCTGGCCCCGGCCGCGCGTGGCCGCGGCTGGGGCCGGCAGGCGCTGGCGCTGGCCCGCGACTGGGCGATCGTCGAGGGCGCCAGCGTCATGCGGCTGGAAGTGAACCACCACAACGCCCGGGCCAAGGCGCTGTACCTGTCGGCCGGCTACCGCGACGACGAGCGGGACATCCTGACCCTGCCGCTGGCCGCCACGCCGAAGGGGCTGCATCCATGAAAGAACGGCAGGACAGCCGTTATTCACGGCGAAGCCGCCCGCAGGGTGGCGCACGGCCGTTTCCTGCTCCTGCAGAACCGGCATTCCCGCCATCCATGGCGGTCGGGTGTGCGCCATGATCGAGGCCCTGCGCCGGCGCGCGCGCCTGAATGCCCTGATCCGCGATTTCTTCGCCCGCCGCGACGTGCTGGAAGTGGAGACGCCGATCATGTCGGCGGCCGGCAACACCGAGCCGAACATCGACGGCTTCCAGACCCGCTTCAGCGGCCATGTCGATGCCGGCTCGCCGGTGCGCTGGTTGCGCACTTCGCCCGAGTATCCGCTCAAGCGCCTGCTCGCCGCCGGTGTCGGCGACTGCTACGAACTGGGCCGGGTATTCCGCAATGGCGAGGCCGGCGGCCGCCACAACCCCGAGTTCACCATGCTCGAGTGGTACCGCGTCGGCTGGGATCACCATCGTCTGATCGATGAAACGGTGGAACTGGTGCGCGCGGCGCTGGCGATGGTCGGCCGCGAAGCCGCGCTGCAGGTGCTGGCCTATCGCGAACTGTTCATCGACGCGGTGGGCGTGGATCCGTTCTGCGCCGACGAAGCGCAGCTGCGCGCGCCGCTGGCCGGCATCGGCATCAATCCCGAAGGTCTCACCCGCGACGACTGGCTGGACCTGCTGATGACCCATCGCATCCAGCCGCACTTCCCAGGTGACCGCATCACCGTGGTCCACGACTGGCCGGCCACGCAGGCGGCGCTGGCCCGCATCCGCCCGGGCGAACCGCCGCTGGCCGAGCGCTTCGAGCTGTACCTGGGCGCGGTGGAACTGGCCAACGGCTATCACGAGCTGAACGATGCCGGGGAGCAGCGCCAGCGCTTCCAGCGCGATCTGGCGGTGCGCGCCGCGCGCGGCGACGTGCAGCCGCCGCTGGACGAGCCGTTCCTGGCCGCGCTGCCGGACCTGCCGCAGTGCGCCGGCGTGGCGGTGGGCGTGGACCGCCTGCTGATGGCGCTGGCCGGTACCGGCCGCATCGCCGATGTGCTGGCCTTCGATTTCGCCCACGCCTGAGTGCACCCTTGCGTGCCGGCGGCCGCGGGCGCGCAGGCCTGCCCGCACCCCGTGCTTTGCCGTTTCCGCCGCATCACCCGCGCATGTATTGCCTGCGTGCCGCGGATGATGCTCTGATCACGCCTGCGGATGCAGAGTCTGTATCCGCGGAGTCCATCGGATTGCAGGGTGGGAAGGTCGGATGAAAGGTGTTTGCGGCCCATTGCTGTGGCTGATGCCGATGCTGGCCCTGGCCGGGCAGGACGAGTCGTCGTCTGCGGATGCGCCGGTGGTGCGTTGCGAATCGGACGGCGGTGCACGCCAGCGCTGCGCGATGGACGTGTCGCGCGGCGTGCAGCTGGTGCGTCAGCTTTCCACGCAGAGCTGCATCCGCGAGACCAGCTGGGGCGTGGAGGAGCGGGGCGTATGGGTCAGCCGTGGCTGCCGCGCCGAGTTCGCCGCCGAACAGCCGGCTCCCGGGCAGCGCCTGGTGCGGCGCATGGTGCGTTGCGAATCCAGGGGCCGGACCGTTACCTGCCCGGTGCTGCTGCGTGGCGCGCCGGTGCGCCTGATCCGCCAGCAGTCGCTGTTGCCGTGCAGGGAAGGACGCACCTGGGGATACGGGCGCAACGAGATCTGGGTGAGCCGCGGTTGCCAGGGGCAGTTCGAGGTGGGCGCCGAAGACGGCTCCGGCTTCGTGGACGTTCCGCGCCAGGTCACCTGCGAATCGAAGAGCGAGATGCGCCGGGAGTGCGGGGTGAGCGTCGAGCGCAGGGTCACCCTGCTCAGGCAGCTGTCCAGCGCCGCCTGCGAGGAAGGCCGCAGCTGGGGCTGGGACCGCACCGGCATCTGGGTGGACAAGGGCTGCCGCGCCGAGTTTTCCGCCGACTGACGGCGGCGCCGATACAATGGCGCGATGAACGCAAACCACGCCATCGATTACGCCCGCTACGACCATATCCGCCCGATCCGCTGGACCGGCGACGCGCTGGAGCTGCTGGACCAGCGCAAGCTGCCCTTTGTCGTGGAGCACGTGCTGTGCCGCGACAGCGATGCGGTCGCCGAGGCCATCCACGCGCTCACCGTGCGTGGCGCGCCGGCCATCGGCATCGCCGCCGCCTGGGGCGTGGTGCTGGCCGCGCGCGGGATCGAGGCCGACGATGGCGCCGCCGCGTCGCGTGCGCTGGCGCCGGCGATGGCGCGCCTGAATGCCGCGCGTCCGACCGCGGTCAACCTGGCCTGGGCGCTGGCGCGCATGCGCCGCGCGCTGGCCGGCGCCGGCAGCGACTGGAAGCAGGCGTTGGCGCTGGAGGCGCAGGCCATCGCCGATGAGGATCTGGCCGCCAACCGCCACATGGGCGCGCTGGGCGCCGGCCTGATCGCGCCGGGCAGCGGCGTGCTGACCCATTGCAACACCGGCTCGCTGGCCACCGCCGGCTTCGGTACCGCGCTGGGCGTGATCCGCGCGGGCATCGCGCAGGCGCGCATCGCACGCGTGTTCGCCGGCGAGACCCGGCCGTGGCTGCAGGGCGCGCGCCTGACCGTGTGGGAGCTGCAGCAGGACGGCATCGACGCGACCCTGGTCGCCGACTCGGCCGCCTCGCACCTGATGAAGACCGGCGCGGTGCAGTGGGTGATCGTCGGCGCCGACCGCATCTGCGCCAACGGCGACACCGCCAACAAGATCGGCACCTACCAGCTGGCCATCGCCGCGCGCCACCACGGCGTGAAGTTCATGGTGGTGGCGCCGTCCTCGACGGTGGACATGGGCACCGCGCATGGCGATGAAATCGAGATTGAACAGCGCGATCCGGGCGAGCTGTTCGGTGTTGGCGGCGTGCGCACCGTGGCCGAAGGCATCCAGGCCTGGAACCCGGTGTTCGACGTGACCCCGGGCAGCCTGATCGACGCCATCGTGACCGAGAAGGGCGTGATCCTGAATCCCGATGCCGGTGCCATGCAGGCCGCTTTCGGCGGCTGAATCCGGCCCGTGGCCTGCCGTCCGCGGCGGTGCGCGCGGCGGCGCTCCGCCGGTACTCGGCGGAAACCGCCGCCGAGTGCCGCAATCGGCGGCTAAGTCCCTGATTTATTCCGTTAAAAGTGCTGCTGCCTGAGGCGGCAGACGGCGCCGTGTGGTAAACTCGGCCACTTGAATCGGGCTTGTGCCGGGACCGCCCACAAGGGCCGTCGGCGCCGCTCCGGACCGCTACCAGAATACGGAATCCGAATGGCAGAAACCGCCAAGGAAATCATCCAGGTCAACCTGGAAGACGAGATGCGCAAGAGCTACCTCGATTACGCCATGAGCGTGATCGTGGGGCGCGCGCTCCCCGACGCCCGCGACGGCCTCAAGCCGGTCCATCGCCGCGTCCTCTACGCGATGCAGGAGCTGGGCGCGCACGCCAACAAGCCGTATTACAAATCGGCGCGCATCGTCGGCGACGTCATCGGTAAGTACCACCCGCACGGCGACAGCGCGGTCTACGACACGCTGGTGCGCATGGCGCAGCCGTTCTCGCTGCGCTACATGCAGATCGACGGCCAGGGCAACTTCGGTTCGGTCGACGGCGACAGCCCGGCGGCGATGCGTTACACCGAATCGCGCCTGTCGCGGATCAGCCACGAGATGCTGGCCGACATCGACAAGGAAACCGTCGATTTCCAGCCCAACTACGACGAGAAGGAACTGGAGCCGACGGTCCTGCCGACGCGCTTCCCGAACCTTCTGGTCAACGGTTCGGCCGGCATCGCGGTGGGCATGGCCACCAACATCCCGCCGCACAACCTCACCGAATCCATCAATGCGTGCATCGCGCTGATCGACAACCCGTCGATCGACGTCGATGGCCTGATGGAGTACATCCCGGGCCCGGATTTCCCGACCGCCGGCATCATCAACGGCACCGCGGGCATCATCGCCGGCTACCGCACCGGCCGCGGCCGCGTGCGCATCCGCGCCAAGGCCGACATCGAAGTGGCCGACAACGGCCGCGAATCGATCATCGTCACCGAGATTCCCTACCAGGTGAACAAGGCGCGGCTGATCGAGAAGATCGCCGAGCTGGTCAAGGAAAAGAAGCTCGAGGGCATCAGCGAGCTGCGCGACGAGTCCGACAAGGACGGCATGCGCATCTACATCGAGATCAAGCGCGGCGAGTCGGCGGAAGTTGTCCTGAACAACCTCTACCAGCAGACCCAGATGGAGTCGGTGTTCGGCATCAACATGGTGGCGCTGGTCGACGGCCGCCCGAAGCTGCTGAACCTCAAGGAGATGCTGGAGGCGTTCGTCCGCCACCGCCGCGAGGTGGTCACCCGCCGCACCATCTACGAACTGCGCAAGGCGCGCGCGCGCGCGCACGTGCTGGAAGGCCTGACCGTCGCGCTGGCCAACATCGACGAGATGATCGAGCTGATCAAGACCTCGTCCAACCCCGCCGAGGCCAAGGAGCGCATGCTCGCCAAGGTGTGGGAGCCGGGCCTGGTCGGCGCGCTGCTGGGTGCCGCCGGCGCCGAGGCCTCGCGTCCGGAAGACCTGCCCAAGGGCATCGGCCTGGTCAATGGCAATTACCAGCTGTCCGACGTGCAGGCCACGCAGATCCTGGAAATGCGTCTGCACCGCCTCACCGGCCTGGAGCAGGACAAGCTCACCGAGGAATACAGGCAGCTGCTGGAAGTGATCGCCGGGCTGATCCACATCCTGGAAAACCCGGACCGCCTGCTGCAGGTGATCCGCGAGGAGCTGGAAAGCGTGCGCGCCGAGTACGGCGACGAGCGCCGCACCGAGATCCGCCACAGCGAGGAAGACCTGGACATCCTCGACCTGATCGCGCCGGAGGACGTGGTGGTGACGCTGTCGCGCGCCGGCTACGTCAAGCGCCAGCCGGTATCGGCCTACCGCGCGCAGAAGCGTGGCGGCCGCGGCCGCAGCGCGGCGGCGACCAAGGACGAGGATTCGATCGAGCAGCTGTGGCTGGTCAACACCCACGACACGCTGCTGACCTTCACCAGCTCGGGCAAGGTGTTCTGGCTGCCGGTGTACCAGTTGCCGGAAGCCGGCTCGAGCGCGCGCGGCCGTCCGATCATCAACTGGATCGCGCTGGAGAACGGCGAGCGCGTGCAGGCGGTGCTGCCGGTGCGCGAGTACGACGACGGCCATTTCGTGTTCTTCGCCACCCGCAACGGCACGGTGAAGAAGACGCCGCTGAGCGAGTTCGCGTTCCGCCTGGCGCGCGGCAAGATCGCCATCAATCTGGATGAGGGCGATGCGCTGGTCGGCGTCGGCCTGACCGATGGCGAGCGCGACATCCTGCTGTTCGCCTCCAATGGCAAGACCGTGCGCTTCGGCGAGGACAAGGTCCGCTCGATGGGCCGCACCGCCACCGGCGTGCGCGGCATCCGGATGCCTACAGGCGAGGAAGTGGTCAGCCTGATCGTGGCCGAAAGCGCCGGTGGCGTTGAGGACGAGGGCGAGGACGACAACAGCGTCGAGGACGTGTCGGTCGACGGTGCCGAGATCGTCGATGCAGTGGACGATGCCGGCGTGCAGTACATCCTCACCGCCACCGAGAACGGCTACGGCAAGCGCACCCCGCTGGCCGACTATCCGCGCAAGGGCCGCGGCACGCAGGGCGTGATCGGCATCCAGACCAGCGAGCGCAACGGCAAACTGGTCAGTGCGGTGCTGCTGGGTACCGGCGACGAAGTGCTGCTGATCTCCGATGGCGGCACCCTGGTGCGTACCCGTGGCTCGGAGATCTCGCGCGTGGGCCGCAACACCCAGGGCGTGACCCTGATCCGCCTGTCCAAGGGCGAGAAGCTGCAGGCGGTCGAACGCCTGGATGCCTCGCTGCAGTCGGCCGACGATGCGGACGAGGATGCCGTGGCGGCTGATGCGGAGCAGGCTGCCGCGCCGCCGGAAGCCTGATCGGCAGCGGTTCGAGTGCAATGAAAGCGCCGGCGGAAGCCGGCGCTTTTTTTATGGATCATCGCGGGATGCGGGGCTGCGGTCCGGGCTGCAATGGTGGAGGCAGGCGGGGTAGCCCTGGTGCGATGCCTTCCGGATCTGCAGGATGGCGGGGTTCCGTGGCGCCTGGCCAGGATGCGCCAGTGGCGTTGCCTGTTCTGCGGGGAACTGTTCCCGTACGGGCGGATTTCCCTGGCGATCGAAGCCGGCGCTGTCCGCTGCCATCTGCGGCCGGCGGTTCCGGGGCGTCCGTTCGTCGATCGGTGGCGGGGGTTGTTTGCGTCGGCCGTGTGAAAGGAACGCCTGGCCTGCGTCGCCGGAGCGGAGCGCGATGGAGATGCCGTCGCCGGGACGAAAAAAAACAGCAGGCAAAGCCTGCTGTTCGGTGTAATGGCGCGCCCGGAGAGATTCGAACTCCCGACCGCCTGGTTCGTAGCCAGGTACTCTATCCAACTGAGCTACGGGCGCGTTTTACCTTTATTGTTCTGACGGGGATCACTGCAAGAACAGTGTTCCAAACTGGCGCGCCCGGAGAGATTCGAACTCCCGACCGCCTGGTTCGTAGCCAGGTACTCTATCCAACTGAGCTACGGGCGCGTCGTCAGGAGCGGAATTATGCGGATATGACGCGCATGCGTCAACGCTTTTGTGAAATTTTCCTATAACGAAAGTTATTGCAGCCTCGGGCCGTATCGTGCGGCGGGAATTACAGCAGGCCATCAGCCACGATGGCTGGCGATTTCATCCAGCTGAAATGGTCGGCGCGCGTGCCCAGTTCGTTGCCGGACATGATCCGCAGCGTCGCCGGTGCGGCCGGCATCTTGGACAGCAGGTGGCGCATGGAGCCGGTGGGGGCGAGCCAGTCGGCGTCGAACAGCAGCGCCTTCACCGGCAGCGCTAGGGCATGCATCGCCGCTTCCAGGTCGACGGGCATCCCCGCCGCGGCGTAGTGGCCACTCAGGCCGACGCGGGCCCAGTCGCGGATCAGGCCGCGCGCCTCCGTTCCCCCGAAGCCAAGCCTGCGCCCCGGCAGCGCCCCGCGCTGTTGCGCGAGCCAGGGCAGGAAGCGGTAGGCCAGCGGTAGCAGCCAGCGTCGGGGCGCAGGAAAGCCGCGCCACCATGGGGTGCCGCTGGCAACCAGCCAGAGCGCGGCGAAGGCGTCAGGATGCAGGCCTGCGTGGCAGCACGCCAACTGCCCGCCCAGGCTGTGCCCACCCAGGCGCAGCGGGGCGCCCGGCACCGCCGCGCGGGCGGCCGCTTCGGCGGCGGGGATGTCGTACAGCAGCAGTTCGCGGTAGCCCCAGTCGTTGCGTCTGTCCGCGCGCAGGCTGCTGCTGCCGTTGCCGCGCCATTCGTGGACGAACACAGCCACGCCGCGCGCGGCCAGGGCGTCGGCCAGCGGCAGGTAATGGCGAGCGGCCACGCCCAGTGCGGGCAGCCACAGCATGGCCGCCTCGGGCCGGGGCGGCACGTGGGCGAGCAGTTCGAAACGGTGTCCGTCCGCCGCGGTGACGTCGAGCGCGGTGTGAGCGTTCATGCCGGGCCCGATGCGCCGAAATGATCCAGCACCATGACCTCGCCGCGTCCGGGGCGGTAGCCGCCGCGCAGGCCGCGCGCCACGTAGTCGATGGCGGCCTCGCAGGCATTGGGCAGGGACAGTCCGCGGCACAGCTGCGCGGCGATGGCCGAGGCCAGCGTGCAGCCGGTACCGTGCGCGTTCACCGGCAGGCGGACGTGGCTGAATTCCTCGCCGGTGACGCCATCGTAATAGCGGTCGATCACACGTGGGCCTTCGTCCAGATGCCCGCCCTTGAGCAGCACGGCTCCGGTGCCCAGCCCCAGCAGCGCGGCGGCCGCATCCTCGGCTTCGGTGGCGTTGGCGATGCGGCGTTCGAGCAGGAGTTCGGCCTCCGGCGTATTCGGCGTAAGCAACGTGGCCAGCGGCAACAGGCGCTCGCGCATTGCATGCAGCGCGCTGGTTTCCAGCAGCCTGGCGCCGCTGGTGGCGACCATCACCGGATCCAGCACCACCTGCGGCGGGCGATGTTTTTCCAGGACGTCGGCGACCAGATGGATGACGTCGGCGTTGGCGAGCATGCCGAGCTTGACCGCGTGGATGTCGAAATCGTCGAAGCAGGCGTCGAGCTGTGCCTGCAGGAACTCCAGCGGCGGCACGTGCACGGCGGTGACGCCGCGGGTGTTCTGCGCGGTCAGCGCGGCGATGGCCGACAGGCCATGCACGCGGTGGGCGGCGAAGGCCTTCAGGTCGGCCTGGATGCCGGCGCCGCCGCCGGAGTCGGACCCGGCGATGGTGAGGACGGAAACGGGCGTGGAAGGCGTCATGGCCGGATTGTGCAGTGTTTCGCCCAACGCTGCCGTCAGGGCGCGGTATACAGGCGCCGCGACAGCCGGTAGACGATGTAGGTGGCGCCGGTACAGCCGGTCAGCAGCGCCGGCGCGAGCAGCGCGTCGTAGCCGAAGCGCTGGAACAGCCAGGCGCCGATGATGCCGCCGGCGAGGAAGCCGCCGATGATCAGGCCACTGAGCGTCAGCCGCCGGACCTGCAGCGGCAGGCCGCGCAGCAGATGGCCCAGGCCGATGCCCAGGTCGGTGAACATGCCGCTGAGGTGGGTGGTGCGCACCACCGCGCCGCTGAACGTGGTGGCCATTGCGTTCTGCAGGCCGCAGGCCATGGCCGCGGCCAGTGCGCCCCAGATCTGCTGCTGCTTGAACAGCGGGATCGCCGCCAGCAGCAACAGCGATTCGAGGGTCAGCACCACGCCGTAGCGCCGGCCCAGCCGCAGCGCGCCATCCTGCACGATGAGCCCGCTCAGCATCGCGCCCAGCGAGAACGCGATCAGCATGCTCCACAGGTGCGCGACGCTGCGCCAGTCGCGCTGCACCAGCGCCATGCCGAGCTGGCTGGTGGTGCCGGTGAGATGGCTGACGGCCTGGTGCTCGAAGCCGAGGAAGCCGACCACGTTGACCATGCCGGCCACGCAGGACAGCGCGATCGCGCCGATCCACACCCAGCGGGGAAGCTGTATGCCCATGTCGCGGACAGTATCGCCGGCCGGTCAGAAGCCGCCGTTGGTCGCGATGTCGGAGAAGGTCCCGGCCTGCGGGTCGTACACCGCGCCCCAGAACGCGGCGCCGCCGTCGCAGGCCCGCACCGCTTCGCGCGCCGGGTTGGTCTTGTCGTGGTCGGGCAGGGTGAAGGCGTTGATGTAGATCAGCTGGCGGCCCTGCGCGATGAAGCCCACGTACTGGCGTCCGGAACGCGCCGGTTCGGCAATGGTGGGCTGCAACTGCTGCAGCCGGCTTTCCAGTGCGTCGATCTGCGCGCGGCTGGGCGCCCAGTAGCCGCTCACGCCATCGGCATGCCTGGCCGGACTGTCGCGCGAGCAGGTGTCGAGCACCTGCGCGGCGACGATCGGGCGCGTGACCACCCACGACTGCCCGGCCTTGATCGCCGTCGGCACGCTGCCGGAGCGGGTGTTGGCCGGCGTGCAGGCCGCCAGCGCGAGGGCGCCGGCGGCGAGCAGGGCGAGGGCGTGGTGCTTTCTCACAGGACCTCCGAGGCGTAATCGGCCAGCCGCGAGCGTTCGCCGCGGCGCAGGGTGATGTGCGCGCTGTGCGGCCAGTTCTTGAAGCGGTCCACGGCGTAGGTCAGGCCCGAGGTGGTCTCGGTCAGGTAGGGCGTGTCGATCTGCTCGACATTGCCCAGGCAGACGATCTTGGTGCCGGGGCCGGCGCGGGTGATCAGGGTCTTCATCTGCTTCGGGGTGAGGTTCTGCGCCTCATCCAGGATCAGGTAGCGCGACAGGAAGGTGCGCCCGCGCATGAAGTTCAGCGAGCGGATCTTGATGCGCGAGGCGAGCAGGTCATTGGTCGCCGCGCGGCCCCAGGCGCCGCCCTCCTGGTTGTGGGTGAGCACTTCCAGGTTGTCGGTGAGCGCGCCCATCCACGGCGTCATCTTTTCTTCCTCGGTGCCGGGCAGGAAGCCGATGTCCTCGCCGACGCTGACCGTGGCGCGGGTCATGATGATCTCGCGGTAGCGCTGGGTATCCATGGTCTGCGCCAGGCCCGCGGCCAGCGCCAGCAGGGTCTTGCCGGTGCCGGCGGTGCCGAGCAGGGTGACGAAGTCGATCTCCGGGTCCATCAGCGCGTTGAGCGCGAAATTCTGTTCGCGGTTGCGTGCGGTGATGCCCCATACCGAATGCGCGCCATGGCGGAAATCGTCCACCAGGGCAAGCGTGATGCGGCCATCGGCCTCTACCTTGGCGACCTTGAGTTCGACCTCGTCCTCACCGGGCAGGTAGACATACTGGTTGGGGAACCATTCCTCGTCGTCGGTGGCGCGGATCTCGTAGCTGGTGCGGCCCTTGTCGCTCCAGCTGCGCAGGTCGCTGGAATGCTTCTTCCAGAAATCCTCGGGCAGGGGCGTGGCGCCGGTATACAGCAGGCTGAAATCGTCCAGCGCGCGGTCGTTCTCGTAGTCCTCCGAGTCGATGCCGGCGATGGCCGCCTTGATGCGCAGGTTGATGTCCTTGGAGACGAACACCACCGGTACATCCGGGGTCTGCTCCTTCAGCGCGAGGATCGCGCCGAGGATGGCGTTGTCCGGGATCACCGCGCCGAAGCTCTTGCCGGCCTCGAAATGGCTGGTCTGGAAATACAGGTGGCCGGCGCTGCGCGCGCCGCGCAGCTGCAGCCCCTGCGGCAGCACCAGCGGAACGCCCTTGGCGATGCCGCCGATGCCGGAGGCTTCGATCAGTTCGTTGAGGAAACGGCTGACCTGGCGCGCGTTGCGGCTGGCCTCGGAGGTGCCCTTCTTGCCGTTGTCCAGTTCCTCGATCACCTGCATCGGCAGGTAGACATCGTGCTCCTCGAATTTGAACAGCGCGGTCGGATCGTGCATCAGCACGTTGGTATCCAGCACGTAGATGCGCTTGCCTCGGGTCATCGTCGATTCCTGGTTACGGGCAGGGAAAAACCGCCACGGCCTGCGGAGCAGGGACGCGGCGGACGAGGTGGGCGATGGGGTTCACTTGGACTGGGCGGCCTTCAGTGCGTCAAGCACGGCATCGGCATGGCCGGCGACCTTGACCTTGCGCCATTCCTGCACCAGCGTGCCGTCGGGCGAGACCAGGAAGGTGCTGCGCTCGATGCCGCGCACCTGCTTGCCGTACATGTTCTTCATGCGGATCACGTCGAAGGCGTTGCACAGCGCCTCGTCGGCATCGCTGATGAGCGGGAATTTGAAACCCTGCTTGGCGCAGAAGTTGTCGTGCGACTTCACCGAGTCGCGCGAGACGCCCATCACCACCGCGCCGGCGCGCTTGAACTTCGGCAGCAGGGCATTGAAGTCGATGCCCTCGGTGGTGCAGCCGGGGGTGCTGTCCTTCGGATAGAAGTAGAGCACCAGCCAGTGGCCGGCCTGCGCGGCGAGGGTGGTGGTATCGCCGCCGGACAGGGCCAGCGGCAGGTCGAGGACGGTGCGGTCCAGGGTGTCGCCGATGTTCATCAGATCCTTTCCGGAGCCTGGGTTACTACGATTGCAATTACATGAAACGCCGCCTGCCCGTGACGGGCGCGCGAACGGTCAGAACTTCATCGGGTCCATGATCGCGTCCAGGTTGAGGTGGTCGCAGAACTCGAGGAAATCGTCGCGCAGGGCGGCGATGTGCATGTTGGCCGGCACGCCGATGGTGATCTGCGCCGAGAACATCTCCGCGCCGGTCTGCATGGCCTGGTAGCGGGTGCTCTGCAGGTTCTCGATGGTGATGCCCTGGCGGTCGAAGAAATCGGCCAGCTGGAACAGGATGCCCGGCTTGTCCGCGGCGATCACCTCGACGATGTAGGGCAGCAGGTTGGACTGGGCCTGCTTGGCGGCGGTGCGGTACCACACCAGCTTCAGACCTTCCTCGCGCTCCAGCCGGGTCAGCATCGCCTCGAGCTTTGCCACCGAATCCCACGAGCCGGTGGCCAGCGTGGTGACCGAGACGTCGCGGCCCACCGTGGACAGCCGCGCATCGACCAGGTTGCAGCCGCTGTCGGCGATGCGGCGGGTGACGGACAGCAGTGGGGACTCCGGATGCGTCGTGTAGGCGTTGATCAGGAGGTGGTTTTCGGTCGGCTGCGGCCGCGGGGTGCTGTTGGTCAAGGTGGTTCCGGGATGCTCTGTGAGTCTGAACGGCGCCGGCGCGGGCACGTTCGCTGGCACCCAGCATACTTGCCCGTGCTTTCGACCGGCAAGTAACATGCCCCCGGTCACGAACCCGCCTCCAGGCGGGATTCCCAGCCCCCACGAAGAACGGCGTTTCCCTTGTCCATTTCCGGCCTCATCACCGCCCTGGCGACGCCTTTCCTTGCCGATGGCGCGCTCGATACCGAGGGCTGGCAGCGCCTGCTGGCGCTGCAGGCGGCTGGCGGCGCGCAGGGTGTGGTGGTGGCCGGCTCCACGGGCGAGGCGTCGACGCTGTCCGAGGCCGAATGCGACGCTTTGCTGCGCGCGGCCGTGGCTGTCCTGGGCGGCCGCATGCCGGTGCTGGCGGGGACCGGGCAGTCCGGGACTGCCAGGACCATCGAGGCGACCCGTCGCGCCGCGCGCAACGGCGCCACCCATGCGCTGGTGGTCACGCCGCCTTACGTGCGCCCGACCCAGGAAGGCCTGCGCCAGCACTACCTGGCCGTGGCCGAACAGGGCGGCCTGCCGGTGGTGCTGTACAACGTGCCCGGCCGCACCGGCTGCGACCTGCTGCCGGACACCGTGGCCGGACTGGCGTCGCACCCGAACATCGTCGGCATCAAGGAAGCGGTCAGCGACATGGCGCGGATGAAGGCGCTGCTGGAACTGCGCGGCGATGGTTTCGCCATCCTTGGCGGTGACGATGCCAACGCCGCGCGCTCGATGCTGGCCGGCGCCGACGGCATGGTGTCGGTCGGTTCCAATGTCCTGCCCGGTACCTTCCGTACCCTGTGCGACCTGGCCCGTGCCGGCAACCACGCGGCTGCCGAGGCCTGGGACGCACGCTTGCAGCCCTACCACGATTTCTTCACCCTTGAATCCAACCCGATCCCGGTCAAGGCGCTGCTGCAGCGCCTGGGCATCGGCCATGGACTGCGCCTGCCGCTGTTGCCGCTTTCCGCCTCGCATCATGCCGCCGCCGACCATCTGGCGGCCGACGTGGGCGCGCTGGAAGAACTATCCAGCCACTGAACCTTTGCAGTGGCCAGAACCAGGAGATCCACCATGCGTCATTCCCGTTCCGCCGTACGCGCACTTTCGCTGGCACTGCTCGCCATCGCCACCACCGTCACCGCGACCGGCTGTTTCCACCGCGGCGCGCGCGGCGACTATGCGCTGGCGCCGGAAATGCGTCCGCTCGAAGTGCCGCCGGATCTGAACCTGCCCAACACCGCCGGCGCATCGCAGGTGCCGGCGCTGGCCTCGGCCGCGCGTCCGACCCAGGCCGCAGCGGCACAGCCCGCGCAGGGTGGCTTCACCGTCAAGGGCAGCCGCGACGAGGTGTTCGGCAAGGTCGGCGACGCGCTCGCCACGGTCGAGGGCGTGACCATCGCCAGCCGCGCGCAGCTGCTGGGCTCGTACGACGTGGCCTACGAAGGCAGCAACTTCCTGGTGCGCGTGGTCGGCGTCGATGCCGGCACCTATGTGTCGGCGGTCGATCCGCGCGGCCTGCCGGCCACCGACCCGGCGCCGATCAAGCTGCTCGAGGCATTGAAGGCGAAGCTCGCGCAGTAAGCGCGGCCATCGCAGCCCGTGGCGGCATCCGCCATGGGCGCGGTGCTTCCGGGGCCTGTCCATGGCAACGGGCATCGCCGGCGACGGCAGCACCGGAAACGAAAAGGGCGCCGACGGCGCCCTTTTTCCTGTGGCCCGCCAGGCGGGTCAGCGTTCCAGCAGCTTGAGCTTGTCCGGCTTGCCGTCCCATTCGGCGGCATCGGCCGGCGGATCCTTGCGCACGGTCAGCACCGGCCAGGACCTGGCCAGTTCGGCGTTCAGCGCTACGAAGCCTTCCTGCCCGGCGGGCACGTCGTCCTCGGGATAGATGGCGTTGACCGGGCATTCCGGCTCGCACAGGGTGCAGTCGATGCACTCGTCCGGGTCGATCACCAGGAAGTTGGGGCCTTCATGGAAGCAGTCCACTGGGCAGACTTCGACGCAGTCGGTGTGTTTGCACTTGATGCAGTTTTCGGTGACGACAAAGGGCATGACGGGGTCCGGCGTTGAACCCCGTAATTCTAGAGCAGTAAGCGAGGGATGGGCGCAGGCATTCTCATTGCGCGCCTGCATGGCGCAGGAGCAGCGCTGGCCGGCAACTTCATCAATCCGGCATCGCGCGCCCGCCGGCCGGTGGCTGGCACTGCCGGGAGCCGGGTGGGAGGCTGGCTTTTTCGGCGTCGCCTTTTGGTGGCGCGGAGGAGGGTTGCCAGGATGGCAGGCAACAAAAAACCCCGCGCGGGCGGGGCTTTTTGATTTCGCGGACGGAGTTGGCGCTCCCTAGGGGACTCGAACCCCTGTTTTAGCCTTGAGAGGGCCACGTCCTAACCACTAGACGAAGGGAGCGTTTGGTCGCGTCCGGCGAGCGCGCTAGTATATGCACCTGTTTGCCGCCAGGCAACCCTGCAACCCCAACCGGAATCGCCACCATCAATTCCACAGTTACAGCGCCGTTCACCCTGCGCGTCATCCCGCGCGACCAGCACACCATTTCGCGCAAGGACGTCAGCCCGAACGCACTGCGTGTGCTTTACCGCCTGCGCGAGGCCGGGTTCGGCGCCTATCTGGTCGGCGGCGCGGTCCGCGACCTGCTGGTGGGGGGGCGGCCCAAGGATTTCGACGTGGCCACCGACGCCACGCCGGAGCAGGTCAAGCAGCTGTTCCGCAACTGCCGGCTGATCGGCCGCCGCTTCCGCCTGGCGCACGTGGTGTTCGGCCGCGAGATCATCGAGGTCGCCACCTTCCGCGCCAACAGCGACGATGGCAGCGGCGACCGCGAGGTCGAGAACGGCATGCTGGTGCGCGACAACGTCTACGGCAGCATCGAGGACGATGCGGTGCGCCGCGATTTCACCTGCAACGCCCTGTATTACGCCATCGAGGACTTCTCGGTGCGCGACTACGTCGGCGGCTTCGAGGACGTGCTGGCGCGGCGCATGAAGCTGATCGGCGATCCCGAGCAGCGCTACCGCGAGGACCCGGTGCGCATGCTGCGCGCGGTGCGCCTGGCGGCCAAGCTCGACTTCGAGATCGAGCCGGCCACCGCCGCGCCGATCCCGCGCCTGGCCAGCCTGCTGGACGAAGCCGCGCCGGCGCGCCTGTTCGAGGAAGTGCTCAAGCTGTTCCTGTCCGGCCACGGCGTGGCCAGCTTCGAGGGATTGGAGCGCCATGGCCTGCTGGCGGCGCTGTTCCCGGAGAGCGCGGCCGCGCTGAAGAGCAACCGCAGCGGCGCGCTGCGCAGCTTCGTGGTCGAAGGGCTGCGCAGCACCGACGAGCGCGTGGCCAACGACGAGCCTGTGTCCCCGGCTTTCCTGTTCGCGCTGCTGCTGTGGCCGGCGTTCTGCCGCACCCTGATCGCGCTGCAGCGGCAGGGGCTGGCGCCGGAAGAGGCGCAGCGCCGCGCCGCCGACCGCGTCACCCTGCACCAGCTCACCACCATCGCGCTGCCGCGCCGGTTCTCGCTGCCGATGCAGGAAATCTGGCTGCTGCAGTCGCGCTTCGGCTCGCGCCAGCGCAAGCGCGTGTTCCGCACCCTGACCCATCCGCGCTTCCGCGCCGCGTTCGATTTTCTGGTGCTGCGCCAGGCCGCGTCCAGCGAGCATGCGGCCGACATCGAGTTCTGGCGCGAAGCGCAGCAGCAGTCGGGCCGCGAGCTGGAATCGGCACTGGATTCGCTGCATGTCGAAGGCGTGGCCGAAGAGGGCGCGCCCAAGCGCCGCCGCCGTCGCCGCCGCAGCAGCGCCGCAGCGGGCGAGTAGGCCGCATGGTCATGGCGTGCGTCGGGCTGGGCGCCAACCTCGGCGACGCGCCGGCCACCGTGCGCGCGGCGATCCGGGCGCTGGCGGCGCTGCCGGACTGCCGCCTGCTCGCCGCCTCGCGGCTGTACCGCACCCCGGCATGGGGCAACGAAGACCAGCCGGATTTCATGAATGCCGCGGTTGCGCTGGAGACCGCGTTGCCGGCGCCGCTGCTGCTGGAACGCCTGCTGGCCATCGAGCAGGCCTTCGGTCGCGTGCGCCTGCCGGGCGAGCGCTGGGGGCCGCGTACGCTCGACCTGGACCTGCTGCTGTACGGCGAGCAGGTGATCGACCTGCCGCAGCTGAAGGTGCCGCACCCGCATCTGCACGAGCGCGCCTTCGCGCTGTTGCCGCTGGCCGACGTGGCGCCGGAGGCCGTGATTCCCGGCCATGGAACGGTGCGTGGCGCGCTGGTCGGCATCGAAACCTGCGGTATCGCGCCGATAGGGGGATAATGCGCGGCTCATCACCGATCGTTATCCCCACATGAGCACCCACGCAGACAGCAAGCCCTGGACCGTCCCGGCGCTGGCGCAGGCCAAGCGCAATGGCCAGAAACTGGTGATGTTGACCGCCTACGACGCCGGCTTCGCCCGTGCCTTCGACGCCAACGGGGTCGACCTGATCCTGATCGGCGATTCGCTGGGAATGGTGGTGCAGGGCCACGATTCGACGCTGCCGGTCACCGTTGCCGACATCGCCTACCACACCACCGCGGTGGCACGCGTACTGCAGCGCGCCCTGCTGGTGGCCGACCTGCCGTTCGGCGCCGACGCCACGCCCGAGCGCGCGCTCGAGGCTTCGCTGCAGCTGCTGCGCGCGGGCGCGGAGATGGTCAAGATCGAGGGCGCCGGCTTCAAGCTGGACGTGATCCGCTACCTGGTCGAGCGCGAGATCCCGGTGTGCTCGCACCTGGGCCTGACCCCGCAGTCGGTGCTTACCCTGGGCGGGTTCAAGGTGCAGGGCCGTGGCGAGGCCGCCGAACGGCTGCGCGCCGATGCGCGCGCCGTGGCCGAGGCCGGCGCTGCGCTGCTGGTACTCGAATGCGTGCCGTCGCCGCTGGCCGCGCAGGTCACCGCCGACGTGGCGATCCCCACCATCGGCATCGGCGCTGGCGCCGGCTGCGACGGCCAGGTGCTGGTGATGCACGATTTCCTCGGCCTGGACAGCGGTCACCGCCGGCCCAAGTTCGTCAAGGATTTCCTTGCCGAAGGCGGTTCGGTGGCCGGCGCCGTCCGCGCCTACGCCGACGCGGTGCGCGCCGGTACCTTCCCCGACGCGGAGCATGCGTACGCATCATGATCGAGACCGTCACCGAACTTTCCCGGCTGCGCGCCATCGTCGGCGGCTGGAAGCGCGAGGGCCTGCGGGTGGGCTTCGTGCCGACCATGGGCAACCTGCACGCCGGCCACTATTCGCTGGTGACGCTGGCGCGCCGGCATGCCGACCGCGTGGTGTCCAGCGTGTTCGTCAATCCGACCCAGTTCGGCCCGAACGAGGATTTCACCCGCTATCCGCGCACGCCCGAGGCCGATACCAGCGGCCTGGAGCAGGCCGGCTGCGACGTGCTGTGGCTGCCGACGGTCGAGTCGATGTATCCGTTCGGCGTCGAACTGGCCGCCAATGTGCATGTGCCGGGCGTGAGCGCGCTGCTGGAAGGCGCGCACCGGCCGGGCCATTTCGATGGCGTGTGCACCGTGGTCTCGCGCCTGTTCAACCAGGTACAGCCGGACATGGCCGCCTTCGGCCGCAAGGACTACCAGCAGTTGGCGGTGATCCGGCAGATGGTGGCCGACCTGGCCTTCCCGATCGAGATCGTCGGTGGCGACATCGTGCGCGAGGACGACGGCCTGGCGATGAGCTCGCGCAACCAGTACCTCGGCGCCGAGGTCCGTCCGCAGGCGGCGGTGATCCGTCGCGTGCTGCTGGGCATGCGCGAGGCCAGCCTGGCTGGCACGCCGCGGGGGCAGGTCGAGGCCGCAGGCGCGGCGCAACTGCAGGCGGCCGGGTTCCAGGTGGACTATGCGGCCGTGCGGCTGCCGAACCTGGATGAGCCGGAAGAGGGGCAGAACGGCGCCCGCGTGGCGCTGGTCGCCGCCAAGCTGGGAAATACCCGGCTGATCGACAACATCGAGTTCTGAGCCGCCCCCGGTTCCTGTAGCACAGGGTTACATCGGCAAGTCCACAGCGGGGCGTCGCCCCGCTCTACGCCGGGAGGGAGAGGGCGGTGTTCCTGTAGCGTCGGGCAACGTCCGGCCGGGCGTTGCCGGGGGATGCCGATGGGGCATCGGATGTCCTGCCGGACCCCGGCGAAGCCAGCAAATGGCGCCCTCGTGGCGCCATTTTCATACCCTTCCGGCTGGGCCGGACAGTCCATGTTGCAGTGCGGGCAAGGGCCCGCGCCGGTGCTAGACTGCGTGCTTTCTTTCGCAGTATTCCGGCACCGCCATGCAACTTTCCCTGCTCAAGACCAAGATCCACCGCGCCACCGTCACCCATTCGGAGCTGAACTACGAAGGCTCCATCGCGATCGACGGCGACCTGCTGGAAGCCACCGGCATCCGCGAGTTCGAACAGGTGCACATCTGGGACGTGACCAACGGCGCGCGTTTCTCCACCTATGCCATCCGCGCCGAAGCCGGCAGCGGCGTGATCTCGCTCAACGGCGGCGCCGCGCGCCACGTGCAGGTGGGCGATGTGATCATCATCGCCGCCTTCGCCAGCATGAGCGAAGCCGAGGCCGACAGCTTCCAGCCCAAGCTGGTCTACGTCGACGGCGACAACCGCATCACCCACACCAACCACTCCATCCCCACACAGGCCGCATGACGACGAACGACGGATTGACCGCATTGCACGCCCACGCCCAGCGACTGCAGGGCACGGGTATTCCCTCGCTGTTGGCCGCCGAGCCGGACCGGGTGAAAACCCTGGCGCTCAAGGTCGGTCCGTTGTACGTGAACTTCGCGCGGCAGACATACGACCGCGCCGCGCTCGATGCATTGCTGGAGCTGGCTGCCGTCTGCGACGTCGCCGGCGGCTTCGCGCGCCTGTTCGGCGGCGAAAGGATCAACATCACCGAAGACCGCGCCGTGCTGCACAGCGCGCTGCGCGGCGACGCCAGCCCCAAGGCGGCGGCCGAGCATGCCGAAGCGGTGGCCGTGCAGCGGCGCATGGGCGAGCTGGTCAAGGCGCTGGAAGCCAGCAGCGTGACCGACATCGTCAGCGTCGGCATCGGCGGCTCCGATCTTGGCCCGCGGCTGGTGGCCGACGCCTTGCGTCCGGCCAGCGGCGCGCGCTTGCGCGTGCACTTCGTCTCCAACGTCGATGGCGCGGCGATGCAGCGCACGCTGGCCACGCTGGACCCGGCGACCACCGCCGGCATCCTGATCTCCAAGACCTTCGGTACCCAGGAAACCCTGCTCAACGGCGCGATCCTGCGCGACTGGCTGGGCGGCAGCGAGCGCCTGTACGCGGTCAGCGCCAATCCCGAGCGCGCCGCCAGGGCCTTCGACATCGACGCGGCACGCGTGCTGCCGATGTGGGACTGGGTCGGCGGCCGCTACTCGCTGTGGTCGGCGGTGGGCTTCCCGATCGCGCTGGCGATCGGCTTCGAGCGCTTCGGCCAGCTGCTTGCCGGCGCGGCGGAAATGGATGCGCACGCGGCCAGTGCGCCGCTGGAACGCAACCTGCCGGTGCTGCACGCGCTGACCGATATCTGGAACCGCAACGCGCTCGGCTGCGCCACGCACGCGGTGATGACCTACGACCAGCGCCTGGCGCTGCTGCCGGCGTACCTGCAGCAACTGGTGATGGAAAGCCTGGGCAAGCGGGTCAAGCTCGACGGCAGCCCGGTCGATGCCGACACCGTGCCGGTATGGTGGGGCGGGGCGGGCACCGACGTGCAGCACAGCTTCTTCCAGGCGCTGCACCAGGGCACCAGCATCGTGCCGGCCGATTTCATCGGCTGCGTGCACAACGACGATCCCTATACCGTCAACCACCAGGCGCTGTTGGCCAACCTGCTGGCGCAGACCGAGGCGCTGGCCAACGGCCAGGACAGCGACGATCCGCATCGCCAGTATCCGGGCGGCCGCCCGAGCACGCTGATCCTGCTCGACGCGCTGACCCCGCACGCACTGGGCGCGCTGATCGCCATGTACGAGCACGCGGTCTACGTGCAGTCGCTGGTGTGGGGCATCAATGCCTTCGACCAGTTCGGCGTCGAGCTGGGCAAGCAGCTTGCGAACCAGCTGCTGCCGGCGCTGCAGGGGCAGGGGGTGGAAATCGCCGATCCGATGACGCGCGAGGTATTGGGGCGGCTGCGCGGTTGATCGACGCGGTACGGCGCAACGTGCCGGCGAAACATGGGCCGAAAAACGGAACGCCGCGCAGTGATGCGCGGCGTTTTTCCGTCCAGCGCCCGAATGCTCCGTAGAGCGGGGCAGCGCCCAGCCGGTTTACCGGGCCAGCCCCGCCGGGCGCTGCCCGGCGCTACAGGGCGCGTGTTCCTCGTAGAGCGGGGCAACGCCCCGCTGGGGCATTATCACGCAAGCCCCCCGGGGTAATGCCCGGTGCCGCGGAGCCGGGTGTTCTCCGCAGGGCGGGGCCTGCCATCAGTCGCCGGAGCGCCGTGCCTCGCTCGGCGCACGTCCGGTCCAGCGCTTGAACGCGCGACGGAATTCGCGCGCATCGTTGAAGCCCAGCCGGCCGCCGATGGCGACGATGGAGAGCTTGGGATCGCGCAGCAGTTCCATCGCGCGCTTGGTGCGCACGCGGTCGTGGACCGCACTGAAGGATGTGCCCTCATCGGCCAGCTGCCGGCGCAGCGTGCGTTCGCTCAGGTGCAGTGCGGCGGCCATCTCGGCCATCTGCGGGTTTTCGCGCAGGCGCGTGCGCAGATGGCTTTCCAGCGCGGCGGTGGTCTCCCCGCATGGAGGCTGGACGTCCATCTGCATGCGGCACAGGGTCATCACCTGGTTCGAGGTTGCCGGGTTGTAGCTGGCAAAGGGCAGTTCCAGCCAGCGCCGTTCGATCACCAGCGCATGCCGCGGCTGTCCGAAACGCACTTCGCAGTCGAACAGATCGCGGTAGCGCTGCGCGTAGCGGGGAGCCGGGTAGCCCAGTTCCAGGCGCAGCGGGCGGAAGTCCGGGCCGACCAGTTCGCGGACCAGCTGCAGCACGCTGGAGAACAGTTCCTCGCACAGGAACGGCTGCAGATCGCTGGCCTCGTCCGGCGCGGTGGCGACCGCGGCCACGCAGGTGTCGTCATGCTCGGCCAGGGTGATGTCCATCAGCGCGCCGCTGTTGCGCTGGTAGGCCAGGCCGACCCGCACTGATTCGCCGAAATCGGGGGCGGTCTTCATCGCCAGTCCGAGCAGGCCGAAATTGCCGAGGTTCTGCCGGTCGCCCAGCACCAGGCCCACGCCTTCGACCGGCAGCGAGGGCAGGGCGCGGCGGATCACCGTGATCGCCTGCCGGTAGGACATGCGGGTGTCGGGATTGCTGATTTCCTCCGGTTGCAGGCGGGTTCCGGCGAACCAGCCATTGCAGTCGATTCCGGTCTCGGCGGCGAGCTGCATCAGGCCGCAGAGGATGTTGGTAGGCCGGTCGGCGGTGGACAGATCGTCGCCGATTGCGGTGTTCAAACGCATCCGAAGTCCTTCCGATTGTCCGTTTTGCCCCCCTTTGTATGCCGCTTATGCCCTTCGCGCAATGCATTCATACGCACCAGACTGCGGCGCAGACTTGGCGAGCACGTACGGGAGAGAATTCATGCAACGCAGCATTTTTGTCGGCACGATCGGCGCTCTTGCGCTCCTGCTGTCCGCTTGCCAGCAGAAGGCTCCCGACGCGCCGGCGCCGCCGGCGGGCGACGCCGGCTTCGCCAGGGTCCTGCAGGAAAAGCTGCTGGACGCCAAGCCGGGCGACGTGATCGAGGTGCCGGAGGGCACCTTCCAGTTCGACCGCAGCCTCAGCCTGCGCGTGGACAATGTCACCCTGCGCGGGCAGGGCATGGACAAGTCCATCCTCAGCTTCAAGGGCCAGAAGGCCGGCGCAGAGGGCCTGCTGGTGAACGCCGACGGCTTCACCCTGGAGAACCTGGCGATCGAGGACAGCAAGGGTGATGGCTTCAAGATCAGCCAGTCCGAGAACGTCACCATCCGCGGCGTGCGCGTGGAGTGGACCGGCGGGCCGAAGACCAGCAACGGCGGCTACGGCCTGTACCCCGTGCTGTGCAGGAACGTGCTGATCGAGAATTCGGTGGCGATCGGCGCCTCGGATTCGGGCATCTACGTGGGCCAGTCGCGCGATGTGATCGTCCGCAACAACCGCGCCGAGCGCAACGTGGCCGGCATCGAGGTCGAGAACACGATCAACGCCGACGTCTACGACAACGTGGCCACCGGCAACACCGGCGGCATCCTGGTGTTCAACATGCCCGCGCTGACCCAGCAGGGCGATGCGATCCGCGTGTTCAGGAACAAGGTGGTGGCGAACAACCTGGACAATTTCGGCGCCAAGGGCACGCCGGTGGCCAGCGTGCCGGCCGGCAGCGGCGTGGTGATCAACTCCAACGACAACATCGAGATCTTCGACAACGACATCGCCGACAACCAGACCGCCAACATCATCGTTTCCAGCGTGTATTCCACCGGCTACAAGGACGACAAGGCCTCGGGCGAGTTCGATCCCTATCCGGAGCGCATCCACGTGCACGGCAACCGCCTGTCCGGCGGCGGCGATTCGCCCGACCGGATGGATTTCAAGGCATTGAAGGTGGCGATGTACGGGCTGACCGGCCATTTCCCGGACGTGCTGTTCGACGGCTACGTCAATCCGCAGCGCAGGGAAGGCCCGCAGATCTGCCTGCGCGACGTGTCCGGCGTGCTCAATGCCGACGGCCCCGGCGGCTACAAGAATCCGAGCAAGGACGCCAAGCCTTACGACTGCGCCTTGCCGTCGCTGCCGGCGATCGACCTGAAGCGCGGTTGAGGTGGCGCCCATGGCGTTGCATCGAATCTTCCTGGGGGTGGCCGGGCTGGCCGCGCTGTTGATCCTGGCCGCCTGCGCGCGCACCCCGGCGCCCAAGCCGGTGCATTTCTTCGCCGAAGGCATGCCCGAGCGCCTGTCCGACTGGAGCGTTGTCTACGTGGCGGAGGGCCGGCTGCGGCTCAATGCGCGGGTGCTGCCCTACGACCTGGATTCGGCCCTGTTCACCGACTACGCGCACAAGCTGCGCACGGTGTGGATGCCGGAAGGCGCATCCGCGCGCTACCAGGCGGACGAGGCGCTGGACTTCCCGGTCGGCACCATCATCAGCAAGACCTTCTATTACCCGCGTGGCGAGGGCGACACGGTGCTGCGCAGCGACGACGCCGGCGCCGAGGCGGATGGGGGGCTGACGCTGGGCAAGGTGCGGCTGGTGGAGACGCGGCTGCTGGTGCGTCGTGAGTCGGGCTGGATCGCGCTGCCCTATGTATGGAACGCCGAGCAGAGCGAGGCCCGGCTGATGCGTACCGGCGACCTGGTGCCGCTGACCCTGGCGGACAAGGACGGCAGGCGCCAGCAGATCGAGTACATGGTGCCGGACGAGAACCAGTGCGCCGGCTGTCATGGCGTCGATCTCAAGTCCAAGCAGATTTTCCCGATCGGTCCGAAGGCGCGGCATCTCAACCACGATGTCGCCTATGCCGGCGGCAAGGCCAACCAGCTGCAGCACTGGCAGGAGGTCGGCTACCTGGGTGAGGTGCCCGCCGGCGAACTGCCGCGGAACCTTGCCTGGAACGATGTGCAGGCGCCGCTGGAAGCGCGTGCGCGTTCGTACCTGGACATCAACTGCGGGCATTGCCACAGCCAGAAAGGCGCGGCGCGCACCTCGGGCATGTGGCTGGATTCGAACACCCACGATCCGCTGCGGGTAGGGCGCTGCAAGCTGCCGATCGCCGCGGGGCAGGGCACCGGCAACCGGGCCTGGGACATCGTTCCCGGCAAACCGGACGACTCGATCCTGACCTACCGGATGGAGAGCACCGACCCGGGCGTGATGATGCCGGAGCTGGGGCGCAGCCTGGTCCACGAAGAGGGCGTGGAACTGATACGGCAGTGGATCGCGGCCATGTCCGCGCAGGAGTGCGGCGCGTAGCGCGGAGCAGGCATGCACACAGTGGAAAGCGCGCGGCCTTGGCAGTGCCGCGCGCGACCAATGGCAAGGGGAACTCAATGGGAAAGGGGAACTCGATGACCTACAACAGATTGTCGCGCGGCGTCCGCAAGGCGCTGCTGACCTCGCTGCTGGCCTCGCCGGCGCTTGCCGCGCAGGCGCAACATCCGCCGCCAGGGCAGCCGGATGCGATCGAGCTGGACCGGATCGTGGTCACCGCGCAGAGCCGCGAGCAGGAACTCAAGGACGTGCCCATCGCGCTGCAGGTGATCGGCGAGAACGTCATCGAACAGACCATGGCCGAGAACCTGGGCGACCTGGACAGCTTCGTCCCGGGCCTGTCGATCAGCGACGACCAGCCGACCCAGGCCAGCTTCAAGCTGCGCGGCCTGAGCACCGGCGATTTCGGCATCGGTACCGATCCGACCGTCGGCGTCTATGTCGATGGCGTCTACGCCGGCCGCGGCGGCGGCACGGTGCTGCCATTCCTCGACGTGGAACGCATCGAAGTACTGAAAGGCCCGCAGGGCACCCTGTTCGGGCGCAATACCGCCGCCGGCGCGGTGTCCATCGTGACCAAGCGGCCCGGCAACGAACTCGAAGGCCGCGCGCGCGTGCGCATGGGCAATTACGGCAAGCAGTATTTCGACGGCATGCTCAACCTGCCGGCCGGCGAAACCACGGCCTTCCGCCTCAATGCCATGAGCAGCCAGACCGACGGCTGGGTCAAGGATGCGGCCACCGGCAAGCCGCTGGACGACGGCCGCAACTGGGCTACGCGCGCGGCCTTCCGCTGGGACATCGGCGACAACACGCAGATGCTGCTGAGCTGGGACCACGAGGACATGGACCAGCGCTCGCGCCCGGCCATCGGCATCGTCGCGTTGCCGCCGGCGCCGGGCGTGCCGCCGGTGCCCGCCGATCCGGCGCAGTACCAGAACCCGATCGGCCACGCGGCCTACACCGATGTGCCGGACAACGACGAGACCCGCAAGTTCGATGGCGCGACCCTGATCCTCGACCACGCGTTCGAATGGGGCCACCTGAGCTCGATGACCTCCTGGCGCAGCTTCGATACCTACAACCGCGCCGAGGAAGACGGCACCAACCGCAGCGAGCTGTACCTGGACACCATCAACATCGAGGACAACACCACCTGGTACCAGGAGTTCAAGTTCAGCGGCAACACCGAGCGGCTGGACTGGGTGGCCGGTGCGAGCTGGTTCCAGGAGAAGGCCAGCCAATCCAGCGTGGTCGACCTGACCAGCGACAGCATCAACACCGCCGCCGCGGGCCTGTACGGCATGCCGCTGTTCGGCATGCTGCAGGACGCGGCGGATTATTACGGCATCCCGGTGCAGCTGTTCGGCCATCCGTGGCGCGAGGCCTACGACAACACGGTCGACTCCACCGCCTACGCGGCGTTCGGCGACGTGATCTGGCACGCCACCGACAAGCTCAACCTGACCTTCGGCCTGCGCTATACGCGCGATGAGAAGAAATTCACCTGGTTCAATGACTACCATCGCGCCGACGCGCTGAACCAGGCGTTGCAGACGCTGCAGCAGTACGGCGTGCTGCCGCAGCCGGTGCCGTGCGAGGCACTGGGCCTGTGCGCCATGGACGAGGATGGCGACGGCCTGATCCCGCTCGATGCGGCGTTCCTGGCCGGCTTCGACCTGGCCTTCAGCGACCCGATCTCGATGGCCAACAAGGGCGTGACCAACCGCGCCAGGCATGCGTGGAGCGACTGGAGCCCGCGTCTGGTCGTCGACTATCACCCGTCCGGGGACACCATGCTGTTCGCCTCGGTGGCCAAGGGCTACAAGGCCGGCGGCTACAACGTGTTCTCGCCGGGCGCGGCCTTCGACAATGAAAGCGTGTGGAACTTCGAGACCGGCATCAAGCGCGACCTGCGCGACCTGCGCATCCAGTACGAGGCCTCGGCGTTCTACTACGTGTACGACAACCGCCAGGCGATCCGCCTTGACACCTCGGCCGACATCCCGCGCTACGTGGTCAGCACCAGCGACCTGACCGCGCGCGGCGTGGATTTCAGCGCGCGCTGGCAGGCCAGCGAGCACCTGAGCGTGGACTTCGCCGCCGAGTGGATCGACTCGACCTACAAGGACTTCATCACCCCGGATGGCGTTGATCTCAGCGGGCAACCGACCGGGGAGGCGAACCTGTCCTTCGCCGCCGGCGCGGCCTACACCGTGCCGCTGGGCGGGCACGGCGACCTGACGTTCTCGGCGCGGCATTCCTATGGCGGGCGCGGGCGCTGCAACTCGGGTTCTTCCAGCCAGGGCAACTGCGGGCGCTATGCCACCTTCACCATCGGCGAGGAACGCAACCGCACCGACCTGTACCTGCGCTGGCGTTCGCCGTCCACGCAGTGGAGCGTGGCCGCGTACGTCAACAACGCGTTCGACAACCGCTACGTCAACGGCTTGTATACCTATGGCACCACGGTGGTCGGCACCACAGCCGCCGGCGTCAGCGAGCCGCGTTTCTATGGCATGGAGCTGGCGTACCGGTTCTGACCCGCGCCTGCCGGGCAGGGGCCTGGCCGATGGATTCCCGGCGGGGCGCAGCCCCGCTCTACGAGGCGCGTGCCGCCGCATCCATGCTGGACGCGGCGGCATGCGCCGGCCCATCCTCCCGATGCAATGCCGGACCGCCGGCCTCCACAGACTTCATCGCATGGATATCCTCGCCACCACGCCCGTTTCCGAACTGCGCCCGACCCTGGACCGCCTGCGCGCCGCCTGGCAGATGCACAAGCCGGACCGCGCGCAGCGCAGCGCCGACCTGCTGCGCCTGCGCGAGGCCCTGAAGCGGCGGCTCGACGAGATGGCGCAGACCATCGCCGCCGATTTCGGCCATCGTTCGCTGCACGAATCGCGCATCGCCGACGGCATGACCGTGCTCAACGAGATCGACCACCTGCGCCGGCACCTGCGCCGCTGGATGAAGCCGCGACGCGTCGGCGTGGGCTGGCGCTTCCTGCCGGCGCGCGCGGAGATCCGCCCCGAGCCGGTAGGCGTGGTCGGCGTCATCTCGCCATGGAATTATCCGGTCAACCTGGCGCTGATCCCGCTGGCCACCGCCATCGCTGCCGGCAACCACGTCTACCTGAAGCCTTCCGAGCACACGCCGCGCACGGCGGCCTTCCTGCGCGAATTGCTGGCCGAAGTGTTTCCCGCCGATCGTGTCGCCGTCGCCGAGGGCGGCGCCGACGTGGCCGGCGCGTTCGCCGCGCTGCCGTTCGACCACCTGGTGTTCACCGGATCCACCGCGGTCGGGCGCAAGGTGATGGCCGCCGCCGCGCCGAACCTGACCCCGCTGACGCTGGAACTGGGCGGCAAGTCGCCGGCCATCGTCTGCGACGACTATCCGCTGGAACAGGCCGCGGCACGGCTGGCGACCGGCAAGTGGTTCAACTGCGGGCAGACCTGCATCGCCCCGGACTACGTGCTGGTAGGCGCGTCGCGCCGCGATGCGCTGGTGCAGGCGCTGCGCGCGCAGGTGCGCGCGCGCTATGGCGAGGGCCTGGCCGGCAATGGCGATTACAGCCGCATCATCAACGCGGGCCAGTACGCGCGCCTGCAGGGTTACGTGGACGACGCCCGTGCGCGCGGACTGGAGGTGATCGTGCTGGGCGAAGCCGATCCGGCGCAGCGCCTGTTCCCGCCAACCCTGGTGCTGGAACCTGGCGACGATGCGACGGTGATGCAGGAGGAAGTCTTCGGTCCGGTGTTCCCGATCCGCAGCGTGCGTTCGCTGGACGAGGCCATCGGCTACGTCAACGCCCACGACCGCCCGCTGGCGCTGTACCCGTTCAGCCATGACCGCGCCAGCGTGGAGCGGATCCTGCGCAGCACCCTGGCCGGCGGCATCTCGGTCAATGACACGCTGTTCCATTTCGCCATCAGCAACCTGCCGTTCGGCGGCATCGGCCCCAGCGGCATGGGCGCCTACCACGGCCGCGTCGGCTTCGACGCGATGAGCAAGCAGCTGCCGATCCTGTGGCAGGCCCGTCGTACCGGTGGCGACCTGCTGAAACCGCCGTACCGGCAGGCGCAGTGGCTGATCGACCTGATCGTGCGCTGACATCCCCGGCTCGTAGATGCAGGACTCGCCCCGCCCAAGGCTTCAACGCCAGGGCAGGGTCAGGCCGGGCAGCTGCAACGCTGCGCCAACGGCGACGAAAGGCAGTCGCCAGTGAAGGGCGGCAGCGCTGCCATGCGGAAGCGCGCTGCAGTGCGCGATGAGGCATTGGCGGGCGGGCCCCGCCGCGTACGGAAGTGCGCTCCTGTAACCGCGCTCATCACGCACGGATGGCGGCATGCGGGGAGTCGCCGGGAGAGCGGGCGCAAAAAACCGCCTGGAGCGGCTCATGACATCGCCTGGCGATGGCCCGGAGCGGTTGCCGCACGGGATCGCGGCAATAAAAAACCCGCCATCCGGAGCCGTGAGGGGAGGGAGACAAACGGCGCGGTACTGCTGGCGGGTCGGGTCGATTCTTGCTCAGTTGATGCTGCTTTGCAACATCAGTGTTCTTCAGGTGCCTGCCTGGGCGTTGCGTTGGCTTCGGCGCGGTTCAGGCGATGGTTGAGCGCGTCCAGCCGCGCGTTGAGCGCTTCGATGTCGGAACGGCTGGGAATGTCCATGCGCCGCAGGACCCGCTGCACCCGGTCCTCGAAGGATTTCTCGACACGGTCCCAGGTGCCGGCCGCGCGCTCGCGGGCCTGCTCCAGCGTGCTTTCCACCGAATCGCGCAGGGTCTCGCCGCGTGTCGAATCCTGCCGGCTGCGCGCCTCCATCGATTCGCCTTCCTTGACCAGCGATTCGAACAGCCGGCTGCCCTCGGCCTGGGCCCGCGACAGCGCACCGAGCCCGGCCAGCCAGACCTGCTGCGCCGATCCGGCGAGCGTGCGTCCGGTGCGTGCGCCGCGCTCCTGCGCGGCCGCGCCGGGGTCGCGGCCGGCATCGTGGTGTTCGTGGGTATTCATGGCGGCGTTCCTCTGTGCGGGCGACAGGGAATACCGTAGCGGCGGCGATGCCTGCGCGGCGTGATGGCGCCCGGCATCCGCGCGGCTTCGTTCAGCCCAGTTTTTCGGCCAGCACCCGCTGGATTTCCGATTCGACCATGCCCTTCATCGCCGACAGCAGGAAGCCGAGTTCGGCCTTCACCCGCACCGCGCCGGGCAGCATCTCGATCACGCCATCGACGCCGGAACGGGCGAAATGCAGATTGGTGCCTTCCCAACGGGCGTTGACGTCGAAGCGCTCCTGCAGCTTGCGGGCGACCTCGGCGATGGCTTCGCGGGCGCTTTCGTCGGACAGGGTGTGGGCGTGGCGGATGTCGATGGTGGACATGGGAAGCTCCTGGCGGGCTGGCGTGGAACAAGGGTGCGGCATTGTGCGGACACGCGCCGCGCAGTCCAAGTCCCGCGACCACCTTCTGCATGTCCTGCCAACCTGCTAGGCTGCCGCCGGTGCGCACTCTGCAAGTCCATTTCAGCAATCGCCAGCAGCCCGATCAGCCCCTAGCGCCGGGGGTGCAGCGCATCGTCCGCGATGCCAGCGGGCAGGTCCGGCTGGGCGACGACAGCGTCGGCCCGTTGCTGCTGGCGCGCTTCTGCACCGACGAGCGCGGGGTCTGGCTGCAGGTGGCCAGCGGCAGCCGCGGCATCCATGTCAATGGCCGCCCGGTGCGGCGCATGGCATTGCTGCGCGCCGGCGACTCGGTTTACGTCGATGGCGTGGAGATGCTGCTGCGCGGGGAGTGCGAACCCGTCGCGCAGCCGCCAGCGGCAACCGGCGATGACGGCGAGGACCTGCGCGTGCTGCTGCGCGGCGTCGGCGGCCGCCACCATGGGCGCTGTTACCCGCTCGACCGCCCCCGCACCATCGGCCGCGACGGCGCGGCGGACGTGGTGATCGACGATCCGGTTTTCCCCGAACGGCAGGCGCGGTTCGAGCGCCACGGCGACCGGGTATTGCTGCGCGACCTCGGTTCGCCGGAAGGATGCCGGGTCAACGGCGTCGCGGTCCGGCACTGCTGGCTGCAGGGCGGCGACCAGGTGGTGTTTGAAGGCAACCAGCGCTTCGTGCTCGAAGTCCCGCTGGATGCCCATTCGGCCGCGTTCTCCGCCGCGGCCGAGGCTTCCGGCGCGGAGCAGGAGCCGGGCGCGGACGAACTCCGGCCGCCGCGCGCGCGGCGCTGGCCGTGGCTGCTGCTCAGCGCGCTGCTGCTGGGCGGCGCGATCAGCGCGCTGTTGCTGTTCGGCGCCCGCTGACCTTCCTTCCGCCTCCCGGTGGAACCGCCTTCCGGGCACCCGGTGGCACCCCGTGCGGATTGGCTGCAGATGCAACTTTTCCTGTGCCCCCAAAGCCTGTTGCGCTGCGGCATACTTGGGGTTCCCCTTGGACAGGTGTGACATGACGCGCGCGTTCAACTTCAGTGCCGGCCCCGCGACCCTGCCGGAATCGGTCCTGCGCCAGGCGCAGGCGGAGATGTTGGAATGGAACGGCGTGGGCGCGTCCATCGTCGAGATCAGCCACCGCAGCGCTGATTTCATGGCGGTGGCGGCGCAGGCTGAAGCCGACCTGCGTACCTTGGTCGGCATTCCCGATGACTACGCGGTGCTGTTCCTGGCCGGTGGCGCGACCACGCAGCAGGCCCTGCTGCCGTTGAACCTCGCCGCGCCCGGGCAGCGCGTGGACTACGTGGTCAGCGGCCACTGGGGCAAGACGGCGGTCAAGCAGGCGCAGCCCTACGTGGAGGTGAACATCGCCGCCGACGGCGAGGCCGGCGGCTTCCGCGACATTCCCGCGCGCGCGCAGTGGCAGCTTTCCGATGATGCGGCCTACGTGCACATCACCGCCAACGAGACCATCCACGGCGTCGAGTTCCGAGAGGTGCCGGACGTGGGCGCGGTGCCGCTGGTGGCCGATTTCAGTTCTTCCATCGCTTCCGAGCCGATCGACGTTTCGCGTTATGGCGTCATCTACGCCGGCGCGCAGAAGAACCTCGGTCCGGTCGGCATCGTGGTGGTCATCGTCCGCCGCGACCTGCTCGAACGCGCCGGCCAGCCGCGTGCGGACATCTTCGATTACCGCTCGCACGCCGCGCGCGATTCCATGCTCAACACCCCGCCGACCTGGAACTGGTACCTGCTCGGCCTGACCGTGCAGTGGATGCTGGCGCAGGGCGGCACCGCCGAGTTCGCCCGCCGCAACGCGGCCAAGGCCTCGCTGGTCTATGCGGCCATCGACGGTTCCGGTGGCTTCTACCGCAACGAAGTGGCGCCGGGGGTGCGTTCGCGGATGAACATCCCGTTCTTCCTGCCCAGCGCCGAACTGGACGCACGCTTCGTCGCTGATGCCAAGGCCGCGGGGCTGATCGCGCTCAAGGGCCACAAGGCGGTCGGCGGCATCCGCGCCTCGCTGTACAACGCCATGCCGCTGGAAGGCGCGCAGGCGCTGGCGGCGTTCATGCACGACTTCCAGCAGCGCAACGGCTGATCCGCAGATCCCGCCGCGCGCATCGCGCCGGCACGCAACAGGCAGACGAGAACCATGGCATCCAAGCCACCCAAGACCACCAGCAAGGCGAAGCCGGCGTCCGCGAAGAAGGCCGCTGCCAAGGAAACGGGCATCGCCGTGGCCAAGCCGGTACTGGCCGACGTGCGCGCCAAGATCGACCAGATCGACCGCAGCATCCAGTCGCTGATCGCCGAGCGTGCGCAGTTCGCCCACCAGGTCGGCAAGGCCAAGGGCAAGCTCGCCGCCGCCGTCGACTATTACCGCCCCGAGCGCGAGGCGCAGGTGCTGCGCATGGTGGTGGACCGCAACGAGGGCCCGCTCTCGGACGAACTGCTGGTGCACGTGTTCCGCGAGATCATGTCGGCCTGCCTGGCGCAGCAGGAGCCGCTGAAGATCGGCTATCTCGGCCCGGAAGGCACCTTCAGCCAACAGGCCGTGCTCAAGCATTTCGGCCGCTCGGCGCTGGGCCTGCCGCTGGCCAGCATCGAGGAAGTATTCCAGGAAGTGGAGGCCGGCAACGCCGATTTCGGCGTGGTGCCGGTGGAGAACTCGGGGCAGGGCACGATCCAGATCACCCTGGACATGTTCCTGACCTCCAACCTCAAGATCTGCGGCGAAGTGGAACTGCGCGTGCAGCAGTTCCTGATGTCGCGCAGCGGCCGGCTGGAGGACATCGAGCGCGTCTATGCGCACCCGCAGTCGTTCATGCAGACCTCGGCATGGCTGCGCGCCAACCTGCCCAAGGCGGAGAAGGTGCCGGTATCCAGCAATGCCGAAGGCGCGCGCCGCGCGCGCAACGCCGACGACGCGGCGGCCATCGGCGGCGAGAGCGCCGGCCATGTCTACGGCCTGAAGAAAGTGGTGACCAAGCCGATCCAGAACGATGCGGACAACACCACGCGTTTCCTGGTGATCGGCCGCCAGTTCTTCCCGTCCTCGGGCCACGACCGCACCTCGGTGCTGGTCTTCATACACGACAAGCCCGGCGCGCTGTTCGACGTGCTCAGCCCGTTCGCGCGCCATGGCATCAGCATGAACCGCATCGAGTCGCGGCCGTCGCACCAGGCCAAGTGGGAATACGGTTTCTTCATCGACCTGGCCGGCCACATCGAGGACGCATCGATGCAGGCCGCGCTGGCCGAGCTCAAGGCGCACTCGGCGCAGATCAAGGTGCTCGGTTCCTATCCGGTCGCCGTGCCGTGATTTGAAGCCCCTCGGCCAGAGGGGCGGTTGGCGGGCCACCGGTTCGCTGCTCTACCAACGCCCTTGCGCCAGCGCAGGGGCCGGGGCGCAACACCTCGACGCTGAGCCCCGTCGCATCCTCATCCGCCCCTTGGGGCACCCTCTCCCGGCGGGAGAAGGGATTCACCAGAGAGACCCGGCATGACCTCCCAGCCCCACTGGATCGCAAGCAAAGGCCAGCCCCTGCAGGGCACGCTCGATATTCCCGGCGACAAGTCGGTGTCGCACCGGGCGGTGATGTTCGCCGCGTTGGCCGATGGCGTATCGCGCATCGATGGTTTCCTCGAGGGCGAAGATACCCGCGCCACCGCCGCGATCTTCGCGCGCATGGGCGTGCGCTTCGAAACCCCGTCGCCGTCGCGGCGCATCGTGCATGGCGTCGGCGTGGATGGGCTGAAAGCGCCAGCCGGCGATCTCGATTGCGGCAACGCCGGCACCGGCATGCGCCTGCTCGCCGGCCTGCTCGCGGCGCAGCCGTTCGACACCATCCTGGTGGGCGACGAGTCGCTGACCAAGCGCCCCATGCGCCGCGTGACCGGCCCGCTGGCGCAGATGGGCGCGCGCATCGACACGCAGGACGACGGTACGCCGCCGCTGCACATCCACGGCGGCCAGCCGCTGCAAGGCATCCATTACGAACTGCCGGTGGCCAGCGCGCAGGTGAAATCGGCGGTGCTGCTGGCCGGCCTGTACGCGCAGGGCGAGACCTCCGTGGTCGAGCCGCACCCGACCCGCGACTACACCGAGCGCATGCTGCGCGCCTTCGGCGTGGAGATCGACTTCGAGCCAGGCCGGGCGCGCCTGCGCGGCGGCCAGCGCCTGCACGCCGCCGACATCGCGGTGCCGGCGGATTTCTCCTCGGCTGCGTTCTTCATCGTCGCCGCCAGCATCATCCCGGGCTCACAGGTGCGCCTGCGCTCGGTGGGCCTGAACCCGCGCCGCACCGGCCTGCTGGCCGCGCTGCGGCTGATGGGGGCGGACATCACGGAAGAGAACCCGGCCGAACACGGTGGCGAGCCGGTGGCCGACCTGGTGGTGCGCCATGCGCCGCTCAAGGGCGCGGAGATTCCGGTGGAGGTGGTGCCGGACATGATCGATGAGTTCCCCGCGCTGTTCATCGCCGCCGCGGCGGCCGAAGGCCCGACCGTGGTGCGCGGCGCGGCCGAACTGCGGGTGAAGGAATCCGACCGCCTTGCGGCGATGGCTGCCGGCCTGCGCACGCTGGGCCTGCGCATCGACGAGACCGAGGACGGCGCCACCATCCATCCGGGCGTGCTCGGCAGTGGCACCATCGAAAGCCATGGCGACCACCGCATCGCCATGGCGTTCTCCATCGCCGGCCAGCTCAGCCAGGGGCAGGTGCGGATCAACGATGTCGCCAACGTGGCGACGTCCTTCCCCGGCTACGATCAGCTGGCGCGCGGTGCGGGTTTCGCGCTGACGGTCGCCTGACGGCAGGGGAAAATGCAACGGACCGGCAGCGTGGAGCTGCCGGTCCGTTCGTTTCTTTCAATCGCGACGCGCTCAGCGCCCGGTGCGGAAATCCACCGGGACGCGCACCACGGTGGCCACCGCGCGGCCGTTGCGCAGCGCCGGCTCGAACTTCCAGCTACCCAGCGTGTTCAACACCGCGCGGTCCAGGTCGCGGCTGCGTTCGCCGTCGTGCGACACGATGCTGGCGTCGGTGACCTTGCCCTGCGCATCGACCTGCAGGCTGGCCACGACGCTGCCTTCGACCCCGGCGCGCAGTGCGGCCGGCGGGTAGGTGGGGGAGGGGTTGCCGGCCAGCGGGCGCGCCTGGCGGTCGCCGACTGCCGCCGGCTTGCGCGGGCCATGCGATGCGGTGGCGGGAGTACGCATGGCTGCCGGCGCATCCATCGTCGGCGCCGCGACGACCGGCGTGGTTTCCGCGCTGGCAGGAACCGCGGGGGCCCGCTCGGCGTGCCGCCACATCAGGGTCAGTACGCCGACCAGGATCGCCAGCAGCAGGGCCATCCACAGCACGGGCGAAGTGGAATGGCTGCTGGGTTGTCCGCTCTGCGCGGCGGCATTGAGTTCATGGGCGTGAGTGGCACTCATCGTCAGGCTCCTTATGCGTCCAGTGACGCCTGGAGTCTGGCCCGTCAGCCACGGCGCGGGTGTCAGCGCGACGTCAATGCGCCGCCCGCGGGTCCGCGGCAGTTCAGCGTACGGCGCACGCTGCGTTCAGCTTACTGGGCCGGCTGGAAATCGAAGGGAATTTCCAGGCTGCCGACCATCGGCTGGCCGTTGCTCTGCGCCGGCTGGAAACGCCAGCCGCGCACCGCATCCAGCGCCGCGCGGTCCAGGTCGCGCGAACCGCTGCGCTGGACGATCTTCGCGTCCAGCGGCATGCCGCTGGCATCGACGTCCACGCGCACCACCACCGTGCCGCTCTCGCCACGCCGCAGCGCGGCCGGCGGGTAGGCCGGAGGCG
>NZ_LDJG01000012.1 GCF_001431425.1 Stenotrophomonas nitritireducens
TCATACACAGTACTTGTCATTGTAAATCTGCTACTCTGAGCACTGTGATTACATATGATGGTTACTTTTTTGTCGCAGACGCATCGACCACCGAGATCTACACTAGGGTTGTCGTCGGCAGCGTGAGATGTGTATCAGGGACCGTGCTGCAGGCGCCCAGCGCGCTGCTGTCGCTGGCCGCCTGCAGCACGTCCCGGCCCCTGGTCCACGGCGAACCCGCCGTATCGGCCCCGGTCGCCCCGGCGCCTGCCGCGGTTGTCGCCGACGGCGCCAACGACAACCTCAACGCGGTGCTGTGGATACAGCGCTCGCAGGAATATCGCGCCAACTCCCTGCAGACCTGGCGTGCCGCCGCCGCGCAGCTGGACCGCGCGCTGGCCGACCGCTCGTGGACCGCGCTGCTGCCCGAGGAAGGCGGCAGCCACCAGTCGGCCGCGTTGAAGCCGGCGGTGGTGGTGGACGTGGACGAGACCGTGCTGGACAACTCGCCCTACCAGGCGCGGCTGGTGCGCAATGGCGGCAGCTACGACGACGCCACCTGGGATGCCTGGGTGGCCGAAGGCAAGGCCGGCGCGGTGCCGGGCGCGGTGGAATTCGCCAAGGCCGCCGCGGCCAAGGGCGTGACCATGATCTACATCACCAACCGCACCGAGCACATGAAGGATGTCACCCTGGCCAACCTGCGCCGGCTCGGCTTCCCGGTGGCCGGCGACGATGTCTACCTGGGCCTGGACAAGTACGTGCCCGGCTGCGAGCAGGAAGGCAGCGAGAAGGCCTGCCGCCGCCAGCTGGTGGCGCAGAAGTACCGCGTGCTGATGCAGTTCGGCGACCAGCTCAGCGATTTCGGCGCGATCAGCGCCAACACCCAGGCCGGCCGCGATGCGCTGCTGCAGGCCCACCAGGACTGGTTCGGCCAGCGCTGGTGGATGCTGTCCAACCCGACCTATGGCGGCTGGGAGCCGGCGCAGTTCAACAATGCCTGGTCGCTGCCCGAATCCGAGCGCCGCGCCGCCAAGCGCGCCGCGCTGGACGTCGCCCAATGAGCCGCGGCCCGCTGCCGCTGCGCACCGACGAGCGCCTGATCTTCGCGCTCGACGTGCCGGGGCGCGCGGAGGCCATCGACTGGGTGGAGCGGCTCGGTGACGCCGTGTCGTTCTACAAGATCGGCATGGAGCTGCTGGCCTCGGGCGAGTACTTCGCGGTACTCGACGAACTGGCCAGGCGCGACAAGCGCGTGTTCGTCGATCTCAAGTTCTTCGATATTCCCGCCACCATCGCCGGCGTCATCCGCCGCCTGTCGCAGTGGCCGGTGAGCTACTGCACGATCCATGGCTGGCACCCGGCGATGATGGAAGCCGCCGCCGCGGCCAACACCTCGGACATGCGCCTGCTGGCGGTGACCGTGTTGACCTCGATGGGCCGCCCGGACCTGGCGCAGATGGGCATCGACCGCGAGCCGGTGGAAGTGGTGGTCGAGCGCGCGCTGGCCGCGCAGCGCGCCGGCATCGACGGCGTGATCGCGTCCGGCCAGGAGGCCGCGCCGATCCGCGCCGCCACCGGCGCCGGTTTTTCCATCGTCTGCCCGGGCATCCGTCCCGGCGGCCCGGTCGGCGACGACCAGCAGCGCACGGTCGGCGTGGCGCAGGCATTCGATGATGGCGCCGACGCCATCGTCGTTGGCCGCCCGATCCGCCTGGCATCCGACCCGCGCGCAGCCGCGCAGGCCATGCAGCGCGAGATTGCAGATTTCTTCAATTGAAAATCAATTACTTACGCATTGATTCATGAAGTGTTGCATTAACTGAAGTGGGCGCGTAGGCTGTGCCCGTCCCGGCCATGCCGGCGATGTGTCACATGTCCCCGGCCCAGCCGGTTTGAGGAGGTTCGCCACCGGCAACGGGGCGGCCTCTTTTTTTATGCCTGCAACCGGGAAGCCCTTCCCGCCCCCGCTTGCCGCTGTCACCGGACAGGCCGCAAGATGCGACGGCCCCGGGGGAGGACCAACGACGCCATGCCACGCCGTTCATCTCGCAGCCGTACGCATCTTTCGCATCTGCTGTTCCTGTCCCTGTGCGCCGCGACCGTGTTCGGCAGCGGCTGCCGGCGGTCGCAGGAGCCCCTGCCAGGGGCCGCCACGGAACCGGCCGCGGCCGTGCGCCAGCTGGTCCAGCACCTGCACGACAACGACCTGGCCGGCTATGCCCGCGCGGCGGTGCCGCCCGAGGAATACGCGGAACTGGAGACGGCCTGGGCCCAGGGCCACAGCCGCTGGCCGCTGGACGAACTGCCCCTGCACGACAAGCTGCCGGCGCTGCTGGCCTCGCTGTCGGCGCCCGATGCGGAAACCCGGCTGCAGCGGGCGTTCAGGGCGCAGATCGCCGGGCAGACCGCCGGCGTGCGCCAGGCCGCGCACTCGCTGGGCCTGTTCGGCGAGCAGTACATCAGCCACCAGGGCGACTACAGCGACGACGAGCGCGCCCACTACGTGCAGCTGGTCAAGGCGCTCAGCGCCTGGGCGCAGGCCGCGCCGCTTTCCGATTCCAAGCTGGCGCGCTCGACCATCGCCACCCTGACCGCCGCCGCGCGCGCCACCGGGCTGGACAGCGACGCTGCCCTGCAGGAAGCGGGCATGACCGGCAGCCTGCAGCGCTTGTCGCCGTTCGCCGCGGCCGCCAAGCAGGTGCTGGCCGGCTACGGGTTGTCGCTGGACGACAGCATCGCGCAGCTGCGCACCGGGCTGGCCAGCCAGGAAGGCGATCGCGCTGTCGTCCATGTGCAATATCCCTTGGCCGGCCAGGAGATCGACCTGCAGGTGGTGCTGGCGCGCCGCCAGGGACGCTGGTACCTGGCCCGCACCCTGGCCGAAGCGGACGCGGCGCTGGCGGCCGCGCGCGCTGCCGCGCCGGCGCCCGAGGAGGGCCAGGCTTCCCCGGACGGCGCCGGCACCGACACCGGGAACAGCCCGGCTGCGGCGGCTAAGCCATAATGTCGCCGATGTCGAAACAGAACTCCCGGCCCGAACAGGGCGAACTCCTGCCGTCGGGCGAGGCCAGCGCCCCGGCCGCCGCCCCCCTGCCTCCGGCTCCGGCCGGCCGTCCGCCCGTGCGCCAGGGCCGTCGCCCACTGTGGTCGCGCCTGCTCGGCCGGCTGATCGAGCCGTGGCTGGGCCTGAAGATCGAACCGGAACAACTGCAGCACGACCCGGCGCAGCCGGTGGTCTACGTGCTGGAAGACTACGGCCTGTCCAACGCGCTGATCCTGGACAAGGCGTGCCGCGACGCCGGCCTGCCGTCGCCGCTGGTGCCGCTGCCCGGCGATCCGACCGGTCGCAAGCGCGCCTATGTGGCGCTGTCGCGGCGCTCGAGCAACAACGCGCTGATCCCCGAACAGCGCGGCGCCCGCACCCATTCCGATTCGCTGGCCCGGCTGCTGCAGGCGCACCGCGCCAACCCGGCGCTGGACGTGCAGCTGGTGCCGGTGTCGATCTTCGTCGGCCGCGCCCCGGACAAGCAGAGCGGCTGGTTCGCCGTGCTGTTCTCGGAGAACTGGGCGCTGGTCGGCCGCTTCCGCCGCCTGCTGGCGGTGCTGCTCAACGGCCGCGACAGCATCGTGCGCTTCGCCGCGCCGATTTCGCTGCGCGAGACGGTGGAGGAAGGACTGGAGCCGGAGCGCACGGTGCGCAAGCTGCAGCGCGTGCTGCGCGCGCACTTCCGCCGCATCCGCGAATCGATCATCGGCCCGGATCTTTCCACCCGCCGCCTGCTGGTGGACAAGGTGCTGGAAGCCGATACGGTGCGCGAGGCCATCGCCGCACAGGCCAAGCGCGACAACTCCAAGCCGACCGACGCCTGGAAGAAGGCCCAGGCCTACGCCTGGGAGATCGCCGCCGACTATTCCACCCCGGTGGTGCGCTCGGCCAGCTTCCTGCTCAGCCACGTCTGGAACCGCATCTACGCCGGCGTGCTGGTCCACCACCTGGACAAGTTCAAGGAAGCCGCGCCTGGGCACGAAGTCGTCTATGTGCCCAGCCACCGCAGCCACATGGACTACCTGCTGCTGAGCTACCTGCTGTACGACCGCGGCATCGTGCCGCCGCACATCTTCGCCGGCATCAACCTCAACCTGCCGGTGGTCGGCACCCTGCTGCGCAAGGGCGGCGCGTTCTTTGCGCGGCGCAGCTTCCGCGGCAATCCGCTGTACTCGGCGGTGTTCTCCGAATACATGGCGCAGCTGGTCTCCGGTGGCTATTCCATCGAGTACTTCGTCGAAGGCGGGCGCTCGCGTACCGGCCGCCTGCTGCAGCCCAAGGGCGGCGTGATCTCGATGACCCTGCGCGCGTTCCTGCGCCAGCCGCGCAAGCCGGTGCTGTTCCAGCCCATCTACATCGGCTACGAGAAGCTGATGGAGGGCAACAGCTACCTGGACGAACTGTCCGGCCGGCCGAAGGAAAAGGAATCGATCTGGGCGCTGCTGTGGGGCATCCCCAAGGTGCTCAAGCAGAACTACGGCCAGGTGGTGGTGAACTTCGGCGAGCCGATCGCGTTGAACGACGTCCTGGCCGAGCATGCGCCCGAGTGGGACGGCCAGCCGGTGCCCGAGGACGAGAAGCCGACGTGGCTGATGAAGACGGTCGACGCGCTGGCGCAGAACATCAACGTGCATGTCAATGCCGCCGCCGACGTCAACCCGATCAACCTGCTGGCGCTGGCGCTGCTGTCCACGCCCAAGCATGCGATGGGCGAGGCCGACCTGATCGCGCAGATCGAGCTGTGCAAGAAGCTGCTGGTCGAGATGCCGTACTCGGACCGGGTGACGGTCACCCCGCACTCGCCCGAGCGCATCATCGCCCACGCCGAGGAGATCAACGTCCTCACCCGCGTCAAGCACCCGCTGGGCGACGTGCTCAGCGTCAGCGGCGACACCGCGGTGCTGCTGAGCTATTTCCGCAACAACGTGCTGCACCTGTTCACCGCGTCCTCGTGGGTGGCGTGCTGCTTCCAGAACAACCGCCGCATGAGCCGCGCCGGCCTGCTGCGACTGGGTCGCGGGCTGTACCCGTTCCTGCAGCAGGAGCTGTTCCTGCCGTGGAGCGAGGACGAGTTCGCCGCGCGCATCGAGCAGACCATCAACGTGTTCGTGCGCGAAGGCCTGTTGCAGCAGGTGGGCGAGGACGAGGGCGGCATGCTCGCGCGCAGCACCGGCCAGACCGACGAGGTGTTCCGCCTGCGTGCCATCGGCCATTCGCTGCAGCAGGCGTTCGAGCGCTACTACATCGCCATCTCGGTGCTGGTGAAGAACAGCCCCGGCGTGCTCGGCGCGGCCGAACTGGAAAGCCTGTGCCAGCAGGCCGCACAGCGCCTGAGCCTGCTCTACGCCCCGGCCGCGCCGGAGTTCTTCGACAAGACCCTGTTCCGCGGCTTCATCCAGAAGATGCGCGAACTGCGCCTGGTCTGGCCGGACGAGAACAGCAAGCTGCTGTTCGACGAGCGCCTCGACGCCTGGGCCAAGGACGCCAAGTTCATCCTCGGCCGCGAATTGCGCCACACCATCGAGCGCGTGAGCCCGGAAGCGGTGAAGCCGGAGGAGCCGGCGGCTGGCTGAAAGAGCCCGCCGCGACGCAACGAAGGAAGGGGAGGCGGCGATGTGGCGGAGCGGCCTTTTCGCGGCGGTGGCGATTGTCTGCTCGCTGGCGGCGGTACATGTCGTGCGCGCGAAGCCGCGCAGCATTTCCACATTGCCCGAACCTTCGGATGAAGTGAGGGCGTTGCTGGGAACCGGAAGGAAGACCGCCGCTATCCAGGCCTAGCGGCGGCAATGCGGCGCATTGTTGCTGGAAGCGAGCCGGGCCATCGACCACTACATGGCCTGAGAACAGGGACACCGGCTTTGCGGAAGCGGGCCTGCCCGCGGATGCTTTCCAGCCAGCCTGCATGGGGCATCTGCAGGTCACGGCCGCCGGATGGATCGGGAACACGTACCGGGCACGTGCCCGCGCCGGCGTCGGAATTCAGGCCGGCTCGTCGGGGATCAGCATGCTTTCCAGTTGCGCGATGCAGTCCTTGAGCTGCAGCTTGCGCTTCTTCAGGCGCTTGGCTTCCAGGTCGTCGTCCGGGTTGGCCGCCAGTTTCGCTATGCGTTCGTCCAGGCTGCGATGTTCGGCCTTGAGCGCGACAAGGCGCTGGGCGATTTCTTCGGGGGCCGGGGGCGATTGCATCGCCGCAGCATACAAGCCGCGCAGGCGCGCGTCATCGCGCGGCGGGCGCGCATGACCAACGCAGCCGGAACCCTGCCGAGATCGTGGCGCCGGGCGCCAGGCGACGGTCCGGATACAGGTTGAACGCATCCGGTGGCGCGGTCTGCGGCTCGACGCAGGTGGCGTGCGCCGGCTCGTCGAATACCACCCAGTGTGTACAGCCCGAGCGCAGCCGCAGGGTCTGTTGCCGGCGATGCAGCAGCACCGGCCGGTGGTTGAGGAAGCAGTCGTCCCACGGGCCGCATGGCACCGCGCCTGGAGGCGGTATCGCGATCCCCGCGCCGTCGCGCGGGAAACAGGCGTCCGGCGCGAAATCCAGCGCATCAGGCTTGTGGAACCAGGGATGCCAGCCGATGACGGGCAGCGGCATCGGTTGCGGGCCGGCTTCAACCGACAGGTGCAGGCGCAAGCCATGCCTGCTGATGGCGATGCGTTGGGTGGCAACGCCGCCGAAGGGCCAGCGCTCGTCCTCGGGCAAAGGCAGTACCAGTTCGATGGCGGCCATCGATTGCCTCCGGACCTGCCACGGCAGCACGAAACCGACACCATGGATGGCGTGGGCGCCAAGATTGGACGGCAGCCGATGGTTGCGGCCATCGAAGCGGAAGCGGCCATCGCGGATGCGCCCGGCCCACGGCAGCATCGGGTAGCAGCCCCAGCAGATCGCGGCCGGGGTTTCGTCGTGGCCGACCAGCCAGGGCACGCCCTGGTAATGGATCTGCGCGATGCGCCCGCCGGCTTCCGGCGCGACGTCCACGCTCAACGCCGGTCCGCCGAGCCGGATCAGCCGGCCCGGTGCCAATGGCCGAAGCGCAGCGTCCGCCGCCGGCTCATCCGCCATAGGGGTGCAGGGTAGCGATCCTGCCGTCGGCGTCGTGGTGCAGTTCGGTGACCTTGATGTTGCGCAGATGGGTCACGCCGCCGGACAGGATGGCGTCGTGGTAGTACAGCCACCAGCGGCCGTCGAACTCGATGATGGAATGGTGCGTGGTCCAGCCGATCACCGGGGTCAGGATGACGCCCTGGTACACGAACGGCCCGTAGGGGTTGTCGCCGATGGCGTAGCACAGCAGGTGGGTGTCGCCGGTGGAATAGGACAGGTAGTAGCGGCCCTGGTGGACGTGCAGCCACGGACCTTCGAAATAGCGGCGCTCGTGATCGCCGGCCAGCAGTGGATTGCCGTCCTCGTCCACGATAAGCACTTCGCGCGTCGGCTCGGCGAGCCGCTTCATGTCCGCCGTCAGGCGCGCCACGCGCGGCCCGAGCGCGGGTTCGTCGGCGGCCGGTTCCTCGTGCGCCGGGTCGTAGCGGTTGTCGCGGTACTTCTGCATCTGCCCGCCCCAGATGCCGCCGAAGTAGAGGTAGTGCCCGCCATCGGCATCGGCGAATACCGCCGGATCGATCGAATAGGTGCCGGCGATGGGCTCGGGCTCGGCCCGGAACGGACCCTCCGGGCGCTCGCCAACGGCGACGCCGATCTGGAAGATGCCGTCGGCGCGCTTGGCCGGGAAATACAGGTAGTACCGGCCGTCGTGCGTCGCCGCGTCCGGCGCCCACATCTGCCCGGCAGCCCACGGTACGTCGTCCACATGCAGGGCCACGCCGCAGTCGACCGCCGGCGATTCCGGCGAGTCCTGGCGGAACACGTGGTAGTCCTGCATCCGGAAATGGCCGCCTTCGTCATCGAAGGCCGTGCCGCCGTCGATGTCGTGGGACGGATAGAGGAAAAGCCTGCCGTCGAACACATGCGCCGACGGGTCGGCGGTGTGGATGTGGGTGACCAGCGGTTGGGAAATGGCTTTTGCGGCCAACGCCGACAGCTCGGCCTCGGTGTATTCAAGGTCTGCCATGGATGTTCCTTGTGCGGGGGGACGGGCTCAGGCGGACGGCGCGGCGCGGCGTGCGGCGAGCTCGCGTTCGATCCGCGTCTCCAGCGGCTTGTTGATTTCGTAGAAGAACAGCAGCGCCACGCCGACCAGGAAGGGCAGCGAGCAGTACAGGCTGATGGACAGGCGGATGCCGGCGATGGCGCCGGTCGACTGCAGCGTCTGCGCCGCGTCGTAGCCGTAGTGGGCGAGGATGCCGGCGACCAGTGCACCGCCCACGCTCAGGCCCAGCTTCAGGCCGCACAGGATGGCGGAGAAGACGATGGCGGTGGCGCGCCGGTGGTTCTTCCACTCCGAGTAGTCGGCCACGTCAGCGACCATCGCCCACAGCAGCGGGATGGTGATGCCGTAGAAGAACCCATGCAGGATCTGCGCGCCGAACACCAGCCCGATCCGGTCCGGCGGGAACGTGTAGAAGGCCAGCATGAACAGCGTGGAGACGAACAGCGCGGCGGCGAACACGTCGCGCTTGCCGAAGCGGTCGGCCAGGCGCTTGGAGAAGCCGATGCCGACGATCATGAAGACGATGCCACCGGCGTTGAACAGGCTGAAGGCCGAGGTCGGCGCGTCCTCCGGCCAGCGGAACCCGGTCAGGCCGACGCTGGACAGCAGCGCGTTCAATCCGGCGATCAGGCGGTTGAAGCCGATGTCGTCGAGGAATCCGGCCAGCGCATCGGCATGGAGGTAGTACTGGAAGTAGTAGATGTACATGCCGCCCTTGAGCGCCAGGGTGGTGAACACCAGCACGGTCAGCAGCAGGATCACCATCCAGGGCCGGTTGCGCGCCAGATCGGCCAGGTCCTGGCGGATGCTGGATTTCTGCTCCGGCGCCGGCAGTACCCGCTCGCGGGTGGTGAAGAAGGTGATCAGGAAGAACAGCGTGCCGACCCCGGCGAACAACAGCATCGCGTTGTGGAAACCGCGCACGCGGTCGCCGTCGCCGAGGATCAGCACCAGCGGCAGCAGCAGCGACTGCACGATCAGCTGGGCGATCATCACCGCTACGAAACGGTAGGCCGACAGGCTGTTGCGCTGGGCCATGCTGCCGGTGAGCACGCCGCTCAGCGCCGAATAGGGCAGGTTGTTGGCGGCATAGACCAGCACCAGCAGGATGTAGGTAGCCGCCGCGTAGGAGATCTTGCCCTGCGTGCCGAGGTCCGGGGTACTGAAGGCCAACAGCGAAAGCACGCCGAACGGCACCGCCGTCCACAGGATCCAGGGACGGAACTTGCCCCAGCGGCTGTGGGTGCGGTCGGCCAGCAGCGCCACCGTGGGCGTGAACACGAAGGCGCCGAGCAGGCCGGCGACGAAGATGATGGTGGCCGCGCTGGAGGCGGGGATGCGGTAGACGTCGGTGTAGAAGAACGCCAGGAAGGTGACCAGCGTCTGGAAGATCAGGTTGGCGGCCAGGTCGCCCAGGCTGTAGCCGAGCTTTTCCCGGACCGACAGCACCGCATCGTTCGAACTCATGCCCTGCTCTCCGCTTGCGTTGAATGCGTAATGGACCGCGGCCCGCCCGGCATGGAGCCGGACGGGCCGCGGAGGTCTGCCGCTGCGTCAGAATGAACCACGGATGCCGAACGTGATGGTGCGGCCCGGATCGTAGTAGCTGTAGCCGACGTTGTCGTAGCCGAAGTAGCGGACCATGGGCTTGTTCTGCAGGTTGCTCACGCTGAGCGTGACCTGCGGACTGGTCGGCAGGTTCTTCAGCGTGTAGCTGGCGGACAGGTCGAGCTGGCCGCGGTCCTTGCCGTACTCCTGTGCCCCGAGGATGCTGCTGGTGCTCGGCGCCGACTGGATCGAACCCTGCGCCCAGTTGTACGACAGGCGCAGCATCGCCACGTCGTTCTCCCAGTACGCGGTGGTGTTCCACATCTTCGGCGAGACGCCGTAGAGGCTGCCGGTCAGCGCATGGGCGTCGCGGCCGGCGGTGCTCAGGTTGAGCTTGGTGTAGTTGGCCATGAAGCCCAGGCCATCGAACACGAAGTTCAGCGGCTGCACCCAGATCGTTTCCCAGCCGCGCACGTTCAGCGCCGCATCGGCGTTGACCTGCTGGGAGACGGTGACCAGCAGCGTGTCGTAGTTGCCGCCCACCTGCGCCTTCTGGCCATCGCTCAGCGAATCGTAGGGAATGCCCATCTCCGCCAGCGTCTTGCGGGTGGTGCCCTCGAAGGTATAGCCCTCGACCCGCTTGTTGAAGAAGGTCAGGCCGACGAAGCCCTCTTCGCCGGTGTACCACTCGCCGCCCAGGTCGAAGTTGGTCGAGATGTACGGGTTGAGCTTGGGATTGCCCTGGCGGCCGGTATCCACGCCGGAGCCGCTGAGGGTGGTCGCCGGCAGCATCGCGCCGGGGTTGGGGCGGCTCATCGTCTTGCTGCCGGACATGCGCAGCACCACGTTGTCGGCCACGTCCCAGGCGGCGCTGAACGACGGCAGCCACTCGCTGTAGTCGCTCTTCAGGTCCTGCCACTGGCGCATGCCGCCGAGGGTGACCGGGCCGCTGATGGTCTGGTCGGTGGAGGCGTAACGCACGCCGGCGTTGATGCGCAGTTCCCGGCCCCAGACGTCGCTGGCCATGTTGAACTCCGCATAGGCCGCCTTGTTGGTCTCGTCGAAGCTGCCGGTGGACTGGCTGAGGTTGCCTGCGTTGACTTCCGGTGCGGCGGCGCTGTACTTGGCGAAGTCGGTGGCCTTGAAGAAGGCGGCGTAATCGACGCCGATGAAGCCGCCCGGGCCGCTGATCAGGTACTTCGCCAGGTCGGCATTGGTGACCTGGCCCTGCGCGTAGGGCTTCCACGCCGCCTGGCCGTCGAAGGCCTGGATGCGGCGCAGGTTGCTGTCGGTGGACACGCCGACCCTGACGTTGTTGCGGTCGTCGCCGAACTGCAGGTCGGCGCGCAGGTTCGAGGTCTTGGTCAGGCGCTTTTCGTTCTGCAGGCGCAGGTCGTTCCAGGTCCAGCCCAGGCCCGGATCGTTGAAGTCCAGGTCCGAGGTGATGACCGGGAAGCCGTTGTGGTTGGCGTACTTGCCGGTGAAGTAGGGCGAGTTGACCATGATGGTCGGCATCACGCGGCGCAGCCAGCTGCGGCTGACGCCGGCGTTCACGTCGAGCTTGATGTTGCCCTCGTCGCCGAACCAGAAGGTGGCGCCCGGGTTCACCTGCCAGTAGTCCACGTCCTCGGTGTAGGGGCGGGCCTGCAGGAATACCTGCGCGCCGGCGAAGGTAGCGTCGGTGACCACGCCGTTGCCGTCGACCTTCATGTCCAGCGGAATCATGCCGGTGGGCGAACCGAAGTTGCGTCCCAGCAGGTCCAGGTCGAGGCGGTTCACCGCGCGGTGCGCCTTCGTGTACAGGGTGTCCACCCAGACGTGCACGCTGTCGCTCGGCCGCCATTCGGCCGAGCCGAGGAACGAATCGCGGTCGCGGTCGCCGGACATGTACAGCGGGCGTCCCAGCGCCGGGATCAGTGCATCGTCGATCTGGGCGATGCTCAGGCCCGGGTTGTGCGCCAGCAGCCAGTTCTTGTCGATGGTCTGGCCCGGGGTCAGGCCGGCGCTGATCATCGCCGCGTTGTTGGGCACCACCGGCCAGATGCCCCAGCGGTTCGAGACCGCGGTGCCGCTGCCGCCGCCCTGCGCGGCGGTCAGCGCCGGCGTGGTCCAGTGGTCGCTGATGCCGTCTTCCCAGCCTTTCACGCCCATCTTGCCCTTGACCGAGGACACGCCGGCAAGCACGCCGAACGTGCCCGCATCGTTGGTCCAGCTGCCGATGAGCGAGCCCTGCGGCGCCACGCCGCCGGAGACGGTGTTGTGGGTGCCTTGCAGCGAATAGGTGAGGTGCTTGCCCGGGTTGTCGAAGGCGTGCGCGTTGCGCATGTCCACCAGGCCGGCGGCGCCGCCTTCCGGCAGGCTGGCCTTGGGCGACTTGTAGACGGTCAGCGTGTTGAAGAACTCGGTCGGGAACAGGGTCAGGTCGGTTTCGCGGTTCTGGTTCTGCTGGTCCAGGCCGATCGACGCGGTGGCGACCGTATTGCCGTTGATCGTGGTCTTGGTGAAGTTCTCGCCCAGGCCGCGGATGGCGATCTTCATGCCTTCGCCGTTGACGTCGCGGTTGATCTGGATGCCCGGGATGCGGCTGAGCGATTCGGCGATGTTGGTATCGGGGAACTTGCCGATGTCCTCGGCGAAGATCGAATCGGTGAAGCCGGTGGCGTCGCGCTTGGCGTCGGTGGAGAGCTGGACGCTGTGGCGGTAGCCGGTCACCGTGATGGTATCCAGCTCGGTCGCAGTGCGCTGCTCCGGAGCCGGCCGCGCCTGCGTGTCGTTGTTCTGTGGCTCGGCCTGCTGCGCCCACAACGGGCCGCTGGCCGCGCCCAGCAGGGCCAGCCCAAGTGCGTTGGACAGCGTGGTCTTGACGAGTTTCCTGTTCACCGTAATTCCCCTTCCCGAATTCAGATGATGTGTGTTTTTGCGTCCTGCGCGTAATGGCTTGGCAGGGCTCTGCGTTACAGCATGAAGTGATGCGTTGCAGTCTTGGAACAACCAGGAGTGATTGGATGGTAGCGCTACCATCATGCGCGAAACACGCTGCAAAGCAGCATGGCCGGATCGGCGCCTGGAATCCGCGCCTGGCAGCGGAGGGCCGAATTCCAAACATCCTGCCGGTACGCCCGTGGCGTCCGGCCCGATCGGGCGCAGCGGAGGGACATCGCTGCGGGGATGTGTTAATGGTAGCGCTATCAATCTGGATCCATTCTGCATGCACCGGGAGAGGAGTGATGCATTGGAAGGTCGGGAAGTCGAGGCGCGCGGATCGGTGGGCCATGCCACGCGCCGGCCGGGCCAGGCACGTGCGGGCCATGCGGCCGTGGAGGCGGGCGTGAGCCGGGAAATCGACATGGCGGCTCGGCTCGGGCGTTACCGCTGGCGCGTCTGCGCGATGCTGCTGGCAGCGACCACCATCAACTATCTCGACCGCCAGGTGCTGGGCGTGCTGGCGCCGTTCCTGCAGGGCGAGATCGGCTGGAGCGAGCAGCAGTACGGCTACATCGTCAGCGCGTTCCAGGCCGCCTACGCGATCGGCCTGCTGTGCGCCGGCGCGATCGTCGACCGCTTCGGCACGCGCATCGGCTATGCGGTCGCGATCAGCGTGTGGAGCCTGGCGGCGATGGCGCACTCGCTGGCGGTGGGCGTGCTCGGTTTCGCCCTGGCGCGCTTCGCGCTGGGCCTGGGTGAGGCCGGCAACTTCCCGGCGGCGATCAAGACCGTCGCCGAATGGTTCCCGCGGCGCGAACGCGCGCTGGCGGTGGGCGTGTTCAACGCCGGCTCCAACATCGGCGCGGTGCTGGCGCCGCTGCTGGTGCCGGTGGTCGCCGCCACGCTGGGCTGGCGTGCCGCGTTCCTGTTCACCGGCATCCTCAGCGCGGTCTGGCTGGCGGTCTGGCTGCTGTGGTACCGCACCCCGGAGGCGCAGCCGAAGCTGTCGCCCGCCGAACTGGCGCACATCCGCAGCGATCCGCCCGAGCCCACGGTGGAGGTGCCATGGCTGCGGCTGCTGCGCCATCGCCAGGCCTGGGCTTTCGTCGCGGCCAAGTTCATCACCGACCCGGTGTGGTGGCTGTTCCTGTTCTGGCTGGGCAAGTTCCTCGCCTCGGAATACGGCCTGTCGCTGGCGACGCTGGGCCTGCCGATGATCGTCGTGTACCTGATGGCCGACGCCGGCAGTGTCGCCGGCGGCTGGCTGGCCGGGCGCCTGCTCGCGCGCGGCTGGGCGCTGAACCGCGCGCGCAAGGGCGCGATGCTGGCCTGCGCGCTGTGCGTGGCGCCGATCGTGCTGGTCACCCAGGTCCACAACCTGTGGCTGGCGGTGGCGCTGATCGGCCTGGCGATGGCCGGCCACCAGGGCTGGTCGGCGAACGTGTTCACCCTGCCGTCGGATCTGTTTCCGCGCCAGGCGGTGGCCTCGGTGGTCGGCATCGGCGGCTTCGCCGGTGCGGTCGGCGGCATCGGCATGTCGCTGTTCGCCGGCTCGCAGCTGCAGGCCACCGGCAGCTATGCGCGCATCTTCCTCATCGCCGGCGCCGCTTATGGATTGGCGCTGCTGGTGGTACACCTGCTGGCGCCGCGGATGCGGCCGGCGACACTGGACGGAACGGGAGGCAGTCCATGACCAGAAACATCCCTGCGGATCCGGCGCCGGTGCCGCGCCGCGAACATCGACGCATGGCCCGCGAGGCAACGCAATGAAGGCGTCGCGCATGTTTGCCGTCGCCCTGCTGGCGCTGCTCGCACAGCGCGCACAGGCAGACGAGTGCGCGCAGGCCGCGGCGGTCTGTGCCGATCCGGTGCCGGGCGCGATGGCCCTGATCGAAGGCGGCCGCCCGGTCGCCATCGTCGCCGATGCGGGCGACTTCCCCGGCGTGCTGCGCGCCGTGCGCGACCTGCAGGGCGACCTGTCGAAGGTCGCCGGCACCCCGGCAACGCTGTCCCTGGACGGGGCCGCGCCGCGCACCGCGATCATCGCCGGCACGCTCGGCCACAGCCCGCGCGTGGACCGCATCGTGCGCGAGCGCGGCATCGATACCGCCGGCGTGGCCGGGCGCTGGGAAGGCTACCTGCTGCAGGTGGTGGAGCATCCCGAACCCGGGATCGACCGCGCGCTGCTGGTCGCCGGCGCGGACAGGCGCGGCACCATCTTCGGCATCTACGAGCTGTCGCGGCGGCTGGGCGTATCGCCGTGGTACTGGTGGGCCGACGTACCCGTGCCGCGCCACGCCGCCCTGTACGCCGCACCCGGCCGTTTCGCCGATGCGCCGGTGGTGCGCTACCGCGGCATCTTCCTCAACGACGAGGATCCGGCCCTGGGCGGCTGGATGAAGGCGAAGTTCGGCGGGCCGAACCACGCCTTCTACGAACATGTATTCGAGCTGGTCCTGCGCCTGAAGGGCAACTACCTGTGGCCGGCGATGTGGGGCCGCGCCTTCCACGACGACGACCCGCTCAACCCGCAACTGGCCGATGAGTACGGCGTGGTGATCGGGACCACCCACCACGAACCGATGATGCGCGCGCACGTGGAGTGGGAGCGCCACGGCAACGGGCCGTGGGACTACACGAAGAACGCCGACGCGCTGCGCCGCTTCTGGCGCGAGGGCATCGCGCGCATGGATGGCCACGAGAGCGTGGTCACCCTGGGCATGCGCGGCGACGGCGACGAGGCCATGGGCGAGGCCACCGCCATCCCGCTGCTGGAGCGCATCGTCGCCGACCAGCGCCGGATCATCGCCGGGGTCACCGGCAAGCCCGCCGAGCGGACGCCGCAGGTGTGGGCGCTGTACAAGGAAGTGCAGGACTACTTCGACCAGGGCATGGACGTGCCCGACGACGTGACCCTGCTGTTCGCCGACGACAACTGGGGCAACATCCGCCGCCTGCCCCGGGCCGGCGACAGCCGCGCTGGCGGTTACGGGGTGTACTACCACTTCGATTACGTGGGTGGGCCGCGCAACTACAAGTGGATCAACACCACCCAGATCGAACGGGTGTGGGAGCAGATGGGCCTGGCGCACGCGCTGGGTGCGGACCGGCTGTGGATCGTCAATGTCGGCGATCTCAAGCCGATGGAGCTGCCGATCAGCTTCTTCCTCGACTACGCGTGGAACCCGGATGCGCTGCAGTTGCCGCAGCTGCAGGCCTATCCGGCGCAATGGGCCGCCGCGCAGTTCGGTGCCGCGCAGGCGGCGGAGATCGGCGAACTGCTGACCCGCTACACGCAGTACAACGCGCGCCGCAAGCCGGAACTGCTGGCGCCGGAGACCTACAGCCTGGTCGACTACCACGAAGCCGAGCGGGTGATGGCCGGATGGGAAGCGCTGGCCGGGCAGGCACGGCGCATCGGCGCGGCGCTGGGCGCGGCGCATCGCGATGCGTACTACCAGCTGGTCGAGTACCCGATCCTGGCCAGCGCCAACCTCAACGCGCTGTATGTCGCCGTCGCCCGCAACCGGATGCACGCCCTGCAGGGCCGCGCCTCGGCCAATGCCTGGGCGGACGAGGCCGAGCGCCTGTTCGCCCGCGACGCGGAACTGGCGCGGGTGTACGAACAGGACATCGCCGGCGGCAAATGGATCCACATGATGGCGCAGCCGCGCATCGGCTATACGCACTGGCAGCAACCCGAGCGCAACGTGCTGCCGGCGCTGTCGCGGGTGGACGTGCCGGCGCGCGGCGTGATGGGCGTGGCGGTCGAGGGCGACGCGCGCGTCTGGCCGCAGGTCGCCGATGGCGCGCGCCTGCCGGCGCTGGGCCCGGTGGGCGCGACCGCGCGCGAGGTGGAGGTGTTCAACCGTGGCGCGGCGCCCTTCCGCTTCGAGGCACGGCCGTCGCAGCCGTGGCTGCGGGTTTCGCCCGCAAGCGGTGAGGTGGGCGATACCGTGCGCCTGCGCGTGGAGGTGGACTGGAACGCATTGCCGGCCGATGCGCATGCCGGCGGGCTGTCCCTGCGCGGCAGCGACGGCACCGAGGTCCATGTCGAGGTCCCCATCGAGCGTGCGGATGCGCGGCGGGCGCGGGGCTTCATCGAAAGCGATGGCGTCGTCGCGATCGAAGCCGCGCACACGGCGCGCCGGATGGACGGCGACGACGTGCGCTGGGTGGAGATCCCGAACCTGGGACGCACGCTGTCCGGAGTGACCGCGTTGCCGGCGACGGCACCGGCCAGTTCGCCGGGCGGCGCTGCGCCGCACCTGGAGTATCCGCTGTGGCTGCGGGAAGACGGTCCGGTGGAGGTGCGCGTGACGGTATCGCCGACGCTCGATTTCCGCGGTGGCGACGGCCTGCGCTTCGCCGTCTCGCTGGGCGACGAAGCGCCGCAGGAAGTGGCGATCAGGCTCGACCCCACGCCGGGCCATGCGGATTTCTCCGCCTGGAGCAGGGCGGTCGCCGACAGCGTGCACGTCGTCGTCTCGCGCCACCCGGGCCGGGCCGGCGCGCAGGTGCTGAAGCTGTGGCGCATCGACCCGGGCGTGGTGTTCCAGCGCGTCGTGGTCGTGCGCGGGCAGGCGCGCGACAGCTACCTGGGGCCGCCGGAAAGCGTGCGCCGTTGACCCAACCCCGCCTTCCGCGCCGCGTGCGGAACGGAAGGCACGGACTCCGACCCGAGCGACATTCCCACATGAGCAATCCCGGCAAGACGCTTTCCCTGGACGAGAACCGGCTGTTCCCGTCCGACCCGACCCAGCGCGCCATCGCCCGCCGCCTGTACGCGCAGGTCGCCGGGCTGCCGATCGTCAGCCCGCATGGGCATACCGACCCGGCCTGGTTCGCCGGCAACGCGCCGTTCGCCAACGCCACCGAACTGCTGCTGGTGCCCGACCACTATGTGTTTCGCATGCTCTACAGCCAGGGCGTGCCGCTGGATGCGCTGGGCATTCCGCGTGCCGACGGCCGCCGTGCGCCGGTCGATCCGCGCCAGGCCTGGCGCGTGTTCGCCGAGCGTTTCCACCTGTTCCGCGGCACGCCGTCGTCGCTGTGGCTGAACCATGTCTTCCATGAGGTGTTCGGCCTGCGCGTGCGCCTGGACGCGGGCACCGCCGACCACTACTACGACACCATCACCGCCGCGCTGCAGGGCGATGCGTTCCGTCCCCGCGCCCTGTTCGAGCGTTTCAACATCGAGGTCATCGCCACCACGGAAGGACCGCTGGACACGCTCGAACACCACCAGGCCATCGCCGACAGCGGCTGGAACGGCCGCGTGCTCACCGCCTATCGCCCCGACGCGGTGGTGGATCCGGAGCACGAGGAATTCGCCGGGGCGCTGGAGCGCTTCGGCGACATCACCGGCGAGGACGTGCACAGCTGGGAGGGCTATCTGCGCGCGCATCGCAACCGCCGCGGTTTCTTCAAGGCGATGGGTGCGACCTCGACCGACCACGGCCACGAAAGCGCGATGACCGCCGACCTGTCCGCCGCGCAGGCGCGCGAACTGTTCGGCAGGATCGTGAGCGGGCGGTTCAGCGCCGGGGAAGCGGCGCTGTTCCGCGGCCAGATGCTGACCGAGATGGCGGCGATGAGCCTGGACGATGGCCTGGTGATGCAGTTGCACCCGGGCTGCCATCGCAACCACAACCCGACGCTGTTCCGGCGCCATGGCCGCAACATCGGCGCCGACCTGCCGCTGGTCAGCGAATACGTGCGCGGGTTGAAGCCGCTGCTGGACCGTTTCGGCAACGAGGCGGATTTCAGGCTGATCCTGTTCACCCTCGACGAGAGCACCTATTCGCGCGAGCTCGGGCCGATGGCCGGCCACTATCCGTGCCTGTACCTCGGCCCGGCCTGGTGGTTCCACGATGCGCCCGAAGGCATGTGGCGGTTCCGCGAGCAGACCCTGAGCACCGCCGGCTTCTACAACACGGTCGGCTTCAACGACGACACGCGCGCCTTCCTGTCGATCCCGGCGCGCCACGACGTGGCCCGGCGCGTGGACTGCGCGTTCCTGGCCCGCCTGGTGGCCGAGCATCGGCTGGACGAGGACGAGGCGGCCGAACTGGCCGTGGACCTGGCCTACCGCTTGCCGAAACAGGCCTACAAGCTGTGAGCCCCCTCCACGCCGCCCCCGCTTTCCAAGGAGCCACACCATGAACCGACGACTCCCCCTGCTAAGCCACGCCGTGCTGGCGGCCACGCTGGCCACCGTGCTGGGCTGTACGCCTGCCGCGCAAACTGCCGCGCAGCCAACCACGCCGCCGACCACGTTGAAGGCCGCCTACCGCGACGATTTCCTGGTCGGCGCGGCGATCAACCAGGCCGTGGCCGACGGGCGCGATGCCTCCTCGCAGGCGCTGGTGCTGCGCCAGTTCGACACCATCACCGCCGAGAACGAGCTCAAGCCCGAGCGCGTGCTGCCGCGGCCGGGCGAGTACGACTTCGCGCCGGGCGATGCGGTCGTCGCGTTCGGCCGCGCGCACGGCATGTTCGTCGTCGGCCACACGCTGTTGTGGCACGTGCAGACCCCGCCATGGCTGTTCGTCGACGGGCAGGGCCGGGCGCATGGCGCCGACGCGCAGATCGAACGCCTGCGCGACTACATCGAGCACGTCGCCGGCCGCTACGCCGGCAAGGTGCAGGGCTGGGACGTGGCCAACGAGGTCATCGGCGACGACGGCAATTACCGCGACAGTCCGTGGCTGCGCAACGTCGGCGACGGCGACCGCCTGGTGCGCGAGGCGTTCCGCTTCGCCGCCCGCTATGCCCCCGACACCGAGCTGTACTACAACGATTACGGCACCGAGAACCCGCTGCGGCGCGAAGGCATCGTGCGCATGGTGAAAATGCTGCAGGCCGACGGGCTGCGCATCGACGGCATCGGCATGCAGGGCCACTGGGGCATCGACAGCCCGTCGATCGCGGAGATCGAGCAGAGCATCGACGCCTTCGCCGCACTCGGGGTCAAGGTCATGATCACCGAACTGGACATCGACGTGCTGCCGCATCCGCCGGTCGCCGACGGCATGCGCGCCGACGAGCACCTGCAGCTGCCCGACGATCCGGTCCAGCGGCAGCGGCTCGATCCGTGGCCGCAGGGCCTGCCGGCGGACATGCAGGACAGGCTGGCGCGGCGCTACGCCGACCTGTTCGCGCTGTTCCACCGCAAGCGTGCGGCGATCAGCCGGGTGACGTTCTGGAACGTGCATGACGGAGCGTCCTGGAAGAACGATTTCCCGGTGAGGGGACGCACCAACTATCCGCTGCTGTTCGACCGCAATGCGCAGCCCAAGCCGGCCTTCGAGGCGGTGCTGGCGATACCGGCGCAGGCCGCGCCGGACCGCTGACGCGGCGACCCGCCGACCGCCCGCCCTGCTTGCCGCCGCGGCAGCCAGCAAGGTGGGCGCCCTGCGCGGGGTCAGTGTCCGCCCAGGGCGAGGCCGACCGCCGACGCGCCGCCATCGCCCAGGCGCGCATAGGCGCGGCGCAAGGCCTGGACGAAGCGTGCGTCGGCCGCCAGCGGGCCGAACACGGCGTCGATGCGCAGGAAGCGGGCCACGTCCTGCGCGGCGTCGCCGCTGGCGGCGTGCCCGGCTTCGGCCAGTGCGACGGCCAACGGGTCGGCGAGGGCCGCGCCGTTGCCGGTCTCGCGCCGCACGAACTGCAACCACGCGGCTACCGGCAGGCACAGCGCATCGATCGGGTGCTCCCTGTCCAGCGCCTCGCCGATGGTGTCGAGCAGGCGTACCGGGATCTTCTGCGAACCGTCCTGGGCGATCTGCGCCAGCCGGTGCCGGACCGCCGGATTGGCGAAGCGGGCGAGGATCGCGCCGATGTAGGCGTCGGCGTCCAGCCCCCGCGGCAGCGCCAGGTTCGGAGCGATGTGGACGCGCAACAGCCGTTCCACGAACGGCCCCAGGGCGGGATGGCGCATCGCCTCGGCCACGCTTTCCAGGCCGAGCAGCAGTCCCAGGTAGGCCAGCGCCGAATGCGGCGCATTGAGCAGGCGCAGCTTGGCGCGGTCGTAGCCGGCGATGTCGGCGCTCATCGTCACGCCCACCCGTTCCCAGTCCGGGCGGCCGGCGCAGAACGCGTCCTCCACCACCCACTGTGCATACGGCTCGCGTTGTACCGGCCAGGCATCGACACATCCGAGTGCGTCGGCCACGCGCTCGCGCAGCGCCTCGTCGCTGGCCGGGGTGATGCTGTCGACCATCGAGCGCGGGAACGTCGCCCGGGCGTCGATCCATTCGGCCAGCGCGGGATCGAGACGGCACGCATAAGCCACGCATGCGCGGCGCAGCTTGCCGCCATTGTCGGGCAGGTTGTCGCAGCTGAGCACGGTGTAGGGTGGCATTCCCTGCAATCGCCGCGCGCGCAGTCCCGCCACCAGGTAGCCGATCGCGCTGACCGGCGCGTCGGGCCGCGCCAGGTCGTGGACGATATCCGGATGCGCCATGTCCAGTTCGCCGCCGGCCAGGCAATAGCCTTTCTCGGTGATGGTCAGGGTCACCAGCCGCACCGCCGGGTCGGACAGGCGCGAGAGAACCACGTCGGCTTCATCGCGCGCGCACAGGACCTCGCGGATCGCGCCGATCACCCGCAGCGATGGCCGCTCGTCCAGCAGCGCCAGGGTGTAGAGCCCGTCCTGCGGGCGCAGGGCATCGCGTACGCCGCTGCTGTGCAGGGAGACGGCGCTGATGGCCCAGTCCGGCGCATCGGCCAGCAGCGCGTCGATGTAGACCGCCTGGTGCGCGCGATGGAAAGCACCCGGACCGAAGTGGACGATGCCTGTCCGGGTGCGGGACGGGTCGTAGGACGGGCGCGCGACGGCGGGCGGCAGCGCATCGAGGCAGGCGCCGCGCAGGCGCGGGCGCAGCGGAGGGGAAACGGGAGCGGTGGCGTCCATCGGTCACCAGTCCCACATCGCGCCGTCTTCCAGGCGCGCGATCGGCAGCTGCTTCGGCGAGTACGGGTACTTCGCGGCCAGTTTCTCGTCGATGTCCACGCCATGCCCCGGCGTGTCGCCGACATGCAGGCGGCCGTCGCGGAAGACGTAGTCGTGCGGGAACACCTCGTTGGTCAGCTCGACATGGAGCATGTATTCCTGGATGCCGAAGTTCGGCGCCCAGGTGTCGAAGTGCAGCGCCGCGCCCATCGTCACCGGCGACAGGTCGGTGGCGCCGTGGAAGCCGGTGCGCACCTGGTGCAGGGCGGCGAAGTCGGCCAGGCGGCGGATGTGGGTGATGCCGCCGCCGTGCACGAGGGTAGTGCGGATGTAGTCGATCAGCTGGTTCTCGATCAGGTGCTTGCAGTCCCAGATCGAGTTGAACACTTCGCCGACCGCCAGCGCGGTGACCGAGTGCTGGCGGATCAGTTCGAACGATTTCTGGTTTTCGGCCGGGGTCGCGTCCTCCAGCCAGAACAGCCGGTACGGCTCGACGCTCCTTGCCAGCCGCGCGGCCTCGATCGGCGAGAGCCGATGGTGCACGTCGTGCAGCAGCTCGACGTCGTCGCCGTGGTCCTTGCGCAGGCGCTCGAACAGCTTCGGCACCACGTCCAGGTAGCGCGGCGTGTTCCACACGGTCTCGGCCGGCAGCTCGCTTTCGGCCGGCTCGTAGGCCTTGCCCGCCGCGACGGCGCCGTAGGCCTTCTTCACCCCGGGCACGCCGCACTGCGCGCGCACGGCGAGGAAGCCCTGTTCGATATGGCGGCCGACATCGTCGCTGGCCTCGGCGATGTCGCTGCCGTGGGCGTGCGCGTAGACCAGCGCGCCTTCGCGCGAGCGCCCGCCGAGCAGCTGGTACAGCGGCAGGCCGGACATCTTGCCGAGGATGTCCCACAGCGCCACGTCCACCGCGGCGATCGCGCTCATCGTCACCGGGCCGCGCCGCCAGTACGCGCCGCGGTACAGGAACTGCCACAGGTCCTCGATGCGGCCGGCGTCGCGGCCGATCAGGTTGGGCACGACGTGCTCCTGCAGGTACGCGGCCACGGCCAGCTCGCGGCCGTTGAGGGTGGCGTCGCCCAGCCCGTACACGCCGGAACGGGTGGTGATCTTCAGGGTGACGAAGTTGCGGCCGGGGCAGGCGACGATGACTTTCGCATCGACGATCCGGCGGTCGTTGTTCGAGCCGTAGTGGCTGGTTTCGCGGGTCTGGGCGTTCATGGGCGCTCGGGGGCAGGGGTCACGGGATGCGGATTTCGAACGGACCGGCGGGCAGGCCGGCACCGTCGTACAGGGTCACGACCGGGCTGTCGGCCCAGCCGTAGCGCACGCGGGTGGCAGCGGAGACGTCGGCGCGCAGCAGTACCTCGTCGCCGCGGATGCGCGCGTCGGCGTAGCGGCACGAGCCGGTAGCGTCGCCGCACAGTTCGAAGCCGAGCGGGCCATCGCCGCCATAGGCGACCAGGCCGTCGCCGATGTCGCCGAAGCGCACCGCCACCGCATCGCCTTCGCGGCGTGCGGCCAGCGGCACCGGGCCGGAGGCCGGCAGGCGTTCGCCATAGACCACATGCCGCGCCGCGCGCGCCAGGCGCCGGCCCAGTTCCTGCTTGTTGGCCGGATGGATGTCGCCGCGCTCGCCGATGTCGATGGCCACCGCCAGGCCGCTGCGCGCGTCCTCGGCGGCGACCATGCGCTGCGCCTGGCGCAGCTGCGCCGAACCGCTTTCCTGCGGTCGCGTCGGTGCCGCGCCATAGTTGGCCAGCTGCACCACCAGCAGCGGCAGGCCGGCGCCGAACTGCGCGCGCAGGTCGCTGCGGTAGGCGCGCAACAGGCCGGGATAGGCCGCCGCCTCGCCGGTATTGGATTCGCCCTGGTACCACAGCGCGCCGCGCAGCGCGTATTGGCCCAGCGGCGCGACCATGCCGTTGTACAGCGTGGTCTTGCCCGAGGCCGACAACCAGGGCGCCAGCGGCGGTGTGGCCATGCCCGGCGGCACGGTGCGGTATTCCCAGCCGGCATCGTCGAGCGCGATGCGGGTGCCGTCGGCCAGCAGCAGGGCGCGGGTGTCCTTCGGCCCGACCAGACCGCCGTCGAGGTAGGTGTTGAGCGCGTTGACCACGATCAGGTTGTCGCCTTCGCGCAGCAGGCCGGCCGGCAGGGGATAGGCGCGGGCGTCGCCGCCATAGCTGCTGCCGACGCCGCGGCCGTTGACCCAGGTCTGGTCGATCTCGTCGACATTGCCCAGCGCCAGCGTGGCGCCCTGCGCGGCCTGCGCCGCGCTCAGCCTCAGCTTCGCCCGGTACCAGAGCATGCCGGTGAAGTGTTCCAGCCCGGGGACGCCCCAGGCCTGGTAGTTGCCCAGCTGCGGTGGCGCGGCGCGCCAGCCCGCGGCGGCGGCTTGCGGCAGCCACGGCCGGTCGCCGGCGGCCACGCCGGGCTGCGCGTTCCACCACGCGTCCCACAGTTCGCCCCAGCGCGCACTGGCCGCCTGCGGCGCGTGCGCGTACTGCGCCAGCACGTCGAGCGCGTCGCCGTAATCGCCGGCGCCGCGCAGTGCCCCGGCGCTCAACCAGGCTTCTATGCGCGAGCCGCCGAGCGAGGCGTTGATCAGGCCCATCGGCACGTCCACGTCCTTCTGCAGCTCGCGCGCGAAGTAGTAGCAGGCCGCGGAGAAATCCGGCACGTTCGCGGGCGTGGCCGGCTGCCAGCGCACCGGTCCGGCGAAATCGCGGTGCGGCGCTGGCATGCCGGCCTGCGGCACCTTGAGCAGGCGGATGCGGTCGTTGTCGGCGCCGGCGATCTCCGCGCGCGCGTTCAGGCTGCGATGCACCTGCAGCTCCATGTTCGACTGGCCGCTGCACAGCCACACATCGCCGACCAGCACATCGGCCACGCGCCGGGTCTGGCCGCCGCTGCGGGCGATCAGTTCATGCGGACCGCCGGCCTCGAGCGCCGGCAGCCGCGCCTGCCAGCGGCCATCGTCGCCGGCTTGCGTTTCCACGCGCCTGCCGGCGAGTTCGACCTGCACCTGCGCGCCGGGCGCGGCCTGGCCCCACACCGGGATCGGCCGGTCGCGCTGCACCACCGCGTGATCCTGGAACAGCGGGTGCAGCAGTGGCGGGTCGGCGGCCCGTGCGCTGAAGGCGTTGCCGGCCAGCGCGAGCAGCATGGCGTTGAAGCAGCGCGACACGCTGCGCGAGAGGTTCGGATTCACGGTCAATGCCCCGGGGCGAACGGAAACGACAGCGACTGGTACCAGGACAGCGGATGCGGCGGCGGTACCTCGCCGGCCGGCAGCGGCAACCGGTTCAGGCTCTGCCAGTAGGCGAGGCTGGCATCGCGCCACCACTGCGCTTCGCGCTGCTGGATGGCGAGGAAATTGGCGACCTGGCGGTGGCGCTCGGCATCGACATGGGCGGACAGCCCGGCCCAGGTCGCGCGCATGGCCCTCACCTCGTCCACGCCGCGCGTGTAGCGGTGCGCCAGTTCGTTCCACAACGTGTCGCCGGAGGCCAGGCGGAAATCCCACGGCACGTGGTGGAACCACAGCAGGTACTTTTCCGGAACGCGGTGCACGTCGCCGAACCCGGCCGCCAGCGGCGCGGCGTACTGCGCCACCGCATTGCTGCCGGTCGCGGTGCGGTCGAAGCCGATGCCGCGCGCGTCGGCGCGGTGGTAGTAGACCGGGTCCCAGTCGGCGCGTTCGCTGCCGGCGTCCCACGGCGCCGGGCCGTAGTGGTGGCCACGCGCCATCAGGTGATGCAGGCCGAGCGGGGTCATGTAGTCCACCACCGCCTCGTGTGAGGCCATCATCATGTCCACCACCGGCGCCACGAAGCGCGGGTCGGCGGTGAAAGTCATGCGTACCCACTCGGCGGCGATATCGCGCGCCGATTGCGCGGGGTTCCAGGCCAGCCGGCCGAAGGCGTACCAGTTGGCCTGGTCGAAGATCGAGCCGCTCCAGTTGCGGTCGCTGCCGATGTTGGCCACCCCGGCCATGCCGGTCAGGCCATGGCCGTGCAGCGAGCCGTCGACCACCCGGAGCACGGTCGAGCCCTCGCCCTGCACGTGCGTGTCCGCCCGCAGGGTTTCCTCGTACAGCGTGCCCAGGTAGGCCAGGTGGGTGGCGAAGCCCAGGTATTCCTTGGTGAGCTGGAATTCCATCATCAGCGGCGTCTTCGGCATCGCGCCGAACAGCGGATGGAACGGCTCGCGTGGCTGGAAGTCGATCGCGCCGTTCTTGACCTGCACGATCACGTTGCGGGCGAAGCTGCCGTCCAGCGGTACGAATTCGCTGTAGGCCTGTTTGGCGCGGTCGTCGGGTTGTTCGTGCGAGTAGACGAAGGCGCGCCACATCACGATGCCGCCGTGCGGCGCTACCGCCGCGGCCAGCAGGTTGGCGCCGTCGGCGTGGCTGCGGCCATAGTCCTGCGGGCCGGGCTGGCCCTCGGAATTGGCCTTGACCAGGAAACCGCCGAAATCGGGGATCAGCCGGTAGATCTCGTCGGCCTTGTCGCGCCACCACCGGCGCACGGCGGGATCGAGCGGGTCGGCGGTGTCCAGCCCGCCGATCTCGATCGGAGCGGAAAAGCGTGCGCTCAGGTACACGCGGATGCCGTAGGGGCGCATCACGTCCGCCAGCGCGGCGGCCTTTTCCAGCCACGGCGCGGTCAGGCTCAGCGCCTTGGCGTTGACGTTGTTGAGCACCGTGCCGTTGATGCCCAGAGAGGCGTTGGCGCGGGCGTAGTCGGTATAGCGCGGGTCCAGATGGCCGGGCAGCTTGTGCCAGTCCCAGAGCGACTGGCCGGCATAGCCGCGCTCGACGCTGCGGTCCAGGTTGTCCCAGTGGTCGAGCAGCCGCAGCTGCACGCGCGGGGCATCGCGCAGGTCGATCCCGGTGGACGCCCGGCCTTCCAGCATCCGGCGCAGGAAGGCGAACACGCCGTACAGCACGCCGATGTCGTCGTTGCCGGCGATCACCGTGGCCGCATGCCCGTCGATGCGCACGCTGCGGATCAGGTAGCCCTCGCGGCCCAGCGTCGCGGCGTCGAGCCGCAGCCCGGCCACCAGCGGCGAGGAGGCGGGCGTGCCGAGGACGAGGGCGCCGTCGCGCCGCACCGTGGACACCCGCGCCGGCGCGGTGCCGAGCAGTCCTTCCAGCCCACGGTTCAGCTCGGCGAGCGCCGCGGCCTGGGTCGGCGTGGCGTCGGCAGCGACCAGTTGAGAGGCAGCCGCCTGCCAGGCCCGCGCGTCGGCCGCCGGCAGCGGCCGGTAGCGCAGCCACAGGTCGTAGCCGTCCTCGGCGTGCAGGGGCAGGGCCTGCATCCCCAGGAGCAGCAGGGCGCAGGCGCCGATGAAGCGGCGCAGGCGGCCGTTGCGGGATGGCGGATGCGGGCCGGATGGCAGGCTCATCGGGAGTTTCCTCGGTTCGGGCAAGGCGGATGCGGAAGGGTCCGTGCCGGTGCGGAGCGGTCGCCCGCCGCGCGGCTTGTCGCTACCATGGTGTGCAGTTGGATCACGTCCGCACCGGATACGCGTTTCCATGGCGCCTGGCCTGGGATCTGCGCAGGGAACCGCGCATCGCGGCCCCCGTGTCCGCCGGCCACACGAAGGGACACACCTTGGAGAAGGTCAGGAAATCGATCCGCCGCAAGGGCCACGCGACCACCATCGGCGAGGTGGCGGCGCTGGCCAAGGTCTCGCCGATGACCGTCTCGCGGGTGATCAACGGCAACGCCAATGTCCGCGACGCCACCCGCGAGCGCGTGCTGCGCGCGGTGGACAAGCTGGGCTACACGCCGAACCTGGCCGCCAGCACGCTGGCCGCCGCGCAGAGCACGCGGGTAGCGCTGATCTATACCAATCCCAGCGGCGCGTACCTGAGCGACCTGCTGGTAGGCGTGCTGCACGGCGCCGCGCGCGCGGCGGTGCAGCTGGTGATCGATTCCTGGGACGAACTCGATGCCGAGGGCGAGCGCCGCTCCGCGCGCGCACTGGCGCGCAGCGTGGCCGGGGTCATCCTGCCGCCGCCGCTGGGCGAATCCAAGGCGGTGGTGTCCGAACTGGTGCGCGCCGGCATCCCGGTGGTGGCGATCGCCGCCGAGCGTTTCCGCGAGGACATCTCCTGCGTGCACATCGACGACTTCCGTGCGGCGCGCGAGATGACCGAGTACCTGATCTCGCTGGGCCATACCCGCATCGGCTACATCAAGGGTCATCCCAACCAGGTCGCCAGCCAGCGCCGCTTCGAGGGCTACCAGGCGGCGCTGGCCGCTGCCGGCATCGCCCCGGACCACGCGCTGGTGCAGCAGGGCTACTACACCTACCGTTCGGCGCTGGAGCCGGCCGAGAAGCTGCTGACGCGGCGCAATCCGCCCACCGCGATCTTCGCCAGCAACGACGACATGGCCGCGGCCGCCGTCTCGGTGGCGCACCGGCGCGGGCTGGATGTGCCCGGCGACCTGTCGGTGGTCGGCTTCGACGATACCTCGGCCGCGACCCGGGTCTGGCCGGAACTGACCACGGTGCGGCAGCCGCTGGAGGCGATGGCCGATGCCGCCCTGGACCACCTGCTGCGCAGCATCCGCAACAAGGAGCGCGAGCACGTGCTGATCGACCAGGTGGTGCAGCACGTGCTGGTCAAGCGCGATTCGGTGGCCGCGCCGCGCCGCGGAAGCTGAGTGCCGCGGCGCCCGGCCTCCGGTGCCGGCCCCGATCACGGCTGCCGCAGATGTGGTGATGCCGGCCATGCAGTCGTTTCCCCGTCATGCGCGCCCGTGCCGCCGGTCGCGTGTTGTTTCCGCCGGTCGCGCCGGCCGTTTCCCATCCTCCGTGGAAGGAGCCCTGGTCCTCCGGCGCATGGACCCCGCCGGGGCGGCATCGCGCGCGAACGCGTGACGGTTGCCCTGGCGCTGGAGCGGTACGCGGATGCGGACCCGAGCCCCTTCCACGGAAGACGGTGGGCCGGCGGATGGCGCCGGCCCACCTCATGCCGTCAGCGCAGCAGGTATTGGTTCAACAGGTTCTCATAGGCCTCCTGGCGGCCGCTGGCCTGCTTCGGTTCGCCGAGGGTGGCGGCCATTGCGGCGAGCTCGGCCAGGCCCAGCTTGCCGTCGGCGAAGTCCTTGCCGGTGCCGCTGTCAAAGCTGGCGTAGCGCTCGCGGCGCCACCGTTCCCACGGCGAATCATTCAGCAGCGCATGCGCCACCTCCAGGCCGCGCGCGAACGCATCCATGCCGCCGATGTGGGCGATGAACAGGTCCTGCAGGTCGGTGGATTCGCGCCGCGGCTTGGCATCGAAGTTCAGGCCGCCCTCCAGGCCGCCCTGGCGCAGCACTACCAGCATCGCGCCGACCGTGTCGTACAGGTCGGTCGGGAACTGGTCGGTGTCCCAGCCGTTCTGCGCGTTGCCGCGGTTGGCGTCGATGCTGCCGAGCAGGCCGTGGTCGGAGGCCACCTGCAGGTCGTGCTCGAAGGTGTGGCCGGACAACGTGGCGTGGTTGGCTTCGATGTTGAGCTTGAAATCCTTGTCCAGCCCGTGCTCGCGCAGGAAGCCGGCGACCGTGGCGCTGTCGAAGTCGTACTGGTGCTTCATCGGCTCCATCGGCTTGGGTTCGATCAGGAAATTGCCCTTCAGGCCGATGCTGCGGCCGTAATCGCGCGCGGCGCCCAGGAAGCGCGCGAAGTTGCACAGCTCGCGCTTCATGTCGGTGTTGTGCAGGCAGGCATAGCCTTCGCGGCCGCCCCAGAACACGTAGTGCTCGCCGCCCAGCTCGACCGTGGCTTCCAGCGCCGCCTTGACCTGCACCGCGGCGCGGGCGACCACCGCGAAATCCGGGTTGGTGGCCGCGCCGTTCATGTAGCGCGGGTGCGAGAACAGGTTGGCCGTGCCCCACAGCAGCTTGATGCCGGTGGCCTGCTGGCGCTCCTTGGCCAGGGCCACCATGTGCCTGAGGTTCTTCTGGTACTGGCCGATGTCGTCGGCGTCGGGTGCCAGGTCCACGTCATGGAAGCACCAGTACGGCGTGCCCAGCTTGGTGAAGAACTCGAACGCGGCATCGACCTTGGCTTCGGCGGTGGTCATGGCATCGCCCTTGTCCCACGGGAAACGCCGCGTGCCGGGGCCGAACGGATCGTGGCCGGCATTGCCGAAGGTGTGCCAGTAGCAGGTGGCGAAGCGCAGGTGCTCGGCCATGGTCCTGCCGCCGATCACCTTGTCGGCGTCGTAGACCTTGAACGCGAGCGGGTTGTCCGAATCGCGGCCTTCGAACTGGATCCGGCCGATGCCGGGGAAGTACTCGGTGGCGCCGATGAAGGGGTGGATGCTCATGTATTGCTCCTGTCTGGCATGGAGGGGAGAAGTGGAGAAACGTCAGGCGGCGTACAGCGGCCGCACGGCGTCCAGGTGTTCGAGGAAGCGGCGGTAGGGCGCGCGGTAGGCTTCGACCCGCTGCGGGTCCGGCGCGGCGGCGCGTGCCGGATCGACCGCCACGTGCGCGGCCACCAGCTGCGCCGGCATGGCCGATCCGCCCTGCGCCCGCTGCAGCGACCACAACGCCTGCAGCGCGGCGCCGAACGCGGCGCCTTCGGTCTGCCGCGGCACTTCCACGTGCAGGCCGAACACATCGGCGACCATCTGCCGCCAGGCCGGGCTGTTGGCGCCGCCGCCGGTCAGCACGATGCTGTCGAAGGCCATGCCGGCGCGGATGAAGGCGTCGAAGCCGTATTTCAGGCTGTAGGTGGCCCCCTCCATCGCCGCACGGTAGAAATTGGCCGGGTCGGCGTTGCCCGGATCCAGCCCGGTCATCACGCCCTTGCCATGCGGCAGGTCCGGCGTGCGCTCGCCGTTGAGGAACGGCAGCAGGGTCAATCCGCCGGCGCCGGGCGCACTGGCGGCGATGCGCGCATCGCCCTCGCGGGCGCTGAAGCCGAACAGGCGCGCCACCGATTCGGTGGCCACGGTGCAGTTCATGGTGCAGATCAGCGGCAGCCAGCCGCCGGAGGACGAGCAGAACGCGGCCCAGGCGCCTTCCGGATCGACCACCGGGGTATCGGAGTAGGCGAACAGCGTGCCCGAGGTGCCCAGGCTCATCGCCAGCCGCCCGGGCACGACCGCGCCGGTGCCGAAGGCGGCCATCATGTTGTCGCCGCCGCCGACCGACACCTGCGTCGCGGCGGGAATACCCAGTTCCGCGGCGATGGCGGGGGCGACGGCGAACAGCGTCCCGGTCTCCACCAGTGGCGGCAGGCAGGCGGAGAGGTCGCGGTGCGGATCGGTGGCGTGCAGCAGTTCCGGCGACCATCGCCGGCTGCGCACGTCCAGCCAGCCGGTGCCCGAGGCATCGCCGTGCTCGCAGAAATACTCCCCGGTCAGCCAGAAGTTCACGTAGTCGTGCGGCAGCAGGATATGCGCCAGCGCGGCATAGGCCTGCGGGCGGTGCTTGCGCGTCCACGGCAGCTTGGAGGCGGTGTAGCCGGCCAGGATCGGATTGCCGGCCCGGGCGATGGCGCCGGCAGCGCCGCCGAGCGCAGCCATGATCTCGTCGCACTCGGCCTGGGTGCTGGTGTCGCACCACAGCTTGACCGGCGCCAGCACCCGCCCGGCGGCATCCACCGGCACGAAGCCGTGCTGCTGGCCGGAGACGCCGATGGCCGCCACCTGCGCACGCTGCGCCGGCTCCAGCCGGGCGAAGCAGGCGCGGATGGCGTCGATCCACCATTGCGCGTGCTGTTCGCGGCTGCCGTCATCGCCGGCGATCAGTTCCAGCGGCTGGCCATGGCTGGCCACCACCGCGCACGTGTCCGGATCGTAGGCGACCAGCTTGACGCTCTGGGTGCCGACATCCAGCCCGACGAACAGTCCGCTCATGGCTGGCACTCCTGAAGCGGAACCGCTTCCAGCAGAAAAATGTTAGCGCTACCAAAAGCGCGCCAAAAAAAAGCCTCCGGGGAAGAGACGATTGATTCCATGCCGCGGTGATCCGTGTCGTGGGGCCTTGAACTCTAGCAGCAGTACCGGCCACGCGTTGTTGCAATGCGCAACGCGCCGGGCAGGGCCGATGCGGGTGGCGCAGTCGCTACAATGCCCGGTCCATGAATGCCGTCATCCCCCTTCCCGATCCCGCTCCGCGCGCCCGTGATCCCCGCGCGGCCGAGCGCGAACACCACAAGCTCGCCAAGCGCCTGCGCCGCCAGGTCGGCCAGGCCATCGCCGACTTCGGCATGATCGAGGCCGGCGACAAGGTCATGGTCTGCCTGTCCGGCGGCAAGGACAGCTACACCCTGCTGGACATCCTGCTGCAGCTGCAGAAGAAGGCGCCGGTGCCGTTCGAGCTGGTGGCGGTGAACCTGGACCAGAAGCAGCCCGGCTTCCCCGAACACGTGCTGCCGGAATACCTGGCCGGACTAGGCGTGCCGTACCACGTCATCGAGCAGGACACCTATTCGGTGGTCAGCCGGGTGATCCCGGAAGGCAAGACCATGTGTTCGCTGTGCTCGCGCATGCGCCGCGGCTCGCTGTACAGCTACGCCGAGGAGAACGGCTTCACCAAGATCGCGCTGGGCCACCACCGCGACGACATGGTGGCCACGTTCTTCATGAACCTGTTCCACCACGCCAAGATCTCCGGCATGCCGCCCAAGCTGCGCAGCGATGACGGCAGGCACGTGGTGATCCGTCCGCTGGCCTATGTGCGCGAGAGCGACATCGTCGACTACGCGGCGGCGCGCCGGTTCCCGATCATCCCCTGCAACCTGTGCGGCAGCCAGGAAAACCTGCAGCGCAGGCAGGTCGGGTTGATGATGAAACAGTGGGAAAAGGACCATCCCGGCCGCATCGAGCAGATCTCGCGCGCCATGGGCGACATCCGTCCCTCGCAGATGGCCGATCCGAACCTGTTCGACTTCCTGGCGCTGGGCCGCCGCGACGACGCGCCGCTGCCCGATGCGCATGCCTGGCTGGCCGGCGGCGACACGCAGGCCGCTCTTCCGCAGGAAGAAGACTGAGGCGGCGCAGTCGCCATGATCCATGCGCCGCGTCGCGGCGCCCTCTCCGGGCGGGAGGATTCCTCCCCCCGATCACGCATTTCGCAGGACATCCATGTTTTTCAAGAATCTCACCCTGTTCCGCTTCCCCACCTCCGTCGATTTCTCCGAGGTCGACACCCTGCTGCCGCACGTGGTGCTCAAGCCGGTCGGCGCGCTGGAAATGACCTCGCGCGGCTTCATCTCGCCGTTCGGGCGCGAGGAGAAGGAGCAGTTCTCGCACCGCATCGGCGACGCGCTGTGGCTCACCGTCGGCGGCGAGGAGAAGATCCTGCCCGGCGCGGTGGTCAACGACCTGCTGGCGCGGAAGCTCGAAGAGATCGAAGAGAAGGAAGGGCGCAAGCCCGGCGGCCGCGAGCGCAAGCGGCTGAAGGACGACCTGCTGCATGAACTGCTGCCGCGCGCCTTCGTCAAGAGCTCGCGCACCGACGCCTTCCTCGACCTGCAGCACGGTTACGTCGCGGTCGACAGTTCCAGCCGCAAGACCGGCGAGAACGTGATGAGCGACATCCGCGGCATGCTCGGCAGCTTCCCGGCAATGCCGCTGAACGCCGAAGTCGCGCCGCGCGCCATCCTGACGGCATGGATCGCCGGTGAGCCGTTGCCCGAAGGCCTGAGCCTGGGCGAAGAGTGCGAGATGAAGGACCCGGCCGAAGGCGGCGCGGTGGTCAAGTGCCAGCACCAGGAACTGCGCTGCGACGAGATCGACAAGCATCTTGATGCCGGCAAGCAGGTCACCAAGCTGGCGCTGATCTTCGAGGACAACCTGTCTTTCGTGCTCGGCGACGACCTGATCGTGCGCAAGCTCAAGTTCCTCGACGGCGCGCTGGACCAGCTCGAGCACATCGACGAGGAAGGCCGCCGCGCCGAACTCGACGCGCGCTTCGCCCTGCAGAGCGGCGAGATCCGCCGCCTGTTCCTGCTGCTGGAACAGGCGTTCAAGCTGAGCAAGGCCGACAGCTGAACCGGGAATCCACCTACCCGGTGGCCTGACCGGGCAGGGACTATGCTGGGCGCATGGCCAACCTGTTCCGCCGCCTGATCGCACCCGTCGCGCCCGCCATCCAGCGCGACACGGTGCGGCTGCGCCTGGACGATGCCGAGATCGAGGTGCTGCGCGTGCGCGATCCGCGCGCGCGCCGGCTCAAGCTCAGCGTGGACGAGCGCGGCGCGCGGCTGACGATGCCGCTGCGCGCCAGCCTGGCGTCCGGCGAGCGTTTCCTGCAGGCCAACCGGCAATGGCTGCAGCAGCAGTTGGCGCGCTTCGACGGCGACGGACTCATGGCGCCGCCGCTGGCGCTGCGCGAGACCGGCGTGCTGCCGCTGCGCGGTGCGCTGCTGCCGGTGCGCTGGCAGGAGGGGCGTTTCACCCGCATCGAGGTGGACGCCGAAGGCGCCTGCATCCAGTTGCCGGCACGGGCCGGCGACGCCTCGCTGCGCCGCGTGCTGCGCGAGTTCTACGAGGCGCAGATGCGTGCCGACGTCGGGCGCTGGCTGCCGGCCTATCTGCCGGGGCTGTCGCGCGCGCCGGCGCGGCTGCGGCTGAAGGTGATGTCCTCGCAGTGGGGTTCGCTGGCACCGGACGGTTCGATGGCACTGGACCTGGCGCTGGCGCTGGCGCGTCCTTCGGCGTTCGAGTACGTGCTGGTCCACGAACTGTGCCATCTGCTGCAGGCCAACCATTCGCCGGCTTTCTGGGCCGAGGTGGAAGCGCGCTTCCCGCATTGGCGGCAGGAGCGCGATTACCTGCGCGAGGAAGGGCGCATGCTCAAGGCGACACTGCGGCAGATGCTGCAGGTGCAGGTACCGGCATAGTGCCTGCGCCGCGGGACCGCCGGCCACCCGGCGGCCCCGCCCGCTTGATGGGGGCGGCGGCCATGGCGGCTTTGCGATTCAGGCGGTGCGCCGCGACGCGATCCCCGCATGGCCGGTACCGGCCGAGTGATGGAACAGGGAAACCGCTTTGGCCAGGGCCTGTGCCTGCTGTTCCATCGAATGCGCGGCGGCGGTGGCTTCCTCCACCAGGGCGGCGTTCTGCTGGGTGGTCTCGTCCATCCGGGCGACGGTCTGGTTGACCTGCTCGATGCCGGCGCTCTGCTCCTGCGAGGCGGCGGAGATCTCGGCCATGATGTCGGTCACGCGCTGCACCGAAGTGACGATCTCGCCCATGGTGGTGCCGGCCTGGTGCACCAGCTGCGAGCCCTCGGACACCTTGTCGACCGAGGTTTCGATCAGTTCCTTGATCTCCTTGGCGGCACCGGCCGAGCGCTGCGCCAGCGTACGCACCTCGCTGGCGACCACGGCAAAGCCGCGGCCCTGCTCGCCGGCGCGCGCGGCTTCCACCGCCGCGTTCAAGGCCAGGATGTTGGTCTGGAAGGCGATGCCGTCGATGACGCTGATGATGTCGGCGATCTTCTTCGACGAAGCCTCGATGTCGGCCATGGTGGTGACCACCAGGCCCACGACCTGACCGCCCTGCGAGGCGACGCCGGCCGCGCCCTGCGCCAGCTGGTTGGCCTGGCGGGCGTGTTCGGCGTTCTGGCGCACGGTGGAGGTCAGTTCCTCCATCGAGGCGGCGGTCTCTTCCAGGTTGGCGGCCTGCTGCTCGGTGCGGCGCGACAGGTCGTTGTTGCCCGACGCGATTTCGCCGGCGGCGCTGCTGATCGCCGACGAGGCGCCCTGGATGCGGCCGACGATCGAGGTCAACTGGTCGACCGTGGCATTGGCGTCGTCGCGCATCTGCGCGAACACGCCGCGGAAATCGCCTTCCATGCGTGCGTCAAGATCGCCCTGCGAAAGCGTGCGCATCACCCTGGAGACCTGGTCGACACTGCCGGCGATGGCGTCCAGCAGGTTGTTCAACTGCACCGACAACTGGTGCAGGAAGCCATCCTTGCCTTCCAGTCCGATGCGCGCGGACAGGTCCCCGGCGATGGCGGACTCCACCAGCCGGCTGACTTCCCGTTCCACTTCCAGTTCGGCGGTGCGGTCGGCCCATTCCACGACGTAGCCGATGCGATGGCCGTCGCCGTCGGTGATCGGGTTGATGATCTGGCGCATCACATGGTTGCCGATGGTGATCTGCGCGCGATGGGTGCCGCGCAGCCCGCCCAGCAGCCGGCGCTGGTGCGCCGGGTGCCTGTGGAAGATGTCGATGTTGCTGCCGACCAGCGTCTTCATGTCGAAGTTCGGCAGGTCGCGGCGGATGTCCTGCTCGGCCCGGCCCAGCAGGTCGAGCAGTGGCCGGTTGGCATGGAGGATGTTGAGGTCGGCGTCGGCGATCATCACGCTGGTGGTCACTTCGTCCAGCGCGGTGCGGATGCCTGCGTTCTCCCGTGCCAGCCGCTGTTCGCCGGCCTGCCGGCTGTATATCTGGTCGCTCATCAACACCAGCGCCTCGGCCAGCGAACCGCGCGGGAACCGCATGCGCGCCATTTCCTCCGGTACCGGCCGGCTTTCGGCCACGCCGCGGGCCAGCTCGGCCAGCCGCCGCGGGCCGTGGCCGAGCGAATCGACCTGGCGCCGGAGTTCGATGGCCATGACGCAGATGAAGCCGGTTTCCAGCACCACGTAAGCGGCATGTACCAGCACGATGCCGAAACCGCTGTCGGGCGCGAAGGCGCGTATCGGCAGGCCGCGGCTCTGCAGCCAGTAGAAGGCCAGGTGGTGCACGGCGATGCCGGCGGCGGCGGCCACCACCGGCAGCCAGTCGCGGTAGTACAGCAGCAGCGCCAGCACCACGAACACGCCGAAATGCATTTCGACCAGGCCGTGCGACTGCTGGATCATCACCGCCACCAGCGCCATCAGCACCAGTGCCACCGTCACGCTGGCCAGGCGGGTGCCCCCGGCCAGGCGCAGCTGCACGGCCATCAGCGCCAGCCCCGGCACCGCCACGGCGAGGAACGGCAGCCATTGCCCGTACCAGAACGCCAGCCCCAGCGAACCTGCGCCCAGCAGCAGGGCGAAGGAGAGGAACAACCGGTCGGCCTTGATGGCCAGGCCGCGGGCATAGACGCTGGCCCGGGAAGAATGGGGGGAATCGGTCATCGGAGGGGCAACCTGGGAGAGGAGAGACGTCGGGGCGATGTGCAGGCGCAGGAGGCGCCGACGAGGGCGGTGCGGGTGCGGGCGAGCAGCTGCGGCAGCCATTGCCGCAGCCGGGTAGCGGGCGGGCCGTTGCCGCAGAGAGCGGGGTCGGGCACCAGGGGACCGGCGTAGACCAGACGATGGCCGGTGGCGAGGATCAACACCTCGTGCGTTCCGTCTTCCACTTCCGTCGCGATGGCTTGGCCATCGGCGGCCTGCATTGCGGCGGCCAGCGTCCGCCAGGCAGGGTCCCCGTCGCCCTCGGGGCTGCAGGCGCAGCCGGGCGCGAGGCGGATGGCCAGCGGTGCCTGCTCGCTTCCAGCGGGAAGCCGGCCAAGCAGGTGCGCCAGTGAACGTTCGGCGTCGGCCAGGTCGCCTGCCCGCCAGGACGGGGGCTGCAGATGGGCCAGCGCCATGGCCGCCCAGCCCAGCCAGAAGGCAAGCAGCAGGCCGCCTGTCAGCAGACGGGCTTTGCCGGGGGTGGGAGCGGAGCGGGGAGCGGACACGGCGACGCCAAGGGGAAAGGGAAAGCCACGGACATGCGCGGGTCGGGTGCGGCCTTCGGGAGAGGTCGTGCCTCACGGCAATGGACGTTTTGCTCCAGGCGCTATCGGCCGTTCGCGCCGGTTCTTTAGCTGCGGGAAACCGCCGGCGCAGCGCCAGGACAACGCCGACACCCGCACCGCTGGAGGCCGGCCGGGATTTTCCCGGGCGGCCCGGGCCGCATTACAGGGACAGCAGGAAATCCCGGATCAGCGCCGCCACCGCTTCGGGCTGGTCCATGTGCAGGTGGTGATGGCCGGGCAGGATGTGCAGGCGGCCATGGCGCAGCAGGGCCGCGCGCTGGCTGCGTCCGGGTTCGGGAAAATACGCCTGTGCTGGCGTGGCGTAGATCACCTGCGCCGGGCATTGGATGGCCGCGAGCACGTCGCGCACCTGGTCCTCGGTCATGCGCACGGCGGTGGGCAGCATCAGCCGCGGATCGCTGCGCCAGCTCCAGCCGCCCTCGACCGGCCGCACACCGCGCTCGACCAGCCGCCGCGCGGAGGCTTCGTCCAGCTGATTGGCCAGCATGCGCGCGCGCACCGGCGCGGCCAGGTCGGCGAACACGCGCAGTTGTTTGTCGCCGAGCGCGGCCAGCGCCGCCACGTGCGCGCGCAGCCGGTCGACGGTCTCTCCCGCCGGGGCGGCGAGCCCGCCGAGCGCTTCGATGGCGACCAGCGCCTGCGCCCGCTGCGGCGCCACCGCAGCCACCAGGCTGGCGATGGCCGCGCCCATCGAATGGCCCAGCAGCACGCAGCGCTCCCAGCCCAGCGCATCCATGATCGCCAGCACCTGCACGATCGCCTGCGGCGTGGTGTAGGCCGCGTCGGCGGGCAGGTGGTCGCTCAGGCCGTGTCCGGGCAGGTCGGCCAGCGCCCAGTCCAGCTCCGGCAGCTGCGCCGCCAGCGGGACGAAGCTGGCCGCGTTGTCGAGCCAGCCGTGCAGCGCCAACACCGGCAATCCGCCGCGGGTGCCGGTGCGGAGCCCGGCGACATGCAGGCCGCCGGCATCCAGTTCGAACGGCGTGGTCATGCGCCCTGCGTGGCGGCCAGCGCGGCCAGCGCGCGGGCGTGGGCCGGCGCGTCGTTCAGGCAGGGGATGTAGCGCATGCTGGCGCCCCGTTCGGCGACGGTGGCGGCGAAACCCATCGCCACTTCCTCCAGGGTTTCCAGGCAGTCGGTGGCGAAGCCGGGGCAGACCACGTCGAGCGTCTTAGTGCCGGCCTCGGCCAGCGCCCACAGCGTGGGCTCGGCATAGGGCTGCAGCCAGCGTTCGCGGCCGAAGCGCGACTGGTAGGCCAGCTGCCAGTCGCCGTCGCCCAGTTCCAGCGCCGCGGCGATCGCGCGCGCGCTGGCCTCGCAGCGCTGCGGATACGGGTCGCCGGCGTCGGCCAGCCGCTGCGGGATGCCGTGGAAGGAGAACACCAGCCGGTCGCCGCGGCCGTGCCTGCGCCAGTAATCGCGGATCGAATCCGCCACCGCCGCCACCCACCGCGGGTCGTCGGCGTAGTCGCGGATGGTGTGCACGTCCACGTCGCGGTGACGGGCCTGCCATTGCCGCACCATGTCCTCGACCGAGGCGGTGGTGGTGGTCGAATACTGCGGGTACAGCGGCAGCACCACGATGCGCTCGGCGCCTTCGGCGGCCAGCGCGTCCAGTGCCGGCAGCAACGCCGGCCGGCCGTAGCGCATGGCCTCGCGCACCTGCCAGTGCGGCAGTTCGCGGGCGATGTTCGCGACCAGGCGGCGGGTGTGGACCGCCAGCGGCGAGCCCTCCGGCAGCCAGACCTGCGCGTATTTTTGCGCCGAGCGGCCGCCGCGCAGCGGCAGGATCAGGCCGTGCAGCAGCGGCTTCCACAGCAGGGGCGGGATCGAGACCACGCGCGGGTCGCTGAGGAACTCGGCCAGATAGCGACGTACCGCAGGGGCGGTGGGTGTCTCGGGCGTGCCTAGATTGACCGCGAGCAGCGCGGTAGTGGGGGCGTCGGACATGCGCTCATTGTGGCTGAAGTGCAGGATCGAGTGGAGGGGCGGCGGCAGGGAAGGAGGAGGGGCGGCGGAGGGAGCCGAAGCCGGGATCGGGCCGTCGTCGCCATGCGGGCGCGCCCGCCCATGCATTCCAGCAAACGAAGGCACAGGCCGGAGATGTGGCCGGACATGCTCTGTCGAGGTCGAGGTCGAGGGGCGGTCGGCAAGCACCCGCGTGGAAGGAATTGTGCGGCGGACGAATCAGGGAGGCCTGGCGAATCGAGGCGGGCCGTCGCCCTTCTTTCGTTCCTCGCCTGTTCATCGCCCCGCTTCCAATCTCGGTGCCTTGCCGTATCTTTCCGTGCACCGACCTGTGGAGTCCGCCATGCGCCGCCTGCCGTACCTTGCCCTGCTGCTGTCCGCCAGCCTGTTGTCCGCCAATGCCGTGGCCGGGCCGCAGGAGGACCAGCGCGCCCGCAATGCCGTGCGCGTGCTGAGCGAAATCCAGGAAATTCCCGAGCAGGCCATCCCCGACAAGCTGCTCGACGAGGGCCGCGCGATCATCGTCATCCCCGACACGATCAAGGCCGGCCTGGTGATCGGCGGCCGTCGCGGGCATGGCCTGATGTCGGTCAAGACCGCGGACGGCAGCTGGTCCAACCCGGTGTTCGTCAAGCTCACCGGCGGCAGCATCGGCTTCCAGGCCGGCGTGCAGTCCTCCGACGTGATCCTGGTGTTCCGCAACAACCGCAGCCTGGACAACATCGTCAACGGCAAGTTCACCCTGGGCGCCGACGCCGGCGTGGCCGCCGGTCCGGTCGGGCGCAGCGCCGCCGCCGCCACCGATGGCCAGCTCAAGGCCGAAATCTGGTCGTGGTCGCGCGCGCGCGGCCTGTTCGCCGGCGTGGCGCTGGATGGCGCGGTGCTGTCCATCGACGATGCCGCCAACCTCGACGCCTACGGCCAGGGCACCACGCCGCGCATGATCCTCGAAGGCCGCCTGAATGCGGCGCCGTCCAGCGACGTGGTCGCCTTCCGCGACCGCCTGGAGGAATCCACCTACTCCGCACGCGAGAAGCGCGGCACCCAGGGCAGCGCCGCGCCGGTTGCCTCGTCGGCGCCCCGCGCGCAGGCGGTCACCGTGTCCGGCAGCCCGCAGCAGGGCGCCGAGGCCACCACCCAGCCGCTGCAGCCGGCCACCGCCGAGCCCGTGCCGCAGCAGGGGTTCCAGCCGGTATCCGAAGGCGAGATCCGCACCGAGTCGCTGGACGGCAACAACTGACCTTCGGCACGGGCATCCGTCGGGGCCGGGTGCGCTATGCTCGTCGGCCTCCACACCGAATAACGCGAGCGGATCATGGGCAGTTTCAGCATCTGGCATTGGTTGATCGTGCTGGTCATCGTCGTGCTGGTGTTCGGCACCAAGCGGCTGACGAGCGGCGCCAAGGATCTGGGCAGCGCGGTCAAGGAATTCAAGAAAGGCATGCGCGAGGACGACACGCCGCCGGCGCGCCTGAGCGACGAGTCGCGCGAGCGCGAACCCAGCCGCGACACGCAGGCCGAGCGCGACCGCGAAACGCGCTGACCCACGGGCTCCAGGCGTGTTCGATATCGGCTTCGGCGAACTGCTGCTGATCGCGGTGGTGGCGCTGGTGGTGCTGGGCCCGGAACGGCTGCCCAAGGCGGCGCGCTTTGCCGGGCTGTGGGTACGCCGCGCCCGCAACCAATGGGATTCGGTCAAGCAGGAGCTCGAGCGCGAGCTGCAGGCCGAAGAGCTGCAGCGCAACCTGCGCAGCGTGCGCCAGTCGGTGCAGCAGACCGAGCGCGAGCTGCAGGACGGCGCCACGCAGCTGCAGGGCGAGGTCGATGCGCTGCGCCGCGAGGTCGATGCGCCCGCCACGACCGCGCCGCCGGCCACCGATGCCGAAGCGGCGCCGGAAGCCCTGCCGGCCGCTGCCGCCGATGCGGTCCAGGAGCAGGCAGCGGCGGTTCCTGAACAGCGGGAGCGCACGCCATGAGCGACGGCTTCAACGAGAGCCCGCTGATCGAGCACCTGATCGAGCTGCGCGCGCGCCTGGTGCGCGGGCTGCTGGGGCTGGGCCTGGTGCTGTTGGCCCTGCTGCCGTTCGCGCGCACGCTCTACAGCCACCTGGCAACGCCGTTGATCTCGCAGCTGCCCGCCGGGCAGACGATGATCGCGACCAACCCGGCCGGCGCGTTCTTCGCCCCGCTCAAACTGACCTTCTTCACCGCCGTGTTCATCGCCGTGCCCTGGCTGCTGTACCAGGCCTGGGCGTTCGTGGCGCCGGGCCTGTACGCGCGCGAGAAGCGCCTGGCCCTGCCGCTGCTGGGGTCGGCCGTGGCGCTGTTCTATATCGGCTGCGCGTTCGCCTACTTCCTGGTGTTGCCGGCGGTCTTCCATTTCCTGACCACCTTCCGCCCGGATGTCATCGCGATCACTCCGGACGCCAACGCCTACCTGGACTTCGTGCTGGCGATCTTCTTCGCCTTCGGCGCCAGCTTCGAGCTGCCGGTGGCGATGGTGATCCTGGTGCTGCTGGGCTGGGTGACGCCGCAGCAGCTGCGCGAGGGGCGCGGCTACGCCATCGTCGGCATCTTCGTACTGGCGGCGGTGCTGACCCCGCCGGACGTGGTCTCGCAGCTGATGCTGGCCATCCCGATGTGCGTGCTTTACGAACTGGGCATCCACGCCGCGCGCTGGCTGCTGCCGCGCGACCGTGAAAGGAACGTCACGTCCTGACAGGCATCATGAATGGGGTACGCCGGCGGATCCGGATTACCTTTGATGTCCACTGAAATCCGAAGCGCCACCGGGGGGTGGCGAGGCTGCATCCGGGGGGGAGCCGAGTGAGCGACAGGAACTGGATCAACAACGTGCCCCTGCTGGGCAAGATGCTGGCGGCATTCGGGCTGGTGTTCCTGTGTTTCCTGGCTACCAGCGTGGTCAGCTACCGCACCTCCGGGCAGGACGACGACGCGCGCAGGCGCGAAGGCCGCCAGATCGAGGTGATACGTCACGTCGAGGAAGCCATCCAGGCGGTGCGCCTGCAGCAGGTGGCGATCCGCGACTACCTGCTGGGCGAGGGTGAGCAGGCCCTGCAGACCCTGCGCGCGCAGCGCGAGCATCGCGACCAGGCATTGGCCGAGGCGCTGAAGGCCGGCACCGACATCCAGAACGAGCGCGTCCGCCGCGCCTCGGTGCAGGCCGTCAGCTGGGACGCGCAGGTGCAGGCCGGCCTGGTGCCCGATGCGGCTTCGCAGGAAGGCGGCGACACCCTGGCGGCCGCCCGGCGGCAGTTCCATGCGGTCAGCACCGGCCAGGGCGACGCGCTGGCGGCGACCCTGGCCGAGATCTACGACATCGAGGTCAACACCCTGCTCGACGAGCGCGGCGCGATGAGCCAGTGGATCGCGCGCGCGCATGGCATCTCGCTGTTCCTGCTGGTGGCCGGACTGCTGATCATCGTCGGCACGCTGTGGATGCTCTCGCGGCTGGTGGTCTCGCCGATCAACCGCCTCACCGGGAAGATGACGCGCCTGGCCGACGGCGACCTCGACGTGGACATCAACGGCCTGGAGCGCGGCGACGAGATCGGCGCGATCGCCCGCGCGCTGGAAGTGTTCCGGCGCAATTCGCTGACCTCGCGCGAGGCCAACTGGATCAAGCTCAGCGTGGGCGAGGTGGGCGCCGCGCTGCAGCCGGCGCAGACGCCCGGCGACTACGCGCAGGCACTGGTGTCGGAGATCGCGCCGCGCATCGGCGCCGGCATCGGCGTGCTGTTCCTGTGGGACGAGGAGGCCGGCGAACTGCGCCTGCAGGGCAGCTACGGGTTCCAGCGGCGCAAGCACCTGGGCCTGCGCTACGGCCTGGGCGACGGCCTGATCGGACAGGCCGCGCTGGAGCGCAAGCGCATCGGCGTGCAGCAGGTGCCCGACGAGTTCTTCGGCATCCATTCGGCGCTGGGCGAGGCGCCGCCGCGGCACCTGGTCGCGGTGCCGCTGCTGCTGAAGGAACGCCTGCTGGGCGTGTTCGAATTCGGCGCGTTCCAGCATTTCACCCCGACCCAGGAAGCCTTCATCGACGCCGTGCTGCCGACCGTAGCGCTGGGCCTGGACAACATCCGCCGCGCCGAGGAGACCCAGCTGCTGCTGGAGCGCACCCAGGCCCAGGCCGAGGAGCTGCAGCGCTCCCAGGTGGCGCTGCAGGCGCAGGAAGAGGAGCTGCGCGCCACCAACGAGGAACTGCAGGGCAAGACGGTCGAACTGGAGGAGCAGGCCCAGCGCCTGTCCGCCTCGGAGGAGGAACTGCGGGTGCAGGCCGAGGAACTGCAGGCCTCCAACGAGGAGCTGCGGCAGAAGACCGAGGTGCTCAACGAGCAGAAGGACGTGCTGCAGGTGCTGCAGCGCGACACCGAGTTCAAGGCGCAGGAACTGGCGCGCGCCAGCCAGTACAAGACCGATTTCCTGGCCAACATGTCGCACGAGCTGCGCACCCCGCTCAACAGCCTGCTGATCCTGTCCAAGGAGCTGGCCGAGAACGAAAGCGGCCATCTCGACGCCGAGGAGGTGGAAGCGGCGGCGGTGATCCACGATTCCGGCTCCAACCTGCTGCGCCTGATCAACGACATCCTCGACCTGTCCAAGATCGAGGCGGGCAAGATGGACATCCACCGCGAAGAAGTGAAGGTGGAATCGATCACCCGCGAGGTGACGCGCCACTTCCGCCACATGGCGGTGGAGAGCCGGCTGGAATTCGCCATCGACCTGGATCCGCAGGTGCCCGATGCGCTGGTGACCGACCGCTCCAAGCTGCAGCAGATCCTCAACAACCTGCTCGGCAATGCCTTCAAGTTCACCCGCGAGGGCAAGGTCACCCTGCGCCTGTCCATGGCCGACGACGCGCTGCTGGGCCGCATCGGCGCACCGGCCGGTCGTGCCCACGTGGCGCTGGCGGTGCAGGACACCGGCATCGGCATTCCCGCCGAGCGCCTGGATTCGATCTTCGAGGCGTTCGAGCAGGTCGATTCCAGCACCAGCCGCCATTACGGCGGCAGCGGACTGGGCCTGGCCATCGCGCGCCGCCTGGCGCAGCTGCTCGATGGCCACCTGGTGGTGGACAGCGAGCAGGGCAAGGGCAGCAGCTTCGCGCTGGTGCTGCCGCTGCTGGCGTTGCCGTCCGGCGCCGCCGCCGAGGTGCCGGACGCGGTGCAGGCGAAACGGCCGCCGGCGCAGCAGCCGGCGCGTACGGTCGCCGCACCGCTGATCGACTGGATACCCGACGACCGCCACGCCATCGCCGCCGGCGACACGGTCATCCTCACCATCGAGGACGATCCCGCGTTCGCCCGCATCCTGGTCGACCTGATCCGGCGCAAGGGCCACCGCGCGCTGGCCGCGGCCGACGGCGAGAGCGGCCTGGAGCTGGCGCGTCGCTACCGCCCCACCGGCATCCTGCTCGACGTGATGCTGCCGGGCATGGATGGCTGGTCGGTGATGCAGCACCTCAAGCACGACCCGGTGACCGCGGCGATCCCGGTGCACTTCATTTCCGCCGTCGACGAAGCCGCCAAGGGCGTGGCGCTGGGCGCGGTTGGTTACCTGACCAAGCCGGTGGACCGCAAGGCGCTGATCGCCGCGTTCGACCACCTGCTGGAGGTCGCCGGCAAGATCGTGCGCAAGCTGCTGCTGGTGGACGACGACGACGATTCGCGGCTGGCGCTGACCCGCCTGCTGCAGGCCGACAACGTCGAGATCGACCAGGTCGCTTCGGGCGAGGAAGCGCTGGAGCGCATCGCCACCCACAGCTACGACTGCATCGTGCTGGACCTGAACCTGGGCGGCATTTCCGGCATCGAGTTCCTGGAGCGGGCGGTCAACCTGGTGGCGGTGCCGCCGGTGGTGATCTATTCGGCGCAGGAGCTCAGCCGCGAGGAAAGCCTGAAGCTGCGCCAGTACACCGACAGCATCGTGATCAAGGGCAAGCGCTCGCCCGAGCGCCTGCTCGACGAGGTCAGCCTGTTCCTGCACAGCATCGGGTCGCGCGGCGCCAACGCCACGCCGTCGGACGACACCCAGCTGGGCGGGCGCAAGCTGCTGCTGGTCGACGACGACATGCGCAACCTGTTCGCGCTGTCCAAGTCGCTGCGCGCGCGCGGCATGAACGTGGTCCTGGCCCAGGACGGCTACAAGGCGCTGCAGCAGCTGCAGGAGAACGGCGACATCGAGCTGGTGCTGATGGACATCATGATGCCCGGCATGGATGGCTACGAGACCACCCGCGAGATCCGCCGCCAGCCGCAGTGGGCCGAGCTGCCGATCATCGCGGTGACCGCCAAGGCCATGCACGGCGACCGCGACAAATGCCTGGAAGCCGGCGCCAACGATTACCTGACCAAGCCGGTGGACCTGGACAAGCTGTTGTCGATGATCCGCGTATGGCTGCAGAAATAGGCGCCGGCCGCGAGGACATCGACGATATCGAGGTGGACGCCTTCGTCCAGGCGATGGCGCGGCGTCACGGCTACGATTTCAGCGGGTACGCGCCGTCCTCGCTGAAGCGGCGCGTGCTGCAGCTGGTGCAGGCGCTGGGCGTGGCGCACGTCGGCGAGCTGACCGCGCGCGTGCTGCGCGACGACGCGATGGTGCCGCAGGTGATCGCGCGGCTGTCGGTGCCGGTGTCGGAGATGTTCCGCAACCCGGCGGTGTTCCGGAAGCTGCGCGACGAGGTGTTCCCGGTGCTGGCGTCCTACCCGCACATCAACATCTGGCAGGCCGGCTGCGCGCACGGGCAGGAGGTCTATTCGCTGGCGATCCTGCTCAAGGAAGCCGGCCTGTACGAACGCTGCCAGATCTACGCCACCGACTTCAGCGACGAGGCGCTGGCGCGCGCGCAGGAAGGCATCTTCCCGATCCGCGACGCGCGCCTGTACTCGGAAAACTACCTGGCCGCCGGCGGCCGACACACGCTGTCGGACTACTACCACGCCCGCTACGACTTCATGAAGCTGGACGAGCGGCTGAAGGAGCGGGTGACCTTCGCCAACCACAACCTGGTCTGCGACGGGGTGTTCTGCGAGGCGCAGTTGGTCCTGTGCCGCAACGTGCTGATCTATTTCTCCGACGCGCTGCAGGACCGGGTGCTCGGCCTGTTCCGCGACAGCCTCTCGCGCGGCGGCTTCCTGTGCCTGGGCAACCGCGAATCGATCCGCTTTGCGCCCAGTGCCCGCGACTTCGCGCCGCTCGATGCCGAGCTGCGCCTGTACCGCAACACGGGAGCGGCGACGTGAGCGCGCAACCGTCGCCGCTGGCGGTCGTGGTCGGTTGTTCGGCTGGCGGGCTGGCGGCGCTGCACCTGCTGCTCGGCGGCCTGTCGCGGCCGCTGCCGGTGCCGGTGGTGCTGGTCTGCCACAGCGGTTCGGAGGACATGCGGCTGTTCTGCGAGCTGCTGGCCGGGCGCAGCGGCCTGCCGGTGCGCGAGGCAGAGGAGCGGCAGCTGCCGCAGCCCGGGCAGGTGTACGTGGCGCCGTCCGGCTATCACCTGCTGGTCGAACACGACGGTCGCTTCGCGTTGAGCGTCGATCCGCGCGTCGCGTTCTCGCGTCCCTCGATCGACGTGCTGTTCGAGTCGGCGGCCGAGGCCTGGCGCGAACGCCTGCTCGCGGTGCTGCTCACCGGCGCCAACGCCGACGGCGCGCATGGCTGTCGGCGGATACGCGCGCTCGGTGGCCGCGTAATCGTGGAAGATCCGCGTACGGCGCAGGTCCCGATCATGCCCGCGGCCGCGCTCGAACTGGCCGGCGCCGACCATTGCCTGCCGCTGGCCGACATTCCCCCCTTGCTGGAAACGCTATGCCCATGACCAAGCCGGCTGCCCTGCAGCGCCCGAAGATCCTGGCGGTCGACGACAACCCCGCCAACCTGCTGGTGATCCGCCGGGTGCTGGCCAAACTCGACGTCGAGGTGGTCGAGGCCGCGTCCGGCAACGACGCGCTCAAGGCCACGCTGGACTCGGAGTTCGCCCTGGTCCTGCTGGACGTGTACATGCCCGACATCAACGGCTTCGAGGTGGCGGAGATCCTGTCGCAGGAAGAAGGCACGCGGCAGACGCCGATCATCTTCGTCACCGCGACCTACGCCGACGACGTGCACCGGCTGAAGGGCTATGGCTTCGGCGCGGTGGACTACATGGCCAAGCCGCTGGACGCGACCATCCTGCTGTCCAAGGTGCAGGTGTTCCTGGAGCTGTACCGGCACCGGGTGGCCCTGCGCGACGCGCTGCGCGAGCTGTCCGAGCGCAACCGCCAGCTCGAGCTCGAGGTCGAGCAGCGTCGGCAGATGGAGCAGGAAATGCGCCACCTGGCCATGCACGACATGCTCACCGGCCTGCCCAACCGCGCGCTGTTCATGGACCGCCTGGAGAACGCGCACCATCGCGCGGTGCGCAACGAGGGCATGTTCGCCCTGGTCTACGTCGACGTGGACGGGTTCAAGGGCGTGAACGATACCTGGGGCCATGCCGCGGGCGATGCCCTGCTGATGGAACTGGCGCGCCGGCTGCGCGGTTCGCTGCGCGAGAACGACACCGTCGCGCGGCTGGGCGGCGACGAGTTCGCGCTGGTGCTGGAGGACCTGGAGGACGTGGACGCGGCCAGGCGCCGGCTGGAGGACGTGCGGCTCTGCCTGCAGGCGCCGATGGCCCATGCAGGCGACGACGGCGAAGTGAGTCTGGCCATCGCCGCCAGCATCGGCCTGGCGACCTATCCGGCCGATGGCGCGGAGGTGGGGATGCTGCTGCATGCCGCCGACCAGGCGATGTACCTGGTCAAGCGCGCCCGCGAGCGCTGAACCGCGGCGGCTGGAAGCCGGTCAGGCTTCCAGCACGTGGCCGCCGGCGGCCGGCGGCGGCACCGCGCCGGCCGGGCCGAGCATCTGCTTCCAGGCTGCGTACACCGCGCCGGCGAACACCGGCATCAGCACCGCCATCAGCAGCAGCTGCGCCACCGCCATGGCCACGGTCTGGCCGGCGACCAGGCCGACGATCACCGCCAGGATCATCACCGCGAAATAGATCGCGAAGATGGCGATGAAGGCCAGCACGAAGAACACCAGCATCGCCGGCAGGTTGCGCAGGCTCGAACGCAGGCTGCGGCGCAGCGCGTGCCAGCCGCCGATGCGCTGGAACATCACCTGCGGCGGCATCACGAACAGCGCCAGGGTCAGCGCGGCGAAGGCGGCCAGCATCAGCAGCAGCCACAGCAGGATGCGGCCGGCCGGCAGCGTCGCCACCAGCGCCTCGATCTGCCCAGGGTCAGGCTGCGCGCCGGACTGGCTCAGTTCGTTGATCCGCAGCATCACTTCGGACAGGCGCTGCAGGCCGTCGGTGCCGACCAGCACCAGCAGCAGCGTGCCCAGCAGCAACGCGGCCACCAGCTGCGGCAGCAGCGCCACCAGCAGGTGCGGCGCGCGGCCTTCGCGCACGCCTTCGAGCAGGTGCGAAGGACGCGCCTGGCGGTCCTGGTCGACTTCGCGCACGGCCCACAGCAGGCCGCCCATGAACAGCGGCCCGGCCAGCAGCAGCAGGAGCTGCACCAGCGTGCCCAGCGCCGGCACCAGCAGCGACAGCGACAGCACCAGCGAGGTGCCTACGCCCCACAGGATGCCCAGCGAACCCAGCGCCAGCGGCGCGCGCTTGAGCAGGCCGAAGCCGGCCAGCAGCCATTCCGCGCCGGCGGAGGCCGGCACCTTGCGAATATCGCCCATTGCAGTTCCGAGAAGGGGGAGCGCCGGCAGGCTGCCGGCGTGGGCGGATTATCGCCGGAACCCGGGTGACGGGCGAGTCGCGCCGCGGGACCGTGCATTCCATCGCAATGCCGGCTGCCGCGAGGCGGCCGGCGCGGGGGGCGCCCGGCAGGGCCCGGCGCTACATCGCGCGGGCGTGGCGCACGAAGCGGCGCAGCAGCTGGCGGGCCTGCGGCGCGGCGCTGACCTGGCGCGACACGGTGCGCGCGCAGCCGCCGTGGCGGGCGATGCAGTCGGCGCGCGCCCGCACGTAGCCGCGCATGTGGTGGGTGGCGAACTCAGGGTGGAACTGCAGGCCCCAGGCGTTGTCGCCCCAGCGGAAGGCATGGCAGCCGTCCTGCGCCGAGCGCGCCAGCACGGTGGCGCCGTCGGGGGCGCGCAGCACCGTCTGCAGGTGGGTGGCCTGCGCCGCGAAGCTGGTGGGCAGGCCGGCGAACAGCGGATCGCCGGCGGCGGCGGGGTCCAGTTCCAGGCGGATGGTGCCCGATTCGCGCCCGGCCGGGTTGTAGTCCACCTGCCCGCCCAGGGCGTGCGCCAGCAGCTGGTGGCCGTAGCAGATGCCCAGCAGCGGCATGCCGCCGTGGGCGGCTTCGCGCAGCCAGTCGGCGCTGCGCTCGCTCCACTCGGCGCGGTCGGTGACGAAGGCGGCCGAACCGGTGACGATGGTGGCGGCGAAGCCATGGCGATCGGGCAGGCGTTCGCCGTGCTCGACATCGACCACCACGGTCTGCGCTTCCTCCAGCCCCGCGGCGACGCGGATCCAGTGCGGGAAGCGGCCGTAGCGGCGCAGGGTCGGGAACGGTTGCCCGGTTTCGATGATGAGGAACGGCGAGGACTTCATTCCGCTGGGGGCAGGACCGACAGGACTTCCTCGATTGTAGTCAGCCCCTGCGCCACCTTTTCAAGCCCGGTGCGGCGCAGCGTGCGTAGTCCCCCGGCGCGCGCTGCGCGGCTGAAACCGGCCAGGTCCATGTCACGCGCGATCAGTGCGCGCAGCCGCGGACCCAATGGCAGCAGCTCATACAGGCCGATCCGGCCCATGTAGCCGGTGCGCCGGCACTCCAGGCAGCCGACCGGCGCACAGGCGTGGATGGCATCAGGTAATGCCTCATCGCCATCACGCAGCGGCGCCCAGTCGGCGTCGTCGAGCACGTCGGCGCGCTTGCAGTGCGGGCACAGGGTGCGCACCAGGCGCTGCGCCAGCACGCCGTTGACGGTGGAGGCGATCAGGTAGTGCGGGATGCCCAGGTCGAGCAGGCGGGTGATGGCCGAGGGCGCGTCGTTGGTATGCAGGGTGGACAGCACCAGGTGGCCGGTCAGCGAGGCCTGCACCGCCATGTGCGCGGTCTCCAGGTCACGGATCTCGCCGATCATGATGATGTCCGGATCCTGGCGCAGCAGGGTGCGCACGCCGCTGGCGAAGTCCAGGTCGATGTTGGTCTGGACCTGCATCTGGTTGAACTCCGGCGCGATCATCTCGATCGGGTCCTCCACCGTGCACACGTTCACGTCCGGCGTGGCCAGCCGCTTGAGCGTGGAGTACAGGGTGGTGGTCTTGCCCGAGCCGGTGGGGCCGGTGACCAGCACGATGCCGTGCGGGCGGGCGACCAGTTCGTTCCAGCCGGCCGCCTCCTCCGGGCTGAAGCCCAGCTGCTCGATGCTCCTGAACGCCGCGTCCGGGTCGAAGATGCGCATCACGCACTTCTCGCCGAACGCGGTGGGCATGGTCGACAGGCGCATCTCGACCTCGCGACCGCCCGGCGAACGGGTCTTGATGCGGCCGTCCTGCGGCCGCCGGCGTTCGGCCAGGTCCATGCGCCCGAGCACCTTGATGCGGCTGACCACGGCGGTCATCACCGTCGGTGGAAGCTCGAACACCTTGTGCAGCACGCCGTCGATGCGGAACCGCACCCGGCCCATGTCGCGGCGCGGCTCCAGGTGGATGTCGCTGGCGCGCTGCTCGTAGGCGTACTGCAGCAGCCAGTCGACGATGCTGACCACGTGGTGGTCGTCGGCGTTGACGTCGCCGGCGCGGCCCAGTTCCACCAACTGCTCGAAGCTGGGCAGGCTGCCGCCGCCGTCGCCGCGCGCGTCGCCGCGGGCATTGCGCACCGAGCGGGTGACACCGAAGAACTCCATCGAATAGCGGTGCAGGTCCAGCGGGTTGACCAGCACGATCTCGACCCGGCGCCGGGTCAGGTGCTGCAGGTCGGGTATCCAGTCGCGCGCCATCGGTTCGCTGGTGGCCACCAGCACCCGCTCGGTGTCCATCGCCAGCGGCAGGATGCGGTGGCGCCGCGCATAGGCGTGCGAGACCACGGAGGTGGCGTTGGCCACGTCCACCCGGGTGGGGTCGATGCGCAGGTGGCCGATCCCGGTGCGGGCGGCCAGCCATTCGGTCAGCCGCTCCAGCCCCAGCTCGCCGGACGCCGGCGCCGCGGCGGCCAGCTTGAGGTTGGCCAGCAGCACCAGCGGGTGCACCTCGCTGGCGTTGCGCGCGCCCTGCGCGGAGAAGCGGATGCGTTCCTGGTCGTGCGCGGCCACCAGGCCGTCGCCCAGCAGGGCGGCGGCGATGTTGGAAAACTGCAGTCGGCCGGGGGCGATGGCCACCGGCTGCGGCGGGGTCGGAGCGCTCTGCGCGGCCTGCTGTTCCACCTGAAACTCCTTGCTGGCGCGGCCGCCGCGCGGTCGCTCGCTATACTAGCGCACCCATCCGTACGGCCCAGGCAGCATGTCCGCGACTCCCACCGTTCCGATCACTTTCCAGGGCCTGATCCAGACCCTCAACGACTACTGGGCGAAGCAGGGCTGCGTGCTGATCCAGCCGCTGGACCTGGAAGTGGGCGCCGGCACCTTCCACCCGGCCACTTTCCTGCGCTCGATCGGCCCGGAAAGCTGGAATGCCGCCTACGTGCAGCCCTCGCGCCGCCCCACCGACGGCCGCTACGGCGAGAACCCCAACCGCCTGCAGCGCTACTACCAGTACCAGGTGGCGATGAAGCCGAGCCCGGACAACATCCAGCAGCTGTACCTGGATTCGCTCAAGGCGCTGGGCATCGACCCGCTGGTGCACGACCTGCGCTTCGTCGAGGACAACTGGGAATCGCCGACCCTCGGCGCCTGGGGCCTGGGCTGGGAGGTCTGGCTCAACGGCATGGAAGTCACCCAGTTCACCTACTTCCAGCAGGCCGGCGGCCTGGAATGCCGCCCGGTGCTCGGCGAAATCACCTACGGCCTGGAGCGGCTGTGCATGTACCTGCAGAACTGCGACAACGTCTATGACCTGATCTGGACCTACGGCCCGGACGGCACCCCGGTCACCTACGGCGACGTCTACCACCAGAACGAGGTGGAGCAGAGCACCTACAACTTCGAGCATGCCGACGTGGCCGAAATGTTCCACCGCTTCGATGCCTGCGAGGCCGAAGCGCAGAAGCTGGTGGAAGCCGGCCTGCCGCTGCCGGCCTATGAACAGGTCTGCAAGGCATCGCACTCGTTCAACCTGCTCGACGCGCGCCGCGCCATCTCGGTGACCGAGCGCCAGCGCTACATCCTGCGCGTGCGCACGCTGGCGATGGCCGTGGCCAAGCTGTACGAGGCCAAGCGCCTCGAAGCCGTGGCCGCCAGGGAGGTGCAGGCATGAGCATGCAGCCGCTGCTGATCGAACTGGGCGTGGAAGAGCTGCCGGTCAAGGCGCTGCCGGGCCTGGCGCAGGCGTTCTTCGATGGCGTGATCGACGGGCTGGCCAGGCGCGGCATCGCCTTCGAGCGCGACGACGCCAAGCCGCTGTCCACCCCGCGCCGCCTCGCGGTGCTGCTGCCGGGCGTGGAAACCGAACAGCCCGAGCAGCACTCGGAGGTGTTCGGGCCGTACCTGAACATCGCGCTGGACGCCAACGGCGAACCGACCAAGGCGCTGCAGGGTTTCGCCGCCAAGGCCGGCATCGACTGGACCGCGCTGGAGCGCACCACCGATGCCAAGGGCGAGCGCTTCGTGCTGCGTTCGGTGACCCCGGGCGCGAAGACCGCCACGCTGCTGCCGGAGATCGTGCGCGAGGCCATCGCCGCGATGCCGATCCCCAAGCCGATGCGCTGGGGCGCGCATGAGTACGCCTTCGCCCGGCCGGTGCACTGGCTGGTGCTGCTGCACGGCAACGACGTGGTCGACGCCGAACTGCTCGGCCTGAAGTCCGACCGTTTCAGCCGCGGCCATCGCTTCATGGCCGACAAGCAGGTGTGGCTGAGCCACCCGTCCGACTACGTCGAATCGCTGAAGGCCGCCAACGTGCTGGTCGACGCCGACGCGCGCCGCGAGCGCATCGTGCACGAGGTCAACGCCGCCGCCGCGCAGGCCGGCGGCGTGGCGCGCATCACCGACGACAACCTGGAACAGGTGGTCAACCTGGTCGAATGGCCGTCGGCGGTGCTGTGCGGTTTCGAGCGCGAATTCCTGGCGGTGCCGCAGGAAGCGCTGATCGAGACGATGGAGATCAACCAGAAGTTCTTCCCGGTGCTGGATGCCGCGGGCAAGCTGACCGAAAAGTTCATCGGCATCGCCAACATCGAATCGAAGGACGTGGCCGAGGTTTCCAAGGGCTACGAGCGGGTGATCCGCCCGCGCTTCTCCGATGCCAAGTTCTTCTTCGACGAGGACCTCAAGCAGGGCCTGGCGGCGATGGGCGACGGACTGAAGACCGTCACCTACCAGGCCAAGCTCGGCAGCGTGGCCGACAAGGTGGAGCGCGTGAGCGCGCTGGCGCAGGTCATCGCGCCGCAGGTGGGCGCCGACCCGGTGCAGGCCAGGCGTGCCGCCGAGCTGGCCAAGAACGACCTGCAGTCGCGCATGGTGGGCGAGTTCCCGGAACTGCAGGGCATCGCCGGCCGCCACTACGCCGTGGCCGGCGGCGAGTCGCCCGCCGTGGCGCTGGCCATCGACGAGGCTTACCAGCCGCGCTTCGCGGCCGACGACATCGCGCTGTCGCCGCTGGGCAAGGTGCTGGCGATCGCCGAGCGCCTGGACACGCTGGCCGGCGGTTTCGCCGCGGGCCTGAAGCCGACCGGCAACAAGGACCCGTTCGCGCTGCGGCGCAATGCGCTGGGCCTGGCGCGGACGGTCATCGAATCCGGGTTTGATCTGGACCTGAAAACCCTGCTTTCCGCTGCGGCATCCCAGGCGTTTCTGGCAGTTGCGTCCGCAAGTCCCAAGGATGCGGAGAAGCTCAAGGCGCATTTCGGAAATTTGCTGGCCGATGCCTCCGCATCGACCGGCAATGCGTTCGTGCTCGAACAGTTGGGCCGGTTTGTTGCGCAGCAAGGCCATGATCTGCATGTGTTGGATACGGTGCCGGTGATATCCGAGCTGTACGACTTCATCATCGACCGCCTGAAGGGCTACTACGCCGACAAGGGCGTACCGGCCACCCACTTCAACGCCGTGGCCGAACTGAAGCCGGCCTCGCTGTACGACTTCGACCGCCGCATCGACGCCATCGGCACCTTCGCCCAGCTGCCGGAAGCCGAAGCACTGGCTGCCGCCAACAAGCGCATCCGCAACATCCTGCGCAAGGCCGAGGGCGACATCCCGGGCAGCATCGATCCGGCGCTGCTGCGCGAACCGGCCGAGAGCGAACTGGCCGAAGCGGTGGCCGCGGCCATCGACGACACCGGCGCGGCACTGGCCCAGAAGGACTACGTCAGCGTGCTCGGCCGGCTCGCCCGCCTGCGTCCGCAGGTCGACGCGTTCTTCGACGGGGTCATGGTCAATGCCGAAGACCCGGCGCTGCGCGGCAACCGCCTCGCCCTGCTGCGCACCCTGGGCGACCGCCTGGGCAGCGTCGCCGCCATCGAGCATCTGTCCGGCTGATCGTTGTCGGCCGGTGCGGTCGCGTTCTGGAAGGTCCGCCCCGGCGGACCTTCTTTTTGTGCTCTTTACGCTGGTTTCACGCCGGATTTGCCAGCCATGCCGCGATTTTGCCGGTCACGTTCGGCCCGGTATGCTGCCCGCATGCTGCCTGCCCGAATCCTGCGCCCCTTCCTTTCCGTTGCCCTGCTGGCAGCCTTCTCCGCCCATGCCCGCGGCACCATCGAAAAGGTGCAGATCAAGGGCCTGGACAAGGGCGACGATGCGGCCATCATCGAGAACATCGAGGTTTCGCTGTCGCTGTACGACACCATCGGCAAGGTGCAGGGCGAATCGCGCCTGGAGTACCTGCTGTCGCAGGCCGAGCGGCAGACCCGGCAGGCGCTGGAGCCGTTCGGCTACTACAACCCGACCATCACCGTGGAAGCGCCGCGCGAGGGCGATACGGTGCGGGTGGTGATCCAGGTGGAGAAGGGCGAACCGGTGCGGGTGCGCCATTCGGAGGTGGTCATCACCGGCCCGGCCGCGCGTGACCGCTACCTGCAGCAGGACCTGGAGGATTTCGAGCCGCGCGAGGGCGAACCGTTCGACCACAGCACCTACGAGGCCAGCAAGGTCGTCGTCACCCGGCGCCTGTCCGAGCGTGGCTACTTCGACTCGGACTTCACCCAGCGCAAGGTCGAGATCACCCGCGCCGAGAACGCGGCCGACATCTTCCTGAGCTGGGACAGCGGCCGCCGCTACAACATGGGCCGCATCAGCTTCAACCAGGACTATTTCCGCCCGGGGCTGTTCGACCCGCTGGTGTACTGGGAAGAGGGCAGCTACTGGCATGAAGGCAAGCTCGACCGCCTGCGCGAATCGCTGACCAAGCTGGACTACTTCAGCACCATCGACATCCAGCCGCACCCGGACGATGCCTATGGCGACGGCGAGGTACCGGTGGACGTGAACCTCACCCTGGCCAAGCGCACCGTCTACACCGCCGGCCTGAGCTACGGCAGTGAAAGCGGGCCGGGTGTGCGCGGCGGCGTGGAACGGCGCTACGTCAACAGCCGCGGCCACAAGCTCAACACGCAGCTGGACTATGCGCAGAAGCGCAAGAGCCTGATCACCAGCTACCGGATACCCGCGTTCCGCTGGCTCGACGGCTGGTACACCTTCGCCGTCAGCGCCTATGACGAGCAGACGCGCTACATCGACATGCGCAACTTCAAGCTCATCGCCAGCCGCAGCGGCGAGATCAACGAGCACTGGACCGCCATCGCTTCGGTCAACGCGCTGCGCGAGCGCTGGCGCTACAGTTCCGGCGACCAGTTCACCAACGCGGTCTACCAGTACTCGACGCTGGTATATCCGCAGCTGACCGCCGACTACGTGGACGTGGACGACAAGGCCTTCCCGCGCCGCGGCTTCAGCGGCAATGCCACGCTGCGCGGCGGCATCGAGGGCGCCGGTTCGGACACCAGCTTCGTCCAGGCCGATGCCACGCTGCGCTGGTACATGCCGCTCGGCGACAGCGACCGCCTGATCCTGCGCGGCCAGGCCGGCACCACCTGGACCAGCGACCTGGTGGCGATGCCGCCGAGCCTGCGCTATTTCGCCGGTGGCGACCGCTCGATCCGCGGCTATGCCTGGCGCGAGGTCGGGCCGCGCACGCCGGCCCCGGACAAGTACGCGCTCGGCGCCAAGCACCTGGTGGTCGGCTCGGCCGAGTACGAGCATTACTTCGGCGGCGGCCCGTGGGGCGCGGCGGTGTTCGTGGACACCGGCAGCGCCTTCGACAACACCATCGACCTGCATACCGGCGTCGGCTTCGGCGTGCGCTGGAAATCGCCGGTGGGACCGGTGCGCATCGACATCGCCCATGGCCTGAACCACCCCGATTCGCAGTTCCAGCTGTACCTGAACATCGGAGCCGACCTGTGAGCCGCCGCCCCGATCCCGCCGCCTCCGGCGACATGACCCCCGAGGAGCGCGAAGCGCGCATCGCCGAACTGCGCGCGCGGCGCCGGGCGCGGATGCGCACGCTGGCGATCCGCAGCGGCATCGGCATCGGCGCGCTCGTGGTGCTGGCCGTGCTGGCGCTGTACTGGCTGCTGCAGACCGTGGCCGGGCGCGACGTGCTGCTGGCGCAGGTGGTGGCGCGGTTGCCGGCCAACTCGTCGCTCACCTGGAGCAAGGCCGAAGGTCCGCTGGCCGGGCCGCTGGTGCTGCACGACCTGGATTTCCGCTACGAGGACATCCACTTCAGCGCCGCGCAGGCCTATCTGGACCCGGACATCCGTCCGCTGCTGGGGCGCAAGCTGCGCCTGGACCTGTTGCGGATCCGCGACGCGCAGCTGGAACTGGGGCCGTCGGAAGACAAGCCGTTCGAACTGCCGCGCTGGCCCGACGTGCTGCCGGCCATCGAGCTGCCGCTGGCGCTGCAGGCCGACACCATCGAAATCGATGGCCTGCGCATCGTCCAGCAGGACGCGCCGCCGATCGACATCGCCCGCCTCCGCGGCGGCATCGAGGCCGCCGACGGCGAGTTCCGCGCCACCCAGCTCAAGGTCGCCAGCAACCTGGGCGACTTCCGCATCGACGGCCACTACCTGCCGCGCCGCGATTACCGCACCGACCTCACCGTGCGCGCGTTGATGCCGGCGCGGCCGGGCCAGCCGCGCGCGCGCCTGGGGCTGGTCGCGCGTGGCGACCTGGCGCACATGGAGGTCGCGCTGGCCGGCCATGCGCCGCAGCCGCTGCAGGCCAGACTGGTGCTGGACGGCCGCATCGACCCGGTATGGAACGTGTCCGCGCGCAGCGAGGAACTGGACCTCGGCCAGCTCGTGCCCGCGCAGTACCTGGCGCAGGCGCCCGCGCCGCTGGCGCTGGATTTCACCGCCCGCGGCCGCGGCGGCAACGCGCAGCTGCGCGGCCGCGTGCGCCAGGGCGACCAGGAACTGGTGCTGGCGCCGTCCAATATCGGCATCGACAACCAGGTGCTGACTGTTTCGCCCTTGGTGGCCGAGGCCTTCGGCGGCAGCGTGCGCCTGCAGGGCAGCGCCGATTTCAGCGATGCGCAGAATCCCGGTTTCCGCTTCGCGGTGGTGGCCAACCAGCTGACCTGGACGCCCGCACCCGATCCGGCGGCACCGCACACCGCGCCGGTGCCGATGCACCTGAAGGAGGCGCGCCTGGGCGTGGCCGGCAACCTCAAGAACTGGGCGGCGATCGGCAAGGCGGACGTCGCCCGCGAGGCGCAGGACGCCAGCCTCGATTTCGACGTGCGCGGCAGCGACCAGCAGGCCCGCATCGAGAAGCTCAAGGCGACGACGCCGGGCGGTTCGCTCGATCTCACCGGATCGGCGGCGTGGGAACCGGTGTTGTCGTGGGACGTGGACGCCCGCTTGGCCAGCTTCGATCCGGGTTATTTCCTGCCGGGCTGGGAAGGCAACCTGTCCGGCACGCTGGCCTCCACCGGCAAGCAGCTGCCGCCGCCCGCCGGTACCGACGACCTGCGCGTGGAAGCCACCCTCGACGTACCGCAGCTGCACGGCCGCCTGCGCGGGCGCAGCGTCGATGCGCGCGCCAAGGTGGCCCTGCAGGGCACCCAGGGCGAGGGCGACGTGCGCCTGGTGCTGGGCGACAGCCATATCGAGGCCAAGGGCAAGGTCGGCGACCGCCTGGACGTGGACGCGAAGCTGCAGCCGCTGCACCTGTCCGACCTGCTGCCCGGCGCCAGCGGCAGCCTGGCCGGCAGCGTGCAGGTGCGTGGCACGCCGGCGCAGCCGGACATCAGCGCCGACCTGCGCGGCGACGGCCTGCAATGGGACGACTGGAAGGCGGGGCAGGTCGGCATCACCGGCCGCCTGCCGTGGCGCGGCGACGACGGCGCGCTGCAGGTGCAGGCCAGCGCGGTGCAGGTGGGCATGCTGCTCGACCGCCTGCGCATCGACGCGCGCGGCAGCCTGCAGGACCTGCATCTGGACGCGGACGCCCGCAACGACCTTGGCGCGCTGGCGCTGTCCGGCAGCGTGCGCCAGGCCGGGCAGGCGTGGCGCGGCGAACTGGCGACGCTGCGGGTGGCGCCGGTCAAGGGCGCGCCGTGGCAGCTGCGGCAACCGGCGGCGTTCGCCGTGCAGGGCAGCAACTTCACCCTCGGCGATACCTGCCTCGGCTCGGAAACCGGTGGTGCGCTGTGCGCCGGTGCGGAGTGGCCGCGCGAAGGCGTGCGCCTGCGTGGCGACGCATTGCCGCTGGCGCTGGTGCAGCCATGGCTGCCGCCGAACGCCGGCCGGCGCATGTACCTGCGCGGCGAACTCACCCTGGACGGCCAGCTGCGCCCGCGCGGCAAGGCCTGGGAGGGCAGTTTCAAGGTCGCTTCGGCTGAGGGCGGCATCCGCCTGGGCGACAACGCCCGCGGCGAGCTGATGCGCTACGACCACTTCTCCATCAACGTGGACATGCAGCCGGGCGGCATCAACGGCTACCTCGGCGTCGGCTTCCAGGGCGACGGCTTCGTCGATGCCCGGGTGCGCACCGGCTGGGAGCCGAACGCGGCATTGAACGGCGAGCTGTACCTGAACATGTCGCGGCTGTACTGGATGGAGCTGTTCTCGCCCGACCTGGTGCGGCCCAAGGGACTGGTCGAAGGCCACGTCAGCCTGCGCGGCACGCTTGCGCAGCCCTCGCTGGGCGGCGAGGCGAAGCTGAGCGATTTCGCCGGCGAGTTCCCTGCGCTCGGCCTGACCCTGAGCGAAGGCAAGGGCAGCTTCACCGCCCAGCCCGACGGCTCGGCGCGCATCGCCGCGGAGGTGAAGACCGGCGGCGAAGGCGCGCTGAAGGTGCAGGGCGGGCTGTCCTGGTTCGGCGACGCGCAGCCGCTGCAGCTGCACATCGGCGGCGACAAGGTGCTGGTCTCCAACACCAGCGAACTGCGCGTGGTGGCCAATCCCGATCTCGACTTCACCCTGGCTGGCACCGCCATGGAACTACGCGGCAGCGTGCACGTGCCCGAGGCGGCGATCGACCTGGAGCGCCTGGACCGCGGTACCTCGGTATCCGAAGACGTGGTGGTGCTCGATCCGGTCGATCCGGAGGAGTCGCGCTCCTCGCCGCTGGACATGGATCTGGCGGTCAGCCTCGGCGACAAGGTGAAGATGAGCGGCTTCGGCCTGAAGGGCGCGCTGACCGGCAAGATGCAGGTGCGCGCGCGTCCGGGCCGCGAAATGACCGCCAACGGCGGGCTGGAGGTCAGCGGCCGCTACAAGGCCTACGGCCAGGACCTGACCATCACCCAGGGCCAGCTGCTGTGGAACCACGGCATCGTCTCCGACCCGCGCATCAACATCCGCGCCCAGCGCGGCATCGGCGAGGTCACCGCCGGCATCGTCGTCACCGGCCGCGCGCAGCAGCCGCGCGTGGACGTGTGGTCGGATCCGGCGATGTCGCAGTCCGAGGCGCTGTCCTACCTCGTGCTCGGCCGCAGCCTGAGCATGGCCAGCAGCGACCAGGCGCAGCAGGTCAACGCCGCCTCGGCGGCGCTGTCGGCCGGCAGCGGCCTGCTCGCCGCGCAGGTCGGCGCCAAGCTCGGCCTGGACGACGCCGGCGTCAGCCAGTCGCGCGCGCTGGGCGGCGCGGTACTCGGCGTGGGCAAGTTCATCACTCCCAAGCTCTACGTCGGCTACGGCGTATCGCTGATCGGCAGCGGTTCGGTGCTCACGCTGAAATACCTGCTGCGCCGCGGTTTCGACATCGAAGTGGAATCCAGCACCGTGGAGAACCGCGGTTCGGTGAACTGGCGCAAGGAAAAGTAGCGGGCACGGCGCCGGCGAATCGATCCGGCGAGCGGAAGGTTGCCACCGCCGCCGGGAGCGGTGGTCCGTGCCGGGTCTGGCGCTCCTGCAGGCGCGCTGCCGTGTTGCAGGGCCGCCGCACGCAGCCATGGGCTGGGTGCAGCAGGATCGTGGACATGCTTTTGCGGAGCGGGCATGCCCCGTCGCGCACCCGGTCGCGGCCTACCGGGCACCCTCGGCCGGCAGCGCCGAGACGACCGCGCCACGCAGCAGCGGTTGGCCGTCGGCCACATCGGTCCACACCAGGCGCGCGCGCCCGTGGTCGGCGAGCAGGCGCGGGAAGCCGGTGCCGCGCCCGCGCCCCAGCAGCGTCGCCACCTGCAGGCGGCCGAATTCGTGTTCCAGCGTGGGGCCGTAGCGGGCAAGCCACAGCGATTGCGAACGGCCGTCCTCGCGCAGCCACGCCAGCCAGAGGCCGCCGGCATCGGCGGCCACCTGCACCCGGCCCTGTACCTCGATGCCACGGTCCACCTCCCGCGGCGTGCCGAAGTTGGCGCCGCCATCGCCGCTGTGGGCAACCCGCAGCAGCGGCTCGCCCTGCGGTGCGGTGTACCAGGCCACCCAGGCGTCGTCGCCGTGCGCGGCCACCGCCGGGCCGTTCACCGGGCAGGCCGGCATGACCCAGTTGTCGGCATGCACGCGCTGCGCCGGCTGCCAGCCGCCGGTGGTGCGGCGGCGAAGATGGATGTCGCGGACCTCGCCCGCATCGCGGCCGCGATATACAAGCAGCGTGGCGTTGCCCGCCACGCTGGCGCCGGTCTGGCAGCAGTCGCAGGTCATCGCGTCCAGTTCCTGCTCGTCGTGCCTGCGCAGCAGGGCGTCGAAGCGCGCGCTGCGCAGGGTCATCGCACCGCCACCGTGTTTGGCGTGGTCGGCGCCGCCGGCGGTATGGCGCCCGTCCAGCCAGGCGATGCCGATGCCGTCGGTGCCCTGCGGCCACAGCGAGACGAAGCCGTGCTCGGTGGCGGTGCCGTCGTCGTGCACGGTGACCGGCGCCGACCACTGCCGGCCATCGGCCGAGCGCGCCAGTTGCACGTCGTAGGCATGCGGGTTGCCGGATTTGCGCAGCCATTGCGCCCACAGCGCACCGTCGGCGCTGGCGGCCAGGTGCGGCGTGTCGGCCCAGTTCACGAACCAGTCGTCGCCACGTGCGATCTGCCGCGCCGGCTGCCAATGACCGGCGGAAAAGCGCGCATAGCGCAGTTGGTGCCCGCCTGCATCGGGCGACAGCCATGACAGCAGCATGCTGCCGTCGGGTGCGGCCACCAGGTCCGGCTGCGCGGCGACCGCATCGGCTGGCAGGAGCCACGGTTCGGCCCGCAGTCGCAGAGCCGGGGCGGCGACCGGGGAGGAAGCAGTGCGCTCGTCGCCGGAACAGGCTCCGAGCAGCATGCACGCCAGTACGAGGGAAACAGGGAGGAGGCGCATCCGCGCAGGATAGCGGCATCGTGACCGTTGGCGGTTGCCCACCTACCGGGGCGCGGCTACTGTCGGCGCCTGTTCTGCAATCCGCTGGAGTTCCGAATGAAGCGCACACCGCTTGCCGCCGCCATGGCGCTGGGCATGAGCCTGGCTGCCGCCGCCAACGCCAACGAGGGCATGTGGATGCCCACGCAGCTGCCTGAACTGGCGAAGACGCTGAAGGAGGCCGGTTTCAAGGGTGACCCGAAGGAGCTGGCCGACGTCACCGCGCCGCCGCTGAGCGCGGTGGTGCGGGTGGGCGGCGGCACCGGTTCGTTCGTCTCCGGCGACGGCCTGCTGCTGACCAACCACCACGTCGCCTACGGGGTGATCCAGTACAACGCGAGCAAGGAACACGACACCATCAACGACGGTTTCATCGCGCAGGGCCGCGATGACGAGCGCGCGGCCAATCCGGATTACCGGGTGCTGGTGACGGTGGGCTTCGACAAGGTCACCGACGACGTGCTCAAGGACGCGCGCGGCAAGACCGGCCGCGCCTATTACGACGCCGTGGAAGGCGCGCGCAAGCGCATCGTCGCCGACTGCGAGGCCGAGGGCGGCGTGCGCTGCTCGGTGGCCAACATGTACTACGGCAGCGATTTCTACCGCATCCGCCAGCTGGAGCTGACCGACATCCGCCTGGTCTACGCGCCGCCGCGCGCGATCGGCAATTACGGCGACGAGATCGACAACTTCATGTGGCCGCGCCACACCGGCGATTTCACCCTGCTGCGCGCCTATGTCGGCAAGGACGGCAAGCCGGCGCCCTACAGCAAGGACAACGTGCCCTATAACCCGCCGGCGCACCTGAAGATGTCGCTGGACGGGCCGAAGGAGGGTGACTATGCGATGCTCGCCGGCTACCCGGGCATCACCTACCGCCTGCGCACCGCCGCCGAGTTCGCCAACCAGATCGACACGGTGCTGCCGCGCCGTGTGGATGTGTTCCAGCAGCTGATCGACGTGATCGAGGCCCAGGGCAAGGGCGATGCCGACGCGCGTACCCGCTACGCCTCGCAGCTGCAGTCGCTGAAGAACAACCGCAAGCGCGCCGCCGGCGAACTGGAAGGCCTGCTGCGCAGCGACGCCAAGGCCCAGCGCGCGCAGGACGAGCGGGCGATGCTCGCCGCCGCCGATGGCAGGTACAAGGCCGACATCGATGCCTTGTTCGCCTCCCTGGCCGCCGACCGCGAAGTGGGCGCCAGCGAGTTCCTGGTGACGCTCATTTCCAGCCAGACCCAGCTGCTGCGTTCGGCGATGCTGCTCGAGCGCCTGCGCATCGAATCGGCCAAGCCCGACGCCGAACGCGAGAGCGGTTACCAGCAGCGCGACCAGGCGCTGATCGAAGGCGTGCTCAGGCAGGTGCAGCGCCGCTACGACCCGGCGGTGGAGAAGGCCATCCTCACCGCGCTGTTGACCCGCTACCAGCAACTGCCCGATGCGCAGCGCGACGCGCATTACGACAACCTGTTCGGACGCACCCCGGCCGAACTGGCCCGCCACCTGGACGAGATCTACGGGCAGACCCGCCTGGGCGACGAGGCGCAGCGCCTGTCGCGCTTCGAGTCCGCGCGCAAGGGCGGATTCATCGAGGGCGATGCCCTGGTCTCGGTGGCTTCGGCACTGGTCATGGCGCAGCTCAGCGCCGAGCGCGAAAGCAAGGAACGCGAGGGCGAACAGCTGCGCCTGCGCCCGTCCTACATGCAGGCGCTGTTCGCCTGGCGCGCCAAGCAGGGGCGTGCCGTGTACCCGGACGCGAACAGCACGCTGCGCATCAGCTATGGCAAGGTCGAGGCGCTGCACCCGCGCGACGCGGTCAGCTACTCGCCGGTGACCACGGTGGCCGGCATCGTCGAGAAGAACACCGACACGGTGCCGTTCGACGCGCCGAAGCCGCTGCTGGCGGCCATCGCCAAGGGCGATTTCGGCAGCACCGCCGATCCTGCGCTGAAGACGCAGACGGTCAACTTCCTGACCAACCTGGACACCACCGGCGGCAATTCCGGCTCGCCGGTGCTCAATGCCAGGGGCGAGCTGATCGGCCTGAACTTCGACTCGAACTGGGAGTCGGTGAGCGCCAGCTGGTGGTTCGACCCGCGTTACAAGCGTGCCGTGCACGTGGACATGCGCTACCTGCGCTGGCTGCTGGCCAAGGTCTACCCGGCGCCGGCGCTGCTGGCGGAAATGGGCCTGCCGCAGGAATGACGCCTGCCGTGCGGGCATGCCCGCACGGTTGCCGATGCAACCAGCCGATGCGCTGGCCGTCGCGGATCTGGTCGAATGCGTCACGGTACGCATCGCACTGGCTGGTCGGCGCCTCCATGCCCAAGCGGCGTGGGGCGCCACTGGCTAGAATGTCCAGGCGAACAGGGCGGGACAGGTCTTGGGGAAGCATCGATGGAGATGGATCGGGAACTGCCGGCGGCCGAGGCGGGCTGCCGGCTGGACGGCATAAAGATATGGGTCGTGGAAGATGACCCCGAATGGCGCGGGATGGTGGTCGATGAACTCGAGTACCACGGCGCCGACGTGTGCGGCATCGACAGCGTGGAGGCGCTCTACCGCGAACTGGCGGTGGACCGCTGCGACATCCTCGTGCTGGATGTCGGCCTGCCGGGCGAGGATGGACTGAGCGCCACCGGCCACCTGCGGCGGATGGATGGCATGGGCATCGTGCTCGTCACCGGGCGCAGCGGCACCGCCGACATGGCGCATGGGCTCTCGCTCGGCGCCGACGTGTACCTGCCCAAACCACTGGAACTGCCGGTGCTGGTCGCCGCCCTGCACAGCCTGCACCGGCGCATGTCGCAGTCCACGCCGGCCGCCGCCGCCACGGAAGACGCCGTCGCCGCCTGGAGCCTGCGCTCGGACGGCTGGGACCTGCATGCACCGAACGGCAAGGCGCTGACCTTGACCGTGGCCGAGCGCGGTTTCCTGCGCGAGCTGTTCGCCGCTCCCGGCGAGGCGGTCGATCGCGAGCGGCTGATCGCCGCGGTCACCGACCAGCCCTGGGATTTCGACCCGCACCGGCTGGAGGTGCTGGTGCACCGCCTGCGTACCCGCGTGCGCAATGCCACCGATGCCATGCTGCCGGTACGCGCGCTGCGCGGCATGGGCTACATGCTGGTATCCGACCAGATCGCTGCCTGAGGCATAGGAACCGGGCAGCATCGCTTTGTCCCCGGCCATGCTCGGCAACCGGCGCGGATGCGAGGGAGAGGGCGGGCCCCGGCCCCGGTTCCTGCATTTGGCGCGCGCCGCCCGTGAGTCACGGAGAGCGATGGAGATTTTTTGATACTGCCGGCTCGCCGGCAGCTGCAGAGAATCGAGCGCGTACGTCGAGGCCGCGCATCGTGTGGCCGGCGTGCATGGGGAGCGGCATTGGAAACGAGACAGGAAGCGCCGCCGGCGGAAGCGGCGCGCCGGCTGCAGGGCGCGCGCGTGTGGGTGGTCGAGGACGACCTTGAGTGGCGCACGCTGGTGATCGACGAACTCGTGCAGCACGGCGCGACGGCCCGCGGCATCGGCAGCGTTGAAACCCTGTACCGCGAACTGGCGGTGGATTCCTGCGACATCGTCGTGCTCGACGTCATCCTGCCCGGTGAGGATGGGCTCAGCGCGACAAGCCATCTGCGCCGCATCGGCGACATGGGCATCGTATTGGTCACCGCGCGTGGCAGCGCCGCGGACATGGCACAGGGCCTGTCCGCGGGAGCCGACTGTTATCTGGCCAAGCCGCTGGAGCTGCCGGTGCTGGTGGCGGCCCTGCACAGCCTGTACCGGCGCATGGCTGCCCGCCTTGCTGCCGCACGCCGCGATGCGCCGGATGCCGGCAACGCCTGGAGCCTGCGCGCCGGTGGCTGGGAGCTGTGGTCGCCGAACGGCCATTCGATGGCCTTGTCGACGGCCGAGCGCGCCCTGCTGCGCGAACTGTTCTCGATGCCCGGTACGCCTGTAGGCCGCGAGCGGCTGATCGCCGCGCTGACGCCCACCCCGTGGGATTTCGATCCGCATCGCCTGGAAGTGCTGGTGCATCGCCTGCGCTCCCGCGTCCGCAGTGCCACCCACCTCGCCCTGCCCATCCGTGCATTGCGCGGGATGGGTTACCTGCTGGTGCCCGAACAGGCCTGACCTGCGTCCCAGCGCCCAGCGGACCATTGCTGGAATGCCGTGTGAGCAAGTGTGAGGGAGCGACAGGGGGTGCTACTGCCTTGGCCCTGCCACCTGTCGAGAATGCCGCCCGGATGTCCTGAATGGGCGTTCCGTGCATGTCGGAACCGGCAGGCATCGACTACATCGCAAGGCCCGGCCTTCCTGGGAAGGCGGGTGGGGCGCAACAGCAGCAAGGCAGGGGAAAACCCGTGTACCAATCACACGATCAGGCCGATCGCGCGAGCATTGCGCGCGTGGATGAAAGCGGACTTCCGATGTGCCGGCGCCTTGTGCGTCCCGGCATGCGCATGGCCATGGCCGCCGTCATGGCGCTGCTGCCGGCGGTGGCCGCCTGGGCGGACGTGGGCGTGACCGGGGTTGGCGCTCCGGACAACGGCAAGATCGGCTTGCAGATGCCGTTCCGGGCGGACATCGCCTGGGCCCGCGTGGGTGCGGGCGGCAACACGATCACGGTCACCTTGCCGCCCCAGCTCGAAGTGGCGGGCACGCTGCCCAGCGAGTGCACGCGGGTTGCGAACATTCTGACCTGCAGCACGACCACCGCCAGCAGCGGCGTGCTGTCGCTGCAACTGGTGGGCACCACCACCGGTGGCTTCAACCTGACGGCACAGGGCACCGCGAGCGCGCCGCAATCGGTGTCGCGCACCATCCAGCCCAGTGGCGACCTCACCGTCACCAAGGAAAAAAGCCTGCCGGCCGGCGCCGTGATCGCCGGTCAGGCCGTGGAATTCGTGCTGAAGCCGAAGATTGCCGATGGTGGCTCGGAAGTGCCGGCGGACAGCAGCGTCATCGTCACCGATACCCTGCCGACGGGATTCACCAACGTCACCCAATCGTTCACCGGCGTCACGCCGAGCTGCAGCCTGGCAGGGCAGACGCTGACCTGTACCTACAACGGAAAGATCACGCAGGCCGCGCTCAGCGGCAGCACCATCACGGTGAAGGGCAAGCAGGGCGCCGACTATGCCGGCGGTTTCACCAACAATGTCAGCATCGCGGTGGGTTCGGACTCCTACCTGGACCGCGATATCACCAACAACACCGACAAGGTCGACTACGTCGTCACTCCCGGTTCGGACATCGAGGCCCTGGGCAACTTCCCGGTCGGCCCGCATGCGGTGGGCGACACCGACGACAAGATACTGACGATCACCTACAGGAACAATGGCCCGATGGCGTGGGTGGGCGGCACGGTGCAGACGGTGATTCCGGCGGCTTTCGGTTTCACCCCTGCCCTCGACCTGCCGGCCAATTGCACCGCGGCGAACGGCAGTCTGCAGATCCCCGTGGGTGGCGCCACCCACAGCGGCTGGGTCGTCACCTGTACGGTCACCGATGCGGTCGCCGTGAACGGTACGCGCAATTTCCCGATCAAGCTGCGGCTGCCGTCGACGCCGGCGAAGGGAAATTTCCCGGTCCTGGTCACACCGCCGCCCGGGCTTGACGACGTCTACCCGGACAACGATGCGGCGTCGGTCGGCTACGACGTGCAGCCGCCGTTCGCCAACCTGTCGCTGGTCAAGAGCAAGAGCCCCGGTTCCGGCCCCTCCGCGCCGGGTACGGTCATCACCGACACGATTACCATCACCAACAGCAGCGCCAGCAGCAGCGCGCTGACCTATTCCTCGCCGGCCCATCCGTTGCGCGTGGTGGACTACCTGGACCCGCTGGAAGTCGATGCCGCGTATGGCAACAATGGCGTGACGACGATCGGCACTGACTGGCAGTGCACGGTAACGCGGAACACGCCGCCGCCGGCCGGCATCAGTTCCAATCGCACCACCCGCATTCTCTGCGAAACCACCAATACCGACGAGATGACGCTGGCCAAGGGCGCGAGCACGTCGGTGAAGTTCAGTACCAGCATCGCCAGCATGGCCGCCGATTCCGCGCCGGTGGAGCTGAGCAACACGGCCTGCACCGGCAAGGCGGCGCTGGACGCCCTGGGCATGGCGCAATCGGCAGGCCCGCAGCCGATCAGCAACGCAGGCGAAACCTCGGACGACACCTGCAAAACGGCAGGCAGCGGCCTGTGGGCCACGCTGGCCGGCGCCGATGCGGACTCGGCGAACATCACCCTGGTCAAGCAATCCTCGATCACCGGCAACCGCGCCGTTGCCGGCGAATGGTTCGACGACGTGAACGCCGCGCCGACCCTGGCCGCGAACGCCACCCACCTGTATTGGCGCATCCTGATCAGTACGCCGAGCAACGCGACCCAGAAGACCATCCAGACCCTGGTGCTGACCGACCCGCTGCGGGGCATCCTGAGCAACGGCAACGGCAATACCACGCCGCAGATTCCGATCATGGTCTATCGCGGCCCCACCGGCGGAACACTGAGCCAGGTGGCGGCGGGCACTACCAGCGACAACTGCCCGGCGAATATTGCCGCTGGCAGCAATGGCGGGCAGCTGTGCACGTTCAAGAACGTCGCGCCGGGCGAGACGATCGAAGTCGTACTGGACGTCTCGCGCCCGCTCAACCAGGGCGTGGCCCAGGGCGATGGCACCTACCGGTTGACCAACACCGTCACGCTGACCTCGCCCGACGCGGTGCTGGCCGAAAATCTCTCCGACAGCGCCGCGGTTGACCTGGAGCCGCGCCTGGACGTGGATCTGGTCAAGAGCATGGACGTGGTCAAGCCGGCCATCGGCCAGCCGTTCGCGTTCAAGCTGGAGGCCCGCAATCTCGGGCCGTTCGAGGTACCGGTGGGCGCCTTCGTCGTCGAGGACACCTTGTTCACCGGCACGGCTACCCTGAGCCAACATGCCTACGAAATCGTGGGCGTGGATCCGGTGACGACCAATATGGTCTGTACCAAAACCCCCAGCGGCAACACCACCCTGGTGCGTTGCGTCAACAGCGGTGGCGTTGTCGGCAGCGGCGTTACCGAAACGATCAACATCCGCGTGCGGCTCAAGAAGCCGGTTCTGAACCCGACGGATCATCCGAAGGGAGCGACGCTCTATACCGACATCGTCAACCAGGCCGAGGTGACGCTGGGCGGCGGCCTGTGCGAATACCGCACCAATGACAGCAGCAAGAAGTCCACTAGCTGCGGCGATGACAATTCCAAGAGCAATAACGAAAGCAGCGTCAAGTTCAACGTGGAAGTGCCGCGCATCGACCTTGAGCAGAACAAGGTGCAGGTGGATGCGGCGGGCAACGTGATTCCGCTGGGAACGCCCTTCAAGTTCGGACAGACGCCGCGCTACAGGTTCACCGTGACCAACCACGGCCCTTCCCGCGCCGAAAGCGTGGAGATGATCGACGAGTTGGTGCCGCTGCCGGCGAACTTCGCATTCACGATGGGAAGCCTTACCCAGGTGTCCGGCAAGACGGCGATCTGCGCCCAGCCCGGGGGCGCCAACAAGAACATCAGCTGCCGTTTCGGCGATGCCGCCAGCATACTGGAGGCCGGCGAGTCGTCGAGTTTCATCATCGACATCAACGTGGCCGACAACCGCCCGGCGACCAGCGTGGGCGCGGTTTGGTTCGGCAACCGGGCCCATGTCTGCGGCGACGAGACGGGCACCTACGAAACCGCGGGCAAGTGCTCGAACGACCCTGCCGAGGCCGGCAACAACCTGGAAAGCGTGCAGCACCTGTTGATGCCGGTCGCCGACCTGGGGGTGACCAAGACCACCATCGGCACCGACCCGGTGGACGTCGGCCAGCCGGTGCAATACCAGGTCGTGGTGGACAACAAGGGCATCAACCCGACCGACCGCATCCGCCTGGTCGATACGCTGCCTGCCGGCTTTGAATGGTTGACCACCGGCGCGCATGCGCCCACGGCAGTGGCCAGCGGCGCAAACGCCAGCCTGGCGGCCACGCTGGCAGTGTCGGCCAGAGTGCCGGCAACGGGCACCGGCAACGTCTGCTACATCTCCAATGGCGTGGCCGCCGTGACGGCGCGCAACCACCAGCAGGAGATCACCTGCGACCTGCTCGGCGTGTTCCCGAAGCTCGACGGCGTGGTGACGCTGACTTTGTGGGCCCGGCCAAGGCCTGGGATCTACGACGGTACGACACCGGCGCTGTTCGATGTCGACCGCACCAATGTGGTCCAGGTCAGTCCGGGCATCGACGCTGAGGGCAACGAGGTTGCCGAAGACAACGTTCCGGGCAACAACGAGAGCAGTTCGACGGTCACGGTGAAGCCGGCGGCCAGCATCGGTGGCCGCGTGTTCTACGACCAGAACGACAACGGCGATGTGGATGCGGCCGATACCGGCATTGCCGGCGTCACCCTGACCCTGACCGGCACCGACCTCAACGGCAACCTGATCAGTCTGACCACGACCAGCGATGCCAGTGGCGACTACCGGTTCGTTGGTCTGCCGCCATCCGGCAGCACCGGCTACACCATTACCCAGGATCAGACCCAGGTGCCGGCGCAATACACCGGCAACGGTATGCCGCAGCCCAATACCCTGCGCACCGTTCGCAAGGACGGCAGCACGGGGGTGACCAACAAGGGCGTGGCCAGCAACACCGCCACCACCAGCGTCATCAGCGGCATCGTCCTGGCCAACAATGCCAACGGCGTGCAGTTCGATTTCCCCGAATTCGTTGGCAGGACCTTGTCCGGCTACGTCTATGTGGACGTGAACGACAACCAGGTGCGCAACGTGGGCACCGACCTGGACATCAGCGGCGCGACCGTGGAGCTGCTGGTGTTGGACGGCGCGGCCTACGTTCCGGTGCTCAATGGTGGCGCGGCAGTCACGGCCACCACCAGCGCCAGCGGCGCCTACCAGTTCACCGACCTGAGCCCGGGCAAGACCTACGCGCTGCGTGAAGCATTGCCGACCGCTCCGGCGGGCAGCACCTACATCAACCAGCCGGCAGCGGTGAACCCGGGCAAGATCAATGGCGTGGCGTGCGGCGCTGCCACCTGCATCGCGCAGACCGGCGAGCCCGGCGACGCCGCCACCACCGACCGCATCGTTGGCATCACGCTGGCGGCGGGCAATGGCACCGAGTTCAACTTCGGCGAGGTGCTGGCGACCACCATCAGCGGCCTGGTCTATCTGGACCGCAACAACGACGGCGACTATGTCGCCGCCGATGACGCGCCCATCGCCGGCGTTTCCATCGAGATTTTCGAAGAAACCGCGCCGAACGTCTGGACTTCGCGCAACACCCAGAAAACCGCCGCCGACGGTACCTATGCGTGGGATGGGGCCATCGTCGGCAGGAATTACAGGATCGTCGAAACCCAGCCCACCGGCCTGGCCAACGGCAAGGAAAACGGAACCGCCAGCGCCACGCCCAACGTGAAGGTCACCGGCAAGCTGCCGCTGGCCGGTTCCACCACCGGCAACGACTTCGGCGAGCTGGCCGGCTCCATTGCCGGCCGCGTATGGCTGGACGCCAACAACAATGGCGTGATCGACGCGGGCGAAACCGGCATTGCCGGCGTCACCGTCAGTCTGCCTGCCGGCAGCGTGGACGCCTTGGGCAACACGGTGGCTTCGGTGCAGACCGACAGCAACGGCAACTATCGTTTCGACGACCTGCTGGCCGGCACCTACGTGGTGACCGAGCAGGTCGCGCAGCCGGTGGTCACCGTGGGCGGAGCGTCCGTCACCACCCTCAATGGCCGCACCGTGGCCGGCACGATTGCGGGTGTCACCACCGGTACTTCCACCAGCCCGGGGGTCACGCCTTCGGCGGTGTCCGGCATCGTGCTGGGCGGCGGCGAGCACTCCATCGCCAACAATTTCGGTGAGATCCTGCCGGTGTCGGTGTCGGGCATCGTGTTCTTCGATACCAACAACGACGGCATCCAGAACAATGCGGGTGATACCGGCATTGGCGGCGTGGACATCGTCCTGACCGGCACCGACGATCTCGGCCCGGTCAGCCTTGCTCTCACCACCAACCCCGACGGCAGTTTCAGTTTCGAGGGCCTGCGCCCGGGTACCTACACCCTGACCGAACCGACCCAGCCGACAGGCACCATCAACGGCATCACCACCGCCGGCAGCGCGGGTGGCAATGCCACGCCGATCACCACCACGCCATCGGCGATCGCCACGATCAAGCTGACCACGCCGGGCAGCCGTTCGAGCGACAACCTGTTCGCCGAAATCCCGACCAACAGCTCGGTGTCCGGCCAGGTGTGGATGGACATGAACGACGATGGCCTCGCCAACGGCAGCGAGCCGGGCATTGCCAACGTCAAGGTGGAACTGAGCGGCACCGACATTGCGAACAACCCGGTCACGCGCACGGCCTACACCGACGCGCAGGGTCGCTATTCGTTCACCGACCTGGCGCCGGGCACCTACACCGTGACCGAGCCGGAGCAGCCGGCGGGCACCCGCAATGGCCAGACCGTGGCCGGCACTACCGGCGGTACAGCGACGCCGGTGGCGACCACGCCGTCGGCCATCAGCAACATTCACGTGGCTGCCAACCAGCATTCCACCGACAACAATTTCGGTGAGATCCCGCAGAACAGCTCGATCTCGGGCCGCGTGTGGCTGGATGGCGACAACAACGGCGTGGTGGATGCGGGCGAAGCAGGCATCGAGGGCGTCACCGTGCGCCTGAGCGGCACCGACAGCACGGGCGCCCCGGTGACGGCGGAGGTCCGGACCGACGCGCAGGGCCGCTACTCGTTCACCGACCTGACGCCGGGCACCTATGTGGTGACCGAGCCGACGCAGCCGGCGGATACGCTGAACGGCCAGACCGTGGCCGGCAGCACCGGTGGTACCGCTACTCCGGTGACGAGCGTGCCGTCGCAGATCGAGGGCATCGTGCTGGGTGCAAACCAGCACTCGACCAACAACAACTTCGGCGAACTGCGTGGCGGCTCGATCTCGGGTCGGGTGTTCAAGGACAACAACGACGACGGCCAGGTGGATCCGGACGAAACCGGCATCCCCGACGTGGAAGTGGTGCTGACCGGTAGCGATGACCTGGGCAATCCGGTCAACGTGACGGTGACCACCGACAAGGACGGCAAGTACCGCTTCGACGGCCTGCGTCCGGGCACCTATACGGTGACCGAACCGGTCCAGCCGCCGGAAACCAGCAACGGCAAGACCATCCCGGGCAGCAGCGGTGGTACCGCGACGCCGCGGGAGACGACGCCGTCGGCGATCAGCACGATCGTGCTGGGACCGGGCGTGGAATCGACCGACAACAACTTCGGCGAAATCCCGTACATCAGCTCGATTTCCGGTCGTGTGTGGCTGGATGCCAACAACAACGGCGTGGTGGACGCGGGCGAGGAAGGCATCGCCAACATCACCGTGCGCCTGAGTGGCACCGACGTGACCGGCAAGCCTGTGACGGCGGAAGTGCAGACCGATGCCGAAGGCCGCTACAGCTTCGACAAGCTGGCCCCGGGCACCTATGTGGTGACCGAGCCGACGCAGCCGGCGGATACGCTGAACGGCCAGACCGTGGCCGGCAGCACCGGTGGTACCGCTACTCCGGTGACGAGCGTGCCGTCGCAGATCGAAGGCATCGTGCTGGGTGCGAACCAGCACTCGACCGACAACAACTTCGGCGAACTGCGTGGCGGCTCGATCTCGGGTCGGGTGTTCAAGGACAACAACGACGACGGCCAGGTGGATCCGGACGAAACCGGCATCCCCGACGTGGAAGTGGTGCTGACCGGTAGCGATGACCTGGGCAATCCGGTCAACGTGACGGTGACCACCGACAAGGACGGCAAGTACCGCTTCGACGGCCTGCGTCCGGGCACCTATACGGTGACCGAACCGGTCCAGCCGCCGGAAACCAGCAACGGCAAGACCATCCCGGGCAGCAGCGGCGGTACCGCGACGCCGCGCGAGACGACGCCGTCGGCGATCAGCACGATCGTGCTGGGACCGGGCGTGGAATCGACCGACAACAACTTCGGCGAAATCCCGTACATCAGCTCGATTTCCGGTCGTGTGTGGCTGGATGCCAACAACAACGGCGTGGTGGACGCGGGCGAGGAAGGCATCGCCAACATCACCGTGCGCCTGAGTGGCACCGACGTGACCGGCAAGCCGGTGACGGCGGAAGTGCAGACCGATGCCGAAGGCCGCTACAGCTTCGACAAGCTGGCCCCGGGCACTTATGTGGTGACCGAGCCGACGCAGCCGGCGGATACGCTGAACGGCCAGACCGTGGCCGGCAGCACGGGTGGCACCGTGACGCCGGTGACGAGCGTGCCGTCGCAGATCGAGGGCATCGTGCTGGGTGCGAACCAGCACTCGACCGACAACAATTTTGGTGAAATCCCGCAGAACAGTTTGATTTCCGGTCGCGTTTGGCTGGATTCCAACAACAACGGCGTGGTCGATGCCGACGAAGCAGGCATTGCGGGCGTCACCGTGCGCCTGAGCGGTACCGACAGCACAGGCGCTCCGGTGACGGCGGAAGTGCAGACCGATGCCGAAGGCCGCTACAGCTTCGACAAGCTGGCCCCGGGCACCTATGTGGTGACCGAGCCGACGCAGCCGGCGGATACGCTGAATGGCCAGACCGTGGCCGGCAGCACGGGTGGCACCGCGACTCCGGTGACGAGCGTGCCGTCGCAGATCGAAGGCATCGTGCTGGGTGCGAACCAGCACTCGACCGACAACAACTTCGGCGAAATCCCGTACATCAGCTCGATTTCCGGTCGTGTGTGGCTGGATGCCAACAACAACGGCGTGGTGGACGCGGGCGAGGAAGGCATCGCCAACATCACCGTGCGCCTGAGTGGCACCGACGTGACCGGCAAGCCGGTGACGGCGGAAGTGCAGACCGATGCCGAAGGCCGCTACAGCTTCGACAAGCTGGCCCCGGGCACCTATGTGGTGACCGAGCCGACGCAGCCGGCGGATACGTTGAACGGCCAGACCGTGGCCGGCAGCACGGGTGGCGCCGCGACCCCGGTGACGAGCGTGCCATCGCAGATCGAAGGCATCGTGCTGGGTGCGAACCAGCATTCGACCGACAACAACTTCGGCGAACTGCGTGCCGCCTCGATCTCAGGCCGCGTATTCAACGACAACAACGACGATGGCCAGGTGAATCCGGAGGAGACCGGCATCCCTGACGTGGAAGTGGTGTTGACCGGTAGCGATGACCTGGGCAATCCGGTCAACGTGACGGCGACCACCGACAAGGACGGCAAGTACCGCTTCGACGGCCTGCGCCCGGGCACCTACACGGTGACCGAGCCGGTCCAACCGCCGGGTACCGTCAATGGCGCCACCACCGCCGGTACCGTCGACGGCCAGACCGTCGGTCAGGCGACCGACAGGACGACCCTGCCTTCGGCGATCAGCAACATCGTGCTGCGGGAGGGCGGCAGCTCGATCGACAACAACTTCGGTGAGATCAGCGATTCGGCGGACATCAGGGTCAGCAAGAGCGCCGACAAGGCCCGCTTCACCGTCAACAATGCCGCCGGCTATGTGTTGCAGGTGCGCAATGGTGGCCAGCGTGCGACCCAGGGCGAGTATGTCGTGCACGACTATCTGCCGGGTGGCCTGACCCTGGCGGCGGCCCCCAGTGGTGATGGCTGGAACTGCACCGGCGCCGCCGGTGACAGTCGCCTGAGCTGTACCAGCAGCCGTGTACTGGCACCCGGTGCCAGCGCACCGGATGTCACGGTGCAGGTGAGGGTCTCGGCCGAGGCTGCCAGCACCGGTGCGGTATCCAACGTGGTGATGGCCGAAGGCGGCGGCGAAACGCCGGCGCATGCGCCGACCCCGGAAGAGCGCGACAACTTCTTCAACCACCCCGATCGTCTGCCGGTTTGCGAAAGCAGCGGACGCCACAGCGCCTGCAGCCAGACCACGGCGGTGCAGCTCTCGGCGTCGGTTTCCGGCACGGTGTGGTTTGAACGGGGCAGCCAGACCCAGATCCTCGATGACGGTGATATCCGCCTGCCGCACTGGATCGTCGAACTGGTCGATCCGCGCACCGGCGCAGTGGAAAAGCGCACCACCACCGCCAGCGACGGCAGCTATCGCTTCGACGACGTCATTCCCGGCGAACAATGGAACATCCGTTTCCGCGATCCGGCATCGGGTGTGATCTGGGCGTGGCCGGTGACCCAGGAAACCGGTGGCGACAGCAATGCGCCGTGCGATACCGCCGCTGCCATCGCCAATGGACTTACCAGCACTTGCCGCAGCAGCGACGGTCTGACCAGCCAGCTCGAAATCGTGTTGGCACCGGGCGAGCATCTGCCGCAGCAGAGCCTGGCGGTGGATCCGTCGGGTGTCGTCTACGACGCCGTCACCCGCGAGCCGGTTGGCGGTGCGGTGGTCACCATGACCCCGGTTGGCGTGTGTGCCGGTTACAACCCGCTGACCGCAGTCCTCAACGCCGCCGGCGGTGGGTACAAAGTCGAGGGTGATTCGATCTCGATGACGGTGGGCAGCGATGGCTACTACCAGTTCTTCTTCGGCCCGGGCGCACCTGCGCGGTGCGAGTTCGAGCTGAAGGTGACGCCGCCGGGTGGCTACAGCTTCGTTTCGACGCTGATTCCGCCGCAGCCCGATTCGTTGTCGCCGCCGGGTCCGGTGGGCAGCGATTACCGGGTACAGCCCAATGCCCGTGCACCGGAAGGGGAGATCGGCGATGCCACGCGTTATTACCTGACCCTGTTCTCGGGTTCGGGCGGTGCCGGCGTCATCCATAACCACATCCCGGTCGATGCGATGGTGGCGCCGGGCCTGGTCATCAGCAAGACCGGCGACCGCCAAATCGCCGAGATCGGCGACACCGTGCAGTACACCATCACGGTACGGCAGACGGCGGGCGGCCCGCTGGCGACGGTGAACATCGTCGACACGCTGCCGCGCGGCTTCACCTACATCGAAGGTACCGCGCGCAGCGGTGGCCGCGCGTTGGCCGATCCGCTGGGCCGGCCCGGCCCGCGCCTGGCCTTCGACCTGGGCCGGATCGAGGTGGGTGGCCAGCTGGCGCTGACCTACCGCGTCCGCGTCGGCGTGGGCGCGATGCAGGGCGACGGCATCAACCGCGCCCAGGCGCACGGCTGCTCGATCACCGGCGGCTGCATCGATCCGGTGGGGCTGAACCCGCTGCCGGGCTCGACGCCCTCCAACCGCGCCGAGTACCGCGTGCGCGTCACCGGCGGCGTGTTCACCGATGAGGCCTGCGTGCTGGGCAAGGTGTTCGTGGACTGCAACAACAACCACGTGCAGGACCGCGAAGAGCTGGGCATCCCGGGGGTGCGCCTGTACTTCAACGACGGCACCTGGCTGGTCTCCGACTCCGAAGGCAAGTACAGCTACTGCGGCCTGCCGCCGAACAGCCACACGCTGAAGGTCGATCCCTCGACCCTGCCGGTCGGCGCGCGCCTGACCACCAGCAGCAACCGCAACCTGGGCGATGCCGACAGCCTGTTCCTGGACCTGAAGAATGGCGAGCTGCATCGCGCCGACTTCGTCGAGGGCAGCTGCTCCAACCCGGTGCTGGAGCAGGTCAAGGCCCGCCGTACCCAGGGCGAGGTGCGCGCGCCGGAGAGCGAGCCAGGCCAGCCGCAGTTGCGATTCGAAAGCAAGCCGACCCGTGCGCCGCAGCAGGCCACGGACTCGGCCAACCAGAGACCGATCGTGGAACCCAGACCCAACCCGCCCGCCGCATCGGCCTCGCCGGAGGTGCAGCCATGAGCCGCCGTTGCGCGCGCGCGATGCCGCGCCTGAGCCTGCTGGCCTGCGCGCTGGCCTCGGCCGCGACGCCGGCCCTGGCCCAGAACGTGGGCAGCAGCACCCGCTTCACCCCGGTGCTGGGCGATGCCTCGACCCTGTATCCGCGCTCGCTGGCGAGCGCTGATGCCCCGCCGGAAGTGGTTGCCGCCCGTTCGGGCAACCTGGACTACAGCCTCAACCGCGGCGTGGACCTGGTCCGCGTCGACGTCGACCGCGACGGCGTGCCGGCCGACGGACAGACGCCGGTGCACGTGCGCGTGCAGCTGTTCGACGGCGAGGGCAGGCCGCTGTCCGGCAAGTCCTACGCCACCATCGAAAACAGCGGCGGCCGCATCCGCCTGCCCGGTTCGCGCACCGACGAGTTCGGTCCCGGCGCCGCCGACGCGGACAAGGTCACCCCGGGCGTGCAGCTGGTGGTGCAGGACGGCGTGGCCGAGTTCGACCTGCTGGCCCCGCATGAGCCGCAGGACGTGGTGCTGCGCATCACCGCCGGCGGCCAGACCGCCGAAGGCGTGATCGGCTTCCTGCCGGAAATGCGCGAGCTGCTGGCCACCGGCCTGATCGAAGGCGTGGTCAACTTCCGCAACAAGTCCAATGCCGGGCTGATCTCGCCGGTGCAGCACCACGATGCCTTCGACCGCGACATCCGCCGCTGGGAGAAGCAGTTCAACAACGGCAAGGCCAATGCCGCCGCGCGCACCGCCTTCTTCGTCAAGGGCCGGATCAAGGGCGAGTACCTGCTCACCGCCGCCTACGACTCGGACAAGGACGTGCGCGGCCGCCTGCTGCGCGACATCCAGCCGGAAGAGTTCTACCCGGTGTACGGCGACTCGTCGCTGCGCGGCTTCGACGCGCGCTCGGCCGAGCGCCTGTACGTGCGCATCGACAACCAGCGCAGCTACCTGCTGTATGGCGACTTCCAGACCGGCGATACGCTGGCCACCAGCACCAGCACCAGCACCAGCACCAGCACCAGCACCAGCACCGGCATCGGCGGCAGCGGGCCGATCCCGCAGCGCAGCCTGAGCACCTACAACCGCACCGCCACCGGCCTGGGCTGGCACTTCGAGAGCGAGCGCGCACGCGGCAATGTCTTCGCCATCGAGGATTCGCTGCGCCAGGTCATCGAGGAGTTCCGCAGCCAGGGCAGCGGCCCGTACGCGCTGCGCAACAACACGGTGCTGGAAGGCAGCGAGCGGGTGGAAGTGATCGTGCGCGACCGCAACCAGCCCACCCGCATCGTCTCGGTGCGGCCGTTGGCGCGGCTGGTGGACTACAGCTTCGAGCCGTTCTCCGGGCGCATCCTGCTCAACCAGTTCATGCCGTCCTTCGACAGCGACCTCAACCCGGTGTCGCTGCGCATCACCTACGAGCTGGACCAGCAGACCGAGAAATTCTGGGTGTTCGGCGCCGACGGCCAGTTCAAGCTGAGCGACCGACTGGAAGTGGGAGCCTCGGCGGTGGAAGACCGCAATCCCTATGCCGAGTTCCGCATGGGCAGCGTCAATGCCGGCTACCGCTTCGGCGAGAACACGATGCTGGTCGCCGAGTTCGCGCGCACCCGCAGCGAGGTCAACACCAGCTCGCTCAACCAGGTCACCTCGCAGGGCCTGAAGGACGTGGTGGGCGAGGTCGAGGGCGACGCCTGGCGCGTCGAGTTCGCGCATGACGGCGACAAGTTCGATGCGCGCCTGTTCGCCGCGCGCACCGATCCGGCGTTCAACAACCCGGCCTCGCCGCTGTACGGCGGCCGCGGCGAGTACAACGCGCGGCTGGGCTATGCGGTGGGCCCGCGCCTGGAGCTGTATGTCGAGGGCCTGCGCAGCGAAGACCGCAATCCCGATGGCGGCAAGCGCGATGCCGGCGGCGCCGGCGTGCGCGTGGGCGCCACCGAGCGGCTGACCCTGGACTTCGGCCTGCGCAGCATCCGCGAGACCATCGGCGTGACCTCGCCGTGGTCGATGGGTTCGCCGTTCGGCCAGGCCGGCGGCCTGACCGGCGGTTTCGCCACCGGCATGGGCGGCGGTGCGCTGGGCTACGGCCAGCAGGCGCTGGACCCTGCCACCGGCCTGATGGTCATCAACGGCTCGTCCTCGGGCAGCCCGATCACCAGCGACCTGCCGGTCGGCACCAGGCTGGAATCGGACAGCGCCCGCATCGGCCTGGGCTACCGCTTCAGCGAGAAGTTCAGCGGCGGCGCCGAGGTCGAGCAGAGCGTCAGTGGCGAGGACCGCAACCGCGTCGCCGCCGGCGTGGACTACCAGGTGTTCGAGCGCAGCCGCCTGTACGGGCGCTACGAAAAGCAGACCGGCCTGACCAGCGCCTACGGCATCACCACCACCGACCGGCAGGCCGATGCGCTGGTGTTCGGCGTGGACAGCAGCTACCTGCGAGACACCCAGGCGTTCAGCGAGTACCGGCTGCGCGATGCCATCAGCGGCCGCGACGTGCAGGCCGCCTCGGGCATCCGCAACAACTGGGACATCCGCGAAGGCCTGCGCCTGAGCAGTTCGGCCGAGCGGGTCAACGTGATCGCCGGCGATACCGGCGACAGCACCGGCCTGGCGCTGGCGCTGGACTACAGCGCCAACCCGCTGTGGCGCGGCGCGGTGCGCGTGGAGCACCGCATTTCCGAGGACGTGGCGCACACCGAGGCCAACGAGGCGTTCGACACCACGCTGCTGCAGTTCATGCTGGCGCGCAAGCTCAGCCGCGACTGGACCCTGCTGGGCCGCAACTACCTGTTGGCGACCAACTACAAGGAACGCGGCGACGTCCTGCAGGACCGCTTCCAGTTGGGCCTGGCCTACCGCGATACCGACCGCAACCGGATCAACGCGCTGATGCGCTACGAGTACAAGCTCGAGCGCGACGAAAGCGGGTTGACCCTGCTCGACGGCCAGGTGGTCAACGGCACCAGCCAGGACGTGCGCACCCGCGCCCACATCGTCTCCTCGCATGCCGATTGGCATCCGTCGCGGCCGTGGTGGCTGACCGGGCGCGTGGCCGGCAAGTGGCAGCGCGACCAGTTCGCCTACGGCGACGGCGCGCGCGTCAACAGCAGCTTCCGCGCGATGCTGTTCTCCGGCCGCATCGTCTACGACCTCACCGAGAACTGGGACATCGGCGTGCTCGGCTCCACTTTCCGCGGCCAGTCCGGCGCCAACCAGTACGCCTATGGCGTGGAAGTGGGCCGCCTGCTGCGGCAGAACCTGTGGTTGTCGGCCGGCTACAACCGGACCGGCTTCGAGGGCGACCGCGACCTCAACGGCTACGAGTACACCCAGCAGGGCCTGTTCCTGCGCCTGCGCTTCAAGTTCGATGAAGATCTTTTCCGCCGTGACCCGGTCCGCTACCGCGACCCGGCCCGCTGAGGACGACCCGATGAAATCTCCGCATACCCGTTCCACCCTGTCCCGCGCGCTGTTGTCCGCCGCCATCCTGTCCATCGTGGCCGGCATCGCCAGCGCCCAGCAGACCCGGCTCAACCCGCAGGAAAAGCGCATCACCGACGAGGCCATCCATGCCGACCTACAGGGCTATGAAGCCACGCAGGGCCGCATCAAGGCGCTCAACGACGGCGGCCGCCCGGTGCGCGACTACCACCTGTCCAAGGCGCAGTGCTGGCTGGACGTGTCCTTCCACGAATACACCCGCAACGACCGCAGCGCATTCCCGCAGGAAGCGCTGACCGAGTCGGAGAAGCTGATCGTGGACATGGAGAACGGCGTTTCGCCGATTCCTACCGACACCGCGCTGGTCAACAACGCCAGGTACCTGCGCGACGACCTGTGGCAGCGCCTGAAGGCGATCCATGGCACCCCGGGCTTCAGCTGCGCGCAGCAGGCCGTGGCCTGCGGCGAGGTCGAACTGGTCCACGCCGGCAACGAGTTCAACCAGCAGCAGTGGCGCCACTCCAAGCCGTACATCCAGATCGCCGAGGACCTGGTCAACGACGCCGAGGCGCTGGCGCGCCAGTGCGGCGTGGCACCCGATGCCGCTCCGGTGCTGGCGCCGGCGCCGACGCCCGGCCCGCTGATCGCGAACGTGCTGTTCGAGTTCGACCGCGACGGCCGCAAGGACATCCGCACCTACTCGCTGGAGAGCATCGACCGTGCGCTGGCCACCATCGCCGGCGAGCGGCGCGAGCTGGCCGGGGTCACCCTGGTCGGCCATGCCGACCGCATGCAGGGCAAGGGCTTCGACTACAACCAGGGCCTTTCGCAGCGCCGTGCGCAGACCGTGCGCGAACTGCTGATCGGCCGCGGCATCGACCCGGGCATGATCCGCTACGAATACCGTGGCGATACCCGGCAGGTACAGCAGTGCGACGGCGTCAAGCCGCGTGCGGCGCTGCTGGAGTGCCTGCTGCCGAACCGCCGCGTCGAAGTGCGTTTCGAACTGGCGAAGTGAACAGCGCCGCGTGGGGGAAAACCGGGTCCAGGGTCGGGTTTCCCTTGCGCGTCGTCGGCGAGCGCCGGGTTCAGGGCAGGTGGGAAACCCGATTCTGGGCCCGGCTTTCCTCGCGCGGCGCCGGTGCCGGCGTGGCGCCATCGCGCGGGGGCGCCCAGGACATCGGGCGGCCGCCGCCGATCACGATCCAGCCCTGCGCCAGGGCATGCTCCGGATCGCGCAGGATGCTGTAGACGTCCACGTTGCGGCCTTCGGCCAGGCCCCACAGCCCCGCCCAGGTGCCCAGCCCGCTGCGCCGCGCCACCTGCAGGGCGCGGCCGGCCACGCGCAGGGTATCGGCATTGGATGCACGGGTTCCCGGAAACAACGGATGCGGCGCCACGCCCGCCGACATGCCGGGCGTGAGGCACTGGCCTGGAGCGACGTCCACCTGCAGCCGCTCGATGCAGCGGCACAGGTGCCCGGCCAGCGCGAACGCGGCGGCCTGCGAGGTATTGGCGCGGATCACCATGAAGGTGGCACCGCCCCAGCGCGCGACATGGTCGTGCTGGTCGCTGTTGCGCACCAGTTCCGCGGCCACCGCGCGCAGCAGCGCGTCGCCCGCGGCATGGCCGTGCTGGTCGTTGAGCGCCTTGAAGCCATCGATTTCCAGCAGCAGCACCGCGTGGCGTTCGGCGCCAGGGGATACTGACGTGGCCTCATCCAGCAGGCGTTCGGCCTCGCGCCGGTTCGGCAGCCCGGTGGGCACGTCGGTGCTGCCGAGTTCGCGCAGGCGCCGTTGCTGCCGGCGCATGCGCAGGTACAGGCCGGCACCGCCCAGCAGCAGGATCGCCGCGGCGGTAAGCGCGGCATTGCGCAGCAGGCGGTCGCGGCTGGCCTCCTGGGTGGCGTTGATGCGGATCGGGTCCAGCGCCTGCTCGGCCCTGGCCTGCAGCCTGGCCAGGCGGTTTAGGTTGTCGCCCTTCATCCGCGCCTGGTCGACCTGCCGCGCCTGGCGCAGGTAGTCGCGCGCCTGCGCCGGCTCGCCCAGCGCCATGCTGATCTCGGCCAGCAGGTCGAGGCTGTCGCGGATGCCATCGGGGAAGCGGCCGGGCCCGGCCACCGCCAGGGCGCGTTCGCCGAGGTTGCGCGCTTCTTCCGGCTGCTGCTGCTCCAGCGCGATGCGCGCCAGCCGCTGCAGGGTGACGACCAGCCCCAGCGGATCGTTGTGTTCCTGCCAGGGCAGGAGTTCGAGGAACTGCGCCTTGGCCACGTCCAGCCGGCCGGCCGCATGCTGCACTTCGGCGCGATGCCCGCGGATGCGATGCAGTATCACGTCCTGGTTGGACAGGCGGCCGGCGATGGACTCGGTACGGGCGAAGGCCCGCTCCGCCTCGTCGTAGCGCTTGAGCCGCAGCAGCGTGTAACCGTGGTTGTAGTGGAGCATCACGTCCTGCGGCAGCGGCGGCCGGCGCAGGTGGTCGGAAAGCGCGATCGCCTGCTGCTGGTAATGCAGCGCGCCTTCGGGATCGTCCATCTGCTCGGCGCGGATCAGGGCGATGCCGGTCAGCGCGGTGATCTGGCTGCCCACGTCGCTCTCGGCGACGCCGCGTTCCAGCATCGTTTCGAGCAGTTGCAGGCCTTCCCCGGTGTGGCCATTGCGTTGCAGCAGCGTCGCGGCCATCTGCAGCGCGCGGTTGCGTTCGATCGCCGGGAGCTCCGCGGTGCGCAGCAGTTCCTGCAGCCTCGCTGCCGACTCCAGGCTGGCGTCGCCCTGGCCCAGCAACTGCCGGGCGAAGCCGCGGCAGCCTTCCGCGCCGATCTCGACCACCGGCGGCAGCGCCGGCATGGCCAGCAGCTTCCCGGCCATGGCCAGGGCATCGCGCGGCGCGCCGTGCACCGTCGTGTGGCAGCGCATCACCTGTTCCATCAGGCGTGCATCGGCATCGGCGACCTGGGCGCTGGCGGGACCGGCCAGGGCGGTGGCAAGCGCCGCGCCGGGCAGCAGGCGGCGGAATCGAACGACACGAAGCGGAGAAAGCATGGCGCAGGTGTTTCCTGGCGAAAAAGAGTCCGTCCGGGAGGCGGTGGCGCGGGAACGTCCGGCAACGGATGCCTATTAATATAGCCCCACTCCCCTCATGTCGTACGACGCATCGCGCCGCGCGGCATCGCCGGCGTCAGCCGTCCCGGTGCCGGAGGAGCGGCCTGGCGCTGGCCAGGAGCCCGCGCAGGCTCTTTTGTTGCCGGCGCGTGCGCAGGTACAGGCCGGCCACGCCCACCAGCAGCAGCGCCGTGATGGCAAGCGCGATATCGCGCAGCAGGCGGTCGCGGTTGGCCTCCTGCAGCGCATTGACCCGGGCCGGCTCCAGCGCCTGCGCGGCCCGGGCCTGCATCCGCGCAAGACGGGCAAGGCTTTCCTCCGACATCCCCGGCCGGTCGGACTGGCGCGCCCGTCGCAGATAGCCGTGCGCCTTCGCCGCGTCGCCCTGGGCGATGCTGATTTCGGCCAGCAGTTCCAGTCGTTCGCGATGGCCCGGGAACCTGCCGGCCTCGGCCACCGTCGCCGCCTGTTCGGCCAGCTCCCGCGCCTGTTCCGGCACGCCCTCGTCCAGCGCGATCCGCGCGAGATACTGCAGCGTGGTGACCCGGCTCAACGGGTTGTTGCGCTCCTGCCAATGCAGCACGGCCAGGAGCTCGGACCGGGCGATCCGGCGATGGCCGCGGGCGCGCAGTATCTCCGCGCGGTCGCTGCGGATGCTGTGCAGCAGCGCCTCCTGCATGGACAGCCGGCGGGCGATGTGTTCGGCGCGGTCGAACGCCCTGCCGGCTTCTTCGTAGCGCTTGAGCTGCAGCAACGTGCAGCCGTGGTTGTAGTTGAGCGTGACGTCCTGCGGCCGTGGCGGACGCGGCAGGTGTCCGGACAGGGTCAGGGCCTGCTGCTGGTAGTGCAGGGCGCCCTCCGGATCGTCCAGCTGTTCGGCGTGGACCAGGGCGATGTGGCCCAGCGCCAGGATCTGGCCGCCGATGTTTCCCGTGGCGATGCTGCGCTCCTGCAGGGCTTCCAGGATCCGCAGGCCCTCGTCGATGCGGCCGTCTCGCAGCAGCAGGAAGGCGACGCGGCGCTGCACCTGGTCGTATTCCCCCAGCGCCAGTCCCGGCGTGCGCAGCAATGCCTGCAGCTGCGAGATCGCCTGCCGGCTCTCGTCATTGCGGCCGAGCTGGTGCAGCGCCGAGGTGCGACAGCTCACCGCGTCGATCTTCATCGCCAGCGGCAGCGCCGGCAGGGCCAGCAGGCGATCGGCCAGGGCCAGGGCATCGCGGGGGGCGTCGTAGACCAGCGGCACGCAGCGCGCCACTTCCTCCTTCAGGCGTACATCGCCCTCGGCGGCCTGTGCGGGACCCGCCAGGCCCAGTACCAGCAGCAGGCACGGCGGCAGACATCGGGGAATGGGGAACAGGCGCATCTCTTTCCAGCGGCGGGATTGCTTCGTCCGCAGGACCGCGGGAGCGCTTCTACAACGGATGGTCCGTAATATAGCGGCGACCTTCCATGTATCGCGCGGCGCCCCGCCGTGCCGGGGATCCAACCCGATGCTCTCCCTACCTTCCCGACCCGAGGATGCGGCCGAGCCGCCGCAGGGCGCGTCCGTCGCCCGTCGGTGGATGCCGCCCGCGGTCGATGCCACCGAGGCGCGCGCCGTGGCGATGCTGCTGCGCCTGCTGCTGGCCGTGGCCGGCTACCAGCTGCTGACCCTGCTGTGGAGCCCGCCCTCCTCCGGCCTGCCGGGGCAGGCGCTGACCGTGTGCGGCATGCTGACCTGCCTGGTGTCGCTGGAACTGCTGCGCCGGCGGCGGCTGCATCTGTCCGTCGCGGCGTTCGTGCTGTCCAACCTGGTGCTGACCTCGGTGGCCTATGGCTACTGGGGGCTGCGCGCGCAGATGCAGGGGCAGCTGCTGCAACTGCTGCCGGTGCTGCTGGCCGGCGCGCTGCTGGGCCGGCGCGCGCTGTGGCTGGCCGCTGGCTGGCTGGGCGGGCTGCTGGCGCTGGGGGCGTGGCTGGATGCGGCGGCCGGCTTTTACCTGCCCATGCGCGTGGAACTGGCATTGCGCGACCTGGCGCTGGCCGGGTTCGGCACGGCGATGGCGGCCTTCGTGCTGGACCAGTCGCTGTCCTCGCTGCGCGACAACCTGCGCATCGCGCAGCGGCGCGGCACCGACCTGGCGCGCAAGCGCGACGAGCTGCAGCTGGAAATGCACGAGAAGGAGCGCTCGCGCGAACAGCTGGTGCACGCGCTGAAGATCGAGAACGTCGGCCGCCTGGCCAGCGGCGTCGCGCACGACTTCAACCATCTGCTGGCGCTGATCATGGGTTATGCCGGCAAGGGCCGCCGCAGCGACGATCCGGCCGAGCTGAGGGCCGCCCTGCAGGGCGTGGAGTCGGCGGCGCGGCGCGCCGGCGCGGTCACCCGCCGCCTGCTGGACTTCAGCCGCCAGGACGTGGCGCGGCCGCAGCTGCTGGACGCGGCGCGGACCGTCGCGGCGATGGAGCCGATGCTGCGCCAGCTGTTCGACGCGCGCGTGGCGTTCGCGCTGGACACCGGCGGCGTGCGCTGCCAGATCCACTTCGATCCCGCGCAGCTGGAACTGGTGCTGCTGAGCCTGGCGGCCAACGCGCAGCAGGCCATGCCCGACGGCGGCACGTTCCGCCTCGCGCTGTCCTGCCGGGAACCCGGCAACGAACTGTGCGTGGAAGTCAGGGACAGCGGCCACGGCATGAGCGAGGAGGTGCGCCTGCGCTGTCTGGAGCCGTTCTTCACCACCAAGCCCAGCGGCCAGGGAACCGGCCTGGGGTTGGCGGTGGCGGCCAACCTGATCAAGGCCGCCGACGGCCGGATCGTGGTGGACAGCGCGCCCGGCGCCGGCACCTGCTTCCACCTGTGGCTGCCGGCGCGGCCATTGCCCGACGCGCCCCGCCAGCCGGAAGTCGGCGTGACGATACCGTACTGATCCGCGCGCGCTGCCGTCGCGACGGCAGCGGCTACACTGCGGCACGGCCCGTCCGGAAACTCGTCCTTGGTCTCAAGCTGGATCCTGCTGCTGGTCTCGCTCGGCTATGCCGCGCTGCTGTTCGGCGTGGCGTGGTGGGGCGACCATCGGCCGATGTATCCGGACCGGCCCTGGCTGCGGCCGGTGGTCTACAGCCTTGCGCTGGCGGTGTACTGCTCGTCGTGGACCTTCTACGGCGCGGTCGGCACCGCGGTGCGCTACGGCATCGGCTACCTGCCGATCTACCTGGGGCCGCTGCTGCTGCTGCTGTTCGGCTGGCGCATCATCGAACGGCTGGCGCTGATCGCGCGCAGCGAGAACGTCGTTTCCATCGCCGATTTCATTTCCTCCCGCTACGGCCGCTCGCGCAGGCTGGCCGCGCTGGTGGCGCTGATCGCCCTGATCGGCGTGGTGCCGTACCTGGCGCTGCAGTACAAGGCGGTGGCGATGAGCCTGCAGGTGCTCACCGGCGATGCCGGCGGCGGCGGGGTGCTGACCGATCCGGCGCTGTACGTGGCCCTGCTGATGGCGCTGTTCGCCACCCTGTTCGGCACCCGCCAGGTGGACGCCACCGAGCACCACCACGGCATGATGCTGGCCATCGCGCTGGAATCGATGATCAAGCTGCTGGCGATGGTGGCGGTGGGCGTGTTCGCCTATGTGTGGCTGTCCGACCGCGGCACCGCGGTGGTGGCCTCGGCGCGCACGCTGTTCGAAGGCGCGCCGCCGGTGGGCTTCGTCTCGCAGACCCTGCTCAGTTTCCTGGCGCTGATCTGCCTGCCGCGCCAATTCCACGTGGCGGTGGTGGAATGCGGCGACGTCAGCGACGTACGCCGCGCGCGCTGGCTGTTCGGCGGCTACCTGGTGCTGATCTCGCTGATGATCGTGCCCATCGCGGTGGCCGGCAACGCGCTGCTGGGCAGCGGCCGCGTGGCCGACGACGCGCTGGTGCTGGCACTGCCGATGAGCGGCGGCAACACCGCGCTGGCACTGGTCGCCTACGTCGGCGGTTTCTCCGCGGCGACCGGCATGGTGATCGTGTCCTCGATCGCGCTGGCGACGATGATCAGCAACGACCTGGTCATGCCCCTGCTGCTGCGCCGCAGCGGCGACCACCGCGAGGCCGCCGACGTCGCCTCGCGGGTGCTGTGGATCCGCCGCCTGGCGATCCTGCTGCTGGCGCTGGTGGCCTATGGCTACTACCGCGGCAGCAACAACGACACCATGCTCGCCACCTACGGGCTGATGGCCTTCGCCGCGGTGGCGCAGTTCGCCCCCGGCCTGATCGGCGGCCTGTACTGGCGCGGCGCCAGCCGCCGCGGCGTCGGCGCCGGCATGGCGGTGGGTTTCGGCGTGTGGATATACACGCTGCTGCTGCCGGCGCTTAGCCATGGCGGCTGGCTGGACGTGGCGCTGGTCGAGCACGGGCCGTTCGGCATCGGCTGGCTGCGGCCCGAGCAGCTGTTCGGCCTGCGCGGCTGGGATCCGCTCACCCACGGCACGTTCTGGTCGCTGCTGCTCAACGCCGCGACCATGCTGCTGGTGTCGATGCGCTGGCGCCCGGGCGTGGCCGAGCGGCTGCGCGTGGCGCCGTTCCTGGAGCCGTATGCGCGGCGCCCGGCGGTGGCCGGCGACTGGCCGGCGCACGTCAAGGTGCGCGACCTGCTGGCGCTGGCCACGCGCGTGGTCGGCGAGGTGCGCGCGCGGCGTTCCTTCGCCGAGCAGGCGCAGGCGCTGCAGCGCGAACTGCAGCCGGCCGCCGCCGCCGACCGCGCCTGGGTGCAGTTCACCGAACGCCTGCTGGCCGCCTCGATCGGCGCCGCGTCGGCGCGCCTGCTGCTGACCAGCCTGCTGCGCGGCTCGGGCATGGACCTGGGCGAAGTGGTGGCGGTGCTGGACGAAGCCGGGCAGGAACTGCGCTTCAACCGCGAGATCCTGTCGACAACCCTGGAGAACATCAGCGCCGGGGTCAGCGTGGTCGATCCGGACATGCGCCTGACCGCGTGGAACCGCCGCTACCAGCAGATGTTCGGCTATCCCGACGGCATGCTCTACGTCGGCCGCCCGGTCGCCGACCTGATCCGCTACAACGCCGAGCGCGGCGAGCTGGGCGAGGGCGACATCGAGGTGCAGATCGACCGCCGCATCGGCCACATGCGCGCCGGCACGCCGCACGTGTTCGAGCGCACCGGCGCCGACGGCAAGGTGATCGAGCTGCGCGGCCAGGCGCTGCCCGGCGGCGGCTACGTCACCAGCTACAACGACATCACCGACTTCAAGCGCGCCGAGCAGGCGCTGCTGGAAGCCAACGAGACCCTGGAGCAGCGCGTGGCCGAGCGCTCGCAGGCGGCCGAAGCGGCGCAGCAGTCCAAGACCCGCTTCCTCGCCGCGATCAGCCACGACGTGCTGCAGCCGCTCAACGCCGCGCGCCTGTTCGCCTCGGCGCTGCGCGACGGCCTGCAGGAAGGCGACGAACAGCGGCACCTGGCCGAGCGCGTGGACGCCTCGCTGCGCGCGGCCGAGGAACTGCTCGACGGCCTGCTCGACGTGTCGCGCCTGGACGCCGGCGGCCTGCGCCCGACCGTCACCGACTTCGACGCCGCGGTGCTGGTGCGCGAACTGGCCGCGCAGTACACGCCGGTGGCCGCAGGGCGCGGCCTGCGCCTGCACGTGTTCGCGCGGCCGGCGTGGGTGCGCAGCGACCGCCGCCTGCTGCGCCGCGTGCTGCAGAACTTCATGGCCAACGCGCTGCGCTATACCCGCAGCGGGCGCATCGTGCTGGCGCTGCGCGTGCGCGGCGGCCAGGTCGAACTGCAGGTATGGGACACCGGGCCGGGCATTCCCGAACACCACATGCAGCAGATCTTCAACGAGTTCCACCGCTACCAGCAGCCGTTCGACTGGGGCGAGCAGGGCCTGGGCCTGGGCCTGTCGATCTGCCAGCGCATCTCGCGCCTGCTCGGCCATGGCCTGGATGCGCGCAGCCAGCCCGGCCGCGGCAGCATGTTCTCCATCACCCTGCCGCGCGTGCCGACGCCGGCGGTGGCGCCGCCGGCGCGCGCGATGCCGGCGTTCGGCGGCGACGAGGCGCTGGCCGGCATGCGCGTGCTGTGCGTGGACAACGACCAGGAAATCCTCGACGGCATGCGCGCCCTGCTCGGCCGCTGGAAAGTGCAGGTGATCGCCGCCAGCACCGTGGACATGGCGCTGGAGAAGATCGCCGAACGGCCGGACGTGATGCTGGTCGATTTCCACCTGCACGACCGCATGGACGGCCTCGATGCGCTGGTCGCGCTGCGCGAGGCCGCCGGGCGGCCGCTGCCCGGCGCGCTGCTCACCGCCGACGGCCGCGACGAACTCAAGCGGCTGGCGCGCGAGCGCGGCTACCGGGTGCTGACCAAACCAGTGAAGCCGGCCTCGCTGCGCGCCTTCCTCACCGCCTGGCGGCTGTAGCGAGCGGCTTGGCCGGGAGAGCGCCAGCGGGGCGTTGCCGGGAAGGCCCCAGCGGGGCGTTGCCCCGCTCTACAGGGCGAGGGATTGCCGCGTTTCTGTAGCGCCGGGCAGCGCCCGGCGGGGCTTTGCCGGGAATGCTCCAGCGGGGCGTTGCCCCGCTCTACAAGGCGAGGGATTGCCGCGCTTCTGTAGTGCCGGGCAGCGCCCGGCGGGGCTTTGCCGGGAATGCTCCAGCGGGGCGTTGCCCCGCTCTACAAGGCGAGGGATTGCCGCGCTTCTGTAGCGCCGGGCAACGCCCGGCGGGGCTTTGCCGGGAATGCTCCAGCCGGGCGTTGCCCCGCTCTACAAGGCGAGGGATTGCCGCGCTTCTGTAGCGCCGGGCAGCGCCCGGCGGGGCTTTGCCGGGAATGCTCCAGCGGGGCGTTGCCCCGCTCTACAAGGCGAGGGATTGCCGCGTTTCTGTAGCGCCGGGCAGCGCCCGGCGGGGCTTTGCCGGGAAGGCCCCAGCGGGGCGTTGCCCCGCTCTACAAGGCGAGGGATTGCCGCGTTTCTGTAGCGCCGGGCAGCGCCCGGCGGGGCTTTGCCGGGAAGGCTCCAGCGGGGCGTTGCCCCGCTCTACAAGGCGAGGGATTGCCGCGTTTCTGTAGCGCCGGGCAGCGCCCGGCGGGGCTTTGCCGGGAAGGCCCCAGC
>NZ_LDJG01000013.1 GCF_001431425.1 Stenotrophomonas nitritireducens
GCGCAGCTGCGCCAGGCGTGGCTCAACAATGCCCGCGCCGGCATCGTCGCGCCGGTCGCAGGTTTCGTCGCGCGCCGCTCGGTGCAGGTCGGCCAGCGCGTGCAGCCGGGCAATGCCCTGATGGCCGTGGTGCCCGCCGAGCAGATGTGGGTGGAAGCCAACTTCAAGGAAACCCAGCTGCGCCACATGCGCCTGGGCCAGGAAGTGGAGCTGCGCTCGGACCTGTACGGCGGCGAGGTGAAATACAAGGGCCGCATCGCCAGCCTGGGCCTTGGCACCGGTTCGGCGTTCTCGCTGCTGCCGGCGCAGAACGCCAGCGGCAACTGGATCAAGATCGTGCAGCGCGTGCCGGTGCGCATCGCCATCGATGCCAAGCAGCTGGCCGAACACCCGCTGCGCATCGGCCTGTCGATGAAGGCCGAGGTGAGCCTGCGCGACCAGAAGGGCGAAGTGCTGCCGGCCAAGGCGGCCGAAGGCACCGTGTTCGACACCGATGTCTACGCCGCGCAGCTGCATGACGCCGACGAGGCGATCGCGCGGATCATCCACGACAACCTGCCGCGCCCGGCCAAGGCCGGCTGAGGTAGCCCCGCATGTCCGCTCAAGCTCCGGCCACGCCGCAGCCGGCCGCCGGTTTCGCGCCCCCCAGCGTGGCGCTGTGCACCGTCGGCCTGGCGATGGCCTCGTTCATGCAGGTGCTCGACACCACCATCGCCAACGTCTCGCTGCCGACCATCGCCGGCAACCTCGGCGCCAGTTCGCAGCAGGCGACCTGGGTGATAACCTCGTTCGCGGTCAGCACGGCCATCGCGCTGCCGCTGACCGGTTGGCTCAGCCGCCGCTTCGGCGAGCGCAGATTGTTCGTGTGGGCGACACTGGCCTTCGTCGTCACCTCGCTGCTGTGCGGCCTGGCGCAGAGCATGGGCATGCTGGTGCTGTCGCGCGCGCTGCAGGGCTTCGTCGCCGGCCCGATGTACCCGATCACCCAGTCGCTGCTGGTATCGATCTACCCGCGCGAGAAACGCGGGCAGGCGCTGGCGCTGCTGGCCATGATCACCGTGGTCGCGCCGATCTGCGGCCCCATCCTCGGCGGCTGGATCACCGACAACTACAGCTGGGAATGGATCTTCCTGATCAACGTGCCGCTGGGCATCTTCGCCGCGTCGGTGGTCGGCAGCCAGCTCAAGGGCCGGCCCGAGCAGATCGAAAGGCCGAAGATGGATTACGTCGGCCTGATCACGCTGGTGATCGGCGTCGGCGCGCTGCAGTTGGTGCTCGACCTCGGCAACGACGAGGACTGGTTCTCGTCGACGAAGATCGTGGTGCTGTCGTGCGTGGCGGTGGTGGCGCTGGCTGTGTTCCTGATCTGGGAACTGACCGACAAGGATCCCATCGTCGACCTGCGCCTGTTCCGCCACCGCAACTTCCGCGCCGGAACACTTGCGATGGTGGTGGCCTATGCGGCCTTCTTCAGCGTGGCGCTGATGATGCCGCTGTGGCTGCAGCGCGACATGGGCTACACCGCGATCTGGGCAGGCCTGGCCACCGCGCCGATCGGCGTGCTGCCGGTGATCCTTGCGCCGTTCGTCGGCAAATACGCGGCGCGCTACGACATGCGCATGCTGGCCTCCATCGCCTTCGTGTTCCTGTCCTTGACCAGCTTCCTGCGCTCGGGTTTCAACCTGCAGGTGGATTTCCAGCACGTGGCCGGCGTGCAGCTGATCATGGGCGTAGGCGTGGCGCTGTTCTTCATGCCGGTGCTGCAGATCCTGCTGTCGGACCTGGACGGGCGGGAGATCGCCGCCGGCTCCGGCCTGGCGACCTTCCTGCGCACGCTGGGCGGCAGCTTCGCCGCCTCGCTGACCACCTGGCTGTGGGCGCACCGCACCCAGCAGCACCACGCGCAGCTGACCGAACACATCTCGGCCTATACGCCGGGCATGCAGGAACAGGTGATGGCGATGGGGCACGGCGACCTGCAGCACGGGGCGGCGTTGTTGAACAACATGATCGACCACCAGGCCTCGCAGATGGGTTTCAACGACATCTTCTACCTGCTGGGCTGGACCTTCCTGGCGATCATCGCCTTCCTGTGGCTGGCCAAGCCGCCATTCGGAGCCGGCGCCGGCAGCGCGGCCAGCGCAGGCGGCCACTGAGGCACCAAGATCCCCGCCTGCAAGGCGGGGATCTTCGTATGCGCGGAGCGGATGGGGATGGATGGGCGGCCTGATCCGGCTGCTTTCTTGCGGACGACCCGGGACGATGCCCGGCGCAATGGCGACGGCAATGGAAGAATCGTCTGGGACCGTCTTGCCTTTACACGGAGAGAGCCGTGGCCGGCGCTGCTGCGCCTTCCGGAGTCGCTTGCCGATGGCTGGCGGGGGATTCGATCCCGGCCCGGGAGACGGGCATGAAAAAACCCGCTTTCGCGGGTTTGATCTGTTTGAGTCGTGGTGCCCAGGAGAGGACTCGAACCTCCACGGTTTTACCCGCTAGTACCTGAAACTAGTGCGTCTACCAATTCCGCCACCTGGGCGACTCAGGAGAGGAATTGTGCAGGCATGGACGCGGCATGTCAACGTTTCGTACAGGCGATCAGGCGCATGATGCGATCGATGGTCTTGAAGGGGAGGGCCGCGATGCATCGCCTGCGCATGCGGCGGGGGTGCGCCCGTGCATCGCCTTGTTGATGGCTTGCGGGAACTCCGCCGGGCCCTGGAACGCGGGCATGAAAAAACCCGCTTTCGCGGGTTTGATCTGCTTGAGTCATGGTGCCCAGGAGAGGACTCGAACCTCCACGGTTTTACCCGCTAGTACCTGAAACTAGTGCGTCTACCAATTCCGCCACCTGGGCGACTCAGGAGCGGAATTATGCAGGGCGTTTCCGGGAGCGTCAACAACAAAATGCATGCGTGGCGCTCATGACGTGATGGCGCCTCGGGATTGCGCATCCGGCGTTGCCGCCTGCGGCGCATCCCGCTGCCCGGCGATCTGGGTGAGAGCACCGCGTGCTGGATGGCAGGCAATAAAAAACCCGCTTGCGCGGGTTTTTTCGTTCCGAATCATGGTGCCCAGGAGAGGACTCGAACCTCCACGGTTTTACCCGCTAGTACCTGAAACTAGTGCGTCTACCAATTCCGCCACCTGGGCGATTCGGGCCGGCAATTCTGGTGGCGGCCCCGGCGTTTGTCAACGATTTTCCCGGCGCTGGTGGCAGGGAGGCGTACGCGCTGCATGCACGCCGCAGCGGGTACCATGGGGCTCGATGAAAAACAAAAAGACCACCGGAGCCGGCAAGGCTCCCAAGTCCGCCCCCGGCGCAAAGCCGGGCAAGCCCCGCAAGTCCGCCAAGCTGCCGCCCTGGATGCCGGACAGCCTGGCCACTCCCGCCAAGGGCGGCAGGGGCAAACCCAACAAGGACGGCGCGCCACCGAAGAGTTTCGTGCGCGGCCGCTCCCGGCCGGCGCCCGCCGCGGCCTATGACGATCCCTATGCCGCGCGCGAGGCCGAGCGCTATGCGCAGCCCATCGCCAGCCGCGAGGCGATCCTGCAGCTGCTCGACCGCTGCGAGGGGCCGCAGAACGCGGAGGAGATCGGCGCCCGGCTCGGCCTGGTCGAACCCGAGCGCGCCGACGCGCTGGCCAAGCGCCTGGGCGCGATGGTCCGCGACGGCCAGCTGGTGCAGAACCGCCGTGGCGGTTTCGCCCCGGTGCTGGTCACCAACCTGATCCCCGGCGTGGTCATCGCCAACCCGGAAGGCTTCGGCTTCCTGCGCCCCGACGAGGGCGGCGACGACCTGTTCCTGCCGCCATACGAGATGCGCAAGGTCATGCACGGCGACCGCGCGCTGGCCAACGTCACCGGCATCGACCGCCGCGGCCGCCGCGAGGGCAGCATCGCGCGCGTGCTGGAGCGCGGGGTCAACCGCCTGATCGGCCATTTCAGCGTCGAGATGGGCATCAACTACGTCGTGCCCGACGACAAGCGCATCCAGCGCAGCATCCAGATCCCGGCCGACGCCACCGGCGGCGCGAAGGACGGCCAGCTGGTGGTGTGCCAACTGACCCAGGCGCCGGATTCGCGGCGCCCGCCGATCGGCAAGGTCATCGCCGTGCTCGGCGACCGCCTGACCCCGTCGCTGGTGGTGGAAACCGCCATCCACGGCCACGACCTGCCGCATGAGTTCCCGCCGGAAGTGCTGGACGAGGCGACCGCGATCCCGATGACGGTGGAGCCGGCGATGATCGGTACGCGCGTGGACCTGCGCGCATTGCCGCTGGTTACGATCGACGGCGAGGACGCCAAGGATTTCGACGATGCGGTGTTCTGCGAGCCCAACCGCGACGGCTTCCGGCTGGTGGTCGCCATCGCCGACGTCTCGCACTACGTGCGCCCGGGCACGCCGCTGGACGACGAGGCGCAGAAGCGCGCCACTTCGGTGTACTTCCCCGGCTATGTGGTGCCGATGCTGCCGGAGACGCTGTCCAACGGCATCTGCTCGCTGCGGCCGAAGGAAGACCGCATGTGCTTCGCCTGCGACATGCAGGTGGACCGCAAGGGCGAGGTGACGCAGTCGCGCTTCTACGAGGCGGTGATGAGTTCGCATGCGCGCCTGACCTATACGCAGGTATGGAACGCGGTGGGCGAGGACGATGCCGACGCCAAGGCCTTCATCGGCCCGCTGCTGCCGCAGATCCAGAGCCTGCACCAGCTGTACCGCATCCTGGCCAAGGCGCGCGAACGCCGTGGCGCCATCGAGTTCGAGTCCTCGGAAGTGCGCTTCGTGCTGGACAACCGCGGTGAGGTCACCCAGGCCGGCATGCTGGTGCGCAACGACGCGCACAAGCTGATCGAGGAATGCATGATCGCCGCCAACGTGGAGGCGGCGCGTTACCTGCTGGCCACGCATATCCCGGCGCCGTTCCGCGTGCACGAGCGGCCGCCGGAATCCAAGTTCGCCGATCTGCTTGAATTCCTCAAGGAGTTCAAGCTGAGCCTGCCGGCCTGGAGCAAGGTACAGCCGGGCGATTACACGAAGCTGCTGAAGAAGGTGCGCGAGCGCCCGGACGCGGCGCTGCTGGAATCGGTGCTGCTGCGCAGCCAGTCGCTGGCGGTGTATTCGCCGGACAACAACGGCCACTTCGGCCTGGCGCTGGAGGCCTACGCGCACTTCACCTCGCCGATCCGCCGGTACCCGGACCTGCTGGTGCACCGTGCCATCAAGTACGCGCTGACCGGCGGCCCGCGCGAGAAGTACACCTATACGCCGCGCGAGATGGCGGCGCTGGCGCTGCAGTGCTCCGAGCGCGAACGCCGCGCCGACGAGGCCGAGCGCGAGGTGGACGAGCGTTTCCGGGCGGCGTGGATGGAGAAACACGTCGGCGGCCAGTTCGACGGCGTGATCAGCGGCGTGACCAGCTTCGGCCTGTTCGTCGAGCTGGACGAGTCCAAGGTCAACGGACTGGTGCACGTCACCCAGCTGCCGCACGACTATTACCAGTTCGATCCGATGCGCAAGACGCTGACCGGCGACCGCCGCGGCAACCAGTTCCGGCTCGGCGACCGGGTGCGCATCCTGGTGCTCAAGGCCAGCATGGAGGAGCGCAAGATCGACTTCCGCCTGGTCGAGCGGCTCGACGGCGAAGGTGGCGCGGTGGACGAGGACCTGCCGCCATTGCCGCCGCGCGGCAAGCCGGCCAAGCGCGCCAAGCAGAAGTACTGAAGTGAAGAACGGCCGGTGCCTCGCACCGGCCGTTCCCGTTAGGCCCCGGCCCGGGCAGGGCGGTCAGAAGAACAGCCCGTAGACGGTCTGCTCCACGCGCCCGGTGGCCAGGTTCACCAGCAGTGCGTCGTGGCCGTAACGCACCCATTCGTAGCCGACCGGCGGCGTTTCCAGGTCGAACAGCCAGTAATCGGCCAGCCGGTACTCCGGCGCGAAGAACGCCGCCGGCAGCAGGTCGCCGAAGTACCAGGTGCGTTCCACCCAGCCACGCGGCGGCAGGTAGGGGCCGATGACATAGCGGCGGTGGGCGCGGAAATTGTGGTTGAAGTGGCCCGGGTCGATCCGTTCCGGACGGCGGTCCCAGCCCGCGGGCGGGCTGATCGGGTGGTAGGCGCGGGGGCCGTGGAAGGCTTCGGGCGCATGCGCGCGCCCGGCCACCGGCGGGTGCCCGCCGCGCTCGTGTTCGTGTTCCTGGGCGGCGACGGCCGTGGCGGCGGACAGCGTGCCGGCCAGCAGCAGTACGGCCCAGGCCTTTGTCGTGGAGTTCCTGTTGCCGGTCATGATCGTGCTCCTGTTCTGTCGGGGGAGCCGGGCGGCGGTGTCCGTGGACAGGGGCGCCCCAGCGGTTCCGATGATGGGAGCGGTCTTGTTAGGCCCGCCGCAGGGGCGGATTAACGATCGTTAATCCGCGGCCGGCACGGTGAGTCCGTTCAGCCGGTACCGGTGCCGGCGGGGCCGATGCACTACCATTACGCGCCCAACTCCCCCTCGCGCGGTCGCAATGAGCAAGCAGAACCAATGGATCGTCGGCGTCAACGCCGTGGCTTCGTCGATCGAGAAGGACCCGGACAACGTCCGCGAGGTGCTGATCGAGGCCGGCAGCAAGAACGCGCGCCTGGTCGAGATCGAGGAGAACGCGCGGCGCAAGGGCATCGACGTGCGCCGCGTGGGCGCGCAGGCGCTGGGCGGCGTGGCCGGGCAGGTGCGCCACCAGGGCGTGGTCGCGCGCTATGCCGCCGCGAAGCTGTGGGGCGAGAACGAGCTGGAGGGGCTGGTCGAGGCCGCCGGAGGCAAGGCGCTGCTGCTGGTGCTGGACGAGGTGCAGGACCCGCACAACCTTGGCGCCTGCCTGCGCAGCGCCGCCGCCGCCGGCGTCACCGCGGTGGTGATCCCCAAGGACAAGAGCGCGCCGGTCAACGCTACCGTGCGCAAGACCAGCGCCGGCGCGGCCGACCGCATCCCGGTGGTGGCGGTGACCAACCTGGCGCGTTGCCTGAAAGACCTGCAGAAGCAGGGCGTGTGGCTGTACGGGCTGGCCGGCGAGGCGGAGCAGACCATCCACCAGCTGGACCTGCGCGGCAACGTCGCGCTGGTGATGGGCGGCGAGTCCGACGGCCTGCGCCGCCTGACCCGCGAGACCTGCGACGGGCTGGTGCGCATCCCGATGCCGGGCGACGTGGAAAGCCTCAACGTGTCGGTGGCCACCGGCGTGGCGCTGTTCGAGGCGGTGCGGCAGCGGCTGGGGTAAGGCGGGGCGCAACCGATACCGGAAAGAAAAGACGCCGGGCGATGCCCGGCGTCCGCGTTTTCAGGTGTGCTCGACCGTACTGGTCTCGTCGCGCTTCTCGCGCGGCGGCAGCGGCGCGTCGCCATGCACCAGGAACCAGACGTTCTCGGCGATGTTGGTGGCGTGGTCGCCGATGCGCTCCAGGTTCTTGGCCATGAACAGCAGGTGCGTGCACGGGGTGATGTTGCGCGGGTCTTCCATCATGTAGGTGAGCAGCTCGCGGAACAGCGCGGTGTACTGCGCGTCCAGCCGGGCGTCGTCCTGGCGCAGCGCCAGCGCGGCGTCGGTGTCGTTGTCGCGGTAGGCCTCCAGCGCGCGCCGCACCTGCTGCGCGGCGAGCCGGCCGAGGGCGCGCAGGCCCTGGATCTGCGGCATCGGCGGCACCGTGGCCAGGGCGATGGAACGCTTGGCGACGTTGGCGGCGTAATCGCCGATGCGCTCGATGTCGGCCGGGATGCGCAGCCCGGCGAGGATCTCGCGCAGGTCGCGCGCCATCGGGCCGCGCAGCGCCAGGCGCATCACGTCGTGGCTGATCTGCTGTTCCAGCGCGTCGATGGCCTCGTCGTTGGCGATGATGCGGCGCGCGGCGCTCTCGTCGCGGCGCTCGATCACGTCCAGTGCGGCCTCGAGCTGGGCGACGGACATCTCGCCCATGCGCACGATCTCGGCCACCAGGCGGTGCTGTTCTTCGTCGTAGCTTTTCACGATGTGGTCGTTGGGATGGGTGTTCATGGGCGTCTCTGGGCTATGACGGAAGCGGGAGTGCGGAAGGCCGCTTGTTCGAGGGATGGGGCCGTATCGGCAATGGGTTCATTGCGGCCGTGGCGCCGGCATCGTCCGATCGCGGGCGGAACGCACGCTGCGGAGCAGCCGATGGGACATCGGCCAGGCGCGACCCATCACCCGAAGCGGCCGGTGATGTAATCCTCGGTCTGCTGCCTGGACGGGTTGGAGAAGATCACGTCGGTGCGGTCGTGTTCGATCAGGTCGCCCAGGTACATGAAGGCGGTGTAGTCGGACACGCGCGCGGCCTGCTGCATGTTGTGGGTGACGATGGCGATGGTGTAGTCGTTCTTCAGCTCCTCGACCAGCTGCTCGATGCGGCTGGTGGAGATCGGGTCCAGCGCCGAGGTCGGCTCGTCCAGCAGCAGCACGTCGGGCTTGAGCGCCACCGCGCGGGCGATGCACAGGCGCTGCTGCTGGCCGCCGGACAGGCCCAGCGCGCTCTGGCCCAGCTTGTCCTTCACCTCGTCCCACAGCGCGCCCTGGCGCAACGCCTGTTCGACACGGTCGGCCATGTCGGCCTTGGACAGCTTCTCGTGGTGGCGGATGCCGTAGGCGACGTTCTCGAAGATGGTCATCGGGAACGGCACCGGCTTCTGGAACACCATGCCGACCTTGGAACGCAGCCGGTTCATCGGGTACTTCGGCGAGAGGATGTTCTCGCCGTCCAGCAGCACTTCGCCGCGTGCTTCCAGCTTCGGGTACAGCGCATAGATGCGGTTGAAGATGCGCAGCAGGGTCGACTTGCCGCAGCCGGAGGGGCCGATCAGCGCGGTGACGCGCTTTTCGGGGATCTCCAGGTTGATGTTCTTCAGCGCGTGGAACTGGCCGTAGTAGAAATCCAGGCCGCGTGCGGCGAGCTTGACCGGTGCCGGCGTCTGCAGGTCCTGGTGCGCGGTGGGCACGGCGATGCGCTGCATCGGCACGGCGTTGGTGAGGTCGTTCATGGGCAGGTCCATGGAAGGAAGTCGGTCGTCGGGTTCAGTCGTTCGAGATGCGGTTGCGCAGCAGCAGGCCGCGCGCGGAGAGGCTGACCAGCAGCACGAACAGGGTCAGCACCAGGGCGCCGGCCCAGGCCAGCACCTGCCACGATTCGTAGGGGCTGCCGGCGAACTGGTTCATCACCACCGGCACCGAGGCCATCGGCTGGAACACGTTGCTGTTCCAGTACTGGTTGCCGAAGGCGGTGAACAGCAGCGGCGCGGTCTCGCCGGAGATGCGGGCCAGCGCCAGCAGGATGCCGGTGACGATGCCGGCCATGGCGCTGCGGTACAGCACCTGCACGATCACCTTCCACTGCGGCACGCCCAGCGCCAGCGCCGCTTCGCGCATCTGCACCGGCACCAGCCGCAGCATCTCGTCGGTGGTGCGGATCACCACCGGCAGCACGATGAAGGCCAGCGACAGGGCGCCAGCGAACGCGGAGAAGTTGCCGCCGGTCTGCATCACGTACAGGGTGTAGACGAACAGGCCCAGCACGATCGACGGCGCCGACAGCAGGATGTCGTTGACGAAGCGCACCACCGTGCCGGCCTTGCGCGCGTTGCCGTACTCGGCCAGCCAGGTGCCGGCGGCCACGCCCAGCGGCGTGCCGATGGCGATGGCCAGGGCGCACATCACCGCACTGCCGAAGAAGGCGTTGAGCAGGCCGCCTTCCTGCATCGGCGGCGGCGTCATCTTGGTGAAAAGGTCCAGGTTGATGCCCGGCAGGCCCTTGGACAGCAGGGTCCACAGGATCCAGCCCAGGAACAGCAGGCCGAACGCGGCGGTGGCGCAGGCCATCAGCAGCGCCGCGCCGTTGACGAGGCGGCGACGCAGGTACAACGAATCGGCGGCGGACATCAGTTGCCCTCCTTGCGGGACAGGCGCAGCAGCATCAGGCGGGCAATGGCGAGCACCACAAAGGTGACGATGAACAGCACGAAGCCGAGCAGCAGCAGGGCCGAGCGGTAGGTTTCGGTGGCCTCGCCGAAGTCGTTGGCGATCAGCGCGGCGATGGTGGTGCCCGGCTCCAGCAGCGACGGCGTCAGGCGCACGCTGTTGCCGATCACGAAGGCCACCGCCATGGTTTCGCCGAGCGCGCGGCCGAGGCCGAGGAACACGCCGCCGATCACCGCCGAGCGGGTGTAGGGCAGGACGATGTCCCAGCTCACTTCCCACTTGGTCGAACCCAGCGCATAGGCCGATTCCTTCAGGCGGGTCGGCACGGTGAGGAACACCTCGCGCATCACCGAGGAGATGAAGGGAATCACCATGATCGCCAGCACGAAACCGGCGGTGAGCATGCCGATGCCCAGCGGCGGGCCCTGGAACAGCGGGCCGATCAGCGGCAGTTCGCCCAGATAGTCGTTGAGGAACGGGGTGACGTATTCGGTCATCACCGGCACGAGCACGAACAGGCCCCACATGCCGTAGATGATCGAGGGAATGCCGGCCAGCAGTTCGATGGCGGTGCCGACCGGGCCGCGCAGCCAGCGCGGGGCGACCTCGGTCAGGAAGAAGGCGATGCCGAAGCTGACCGGCACGGCGATCACCATCGCGATGAGGGCGGTGACGATGGTGCCGTAGATCGGCGCCAGCGCGCCGAACCGGTTCTCGACCGGATTCCAGTCGGCGGTGTAGAAGAAGCTCAGTCCCTGCTCCTGCAGGGCGTGGCGGCCGCCCCACAGCATCGACAGTGCGGCGCAGGCCAGTGCGGTGAGCACCAGTACGACGGTGACGATCAGGAACCCGCGGAACAGGCGGTCGTTGCGGGCGTCGCGCTGGTCGCGCGAGGCGGGCGGTGCGAGGGACGATGCGGTGGCATTCATGGCAGCGGCATGGCCTGTGGGGGAGGGCGGCGGGAGGCGGTGCGGAGCGCCGCGCCCGGCGGGCGCGGCGTCCTCTCACGGGGTCCCGGTCACTTGAACTCGCTGGCCCAGTAGCCTTCGATCTGTGTCACCAGCTCGGCCGGCAGCGGCACGTAGTGCAGGTCGTTGGCCTGCTGCTGGCCGTTCTCGAACGCCCACTTGAAGAAGGCCAGCGTGTCCTGGTTGCGCTTGGCGTCCTTGGGCTGCTTGTGCATCAACATGAAATTGGTGGCGGTGATCGGCCACGCCTGCTCGCCCGGGGCATTGGTGATGACCAGGTTGAAGTCCTTGGCATTGGTCCAGTCAGCACTGGCGGCCGCGGCGGCGAAGGTCTCGGCGGTGGGCTGCACCCAGTTGCCGGCGGCGTTCTGCATCGACGCGTACGGCATGTTGTTCTGCAGCGCGTAGGCCAGTTCGACGTAGCCGAGCGAACCCTTGATCTGCTGCACGTAGGAGGCGACGCCCTCGTTGCCCTTGCCGCCGACGCCGTCGGGCCACTGCACCGAGGTGCCTTCGCCGACCTTGTCCTTCCATTCGCCGCTGACCTTGGACAGGTAGTTGGAGAAGTTGAAGGTCGTGCCCGAGCCGTCGGAACGGTGCACCAGGGTGATCTTGGTGGCGGGCAGGGCCACGCCCGGATTGGCGGCGGCGATGGCCTTGTCGTTCCAGGTCTTGATCCTGCCCAGGAAGATGTCGGCGAGCAGTGCGCCGCTCAGGCGCAGCTGACCGGGCTGGATGCCTTCCAGGTTCACTACCGGCACCACGCCGCCGATGGCCGACGGGAACTGGCCCAGGCCGGCCTGGGCCAGTTCCTCGGAGGAAAGCGGCTTGTCGGAGGAACCGAAATCGACCGTGCCGGCCTTGATCTGGGCGATGCCGCCGCCCGAGCCGATCGACTGGTAGTTGATCTTGGCGCCGGTGGCGGCGTTGTAGTCGGCCGACCACTTGGAGACCAGCGGGAAAATGAACGAAGCGCCGGCACCGGAGATCTCGGCGGCGACCTTGTCCCCCGCGGCCGGTGCCGAAGCGGGGGCGGCCTCCGGGCTGGAAGCGGCGGAATCGCTCTTGCCGCCGCAGGCCGACAGGCCCAGCGCGATGGCCAGGGAAAGGACGGCAAGGCCGGTCGTGTGCAGTTTCATGCAGGGCTCCATGGCGGGAGAAGTGCCGGTATCGCCGGCGGATGCGGCTATGAAATGATGTTTTTGTTACAGCCTGATTACACGGGGTGACGGGGGCGGAACGAGGGCGCTGCGGTGGCCCGCACAAGGGGTGCGAAGAGCGGGTGACGCCCCGGTTTTCCGCGGCGCCGGGCGCTGCAGGGAAGGGGGGCTTGTCCGGTAATGCGCCAGCGGGGCGTTGCCCCGCTCGACAAGGCGGCGGTGTTCTGTAGCGCCGGGCAGCGCCCGGCGGGGCCCGGCCGGTAATGCGCCAGCAGGGCGTTGCCCCGTTCCGCGGGAAATTCTCCGCACGGAGGATCGCCGCCGGGGGCGATGGCAAAAAAAAAGGCGCGGATCACTTGATCCGCGCCCGAGGCGACGAGGGAGAGGGACCCGCCGGCTCTTTGCTTGATTACTTCAGGTTCTGCTGGTTCCAGTAGGTCTCGATCTGGCGGACCAGGGTGTCCGGCAGCGGCACGTAGTCCAGTTCCTTGGCCTGGTTCTTGCCGCTGCTGTAGACCCAGCGGAAGAAATCGGTGGTGTTCTTCAGGCTGCCTGCCTTGGAACGCTTGCGCACCAGGATGAAGTTGGTGGCGGTGATCGGCCAGGCATTGGCGCCCGGGGCGTTGGTGATCACCAGGTTGAAGTCGCGCGAATTGGCCCAGTCGGCGCTGGCGGCAGCGGCGGCGAAGGTCTCGTCGCCCGGCTGCACGAAGCGGCCGGCGGCGTTCTTCATCTGCGCATAGGCCAGGCGGTTCTGCAGCGCATAGGCCAGCTCGACATAGCCGACGCCGCCGCGGATCTGCTTGACGTACGCGGCCACGCCTTCGTTGCCCTTGCCGCCGATGCCCACCGGCCACTGGACGGTGGTGCCTTCGCCGACCTGGCTCTTCCAGTCGGCGCTGACCTTGGACAGGTAGTTGGTGTAGTTGAAGCTGGTGCCCGAGCCGTCCGAGCGGTGCACGACGGTGATCTTCAGGTCGGGCAGGGCCAGGCCGGAATTCAGCGCGACGATGGCCGGATCGTTCCACTTGCTGATCTTGCCCAGGAAGATGTTGGCCAGGGTCGGGCCGTCAAGCTTCAGCGCGCCCGGCTGCAGGCCCGGCACGTTGGCCACCGGCACCACGCCGCCGATCACCGACGGGAACTGCGCCAGGCCCGAGGACGCCAGGTCTTCGGACTTGAGCGGCGCATCGGACGAACCGAAATCGACGGTGCCGGCCTTGATCTGGGCGATGCCGCCGCCCGAACCGATGGACTGGTAGTTGACCTTGTTGCCGGTGGCGGTGGCGTAGTCGGCCGACCACTTGGACATCACCGGGAAGACGAACGACGCACCTGCGCCCGTGATATCGGCGGCCTGCGCGGCCAGGGCGAACGAGGCAATGGCGGCGCCGGTGAGCAGGCGGAGTTTGAAGGAAGACATCGCGGAGTGGCTCCTGAGGGTAATGGTGACCGGCGTTGGCCGGCAGACCGCTATTGCAGGGGCTGACCATGAATCTTTTGCGACTTTGCGATGACGGTTCGATGACAGTCGCGTCTTTGCATCGCTGTCGCCGCAACGTCATCGCGCTGTCGCATTGCTGTCATCTGGTTAACGGAATCTTCGCAAAACGCTTGCCCGGCGGTCGTGCTGGACGGGCGTCCACCTGAAGCCCTTCCACATCCCTTGGAGAGATCCCCGATGCGTTCCCATTCGCTCGCCCTGGCAGTCGCCGCCAGCCTTGGCCTGGCCTCGGCGCCGGCCTTCGCCGCCGGTCCCGCCGTGACTCCCGCGCAGATCGAACAGCTGCAGGCGCAGATCGCCGCCCTGCAGGCGCAGGTACAGCAGTTGCAGACCCAATCCGAATCGCTGCAGGCGCAGTCCGACGCGCAGTCTGAAGTGAACGTCACCCAGGCGCAGGCGCTGGAAGGCGCGCAGAAGACGCAGACCAATGTCGACAAGCTGGCCAAGCTGGTCAACGACAACAAGATCGGCGGCCGCATGTTCTTCGACGTCAGCAGCATCGACCAGAAGACCAACGGCAAGAAGACCGACGCCACCGGCACCGGCTTCGACGTCAAGCGCTTCTACCTGACGGTGGACCACAAGTTCAGCGACATCTGGTCGGCCAACCTGACCACCGACTTCCAGTACAGCTCGGCCATCGGCAACACCGAACTGTTCGTCAAGAACGCCTATGTGCAGGGCACCTTCGATCCGGCCTTCGTGCTGAAGGTCGGTGCGGCGGGCATGCCGTGGACCGGCTATGTCGAGAAGTACTACGGCATGCGCTATGTCGAGAACACCCTGACTGACCGCCTGAAGTACGCCAACTCGGCCGACTGGGGCGTGCACGCCAGCGGCGACCTGGGCCAGGGCTTCAACTATGCCGTGTCCGTGGTCAACGGCGCCGGCTACAAGAACCCGAGCCGCAGCAAGGGCGTGGACGTGGAAGGCCGCCTGGCGTGGGAAATCACCCCGGAATTCGCGGTCGCCCTGGGCGGTTACAGCGGCTACCTCGGCCAGGACAAGCAGACCAACAGCGCGGAGAAGCGTTACAGCCGCGGTGACGTGATGGTCGCCTACGCCGGCCCGATGTTCCGCGTCGGTGGCGAATATTTCACCGCCAAGAACCTGAGCCTGGTCCAGCAGACCGTCGCCTCGCCGCTCAGCGACAAGGCCACGGGCTGGTCGCTGTGGAGCAGCGTGCGCCTGGCGCAGACCGCCAATGGCGATGTCAGCGTGTTCGGCCGCTACGACAACACCGACACCAGCAAGACGCTCAATCCGTTCCGCGAGGACAAATACTGGAACGTCGGCATCGAGTACCCGGTGTTGAAGAGCTTCAAGCTGGCTGCGGTGTACAAGGACACCGACGCCACCGTCGGCTCCCTGGCCAGCCCTTCGCAGACCAAGACCAAGGAACTGGGCATCTGGGGCGACCTGAAGTTCTAAGGTCCCGCTCCCCGGTGTGATGCATGCGACGGCGGGCTTCGGCCCGCCGTCTTCGTTCCACCATCCGCCTTTGGCGGGAGTGGCTTCCGCCACGATGGGGGGCGTTGCGTGGATGTCTCCACAACAGCCCGCACCTGCATGCGCGGGGATTCAAAAGGGGAAACCCCTTCGCGGCTGAGCCGCTCCTGCAGGAGGCCGGGCGTGTGGTGATGGAGAGGTCGCGGAGCACGCATTGCGGGCAGCCCGGCCTGCGCACCGGCCAACGGCAGCGGATCGGCGCCATTGCATCCAAGCCGCGTCCGCGTCAGGCGACGGTCTTGTCCCTGTAATGGCACAGGTCGCGGATCACGCATTGCGGGCAGTCGGGCTTGCGCGCCTTGCATACGTAACGTCCGTGCAGGATCAACCAGTGATGCGCATCCTGCAGGAACTCGGCCGGGATCACCTTCAGCAGTCCGTCCTCCACCGCGCGCACGTCCTTGCCGGGCGCCAGACCGGTGCGGTTGGAGACGCGGAAGATATGCGTGTCCACGGCCATGGTCGGCTCGCCGAAAGCGGTGTTGAGCACCACGTTGGCGGTCTTGCGGCCGACGCCGGGCAGGGCTTCGAGCGCGGCGCGGTCGGCCGGCACCTCGCCGCCATGTTTTTCGACCAGGATCGCGCAGGCGGCGATCACGTTCTTCGCCTTGGCGTTGAACAGGCCGATGGTGGAGATGTAGGGCTTCAGCCCTTCCTCGCCCAGGGCGAGGATGGCCTGCGCGGTGTTGGCCACCGGGAACAGCCTGCGCGTGGCCTTGTTCACGCCCACGTCGGTGGCTTGCGCCGACAGCGTCACCGCCACCAGCAGCTCGAACGGCGTGCTGTATTCCAGCTCGGTGGTGGGGTGCGGATTCAGTTCGCGCAGGCGCGTGAACATCTCGCGCACTTCCTCGCCGGTCATGCGCCTGGAGCGGGGGGCGGGGCGGGGTGCGGGTGAAGAGCGTGTTTTCTTCGCCTTCTTCGCCGGCTCACCCCCTGCTTTCGTTTTTGCTTCTGCCCTGGCCGCCACTCGTTTCTCGTTCCTGTTCACGCGTTCCCCGCCTTCGCCCGCGCCCGCGCCAGGATCGCCGCGGCGGCCGGGGGCAGGGCGGGCTTGCGGTCGGGAGCCGGCGGCGGCGCGCGCCGCGCTTCGCGCTCGGCGGCGCGGCGGGCCAGGCGCACGGTGCGGGCACGATGGCGTTCGCGCGCTGCCCAGGCGCCGCGCAGGCGCTCCTGCGCCTGCGCCAGCAGTTGCGGCAGGCCCGGTTGCCGGGGGTCCAGCGTCGCGTCGCCGGGCTGCGGCACATAGTCCATCAGGCCGGCGTCCAGCGCGGCATCCAGATCGTCGTCCAGTACGTACTGCAGCAACTGGCGCGGAGAAACGCGGGGAGCGGGCATCGCGGCGTCGGTCAGCAGTTGCGGAATTCCGGCTTGCGGCGTTCGAGGAAGGCGCTGGTGCCTTCGCGCATGTCCTGGGTGGAGAACATCAGCCCGAACTGCGCGCTTTCATATTCCAGGCCTTCCTCGATGGCGCATTCGCCGCCGACATTGACCGCGTCGAGGATGCCGCGCAGCGCCAGCGGCGCGGCGCCGGCCAGCTGGGCGGCGATCCTGCCGGTTTCCGCCTCCAGCTCGGCGGCCGCGACCACCCGGTTGACGATGCCCAGCTGCTGGGCGCGCGCGGCGTCGACCGGCGCGCCGAGCAGGCACAGTTCCAGGGTGGCGGCGCGGCCGGCCAGGCGCAGCAGGCGCTGGGTGCCGCCGAAGCCGGGAATCAGGCCGAGGTTGATCTCCGGCTGGCCGATCCTGGCGGTGTCGGCGGCGATGCGCAGGTGGCAGGCCATGGCCAGCTCCAGGCCGCCGCCCAGGGCGAAACCGTTGACCATGGCGATCACCGGCTTGGGCAGGCGCTCGATGCGGCGCATCAGGCGCTGGCCGAGCAGGGAGAAATCGCGTCCCTGCACCGGACTGAGGCCATTCATCTCGGCGATGTCGGCCCCGGCCACGAAGGCCTTTGCGCCAGCGCCGGTAAGGACCACCACCCGCACTTCCTCGGCCTGGGCGGCCGCGGCGAAGGCGGCGTCCAGCGCTTCCAGGGTCTGGCGGTTGAGCGCATTGAGCTTCTCCGGGCGCTGCACGGTGATGGTGCGGACGCCATCGCGGGTGCTGATCGAAACCGGTGCGTCGGACATGCTGACTCCAGGGAAAAGTTAAAGAAAAGTAATCGGGGAACTCCGGCCACGACCGTTGGTCAGAAGCCCCTGTCGTCAGTGGCGGTCCGCCGTTGTGGCGGCTATCCTAACCCGTCGCCTCTAGCGGCATGGTTGCCCTGAGACATCATTTCCTGGAGAACTGTTTGATGAAGTTGCGTTCTATCGCGGTCGCCGTGGCCGCTCTGGCCCTCACCGGCACTGCAATCGCCCAGGACATCTCGTCCGAGAAGGGCAAGCTGAGCTACTACTTCGGATACGACTACGGCAACAACCTGGCGGAACTGACCGCCCGCGGCGAGCAGCTGGACATCGCGTCGGTGGTCAAGGGCCTGCAGGACGCCTATGCGAAGAAGCAGCCCGCGATCACCGGTGAGCAGCTCAAGCCTGCCGTCGAGGCATTCCAGCGCCGCGAGCAGGGTCGTGCGGAAGCCGCCAAGGCCGAGTACGAGAAGGCCGCTGCCGAGAACAAGACCCGCAGCGACCAGTTCATGGCCGCCAACAAGGCCAAGCCCGGTGTGCAGACCCTGCCCAGCGGCGTCCAGTACCGCGTGATCGAGACCGGCAATGGCGCCAAGCCGACCCAGGCCAGCACGGTGCAGCTGCAGGTCGCAGGCCCGTTCGGCTATGGCCAGCGTCCTGAGAATGTGCAGGCGCACGATGTGCCGGCGCTGAAGCTCAGCGACGTGGAGATGCAGGCCATGCGCGAGGTGTTGCTGCAGATGCCGGCCGGCTCCAAGTGGGAAATCACGCTGTCGCCGGACAAGGCCTTTGGTGCGGATCCGCGCACCGGCTTCCCGCCGAACGTGGCGGTGCAGTACGAGGTCAAGCTGGTCAGCGTCAAGTAATCGCTGTCCAGTACGGGAAGGACGAGTGCGCTGGCGACCCGTTCGCCAGCGCGGTTCTCGTAGAGGCTTCCCATAGGTACCGCATTCTTCCCGCGCCTGTGTCGATGCAGGCCGGCATGGCGGCAGCCCGGATGATCCGCGCATGGCATTCTTCGGGCCGCCCTGCCCAAGTTCGCGCTAGGCTTGCCTGATGTCGCAACCGATGGATGCCGTACGTCGTGCCATATCCAGTCCCTGCATCGGAATCTGCTCGCTGGACGGCGGCCGTTGCCGGGGCTGCCTGCGCACGGGCGAGGAGATTGCCGGCTGGGTGCGTATGAGCGAGCCGCAGCGCCAGCACCTGATGCGGGACGTGCTGCCCGCGCGCGCGTTGGAAGCCGGTTCGCTGGCTGCCGCGCTGCCCGGGCATGAGCGCCTGCTGCGTGCGTTGAACCCGCTGGCCTCCGCGCCGACCGACAAGGGCTGGAACTACAGCGAACTGGCCGACCTGCTGCCGTCCGGTGCACCGGCCGAGGCGGCGGTGCTCGCCGGGCTGGTGCCGCGCCCGCAAGGCGTGCAGGTGTTGTTGACCCGCCGCACCGAGACGCTGCGCAACCATGGCGGCCAGGTCGGCTTTCCCGGCGGGCGCATCGAGCCGGGCGACCGCAACCCGGTGGCCGCGGCCCTGCGCGAGAGCAGCGAGGAGATCGCGCTGCCCCATGAACGGGTGCAGGCGCTGGGCTATCTGGATCCGTTCGTCACCATTTCCAGTTTCCGGGTCACGCCGGTGGTGGCGGTGATCGACCCGGCATTCGTGCCGGTGCCGCAGCCATCGGAAGTGGCCGAAGTGTTCGAAGTGCCGCTGGATTTCCTGATGGATCCGGACAACCTGCGCCAGATCGAGATCGATCACCGCGGCCGCGTCCGCCACGTACTCGAATACACCTGGCCGGGCCAGCGCATCTGGGGCGCGACCGCGGCCATCCTCTACAACCTGCGTCGCCGCCTGGAGCAGACCCCATGAATGCCATCGACCCGCCGTGGACCACGCTGGTGGACGCGGTCTCGCTTGCCGCCGTGCTTGCTTCCACATCGCCGCGCCTGGTCGATGCGCGCGCCACCGCCAGCACCGCCACGCGGCTGGTGGACGCGCGCTTCTCGCTGGCCGATCCTCAGTCCGGCGCCGCGGGATACGCGGCCGGGCATCTGCCGGATGCGGTATACGCAGACCTCAACCGCGATCTTTCCGACCTGTCGCGGCAGGGCCATGGCCGGCATCCGCTGCCGGACAGCGAGGCTTTCGCCGCCACGCTGGGGCGCTGGGGCATCGGCGCGGATACGCAGGTGGTGGTCTATGACGCCGGCGACGGCAGCATGGCGGCGGCGCGGCTGTGGTGGCTGCTGCGGCTGATCGGCCACCGCAGGGTCGCGGTGCTCGATGGCGGGCTGGCGGCATGGCAGGCCGCCGGGCAGCCGGTGGTGGCCGATGAGACGCGGGTGCCGGCGCTGCCGCCGTATCCGGGGCATTTCGACCTGGCCCAGGTTGCCGCTGCCGACGAGATCGCCGCGCGCCTGGCGCAGGCGCCGGGCTGGCTGATCGACGCGCGTGCTGGCGAACGTTACCGCGGCGAGGTCGAGCCGCTGGACCGTGTTGCCGGCCATGTGCCCGGCGCGCTCAACCGCCCGTTCGCGCTGAACCTGCGCGATGGCCGTTTCCGCCCGGCGGCGGAACTGCGCGCCGAACTGGAACCGCTGCTGGGCGCGCATGCGCCGGGCGAGGCGGTGATGATGTGCGGCTCCGGCGTCACCGCCTGCCACCTGCTGCTGGCCTTCGAGATCGCCGGCCTGCCGGGGGCGCGGGTGTTCGCCGATTCGTGGAGCGGCTGGTCGTCCGATCCGGAGCGCCCGGTAGCGCGTTCGTAAACGCAGCTGCGGGAACGGTTGCGGGAGCGATGCAGGCCGCGACCGGGTTTACCATTGAATCCCCGTATATCGAGGAGTGGGCTGTCGCGGAGGGAGCCGCACGAAAGCCCGGCCGCGACTGACGTCGCTCCTGCGATTATTCCGAAAGCCGCTGCAGCGGGATTGCCGCCAGCACCTCGTCCCACGGGAACCGCGGGCCCGGGTCGCGCTTGCGCGGCACCTTCAACGCTGGATCGTCGCTGGCCGGCACCTGCTCGGTATCCAGGTCCTCGTGGCCGGCGATCCAGCGCAGTGCAGGCAGCCGCTGCGGCAGCCAGCGCAGCAGCGCGACCAGGGCCTGGATCTGGGCCTGCGCATATAGCTCGTCCATTGCCTGGTGGCGGGAATCCAGCCAGTGCGGATAGCGGCCGGTGTTGATCAGTTCGATGCCGAGCGCGCGCGGGTTGATGCCGCGCACGTGGTGCGCGCTGCGCTCGGGCGCGACGTACTGGTGGATGCTGCCGTCGCGGTCGATGTAGTAATGGCCGCTGTTGCCGGTGCCGCTGTCGTAGAGCACGCGTTCGCCATATTCGCGCGCCATCGCCAGGTCCGGCAGTTCGGTGCAGTGGATCACCACCAGGTCGATCGCTTCTGGTTCGCGCAGTGGCAGCAGCGGCTCGTAGGGCAGCGGTTCGAGATGGACGGCGGGCATGGCGTGCATCGGCGGATGCTAGCATTGCCGCCCCGTTCCGCTTCGTCTTCCGGTGTTCCATGAGCCGCGGCCACTGCATTCTTTCCCACGGTTTCGAGAGCGGTCCCGACGCGACCAAGGTCACCGCGCTGGCCGAAGTGGCGCAGCGCCTGGGCTGGACCCACGAGCGCCCGGACTACACCGACCTGGATGCCCGCCGCGAGGTCAGCGAAGTGGGCGATGTGCCCGAACGCCTGCAGCGCCTGATCCGCCTGGCCGGCGCGGCCGCCGCGCGCGGCCCGGTGGTGCTGGCCGGTTCCAGCCTGGGCGCCTACATCTCGGCCATCGCCTCGCTGCATGTGCCGGTGCGGGGGCTGTTCCTGATGGTGCCGCCGACGAAGATGGGGCCGATGCCGGCGCTGGACGCGGCGCCGGTGCCGACCAGCGTGGTCCATGCCTGGCGCGACGAACTGATTCCGCCGGCCGCGGTCATCGCCTGGGCGCAGGCGCGCGCCGCGCGCCTGCTGCTGGTCGACGACGGCCATCGCCTGGAGAACCACGTCCAGGCCTCTACCCGGGAGTTCGAGGCCCTGCTGCAGGCCCTGTAGAGCGGGGCACCGCCCCGCTGGGGCATTCACGGCCAAACCCGCCGGGCGTTGCCCGGCGCTACAGAACCCACGCCGCCGTGTAGAGCGGGGCAACGCCCCGCTGGAGCCTTCCCGGGCAAACCCCGCCGGGCGTTGCCCGGCGCTACGGAACCCACGCCGCCGCGTAGAGCGGGGCAACGCCCCGCTGGAGCCTTCCCGGCCAAACCCCGCCGGGCGTTGCCCGGCGCTACGGAACCCACGCCGCCGCGTAAAGCGGGGCAACGCCCCGCTGGAGCCTTCCCGGCCAAACCCCGCCGGTCATTGCACGGTGCTACGGAATCCACGTCGCCCTGTAGAGCGGGGCAGCGCCCCGCTGGAGCCTTCCCGGCCAAACCCCGCTGGAGCTTCACCGGCAAGCCCGCCGGGCACGGCAGGGCCGGCCACGTACAATACGCGGCCCGGCACCGCGCCCGTCTCCTGTGATCGCTACCCCGTGAAATTCTTCGTTTCCTGCGCCAAGGGCCTGGAGTACCTCCTGGCCGACGAACTGCTGGCGCTGGGCCTGCCCAGGGCCACCGCCACCATCGCCGGGGTCAATGCCGAAGGAGAGCTGTGCGACGCGCAGCGCGTGGTGCTGTGGTCGCGCCTGGCCAGCCGGGTGCTGTGGCCGCTGACCGAATTCGACTGCCCCGACGAGACCGCGCTGTACCACGGCGTGCTGGCGATGCCGTGGGAAGAGCATCTCGATGCCGAACTGACGCTGGCGGTCGACGCGCATGTCTCCGGTACCGCCATCACTCACGCGCGCTTCGCCGCGCAGCGGATCAAGGACGCGGTGGTGGACCGCCTGCGCGGAGAGGGGTTGGAGCGGCCGTCGGTGAACGTCGAGTTGCCGGACGTGCGCATCAACCTGTCGCTGCGCAAGGGCAGGGCCACGATCTCCATCGACCTGGGCGGCGGTTCGCTGCACAAGCGTGGCTGGCGGCTGGCGCAGAACGATGCGCCGCTGAAGGAAAATCTCGCCGCCGCGGTGCTGCTGCGCGCCGGCTGGCCGAAGATCCACGCCGAAGGCGGCGGCCTGCTCGACCCGATGTGCGGAGGCGGCACCTTGCTGATCGAAGGCGCGCTGATGGCGGCCGACGTCGCCCCCGGCCTGCAGCGCCACGGCAGCCTTCCGCCGAGCCGCTGGCGTGGCTTCGACCAGGCGCAGTGGCGCGAACTGACGGCCGAGGCGCGCGAGCGCGAGCGCATTGGCCGCGCCGCGCTGAAGCAGGTCATCCACGGCAGCGACCTCGACCCGCAGGCGATCCGCGCGGCCAAGCAGAATGCCGAGGAAGCCGGTGTCGGCGAGGCGATCTGGTTCGGCGTGCGCGACGTGGCCGACGTGCAGGTGCCGCCGCAGGAAACCGGTTGCGTGGTCTGCAATCCGCCCTACGACGAGCGCCTGGCCGCCGACGCGGCGCTGTACCGCCGGCTCGGCGACGCGCTCAAGCAGGCGGTGCCGCAGTGGCGCGCCAGCCTGCTGTGCGGCAACGCCGAACTGGCTTTCGCCACCGGCCTGCGCGCACGCAGGACCTACCAGCTGTTCAATGGCGCCATCGAGTGCACGCTGATCGTCTGCGACCCCATCGCGGTGGCCGGTCGCGCCGACGATGGCCAGCCGCGCGAGCTCAGCGAAGGCGCGCAGATGGTGGCCAACCGCCTGCGCAAGAACCTGAAGAAGTTCAAGAGCTGGCGCGCGCGGGAGAACGTGAGCTGCTTCCGCGCCTACGACGCCGACCTGCCGGAATACGCGGCGGCCATCGATGTCTACCCGGAAGACGGCGGCAAGCGCCGCACCTTCCTGCACGTGCAGGAATACGCCGCGCCCGCCGCCATTCCCGATGCCGACGTGCGTCGCCGCCGCAACGAACTGCTGGCCGCCGCGCGCGAGGTGTTCCAGGTGCCGGCCGAGCAGGTGGCGCTGAAGTCGCGCGAGCGCGGCAAAGGCGGCAGCAAGTACGGTCGCTTCGAGCAGCGCGGCGAGTTCGTCCTGGTGCGCGAGAACGAGGCGCTGCTGCGGGTGAACCTGTTCGACTACCTGGACACCGGCCTGTTCCTGGACCACCGCCCGCTGCGCCGGCACATGGCCGAACAGGCGCGCGGCAAGCGTTTCCTCAACCTGTTCTGCTACACCGGCGTGGCCAGCGTGGAAGCGGCGGTGGCCGGCGCGGCGTCGACCACCAGCGTCGATCTGTCCGGCACCTACCTGCAGTGGTGCGCCGACAACCTGGCCCTGAACGGCATGGGCGGCAGCCGCCACCAGCTGGTGCAGGCCGACGCGATCCAATGGCTGGAGGCCGAGCGCGGGCAGTTCGACGTGATCTTCTGCGACCCGCCGACCTTCTCAAACTCCGCGCGCGCCGAGGACTTCGACGTGCAGCGCGAACAGCTGCGCCTGCTGCGCGCGGCGGTGGCACGGCTGGCGCCGGGCGGCGTGCTGTATTTCTCCAACAACTTCCGCCGCTTCAAGCTGGAAGAGAACGCCATTGCCGAATTCGCGCGCTGCCGCGAGATCAGCGCCAAGACCATCGGCCCGGATTTCGAACGCAACGCGCGCATCCACCGCGCGTGGGAGCTGCAGCGGCTGCCATAAGCGCTGCCTGCCCCATCCGTAGGAGCGGCTTCAGCCGCGATGGGGCTTTCCCAGCAATCCCTGCCTGTAATTTGGCAAAAAAGGGAAGGCCCCTTTCGCGGCTGAAGCCGCTCCTACGGTGCCGAAGCCGTTGGGCCGGGGATGAGTTGCGCGATCTTGCGTCGCGCGCAGCCTCTGCCGGTAGTGCCGGCCGAGGGCCGCGGAGTGCCCAAGATCTCCAGGATTGCCTGGCCGGCATTACAAGGAGCGTTGGCTGTGGCCGACGTCCCGTCCCTGGCCATGCGCGGAAGCCGGCTCCAGCACGATGCAGTCCACCGGGCAAGGCGGGATGCACAGTTCGCAGCCGGTGCACAGGTCGGCCAGCACGGTGTGCATGTACTTCGCGCCGCCGACGATGGCGTCCACCGGACAGGCCTGGATGCACTTGGTGCAGCCGATGCAGTCGGCCTCGACGATGACCGCCACCTGCGCCGGCTTGTGTTCGCCGCGGCTGCGATCGAAGGGCTGCGCCGGCACGCCGAGGATGCGCGCCAGGGTGCGCGCGCCGGCATCGCCGCCGGGCGGGCAATGGTCGATGCCGGCTTCGCCGCGCGCCATCGCCTCGGCATACGGGCGGCAGCCGTCGTAGCCGCACTGCCCGCACTGGGTCTGCGGCAGCACCCGGTCCAGGCGTTCGATCAGGTCGTCCGGTGTGTCCTGCATGCGTGGCGTGGGCTGCGCGTGGCTCAGGAGACCGGCTTGCCGCGATACCAGCGCTCGTGCGCCAGGGCCAGCATCGGCTTGTCCTCGCTGCTGTCGCCGTAGGCGTGGATGCGCTGGAACCGGTCCAGGTCGAACTGCCTGCGGATGTGCTCGACCTTGCGCGGACCGCAGTCGCCGCCGGCATAGCGGCCGGTGAGGCGGCCGTCCTGTGCCTCCAGCCGGTTGCAGATCAGCTGCAGGCCCAATCCGTCGCACCACGCCTGCAGGTAGAGGTCGATGGAGGCGCTCACCACCACCACCGTATGCCCTTGTTCGCGATGCCAGTCGATCTGTTCCAGCATTTCAGGACGGATGATCCAGGGCAGGTGTTCAAGGGCGAAGTCGGCGGCCATCTGCGCGATCTCGCCGGCGTGGCGGCCGCTGAACACCTGGGCGGTGACGCGGGCGCGGATGCGCCTGGCGGAAATCAGTTTCAGGCGGTAGGCCAGCAGCCACGGGCCGACGCGCCACCATGCCTGCGCGCGCTGTTCGGGCGTGGCCACGCGCCGCAGGAAGTGCCCATAGGAATCACCGCGGGTGATGGTGTGGTCGAAGTCGAACAGGGCCAGCTGCATCGGCGTCATTGGTCATGGGTGATTCGAAAAGAGGTCGGTTCGCCGTGAGCCTGCTGTCGCGAATGCCCCATCACCAATCGCGGTTTCAGCGGACCGGCATGCCCGGCTGCGCGCCGGCGTCGGCGTCGAGCAGTGCCAGCGCGCCGCCATCGAAGCCGGCCGACAGGATCATGCCCTCGCTGAGGCCGAAACGCATCTTGCGCGGGGCCAGGTTGGCGATGAACACCACGTTGCGGCCGACCAGTGCTTCCGGCTCGGCATAGCTGCCGCGGATGCCGGAGAAGATCTGGCGCTGGCCGAGGTCGCCGGCATCGAGCAGGAAGCGCAGCAGCTTGTCCGAGCCATCGACGAAGCCGCATTCGATCACCTTGCCGATGCGCAGGTCGAGCCTGGCGAAGTCGTCGATGCCGATGTACGCGGACGCTTCACCTTCAGCCTTGGGCTCGGCCTTCACTTCGACCTTGGCGGGCTTCTCGGCCTTGGCCGGCTTGGCCTCGGCGGGCGGGGCGGCGAGGGTGTCCTTGGAGGCGTCGGTCATTGCGTCGATCATCTTCGGGTCGATACGGGTGAACAGCGCCACGTAGGCGGCGATGGTGTGGGCGGTCAGCGGCTTGGCGATGTCGCCCCAGCCATGCATCGGCGCATTGAGGAAGCCCTCTGCCTGCAGTGCGGTGGCCGGCAACACCGGCTTGAGCGCGGCGACCAGCACGCGGAACAGGTTCAGGCCCTGCGTGCACACCGCCTGCAATTCGGCGTCGGCGCCCTCTTGCTTGGCGATGACCCAGGGCTTGGTGTCGTCGATGTACTTGTTGGCTTCGTCGGCCAGCGCCATGGTCAGGCGGATCGCGGCGGCCGGGTCGTTGCGCTCGTAGGCCTCGCGCACCGGTGCCAGTGCGGCGACGAAGCGGTCGTACTGGGCCGGGTCGGGCAGGGCATCGGCGAGCTTGCCGTCGAAGCGCTTGGCGATGAAACCGGCGCAGCGGCTGGCCAGGTTGACGAACTTGCCGACCAGGTCGGCATTCACGCGGGCGGTGAAGTCGCTCAGGTTCAAATCCAGGTCATCCACGCCACCGGAGGACTTGGCGGCGAAGTAATAGCGCAGCGCTTCCGGGGCCAGGCCCACGTCCAGGTAGGTGCGGGCCATCACGAAGGTGCCGCGCGACTTGCTCATCTTGGCGCCGTCCACGGTCAGGTAGCCGTTGACGTGCAGCCTGGTCGGGGTGCGCAGGCCGCTGCCCTTCAGCACCGCCGGCCAGAACAGGCCGTGGAAGTTGACGATGTCCTTGCCGATGAAGTGGTGCAGCTCGGTGTTGCTGTCGGCGGCGAGCACGGCATCGAAGTCGTCGCCGGTCCTGGCGCACAGGTTCCTGAAGCTGGACAGGTAGCCGATGGGGGCGTCCAGCCACACGTAGAAGTACTTGCCAGGTGCACCCGGGATCTCGAAGCCGAAATACGGCGCATCGCGGGAGATGTCCCAGGCGCGCAGGCCGCCTTCGGCGTCCAGCCACTCGGCCAGCTTGGCCTTCACGCCTGGCAGGGCGACGTCACCGGCCAGCCACTGCCGCAGGAAGTCCTGGAAGCGGCCCACCTCGAAGAAGTAGTGCTCGGAGTCGCGGATTTCGGGCGTGGCGCCGGACACCACCGACTTCGGGTCGATCAGGTCGGTCGGGCCATAGGTGGCACCGCAGACCTCGCAGTTGTCGCCGTACTGGTCCGGCGACTTGCACTTCGGGCAGGTGCCCTTGATGTAGCGGTCGGGCAGGAACATGCCCTTGGCCGGGTCATAGAACTGGGCCACCGAGCGGCGGCTGATGTGGCCGGCGGCGTCCAGCCTGTTGTACAGCGCCTCGGTCAGCTCGCGGTTGGCGGCCGAGTTGGTCGAATCGTAATGGTCGAAATCCACGCCGAAGGCAGCGAAATCGCGCTCATGGCTGGCCTGGATGTTGGCGATGAAGGTTTCCGGGCTGACGCCGGCCTTCTCGGCGGCGAGCATGATCGGCGTGCCGTGGGTATCGTCGGCGCAGACGTACCAGACCTTGCCGCCCATCAACCGGCGCGCGCGTACCCAGATGTCGGCCTGGATGTAGCCCACCAGGTGGCCGAGGTGGAGCGGGCCGTTGGCATAGGGCAGGGCATTGGTGACGAGCGCGGTACGGGTCATGGCCGTTGGAGGGAACGTGGGGACCGCCGATTATGGCATGCCGTCCCGCGGCGGCCGGGAAAGCGGCCGCCGGATGCGCGAAACCCGGCCTTGGCCGGGTTTCGCGGGGTCGGCAGGCGGCGGGTGCGCCTTACATGCGTTCCCAGGTCTGCGACTTGCAGATGAACATGATGCAGCCGGAGACCTGCAGCTTGGCGCCGCCTTCGATCAGCTCCATCTTCGACTTGTAGACCTTGCCCTCGTCGGGCTTGAGGATGTTGCCGCCGCTCCACTTGTTGGCGCCGTCGGCGCGCATGTCACGGATGATCTCCATGCCGGTGATCGGCTTGTCCTTGCGGTCGTCGCTGCACTTGTCGCAGGTCGGGTTGGGACGGCTGGGGTTGAGCAGTTCGACGATGCGGCCGTGCAGGCTGCCGTTGCTGGCGCGGCTGATCTCGACGATGGACTTGGCGCGGTGGGTATCCGGGTCGATCTGGCGCCAGCGGCCTTCGGCGCTGGTGTTGTCGGCCTGCGCGGCGGTGATGCCGGCCATGGCCAGCGGCAGGGCCAGCAACAGGGTCTTGAAGGTCTTGCGCATGTGTCCCCTCCCAGGGCAGGTGTCGTGGTCCGGAGTTACCGGTTGCTGGCGAATGTATACCCATTCGCTGCGGTACGGAATCCGCACCGCAGCACTCCGGGTCAGGGTCGGGTCAGGGGTCTCATTGCAGCGTGATCCGCTTGCGGTTGTCGGCCGAGACGCGGTCGATCAGCTTGTTGTAGGGATCGAAGCCGGCCTCGTCGGGGCGCGCGTCGACGGTCACGGTGAGCTGCGGGGCCGCCTCGGTGATGTGATGGCGCTGCAGGTACAGCACCTTCTCGTCGCGCTCCTTGCCCGAGGCGCCCTTGGCGAACACGCCGACCTCGATCCAGTCGTCCAGCGTCCCGGGCGTTTCCTTGCCGATCCCGTCCGCATAGCGCTTGTCGGCGTGCAGCTTCAGGGTCACGTCGTAGCGGCCGTCGGCGCGCCGCGTGGCGGTGGCATCGACCACGCGGTTGTCGTAGAAGCTGATCTTCTCGAACAGGTCGGTGATCAGCCCCTGCTGCTCCGGTCCGGCCTCGGCGCGGATGAAGTCCAGCAGTTCGGCCGAGGTGGTGTACGGCGGCTGCTGGAAGGCCTTGGCCTGGATGAAGCGCGCGAGCGCGCGGTTCAGGGCCTGCTCGCCCATCTCCTCGCGCAGGCGGTAGAACACCATCGAGCCCTTGCGGTAGTGGATGTACTGCTGGTTCTCCACGCGGTACAGCGGCAGCTCCTGCACGTCCTCGCCGCCGCGGCCGGACAGGTAGCGGTCCAGCTCGGTCTTGAGGAACTGGCGCATGTGGGCGCGGCCGTACTCCTTCTCCATCACCATCAGCGCCGAGTACTGCGACAGCGATTCGGACAGCACCGTCGCGCCCTGCACGTTGGCGCCGATGACCTGGTGCGCCCACCACTGGTGCGCGATCTCGTGCGCGGTGACGTAGAACACGTAGTCGATGTCGTCGGGCCGGCGCAGGTCGGCGATGAAGCCGATCGATTCGGAGTAGGGGATGGTGTTGGCGAAGCTCTGCGCGAACGACTGGTACCCGGGGAACTCCAGGATGCGCACCTGCCTGTGCTGGTACGGGCTGAAGTTGGCTTCGTAGTAGGCCAGCGATTTCTGCACGCCCTCGATCATCCGGTCCACGTTGTAGGGATGCTTGGGGTCGTAATAGATCTCGATCGGGATGTCCTTGTACGCGCCCTTCTTCACCGCCCAGCGCGCCGACAGGTAGGCGTAGAAGTTCAGCATCGGCCGGTCCATGGCGTAGTCGAAGCAGCGGCGCCCGTCGCGCTCGTATTCCTTCTGCAGGTAGCCCGGTGCCAGTGCGATCTGGTCCGGCGCGGTGCAGATGGTGCTGCGGAACGCCAGCCAGTCGGCATCGTTGGAGATGTAGGTATTGGCGCGCGCGGCCTCGTCCTCCAGCCTGGGCATGCGCGTGGGCTCGCCCAGGCCGCGCTTGCGGCGCTCGTTGCGGTCCTCGATCTCGGCGCCGGCGTTGTAGCCGAAACCGGGCAGGACGCCGCTGTTGAAGAACGTACCGTTGTCGACGATGCGGGACTGCGCGCGGCCGGCGGGAATGCCGTCGGGGTGGATGTCGACGGTGAAGCGGATGTCGCGCTCCTCGCCCGGCTGCATCGGCGTGTCCAGCGTGTAGATGCGGTAGCCGACGTCGGCGTCGTTCTTGTCCAGCCTGGCCGCGCCCAGGTCCAGCGCGGTCAGGGTCTTGTCGTCGGCGATGGCGATGTGCAGCTGCGGGATCGCCACGGCATGCGTGTTGCGGATGCGGTAGCGGCCATCGATGCGCACCGACTGCGTCTCTGGATGCAGGTCGATGCGGTTGTCCACGGCGACGATGCGCGGCTGCGGCAGGTCCTTGAACCTGCGGTAGGTCTTCTCGTAGTAGGCGAGCTGGTCCAGCCTGGCGTCGGGCGAGAGGTACTCGTTGCGGATGTTGGTGTTCCAGTACAGCCAGCCGCCGCAGGCGGCGAAGGCGAGCGTGGCCGTGCCCAGCGCCACGCCCAGCCCGCCGCGCAGGCGCTGGCGGGCAAGGCGCAGCCGGGTGCGCAGGCCGCCATCCACGCCGCGCACCCACAGTGCCGCGCACAGCAGCAACAGGACGAGCAGGCACAACGCCCAGTAGCCCTGGAAGGCGAGTTGCGCGGTCAGGAAGTGGCCGTAGCCGTTCATGTCCGAATACGGGGCATTGGGCGCGCTGGCGTAGTTGTAGATGTCCTGGGCGTAGTCGAGCAGGCCCAGCACCGACTGCCCGATCAGCACCAGGATCAGCAGCGCATAGCCGAGGAACTTGTTGTTGCTCAGCACCTGCAGCACCAGCGCCATGCCGCCCATCAGCACGAACACGGTGGAGTTCAGCAGCAGGGTCTTGGCGTACAGCAGCGGTTCGATGTGGGTGTAGCCCTTGGACAGTTGCAGCAGGATCGAGGCCACGCCGCCGATGGCCTGGAAACCCAGCACCACGGCGATCAGCGCCAGGAATTTGCCCAGCAGCGGCACCCAGTTCGGCACCGGCGTGGCGTCGGTGATGCCGGCGATGCGCGCGGTACGTTCCTTCCACACCAGCTCGCCGGCGTAGAACAGCACGATCAGCACCAGCAGCCAGCTGTAGCTGCCCTGCAGGGCCTCCAGCATCTGCGAGGTGACCGGCCAGGTCGGCGTGCCGTACAGGCTCTGGCGGAACAGCGCCGAGGGGATGAAATTGGCCAGGCCCAACAGCAACAGCACGATGAAGGGGATGCTGCGGAAGATGCCGAGAGTGTCGAAACGCACCTGCCGCGCCAGCTGGCGCAGGCTGCTGGCGGCGCCAAAGTCCGGGGTCACGCGCGGTGCGGCGACGGCCGCGCGCGTACTGGAGGCCGCTGCCGGCTGCCTGCCGCGCTGGCGCCGGCTGGCGCGGCCGGCGCCGGCGCGCTCGGTGCGGAACAGGGCGAAGGTGGCGGCGAACAGCGCGGCGCTGACCGCCAGCCACAGCACGCGGTTCTGCAGCAGGAAGCCGGACAGCGCCGGCAGGCCGGTGTTGCGCTCCTCGGCCGACCAGTAGCGGGTGGCATGGCCGATCGCGCGGATGCCGAGCGGGTCGAGCAGGGCGGAGACCTGCTGGTTGTCGATGTCGGCCAGGATCGCCCGGCTGACGCCATACAGGACGAAGAAGACGATGACGCCGATGTACACCCACAGGATGTTGCGGGTGGTGGCGGCCAGCAGCGACAGCAGCGCGGTGGTGAACAGCACGTTGGGCACCACCATCACCGCGAACGCCCACAGGTAGGGACGCAGCGAGACGGGGCCCAGGCGCGCCGCATCGATCCACGGCATGAACTGGGCGATGAACAGGCCGCAGGCGATGATCACGTACATCACCAGGCAGGCCAGCAGCGCCGCGCCGAGGCGGCCGAGCAGATAGTCGCGGCGCTTGATCGGGCTGGAGAACACCAGTTCGGCGGTGCCCAGTTCGAAGTCGCGCAGCAGGGCGTTGCTGACGAACAGGGTGGTCACCAGCAGGCCCAGCAGGCTGAAGACCGTCATCAGCGCGGTGATGACCGACGGGGCATTGCGGTGCACGTTGCCGATGCCGCCGCCGATCTGGACGGCGTCGCTGGACGCCGCGGCGAAGGCCATCAGCGCCAGGAACAGGGCCAGCAGCCACAACAGCGGGGAACGCAGCTGCTCGCGCAGCTCGAAGCGCAGGAAGTTCAGTGTCATCGGCCGTCTCCGTCAGGCGGCCTGCGCCTGCAGGCGCAGGCGCTGGAAGTAGACGTCCTCGAGCCCGGGCTCGACCGGGGCGAAGCCTTCGTCCGGCTGGCTGGCGCTGAACACATGGATCACCGGATGGCCGCCGACCAGGCGCGTGGACAGCACGGTGAAGCGCGATTCGTACTCGGCCAGCGCGGCCTTGGCGACCTGTTTGCGCCAGACCTGGGCCTGCAGCGCGCCGATCGCATCGGCCGGCCTGCCGGTCAGCAGCACCTGGCCCTTGTTCATGATGGCCATGTTCGGGCACAGGTCGGTGACGTCCTCGACGATGTGCGTGGACAGGATCACCGCCACGTTCTCGCCGATCTCGGCCAGAAGGTTGAGGAAGCGGTTGCGCTCCTCCGGATCCAGGCCGGCGGTGGGCTCGTCGACGATTACCAGCTGCGGGTTGCCGAGCAGGGCCTGGGCGATGCCGAAGCGCTGGCGCATGCCGCCCGAATAGGTGCCGAGCTTGCGCTTGCGCGCATCCCACAGGTTGACCTGCTGCAGCAGGCCCTCGACCACTTCCTTGCGCTGCCGGCGCGCGGTCAGGCCCTTGAGCACGGCGAAATGATCGAGCAGGTCCAGCGCGCTGACCTTCGGGTAGACGCCGAAATCCTGCGGCAGGTAGCCGAGCCGCCGGCGCAGCGCGTCCTTGTCGCGGAGCACGTCGATGCTGGCGCCGTCGGCGGTGGTCAGCGTGGCGCTGCCGGTGTCCGCTTCCTGCAGGGTCGCCAGGGTGCGCATCAGCGAGGACTTGCCGGCGCCGTTGGGGCCGAGCAGGCCGAACATGCCGCGCGGGATGTCCAGATCGACATTCTTCAGTGCGTGCACGCCATTGGCGTAGGTTTTGGATAGACCGCGGATCTGCAGCATGGACGGACACCTCCCTGGACGATGTGGACATCATTCCGGCGGCGGCCGTGGTCGGGCAATGCGCCGGAAGTCATTGGGACCAGGGACGTGGCGGCGACGGGAATGTGACCGGGGGAGATTCAGCCGGTTTCGTACAGTTCCAGCGGCAGGTCGTCCGGATCGGCGAAGAAGGTGAAACGGCGGCCGGTGTATTCGTCCACGCGCACCGGCTCGCAGGCCACGCCTTCGGCCTGCAGGTGGGCGACGGCCGCGTCCAGCGCGGCGACGCGGAACGCCAGATGGCGCAGGCCGCGCGCTTCCGGGCGGCTGGGCCGCGGCGGCGGCGCCGGGAAGGAGAACAGTTCCAGCTGGCCGCCGTCGGGCAGGCGCAGGTCCAGCTTCCAGGACCGGCGCCCGGCGCGGTAGTGCTCGGCGACCACCTCCAGCCCGAGGATGCGGGTGTAGAAGTCGCGCGAGCGCGCGTAGTCCGAAGCGATCAGCGCGACGTGGTGGATGCCGTGCAGCAGCTTCATCGTTTCGTTTCCTGCCAGCGCCGGGCGATCTCCAGCGCCAGCGGATAGGGCTCCGGATCGTTGCGGTTGGTCAGCACGATCACCGTCAGCTTCTGCTTCGGATAGCGCAGGATCACGTTGCGGAAGCCGATGCTCTCGCCGCTGTGCCACAGCGCGTCGCCGTTGATGCGCCAGCCGAAGCCGTAGTACGGCACGTCCGGTTCCGGCGTCTTGGTGGCCGGGCTGAAGGCCAGGCGCAGCGAGGCGCGGCGCAGCAGGCGTTCGTCGTACAGCGCCGCGTCCCACCGGGCGAGGTCATCGAGGGAGGAATAGATGCCGCCGTCGCCGAGCACGGCGCTGGTGGTGCTCTGGTCGGTGCGCTGCCAATGGCCGTCGATCCCGCTGTAGCCATAGGCGCGGGAGGCCACCTCGTCCACGCCGTCCTGGTGGGCGACGGTGGCATCCATGCCCAGCGGCAGGAAGATGCGCTGGCGCAGGAAGCTGGCGAAATCGCTGCCCGAGGCCTTGCCGACGACCAGCGCCAGCAGCGCATAGCCGCTGTTGCTGTAGCGGTAGTCGCTGCCCGGCGCGAAGTAGGTGCGGTTCTCCTTCTCCAGCAGGTGCAGCACGTCGATGTCGTGCACCTGCCGCGTGTCGGCCGGGTCCATGAGGTCTTCGTAATCGAGCAGGCCGCTGGTGTGGCTGAGCAGGTGGCGCAGGGTCATCGCGTCGGCCACCGCCGGCAGGCTGGGCAGCCATTTCTTCAGCGGGTCGTCGATGGACAGCTTGCCGTCCTCGGCCAGCAGCAGGACGGCGGCGGCGGTGAACTGCTTGCTCACCGAGGCCAGACGGAAATTGGTCGCCGGCGAGACCGGTGTGCCGTCCTCGACCACCGCCAGCCCATAGCCGCGCCGGAATACCGGCTGGCCGTCCTTGAGCACCAGCACCGCGGCGCCGGGCACGCGGCCGTCGTAGCGCTGCATCAGGCCGTCGATGCCGGCGTCGGGAAGCGGGGCGGGCGCCGCAGCGGCGGCCACCGTGGAGAACGCGGACAGGCACAGCGGGGCGAGTCGGGACATCCACGGCGACATGGCGGCTCCTTGGGCGGGGTCAGTTTTTCTTGCCGGCGATCCAGCGGTCGATCTTGGCTTCCAGAATATCCAACGGCATCGAGCCGTCCTTCAAGACTTCGTTGTGGAACTCGCGCGGGTCGAAGCCTTCGCCCAGCGCGGCCTGTGCCTTCTCGCGCAGGCGCCGGATCTTGATCTCGCCCACGCGGTAGGCCAGGGTCTGCCCGGGCAGGGCCATGAAGCGCTCTACCTCCGCGGCGGCGTCGGCGGCGCTGAGGTCGGCGTTCTTCACCATGTAGTCGATCGCCTGCTGGCGGCTCCAGCCGGCCGCATGCAGGCCGGTGTCGGCGACCAGGCGCACGGTGCGCAGCAGGGTGGTCTGCAGGTAGCCGAGGCGGTCGTAGGGATCGCGGTAGATGCCCATTTCATCGCCCAGCGATTCGGCGTACAGGCCCCAGCCCTCGACGAAGGCGACGTCGCCGCCGAGCCGGCGGAAACGCGGCAGGGTGGACAGCTCCTGCTGCAGGCCCAGCTGCAGGTGGTGGCCCGGGATGCCTTCGTGCAGGTACTGCAGCGGCACCGCCCAGCGCTTGCGCGAGGGCAGGTCGCGGGTATTGACCTGCAGCACGCCGGGCTGGCTGCCATCGGCCGGGGACGGCGGCTGGTAACTGGCGGCGCTGGCGGTCAACGCGTGTTCGGCCGGGACCGGCCGGATGTCCAGCGCCGCCTTGGGGCGGGTGTCGAACAGGGCCGGCAGCGCGGCGTCCACCTGCTGGCCGACCTCGCGGTAGCGCGCCAGCAGCGCGGCCTCGTCGCGGAAGGTGAACTGGCGGTCGTTGCGCATGGCGGCGAAGGTCTTCTGCGCCGACCCGCGGATCTTGGCCTCCTTCATCACGGTGGCGATGCGCTCCTGCAGGTCCTTGACCTCCTGCTCGCCGAGTTCGTGGATTTCCGCCGGCGTGCGCGAGGAACTGGTCAGGTTGGCGATGGTGTGCGCGTACCAGGCCTGGCCGTTGGGCAGGGCGCCGAGGCCGTCGGTGACGCGCGCGGCGGGCAGGTACTGGGTGGCGATGAAGCCGCGCAGCGCGCGGTAGGCCGGCAGCAGCCGGTACTCGATCATGCGCTTGTATTCGGCGGCCAGCCGTTCCCGGTCTTCGGCGGAGAAGTCTTCCGGCATGTTGCGGACCGGCGCCCAGAAGATGCTCTCTTCGGCGCTGGGCTTGATCACCGCATCCAGCTGCGGCAGCACCTTTTCCATCAGCGCGCGCGGCTGCACGACGCCGGCGGCCATGCCTTCGCGCATGTTGGCGATGGCCTGGTCGAACAGCGCCGGCACGGCCAGCGAGCGGCGCGACCAGTTCTCGTAGTCCTTCACCGTGCGGAACGGCTGCGCGCCGGCGCCGGAGCCGAGCACCGCGATGATGCTGGCCAGGTTGTTGTAGGGGTTGATCGGCAGCATCCACGACGGCTGCTGCTCGGCGGCCAGCGAGATGTGCGCATCGCGCACGAAGATCTCGTAACTGAGCAGGTCCTGGCCCTGCAGCCCGTCCTTGCCCACCGCCTCGGCCTTGCCGAGCCATTCGACCATGAAGTCGTGCGCCTGCTGGCGCGAGGCCGGCGACAGGAAGTTGGGCAACTGGTCGTTGAAGCGCGGGTCGCCCTGGAAGGTGGCCTGCAGCGGGTTCAGCCGCATCGAGGCGTCCCAGTATTCATCGTAGATCCGGTTCAGGCGGCTGGCGTTGTCCTGGATGATGGGCAGCGGCGCGCGGGCCGGTCTTGCCGCCGGTCGCGCCACCGCCTTGCCGCTGCGCGCCTTGGGTTTGGCGCTGCGGGACTGCGTCGCGGTCGGGCGCTGGCTCTTCTTCTTCGCTGCATCGGCGGGCGCGGCGGCGGAGAAGATCAGGAGGGAGGCTACGGCAAGCGCGAGAAAGCGAAGCGGGCTGGAGGACATCGGTGATTCCGGAAACGCACAAGCCCGGGAGCTTGCCCGATATCGCCGGATACGGCCAGACAGCGCGGCGCGGCGGAACGGCACCGTACAGCCATGGTCGATGCCACGGCCGTGGATGAAGCGCTACGCCGCCGCCGGTTTCAGCGTTCCCCGGCGCGGGTGAACGGAACGCTCTCGGGGGCGACCGCGCCGCCGGAGATGATGAAGCTCATGGCCTGGTCCACCGTCCAGTCGGTGGGCGTGAGCAGTTCCACCGGGACGATTTCCAGATAGCCCGACGTCGGGTTGGGCGTGGTCGGCACATACACCGCTGCCAGCTCGCGGTTGGTGCCGTGTTCGCGGATGACCCGCGTCACCAGGCCTACCGACTTCATGTCGCGGTGCGGGAAGTCGATCAGCACCACGCGCTGGGTGCTGCCCGGCTGGGTCTGCAGGATATCCAGCAGCTTCTTGGCGCTGTCGTAGATGACGCTGGCCAGCGGGATGCGGCGGATCACCGCGCCGAACCAGCGCAGCAGGCGCTGGCCGATCACGCGGCGGCTGAGCGCGCCGACCAGCAGGATCACCAGCAGCGTGGCGAGCAGGGCGAACACGTCCTGCATCCATTCCACCCGCACCCAGCCCAGGTAATGGGGGAAGGAGGCGGCGATGCGCTCGGACAGCGGCACCACCAGCGGACTGCTGATGCCGGACAGGAGCACGAACACGAACTTGATCACCACCCAGGTCAGCCAGATCGGCAACAGGGTCAGCAATCCGGTCAGGAACAGGCGCTGCAGGGAGGGACGGTGGGGCGTGGGGGAAGCTTCGGGCGACATGTGCGGATTGTAGCGTCGCCGGCTGTTGCGGAGCATGGCGATTGCGTGCCGCTGTGTTGCCGTATATGTAACAGTTCCGGTCCGCGCGCCCGTTGGCGGATGGCGGCGCGATTCCAAGGGAGAGGACGATGGGCAAGGCATTGCAGCGGGCGCTTGGTGGACTGGCCGGAGGGGGGCTGCTGGTCGCGGTGGTTCTGCTGGCCTCCTGGCTGTGGCCATTGTCGGCGGCGCAGGAACGCAGGTTGGCTGCGCTGGAAGCGCCGCGTGCCCTGCCGGGCAGCAACGCCTACGTCACCCTGGCCTCGCTGGGGGTGGAAGGCCCGCTGGCGCAGCGGCAGGCGCGGGTGGACGAACACACCCGCCAGTTCGAGACGTGGTACGCCGACCGATACGTCCCCGGCTTCATCCGCGGCGACGCCGAAGACAAGGCGGGCACGCCGCCGCGGTTGCCGGGCGAAGATACGCCATCGCCTGCCGTGGATACGGTGCTGTGCGGCTTCGGGGGGGCGGCCGGCTGCCTGGACGCGGTGCGGAGTCAGCCACAGGCCGTCGCCGCCGCACTGGCGCCGCATGCCACGTTGCTGGCGCACATGGACGAGCTGGCGCTCCATGGGCATTACCACTCGCCATTGACGCAGGCGGCGGCGACGCCGTGGCCGGATATGCGCCAACTGACGGTGCCGTTGAGCGCGCACGCGCTGGCCCACGTGCAGGGTGACAGCGCGCGTGCCCTGGCCGGCCTGTGCCGCGATGCCGGGAGCGGGCGCATGCTGATGGCGCAGGGCGACAACCTGCTCACGACGATGACGGGAAGCGCGATGCTGGCGGCCAACGCGAAGATGTTCGCCGCGGTGCTGGCCGAACTGCCGCTGGACGCACCGTTGCCCGCAAGCTGCGGCAAGGCTTTCCTGCCGTTGTCTGCGGACGAGGCCAGCGTGTGCAACGGCATGCGCGGCGAGTTCGCCATGCAGCGCGGGCTTGCGGCGCTGATGGACCAGAAGATCGAGCACGGCCAGCGCTACACCCGGCTGTTCTACAGCAGCGGGAAGACCCTCGCCCGGCAGGCCGAGACACTGGGGCAGTCCTGTCTTCCGGAAACCCGGCAGGCCATCGCCGAGGATCGCAAGCTGCCGGTTCCGTCCGTGGCGGCATCGGCGTGGTGGCAGCCGCAATGCCTGACCAATGCCATCGGCTGCATCGTCGGCGACATCGCCAGACCCGCCTACCAGGGATACGCGCATCGTCAGCAGGACATGGCCGCGCAGCTGCGATTGCTGCAGGCCGCGTTGTGGCTGCGCGGACAGGCGGTGCAGGGGACGGCTGCGCCCCTGGCGGAGCGCCTGGGCAACCTGCCTGCCGGACTGCGCAGCGCGCACCGCCCCATTACCCTCTCCGCCGACGGCATGGCGTTGGAGACGCCGGCCTATGGCAAGGATAGGCAGATGCTGCGGATACCGTTGCCGCAGGCCGTATCCGGCCAATGACACCCGACCGCCGCAGGAGCGGCTTCGGTCGCGATCGAGCGGTATCGGTAAATTCCCCGGTCGCGACTGGAGTCGTTTCTATGCGGCAGGCTGGCGCGCTTCCGGCTTGAGCCGCACGTAGACCTGCTTGCGCACGCGCGCGACCACCTCGCCCTGCGCGTCGAGGATGTCGTTGGCGAACCAGCGCAGGTATTTGCCGCCATCGGCGGTGGCCGCGCGTACCTCGTCGAGCGTGGCCTCCTCGAGCCGGAACTCGGTGGCGACCGTGCCCTTGCCGGGTTTGACGAACTCGATTTCGCCGGCCTTGTCCCATACGTAGTAATCGCGGCCGAGGTTCTGCAGCAGGCACAGCATCCAGAACGGATCGGTCATCGCGAACAGGCTGCCGCCGAAATGGGTGCCCACGTAGTTGACGTTCCACGGGCGCTGGCGCAGTTCGACGCGCACGTGGCGGTAGTCGGCGCGGATGTCGGTGACATGGATGCCGGTGAACAGGAACGGCGGCCAGAGGTTGATGCCCAGGCGGAACGTGCTGGCTTTCATGGCGTGGCGGTGTGCAAGGGGGAGTCGAGTCTAGCATTCGCCCCCGTATGGAATGGCGCGCAGCGCCTCAGCCGGCCGGCGCCACCTGGTAGCCGTCCCGGCCGGCGGCCTTGGCCTGGTAGAGCGCGGCGTCGGTGGCACGGAACAACTGCGACGGCAGGCTGTCGGCGTCGGGCACCACGGTCCCCAGGCCGGCGGTGACGCTGATCCTGGCCTGGCGTCCCTTGCCCACGGCGATGCCGGCCTGGCGGACGCGGACCAGGAGGGCTTCGATCAGCTGGATCGCGCCTTCGCTGCTGGTATCGGGCAGCACCAGCGCGAACTCGTCGCCGCCGAAGCGCGCGGCCAGGTCGCGTGGCCGCCGCGCCAGTTCGCCGATCATGCGCGCGGTCTGCTGCAGCACGAGGTCGCCGACATGGTGGCCGAAGGTGTCGTTGTAGTGCTTGAAGTTGTCCAGATCGATCAGGACCAGGCTCAACGGCCGCCCGCTGCGCCGTGCCGCTTCGTATTCCAGGCGCAGCGCTTCCTCGAAGCGCATGCGGTTGGCCAGGCCGGTCAGCGGATCGCGGTTGGCCTGGCGACGCCAGTAGCGCATCTGCCACAGCCCCCATGCCAGCAGCATCAGCATGACGCCGGCGACGGCCGCCACCGGCGCGAACCACAGGTCGAATCCGCGCAGCAGGACCAGGCTGAGCAGCAGGGGGAGCGCCAGCGCCGCCGCCGTGACCCGCAATGGCGACAGCCGTCGCTGGGTCATGCCCAGCGGGCACAACGCCACCAGCGCGATGACCATTCCCGATTGGACGCGCGGAGGCAAGGGCAGGATCACGCGTCCGCCCAGCAGCATGGAGGCGACGTTGGCCTGGTACTCGGTGCCGCTCATCCAGCTCTCGCGCGAGGTCGGCGTGAGCAGGCGCGGGGCGATGCCGCTGGCGGTCATGCCGACGATCACCCGCCGGTCGCGCAGCAGTCCCGGTGGCAGGCGGCCCTCAAGCACGTCGATGTAGGACACCTGCGGGAAAGTGCCCGGCCGCCCGGCATAGCGCAGCCGCACGTAGTTGTCGCGCCGCCACTGGTAGGGCGAGGCGGTTTCCGGGGCCGGATCGCCGAGTCCCGGGACCGGGCCGTCCTTGCCGCTCAGCGCCAGGCCCAGCGCCGGCCAGTAGGCCGAGCCCACGCCCGCCTTCAGGTACAGGCCGCGGGCCACGCCGTCGCCATCGACTTCGATGTCGGTGTGGGCCAGCGTCCTGGCCGCCGAGGCCAGGACCGGCACCGGCAGCAGTTCCTCGGGCACCGCCGCGTCGCTGGCCGATGCCGCCAGCACCGGCAGCACCACATTGCCGCTGCGTTTGATCGCGGCGGCCAGCTCCTCGTCCTGGGTGGCGTCCTTGCGGTCGGGCTCGGGAAACATCAGGTCCAGCGCGACGCGGCGGGCGCCGGCCTCGTGCAGGCGGTCCAGCAGGCGCGCATGCGTGCCGCGCGGCCATGGCCACTGCCCGAGCTGCTGCAGGCTGCGCTCGTCGATGGCGACGATGGCCAGGCTGTCATCCGGGGTGTAGTCCCAGCCACCCACCAGCTGGTCGTAGACATGTTCGTCCTGCTGCCAGAACAGGTGCGCCTGGCTGGCCCATCCGGCCAGGCCCCCGAGCACGCCGGCCAGCAGCAGCCGCTGGGGCCAGGGCAGCAGGATTGCCCTCATAGCGCCAACAGCAGCAGCGCGCCGGCCCCGGCGCCATAGCAGAGCTTGCAGGGCAGCCGGATCTGCTGGGCGGTGGAGAACGGCCCCGCATAGCCGTCGTCGTCGATGTACTGCACGCGCACATGCAGGGTGCCGCCGCGCCAGGGCTGCTTCATCGTGATCTCGGGCGCTGCGGTTTCGCGGTCGAGCAGCGGCATGCTGAAATCGCCGCGGCGGTCCATCTGCACGCGATAGCGCTGGCCTTCGGCGCCGGCCTGCCAGCGCAGCGTCAGCTGGCCTTTGCCCGCCTGCGCCGGCTGCAGGCCGGGATCGGACGGGGCGTCGCTGATCCGCAGCGGCAGGGCCTGCCCATAACGACCGCCCTGGCCCAGCGCGTCAACCGACGCGACCCGCCAGTAATAGTCGCCGGGCGCGAGCGCGACGGGCGAGCGCAGGCGCGTGGCATCGGTCCGGCTTTCGGCCAGCGGTTGCCGGAAGTCGGGCTCGCGCGCGATCTGCAGCAGGCTGCCGGCGGCGCCGGCCACCTGCGCCCACGCGAACCGCGGATGCGCCTGGTTGAGGGTCTGGGCGTGCAGCGGGGCGGTGGTCAGCGGCGGCGGCAGGCCGTCGGGAACCCGGAAGTCGCGGGCGCTGTCATGGCCCTCGACACCGTCGGCATCGACCGCGCGCACCAGCAGGCGCAGTTGCCCGGGCGGCAGGTCGTCGATGCGGATGCTGGAATCGGGCGTGTCGCGCGCGAACAGCAGGACGTCGGGCGCATCGGCGCGTACCACCTCGATGCGGTAGCCACGCGCCTGCGGCAGGGCCTGCCAGGCGGCCAGCAGCGGCAGCGGCTCGAGCCGCAGGCGCGCCGTGTCGATCTCCGGCGCGGCGAGCAGCGGCTGGGCCGGTGCGGGCGCCCGTGCGGCGGACGCGCTCAGGCTGGCCTGGCCGGGATCGACCATCTGCCGGCCATGGCGGTTGCCCACCTGCACCCGGCCTTCGACCACCTCGGTGGCGCCCGGGTCGCCGCCATCCTGCGCCGCGCTGACGCGGAACACGGTACCGCGCACGCTGCTGGTGGCGGTGGGCGCGGTGATCATGTAGCGCGACGCCGGACCCTGCGCCGGGGTCACCCGGTTGCTGCTGCGGCCGCGCTGCAGGCGCAGGCGGGTATCCACCATGCCAGTGGCGCCATAGCTGCTGAGCTGGTCCAGGCGCAGTTCCGAGTTCTCGCGCAGCAGCAGGCGCGAGTCGTCGGCGAAGGCCAGGGTGATGCTGGCATCGGCGCTGGTGCGGATATGGCTGCCGATGGGCAACTGCATGCCTTCGCGGGCGGCGGTGGCGGCACGGTCGCCGCCGCCGATCTCGACCTCGCCGCGCACGGCCACGACGCGCGCTGGGGCCGGTTCCACCCTCAGCCAGGCGATGGGGAAACGCAGCACCTGGCCCGGCGGCAGGCGGTAGGGATTGGAAACCGCGTTGTGGCCCTGGAGTTCTTCCCAGGACACGGTCGGCTTCAGATAGCGTGTCCCCAGGTCCCACAGGGTGTCACCCGGGCGCACGCGATAGGTCCAGTCCTGTGCGCTGGCCGCCGCCGAGCACGACAACGGCAGTGTCGCCAGTGCGATCTGCAGCAGAAGGGTCAGGCGCAGCGCACGCGGGTTGGACAGCATCATGGGCATCTCGGTCCTTGCAGGCGCGGGAGCCGGATGCCCGGATACTGTGCGCCCGGCACCCTCCATCCCCAGATGGCGCGGCGGAAACCGCCACGCGGTCATCACTATGATGAACGGTGCATTATCGGGCAGGCAGTGTTTCGCCTGCCTGAACGCGCAACGACACTCAGAACAGCAGCGACGACATGCGGCGGCGGTAACGGCCGACGAGGTCTTCGTCCTCGACGACCCGGAACGCGTCGATCAGCGCCTTGCGCGGCAGCCCTTCGCTGTAGTTGCGGTCGATCCGGAGCATTTCCAGGAACTGCTCCAGCGCCGCCTCGTCCTGGCCGCCCAGCAGGCTGTGGATGCCGAGCAGGTGGCGGGCCTGCAGGTCGTTGCCATCGGCCTGCACGCGCGCGGCCAGCGCATCGGCCGACGGCGCTCCGGCCAGCGCGGCGTGGAAGTCCAGCCTCGCGCGGGCGCGGATGGCGCGGTCGTCGGTGGCGAGGTTGGCGGGCAGGGCGTCGAGCAGCTGGCTGGCCTCTTGTACGTCGCCGGTCTTGATCAGGGCCAGCGCCAGGTCCAGCTTCAGCTCGGCCTTGTCCGGCTCGGTGGCGATGGCTTCGCGCAACGCGGCGACCTGCGACAGCGGATCCAGCGGCGCGGCCTCGGTTTCGATCTCGACGGGCGCTTCGGCCGGGGTGACGCCGTGCTGGGCCAGGAATTCGCGCAGCTGTCCTTCCGGCAGCGCGCCGGGGAAGCCGTCGACGATCTGCCCGCCCTTGACCAGGAATACCGTGGGCACCGAGCGGATCTGGAACGCCGCGGCGATCTGCTGTTCCTTGTCCACGTCGACCTTGGCCAGTTCGAAGGCGCCGTGGTATTCGCCGGCCAGCTTCTCCAGGATCGGCCCCAGCGTCTTGCACGGCCCGCACCAGGTCGCCCAGAAGTCCACCAGCACCGGCGTCTGCAGCGATTTCTGCAGGACTTCGGTCTCGAAGGTTTCGGTCGTGGCGTCGAAAACGTGGGGCAGGTCGGACATCGCGGTGCTCGCAGGAAAGTTCACGCCCGAGATGGTGGCAGAGCGCGCGGATGCAAGTCGATGTAAAGAATGTTTGACATCGCCCGAAGTGGATGTAATGTCCACTTTACATTTCGTACGCCATGGGTGACATCGTGGGCAAGGGGAAGATCGCGGGGGTGATGGTCGTCGCGGCGCTGGCGATGTGGTTGCTGCTGGCCGGGCCGGAGCGGGTGCTTGGCCTTGACGGCGGCAACGTCGGCATCCTGCTGCTGATGGGCGCGATGTGGGCGGGCGTGCACGGCGTAGGCCGGGCCACGCGTGAGGAACTGGAAGGCGCGGGTTCGCCGGGCGAGTGGAAGGCGTGGCTGGGCCTGGGCTTCATGTCGCTGGCCGTCGTCTATGGCCTGGCCAAGGCGCCGCTGTTCCTGCACATGGCGCGCTGGAACGATCCCGATGCCGGCGCGGTCGCGCGCAACCTGGTGATGCTGCTGGTCGCGTGGACCGTGTTGTCGCGGTTGCTGGATTCGCGCTGGAAGGGCGCCGTGCGCGGCGACGAACGCGATCGGGGCATCGAACAGGCTGCGGCGGCGTGGGGGCGTGGCGCGCTGGTCGCCGGCGTAGTCGGCATCGCCCTGATGCTGGGGCTGTCGCCGGCGGAAAAACTGCATTGGGCCAGGCCTTTCGTCGTCGCCAACCTGCTGGTGGGCACGCTGATGGGGAGCTGCCTGGTCGAGTATGCGGCGACGGCGCTCCAGTACTGGCGCGACCGGCGCGGGGTCGGGGCATGAAGCGAGCGCAGGACACCGGACAGGTCATGGAGGAAGAACGGGTGAACGGCAGGGAGATGTTCGCGGCGATGAGCCGGCAGGAGAAGACGGCATGGCTGCTGCTGGCCGCCTTCGGCCTGTCGGCGGGCCTGGTGGGGTGGCGGCTGTTCTTTTCCGACGCCGCACTGGGAAAGAATGTCGTCTATCCGGCCTGGTACCTGTTCTGGGTCGGATACTTCTTCTTCATCCGCAAGGACCGGACGGTGGCGGCGGACGAGCGCGACAGGATCATCCAGGCGCATGGCGTGCGGGCCGGCTATGCCGCGTTGGCGTTGATGCTGGTGGTCGTTTCGGTGCTGGCCGAAGGCTACGGGGAGTTCGTCGCTTCGCGCACCGGCTATTGGCTGGCGAACTTCCTGGTCTGGCTGGTCTGCCTCTCCGTGAGCCTGCATGCGGCGGTCATGGTCTGGCATTACTGGCGCGACCGCCGATGAGCGGCACGCCGATCGGCAACGACATCCGCCGGCTGCGCTTCGAGCGCGGCGAAATGACCCAGCAGGCGCTGGCCGACGCCTGCGGCGTGACCCGGCAGACCATCATCGCGCTGGAAGCGGGGCGGTACGCGCCGTCGCTGGAACTGGCGTTCCGCATCGCGCGCGCGTTCGGCGTCGGCGTGGAGGAGGTGTTCCGCTGGCAGCACTGACCTGCGCGGATGCGCCGCGCCGGCTTTCCGGACGGCGCACAGGGAAAGGCCCGCCGTGTGGCGGGCCGTTCTTATGCGCGATGCAGCCGATCAATGATGCGCGGGCTGTTCCTGCACCACGGTGGCGGGCGCGGTGACCGCCGGGGGCGCCGCCGCGGCGCTGGCAGGCAGCGACAGTTCCGGGTTGACCTGCTGTGCCTGCAGCGCCTTGATCTGCTGGTTCAGCGCTTCCAGCTGGGTGTTGGTGGCGCGCAGGTCCGAGCTGAGCGCCACCGCCTGCTGCTTGCGTTCCTGGATGGCGTTGCTGACCTGCAGCGATTGCTGGCGCTGCTGCTCGACTTCCTGCTGCAGGCCGCGCAGGCGCCGCTCGTTGAGCGCGACAAGTTTCTCGCTGTAGGCCTTGCCGGCCTGCAGGCGGACGGTGTCCAGGTAGACCTGGGCCAGTTCCTTGGTCTGTTCGGCGAAGGTCTGGTACAGCGTCTCGGCGCTCTCGGCCGATTCGGTGCGGATCACGCGCCAGAATTCCTTTTCATGGAACAGGGCGACGTAGTAGTTCAGCGACTCGGCATGGAACAGCAGGCTGGCGCCGTAGTTGCCGTTGTAGGTGGTGCGCATCTCGGTGAGTTCGCGGTTGCCCATCAGCCGCTGCAGGTCGCTCACCGTATTGCCGATGGCGCTGTCTTCGCTGCGGGCGGGCGCCGCGGGAACTTCGGCCTCGCCGCGCTGCCAGCGCCCGGCATGCGCATCGGGTGTGGCGGCCAGGCCGGCCAGTGCGAGCAGCGCGCAGCACAGCCACGCGGACAACGTATCCATCGTTCTCATAGTCCTCGAATCCCCCGGATCGCGACAACCACCGGACTGTCCATGCCGGCGGTGATTGGCGCCGAGTCTAGCATGTGGAAAACGGCCGGAAATCCATCGCCGGTCGCTGTCTTTCGTACGCCTGCCGCCATCAGTAGACCAGCTGCGCCGGGGCGCACTGGATCGACTGCACGTGTACGTCGGTGCGCCCCAGTTCCAGCCCGAGCACTTCGGTCAAGGTGCGGGAGAGTAGGGTGCCGACGCTGTTGAGGATGGGTTTGAGAGCGGCCAGGGCCGGCTTGAGAAGCAGGCACAGCATGCCGCTGCAGTTCACCGTGTCCCCCGGAGCCGTTATCCCGCTGCCGCCATATTGGTCCAGCAGGCCGGCGGGTGCGGTCTGGATGTAGGAGGTGAGGTTGCCTTTCACGCAGGTGTTGTAGCTCAGCAGCTCGCTGATCAGACTGCTGCAGCGGTTGACGACCAGACCACCGAGCAGGGTGCCGAGCAGACCATCGAGGGCACCCAGACCCTGCCCCGTGACCGTGGCGCGGAACCCATCCCAGACCGATCCATCATTGAAGCAGGTCAGCAATCCCAGACCACAGGCCGAGGGCACACCCTTGGGGACGTTCCAATCGCCTAGTGGTTCGATTCCCAACTGCTTATTGCCATCGCGTATCAGCTTGATGGTGCGGTCCACATCGTAGCGGCCGCCGCCGGGGTTGGCGGCTTTCAGGAATTGATCGGCAAGATGGCCGGCGGTGGAGGCTTGGTTCATTCCCTGATTGCCCGGGGTGAGCGTCCCCGCCAAGACGCGGAGCAGTTCGTCCACCACGTGCTCGATGGCATTGCCTACCGCCAAGGGATTGACCTGCGTCGAACCGGTCTGCCCGGCGGCCAGCGTCAGCGACTGGCGGTCGGTCAGGGCATCGATGCTGATTCTGTTGGTGATCAAGGGGGCGCCGAGCAGGGTCAACAACTGCTCGTCCTGCAGATGGGTGTCGCAGACATCGCGCCTGGAGAACACATCGGCCGCCGCTACCTTGCCCACACAGGTGCGCAGTACCGAGGCGTCGACGCGGATGGTCGCCGTTGGCGGCGTCTGGTCGCATTGCAGCGAGGTCAGCGTTCCCATCGCGTTGGTGACATCGGCATAGATGGGCAGTTTCAAGCGTGTTCCGAGCGTGGAGAGGAGGGGGCCGGCAATCGGCACCTTGTCGCTGTCGATGTTGATCGCCAGGCGCACTTGGGCGTTGTAGGCGCTTGGGCCGACACCATTAACGATGCCGCCGATGGCGATCGACGGCGGCTCGATGATGCCGGCGCGCACCTCGACCCCGCCGGCGATGACGAGATTGTCCACGGCCACGCCGCGGCCGCGGGAGGCGATGGCGATGGCCGTGGTCACCAGGTCCATCGCGTTGATGTCGGCCTGCAGCGCGCTGCCGATGGTGCCGTCGGGCGCGACCACCGCGGCGAACAGGCCGCCTGCCTGGCCTGCGCTCCCGAGCTGGATGTCGAGTCTGTCCAGGTCCAGCTGCGTGCCGATCCGGCTGGCCAGAGCATCCAGGCGCAGCCCGGCCATGCCGTTGCGGTCCAGCACGGTCGTGGTGGCGCTCAGCAGCCGGCCCAGCGAGACCTTGTTCGCCGCCAGGAACCGGTTGAAATCGGCCACACTCATGTCGACGTCGACCGGAAGGCCCAGGGCTTCCAGCAGGCCGGCCGGCGTGACCTTGGCCTGGGCCAGTCCGTCGTAGGCGAGCACGGTGGCGGTATCGACGTTGACCCCGGCCAGGCGCAGGACATTGCCCAGCGGCGAGTTGCCGTTGACCCGAAGCAGCTGCGAGCCGACGCTGAACACCGCGCTGGGCGGCGTGAGCTTGGCCACGGCCTCGGCCTGGACGGTCGGAAGGCCGGCGTTCTGGCCGAAGAACGGCAAGGCGGCACGGCGCGTGATGACCTTGACCGCGTTGAGCGGATGGTCGCTGTCGACGGCTTCGCGGAAATGGTCCGCCGCCGGATTGGCGATACCCCAGTTGCCGCAGCGGATCGTGATGCTGCCCGCGAACCGGTTCTGTTCCATCGCGTTCTGGCGTGCGGCGCGGTTGTCCTGGTTGTCGGCGCTGCACAAGCCCAGCCGCTGCGCGCCGGCGAGCGCGGCCAGATCGGCGACCTTCTGCGCCTCGCGCTTGGCCCAATAGAGATGGCCGATCTCCACCAGGCCGAGGATCGCCACCAGGCCCAGCAGCAGCAACATCATCATCACCGAGCCGCCGCCGCGCTGGACCTGGGAGGAACGCGCACCGCCCGCGTGGGCCGGTGGTCGGGGACGTGGCGTGGTCATGGCGGCCTCAGCGGCTGGACCGGCCACTTCCCGACGTGGGCAGCGCGGCGTCGAAGTATTCGGGAACCGGATGCTTGAAGCTGTCGAGATAGCGCTGGTAGCTGCGGCTCGCCGCTTCGCCCAGCATCGGCAGCGCGTTGCCGGCCTGCGTGCCTTCGGCCTGCAACCGGAGCAGGCTGCGGGTGGTCTCGCCGATCCCCGCGGGCGCAAACCCGGGTGCTTCCGCGGCCGGCAAGGGCGCAGTGTCCCGCCGCATCGCCGGTTCCGTCGCGGCGACCGGCGTGGCCGGCATGTCGGTACGCGCGGTGAGTGGAAGGTGCTGGGCACGCGCGGGCGACCACGGCATCGCCAGCAGCAGGCACAGCGTGAAGAGGGAACGTGTCATGGCATCACCTCATCGGAGCGGTCGGACGACGGAGCGAAGCGTTCGAGCATGGAGCCGGGCGGGCGCTGGACGGTATCGCCTGCGGCTACCGGCGGTGCCGGGGATGCCTGCGCCCGCACCGGGGCGGCCGGCGGCGAACGCAGCGTGGCGTACAGGCGGGCGACCTCATCGCGCACCGGCCCGGAAAGGCGGGCGCCGCGCATGATCGTCTCGGCCAGGCTGGATTGGCCTGACAGCAGCGCCCAGAGCGCCAGGTTGGCGGCCGCACGCGAACTGTCGGGGGCCAGCTCGGCGGCCTTGGCCAAGGGCGCGCGCGCGTCGGCGATGCGCCCGGACTGCAGCAGGGCGAAGCCGAGATCGCCGAGGTAGCGCGGCTCCAGCGGCTCCAGGCGCACGGCATTGGCAAGCGCCAGCTGCGCATTGTCGCGGTCGCCGGCGGCGGCGGCGACCAGGCCGAGTCCATGCCAGGCCGGGGCGGCCTGCGGGCTGCGCACCAGGCCGCGATAGAGCGCGGCGGCGGCATCGCCATTGCCGGTCTCGCGCTGGGCATCGGCTTCCAGGATGCGCAGGTCGGGAGTGTCGCCGAAGCGTTTTTTGAAGGCGTCCACATGCGCCAGCGATGCGTAATAGGCGCCCTGGTCCTGCATCTGCCGGATCAGCGCCAGATACATGCCGCGATCGTCCTGCGGCGCCGGCTCCAGCGTCGGTTCAAGTGGCGGTTGGCGGTAGGCCACTCCGCCGTGCGCGCAGGCCGCCAGCAGCAGGACGAGCAGCGGGGGCAGCGCCGCGCGGTTCACGACTTGCCCATCCCGGCGAGCGCGCTCGCCAGGGCAAGAATGGCCGGGCCGGACAGCACCAGCATCAGTGCCGGCAGCAGGGTCAGCATCATCACCACGGTCATTTTCACGGACAGTTTCCCCACCTTTTCCTTCATCTTCATCCGCCGCTGCTCGCGCAGCCGCATGCCGAACTGCTTGAGCGGCTCCTGTACCGCGCCGCCGTGCTGGTGCACCTGCAGCACCATCTGCATCAGGCTGCGCAGGTCGTCGTTGCCGAAATCCTCGGAAAGGCGGCGCAGCGACTGCGCGCGGCTGCGGCCACGGGTGTAGGCGGCGTTGGCCTTGCGGATCTCGCCTCCCAGCGTCGGGATCGCCATGCGCAGCTTGTCGCCGATCATCTGCAGGCTCTGGTCGATGCTGAAGCCCACGCCCTGCAGCAGGCGCAGCAGGTCGATCAGCAACGGCAGTTCCTCGTCGACCCTGCGCCGCAGGCGGCCGGCCCAACTGCGCAACGCCAGCTTCGGCAGCAGGATGCCGAGCGCGAAACCGCTGACCACCAGGGCCGCGGCGCGGAGGCCATGCGGCTGCATCAGCAGCAGGCCGAGCACCGGCAGCAGCACGGCCAGCAGCACGCGCAGCGCCAGGAAGGCGGTAGCGCCGGCGCGGTGGTTCCAGCCGACCTGTTCGAGCAGCAGCCGGTCTTCGGGCGCCAGCAGCATCTTCTGCAGCTGACTGCCCTCGAAGTGTTCGCCGATGGCGCTGAGTTCGGCCAGCAGCGCCTGCCAGCGGCCACGCGGCGGTGATGCCTGCTCGGGCGCCTTCTGCGCATTATCCAGCGCATGCTGCAGCGTCGCCTTGACCTGCTGCGCACGCCGGTCCTGGAACAGCAGGCCGGCGGCGGCCAGCAGCAGGGCCAGCGCCACGCAGGCAACGGCGAGGGCGAAGAGCAGGTTCATGCGCCGGTCTCGCGGCTGGGGGGCGGCGCCGGCGGGGACGGATATCGGCTCATATCGATTTCGCCAACCGGTACAGGACGAACGCGCCGCCCGCTTCCAGCGCGACCGCCAGCAGCAGGAGCTTGCGCCCCAGCGGCTCATGGAACATGGGCTGGAAGAAATCGGGGTTGAGCAGGGCCATGAACAGCGCCGAGACCACCGGCAGCAGGCCCAGTACCCAGGCCGACATGCGCGTCTCGGAGGTCGTTGCCTGCAGTTCGCGCTGGACTTCCTCCAGGTCGCGCATGAAATCGCTCATGCGCTGCAGGATCTGGTCGCTGCGGCCGCCGATGCGGATGCTGGTGCCGAGGATCACCGACAGCATTTCCAGCGGTTGCAGCCGATACGCCTGCGCTGCCTGCAGCAGGGCGCGGTCCAAGTCCATGCCGGCGCGGGTATAGCCCAGCGCGTTGTCGAGGATGGGGCGCAGCGGTGGGGTGACGTTCTGCGTCGCGCTCTGGAACGCCATCGACAGGCTGTTGCCGATGCCGGCCATGCGCACCATGTTTTCCAGGAAGTCCGGCATCTGCGCGATCAGCCGCTGGCGGATCTTCTCGATGCGCCGCTGCAGCCACAGGCCCAGGCCCAGGGCATACAGCGCCATCGTGACCGCGCCGAACCACGCGGAGCCCATGCGGATGCCGGCGCCGACCGGCAGGATGAGGGCGGGCAGGCACAGCAGGGCGAGCATGCGGCGGCTGTCGTCCAGGCCCGCGCGGCGCAGCAGTTCGGCCCAGCGCTGCCGTGGCGGTTGTGCGATGGTGGCATTGCCGGGCGCGGCGGCCGGTGCCGGCGCCAGCCGGGTCTCGGCGTGCAGCGCAGCGGCGCGCTGCTGCTGGCGCGCGGCAACGCCCCACCACAGGTGGATGGCGCCAACCGCCAGCAGCAGGGCGATGCTGGCCACCAGCAGTGCCCCGCTCACGGCAGTTCTCCAAGCGAGGCCTGGCGCAGCTCCATGCGGAACGGCTCGAGCTTGTGGCAATGCGGGTGGAAGCCGAGGCCGAGCCAGCGGTCGCGCTCGCGGCTGTCGTTGTCGATCCAGCTTTCGTGCTTGAACAGTTCCTGGCTGCTGATGATGTTGTCGCTGACGCCGGTGATTTCGGTGACGGACATGATCACGCGGCGGCCGCTGCCCAGGCGCGAGATCTGCACGATGAAGTCGATGGCGCTGGCGATCTGCCGGCGCAGGCTTTCCTCGCTGCCCTGGAAGCCGGCGAAGCCGGCCAGCATCTCCAGCCGGTACAGGCAGTCGCGCGGCGAATTGGCGTGGATGGTGGCCATCGAGCCGTCGTGGCCGGTGTTCATCGCCTGCAGCATTTCCAGCACTTCGGCGCCGCGTACCTCGCCCACCACGATCCGGTCCGGACGCATGCGCAGGCTGTTGCGGACCAGGTCGCGGATGTTGACCGCGCCGCTGCCGTCGAAACCGCCCAGCCGGCTTTCCAGTCGCACCACGTGCGGATGGTTGAGCGAGAGCTCGGCGGTGTCCTCGATGGTGATGACGCGTTCGTTGTGCGGGATGAAGGTGGCCAGCGCGTTGAGCAGCGAGGTCTTGCCGGAGCTGGTGCCGCCGGAGATCAGGATGTTGCAGCGCCCGCGCACCATCGCGTTGAGCAGCGCGTAGATGGGCTTGTCGAACGCGCCGCGACCGAGCAGTTCGTCCGGCGTGAACGGGTCCTTGCGGAACTTGCGGATCGAGACCATCGGCCCGTCGACCGCCAGTGGCGAGATGATCGCGTTGAGGCGGCCGCCGTTGGGCAGGCGCGCGTCGACCATCGGGTTCGAGTCGTCCAGGCGCCGGCCGAGCGGGGCGATGATCCGGCGCAGGATGCGCAGCAGGTGGCGGTCGTCGCTGAAGCGCTGCGGCGCGCGCTGCAGCACGCCGCCGCTGGAGACGTGTACGTCCTTGTAGCCGTTGATCAGGATGTCCTCGATCTCCGGATCGTGCAGCAGGTCGTCCAGCGGGCCGAAGCCGATCAGTTCCTTCTGCAGCGCGATGGCGACGGTCTCCATCTCCTGCGCGTTGACCGGGATCTTCCATTCCTTGACGAAGGCCGCGGTCTGCGCCTGCACGAACCGGGCGATGGTCGATGGCGCCCAGGCGTCGATATCGACCCGCTCGTCCTCGATGTGGTTGAGCAGGTACTCGTGCGCGGCCGAAAGCATGCTCTGGAACTGCTCGGTCTGGTCGAACGGCACGCCCGGCGGCGCGTCCGCCTCGGCGGCGGAGGGCGCCATGCGCTGCGGCAGCGGAGTGACTTTGTCTTCCATGGTTAGCGACCCAGGAGAGAAACGAGGCGGGCGATGGGGGAGGTGATCGGCGCCGCGTCGCGGCCGCCGGCCAGGTGTTGCAGCAGCGGTTGCAGGGCGCGCACGTAGGGATCGCGCGGCGCGCTTTCGGTGAGCAGGCGGCCGAGCCCGGTGCTGGCGCGCAGCGCCCGGCTGCGCTCGGGGAGCGTCGCCAGCAGCGGAAGGGCGAAACGCTCGGCGATCTGCCGGTCGCTCAGGCCGCCGTCCGGGTCGTAGCGATTGACCAGCAGGTGCAGGCGTTCGTCGCGCAGTTCGCGGTGGTCCAAGTCGCGCAGGGCCTGGTCCAGCGAAACCAGCGAGCCGATGCCCTGGTCGGCGACCAGCCAGATTTCATGCGCCTGCTTCAGCAGCGCGGGAGGAACCTGGGACATCGGCATGCCGCCCGTGTCGGCGACGACCAGCGGGAAGATGCCGCGCAGCTGGCGCAGCAGGGCCGCCGGCTCGTGCACGGGCGGCAGGGCGGTGCCGGCCATGCCCAGCAGCGCCAGGCCGCTGCCGTGGTGGGCCAGGGCGGTGGTGGCGAAGGTGGGGTCGATGCGCTCGACGTTGCGCAGCGCCTCCTCGTAACCGAAGTGGCTTTCCACGCCCAGATAGAGTGCGCCATCGCCGTTGGGCTGGCCGAGATCCAGCAGCAGGACCGGGTTGGCCGCCTGCCCGCCGCTGCCGGGATGGCCCAGGCGCGCGGCCAGCTGCGCCGCCAGATGGACGGAGAGCATGCTGGTGCCGACGCCGGCGCGCACCCCATGGAGCAGGACCAGGCGCCCGGCGGGCGCCGCCACAGGTGCCGGTGCCGCCGCCGTGGGGGAAGGCAGCGGCAGGCGGGTGATGCGCTCGAACACCTCGAGCATCTGCGGGGCGTTGTTGTCGATGTCGATGAAGTCGCGCACGCCCGCGCGCACCGCCACCAGCAGGTGATGGGCCTGTTCCGGCCCCTCGGTTCCGACCCCGACCATCGGCAGCGGGCAGGCCGCGGCGGCCAGCTGCCGCGCCAGATCCGACGAATAGCCGGCGTTGCCGCCGCAGTAGTCGAGCAGGACCAGCGGCGCGCCCGCGGCAACCTTGGCCAGCTGCTGCGGGGACACCTCGCGGCTGTCCACCCAGGTGAGCTGCGCATGCCCGGACAAGGTCGAGCCCAACCGCGCCATGTGGCGGTTGTCGGGGGCATAGAGCACCAGTTGCAGGTTCGGGGTCTGGTGCATGAGCGGCAGTGGCATGACCGACGGCATGGCGGGCGTCAGCGCGAGAAGCCCGGCAGCTGGTCGGGCGATGCCGGGTGCAGCAGCCACGAGCCCCAGACCGGCAGGCGAGGACTGGCCTCGCGCTGGCCCGGCAACGGGATGTCAGTGCCCTTGGCCAGTGGCCGCACCAGGCGCGGGGTGACCACGATCACCAGTTCCTTGTCCTCGCGCTTGTAGTCCAGGTTGCGGAAGAACGAGCCGATCACCGGGATGTCGCCCAGCAGCGGGATCTTGTTGACCATCGACGACAACTGGCTGCTAACCAGCCCGCCGATGACGAAGCTCTCGCCGTCGCCCAGTTCGACGGTGGTGTCCGCGCGCCGGGTGGAGATGGCCGGGATCTGCACGCCGTCGAGGCTGATGCCGCGGGTGTAGTCCAGGTCGCTGGCCTCGGGGGCCACCTTCAGTGCGATGCGGTCCGGCGACAGCACCGTGGGAGTTACCGTCAGGCCGATGCCGAAGGGCTTGAACGTCACCGTGGTGGTGCCCAGTCCCTGCGGTTCGAGGATCGGCAGTTCGCCGCCGGCCAGGAAGCTCGCGCTCTGGCCGGACAAGGCCACCAGCGTGGGCTCGGCCAGCACGCGCGCCATGCCGTTGCTCTGCAGCAGGTCGATGCTGGCGTTCCAGCTGTGGGGGAGGGAGCTGGCGACCAGTTTGAAGGCCGAGGACAGGGCGCCGCCGTTGCTGCTGGCGCCGGACGGCGACGTGAAGCCGTAACTGAAGCCGCCATTGGTGTTCCTGAAGTTCACGCCGATCTGGCGCAGCACGCTGCGGTTGAATTCCACCACCTTCACTTCCACCTGCACCACGCCGCCGCCGGCGATGGTGGATACGTCGTTGATGACGCCCTTCTCGCCGACCACGCTGGCGACCGCCTTGCGCGCCGCCTCGTGCGACAGCAGGGTGGGTGTCTCTCCCTGCAGCAGCCCTTGTCCGTCCTGCACGGCCACGGCGGGGGAACGGGCATCGAGCAGGCCGCGCTGCACCGCGCTGCGGACATCGACGCGGATGCGGGTCGGCGCGGGCTGCTGGCGCTGCCACAGCATCAAGGTGGTGCTGCCGGCGTTCCTGCCGATCAGCAGCACGTGGCGCTTGTCGCGCAGGGACGTGACATCGGCGATCTCCGGGTCGGCGATGGCGATCCGTTCCACGTCCGCGGGCAAGGTCCACGGACGCTGTTCGTGGAGTTCCAGCTGCACCGACTCGCCGGCCGCCATCTGGGCCTGGGCGATGGCCGGAAGAACCGCGGCCAGCGCCCCGGTGGTCAGGGACAACCGGAGCAGGACGTGTGGCAGGCGATGGGCAGGCTTTGCCATGGTCGAACTCCCTTTCACGGCGATGACAGCGGGGTGGCGGGACTGGAGCCGCGCACGATCTCGATGCCGCCCCCAGCCGGAGCGCGGCGCGGTAGCGTCCTTTGCGGGGCAGCGGCGGGCGGCGCGCTCCTCGCGCCGGCCAATCCGTCCAGATCGACGCCCGCGAACGCCTGGTTTTCCGGGCGCTGCGCCTCTTCGGCCGCCATGCCATCCAGCCCGCGGCGCAAGGCCAGCACCGGCGCGGGTGCGGCGAACAGCGTGTTGTCGGCCATCGCGGTATCGATCGGGTTGCGCAGGGCCAGGAACAGCTTTCCGCTCTGGGCGCCGAGCAGCAGGCGTCCGATCATTTCCACCGGAACGGCGAGCACCGCGGTCCTCGCCGGCGGCGTCGCGGCACTTCCGCCGCTGGAACCGCCGCCGTTTCCGATGATGGAAGCGGCGCGGCTGTCCGTTTCCGGCGCCCTGGTTTCTTCAGGCGCTGCAGTGGCCGCGGGCGGTGCGGCGGACTGCATGTCGCGTTCGCCGTAACCCAGCACGCGCAGGCGCGACAACAACAGGCGCGCCTGCATGCCACCCTGGCGGGAGCCCGCGGTCGCGTTCATGCCGGGCAGGCTCATGAACACGTCCACATGGTCGCCCGGCGCGACCCGGTTGCCGGCGCCGGCCAGTTCGTCCACCGGTATCGCCACCGCCCGTTCGCCGGGATTCAGGGCCAGGGCGATGCCGCGCGACACCCCGCTGCGCGGTATCGGCTGCCCGGCGTCGATGTCCTGCAGCAGGACGCCGCCGGTCACCTCGCCCACGTAGAAAAAGGCGCCCGGAGGCTGCTGGGCAAGAGCGGCGACCGTGAGGTCGTTGGCGGTCAACGGCATGCCCGCCGTCAGCGGCCTCGCCGCCACGACCACGTCGTAGCGCGGCGCCTGCGCGACAGCCGGCGAAGCGGCCTGCACCGCCTGCGATGAACGGCGCCCGATGCCGATGGCGATGATCGCCAGCAGCACGGCGATCGCCAGAAGCAGTATTGCCGTGATTCTTATGGCCCTGGGCATGGTTGTTCCCCTTTGCAGACGTGTGGCGTCAGTTGCTGCCGGTATCCAGTTGCACGATGGCACTGCTGCGCATCCGCTCGCCCATCACCCAGCCCAGCAGTCGCCCGGTTCCGGGAATGAAGGGGTGGCGGTCGTAGTCGTAAGAGACGCTGACCTGCATGCAGCGCGTCGTGCCGTCGCCCGCGCAGAGGTAGGCGTCGGATACGACGATGGGCTCGGCCGCGGCCCCCTGGCAGTCGGCAGCCTGGCCGGAAAAATTCAGCAGCCACTGCATCGAGCGCGCCGAGGCCCGGCAGGCGTTGCTGCGGCGCGCCGGGACGTCGCCATGGCGCAGGGCGGCGCGCGCGCCTTCCCCCGCGGCGAGGGTCAACGACTGCTGAGCGGCGAAGATCATTACCCCGGTGAAGGTAACCAGCAGCAGCGGCACTATCCCCAGCATCAGCAGGAGCGCATATTCGATGCTGACCACCCCGCGCTGCCTTTTTATATTGAACCCATGGCTCGGTTGTTTATCCATGTGAAACCCCGGTGAAAACAATAAGCAGGGTCGCGGCGCCAAGATAGGCGGCATAGGGAATTCCCCTGCGTCCCTTGCGCGATGCTTTCATTTTCCTGGACAGCTCGCTTTCATTCACGAATCTATATGCGCGGATCGCCGGTGGGTAATTGGCGATGAAATCCGGGAAAACCCCGTTCTTCGCGGCGATCCAGGTCGTCGCGTGTACCCCTGCAAGCAGGCTGGCGATTATCCAGAGCGGTAGGAGGGCGCTGCCGCCCAACAGCAGCCCCAGTACCGAAAACAGTTTCACGTCGCCGGCGCCCATCCAGCCGATCAGGTGGAACGGAAGCAGGAGCACCAGGCCGAGCAGCAGTCCAGCCATCGCGTCGGCGAGGCCGGTCGAAGCCGATGGCAGCACCAGCATCGCCAGGATGCCGGCCATTGCCGCCGCCAGCAGCCCGCGGTTGGGGACGCGCCGGGCATACAGGTCGGTATATATGACCTGTAGGCCCAGAATCACCGCGATGCTTGCCGACAGCGGAGGCACGGCCGCGTGCCCGTCAGGCGAACGCGGCGGTGACGGCTGCCGTCAGCTGGGCGAACAGCGCCGTGAAGAAATCGCGTAACGCGGGACCGGCGACAACCACCAGCGCGCCGGCGACCACGGCGGCCAGTAGGCCGTATTCCAGCGCGGTGACACCGTCTTCTTCTGCGAAAAACCTGCGGATCTTGGCGTTCATGATGCTCTCCATGAAAGCCCGGTGCCGGCAACGCGCCGGAATGCGCCGGGCGAACGCGGGTGGGCTGCACCCGCCGGGATTGTCCCGGGCATGTGGCCTGGCCGGAGGGGATGAACGCACCTGCTCCGGGACCGCCGGATAATAGTCGGCGATATTCCCGTAATCCCCCTTTGGCATGGCAGGCATGCCCGGGAAGGATCATTCCAATCTGGGCGCGGTGTGCATACACATATTCGGCAAGATATTGCGGATGTGTATATATGTGATGTATTTCTCTGTTTGTGCGGCCGGCGTATACATGGTCGTCCCGGCATATTGGTTATGTATTGCTGGCGGAACTGGAGTGGGTGGGGTGGTTTTCCAGGCGGTTTCCAGTCCGCAGCTCAATCAAGGGGGATGCGCCGGGGCGCCGGCCGTATCCGGAGGTCAGGCTTACGACGGGATACCCGTCCGGGCATGGGCGTTCACATGGATGCGATGATCTGCGATCGGCATTTGAAGTCGTTCGATCTTTCCACGTTGGGAGGCGTCCTGCGCGTCTGCCACGTCGAACTGGTATTGCTCGATGGCCAGCCGCCGATGGCCTCGGTGACCTCGTTCGTCCACGACCAGGCGCTGCTGTGCACCTTCGAGATCGCCGCACGCACGCGCGGGCGTTTCATGCTGCCGGTGGACTGGTGCCTGCTTGGCTGGATGGAAACGGTGGATCCGGAAACCAGCTGGTGCCATGGCGTGCCGTTGTCGCCCGGCGGGATCATTTCGGTGATGCCGGAAGGCATCACCGAATTCGCGCTGGGGGCGAACAGTCGGGTGACTTTCGTACTGGTGCCGTTGCGGCGTTTCCAGGAGCGTGCCGCCAGCCGTCATCTGGGCAGCCTTGAGGCCGGCGGCCTCGACGTGCCGCTGGTCAGCGGGCGCGAGCTGCCGCCGCTGCAGGATCATTACCTGGGCCTGCAGCAGCGCATCCGCTGCGGCGAGGTGACTTCGAACGAGATCGACGCACTGCTCGATGCGCATGCAGGCGAACTGTTCGCCAATGGACCGGTGGAGCGCCGCGTCAGCAGCCGCGCGCGTCGCGTGCGCTACCTGATCCTGCGGCGCGCGGAGGACATGATGCGCGCCAACATCCGCAGGCACATCTACATGCAGGAGCTGTGCGATGCGGCGGGCGTCAGCGAACGTGCGTTGCGCTACGCCTTCGAGGAGCTGGTCGGCATATCGCCGGTGCGCTACCTGTCGATGCTGCGCCTGTGCGAGGCATGCCGCACGCTGTCTTCCGCCGATGCCGGGCGCAAGTCGGTCAAGTCGATCGCGCTGAGCTGCGGCCTGTGGGACCTTTCGCGGTTTGCCGACAATTACCGGCGGGTATTCGGCGAGCTGCCGAGCGAGACCCTGATGCGGGGCACCTTCTCCGACCCTTGAAGCCGGCGCGATCGGCCCTGTTTGCCGATTCCGTGCATGGGCTTGCCGGGAGTGCGCACAGGTTTGCCGGATAGCCATAGCGATGTGCCGGATACAGGCAAAGCGTGCCGCTGGTTCCTGATGTAGTGCGATCCAAGCGATGAAGCCAGCCATCGGGGCGGGACAGTCGCATTGCACGGGGACTCATCATGAATCGCATCTACAGACTGGTATGGAACCGCACCCTGAATGCTTTCGTCGTGGGCTCGGAGCTGGCGAGCGCGGCGGGCAAGCACGCCGGCGCGCGCCGCCTGCAGGCGGGCCGGACGGGCGTGTCGCTGGGCATGGGAAGCCTGCTGATGCTCGCGATGGCCTCGCCGGCGCAGGCAGGCGACGCGCGCCTGGACGATCTGCAGGCGCTGGTCGCCAAGTACGCCGCGCAGGATGCCTCGATGCCGGCGGTCCCCATGCCGGGCGCGTCCGTTGCCGGCGTACCGGCGGCGTCCACCGCCCATGCGCCACTGCAGGTTGCCGGCCATCTCGGGCAGGCGGTGCCGGCACTTTCGCAGACGGTTGCGGTGGTGACGGCGCCGGTGGCGGCTGTTGCTGCCTCCACGCCCCCGCTGCAGGTCACGGCTGCGGCCAAGGCCACCCTGGTCAAGCCCGTGGCGCACGTCGTCACCGGCGCGACCAAGGCCGTGGCGACGCTGCCGGGCATCGCCGGCAAACTGCCGCAGGCGCTGGTCCTCAAGGAGGATGGCGTGGCGGGCGGCATCGCCGGTACCGCGCAGGCGGGCCTGCAGGCGCTGGGCAGCGTGCTGTCGCCGGGCAGGGACGACAATGGCGGCAATCCCCTGCGCAATACGCTGGTCTCGACCGCGACCGCGGTAGAGGAGCTGACCGGTGGGCTGGTCAAGGGAAGCCACGCCGGCGCGCTGCTCGACGGCGTGGTCGAAGGCAGTGCACCGGTCCTCGAGGGCGTCGGCGACAAGGCCGGCACCCTGGTCGGCCAGCTCACCGGTTCGGCCGTGCTCGGCAACGGCCTGTCGCAGACCGTCGTCACCGCCACGCAGGGCCTGCAGGCGACGACCGGCGCGCTGGGCCAGGGCAATGTCGGCGGAGCCGTGCAATCGCTGCTGGGCGCCGTCGGCGGGACGGTATCCGCCGCGACCGGAGCCGTCACCGGCACGTTGTCGGGTCTTGCCGGCTCCGCGTCGGGGCTGGGTGGACTGCAGCAGGTGATCGATGGCGTCGCCGGCGGCCTGACCGGCGGCGCGTCCAACGTGGTCGGCCAGCTGACCGGGCAACCGGCTGCGGCCGCGGGTGGCGGCGCGGCGACCGGTGCGCGCCCGACCGGCCTGGTGGTCGGCAACGGCGGGCTGGTCGGTACCGTCGGCCAGTTGGCCGGGCCCACGCTGTCGACTCTGTTCGGTGGCGACGGTTACGTGCGCAACGGCGGGCTGGCGATGAGCAACGCCAACATCGCGCAGGCGTACTCGGTGACCACGGTGGCGGGCCTGCCCATGGTCAATCTCAGCCCGGTCGGACAGGTGCTCGATGGCCTGGGCGGCCTGGCCACCGGCGGCAATTCGCATATGACGCTGATCGGCGGCGTCACGTCGGGCAACTACATCTACAACATCAACAACGGCAAGCCCAACGGACTGCTGGGGCTGGTGCTGCCGGACGGCGCGCCGGCATGGGCGGCCAAGTGCGCGGACCCGCTGGGGCTGGGGCTGGTCAAGGTCGACTGCTGGGGCGTCAACGCCGCGCAGGACTACCAGGTGCTGATCGGCGATGGCGCCTACGCCAACGGCTCAAAGGAAGTGGTGATCGGCACCAACGCCGAGCACCGCCTGGCGCAGCAGGATGCCAATACGGTCTTCCCCGGCGCGGGCGGCGGCGCCAATGGCGTGCCGACGGCCGATTACGACGCACGCCTGGGTCATTCGGTGGTGATCGGCGACAGCGCTTCGGGCTCGGCCAATGGCCAGACCCTGATCGGCGCGGGCGCCACGTCGGACAAGGCCAACAGCGTGGCGCTGGGCTACAAGTCCAATGCCGACCGTGGCGGAAGGGATGGCTACACCGCCTTCGGCCTGGCGGCGCCGCAGAACTCCATCGGCGAGGTCGCGGTTGGCTCGGCCGGGCGCGAGCGGCAGATCACCCATGTTGCTGCCGGCCTGGAGCTGACCGATGCGGTGAACGTGGCCCAGCTCAAGGGTGCGTTGTCGCTGATCGCCGGGGTCAGCCAGTCCGCGGTCACCTATGACGACGATGCGCAGGGCAATCCCGACTATGGCCGGGTGACGCTTGGCGGCGGCAACGCGCCGCAGGGCACGGTGGTGGGCAACCTCGCCGCCGGTACGGTGGCGGCCGGCAGCATGCAGGCGATCAACGGCGGGCAACTGCATGGCCTGGGCATGTCGCTGGCGGCCCTGGTCGGCGGTGGCGCGACGCTCGATGCCAATGGCGCGCTGTCGATGCCGACCTATGGGCTCAACGCCATCGGCGCCAACGGGCAGCTGAGCCTGAACCCGTATGCGGGCCTCGGTGCGGCCTTCGGCTCGATCAGCGATTCGCTGGCGAACCTGCGTGGCCTGGTCATCACCACGACGCCCGCCAACGGCAACCCCGATCCGCTGGCGGTACGCTATACCGCCGACGCCAACGGCCAGCCGACCAACGAAGTCGTCCTGGGCGGCGACGGTGCGGCCGTGGCACTGCGCAACGTCGCCGCGGGCAATGTCGCCGCGGATAGCACCGATGCGGTCAACGGTTCTCAGCTGGCGACCACCAACAGTGCGGTGGCGGCGGCGATGGGCGGGTCGATGGCTTACGACAGCGCGTCGGGGCAATGGACCGGGCCGAGCTTCAGCATCACCGCGATCGGTGCGACAGGCGGCACCCAGCAGCAGGTGCTCGACAACGTGGGCGACGCGCTGGCGGCGCTGGATGGTTCGATCGTCAACGTCAACCAGCGCATCGACAACATCCAGTCCGGCGGCGCCGGCAACGCGTATTTCGCGGTGAATTCAAGCAAGGCCGCGGCATCGGCCAGCGGCCAGGACAGCATGGCCGCCGGTCCGCAGTCCTCGGCCTCGGGCGCGCAGTCCGTCGCCCTGGGCGATGGCGCCACGGCCACGGCCGACGGCAGCGTCGCGTTGGGTGCCGGCTCGGTGGCCGACCGCGCCAACTCGGTATCGGTCGGCAGCACCGGCCACGAGCGCCAGGTCACGCACGTGGCCGATGGCAGCGAGGCCACGGACGCGGTGAACCTGCGCCAGTTGCAGACCTCGCAGCAGGGCACGGTGCGCTACGACCAGAACGGCGATGGCAGCACCGACTACGGCAGCGTGACCCTGGGCCAGCCGGGGAAGGCCGTGGTGATGCACAACGTCGGTACCGGCGTGGCCGGCACCGACGCGGTGAACGTGGCACAACTCAACAAGGGGCTAGGGGACGTCATGGACTGGTCGAAGAACTACACCGATCAACGTTTCGGCGACATCGGCCGCGACATCAACCGGGTCGACAACCGCGCCTCGGCCGGCATCGCCTCGGCGATGGCGATGGCCGGTCTGCCGCAGCCGACCGAAGCGGGCCGGCGCATGGCCTCGTTCGCGGCCAGTACCTTCCATGGCGAATCCAGCATGGCGGTGGGCATCTCCGGCGTCACCGAAGGCGGGCGCTGGATCTACAAGCTGAGCGGCTCGGCCAACACCCGCGGCGATGGCGGAGTGACCGTGGGTGCGGGCATCCAGTGGTGAGCGGACCCCGGGGCCGGCCGGTCCGGCCCCGTGGACATGGCGCATTTGAATGGCGCATTTGAACGGAGCGGGGGGAGCATCGATGAACACGAAGTGGATGACGATGGCGGCAGCGGTGATGCTGGCCGGTTGTGGCAGCGCCCAGGTGCGCGGGGACTTTCCCGACCCGGCCCGCGCCTATCCGGCCGGAGGCACCTACGTGAGCCTGGACGGATTGCGTCAGTACGCGCCGGGCATGAACAAGCAGCAGTTGTACGCCCTGCTGGGTACGCCGCATTTCGGCGAAGGCATGTGGGGGGTGCGCGAATGGAACTACCTGTTCAACTTCCGGCGGACGGTAGGCGCGCCGCCGATCCAGTGCCAGTTCCAGATCCATTTCGACGGCAAGGGCGTGGCGGTGGGGCAGTCGTGGAAGCCGGCCACGTGTGCGGCCCTGCTTGAACCAGCGCCGGTCGCCGCGGCACCGGCGCCGCCGCCGGCTGCGCCACCGCCGCCGCCGTTGCGGATTTCTGCCGATGCGCTCTTCGCATTCGACAGCGCCGAGCTCTCCGGCAAGGGACGGGCGCGGCTGGACGAGGTGGTCGCCAGCCTGGGCGCGCGGATGGGCGCCGTGTCGTTGACCGTGGTCGGCTTCACCGACCGCATCGGCAGCGACGCCTACAACCTGCGGTTGTCGCAGCGCCGCGCCAACGCGGTGCGCGATTACCTGGTGGCGCGCGGTGTTCCCGCCGGCTCCGTGCGCGCCGAGGGACAGGGCAGCGCGCAGCCGCTGGTCGAATGCGGCAAGGCGCCGCATGCCGAGCTGGTGCGTTGTCTGGCGCCCAATCGCCGCGTGGAGATCGCGGGAATCGGCGGTTGAACCGGCCACGGTCTGCGCAGGCGTGCGTGGCGTCGGCGCAGGCCTCACAATCGCCGGCGTTGGCGGGCGCGCGCATGCGCCGGCGTCGAAGAGGTCGGATGCGGATGGTGTGGAAACAGATGCTGCGCTGGGCGGGACCGGCGTCGGTGGTGGTGTGGCTGGTGGCGCTGGCGGTTTTCGGCGCGCGCCTGCCGTTCTACGACCAGATGCGTCATCCGGTTTCGCTGCTGGGCGCGACCGGCGTTCCCGGCGCCGGGATGTTCAATGCGATGGGCTTCGTGCTGCCGGGGGTGCTGGCGGCGCTGGCCGCGCTGGGGCTGGTGCTGCGGATGCCGGCTACCGCTTCGCGCCCGCTGCGCGTGGCCGGGCAGATGCTGCTGCTGGCCGGGCTGGCCTTCGCTGCGATGGGGGCTTTCCCGCTGGACGTGGACGACATCGGGAATCGCGCCAGCCAGGCGCATGCCAGCGTCTGGCTGTTGTGGCTGGTGGCGTTCTGCGCCGGCGCGGTGATGCTGCGCGTGGGCGCCGCGCGGGATGCGGCATGGCGCCCGGTGGCGACGCTGGCCGTGGCCTGCGCGGTGTGGATGCTGTGCAGCGCCTTCGTGTTCGGCAGCGTCATGCCGGTGGCGATGGCGCAGCGGCTGGCGTTCCTGGGCTGGGCGCTGTGGCTGGCGCTGCTGGCGCGGCGCGCGCCGCGCTGAACGGGCGCGGCGCGCACTCCCTGCGGCGACGTGCGCAGGGCCGTCACTGCTTGTAGATCACCCCGTCCTTCATCACGAAGCGCACGTCCATCACCGCGTTGATGTCCTCCAGCGGGTTGGCGGCCAGGGCGATCACGTCGGCGCGCTTGCCCGCTTCCAGCACGCCCTGGTCGTCCACGCCAAGCACCTGGGCGGCGTGCACGGTGGCGGCCTGTAGCGCGTACGCGGCGGGGATGCCGGCTTCGACCATGTAGATGAACTCGCGTGCGTTGTCGCCATGCGGGCCTACGCCCTGGTCGGTACCGAAGGCGATTTTTACCCCGTTGCGGTAGGCCTTCGCCGCGGTCTGGCTGATCAGTGCGCCGATGCGCGCGGCCTTGGGCCGCACCACCTCGGGGAAATAGCCGTCGATCGCCGCCTTGTCGGTGACGAAGCGCCCGGCGTAGAAGGTGGGCACATACCAGGTGCCGTGCTGCTTCATCAGCCGCATGACCTCGTCGTCCATGTAGGTGCCGTGCTCGATGCTGGTGACTCCGCCCAGCACCGCGCGCTTCATGCCCTCGGTGCCATGGGCGTGGGCGGCCACGCGGAAGCCGTAGTCGTGCGCGGTATCGACGATGGCCTTGATCTCGTCCACGGTGAACTGCGGCGCGTCGCCGGAGCGCGCATAGCTGAGCACGCCGCCGGTGGCGGTGATCTTGATGACGTCGCTGCCTTCCTTGTAGCGCTGGCGTACCGCCTGCCGCGCATCGTCCACCGAATTGACCACGCCCTCGGTGGGGCCGGGCGGGCCGATCAGGTGCGAGAGCTGGTCGTTCCAGCCGTTGGTCGGGTCGGCGTGGCCGCCGGTGGTGGCGATGGACTTGCCGGCGGCGAAGATGCGCGGCCCCTTCAGCAGCCCCTGGCTGATCGCGTCGCGCAGGTGCGGGCTGACCTCGCCGCCGAGGTCGCGCACGCTGGTGAAGCCGGCCATCAGCGTCTTCTCGGCGTAGCCGACCGCGCGGAAGGCATAGTCGACCGGGTCCAGGCGGAAGCCTTCGGAGTAGCTCTGCGGGCTGGACTGGCTGCCCAGGTGCACGTGCAGGTCGGTCCAGCCGGGCAGGCAGACCTTGTCGCGCAGGTCGACGGAACGCACGCCGCCGCCATCGGCATCGGCACCACTGAGCACCTGCTGGATGCGGCCGTGGGCAACCACCAGCGTATGCGGCCCCTTGAGCTGGCCGCTGCGCGCGTCGAACAGGCGGCCGCAGTGCACGGCGACGGGTTCGGCACAGGCCGGCGCGCAGGCCAGCAGCAGGAGAACGGCGAGGTGGCGGCGGATCGGCATCGGCATCATTCCCCAGGGATGGAGAGGGCAGCATAGCGGCCCGGCGCAGGAAACCGGTGCGGCATCCGGGAGTGTCGCCGGCGATACCGGGTGGAGCTGCGCAAGCGATTGATATTGAAGGGAACGGCTTTTTCCGGGAGGTGTCGGGGCGGACCGGATTGGAGCACTCTGGTGCACTGCGGTACGCTGTCCCGCTTTGCCGCCGTCCCAACGCGTTCATGTCCAGCGTCGAAACCAACATCTACGATCCCCAGCAGGTCGAAACCGCTGCCCAGAAGTACTGGGAAACCACCCGCGCCTTCGAGGTCGACGAAACCTCGGACAAGCCCAAGTACTACTGCCTGTCGATGCTGCCGTATCCGTCCGGCGCGCTGCACATGGGCCACGTGCGCAACTACACCATCGGCGACGTCATCAGCCGCTACAAGCGCATGACCGGCCACAACGTGCTGCAGCCGATGGGCTGGGACGCCTTCGGCCTGCCGGCCGAGAACGCCGCGATCAAGAACAAGACCGCGCCGGCCAAGTGGACCTACGCCAACATCGAGCACATGCGTGGCCAGTTCAAGGCGATGGGTTATGCGATCGACTGGTCGCGCGAGTTCGCCACCTGCACGCCGGACTACTACGTCCACGAGCAGCGCATGTTCACCCGGCTGATGCGCAAGGGCCTGGCCTACCGCCGCAACTCGGTGGTGAACTGGGACCCGGTCGACAACACCGTGCTGGCCAACGAGCAGGTCATCGACGGCCGCGGCTGGCGTTCGGGCGCGCTGGTCGAGAAGCGCGAGATCCCGCAGTGGTTCCTGCGCATCACCGACTACGCTCAGGAACTGCTGGACGGCCTGGACGAACTGCCGGGCTGGCCGGATTCGGTCAAGACCATGCAGCGCAACTGGATCGGCCGCTCCGAAGGCCTGGAAATCCAGTTCGACGTGCGCGACGTGGACGGCGCCGCGCTGGACCCGCTGCGCGTGTTCACCACCCGCCCGGACACGGTGATGGGCGTGAGCTTCGTTTCCATTGCCGGCGAACACCCGCTGGCGGTGCACGCGGCGAAGAGCAACCCGGCGCTGGCGGCGATGCTGGCCGAGCTGAAGCAGGGCGGCGTCTCCGAGGCCGAACTGGAAACCCAGGAAAAGCGCGGCATGGACACCGGCCTGAAGGCCATCCATCCGGTCAGCGGCGAGCAGGTGCCGATCTGGGTCGCCAACTTCGTGCTGATGGGTTACGGCACCGGCGCGGTGATGGCGGTGCCGGGCCATGACCAGCGCGATTTCGAGTTCGCCAGCAAGTATGGCCTGCCGAAGAAGCAGGTCATCGCGCTGAAGCACCCGAAGAACGACGACGAACGCAGCTACGATCCGGACCGCTGGCAGGACTGGTACGGCGACAAGTCCCGCGAAACCGAACTGGTCAATTCGGCCGAGTTCGACGGGCTGGATTTCCAGGGCGCCTTCGAGGCGCTGGCCGAGCGCTTCGAGCGCAAGGCCCAGGGCCAGCGCCGGGTCAACTACCGCCTGCGCGACTGGGGCGTCAGCCGCCAGCGCTACTGGGGCTGCCCGATCCCGGTGATCTACTGCGACAAGTGCGGCGCGGTGCCGGTGCCGGAAGACCAGCTGCCGGTGATCCTGCCCGAGGACGTGACGCTCAACGGCACCGGTTCGCCGCTCAAGGCCGACCTGGAATGGCGCAAGACCACCTGCCCGGACTGCGGCGGCGCGGCCGAGCGCGAGACCGACACCTTCGACACCTTCATGGAGTCGAGCTGGTACTACGCCCGCTACACCTCGCCGGGCGCGCGCGAGGCCGTGGACAAGCGCGGCAACTACTGGCTGCCGGTGGACCAGTACATCGGCGGCATCGAGCACGCGATCCTGCACCTGATGTACTTCCGCTTCTTCCACAAACTGCTGCGCGATGCGCGCATGGTGGAAAGCAACGAGCCGGCGCAGAACCTGCTGTGCCAGGGCATGGTCATCGCCGAGACCTTCTACCGCCAGAACAGCGACGGCTCCAAGGACTGGTTCAACCCGGCCGACGTGGACGTGGTGCGCGACGAGCGCGGCCGCATTACCGGCGCCACCCTGCGCACGGACGGCCAGCCGGTAGTGATCGGCGGCACCGAGAAGATGTCCAAGTCCAAGAACAACGGCGTGGACCCGCAGGCGATGGTGGCCAAGTACGGTGCCGACACCGTGCGCCTGTTCTCGATGTTCGCCGCGCCGCCGGAACAGTCGCTGGAGTGGAACGAGGCCGGCGTGGACGGCATGGCGCGCTTCCTGCGCCGCTTGTGGGCCATGGTGCACAAGCATGCCGCCGACGGCAGCGCCCCGGCGCTGGATGTCGCCGCGCTGGACGCCGGGCAGAAGGCCATCCGCCGCAAGACCCACGAGACCATCGGCAAGGTCGGCGACGACTACGGCCGCCGCCACGCCTTCAACACCGCCATCGCCGCGGTGATGGAGCTGCTCAACGTGCTGGGCAAGTTCGACGACGCCAGCGCGCAGGGCAGGGCCGTGCGCCAGGAAGCGCTGCAGGCCGCGGTGCTGCTGCTCAACCCGATCACCCCGCATGCCTGCCATGCGATGTGGCAGGAACTCGGCCACGGCGAGACGCTGCTGGAAGACCAGCCGTTCCCGCAGGTCGATGCCGGCGCACTGGTCAAGGACGCGCTGACCCTGGCGGTGCAGATCAACGGCAAGCTGCGCGGCACCATCGACGTCGCCGCCGACGCCAGCCGCGAGCTGATCGAGGCCGCCGCCAAGGAAGAGCCCAACGCGGCCAAGTTCCTGGAAGGCCTCACCGTGCGCAAGGTCATCATCGTTCCGGGCAAGATCGTCAATATCGTGGCGGGTTGATCCGCCTGCGGCGCGCTCGGGTGGTTCGCCATCCGGGCGCGCGGCGGCGCGTTAGGCATCCGATGCGGCTTGCGGTCTATTGCGGCGCCCCCCATCCGCGCCGCGCGCGGATCGCCCCCCAACTTGGGGGGCATGGAAGTGGCAACCAGCTTCCGCAAATGCTTTCCCGGCCGCATGAGCGCATGCTCCGGCTCTGTCTTGCTTGTCTTACGCATGGTGTCCGCTCCAGAACAGCTGGGACTGCGATGTGGTTTCATCCCCGCTCACACCCGATGGGCGATGATGCGGGCCGTTTTCTGTTGCCGCTCCCGGCCGGCTCCGCCAGACTGTGTCCATGACCCGATACCTGACCGCCCTCGTCCTTGCCGTGAGCCTGACCGGTTGCGGTTTCCACCTGCGCAACAAGCTCACCCTTCCGGACGATACGCCGGCGGTGAAGGTCGAATCGACGGTGCGCTACAGCGAGCTGGTCAAGCTGCTGGGACGCGGGTTGCACGCCTCCGGCGCGGTCGTCGTCGGCGAGGATGAGCCCGGCAAGGGCGCGGCCCGGCTGCAGATCCGCTCCGAGCGCTGGGGCGACCTGCCCATCGCCATCGACGCGCAGGGCCGCACGCAGGAGTTCAGCCTGCGTTACGCGGTCATCTTCGCCTTTCATCGTCCCGATGGCAGCGTGCTGGTGCCGGAGCAGGTGATCGAGCTGTCGCGCGACTACGTGTCCGAGCCGACCGACGCCACCGGCACCACCACCGAGCGCGAGATCCTCGCCGATGAACTGCGCCGCGAAATGTCCGCCTCGATCCTGCGGCGCATCGACAGCGTGGTCCGCGCGCAGATGGAGAAGGAGCGCGCTGCCGCTCCGGCGGCCGGCAAGGGCGACTGACCCATGCCGACCCTGGCTGCCCCGGCGTACGGGCGCTGAATCGATGGAGCTTCGTCCCGAACAGCTCGCCAGCCAGGCCGGCGCGCAGCCGTTGGCCCCGGCCTACCTGATCGCCGGCCCGGAACTGCTGCGCGTGCTGGAAGCGGCCGATGCGGTACGCGCCAGGGCGCGCGCCGAAGGCATCGGCGAGCGCGAGGTGTTCGACGCCGATGGGCGCGATTTCGATTGGGGCCAGCTGGCGTCCAGCTTCAATGCACCGAGCCTGTTCAGCGCGCGCCGGCTGGTCGAGCTGCGCCTGCCCAGCGGCAAGCCGGGCAAGGAAGGCGCGGAGGTCATCAGCCAATTCTGCGCGCAGCCGCCGGACGACGTGGTGCTGCTCATCACCGCTGGCGAGTGGAGCAAATCGCATCACGGCAAATGGGCCGACGCGGTGGCGCGCATCGGCGTGCTGTCGGTGGCCTGGGCGATCAAGCCGCACGAACTGGGCGACTGGATCGAACGCCGCCTGCGGGCCAGGGGGCTGCGCGCCGAGCCGGCCGCTGTGCAGCGCCTGAGCGAGCGGGTGGAAGGCAACCTGCTGGCCGCCGCGCAGGAAATCGACAAGCTCGCGCTGCTGGCCGAGGGCCAGACCCTGGATGTGGCGAAGATGGAGGCGCTGGTCGCCGACGCCGCGCGCTACGACGTGTTCCGGCTGGTCGAGGCGGCATTCTCCGGGCAGCCGCCGGCGGTCATCCGCATGCTTGCCGGGCTGCGCGCCGAGGGCGAGGCGGTGGCCGCGCTGACGCCGATCCTGATCCGCGAACTGCTGATCACCGCCGGACTGGCGCGGGTGCAGGCCAGCGGCGGCAACCTCGCCGGCGAGATGAAGGCGCGCGGCATCTGGGAATCGCGGCAGGCGCCGTTCAAGCGCGCGCTGCAACGGTATCCCGCGCCGCAGCGCTGGGAGCGCCTGGTGGCCGAGGCCGGGCAGGTCGACCGCATGGCCAAGGGCCGTGCCGAGGGCGATCCGTGGCTGGCGCTGGAACGCCTGCTGCTGGCCGTGGCCGAAGCGCAGGCGGTGCGCCTGCTGGCCCGCGGGACGCGATGACCGTGGCGTCCATTCCGGAGCCGGGCGCAAGTCGGCCGGATACCGGCCTGCTGCTGATCTACGGCGGCACCTTCGACCCGGTCCACAACGGTCACCTGGCCATCGCCCGCCGCGCGCGCGATGAACTGAACGCGCCGGTGCGGCTGATGCCGGCCGCCGACCCGCCGCATCGCCCGCCGCCGGGCGCCGATGCGCGGCAGCGCACGCATATGCTGGAACTGGCGACTGCCGGCGAACCGGGGCTGCAGGTCGATCGCCGCGAGCTGCGGCGCGCCGCGCGCCAGCCGGGCGTGCCTTCGTGGACCGTGGACACGCTGCGCGAAATCCGTGCCGAGATCGGCACTACAGCCCCGGTGGCCCTGTTGATGGGGGCCGACAGCCTGTTGGGCCTGCCGACCTGGCATGCGTGGGAACACCTGCTCGACCTTGCGCACCTCGTGATTGCCGACCGCCCCGGCAATGCGCTGGACGGGCAATTGCCGGAAGTGCTTGCCGCCCGGCTGCGCGATGCCTGGGCGGTCGATGCCGCGTGCCTGCGCGAGCGGCCGGCCGGATGGGTCTGGCGCCTGCACCAGCCGCTGCAGGCCGAATCGGCCACTGCCGTACGCGGCCTGATCGCGGCCGGCGGCGACTGGCGTGGCCTCGTGCCTGGGGCCGTGGCCACTTACATCGCCGCCCACGGCCTGTACGGCTGCGCTACGGCGTGAATGCCGGGCGCGGCCGGGTTCTCTATAATCGTCCCTTCATTCATCGAGTTCCGCAGCTTTGACCACCGAAGCCCAAGTCATCAAGACCCAGTTGCCCAATCCGCCGCCGTCCGTTCCGGCCCTGCTGGCCTCCGTCCATGCCGGACTGGAAGAACTCAAGGCCAGGGATGTCGTGGAGATCGACGTCCGCGGCAGATCCAGCGTCGCGGATTTCATGGTCATTGCTTCGGGTACCTCGACCCGCCACGTCAAATCCATCGGCGACGAAGTGGTGCGTTTCGCCAAGAACCTGGGCGTGATGCCGCTGGGCGTGGAAGGCGAGCGCGAGGCCGAGTGGGTGCTGGTGGACCTGGGCGACGTGATCGTCCACGTGATGCTGCCGCGCGTGCGCGAGTTCTACGCGCTCGAGCGCCTGTGGACGGTGGGCGACCAGCCGCCCTCGTCCGCCGAGGGAGAAGAGCAGGAAGCCGGCTGATCCGCCCGGCCAATGCCTCGCGACGGCGCCGCAGGGCGCCGTCTTCGTTTTCGACGCCGTGCCGGGAGCCGCGCCATGAAAGCCAGACTGATCGCCACCGGGGAACGCGCACCGTCATGGGTGGCGCAGGGTTTTGCCGAGTACCAGAAGCGCCTGTCGCATTGGCTGCCGCTGGAACTGGTGGAGATCGAACCCGGCCTGCGCGGCAAGGGCCGCGACCCGAAGCGCGCCATCGAGGACGAGGGCAGGCGCGTGCTGGCGGCATTGCCGAAGAATCCGTACGTGGTGGCGCTGGACGTGCCCGGCCGCCAGCTCAGCTCCGAACAGCTCGCGCAGCGCCTTGAATACTGGCGCGCGCAGGGCCGCGATCTCGCGTTCCTGATCGGTGGCCCGGAAGGGCATTCGCCGGAAGTGTCGGCGATCGCCGACGAGAAATGGTCGATCGGACCGCTGACCCTGCCGCACATGCTGGTGCGGCTGGTGGTGGCCGAACAGCTGTACCGCGCGGCGGCGATGCTGGCCAACCACCCCTACCATCGCGCGTGACAAGCGTATAGAATGCGCGTCCCCGCCCGAATAGCTCAGCCGGTTAGAGCACTTGACTGTTAATCAGGGGGTCGTTGGTTCGAGTCCAACTTCGGGCGCCAGATTCGAAAGGCCTGCATCGCAAGATGCAGGCCTTTTTCGTTGCGGCGGGCCCCGCGCAAACCCGGGCCCCGGGCGTTGCCGGGGCCTGGGCCGTCGGGGGCTGCGGCGGGATTACTTGAAGGTGTACTTCGCCCCGACGGTGAAATAGCGGCCGATGGCGCCGCTGTAGTGCAGCGGGTTGTAGTTGACCGCGCCATAGGTGACCGGGTCGAGCGGGGCGATCCGGTCAAATAGGTTTTGCACCGAGGCGCTCAGCTCGAAGGCATCGTTGACCGCCCAGCGACCGGAGAGGTCGAAGGTGGTGAAGGAGGAAATCTTCTTGACCGGCGTGCCGTCCTCGTACTTGGCGAGATAGGCGCCGCCCTGTTCGCCGACGTTGTCCATCTTGCCGATGAAGTTGGCGAGGCCGCTGATCGACCACGCCTGGTAGTTCCAGGTGGCGCCGAAGTTGACCTTGTCCTTGGGCGTGCCGATGCAGTTGGTCACATCGCAGTTGCCGTGGGTGCCGGCGTACTTGCTGACCTGGCCGTCCTCGGTGAGGTCGAACTTGCTGATGTGGCTCCATTGCAGGTCCAGCCGCAGATCGCCGGCGTTGCCCAGCGGAATATCCTGGCGGATGTCGGTATCGATGCCCTGGACCTTGGTGGAACTTGCATTCACATAGGCCGTGTTGACCGCCAGGATCGAGCCGGTACCCGGTACGCCGTTGAGCAGGTTGGAATCGCGCAGCACGTCGCCGGCGGCGATGGCCGAGTCGGTGCTGCTGGGCGTGATCTCGTTGGTGCGCTTGATCTGCCAGGCATCCACGGTGACCGAGGTGGTACGGGTGGGCTGCAGCACGATGCCGAGCGAATAGCTCTTGGACTCCTCGGGTTTCAGCGCTGGGTTGGGCTTGGTGATGATGGCGATCTGGCGCGCATTGCAGTCGTCGGCGGTGCCGCCCGGCGCCGGGTGCTGGCCATCGGGGCAGCGCACCGGGTCCAGCGCGGAGGAGAAGGCCGCCAGTCCGCCGTTGCCGTTCTCGGCGGGATTCGGCGCGCGGAAGCCTTCGGCGTAGGTGCCGCGCAGGGCGAACCACTGCACCGGCGTCCACTTGAAACCGACTTTCGGTTTCAGCGCGTCGTCGCCGCCCTCGTACTTGTCGTAGCGCACGGCGGCGTTGAGTTCCAGCGATTTCAGCACCGGCGCGGACAATTCGGCATAACCGGCATAGACGGTCTGGGTGCCGTCGTAGGCCGAGTAGCCCAGGCCGATGATGTCGCCCTGGTCGGTGTAGGTCTGCGGGGTCAGCGAGTTGCTGGTCTTGCGCCATTCGGTGCCCAGGGCCAGCCCCAGCGGACCGCCCGGCAGGTCGAGCAGGGAGCGCGACACCTTGATGTCGAACATGTCCAGCTTGCTCTTGGCGCGGGCGTCGATGGTCGGCGAAATATAGGCGTAAAGGCTCTGCGGGTTGGCTTCCGCGCCCTGACCGATGTTCCAGACGCCGCCGGCGCAGTTCGGGTCACCCAGGGCGCAGAGCACCGCGCTGTAGCGCAGGAACCCGGTGCGGGTGCTGGTCAGGTCGGTGCTGGAGTGCAGGTAGGCGGTGTCGTAATCCCAATCACCCCAGCTGCCCTTGACGCCGACCAGGAAGCGCATGAACTCGTTGTTGGTTTCGGTCACGCGCGGGCCGACGTCGAATGCGCTGTAGCGCACGCGTACCGGTACGCCGTAGGGATTGTCCGGATGGGTCGGGCCGAGCACGGTGGCGCCATCGCCGCTGCTGGCGTTGACCGGGCCCCCGGGGTAGCCCCAGCCGCCGGAGACGCCCGAGGGCGTGTTGCGGAATGTGGTGTCCTTCTTCGAATAGCCGATCTCGGTGTAGACCTCGCCGTTGTCGCCGAAGGCGAAGGAGGCGCGGCCGAAGACATTGACGTATTTCTCTTCCGGCACCAGGTCGCGGAACTTGCCCGCGTCCCAGAGGCAGCCGCCGTTGGGGTCCTGCGGGGTTATGTTGGAGAACTGGCTGCAGCCGGGCAGGGACACCAGTTGCCCCGTGGCCGGATCGAACAGGCTGCCGGTCGGCGAACTGCCGCCGCCGTTGAGATTGGCGCCGGTGATCGCGCCGCCCAGGAACTGGCTGTTGCCGATGGTGAAACCCCAGGGGCGCAGGTCGCCGGTACCTATCCACTTGCGGTTGAGGCGGTCGCTGACGCGGACCGCATCGCTCTTGCCCACGTCCAGGCTGAAGAACGCATTCCAGCCGTTGTCGGCAAGGCTGCCGGTGCCGGCGGTGAGGGTAGCCTTGCGCTGGCTGCCGTCGCTGTCGCCGGACAGGCCGTAGGAACCGCGCAGGATCACACCGGTGAAATCCGAACGCAGGATGATGTTGACCACGCCGGCGATGGCGTCCGAGCCATAGATGGCCGAGGCGCCATCCTTCAGCACGTCGATGCGTTCGACCGCATCCAGCGGGATGGTGCTCAGGTCGGTGAACACCTTCTGGCCGTCGTCGGCCAGGCCATAGGTGGCCATGCGGCGGCCGTTCAACAGGATCAGGGTGGAGCCGGCGCCAAGGCCGCGCAGCGAGATGCCGGCGCCGCCGCCGGCGAAGCCGTTGCCGAAGGTCTTGGGAATGGAGCCGGAGCCGTCGGCGGTCAGGGTCTGCAGGTACTCGGCGACATTGTTCTTGCCGGTGCGGTCGATTTCCTGGCGGGTGATGACCTGGACCGGTGAGGGTGTCTCGGTGTTGGTGCGTGGAATATTGGAGCCGGTGACGGTGATGCGGTCCAGGGTGGTCGTCTTTTCCTGCTGTTCCTGCGCCATGGCCGCCGGGACGGCGACCACAAGCGCGGCGGGAACCAGCAGCAGGCGGGCCAGGCTGGTGGAGATGGAATCGCAGAGGCGATTCTGGCGGCAGCACGGCTGCCTATGGGTCGGATGTTTCACAGTCTTCTCTCCAGGGAACCTGCGGCAAGAGACCGCCGGAAAGGCGGCCGGGGGACATCGACGGCCGCGAATCTAGGTTTTTCCCGGGTGAGATGACGGTGAAAAATCGATTAATAGGCGCGCTTCCGGAGACGGCCCGCAAGGAAGCGTTCAGCTGCGCTTTCCTGCGGGCCGGAAGGGCCTCAATTCAGCTTGAAATCGACCGGTACCAGGCCGTAGGCCTGCACGGGGCGGCCGTTGTCGGTGGCCGGCTGGAACTTCCACTGCCGCAGCACCTGGGTGCGCGCGGCGGTGTCGAGGCTGCGGTTGCCGCTGCTGCGCTCGACGCTCACTTCCAGTGGCGAGCCGTCAACACCGACCAGCACGCGCAGGGTCACCGTGCCTTGCGCGCCGACGCGCAGGGCGTCGCGCGGATAAGCGGGCGCGGGGGCATGCAGGTAACGCAGCTGCACGCCTGCCAGCGGTGCTGGCGGCGCGATCGAATCGGCGACCGGGCCGGTGGTGTCGGTGGGCGAGCCGGGAGCGGCCGATTGCGGAATGACCGCCTCGGTGGCGAAGACCGGCATCGGCGCATTGTCGACCGGCGCGGGCAGCGCAGGCCGCGCCGGTGGCGGCGTCTGCGTGACGACCGGAACCGGTAGCGGCGGCGGGGGCGTCGGCACCACGGGCACGATTTCCGGCAACTGCCAGCGCGGTTCCTGGCGGACGGCGTCGCTGCGGATGGGGACCTGCGACAGCGGAATCAGCAGCAGTCCTGCCGCCAGCGCGTGCAGGGCGATGGCCGTGCTGTAGGCGAGGATGCGGGAGGTGTCGAAACGGATCGGGGAAATGCCGGAATGCGTGCGGACCATGTGCCACCTCCATGCGAGGGCGTGTGATGGAGAACAACGCTCGGTGACGCGGGACGGGGTTGCAGCGGCAAGGCCGGTTCCGGTCCGCGTGGAGCCAGTGCGCCTGCAAACCGGCGATCCGGCAAGCGGGGATGGAATTTCCGCTCAGCTGGCAGACAGGAAAACGGCGCCCGCAGGCGCCGTTTCCATGGACAGGATGTACCGCGGGATCAACGGCCCAGTTCGAACACCACGTCCAGGCTGACCGACAGCGTGGTCTCGCCCGGCGCCACTGCCGTGTCCATTTCGGCCTTGGCCGAACGCGCCATCGCCATCATCGGCATGGGCGGGCGGAAGCCGCCGCTGTTGCCTTCGGAAATGCTGACGATGCGGCGCACGCGCAGGCCCAGCGACTTGGCGTAGGTCTCGGCGCGGGCCTGGGCCTTCTTCAGCGCGGCCAAGCGGGCTTCGTCGTAGACCGGCTCGGGCTGGTCGATCTCGAAGCTCGGGCCGTTGATCTGGTTGGCGCCCTGTGCGGCCAGGCTGTCGAGCACCTTGCCGAGCTTGGCGATGTCGCGCACCTTCAGGCTGACGGTGTTGCTGGCCTGGTAGCCGGTGATCTTCGGCGCCTCGTTGTCGGCGTAGCGATACTGCGGGCTCAGGTTGATGCCGCTGGTCTGGATGTCGCGCTCGGCGATGCCGGCGGCCTTGATCGCGGCCATCACCTTGTCCATCTGCACGGCGTTCTCGCGCATGGCCGTATTGCCATCGGCGGCCTGGGTGACCACGCCGGCCGACAGCATGGCCACATCCGGCACGCGCCGCGCCTCGGCCTGGGCGGAGATGTTGAGCAGGGTGGCATCGCTGGCCACGACGGCCGGGGTGTTCTGGGCGTGGGCGGTCATCGGGGCTCCCGAAGCGAAGGACAGGGCGAGCAGCAGCGGGGCGAGGGCGGAATGGCGCATGTGGATCCTCCTTGGATGGGTGCGAGGGTGGTGCGGTGGCGATGAACGGGTAGTGAGGCCGGACGGGGTCGCGGTGCGGGGGGCGGCTTTGCCGCTCGTTCAGCCTGGCCCGGAACGAAGCGAAGCGTAGGCGGGAACGGCCATGCGTGGCGAGCGGCGCAGGCGGGCCGGTCGGCAGGCGCGGCCGCAACGTGCGCAGGTTATGCTTCGCCGATGCTCTATCTCGCTTCCCGCTCTCCCCGCCGCAACGAACTGCTCGCACGCCTGGACATCCCGTTCCGCGCGCTGGACCTGGACGTACCGGAAATCCGCGGCGCCGACGAACCGCCGGCGGCCTATGTGCGCCGCGTCGCGCTGGACAAGGCGCGCGCCGGCCTGGCGCTGGTCGCCGACGATCCGCTGGCGGTGGTGCTCGGTTCGGATACCGAAGTGGTCCTGGGCGACCGGGTCTACGGCAAGCCCGTCGATGCCGCGGACGCCGCGGCCATGCTGCGCTCGCTGGCCGGGCGCAGCCACCAGGTCGTCACCGCGGTGGCGCTGGTGGCGCAGGGGCGCGAGGAACTGATCGTCGTCGAATCGGAGGTGACGTTCGCGGCGATGGCCGAGGACGAGATCGCCGCCTATGTCGCCAGCGGCGAACCGATGGGCAAGGCCGGCGCGTACGCCATACAGGGCGGCGCCGAACGCTGGATCAGCCGGCTCGCCGGCAGCTATTCGGGCGTGATGGGGCTGCCGTTGCAGCAGACCGCCGCGCTGCTGCGCGGTTTCGGCGCAGGGAAGGATTGAACGGATGTCCGAAGAAATACTGGTGAACGTCACCCCGCGCGAAACCCGCGTGGCGGTGATCGAGAACGGCATGCTGCAGGAACTGCACATCGAGCGCGGCTGGCGCCGCGGCGTGGTCGGCAACATCTACAAGGGCCGGGTGCAGCGGGTGATGCCAGGCATGCAGGCCGCCTTCGTCGAGGTCGGGCTGGAGCGCGCCGCGTTCCTGCACGCCAACGACGTGGTGCGGCCGGCGCCGGTGGCTGCCGATACCGAGGAGACCGCGCCGAGCCTGCCGCTGCCGTCGTCGGTGCCGATCGTGGAGCTGCTGCGCGACGGCCAGGACGTGGTGGTGCAGGTGGTCAAGGACCCGATCGGCAGCAAGGGCGCGCGCCTGACCACCCAGGTCAGCATCCCCTCGCGCTACCTGGTGCTGCTGCCGCAGTCGAAGATGGTCGGGGTCTCGGCGCGGATCGAGGACGAGGCCGAGCGCGCCCGGCTCAAGACCCTGGTGACGGAGATCTCCGCCCAGCACGGCGGCTACGGCTACATCGTGCGCACCAATGCCGAAGGCCAGCCGGCCGAGGCGCTGGCCGAGGACATCTCCTACCTGTCGCGGGTGTGGAACGTGGTCGAGCGCCGCGGCCGCGAGGCGCCGCCGCGCAGCATCATCTACGAGGACCTGAGCCTGCCGCTGCGCTCGGTGCGCGACCTGATCCGCAAGGACGTGGAGAAGGTGAAGGTCGACTCGAAGGAGACCTTCGCCCAGCTGCAGGCCTTCGTCGCCAAGTACATGCCGGTGCTGGGCGAGAAGCTGGAGCTGTACACCGGCGACCGCCCGATCTTCGACCTGTACGGCGTGGAGGACGAGATCGGCCGCGCGCTGGACAAGCAGGTGCCGCTCAAGTCCGGCGGCTACCTGGTCATCGACCAGACCGAGGCGATGACCACCATCGACGTCAACACCGGTTCCTTCCTCGGCCAGCGCAATCTGGAAGAGACCGTGTTCCGCACCAATCTGGAAGCGGCGCAGGCGGTGGCGCGGCAGCTGCGGCTGCGCAACCTCGGCGGCATCATCATCATCGACTTCATCGACATGGTCGATCCCGAGCACCGCCGCCAGGTGCTGCGCACGCTGGAGAAATCGCTGGCGCGCGACCACGCCAAGACCACGGTCTACGATTTCTCGCCGCTGGGCCTGGTGGAAATGACCCGCAAGCGCACGGTCGAGAGCCTGGAGCGGCAGCTGTCCGAACCCTGCCCGGAGTGCAGCGGGCGCGGCAGCATCAAGACCACCGAGACCGTCACCTACGAGATCTTCCGCGAGATCACCCGCGCGGTGCGCCAGTTCGACGCCGCGCGGCTGCTGGTGATCGCTTCGAGCAAGGTGGTGGCGCGCATCACCGACGAGGAGTCGGCGGCGGTGGCCGAACTGGAGGAGTTCCTCGGCAAGAGCATCCGCTTCCAGGCCGACGACCAGTACCTGCAGGAGCAGTTCGACGTGGTCCTGCTGTAGCGGGGCACCGGGAGCCGCTGCCCGGCAGCGGCGGGCAGGGACGGCGGGAAGGCCGTTGCATTGCGATTCCGGCTGCGACAGGCATTCTTTCCCACTTACCTCCCGTTCTCCGCCCCTCCGGTCCCGTTCCTGATGCCCGTGCTGTCGCGCTACCGCTTCCGCCACCTGCGCCGCCATGCGATCTACGCGCTGGCCGTGGTGCTGGTGGTCGTGGCCGTGCTGGTGGGCAGTCTCAGCCAGCTGCTGCCGCTGGTCGAACGGCATCCGCAGAAAGTAGCCGCCTGGCTGAGCGCGCGCGCCGGCCAGCCGGTGGCGTTCGATCGCCTGGATACCGCCTGGACCCGGCGCGGCCCTTTGCTGCGGCTCGATGGCCTGCGCATCGGCCAGGGCGAAGGCGTGCGCATCGGCCAGGCCGAAGTGCTGGTATCGCTGTATTCCGGCCTGCTGCCGGGCGCGCCGCTGACCGAGCTGCGCCTGCGCGGGCTGGCGCTGACCCTGCAGCGGGCCGATGACGGCCGCTGGTCGGTGCGCGGCCTGCCCAGTGCCGGCGATGCCGGTGATCCGCTGGAAACCCTGCGCCGGCTCGGCGAGCTGCAGGTGATCGGCGGCCGCCTGCGGCTGGATGCGCCCTCGCTGGGTCTGGACGCGGAACTGCCGCGGATCGACCTGCGCCTGCGCGTGGACGGCACGCGCCTGCGCGCCGGCGCCCGCGCCTGGATCGCCGCCGACGCCGCGCCGGTGACTGCTGTGCTCGACTTCCAGCGCCAGCGCGGCGACGGCACCGCCTGGATCGCCGCGGCGCCGGCCGACCTGTCCGCGTGGAGCGCGCTGCTGCATTTCGGCGGCATCGACGTGCGCCAGGGCACCGGCACGATCCGCAGCTGGGTGGCGCTGAGCGACCACCGGGTGGCTTCGGTCATCGCCGACGCCACCTTGGAAAAGGTGGAACTGGCCGGCGCGCCGTTCGCCGCCGGCAGCCAGGCGCCGACCACCCGCTTCGACAGCCTGCAACTGCGCGCGCGCTGGCGCCATGACGGCGACGATTGGCGGGTGGACGCGCCGCAGCTGCGGGTCGCCACCGGGAAGGGCGGCACGCAGGTGCTCGACGGCCTGCACCTGGGCGGCGGACACGATTTCGCGCTGCGCGGCCGGCGCATCGACGCGACGCCGCTGCTGCGGGTCGCCGCGCTCAGCACCGCGCTGGAGCCGGGGCTGCGCCAATGGCTGTACCAGGCCGCGCCGGTCCTGCGCTTCGCCGACGTGGACATCGCCGGCCGCGTCGGCGGCGCCATGCACGGTGCCGGTGAACTGGAAGAAGCCGCGTTCGCCGCGGTCGGCGACAGCCCCGGGCTGAGCGGGCTGCGCGGCCGCTTCGAGGGCGATGGCCAGGCGCTGGCGCTGCAGCTTCGGCCGGCCCATGCCATGCATTTCGACTGGCCGACCGGTTTCGGCGTCGTCCACGACCTGAAGCTGGACGGGCAGGCGGTGGTCTGGCGCGAGGGCGCCGGCTGGCGCGTGGCCACGCCGGCGATGCGCGTGCAGGGCAACGACTATGCCGCCAACGTGCGCGGTGGCCTGTGGTTCCAGGGCGATGGCACGCGGCCGTGGATCAACGTGGCGGCGGAACTGGACGATGTGCCGATCACCGCCGCCAAGGGCTTCTGGGTGCGCTCGCACATGAGCCAGGAGGCGGTGGACTGGCTGGACGGCGCGCTGGTGGACGGACAACTGCGTGGCGGCATCGGCCTGGCGGTGGGCGACCTCGACGACTGGCCGTTCGATGGCAACGACGGCCGCTTCGAGGCGGGCGGGCGCATCGACAACGGCACCCTTCGTTTCTCGCACGACTGGCCGGCCATGACCGGCGTCGATGCCGACATCGCCTTCATCGCCAACGGGTTCGCGCTGCAGGGCAAGGGCAACCTCGGCGGGGTCAAGGTGGATGCTTTCCGCGCCGGCATCGCCGATTTCCACGAATCGCTGCTGAAGGTGGACGCGCGCACCCTCGACGACAGCGGGCACCTGCTGGCACTGCTGCGGCGCAGCCCGCTGCATGCCGTCTATGGCGAAACGCTGGACGCGCTGAGCGCCAATGGGCCGGCCGCGGTCAACTTCGGCCTGTCGCTGCCGCTGCACGAGGGCGAGGGCCGGGTCAGCGGCGAGGTGGAACTGCGCGGCGCGACCCTGGCCGACCGCCGCTGGGACCTGCGCTTCGACAATGTGCGCGGCAAGGCCGAATACGGCAGCGACGGCTTCCGCGCGCCGGCGCTGCAGGTCCGCCACAAGGAGCACGACGGCGTGCTGTCGCTCGCCGCCGGCACGCCGGTGAGCGATCCGGACAATGCGTTCGAGGCGGAACTGAGCGCCTCGCTGGGCGCCACCGACCTGCTGGAGCGCGCGCCGGAACTGAAATGGCTGCAGCCCTATGTGCACGGCACCTCGCGCTGGACCATCGGCGTGACCCTGCCGAAGGTGCCCGAAGGCAGCCGCAGCGAGCCGCCGACCACGCTCAGCCTGCGCTCGGACCTGCAGGGCACGCGGCTGCAGCTGCCGGCGCCGCTGGACAAGCCGGCCGCCGATGCACTGCCGACCCGGGTGACCGCCAGCCTGCCGCTGGGCAGCGGCACCACCGAGGTCGCTTTCGGCCGGCGCATGGCGCTGGCCGCGCGCACCCACGACGGCAGGACCGGCGTGCAGGTGACCATGGGCAGCGACCGGCCGAGCCGCGAGCCGCCGGCGGACGGCCTGGTGGTGGATGGACGCACGCCGTCGCTGGACGCGCTGGAGTGGATCACGCTGGCGCGCGGGCAGGGCGGCGAAGGCGGCAATGCCGATGGCGTCGCGCTGAAGCAGGTGGATGTGCTGGCCGACCAGTTGCTGCTGGTCGGCGGCCGTTTCGACCAGACCCGGCTGCGCCTGCGCCCGGGTAATGGCGCCGTCGCGGTGCAGCTGGAAGGGCCGTCGTTGGCCGGCGACCTGCTGGTCCCCGAGGCAGATGGCGGCACGGTCAGCGGCACGCTGGCGCGGGTGCATTGGCAGGCGGCAACGGCCGCGGCCGGCGAGGCGGGCGACCATCCGGCCGACCCGGTGAACCCGGCGAAGATTCCGCCGTTGTCGCTGGACATCGGCGACCTGTCCTTCGGCAAGGCCGAGCTGGGGCAGACCACGCTGCGCACCCGTCCGCTGGCCGACGGCCTGCAGGTGTCGCAGCTGCAGTTCCGCTCGCCGAAACAGGCCATCGACGTGACCGGGCAGTGGCGCGGCACCGGCGCGCAGGCGCGGACCCGTTTCGAAGCGGCCGTGCACAGCGAGAACCTAGGCGGGCTGCTGGACAACCTGGGCTATGGCGGGCAGCTGCGCGGCGGCCAGGGCCAGCTGCAGTTCAACGCCGGCTGGGACGGCGCACCGGCCACGTTCAACCTGGCCGGGCTGGAAGGCACGCTCGACATCAACATCCGCAACGGCCAGATCCTGGAGGTCGAACCGGGTGCGGGGCGGGTGTTGGGCCTGCTCAGCGTCGCCCAGCTGCCGCGCCGGCTGATGCTGGATTTCCGCGATTTCTTCTCCAAGGGCCTGGCGTTCAACCAGGCCGAGGGCCGGGTCGCCTTCGGCGACGGGCTGGCCCGCACCGACCGCCTCGGCATGCAGGGCCCGGCGGCGGACATCGCCATCCGCGGCCAGGCCGACCTCCGCGCGCAGCAGTTCGACCAGACCATCGAGGTCAACCCGCGCTCGGGCAACCTGCTCACCGTGGTCGGCGCCGTCGCCGGCGGTCCGGTCGGCGCGGCGGTGGGTGCGGCCGCCAATGCGGTACTGGGCAAGCCGCTGGGCGAGATCGGCGCCAAGACCTACCGTGTCACCGGCCCATGGTCCGACCCGAAGGTGGAAGTGGTCGACCGCGATGCCCCGCGCCTGCCGCCGCCGGCGGTGAGCCCGGCCAGCGCCGGCGCGCTTTGACCGCTTCTGCCGCATGCTTGCGAACCGCAGGCCTGCCCCCATCTGGAACACCATGACCGACAACGCCCTGATGCTTGCCGAATCCCGCCTGCTGCTGCCGGCCGGGCTGGACGCCAACCGCCTCGAACGCACCTTCGGCACCCTGCTGGGGCCGGGCGTCGATTTCGGCGACCTGTATTTCCAGCACTCGCGGCGCGAGAGCTGGAGCGTGGAAGACGGCATCGTCAAGGATGGCGCGCATTCCATCGAGCAGGGCGTGGGCGTGCGCGCCATCGCCGGCGAGAAGACCGGCTTTGCGTACTCCGACGACATCCAGCCGGCAGCGCTGCTGGCCGCCGCGCAGTCGGCGCGGGCGATCTCGCGCGACGGCGGCACCTGCAACGCCAGCGCGCTGGTGCGTGGCGGCAGCCGCGCGCTGTACCCGGCGCTGGATCCGGTGGACAGCCTCGGCAACGAGGCCAAGGTGGAAGTGCTCAAGCGCCTGGACCGCTACCTGCGCGCCGCCGACCCGCGCGTGCTGCAGGTGATGGTGAGCCTGTCCGGCGGCGTGGACACGGTGCTGATCGCGCGCAGCGACGGCGTGCTCGGCGCCGACGTGCGCCCGCTGGTGCGCTTGAACGTGCAGGTGATCGTCGAGCAGGATGGCCGCCGCGAGTCCGGCTATGCCGGCGGCGGCGGGCGCTACGGCTACGGGGAACTGTTCGCCGACGGGCGTCCGGAAGCCTTCGCCCGCGAGGCGCTGCGGCAGGCGCTGGTGAACCTGGAGGCGATCCCGGCGCCAGCCGGGGTGATGCCGGTGGTGCTGGGCCCGGGCTGGCCCGGCGTGCTGCTGCACGAGGCGGTCGGCCACGGCCTGGAAGGCGACTTCAACCGCAAGGGCACCAGCGTCTACGCCGGCCGCATCGGCGAGCGGGTGGCCTCGCCGGGAGTGACCATTGTCGATGACGGCACCCTGGATGGCCGTCGTGGCTCCTTGAACATCGATGACGAAGGCACCCCGACCCAGTGCACCACGCTGATCGAGGACGGCATCCTGGTCGGCTACATGCAGGACACGCTCAACGCGCGGCTGATGGGCGTGGCGCCGACCGGCAACGGCCGCCGCGAATCCTTCGCGCACATGACCATGCCGCGCATGACCAACACCTACATGCGCGCCGGCAACCATGACCCGCAGGAAATGATCCGCTCGGTGAAGAAGGGCCTGTACGCGGTCAACTTCGGCGGCGGCCAGGTCGACATCACCAGCGGCAAATACGTGTTCTCGGCGACCGAGGCCTACCTGATCGAAGACGGCCGGATCACCGCGCCGGTCAAGGGCGCCACGCTGATCGGCAACGGCCCGGAAACCATGCAGAAGGTGCGCATGATCGGCAACGATCTGGCGCTGGACGAAGGCGTGGGCATCTGCGGCAAGGACGGGCAGAGCGTGCCGGTCGGCGTCGGCCAGCCCTCGTTGCTGATCGATGGCCTCACCGTGGGCGGCACGCAGGCCTGAGCCGCACGCGACCGGCAAGCAGGCGCCCCGGGGCTCAATCCTCGCCTGCCGCCAGCGCGGCCAGTTCGCGGGCCAGCCGGCCGCGCAGCGCCGCGCCCTGCAGCCTGGGCAGCTGTGCCAACGGCAGGTCGCGGCCGATCCGGCGCGCGACTTCCAGGCCGACGAGGTAGGCGCCGCGCGCCGGCCACGGCCCGGTAGCGCCTGCGCTGAAGAAACGCAGCGCATCGGCTTCCCGGGTGGAATCCAGCACGGCCAGGATCGCCGCGGCCAGTTCGCGGCGGGTGGCGGCGTTGGCGCCGGCCAGGTGGACGTCGTCGAGCAGGACGTGCAGCAGCGCCGCGTCGGGGTTGAGCCGCTCGCTCACGTAGCTCGCCGCGCCTTCGGTCCACAGCATGGCGTACACCGGCGGCGCCGGATCCAGCATCACCTCCGGTGCGATCTGGGATTGGTAGAGATGGAAGGATTCGTGATCCAGGAATACCGCCAGATCCGGCGAGGTGCCGTGGTAGCGCACCAGCCCATCGGCGCCGATGAACAGCGGCAGCTGCCCGTCGCCGGGTTCGAGGTGGCCGTCGAAGGCGAACAGCGACGGCAGCAGGTAGATCGGGGCGCGCGTACGGTCGAAATCCGGGAAGGCCTCGGCGAAGCGTCGGGTGTGCGCCGCATGGATGGCAGGAAAGTCGGCGACGATCCGCCGGACATCGGCGGCCATCACGTCGAAGTCGGGCAGCCAGCGGGCGATGCGTTCGGTGCGGGGCTTCAGACCGGCCGCAGCATAGATCTCGTGGTGTGGCGCGAAGAAGCTGTCCTGCAGGGCCTGCGCGCGGTCGGCGGCGCCTTCGGCCTGGGTGTAGGCATTCCAGAAATCGGGCATCAGATCGATGTAGCCGGCCGCCATCGGCGGGTTGCCGCTGGAGGCGCCGGCGCGGAGGGCCGGCAGCTGCAGGACGGTACCGGCAAGGGCGGCCAGCAGGAGGGATCGTCGTGTGGGCATGCTGCCTCCGGGCTGCGGGGATGGGAGCGGCGGCATGCTCCCATGCGTCGGCGCCCGGCCGGAACAGCGCCTGCCGGAGCGCGGGTCAATCGCGCGCGTCGGTCTCGTCGTCGAGGTCGTCGAATTCATGTTCGACGTCTTCCTCGTCCTGCCCAGCGGCGGCCTGCGCCGGCAGCATCAGGTCGCGCAGCACCTGGTAGATCTCGCGGAATGCGCGCGGCGGCTTGTTCTTCGCCTTTTCCGCCAGCGCGTTGCGTACCAGGGTGCGCAGCTCCTGGCGGTCGGCGCCGGGGTATTCGTCCAGTAGTTCGGCCAGCGCGGCATCACCCTGGCCCAGCAGGCGTTCGCGCCAGTGCTCGATGCGGTGCATCAGCGCCACCGCGCGCTTGGAGGTCTCGCTGTTGGCTTCCAGCGCATCGCGGATCGCGTCGAGCGTGGCGTCGTCCTCGCGGCGCATCTGCTTGGCCAGGAACGCCAGCTGGCGCTTGCGCGCGCCGTGCGAGGTGATGCGCTTGCTGTACTCGATGTGCTCGAGCAGGTCTTCGGGGATGGGCAGCCGCGCCAGCTGCGCGGCCGTCAGTTCCACCAGTTTCTCGCCCAGCGCCAGTACTTCCAGCGCCTCGCGCCGGTTCTGGCTGCGGCTCTCGCTGAAAAATTCGCCGGTGTCTTCGTCGCGTCCGCGCATTGCCTTGTTACTCGATTAAAGTTCACGTGTTACCCGGATGCCGCCGCCGAATGCCCTTCTCCCTTCGGGAGAGGGGGCAAGAGGGGACGGGCGAAGCCTCGCACTGTCTGGCTGCATGAGACTTCGCCCGTCCCCTCATCCGCCCCCTGGGGGCACCTTCTCCCGATGGGAGGAGGAAAAGCCGGCTGCGGCTGGATTCTTCAAAGGATAAAGCATTGAACAGCATCACCACCGGAACCTTCGCCGCCGACGACAGCCTGCAGCGGCTGGAACAGCTGGCCGGCATCTCCCAGCGGCTGCTCGAAAAGGCCCGCGCGCTGGGCGCCAGCCAGGCCGAGGTCAGCTGCAGCGAGGACCGCGGCATGGACGTGAACGTGCGCCTGGGCGAGGTGGAGACGGTCGAATCCACCCATGACCGCGGCATCGCCGTCACCGTGTATTTCGGCCAGCGCAAGGGCAGCGCCAGCACCGCCGACCTGCAGGAAAGCAGCCTGGAGGCGACCGTGGCCCAGGCCTGCGCCATCGCCCGCCATACCGAGGACGACGAAGCCGCCGGCCTGGCCGACGCGGCGCTGATGGCGCGCGATTTCCCCGACCTGGACACCTGGCACCCGTGGACGCTGGAAGCCCGCCATGCGGTGGACCTGGCCCTGGCCTGCGAAGCGGCCGGGCGCGACGCCGACGCCCGCATCGCCAATTCCGATGGCGCCTCGGTGGCGACCGCGCAGAGCCTGTCGGTCTACGCCAACTCGCATGGTTTCATCGGCCGCGAGCGCAGCAGCCATCACTCCATCGGCTGCGCGCTGATCGCCGGGCAGGGCGATGGCATGCAGCGCGACGGCTGGTACAGCAGCGCGATCGCCCGGGCCGACCTGCAGGACCCGGAGGCCATCGGCCGGCGCGCGGCCGAGCGTACCGTCGCCCGCCTGCAGCCGCGCTCGCTGCCGACCGGACAGGTGCCGGTACTGTTCGCCGCCGAGGTGGCGCGTTCGCTGGTCGGCCATCTGCTGTCGGCCGTGTCCGGCGGCGCGCTGTACCGGCGCGCCAGCTTCCTGCTCGACAGCGCAGGCACGCAGCTGTTCCCGGACTGGTTCCACATGCACGAGCAACCGCTGCTGCGCCATGGCCTGCGTTCGTGCGCGTTCGACGGCGAGGGCGTGGCCACGCGCGATTCGGCGCTGGTGAGCGGCGGCGTGCTGCAGCGTTACGTCCTGGGCAGTTACTCGGCGCGCCGGCTGGGCCTGCAGACCACCGCCAACGCAGGCGGCGTGCACAACCTGAAGGTCGCGGCCAACGCAGGCGACCTGCCGTCCATGCTGTCGGGTATGGGAACCGGACTGCTGGTCACCGAGCTGATGGGCCAGGGGGTCAACGGCGTGACCGGCGATTACTCGCGCGGCGCCGGCGGCTTCTGGATCGAGAACGGCCAGATCGCCTGGCCGGTGGATGGCGTCACCATCGCAGGCAATCTGAAACAGATGTTCGCCGGGATCGAAGCGGTGGGCAGCGACGTGGACCCGCGTTCGCATGTCTCGACAGGATCGATCCTTGTCGGGAGAATGACGGTCGCAGGCGACGATTGACGTATTCTTCTGCGGCCGGCGCTGCGGGGCGATCCAGGGGACCGCGGATGACAGCCACCCCCCACATTCCACAAGACCAACGGTAAAGGGAAACACCATGAGCGATTACGAGAACACCACGGGCAACGGCATCAATGCCGAAGAAAAGCAGTGGGGAATGTTTGCGCACCTGGCCGCACTGGCCGGCATCGTCATCCCCCTGGGCAATCTGCTGGGGCCGCTGATCGTGTGGCTGGTCAAGAAGGACACGATGCCGTTCGTGGCCGATCAGGGCAGGGAAGCATTGAATTTCAACATCACCGTGTTCATTGCCGCTTTCGTCTCGGGCATCCTGACCCTGGTGCTGATCGGCTTCCTGCTGCTGATTTTCGTGGGTATCGCCTGGCTGGTGCTGACCATCCTCGCAGCGCTTGCCGCGAACAAGGGCGAAGCCTACCGCTATCCGTTCACCCTGCGCCTGATCAAGTAATCCGGCGCAAGCGCGACGAAAAAAGGCCCGGGATTCCCGGGCCTTTTTTGTGGTCCATCGCCGTTGGCCCGGAGATCGGCCAGCGCGCGAATCTCCCTTTGCAGAGCGGGGCAAGGCCCTGCGGGAGTTCCATCGGCGAAGGCCCCCGGCGCCATGGAACGCCGTATTTCCGCGCGCCGGCTGTCCGTGGGCGAGGGCCCGGCAGGCAGCGATGAGCTCTTGCTGCGTCGTCGGGAAGCCGCCGGAGCGCAGCAAGGTGCGCTCCGGCGGAAACAAGGCATCAATGCGAGCGGCGGATCGCCAGTTCGGCCAGCGCCGACAGCGCACCGGCGCGCGGGCCGAACGGGGCCAGCGCATCGCCCATGTCGATGGCCAGCGCTTCCAGCCGCGCTTTTGCCCCGTCCATGCCCAGCAGCGCCGGGAAGGTGGATTTGTCCTGCGCCGCGTCCTTGCCGGCGGTCTTGCCCAGCTGCTCGGAACTGGCCTCGACATCGAGGATGTCGTCGCGCACCTGGAAGGCCAGGCCGAGCGCGTCGGCGAAGCCGTCCAGCCGCGCCAGGTCGTCGCTGCCGGCGCCACCGCACAGCGCGCCCATGCGCACCGCGGCGCGGATCAGCGCGCCGGTCTTGAGCGCGTGCATGCGCTGCAGGTCGGACAGCGGCTGCTGGCGGCCGGTGGCGTCGATGTCCAGCGCCTGCCCGCCGCACATGCCGGCCGCGCCCGAAGCCGTTGCCAGGGTGCGCAGGCAGGCCACCGCCAACGCGGGCGGCAGCGGGGCGTCGGCGAGGAGTTCGAAGGCGCGGGTCTGCAGCGCGTCGCCGGCCAGGATCGCGGTGGCCTCGTCGAAGGCGACATGCGTGGTGGGGCGGCCGCGGCGCAGGTCGTCGTCGTCCATCGCCGGCAGGTCGTCGTGCACCAGCGAATAGGCGTGGATCAGCTCTACCACGCTGGCCGGCGCGTCGAGCAGGGCCGGGTCGGCGTCGAACAGGTGGCCAGCGGCGCGCACCAGCAGCGGCCGCATGCGCTTGCCGCCGCCCAGCGCGGCGTAGCGCATGGCCTGGTGCAGGCGCTGCGGCGCGGTGTCGGGGTCGGGCAAGGCGGCGTGCAGGTGCTGTTCGGTGCGTTCGATCCAGCCGGCGAACAGGGCCTCAGTCGACATCGCCGGCCTGTTGGAAGGGTTCGGATTTCTCCGGCTGCGCCGGATCGGTGAGCAGGCGCACGCGCAGTTCGGCCTGTTCCAGCGCCTGCTGGCACTGGCGGTACAGGCCGACGCCACGTTCGTAGGCGGTCAGCGACTGCTCCAGGCTCAGTTCGCCGGTTTCCATCTTCTCCACCAGTTGCTCCAGTTCTTCCAGCGACTGCTCGAAGTGGGCAACCGGCGAGGTCTCGTTGGGGGACTTCTTGGGCATGGGGGAAGTGTGAGCGGCAGGCGGGAAAGGGTCAATTCGGCTCCAGCGCGGGAGCGGAGCCGGCGCCGGCTCCGTGCCGGGCGGCGGCGAACCCGGGCGGTTGCCAGTGCAGCTGCGCACCGCGGGTGCGCAGCCAGTCCTGCAGGGACGAGGAGACGATCCGGTCGCCGGCGGCAAGCACCTGCGCGCCATCGCACAGCAGCGGCAGGTGCGGACGCAGCCAGGGCGGCACGTCGGAGGCCTGCAGCCGGTGTTTGAGCAGGTGGGAGTGCGCGCGGCCGGGCAGGTGGATGCGCTCTCCTCCCCGGCGCTGCCGCACGTACAGCGGCGCATCGAAGCCGGAAGCGCCATGCAGCGCCAGCGCCCCGCCATCGGGCAGCGCCAGTGGCGCGCGGCCGTCCCAGTCGACCTGCCAGCCGGCTGGCCAGGCGCGCAGTGTGCCGACGGCATGCAGGCGGTCGCGCCAGCGGACGATGCGCGCGTCCTGCCAGCGGAACTCCGGCAGCCGGTCTGGGGCCGCGCCGAGCAGTTCCTGCTGGATGCGGGCCACGCCATTGCCCGGCAGCGGCGGCAGGCCGCGCCGGCGCGACCACAGGCGCAGCACGCGCGCGCAGGCGCCCGCCGGCAATGCCGCCAGTGCCGGGATCGCCAGCGCGCCGTCGTCCTCGCCATCCAGACAGGCATGCAGCAGCTGCTCGTCCTGTGCCTGCAGCAGCGTCGCGGCCTCGGCGGCGAGGGTGGCGCTGCGGGCGAACATGGCGCCGGCCTCGGGCCAGCGTCCGGCCAGCAGCGGCATCACCGTGCTGCGCAGGAAATTGCGGTCGAAAGCGTCGTCGCCGTTGCTGGGATCGTCGATCCAGTGCAGGCCGTGCCGGCGGGCATGGGCTTCCAGCGCGGCGCGCGGGATGTGCAGCAGGGGCCGCCACAGCTGGCCGGCGCCGAAGTCGCGGCGCCCGCGCATCGCCGCCAGGCCATCCACCCCGGAACCGCGCAGGGCGCGCAGCAGGAAGGTCTCGGCCTGGTCGTCGCGATGATGCGCCAGCGCCAGCCATTCGCCGGGCCGCAGCAGCCCGGCGAACGCGGCATGGCGGGCGCGCCGCGCCGCCGCCTCGGGGCCTTCGCCGGCCGCAGCGTCCACCTGCACGCGCACGACCTGCAGCGGCACCTGCCACTGATCGCAGACGCGCTGGCAATGCGCGGCCCAGTCATCGGCGGCGGGCTGCAGCCCGTGGTGCACGTGCACGGCGCGCAGGCCGCGTTCGCGCGCCGCCGGGGCGTTCGCCAGCAGGTGCAGCAGCACGCTCGAGTCCAGCCCGCCGCTGAAACCGGCCAGCACCGGCGCGGCGATGTCAGTCAGCGGTGACAGGCACGATTCCATCGCGCCATTGTAGGAGCGGCTTCAGCGGCGAGGGACATGTACGGAAATCCCCTCCCGCGCATCGGCGGGCGTGGATCGGATGCCAACGCTCCGAGCGCGGTGGGACCCAGCGCCAAGGCAGGTCCGGCAGCGCGTTGCCCTGCCGGTCGATGTGGAAATGCGTGCCGCCAACGATGCCGGCATGGTCATCGGCGTCGGGCGTGCCTTGGCGGCAACCATTGCAGGCCTCGGCACTGCCGTTGTCGGCCGGAAGACCCCGGTCGAAGCGTGCCGCGACGGCCGGCCGCAGGCGCGTGCCGTGAGCCGATCCGGCCGCACCCGGGTCGGGCCTTCGATGAAGTGGTCCGGGCCGTTGTCGTGGGTGGTGACCGGACAGGTGGGCGCCATCGCGGCGGACGCAGCCGGACTGCCGGCCGGCAGCGCGGCCGGTCCGTTCTCATCAGAACCGCCGCCGTGCCAATGCCCCGGCGCTGATGGCGGGGCATTGGCGCCATCTGCCGGCAGTCCCGGTCAGCAGCCCGAAGCGGCTGGTGTCGCGGTGATGGCAGCTTTGCCCGGCACAGACCAAGGCTGGCAGCAGGGCCAGCGGCAGGAGTACCGCCGCCGGCCCAAAGCCGCGCGTCGCGCGTGGTTTACGGCGCCTTGCGTTCGAACGACGCCGGTTGCGGCAGGTCCACCGGCACCCCCTGCGCGTTGCAGGTGCCCTGTGCGCACAGGCGCTCGCGCAGGCGCGGAGTGGCCTGCACGATCAGGTGGTAGATCGCGTTCTGCTCCATCGTGCCGCGCACTGCCACGCTGCCGGGGCCGCGCGCCCAGATGCCGACATCTTCGCCGCCATGCGATTCGGCCTTGGCCGGAACCAGGGCTTCCTGCATGTAGTCCAGGTGCTCGGTGTCGACGTGGGTCAGGTCCGGGCGGCCCTGCGCCGGTTCATAGCTGCTGGGCGTGTGCGGGAAGGTCTTGGGGCCGGCCGGCTGGCGATTGCTGGCGCCGGTGTAGCCCGGGCCGTTGGCGTAGCTGAGCGTGGTGTAGGGCAGGCCGGTGGCGTCGCGTGCCAGGTCGAGTCCGCCGGCGCCGTCTTCGCCGCCCTTGTCCTTGACCTTGCCCAGGATCGCGTTGCCGCGCGCCGGGTAGCCTACGAAGTTGAGCGTGTGCGAATGGTCGGCGGTGACGATGATCAGGGTGTCCTCTGCCGAGGACGCCTCGACGGCCGCGCGCACCGCGTCGGACATGGCGATGGTGTCGCCCAGCGCGCGCGCGGCGTTGCCGCTGTGGTTGGCGTGGTCGATGCGCGCGCCTTCCACCATCAGCACATAGCCTTCCTGGTGGCGGGACAGGGTGGCGATCGCGGCGCGGGTCAGCTCGGCCAGCGAGGGCTCGCCGGCCGGGTCCTTCGGGCGGTCCAGTTCGTACTGCATGTGGTCCGGCTCGAACAGGCCCAGCAGCGCCGGCGCGCCGGCCGCGGCCTTGAGCTGCTCGGCGTTCCACACGTAGGCGCCCTGCGGGTGCGCGGCCTGCCATTCGGCCACCAAGTTGCGGCCATCCAGGCGCAGGCCGACCTTGTCGGCGTATTCCGGGTCCTGCTCGTTGACGGTGGTGAACTGGCCACGGCCGCCGCCCAGTGCGACCAGCGGGCCGCGGCCGTAGCGCGAGGTCGACAGCAGTTGCTGGGCGATGTCCTGGCAGCCGGCGGCGCGGGCATTTTCCGGCAGGTCGGTGTCGTTTTCCCAGTTGCGGTCCGGCGAATGGGCGTAGGTCGCGGCCGGGGTGGCGTGGGTCAGGCGGGCGGTGGAGACCACGCCGGTGGCCATGCCGGCGCTGTCGGCCAGCTGCAGCCAGGTCAGGGCGTGCTTGTTCAGGCTGTCGGCGCAGTCACTGCGGTCGCCAGCGCTGACGCCGATGGCGCCCATGTGGGTCTTCACGCCGGTGGTGATGGCGGTCATGGTGCCGGCCGAATCCGGCGTCTGCGAGTCGGTGTTGTAGGTCTTGCTGAAAGCGGTGGCCGGGAAGCGCTCCCAGGACAACAGGTTTTCCTCGCCCGGGTTGCCGTGGCGCTGGCCTTCGAGGATGCGCGCGGCGGCCACGGTGGTCAGGCTCATGCCGTCGCCCAGGAACAGGATCACGTTCTTCGCCTTGCCGGACATCGCGCCGTTGGCGGCGGCCTGCGCGGCGCCGTTGCGGTACCACCATTGCGGCGTCTCGCCCTGCGGGTGGCTGACGGCCGGCACTTCGACGGCGAAGGCCTGCGGCGCCCTGGGCGCGGCGGTGCTGGCGCAGGCGCCGAGCAGCAGGGTGGACAGGGCGGCGAGCAGGGGTGTGGCGTGGCGCATGCGGTCGACCATCGATCATGAACAGACGGCCATTATGACAAGCCCGAAAAGGCGTGCCGATGACACGCAGCTTTTCCGCACGGGGATCGTGCCGCCACCGGGCTTGCGCTATCGTGCCGGTCCCTGAAAACGTTCCCGGATCACCCCTATGAAGCTGGTTTCTGCCTGGTTGCGGATCCCGTTCTGGCAGCGCGTGGCCGGCGGCTTCGTGCTCGGCGCGCTCGCCGGCTGGGTGCTGGGCCCGGTCGCCGACACCTGGTTCGGCCCGCTCGGCGAGCTGTACGTCACCCTGATCAAGATGATCGCCGTGCCGCTGGTGTTCTTCGCGGTGATCAGCGCCATCGGCTCGCTGCACGGGCAGAAGTCGGTGGCCGCGCTGGGCGGGCGTACCTTCCTGTGGTTCATCGTCACCGCCGTGCTGGCGGTGTGCGTCGGCCTGGGCGTGGGCACGCTGATGCAGCCGGGCACCGGCGGCCTCAGCCTGGCGATGGACAGTGCCTACACCCCGCGCGACGTGCCGTCGGTGGCCAAGGTGCTGATGGACGTGGTGCCGTCCAACGTGTTCTACGCGCTGTCGGGCATCGGCACCCGGATCAATGCCGCCGGCGATACCGTGCTGGCGGCCGGGCGCGGTTCGATCCTGCCGGTGATCTTCTTCGCCGGCCTGCTCGGCTTTGCCATGGTCAAGCTCGGCGACAAGGTGGGCGAGGCGCGCAAGCTGGCCGGGCAGATGAGCGAGGTCATGATCCAGGTCACGCGCTTCGTGCTGGAAATGACCCCGCTGGGCACCTTCGGCCTGATCGCCGGCCTGGTCGGCAGCTACGGCTTCGAGAAGCTGCTGCCGCTGGGCAGCTTCGTGCTGGCGCTGTACGTGGCCTGCGCGCTGCACATCGTGGTGGTCTACAGCGGCCTGCTGCTGGCGCACGGGCTGAACCCGATCAAGTTCTTCCGCGGCGCCGCGCCGGGCATGCAGGTGGCGTTCGTGGCCTCCTCGAGCTTCGCGGCGATGCCGGTGGCGATGCGTTCGATCACCGCCAACCTCGGCGTCAACAAGGACTATGCCTCCTTCGCCGTGCCGCTGGGCGCCAGCATCAAGATGGACGGCTGCGGCGCGATCTACCCGGCGCTGTGCGCGGTGTTCATCGCCCAGTACACCGGCGTGCCGCTGACCCCGGAACAGTACGTGGTGGTGCTGATCGCCTCGGTGCTGGGCAGCTTCGGCACCGCCGGCGTGCCGGGCACGGCGGTGGTGATGGCCACCGTGGTGCTGAGCGCGGCCAACCTGCCGCTGGAGACCATCGGCTACCTGTACGCCATCGACCGCGTGCTGGACATGATGCGCACCATGACCAACGTCACCGGGCAGATGGTGGTGCCGGTGATCGTGGCCAAGGAGACCGGGCTGCTGGACCAGCAGGTCTACGACGCCCCGGTCCGCGCCGGCGTCGGGGTGGACTGACCGCCCGTCGGGGCGTGACCTCCGGCGGATTCCGCGCCCGGCGGAGCGGCATTATGGTGGCGGCGGCCGTCCGGCCTGCCCATGACAACGAAAGGAGTCGCACCATGTTGCTGCAACGAATGCTCCTGCTGGCCGGCTGCGCGCTGGCCGGCACGGCGGCTGCCGCCAACGCCGACCAGTGGCGGGTGCCGGTGGCGGTCGAGAAACTCGACAACGGCCTGACCGTGGTGGTGTCCGAGGACCACAGTGCGCCGGTGGTCGGGATCAGCGTGGTCTACCACGTCGGCATGCGCCTGGAACCGCGCAACCGCACCGGCTTCGCGCACCTGTTCGAGCACCTGATGTTCCAGGGCACGCCGCAGGCGCGCAAGGGCGTGTTCGACAGCGTGATCACCGGCGGCGGCGGCCGCAACAACGGTTCCACCCGCGCCGATTTCACCAACTACATCGAGACCGCGCCGGTATCGGCGCTGGAGCCGATGCTGTGGCTGGAGGCGGACCGCATGCGCACGCTGGACTTCAACCCGGAGACGCTGAAGAACCAGCAGGACGTGGTCAAGGAGGAGATCCGCAACAACGTGCAGAACCAGCCCTATGGCGGCTTCATGTGGATCGACATCGGCCAGCACGCGTTCTCCAAGTGGGAGAACAACCACGACGGCTACGGCAGCTTCAAGGACCTGGAGAACGCCAGCCTCGACGACGTGCGCGGCTTCCACCGCGATTTCTACGGCCCCAACAACGCGGTGCTGTCCATCGCCGGCGACGTCACCCCGGAACAGGGCTTCGCCCTGGCCAGGCGTTATTTCGGCGACATCCCGGCACGGCCGACGCCGCCGCGCCCGGACTACCGGGAAGGGCTGAACACCAAGGAGATCCGCCTGCAGCAGTCCGACGCGCTGGCGCAGGTGCCGGCGCTGGCGGTGGGCTGGAAGATGCCCGACCGCGGCAGCCGCGACCAGGCGCCGATGGCGGTGCTGGGCGCGCTGCTGGCCGAAGGCGAGGCCTCGCGCCTGCACCAGGGGCTGGTCAAGGGCCGCCAGCTGGCGTTGAACGTCGAGTCGCTCTATGGCCTGACCAGCGCCTGGGAGTACGACGGCCCGACCCTGTTCGTGGTGTTCGCGATGTACAAGCCCGACCACGACGCCGATGCGGTGCTGTCCGGGATCGATGCGGAGATCGCCAGGGTCGCCACCGAAGGCGTGGACGCGGCGACCCTGGCGCGGGTCAAGACCCAGCTGCTGGCGCAGTGGTACGACGGCCTGGAAATGTTCCTGGACCGTGCCGATGCCCTGGCCAAGCTGCAGACCCTGTGGGGCGATGCCGGCGTGGTCAACCAGATCCCCGGATGGATCGAGAAGGTGAGCGCCGCCGACGTGCAGCGTGCCGCGCGCACCTACCTGACCACCGCCAACCGCACCGTCATCGACCGCAAGCCGGCGGCGATGCTGGCCCCCGCCGAGCAGAAGTGAGGACACCGCCATGATCAAGCCAATGCCGTGCCTGCTCGCGATGGGCCTGGCCCTTTCGCTCGCCTCCGCTGGCGCCCACGCCGCCACCCCGGAACTGCCCGCCGGCCTGCCGGGCTATGCCGCCGACAAACCGCTGCCAGTGCCGGACATCTCGCGCAGAACCCTGGGTAACGGCCTGGAGGTCTGGGTCGTGCCACGCGACGGGCTGCCGCGCGTGGACTACGTGCTGGCCATGCGCGACGCCGGGCTGGCCGCCGATGCCGCGGCCACGCCCGGTTTCGCCACCGTGCTGGCGCAGCTGCTGACCGCGGGCACCCAGGCGCACGATGCGCGCCAGATCGCCGAACTGGCCCAGGGCATGGGCGGCAGCATCGGCGCCAACGCCAGCGTCGATGGCCTGCTGGTCCGCGGCCAGGCACTGGCCTCGCAGGCCAAGCCGATGCTGGCGCTGCTCGCCGAGGTCGCGCGCACGCCGTCCTTCGCCGACGACGAAGTGGAGCTGGCCCGCGCCAACGCCGCCCAGGAATTGAAGGCGGCCGAAGCGCAGCCGGGTTTCCGCGCCTCGCGCGCGCTGCTCAAGGCGGTCTATGGCGACCACCCGTATGCGCGCACGCAGCTCGACCATGCGACCCTGCCGGCGCTGACTCCTGCGGCGCTGAAGCAGGAACACGCGCGCCGTTTCCGGCCGGGGCATGGCCTGCTGGTGATCACCGGCAGGATCGATGCGGCCACCGCATTCGCCGAGGCCGAACGCGCCTTCGGCGACTGGAACGGACAGGGCGAGGCCGTGGCGGACACGGTGCCGGCACCGCGGCAGGCGCCGGCGAAGCGCGCGATATTGCCGCGGTCGGGCAGCGTGCAGTCCACGTTCCGGATCGGCCGCCCGGCCATCGCCGCCACCGACCCGGACTACGTGCCGCTGCAGCTGGCCAGCACCGTGCTGGGCAGCGGCATCAGCAGCCGCCTCAACCAGAACCTGCGCGAGGAAAAGGGCTACACCTATGGCGCCGGCGCGAGGCTGGCGGCCCTGCGTGCCGGTGGCAACCTGGCGGCGTCGGCCGACGTGCGCAACGAGGTCACCGGCGCATCCTTGAAGGAGTTCTTCAGGGAATTCGATCGGCTGGGCAAGGAGCCGGTACCGGCCGCGGAACTGGAGTCGACCAAGCGCTATGTCGCCGGCGGCTACCTGATCAGCAACCAGCTGCAGGGCGCGGTGGCCGGCACCCTGGCCAACAACTGGCTGGCCGGGCTGCCGGCCGAGTTCCTCGGCCAGTACGTGGGCCGGATCCGCGCGGTCGATGCCGCGAAGCTGCAGGCGGTGGCCGCGCGCTACTACGCGCCGGACTCGCAGTCGGTGATCGTGGTCGGCGACCGCGACGCGGTAGCGGCGCAGCTGGAACCGTTCGGCAGTTTCAGCGTCGAGGAACGCTGAGGCGACCGCATCCGGGCCGGATCGCTTCCGGCCCGGACCGCGGTGATACCGCGCCCGCATGACGGGCGGGCGCGCATGACCAAGCTGCGCGCCGACTGCCGCGAGGTCGCCGCCGAAGAACTCTGGCCGCCTCGCCGATGCGGCAACTGGAACGGGTGTGTAACCCCCTGTAACACCAGACTGTAACCCTGCTGATACACCGCGTTGCAGTGCCCAGGCGCCATGCCTGGATGCGCCCGGACCTTCTGCGCGGAGGATCTGGGGTGTAAAGGCCGATACAGGCGAGTCATCCGATATTTTGTTTCAAGCCTTTGTTTTTAAAAGAAAACAGGGCTTGGCACGGATGCTGCTCCGCCTCCCGCGTTGATCGGGGAGGCAAGGCGATGGCAGGCAGGAACCCATATCTGTTTCCGATCCTGATCGGATGCCTGCTGGCGATGGGCGCCAGCGGCACCGCCCAGGCTTCGGGCGCGCGCCAGGGCGTGAAGGCGCAACCCGGCGAGATCGTGCTGCTGCGCGATGTTCCGACCCGGCCGGCCTACCGGATGCAGCCGCCGGGAATGGCGCTGATCGTCGACCCCTCGCCGCGCCGGGAACTGGCTGCCGCGCTGGGCACCGGCGGCGGCATCGACGAACTGGATGAAGACGGCTATGCATCCATCGATTCGGCGACGGACCGGCCCTCGTCCGCGCATGCCGGAGGGACCACGGTCGAACGGGTGACCGGCAGCATGGTCGGCACCACGCTGGGCCATGCCATGGGCGAGGGCGGGATGCTTTCCGGCTCCCAGCTCGCGCGCACCATCGGTGGGCCGATGGGCGCGGTCGGCGGTGCCACCCGCGGCATCGGCGACCAGGTGCGCGGCGCGCTGGCGCAGTTCCCGATGGGGCAGACCGCCGGGCCGGGAGGGCGCTGAAATGGCGATGCGCGCGCTCCCTGGTCGTATGCCGGTCCTGTTGCTTCCGGTCCTGCTGTTGTCGGGCAGCGCCGAGGCCTGGGCGCAGCAGGCCGACCCCTATGCGCCGATGCTCGCCTACCTGCAGGAGAGCAGCCGCATCGACGGCAATGCACTGGCCGGCAGCCAGGGCGCGATCCGCATCAACCAGGCCGCGGGCGATCTCAACCTGCAGGCCAACCTGCACAGCGTGGCGGTCGGTCGCCAGGCCGATGCGGGCATCCGGGCGCGCCAGTCGCAGTCGGACGGGCATGCCACCGCGCCGTTGATGGCCTCGGCCAGCATCGGCGGCAATGCGCTGGCCGGCGCCGGCGGCATCGTTTCGATCAATCAGGCCAGTGGCGGCGGCAATGCGGAGCTCAACTCCGTGGCCGTTGCGCTGGCCGCACAGGGCATACGCGAAGCGGGGGACGAAGCGATGGCTTCGCCGTCCGCTTTCGCGTCGGCAGGGGAGCGGTTCGTTGCCGGCGATCCACGCGCCATCCGCAAGGTGGCGGTGGAGGCATCCGCGTTGCGCGGCTTCGGTGGTGTGCTGCAACTCAATCAGATAGCGGGATCAGGCAATGCCGTGGAAAACAGGATCGGCATTTCCGTGCAAGGCGTCCCGTGAACAAGGTTCCATCCACCCGATGCATCAGAAAACCTGAAGAGGGCACCATGAAAGCGAATCTCAAATGGACGGTACTCGCCATGGCCGTCGCCGCGCTGGTCGCCAGCACGGCGGCGAATGCGGCGGACGACCAGAACGCCAGCGCCGACATCAACCACAAGCACAACGTGACCGAAACGCGCACCAATACAAACACCAACACCAACACCAACACGAATACCAACACCACTACCAACGACACGAAGAACAGCACCCAGAACACCACGGTCGACACCGACGTCGACCTGAAGCTGGATGCCGCCGCGACGCTGCGCTACTGGGATTCGCGTTCCAACACCGAGGTGCGCGAGGACGTGCAGAAGACCTCCAACGTCAGTTCCGACGAGCACAAGGAAAAGAACAACCACGGCGTGGACGTGAACCTGGAGAAGGACCTGCGCCTGGGGTCGAACATCCAGTTCTCCGGCGATCCGACCATCACCGGCGACATCAACATCGACTCGGCCGCGATCGCGGTAGTCGACAACCGCCAGTCGGTTTCCGGCAACACCGCCGAGAACGGGCTTCTGGAAAACTCGGCGTCCATCGCCGACGACGTCGGCTCCACCGCCTCGGGCAACCTGGGCTTCAACGCCGCCGCGGGCGACAACAACACCCAAGACAACGCGGCTTCGCTGTCGGCGGCCGATGCGTCATTCAGCTTCGGCATGGCCGACGCCGAGGTGTTCGTCAACCAGAGCGGCATGAACAACGTGACGATGAACCACGGCGTGACCAACAGCGCGGGCATCGGCGGCAACGCCTTCGCCAACGCCGCCGGCAATATCGGCGTCAACGTCACCTCGGGCAACAACAACGAGCAGAAGAACGCGCTCGCCGCCTCCGTGGCCACCTCCGCCTACGCGCAGTCGAGCATCAGTTCCAACCAGGTCTCCACCGGCAACCATGTGGAGAACAACGGGTACTACGACTACGTGGTGGACAGCTATACGCTCAACCTGAGCGGCCGCGTGGCGGGCAACACCAGCAGCAGCGGCAGGGGTACCTACAGCGGCACCGGCGATTCCTACCAGAAGACCAACTTCTACCCGGACAACTGGACCGGCGATACGCATCCGGGCGGAAGCCAGACCGGGCACAGCGACTGGGATTACCAGACCCAGGGAGCGGTCGCCAATCCCAACCGCCCGGGCGTGGGCGGCATGGCCTGGGATACGGATGAGCACGGCAACCTGTCGTTCTCGGAAATGGGCACGGCCGACCTGGTGGCCAGCCTCAGCGGGCAGGTGATCGACGTCGACTGGATCGCGGTCAATGCCACCAACACCGCCAGCCTGTCCGGCAGCGCCTTCACCGGGGCGTCGGGCAACATCGGCGTGAACGTCTCCTCCGGCACCGGCAACCTGCAGGCCAACAGCCTGGCGCTGGCGGTGGCGCAGCCGTCCACCACGGGCGGCGGCGGTGGTGGAGGCGGCGGCGAAGGCGGCGGCCAGTGACAGTCGTGGCCCGCCATTGAGCGGCGGGCCATGGCGCGAGCGATCCGCCCGGCCATCCGCCAATGGCCGGGCGATCCCGGGAGCCCTTGTTCCGTCCCCCCCTGCGGGCAAGGGCTCCCACCTGCCCAATACGCACCGGAGATTCTCCATGTACCGCAGGATGTTGCTGCTGGCCTGGGCCGTGTCCGCGGCATGGCCGTGCGCCGCCGGCGACGTCGCCTTCAGCGGCGTGCTGCCCAACGGCGCGGTCTACCGGCAGCCGGTGGAGAGCATGCAGGAGCGGCGCTTCCGCAACCTGGTCCGGCAGCACACCGACTACAGCTGCGGAGCGGCGGCGCTGGCCACGGTGCTGCGCTACGCCTACCACCTGGAAGCCGACGAATCGACGGTGATCGAGGGAATGATGGGCGTGTCGGATCCGGCGCTGGTCCGCCAGCGCGGCTTCTCGCTGCTGGACATCAAACGCTATGTCGAATCGCTGGGCATGCGCGGCCGCGGTTACCGGATCAGCGAAGAGCGGCTGCGCTCGCTGCGCGTGCCCGGGCTGGTGCTGATGGACGTGCGCGGCTTCCGCCATTTCGTCGTGCTCAAGCAGGTGCGCGGGGATATGGCCGAGCTGGCCGATCCGATCCTGGGCAACCGGCTGCTGCCGCTGCAGGACTTCCTCGCCGCATGGCCCTCGCGGGCGGTGTTCATCGTGATCGGCAGCGATTTCGACCGCAACACCGTGTTGCTGCTGCCCAGCGAAAAGCCCAGTGCCCGCGCGCTGTACGCGCGCCAGGGAGCGGCAGCGATCACCGATGCCGAACTGGTGGATTTCGGCTTCACCCATGCCGATCTGTTTTGAAGGAACCGGATCATGAACATCGCGATGTACGCCGGCCTGATGCTGGCACTGGCAACGGCCTGTCCCGTACATGCTGCCGAGGCCGGCAGTGCGCCGGGCAGGAAGCTGCAGGAAATCCCGGACGCGGAGCTGGGCCTGATGCGCGGCCGCTACACGGTGGGCGGCAATGCAGTGGCGTGGTTCGGGGTGACCATGACCTCCACCTGGCAGGCGGCTTCCGGCCAGCAGCTGCAGGGCGCGCTGACGCTGGCGATGGATTTCAGCAAGGGCAAGGTCCCGAAGGTCAGTTTCACGCCCAGCGTGAGCATCACCGCGGCCGACGCGCCGTTGCCGGATACCGGCGGGCGCAGCGTGGACGGCAGCGGACTGCGCAACGTGGCCGGGCTGGTGCAGAGCGTGCAGGTGGCCGGCGACGGCAACCGGGCCAGCAACGCCATGCACCTGACCGTGCGTGACGGTAGCGCGCCGGCCGACGGCGGTGGCTCCGGCGGGCAGGCGCTGCAGCAGGTGCAAGGCGCCAGCGCCGTGGCTGCATTCGACGGCGACGCGGCGCACGTGCTGCTGCAGATCGATGGCCAGGGCGCGGTCGAACAGTGGCTGCGCAGCGGCAGCGTGGGCCAGCGCATCGCGCTGACCGGCGATGGGCAACAGGCCGCCAACCGCCTGCAGATCGACCTGGTCAGGCAAGGCCTGGCCGACAACCTGCCGTTGGCGCAGAACGTGGCGCAGGCCATCGCGCTGACCCGCGGCGGCGGCATCGCGGCAGGGTACTGAGCCGGCGTCGCCGGCACCGGCAACTGGACATTGATCGAGGAATCCGAAAATGAAACAGCTGGCGATGGCGGCGCTGGTAGGCCTTGCGGTGTGCTCGTCGAAAGTCGAGGCGCAAGCGCAGGCCGCCGATGACGAAGCGGGTGTCAGGGCCCTGATGGCGCAACTGGAGGCCCTCAAGGCCAGCTATGCGCAGGAAGTGCGCAGGCTGCGTGAACTGGACATGCAGGTGCAGGCGATGCAGGCGCGCATCAACGGCAAGACCGCGACGGCGACGCCGGCGGCCCCTGCCGCGTTACCCGCGGCGCCGCCTGCCGAAAGCGAGGGCTATGCCAGCAGCGCGAGCGAGGCGCGTGCCGCGAAGGAGTCGGCGCGGCGCAGCGTGGACGACGTGAAACAGCAGCAGTCGGCCCTTTTCAACCGCCGCCTGACGCTGGAAAACAGCCTCACCTACGCGCGCTACGACCGCAAGCAGCTCACCCTCAACGGATTCCTGGCGCTGGATGCGATCTTCCTCGGCAACATCGCCATCGAGAACGTGGAGTCGGATTCGCTGACCTACAACTTCGCCGCGCGCTGGGGCGTCAATCCGAAGCTGACGCTCAACCTCGACGTGCCGTACATCGCGCGCAAGACGATCTACCAGAAGGGCGGCGCCGGCGGTTCGGCCGCGGCCGTGGCGCAGGAGGAAACCCATGGCGCCGGCATCGGCGATGTCACCGCCAGCGCGAACTACCGCCTGTTCCAGGAAGGGCCGCGGCGCCCGGAGACGGTGATGACGGTGGGCATCACCGCGCCCACCGGCCGCGAACCCTATGGACTGGACTGGAAGGTGATCGAACGCGACGACGACGACTTCATCCGGTTCGCGGTGCCGGCCGAACAGCCCACCGGCAACGGGCTGTGGCAGGCCAGCGTCGGCCTGTCGGCGGTGAAGACGGCGGACCCGGCCATCCTGTTCGGCAACATCGGCTACATCCGTTCGTTCAAGCGCAGCTTCGCCGACATCGACTCCAATCCGGATACGGTCAACCCGGGCCAGGTCGAACTGGGCGACTCGTACTACTTCGGCGCCGGTGTCGCGTTCGCCTTCAACGAGCGCACCAGCCTGAGCATTTCCTTCAGCGACAAGCTCAGCGCCCGCGCCTCGACCCGCTACAAGGGCGGGGAGTGGGTCAAGGTGATCGGCAGCGATGCCAACGCCGGCACCTTGAACCTCGGCGTGACCTACGCGCTGACCTCGAGGACCACGCTGGTGAGCATGCTGGGCATCGGCCTCACCCCCGACGCGCCCGATTTCAGCCTGGCGTTCAAGGTGCCCTCCACGTTCTAGCCGGAGGCGTGCGGCTGGGTCAGCGCAGGCTCTGCAGCTGCAGGCGGTGCTTGCGGCACAGCCGGTAGACGGTGACGCGCGAGACCTTCATCAGCCGCGCGCACGCGCTGATGTTGTAGTGGCTGCGTGCCAGGCAGGCCACCAGCGTCTCGCGCTCGTCGCGCAGGTGGGCGTCGTGCAGGCGCGTGCGGGTTTCGGCCGGCGCGGACAGTTCCAGGTCCGCGCAGTCGATCAGTTCGTTGTCGGTGGTGATGGCCGCCCGCAGCACGCGGTTGAGCAGTTCGCGGACATTGCCGGGCCAGTGGAAGTCCGCCAGTGCCTGGCGCGCGGCCGGGGTATACCCGCGTGCGCGGATGAGGTGTCGCGCGCGGAATTCGTGCAGGAAGTGCATGGCGAGCAACTCGATATCACCCTCGCGCCGGCGCAGGGCCGGCATGGTCAGGCGCAGCACGTTCAAGCGGTAATACAGGTCGCTGCGGAAGCGGCCCTGTTCCATCGCCTGTTCCAGGTCCACGTGGGTCGCGGCCAGCACGCGCACGTCGACGTGGATCGACTGGTTGTTGCCGATACGCTCTATCGTGCCTTCCTGCAGCACCCGCAGCAGGCTGGTCTGCGCCTCCATCGGCAGGTCGCCGATTTCGTCCAGGAACACGGTGCCGCGGTGCGCGCTCTCGAACAGCCCGGCGCGGCGCGCGGTGGCGCCGGTGAAGGCGCCGCGCTCGTGGCCGAACAACTCGGACTGCAGCAGGGTCGGCGCGATCGCCCCGCAGTTGACCGCGTGGAAGGGGTGCCCGTTGCGCGGCGACAGGCGGTGCAGCGCATGGGCGGCGGCCTCCTTGCCGGTGCCGGTCTCGCCGGTGACCAGGACCGGCAGGTCGACCGGCGCGAACTTGCGCAGGGTCGCGCGCATGGCGAGCATCGCGCCGCTCTCGCCGATCAGGCAGGCAAGCGCATCGTCGGATCCGCCCGGCGTGGATGCCTGCTGCAGCGATGCCAGTTGCCGCAGTAGTTCGGCAGGGTCCAGCGGGTGCGACAACCGGTGCCGGCAACTCGACAGGGCGTGCCGGAGCGGGATGTCGCTCTCGTCCAGTGCCGGCGGCAGCAGCGCGAGTAGGGGGAGGTGACGGTACGTGGTGGCCACTTCGGCGGCGGCCGCCAGCTCGCTGCCGGAGCACGTCCTGAAATCCAGCACGCCGATCACGATGTCCTCGCTGCGCATTCCCACGCCGCCGGCCTGCGACGGCGACACCGCGCGTATGTGCCATCCGCTGGAAGCCAGCAGCGCCCGTTCCGTCGAATGGGGCGTCCCGAACCAGATGACGCAGCGGCGGGAGGGAGCAGGTGTTGCGGACATGACGGTCACCTTGCTGCAGGCGACTAACTTATACCTTTCATGAATGATGCGGAATGTGCAGGAAACCCGGATATGTGCCTGAATAGGCTGGGGAAACCGCGTGGTGGGCATTCATCCAGCCGGCGGCCTGCCGGCAACGAAAAAGCCGCGGCGGTGCCGCGGCTTGTCGGGGATCGGGTCGGGAGCCGGTCCGAGGTTACAGGTCCAGGCGGCGCGCCTGCATGAACTTGTCGCCCCAGTAACCGCTGAGCAGGGTGTCGGTGCGCACGTCCTTGCCGGTGCTCGGGGCATGCAGGAAACGGCCTTCGCCTACATAGATGCCGACGTGGTCGACGCGGCCCTTGCGGCCGAAGAACACCAGGTCGCCGGCGACCAGCGCCGAGCGGTCCTTGATCAGTTCGTTGCTGGCCTGGCTGGCCATCTCGCGCGAGACGCGCGGCAGCTCGACGCCCAGGGCGGTACGGAACACGTAGCCGACCAGGCCGCTGCAGTCGAAGCCGGCATCCGGCGAGGTGCCGCCCCAGCGGTACGGGGTGCCCAGCAGGGTCATGGCGCGGCGCAGGATCGACTGCACCTTGCCGTCGTTGTCGTTGGCCAGCGCCGCATCGGTCGCATTGGCGACGCTCTTGGACGCGTCGTAGGCCGAGAGCAGGCGGCTGAGGTCGCCGGCGAACATGGCCGAGCGGTCCATCAGCGGAATGGTGTCGTTGGCGGCCAGGTGCGGGAGCAGGGCGGCCAGGGTAGCGGTAGCGGCGGCGTCGGCCTTGCTGCGCTGGGTTTCGGGCTTTGCCGCTGCCGGCTTCGCGGCGGGGTCGGCTTCCGGGACGCTCTGGGCGAAGGCCGGAACGGCGGCGATGGTCAGTGCCGCGGCGCAAAGCAGCCGGCGGAACGCGGGAAATCGGTGACCGGGTTGACCCGGATGGGACGGATTTTCGTTCGTCACGCGGCAGTCACGGAAAAAATCGATGGGCGATCATGCCCTGTGAACGGCTTGTATAGGTACAAATTTCGTTAAATTTTCATTATTCCCCATGACTTATTTCACACTTCAACGCAGCACGCGCTTGGCGCCGGTGTAATGGTCGCGCCAATAGGCGCCATCCAGATAATCCAGCCGGACCGTGCCGCCGGTGCTCGGCGCGTGTACGAAACGGCCCTCGCCGACATAGATGCCGACGTGCCAGACGTTGCCCTTGTCGCCGAAGAACACCAGGTCGCCGGCGGCCAGTTGGCGCGGTTCGATGCGCGGTCCCTGCACGGCGGCCAGTTCCCGAGAGGTGCGCGGCAGGTTCAGCGCCAGCATGTCGCGGTAGACATAGCTGACCAGCCCGCTGCAGTCGAAGCCGGACTCGGGCGTGTTGCCGCCATAGCGGTAAGGGGTGCCGACCAGGCCCAGCGCCCGCATCAATACCGACGAGGCGGCGGCCGGGTCGGCCGGCGTCACCTGCGGCCAGGAATGCGTGGCCGGGGGCGGCGGGGTGCGCTTGGCGGGAGCATGGCCGCAAGCGGCCAGGACCGCGGCCGCGGCGAGCAGGGCCGGCAGCCGCCAGCGGCGGTACCGGAAAACTGGCGTGATGTGCATGGAGCCCGGATAATGCGCCACCTCAAGACGGCTGCCATGATGGCCGCCTCCCCGTCGGCCGGCAAGGCCGTCCCTACGTCTGCCAGCGGGCAGCCACCTGAAAGAGTTGCGCATGAAGATCGAAAAAGACCGCGTCGTCCGTTTCCACTACACCGTTTCCGAAGTCGGCCAGGAGCCGATCGAGAGCTCGAAAGACCGTGAGCCGCTGGCGATCCTGATCGGCCACGGCAACATCATCCCGGGCCTGGAGACGGCGATGATGGACAAGGAAGCCGGCGAGAGCTTCGGCGTGGACGTGAAGTCGGCCGACGCCTACGGCGAGCGCCGCGAGGGCCTGACCCAGCGCGTGCCGAAGAAGCACTTCGGCGAGACCCGCCTGGTCCCGGGCCAGCAGGTGATCCTGCAGACCAACTTCGGCCCGCGTGCCGTCACCGTCGAGAAGGTCGGCATGACCGTGGTCGACGTCGATCTGAACCACCCGATGGCCGGCAAGGACCTGCATTTCGACGTGGAGATCGTCGAGGTCCGCGAGGCCAGCGAGGAAGAAGTGCAGCACGGCCACGTGCATGGCGACGGCGGCCACCACCACTGATCGCCGACCGGCAGCACGACAGCGAACGGCCCGCCCTGTGCGGGCCGTTTCGTTTCCGGAAGGCGGACGGTGGCGATGGGCGCATGCTCTAATCGCCGGTCCATCCACGGGGGAACCACGGACGTGTCCATCGCCACCTTCCAGCCCATCGCGCCGGACGAGCGCATCGCCACGCTCGACGTGCTGCGCGGACTGGCGCTGCTGGGCATCCTGCTGATGAACATGGAGGGCTTCGCCGGCCCGCTGGACCTGTCCACCACCGGCATCGACCCGCACTGGCAGGGCCTGGACCGCTGGGCGGACGCCTTCGTCTACATCTTCGTGCAGGGCAAGTTCTTCACCCTGTTCTCGCTGCTGTTCGGCGCCGGCTTCGCGGTGATGGCGCAGCGCGCCGAGGCCGCCGGGCACGACTTCACCCGCTTCTACCTGCGCCGCAGCCTGGGCCTGCTGGGCATCGGCCTGGCGCACGCGCTGCTGCTGTGGTCCGGTGACATCCTGGTCGCCTATGCCCTGCTGTCCTTCCTGTTGCTGGCCTTCCGCGAGGCACCGCGCGCCTGGCTGCCGGCGATGGGCGTGCTCGCATACCTGGCCGCGGTTGGATTGATGCTGCTGCTGGGCGCGCTGATGATGCTGGTGCCGGCCGAGACCACGGCCGCGCAGGCGGCGCACGCGCAGGCCGCGATCGAGGCGCAGCGGCAGGCCTATGGGCACGGCACCTATCCGCAGGCGGTGCTGCAGCGGCTGCGCGATTTCGGCACGGCGCTGGGCGCATTGCTGGTGGTGGGGCCGCAGGTGCTGGGCATGTTCCTGATCGGCAGCTGGTTCGCGCGCAGTGGCGCCATCGCCAGGCCCGAAGGATACCGGCGCCTGTTCGCCTGGCTGCGCTGGGGCGCCCTGCCGCTGGGCCTGGCCCTGATGCTGGCCAGCGCGTGGTACCAGCCAGGGCTGGCGCCGGGGCGGTTCGACCTGCGCTCGGCCGCGGCCTATGCCGCCACCTCCGTCGCCGGCCTGTTGATGTGCCTGGGCTATCTGGCCTGGGGCGTGCGCTGGAGTCATGCGCTGCGCGGGCTGGCGCCGGCCGGGCGGATGGCGTTGAGCAACTACCTAGGGCAGTCGCTGGTCTGCACGCTGCTGTTCTACGGCTACGGGCTGGGGTGGTTCGAACAGATGGGGCGCGCCTGGCAGTTGTTGTTCGCGGTGGCGCTGTTCGCCGCGCAGGTCGGGTTCAGCCGGGCCTGGCTGCGCCGTTTCCGTTTCGGGCCGATGGAATGGCTGTGGCGGGCGATCACTTATTGGCGCCTGCCGCCGTTGCGCCGCGGCGAAGCGGGAGCGAAGTAACCGCAGCGTGGGGGCGGGGCATGGCATGCTCGGCCTCGGCATGAGCAGCCGGGTGGACAATCGATGGCCGACTGCACCGCAGGGCGCGCCGATGATCGCCCTTTCCCCACGCAGCAAGGAGTTACAGCAGTGAATACGCGATCGTTCGATGTGGTCGTGCTCGGCGGCGGTTCCGGCGGCCTGGCGGCTTCGTTCCGCGCCGCGTCGCATGGCGCGAAGGTGGCGATGCTGGAGCCCGCGCCGCTGGGCGGCACCTGCGTCAACGTCGGCTGCGTGCCGAAGAAGGCGATGTGGCTGGCGGCCGACCTTGCCGAACGCATCGCGCTGGCCTCGCAACTGGGGTTCGACGTGCCGGCGGCGCCGCAGGTGGCATGGCCGCGGCTGCTGCAGCGCCGGCAGCGGTATATCGATGGCATCCACGCCAGTTACCGCCAGCGGTTGCAGGACACCGGCGTGGCGCACATCGCGCAGCGCGGCCGCCTGCTTGACGCGCGGACGGTGGAGTGCGACGACGGCACCCGGCTGCACGCCTGGCACATCGTCATCGCCACCGGCTCGCATGCGCTGAAGCCGGACCTGCCGGGTGCGGCGCTGGGCGGCGTATCGGACGATTTCTTCGCCCTGCAGGCCGCGCCGGCGCGTGTTGCCATCGTCGGCGGCGGCTATATCGCGGTCGAACTGGCCGGCGTGCTGCATGGGCTGGGCAGCGAGGTGACGCTGCTGGTGCGCGGGCAGCAGCTGCTGTCCGGGTTCGACAGTGAGATGACCGCACAGATGGCGGAAAACCTGCGCCAGCAGGGCATCGACGTGCGCTTCGGGTGCCGGGTGCAGGCGCTGGAGCGGCATGGCGGCGGCATCCGCGCGCTGTTGCAGGGCGGTCCGGCCGATGCCGTGTTCGATACCGTGCTGTTCGCCACCGGGCGTGCGCCAAGCACGCATGGACTGGGGCTGGAAACGGCGGGCGTGGCGCTGGATGGACAGGGCGCCATTGCCGTCGATGCCTTCCAGAACACCTCGGTGCCCGGTGTCTTCGCCGTGGGCGACGTGACCGCGCAGGCGATGCTGACGCCAGTGGCGATCGCCGCTGCGCGCCGGCTGATGGATCGCCTGTACGGCGGCCAGCCGGACGCGCGGCTGGACTACGACAACGTACCCAGCGTGGTGTTCTCGCACCCGCCGCTGGGCAGCGTCGGCCTGAGCGAGGAGCAGGCGCGCGCGCGTTTCGATACGGTCAATACGTATCACAGCCGCTTCCGGCCGATGCTGCAGGCGCTCGGCGACGGGCAGGTGCGCACGCTGTTCAAGATGGTCTGCGCCGGCGTGGACGAGAAGGTCGTCGGCATCCACCTGCTGGGCGAGGGTGCCGACGAGATCCTGCAGGGCTTCGCGGTGGCGTTGAAGGCCGGGGTGACCCGCCGGCAGATGGAGGACACGGTCGCGATCCACCCGACCTCGGCCGAGGAAGTGGTGCTGATGCGCTGAGCGCGCCACAGGCCGGATAATACCGGGGCCATCTCCCCCGGATGCCGTCATCACGTGAATGCTTCTTCCAGGCGCGCTGCTGCGCCGGCGCCTGTTTCTTCCCCACTGCCCACCACCTCGCGCCGCCTGCTCGGCAGCGGTCTGCTGTTGGCTGCGGTCGGCGCCATCGCCGCCTCCGGCAAGGCGGTGATCGTCAAGCTCGCCTACCGCCATGGCGCCGACGCCACCACGCTGCTGGCGCTGCGGATGCTGGTCGCGCTGCCGTTCTTCGTGGCGATGGGTGCATGGGCTGCGCGCCGGGCGCAGCCGCTGTCGCGCGGCGACCTGTGGCGGGTGGCGGTGCTGGGCTTCAGCGGCTACTACCTGTCCAGCTACCTGGATTTCCTCGGGCTGCAGTACATCAGCGCCACGCTGGAACGGTTGATCCTCTACCTCAGCCCGACCCTGGTGGTGCTGATCGCGCTGGTGGTATTGCGGCAGCGGCCGACGCGGCTGCAGGTCGCGGCGCTGCTGGTCAGCTACCTCGGCGTATTGCTGGCGTTCGGCCACGACATCCAGCTCGAGGGCCGGCGCACGTTGATCGGCTCGGCGCTGGTGTTCGCCAGCGCGCTTAGCTACGCGGTCTATCTGTTCGGCAGCGGGCAGGCGGTGGCGCGGATCGGCGCGGTGCGCCTCACCGCCTATGCCAGCACCGTGGCCTGCGCGCTGTGCATCGGCCAGTACCTGCTGCTGCAGCCGCTGGCGGCGCTCGGTCAGCAGCCGGCGCCGGTGTACTGGCTGTCGCTGCTCAACGGCACGGTATGTACGGTGCTGCCGGTGCTGGCGATCATGGTCGGGGTCAAGCGCATCGGTTCTTCGCTGGCCGCGCAGGTGAGTATGCTGGGTCCGGTATCCACGATTGTGCTGAGCGTATGGCTGCTCGACGAACCGATGGGCCCATGGCAGAGCGCCGGCACCGTGCTGGTACTGCTGGGCGTGCTGCTGGTGGGCAGCGGCGTGGCCAGGAAGCGGTGAGCCGCACCGACGACGCCGGCGCGGGGCACGCACGCATCCTCGCGGTGATCCGCGCCATTCCGCGCGGTCAGGTGATGGGGTATGGCGAAGTCGCGGCCAAGGCCGGCCTGCCGGGCCGCGCGCGGTTGGTGGCGAAACTGCTCGGTGCCAACGAGGACCGGAGCCTGCCGTGGCACCGCGTGCTGCGTTCGGACGGGCGCATCGCCCTGCCCGAGGGCTCGGCCGGCTGGCGTGAACAAGGCCAGCGGTTGCGCGCCGAGGGCGTCCAGGTCGAGAACGGCCGGGTCCGGCGCGAGCGGCCGGCACGCGACCTGGATGCGGAGATCTGGGCGCCGAGGTAGTGCCGGAGGGCGTCCTCGCCTTCGCGCCGGCGTCGCATGGGGTGCTTGCAGACCGCAGGCCCGTCCCGCCATCGCTCTTGCCTCCGCCGCTTTGCGGCCTGCGCCTGGCAATCCCGCGCGATTCTGGCCTGGTGAGGAGGCCGGCCAGCGGCCGGCGCTTGCCCGATAGCGCTCGACCCTTGGTTCGGTGATCGCACGAAGCAGCGAGGGCATGGAGCGCGGAACGGGACCGGCGGTTGGCCCCCGCAAACCGTGGGGCGTCAGCGCGAAGACGATGACGCAGCCGCGAAGGCTACGCCGCATCCGCGGCTATCATGGCGGCAGTTCCCAAGGATGCCGCCATGTTTCCCCGACTGCCCACCGTCACCAAGGCGCTGCTGATCGCCAACGTCGTCCTGTTCGTCCTGCAGCAGCCTTTCCTGCTGGGGATGCAGACGTTCGAGCCGTTCGTGTTGTGGCCGATCAGCTCCGGCGGTTTCGATCCATTCTCGCCGGGGCAGAACTTCCAACCCTGGCAGCTGCTCACCTATGGCTTCCTGCACGGGAGCTTCGGTCACCTGTTCTTCAACATGCTGGCGTTGTTCATGTTTGGTGCGCCGCTGGAACTGACCTGGGGCGAGAAGCGCTTCGCGACCTATTACCTGGTATGCGTGGCCGGCGCCGGCCTGTGCCAGCTGCTGGTGGCGGCGCTGGTGGGCGAGGGAGGAGCTGTGCTGGGCGCATCGGGCGGCGTGTTCGGCCTGCTGCTGGCCTACGGCATGCTGTTCCCGAACCAGCGGGTGATGCTGCTGTTCCCGCCGATTCCGATGAAGGCGCGTACCTTCGTCATCGTGTTCGGCGCCATCGAACTGATGCTGGGCTTCACCGGCTGGCAGCCGGGCGTGGCCCACTTCGCGCACCTGGGCGGCATGCTGTTCGGCTGGCTGCTGATCCGCTACTGGCGCGGGCAGCCGCCGTTCAACAGGCGTGGCGGTGGTGGGCGGCCGAACCATCTGCGCCGGGTGAAGTGAAGCGCGTCCCGTAGCGCCGGGTAGGGCCCGGCGGGCTTTATCGGTGATGCCCCAGCGGGGCGTTGGCCCGCTCT
>NZ_LDJG01000014.1 GCF_001431425.1 Stenotrophomonas nitritireducens
CAGCGCGTCGCACAGGATCAGGCGGCCCTCGGCGTCGGTGTTGCCGACTTCGATGGTCTTGCCGGACATGGAGGTGATCACGTCGGACGGGCGGTAGGCGTTGCCGTCGATGGCGTTTTCCACCGCCGGCACCACCACCACCAGGTTCAGCGGCAGCCTGGCCTTGACCGTGGCGACGAAGGTGCCGATGACGTTGGCGCCACCGCACATGTCGTACTTCATTTCCTCGATGCCGCCCTGGGTCTTCAGGTTGACGCCGCCGGTGTCGAAGGTGATGCCCTTGCCGACCAGCACGTAGGGCTTGGCGTCGCCGCCGTTGTTCCACTTCAGCACCACCAGCTTGGGGCGGTTGGCCGCGCCGCGGGCCACGGCCAGCAGCGAGCCCATGCCCAGGGCCTCCATCTGCTGCTCGTCCAGGATCTCGGCCTGCGCGCCTTCATGCTCAGCGGCGGACTTGACCGAGGTCTCGGCCAGGTAGGCCGGGGTGCACAGGTTCGGCGGCAGGTTGCCCAGCTCGCGGGCGTACTCGACGCCGGCGGCGATGGCCTGGCCCTGCTGCAGGGCGGTCTCGTCGCTGCCGCTGATCGCCAGGGTTTCCAGGCCCGGGGCGTCGGGCTTCTTCTTGCCCAGGGTGGCGGTGTAGCGGTAGCTGGCGTGGTTGGCGGCGACCACGGCCTGGCGGACGTTCCAGGCGGCGTCGCGGCCGGCAACGACCAGCTCGGACAGGGTGAACAGCGCGCTGCGGGTGACCCCGCTGCGCAGCGCGCGCGCGGCGTCGCCTACCGCCTTGATGTACTGCGGCACGCCGAACTTGGCCGCATCGCCCAGGCCGACCACCAGCACGCGCGGCGCGGCCACGCCGGCCAGGTCGTGCAGCACGGTGGTGTTGCCGGTCTTGCCGCCGACATCGCCGCGCTCCACCAGCGCCGCGAGGCGGCCGCCGGAGGCGGCGTCCAGCGCCTGCGCCGCCGGGGACAGCGACTTGTCGGAAAAGGCGCCAACGATGACGCAGTCGACCGCGACGGAGGCCGGAGCGGCGTGGTTCAGGGTGAATTGCAGAGACATTGATCAGATTCCATTGCCAAATCCGTACAATCGCGGACTGTTTCCACCCTTCCAGACCGGCCGGGCGCGCCGCGAACCAAACCGGGAGTTTAAACCACCCACCCCATGGCGAAGCTTGACCGCTACCTGCTGAGCGACTTCCTCCAGAGCTTCCTGGCGACCCTGACCGTGCTGCTGGTGGTGAGCGTGGGCGGGGTGCTGGTGGACATCCTGGGCCGGATCGCCGACGGCCGCATGCCGGCCGGGCTGCTGCTGTCGCAGCTGGGCCTGCAGTTCATCGTCTACCTGCCCATCATCCTGCCGCTGGCCCTGCTGCTCGGGTTGTCGCTGGCCATCGCCCGGCTCTACCGGGACTCGGAGATGGCGGTGCTGACCGCGGTGGGGGTCGGCCCGCGGCGCCTGCTGCGACCGGTGCTGATGCTGGTGGTGCCGGTGGTGGCGGTGGTCGGGGCCTGTTCGCTGTGGCTGGGCCCCTGGGCCAACCGTACCGCCGACGCGATGGTCGAGGCCGCCAGCCGCAGCGTGGTCGTGGCCGGACTGGAGCCGGGCAGGTTCACCCAGCTTTCCGGCGGCGGCATCGTCTACCTGTCCTCGCTGAGCGAGGACGGCACCAAAATGGGCAAGGTGTTCATCCAGCGGCAGAAGGACGGGCGCATCGACGTGGTCTCGGCCAACAGCGGCGCGATGTTCTTCGAGGGCGAGCGCCAGCGCTTCCTGCGCCTGGAGGACGGACACCGCGTCGAGGGCCCGGAGAACGGCGCGCTGGACTACCGCCTGATGCGCTACGCCAGCAACGAGGTGGCGCTGCCCGACCGCGACGAGCCGCGCGGGCAGGACGACCCCGAGGTGCTGCCGACCTTGCGCCTGTTGGGCGACGACCGGCGCGAGGCGCAGGCGCAGCTGCACTGGCGCATCACCCCGCCGCTGCTGGCGCTGGCCTTCGCCCTGCTGGCCCTGCCGCTGGCGCGCAGCACGCCGCGGCAGCAGCGCTACGGCAGCATCATGCTGGCCTTCCTGGGCTATGTCGTGGGCATCAGCCTGATGATCAGCGGCCGGCAATGGCTGGCCACCGGCAAGCTGCCGACGGCGCTGGGCATGTGGTGGCTGACCGTGCCGCTGCTGGCGCTGGCGGCATGGATGTATTTCCGCGATGGCCGGCTGTCGCGCCGCAAGCGGGGCCGCGCATGATGCTGAGCCCGCGCATCCACGATTTCTACGTCGGCCGCACCGTGCTGTTCACGGTGCTGCTGACCTGGGCGGTGCTGACCGGCCTGGACGCGATGCTGTCGCTGTCCGGCGAGGCCAAGAACATCGGCACCGGCAGCTATACCTTCGGCCATGCCGTGGCCTGGACCGCCTATACCCTGCCGCGCCGCGCCTACACGCTGTTCCCGATGGCCGCGGTGATCGGCGCGCTGATGGGGCTGGGCCAGCTGGCCGCGACCTCGGAACTGACCGCCCTGCGCGCGATCGGCCTGTCGCGGCGCCGCATCGCGCTCTCGGTGGCCATCGCGCTGTCGCTGCTGACCGCGATGATGGTGGTCAATGGCGAAACCCTGGCGCCGTGGGCGCAGGAAAAGGCCGATGCGCTCAAGGCCAGCGCCAAGTTCAATACAGACATGGCCGTGGCCCGTTATTCCGGGCTGTGGGCGCGCGAGGGCGATACCTTCCTCAATGCGCAGAACGGTGAGGAACAGCTCACCGACGAAGGCGGGACGCGCCTGTTGCTGCACGACGTGCGCCTGTACCGGCTGGATGCCGGCGGCCGCCTGGCCAGCCTGACTTACGCGGTCACCGCGCGCCACGACACCGATGGCTGGACCCTGGAACAGGTGCGGCACGACACCTTCGGCGAGCGCTCGGCCACCCGTCGGACGGTCGCCAGCGAACGCTGGGATTCGGCGCTGGACGCGGCGGCGCTGGCCTCCGGCCTGGCCAAGCCGCGCAGCCTGACCGCGGCCGAACTGCGCACCAGCATCGAGTACCGCAAGCGCAACGGGCTGGATGCGCGCGACTACGAGGACACCTACTGGAGCCGCTGGTTCTATCCGGTGAACGTGCTGGCGCTGTGCCTGGCGGCGGTGCCGTTCGCGTTCGGCTCGCTGCGCAGCGGCGGCATGGGCAAGCGCCTGTTCCTGGGCATGCTGTTCGCGCTGGGCTTCCTGCTGCTGCAGATGTTCTTCGGGCGCATGGCCGGCGCGCTCAAGTTCGACTACCGCATCGCCTACGCGTTGCCGCCGATCGTGATGCTGGCCGTGTCCGGCTGGCTGTTCAAGCGCAGGTCGAGCTGACCTCCGTCCGCCGCGCGCATGCGAAGTGCGCTCCCTGTAGGCGCGATTTCAGTCGCGACCAGGGCCTGCCCCGGAAAGCCCCTTCACGACTGAAGCCGCTCCTGTGGGTTGAGCATTTCTCCCGCCGCACCGGGCGCGTGCCCGTCATGCCTGGTCACCCGTGGCAGCGGATGGGGGGCGATCAAGCGCCCATGCCGCGCTACGGGAAACCGGATGAACCGGTTTGCCTGCCGTGCCGCCGCGCGCCTGTGGAACGAAGCGCCGGGCTTATTCCTGTTTGGGCAGGCGCACCAGCCGCGTGTTGCTCAGTCGGTCGTGCCACGTAAGCCGCTCCCGGTCGAACAGCGCCCACCAGAATCCGAGCCCGCCGCACAGCAGCGACAGCGTGCCGACCGCGTAGCGCTTCCACAGCATGCCCATCGAGGGCGTGCCGTCGGCGCCGCGCACATGCAGCCGCCACGGGCGCATGCCCAGCGTCTGCCCGCCGCGCTTCCAGCTGGCCGTCGCATACACGCCCGCCACCGCCCAGCAGCACAGCCACAACAGCCACTGCAGCGGGCTGTACGGGGCGATGTTGTGGTGCGTGTTGCCGCTTGCGGCCACGTCCAGCAGGGTGAACGGCACGGCGGCGAGCATCCACAGCGCCAGCACCGGCCACAGGTCGTAGAGCATCGCCAGCAACCGGCGCAGCAGCAGCGGCGAAGGGCGGGACGGGGAAGCGGCGTCTGCGTTCATCGCGCGAGCATACGGGCTGGCGTGCGCGATGTGGATGGGCAGTGGCGCCGGCAATGCCTATCCTTCGCACGATGACTCCGCTTTCCACCGCCGCCGAACGCCGCCAGTTGGTGATGCAGCTGCCACCGCTGCGCGAGGAGGACGGCCACCGCATCCAGCGCTTTCTCGACGCGATCTGGGCCGAGCAGGGGCTGGCGCGGGCGACGCTGGACAGCTACCGCAGGGACCTCGAAGGACTGGCGCGCTGGGCGAACGGGCGCGCCTGCGAACCATCGGTCCGTGCGCCGGCGGGCGAACGGCCAGGGAGGGCGGGGACAACCGCTCCGCGAACCGGTGCCGCTGCGCCGGGGGCGGCTTCATCGGCGCAGGGAAGCCTGTTGGCCGGTATCGACCGGCCAGGCCTGTTCGACTATCTGGCCTGGCGCACCCATCACGGCTGGTCGCCGCGCAGCAACGCGCGGCTGTTGTCTGCGCTGCGCGCGTTCTTCGCCGATTGCCTGCGCCGCGGCGAGCGCGGCGACGATCCCTCCGCGCTGCTGGAGCCGCCCAAGCTGCCGCGGCCACTGCCCAAGGCCCTGGCCGAAAGCCAGATCGAGGCCCTGCTGGCAGCGCCGGATGTCGCCACGCCGGAGGGGCTGCGTGACCGCGCCATGCTGGAACTGATGTACGCCGCCGGGCTGCGCGTGAGCGAACTGGTCGACCTGCCGGCCAACGCCGTCAACCTGCGCCAGGGCGTGCTGCGGGTGACCGGCAAGGGCAGCAAGGAGCGGCTGGTGCCCCTGGGCGAGGAATCCCGGCACTGGCTGGAACGCTATCTGGCCGATGCGCGCCCGGCGCTGGCCGCGGGCCGGCCGGTGCAGGCCACGGCCCACGGCCAGGTGCCGCTGTTCCTGACCCGCGGCCAGAAGCCGCTGACCCGCCAGCAGTTCTGGCTGCTGGTGAAGACCTGCGCGGTGGTGGCCGGCATCGACCCGGCGCGGATCAGCCCGCACGGCCTGCGCCACAGTTTCGCCACCCATCTGCTCAACCATGGCGCCGACCTGCGCGCGCTGCAGATGCTGCTCGGCCACAGCTCGCTGTCCACCACTCAGATATACACCCTGGTCGCGCGCGAGCATCTGCAGAAGCTGCACCGCAGGCACCACCCGAGGGGGTGAGCGGCCGCGCTTGCGCGGCGCCCGGCGGGCCTTCCCGGGAAGGCGCCAGCGGGGCGTTGCCCCGCTCTACAAGGAGAGGGGACGCGGCGGCTTTGCAGCGCCGGGCATCGCCCGGCGGGGCCTGCCCGGGAATGTTCCAGCGGGGCGTTGCCCCGCTCTACAAGGAGAGGGGGCGCGGCGGCTTTGTAGCGCCGGGCATCGCCCGGCGGGGCCTGCCCGGGAGGGCTCAAGCGGGGCGTTGCCCCGCTCTACGGCGGTGGGACGCTGCGCCGGCAATGGAATCCTTGCAGGCCTCTGGCGCGCCGCGTGCAGTCGCGTCGCGCTGTTCGCGGGCCCTGCGGCAAGCGCCGCCAATCCCACCCCGCGCTGAACGTCCCGATCCGCGGGTATGCGAGAATCGCCACGCTTTCCGCCTCTTTCCCCTTGGAATCCCCATGCTCCGAATCGCCATCGCCGCGCTGCTGGGCGCGATCAGCCTGACCGCCTGCGCGCAGTCGAAGGCGCCCGAAACCACCACCGCCGCCGCTCCGGCCGCCGGCGATGGCGCGGTCGAGAAGCGGGTGCGCGATGCGCTCAAGCAGCTGGATCCGAATTTCAGCCCGGACTACATCGGCGCCGCACCGTTCGCCGGTTTCCGCGAGGTGGTGGTGTCCGGCCAGGTGCTGTACGTCACCGACGACGGCCGCTTCCTGCTGCAGGCCCAGCCCTACGACATCGGCAAGCGCGCGCTGGCCACCAGCGAAGGCCTGCTGGCCTACCGCCGCAAGCTGCTGTCCACGCTGCCGCATTCGGACCGGATCGTGTTCGCGCCGCCGAACGCCAAGTACACCATCAGCGTGTTCACCGACATCGAGTGCGGTTACTGCCGCAAGCTGCACCAGGACATCGCCGAACTGAACCGCCAGGGCATCGCCGTCGAGTACCTGGCGTTCCCGCGCATGGGCCTGGGCAGCAAGGACCATACCGACATGATCTCGGTGTGGTGCGCCAGCGACCGCAAGGCGGCGCTGACCGCCGCCAAGTCCGACCGCCCGGTGGAGGCGAAGAACTGCACCAACCCGGTGACGATGCAGTACAACGTCGGCCAGCAGCTGGGCATCAGCGGCACTCCGGCGATCTTCGCCGCCGACGGCACCCAGTTGGGCGGCTACCTGCCGCCGGCGCAGCTCAAGGCGGCGCTGGAACGGCTTCCCGGCGCGTCCGGCAGCCCCTGAGGCAGAAACGGCGGCCGAGGCCGCCGTTTTCATGTCCGCCATCGCCAGCCACCGTTCCCCGGGCGGGTGGCGGGCATGGCCCATCGCCGTCCTTGCAGGCCGGAGCATTCCCATGCAGGCCCGCCGGGCGGTACCCGGCGCTACAGAGCCGCTGCGCGTCCTCACCTTGTAGAGCGGGGCAACGCCCCGCTGAAGCCTTCCCGGTAAAACACCGGTGGCATGCCCCGCCTCCGCAATCCGGGCCCTGTTCCCGCCGCGGCGATGCGGCATGCCGTCGCCGGTTCCAGCCCGCGGCGCTCGCTCCGGTACAATGGCGGGCCCGACTCCCACCATGGTCTCCCGGACATGATCGTCCTCGAGGGCGCAGCCGCCCTTTCGCCGTTCCGCCGCGAACGTCTTGAATCCCGCCTGCAGTCCATCGCCGCCGATCTGCGCATTACCGGTGCCTGGCACGTCTACTTCATCCAGGCCGCCGATGCCGCGGCCGTCGACCAGGCCGTGCTGGGCCGCATCCTGCAGGGCCAGCCGCAGCCGGCCGCCGCCGCCGCGGATACGGTCTCGCGCTATGTGGTGCCGCGCCTGGGCACGCTGTCGCCCTGGTCGAGCAAGGCCTCCGAGCTGGTGCGCGGCGCCGGCCTGCCGATCCAGCGCGTGGAGCGCGGAACCCGCATCGACCTGGCCGGCTGGCCGTCCGACCCGGCAAAGCAGGCCGCCGTGGCCAGGCTGCTGCACGATGCGATGACGCAGTCGCTGCTGACCGGCATCGAACAGGCGCAGGCGCTGTTCACCAGCCCGGCGCGCGGCCAGCTGGAGCGCATCGCCCTGGCCGACCTGGAAGCGGCCAACAAGCGCCTGGGCCTGGCCCTGGCCGACGACGAGATCGACTACCTGCGCCGGCGCTATGCCGAGCTGGGCCGCGATCCGTCCGATGTCGAACTGATGATGTTCGCGCAGGCCAATTCCGAGCACTGCCGGCACAAGATCTTCAACGCCAGCTGGACCATCGACGGGCGCGAGCAGGACCGCTCGCTGTTCCGCATGATCAAGAACACCCACCAGCAGACCCCGCAGCACACGTTGAGCGCCTACAGCGACAACGCGGCGGTGATCGAAGGCGAGCCGGCCGCGCGCTACCGCCCCGATCCGGCCAGCGGGAAGTACCGCAGCGAAGCGGTGGTGCCCAGCGCGTTCCAGATCAAGGTGGAGACGCACAACCATCCGACCGCGATCGCGCCGTTCCCGGGCGCTTCGACCGGCGCCGGTGGCGAGATCCGCGACGAAGGCGCCACCGGCCGCGGCGGCAAGCCCAAGGCCGGCCTGACCGGCTTCTCGGTCTCGCACCTGCGCATCCCGACCCTGCCGCAGCCGTGGGAGGCGCCGCGCGCGCTGAATCCGCGCATGGCGCCGGCGCTGGACATCATGCTCGACGGCCCGCTCGGCGGCGCCGCGTTCAACAACGAATTCGGCCGCCCCAACCTGCTCGGTTACTTCCGCAGCTTCGAGCTGCCGGAAGACGGCATCACCCGCGCCTACGACAAGCCGATCATGCTGGCCGGCGGCCTGGGCGCGATCGACCGCGTGCAGGTGGACAAGCTGAAGCTGCAGGACGGCGACATCGTCATCGTGCTCGGCGGCCCGGCGATGCTGATCGGCCTGGGCGGCGGCGCCGCCTCGTCGGTGGCCTCGGGCGAGAGCGCCGAGGACCTCGACTTCGCCAGCGTGCAGCGCGACAACCCGGAGATGGAGCGCCGCTGCCAGGAAGTGATCGACCGCTGCGTGGCCATGGGCACCGGCAACCCGATCAAGTTCTTCCACGACGTCGGCGCCGGCGGCCTGTCCAACGCCATCCCGGAACTGCTGCACGATTCCGGGGTCGGTGGCGTGATCGACCTGGGCAAGGTGCCCACCGACGACCCGTCGCTGTCGCCGCTGGAACTGTGGTGCAACGAGTCGCAGGAGCGCTACGTGCTGGGCATCCCGGCCGGGCGCTTGGCCGAGTTCACCGACATCTGCGCGCGCGAGCGCTGCCCGTTCGCCGCGGTCGGCATCGCCACAGCCGAGGAGCGCCTGGTCGTGGCCTACGGCGCGACCCCGGGCAACGTCCCGGCCGACGCGCCGATCGACCTGCCGATGGACGTGCTGTTCGGCAAGGCGCCGAAGATGCACCGCGATACCGCGCATCCGGCCGCGCCGCGCTGGCCGGCGTTGAAGACCGCCGGCATCGACCTGCACGACGCCGGCCTGCGCGTGCTCGCGCACCCGACCGTGGCATCGAAGAGCTTCCTGGTCACCATCGGCGACCGCAGCGTCGGCGGCCTTGCCGCGCGCGAACAGATGATCGGCCCGTGGCAGCTGCCGATGGCCGACGTCGCCATCACCCTGGCCGGGTTCGACACCTGGGCCGGCGAAGCCATGTCGCTGGGCGAGCGCACCCCGCTGGCCCTGCTGGACGCCGCCGCCTCGGCGCGCATGGCGGTGGGCGAAGCGATCACCAACCTGTGCGCCGCGCCGGTGACCTCGCTGGATACGGTCAAGCTGTCGGCCAACTGGATGGCCGCCTGCGGCCACGACGGCGAAGACGCGCTGCTGTACGACGCGGTCAAGGCGGTGGGCATGGAGCTGTGCCCGCAGCTGGACATCAGCATCCCGGTGGGCAAGGACTCGCTGTCGATGCAGGCGCAGTGGCAGGCCGACGGCAAGGCCGAGAAATCGGTGTCGCCGGTGTCGCTGGTGATCTCGGCGTTCGCGCCGGTGGTCGATGCGCGCCAGCAGTTGACCCCGCTGCTCGACCGCGATACCGAAAGCGAGCTGTGGCTGATCGGGCTGGGCGCGGGCAAGCAGCGCCTGGGCGGTTCGATCCTGGCCCAGACCCAGGCCGACCACAGCGCGCTGCCGGCCTTCGCCGGCGAAGTGCCGGACCTGGACGATCCCGAGCGCCTGCGCGGCTTCTTCGAACTGATCCGCGATGCGCGCGAAGCCGGCCTGCTGCTGGCCTACCACGACCGCAGCGACGGCGGCGCGTTCGCCGCGCTGTGCGAGATGTCCTTCGCCTCGCGCCTGGGCCTGGACATCGTGCTCGACGCCTGGGGCGACGATCCGTTCCGCAGCCTGTTCAACGAGGAACTGGGTGCGGTGGTGCAGATCGCCCGCGAAGACCGCGCCGCGTTCGCCGACCTGGTCGAGCGCCACGCGCTGACCGAGTGCGCGCAGCGCATCGCACGGCCGACCACCGCGCCGGTAGTGCGCGTGCAGCTGGAAGGCGAAACGCTGGTCGAATGGCGCTGGGAAGAACTGTTCGACGCCTGGTGGTCGGTGACCCACGCCATGCAGAAGCTGCGCGACAACCCGGAAGCGGCCGACCAGGAACGCGCGGTCGCGCGCAGCTTCAATGCGCCGGGGCTGAAGCCGAAGCTGGCGTTCGACGCGGCCGAGGATGTCGCCGCGCCGTTCATCGCCACGGGCGCGCGGCCGAAGGTGGCGATCCTGCGCGAGCAGGGCGTCAACGGCCAGATCGAGATGGCCAACATCTTCGAGCGCGCCGGTTTCGACGCCTTTGACGTGCACATGAGCGACCTGATCGCAGGCCGCGTGCAGTTGGCCGATTTCCGCGGCATCGCCGCCTGTGGCGGTTTCAGCTACGGCGACGTGCTGGGCGCGGGCCGCGGCTGGGCGACCTCGATCCTGGAGCGTCCTGCGCTGCGCGAGGCATTCGCCGCGTTCTTCGCGCGCCCGGACACCTTCGCCCTGGGCGTGTGCAACGGCTGCCAGATGATGAGCCAGCTCAAGGACATCATTCCCGGTGCGGAGCACTGGCCGAAGTTCCTACGCAACCGCAGCGAGCAGTTCGAGGCCCGTACCGCGCTGCTGGAGGTGGTGGAGTCGCCGTCGATCCTGCTGCGCGGCATGGCCGGCTCGCGGCTGCCGGTGGCGGTGGCGCACGGCGAAGGCCGCGCCGAGTTCGACAGCGCGGTGGACCAGGCCGCGGTCGACGTGGCGCTGCGCTACATCGATGGCGACGGCAAGGCCGACCCGCAGTACCCGCTGAACCCGAACGGCTCGCCGGACGGCATCACCGGCCTGACCACCCGCGACGGCCGCGTCACCATCCTGATGCCGCACCCGGAGCGCACCCCGCGCACGCTCAACCTGAGCTGGGCGCCGAAGGGCTGGGGCGAGGATTCGCCATGGCTGCGCATGTTCCGCAACGCGCGGGTGTGGTGCGGCTGATCCGGCCGTGCCGGCGCCGGGCCTGCGGAAAGCCGCATGCCCGGCCTTGCTCCCCGTAGGAGCGGCTTCAGCCGCGATGGGGCTGTCCCGCTGCATTCGCCGCAGTGCCGCGCAGGTGTTGAACGCGGCATATGCTTGAAAGCCTCCTCGCGGCTGAAGCCGCTCCTACGGGTGCGCGCCGTTCCGGGCGGCTGCTAGAGTCCGGTGCGTCGGTACCAGGGAATCGCCGGTCGTGACCACTTCCGCACCATCCGTTCCACCCCATGCCGGGATCGCTGCATGACCCTGCCGGTGATCCTGTTGCCGGTGGGAGTGGACGACGCGGCGCTCGATGCCTGCCTGGCGGCGCTTGAAGCGGCCACGCCGGCCGGTACGCCGATCTGGCTGGCCGACGACGCGCAGGGCGGGCCGCGCGTGCAGGCGGTGATCGAGCCGTGGCTGGCGCGCACCCAGCTGCAGGCCGAATACACGCGCCGGCCGCGCGCCATCGGCGAATCGGCGCACCTGGAGGAAATGCTGCAGGCCTGCGGCGACGCCGACGTGGCGGTACTGGCGCCCGATGCGCTGCCGCTGCCGGGCTGGCTGCAGCAGCTGTCCGATTGCCTCGCGCGCGATGCCTCCATCGCCACCGCCACGCCGTGGAGCAATGCCGGCGAGACCGTGGCCTGGCCGCGCGCGGGCGAATTGAATCCCCTGCCGTCGGATACCGCGCGGCTGGTACGGGCCTGCGCGTCGATGCCGCTGCTGCATCCGGAACTGCCCTCGGCCGTCACCCATGCGGTGCTGATCCGCGGCAGCGCGCGGCGTCGCGCCGGCGGGCTGGATACGAGCAGCTGCGCATCCTGGTATGCCGCACTGGTGGACCTGAGCCTGCGCATGAGCGGGCTGGGCTGGCGCAACGTGCTGTGCGACAACGCCTTCGTCGGCCGCCACGACGAAGGCCGGCCCGCCGATGGCGACATGGAGGTGTTGGCCAGCCGCTGGCCGACCTGGACCGCACGCCTGGCCGGCTTCCTGATGGACGACCCGCTGCATGCGCATCGCCAGCACCTGCGCGCGTTGTGCGAGCAGGCGGCGATGCCGGCGCGGCAACCGGACCTGTTCGGCGATGGCGGCGAGCCGCCGGCGGAGGCGCTGCCGTGAGCGCGTCCATCGCCGTCGTCGTCGTCAGCTACCAGAGCGCCGCGACGCTGGACGAGTGCCTGCAGCGGTTGCGCGGTGCGCGCGACGTGGCGCAGATCCGGGTGGTGGACAACGCCTCCGGCGATGGCTCGCTCGGCATCGCCCAGCGCCACGCCCTGGCCGATGCGCGCGTACGCTTCATCGCCAATCCGGACAATCCCGGTTTCGCCACCGCCTGCAACCAGGGCGCGTGGGACAGCGACGCGCCGTGGCTTGCCTTCGTCAATCCCGACCTGATGGTCGAGGCCGATACGCTGGCGCGCCTGCGCGATCTCGGCCTGCCGCTGGGCGACTGCCTGCTCGGCGTCGAGCAGGTCGACGAGCAGGGGCGGCCGGACGCCGCGGTGCGCCGCCGCGATCCCGACTTCGCTGCGATGCTGCGCAATCCGGCGGCTGGTGCGCGGCTGGCGGTGGCCGCCGATCCGGCGCAGCCGCTGCAGCCGGTGCCGGCCCTGTCCGGCGCGCTGCTGCTGATGCCGCGCGCGCTGTTCGAGCGCATCGGCGGCTGGGATGGGGGCTACCGGCTGCATGCCGAGGACCTGGACCTGTGCCGGCGCGCGCGTGAGGCCGGGGCGATGGTGGCCGTCGCCAACGAACTGGCGGTGCTGCACGTGCGCGGGGTGTCCAGCCGCGCGCGGCCGTTCTTCGTGGAATGGCACAAGCATCGCGGGCTGTGGCGCTATTTCCGCAAGTTCGAGGCGCCGCGGCGCGGTCTGCCGGTGCGCGCCGCGGTGTGGTGCGCGATCTGGGCGCATGCGGCCGTGCAGGTTCCCAGGCTGCTGCTGCGCCGCCGATAGCCGGCTTTCCTGGCCGGGCCGCGGCCCGTACCGGCGCGACAGCTTCATCTCTGCGGCATTTCCGGTGCCATCGCGCAAAGGCGGCGCCATCTGGCCGGGGTTCTCTTACGGTCGTGTGTTTAGCTGTGCCATCCCCGTGGAAAATGATGGCGCGGCGGCATGGGTCTGTCGCGTTGGTTGCTTCATGGGCCGGAAATGAAAGTGTGATCTAATCCGCAATTGTTTTTTTGTGGTTCGCGAGAGAGGGCGGGATGGGCAGCGTAGGCAAGGTGCCGGTGCACGAGGGAGTGATGCACAAGGGAGTGATCCGGTGAATCCGGCAGAGTTGCTCGATGGTTACCGCGACCGTTCCTGTGCCCGGCAGTGGCGCGGTTTCCTGCGCGCGATGGCGGCCGAATTCGGCCAGGCGCTGCCGGATGAAGAGTCGGCACGCCTCATGGCGCGTATCGGCCAGCGTTTTGCCGACGCCCATCCATTGCCGCCCGCAGCCACGGTCGAGGCCCTGCAGGCGTCGGTCAATGCCGTCTGGAGCGAATGCGAGTGGGGATGGGCGGCGTTCGAGGAACGCCACGACCAGCTGCGCATCGTGCATGCCTGTTCGCCGTTTGCCGTGGCGCTGGGGCCGGGCAACGGCTGGCAGCACGGCTTCCTCGAAGGCGCCTACCGTCATTGGCTGCGCGCTGCCGGCATGTTGGCCGTTCTCGACGTCCGCCACCTGGCGACGGAGAACCGCGACCTTTCGATCTTCACCGTTGCGCGGGTGTTCTGACGATGGAAAAGGTGTGTGTGGCATGAGCAGAGATCATTCGATGGGCCCCCCGGGATGCGACGACGACGTGGCGGGGCTGTTCATGAAGCTTGGCGACGGCAAGGGAAGGCCGGAGTACCGGGATTTCCCCGAGGCCGCCCTGCCCCAGCCCACGGCGGCGGCACGACCGGCCAAAGCGGCGGCGGACGTGCTGGTCCCGCAGGAAGCGGGTATGCCCCCGACGCCGGCTGCCGGCGCCGCCGTGGCGGCGGACACGCCGCTGTCGCAGTTGTTCCGCAGGCTTGCCGAGACCGGCGGAGCCATCGCGGATGACAGTCCCCTGATCCGGCTGCGCGGGCAGTAGGCGAAGGGGCTCCAACGCCGGGGAGGGACGCCGTGGAGGCGGGCCCGGACCGGCATGGCCGCCCCGACCGGGCGGCGCAGAGGGGTAAACCATGAGACTTTCGATCAGACCCGAGGGCTCGCAGGCTCTGGCCCGCATTGCCTTGGCCGCACTGGTGCTGGTGGGCGTGTTGCTCATCGCCTTCGTCGTCACCGTGCCGTTGAACGTGGCGCAGCAGTTGCTGTTCTCGCTGGCGGTGTTCGTCATCGGCCTGTGCCTGCGCCGCGCCAGCAACCGCATCGTGCCGCTGGTGCTGATGGGGCTGTCGCTGGTCATGTCCAGCCGCTACATGTGGTGGCGCCTGACCGAAACCATGGGCATGGGCAGCCTGGTCGACCTGACCCTGGGCTTCGGCCTGGTCATGGCCGAGGTCTACGCGTTCGTGGTGCTGGTGCTGGGCTATTTCCAGGTGGCGTGGCCGCTGCACCGCCGTTCGCTGCCGCTGCCCGAGGACCAGTCGCAGTGGCCGACGGTGGACGTGTTCATTCCCACCTACAACGAGCCGCTGTCGGTGGTGCGCACCACCATCCTTGCGGCGACGGTGATGGACTGGCCGGCCGGCAAGCTGAAGATCCACCTGCTCGACGATGGCCGCCGCGAGGAGTTCCGCCAGTTCTGCGAGGAAGTGGGGGTGAACTATGTCACCCGCACCAACAACAACCACGCCAAGGCCGGCAACATCAACGCCGCGTTGAAGAAGAGCGACGGCGAATACGTCGCCATCTTCGATTGCGACCACGTGCCGACACGCTCCTTCCTGCAGATGTCGATGGGCTGGTTCCTGCACGACTCTCGGCTGGCGGTAGTGCAGACCCCGCACTATTTCTTCTCCGCCGATCCGTTCGAGCGCAACCTGGGCACCTTCGGCAAGGTGCCCAACGAGGGCGAGCTGTTCTACGGCCTGCTGCAGGACGGCAACGACGCCTGGGACGCCACGTTCTTCTGCGGCTCGTGCGCGGTGATCAAGCGCGCGCCGCTGGAGGAAGTGGGCGGCGTCGCGGTGGAGACGGTGACCGAGGACGCGCATACCGCCATCCGCCTGCACCGCGCCGGCTACCGCAGCGCCTACATCCCGGTGCCGCAGGCCGCCGGCCTGGCCACCGAGAGCCTGTCGGCGCACGTGGGCCAGCGCACGCGCTGGGCGCGCGGCATGGCGCAGATCTTCCGCGTCGACAATCCGATGCTGGGACGCGGCCTGAGCCTGGTGCAGCGCATCTGCTACACCAACGCGATGCTGCACTTCTTCTACGGACTGCCGCGCATCATCTTCCTGACCGCGCCGCTGGCCTTCCTGTTCTTCGGCGCGCACGTCATCCACGCCTCGGCGCTGATGATCTTCGCCTATGCCCTGCCGCACCTGGCGCAGGCCAGCCTGACCAACCTGCGCATCCAGGGCGCGCATCGCCACCTGCTGTGGAACGAGGTGTACGAGACGGCGCTGGCCTGGTACATCCTGCGGCCGACGCTCATGGCGGTGATCAACCCGCGGCTGGGCAAGTTCAACGTCACCGCCAAGGGCGGCCTGGTCCACAAGAGTTATTTCGACGCGCAGATCGCGCGCCCCTACCTGCTGCTGCTCCTGCTCAACCTGGTCGGCGTGGTCGCCGGCATCGTCAGGCTGGTGCTGGCCGACAGCAGCGGCGAGGTCAACACCATCTGGCTCAACCTGGGCTGGACCCTCTACAACATGATCATGCTCGGCGCGGTGATCGCCACCTGCAGCGAACAGCGCCAGATCCGCCGCGCCCACCGCGTACCGCTGGAAATGAAGGCGGTGCTGCACCTGCCCGACGGCCAGGCGCTGCCGTGCAGTACGGTCGATTTCTCCACCGGCGGCATGGCCATCCGCCTGGACCAGCCGCAGCCGGTACAGCCGGACACGGCGGTGGAAATCGAGCTGCGCCATCGCCAGCGCAGCCACCGCCTGCCGGCCGTGGTGCGTCACGACCGCGATGCGCAGGGGCTGAGCCTGCAGTTCGGCGAGCTGAGCGTCGAACAGGAGCGCTGGCTGATCGCCTCCACTTTCGCCCGCGCCGACATCTGGGTTTCGCTGTGGGGCCGGCACGAGCGCGACACCTTCCTGCGCTCGCTGTCCGACGTGCTCCGCGCCAGCCTCAGGGGCTTCCACCGCCTGGGCCGATTCGTCATCACCAGGGGGCGCTACGACGGCCAGTCCCAGCCCGCTCCCGGAGAAACCGCATGAAGCATTGCCTGCACACACCGCTGATTCCCGCCGCGCGGGCGCGCTGCGCCTCGCTGGCGTTCGCACTGGCCCTGGTGGCCGGCGCCGCCCACGCGCAGACGCTGGGCAGCATGCCGCCGCCGCCGGGCCTGCAGGCCGAGCCCGCCGCCGCCGCGCCGCCGGCGCCGGGGTTGCCGCTGCAGCGCAGCCGCTCCACGCTCAAGCAGCTGGGGCTGGATTACGAGGTGACCCTGCGCGGCATCCAGGGCACGGCCGGCATTCCGTTCTCGATCCGCAGCGACCAGGTCGTCGACCACGCCGCGCTGCACCTGAAATACACCTATTCGCCGGCGCTGCTGCCCGACCTGTCGCACCTTCGCGTCACCGTCAACGACGTGACCGTGGCGACGCTGCCGGTATCGGTGGAGGAGGCCGGCCGGCCGGTGGAGCGCGATGTCGCCATCGACCCGCGCCTGGTGACCGACTACAACCGCGTCAACCTGCAGCTGATCGGCCATTACACCCGCGAGTGCGAGGACCCGGACCACACCAGCCTGTGGGCCAACATCGACAGCGCCAGCTATCTGGAACTGGGCTGGCTGCCGCTGCCGCTGAGCAACGACCTGGCGCTGCTGCCGGTGCCGTTCTTCGACTCGCGCGACACCCGCCGGCTCGAACTGCCGTTCGTGTTCGCCGGGCAGCCGGCCAATGGCCAGCTGCAGGCCGCCGGCATCGTGTCCTCGTGGTTCGGCGCGCTGGCCGGCTACCGCGGCGCGATGTTCCCGGTCTCGACCGGCGCGCTGCCGGCGCGCGGCAACGCCGTGGTCGTGGCGACGCCGCGCAACCTGCCGGCCGGGCTGGCGCTGCCCGAGGTGGCGGGGCCGACGCTGGCGGTGCTCAGCAACCCCAACGATGCCGGCGGCAAGCTGCTGCTGGTGCTGGGCCGCGACGACGCCGAACTGCGCGCGGCGGCCACCGCGCTGGCGCTGGGGGCGCCGTTGTCCGGCGCCAGCGCCACCCTGCGCGACGTCAAGGAGGCCGCGCCGCGCAAGCCCTACGACGCGCCGAACTGGGTGCCCAGCGATCGCCCGGTGCGTTTTTCCGAACTGGTGCGCAGCACCAGCGAGCTCAACGTGGTGGGTTACAACCCGGACCTGATCCGCATCGGCCTGCAACTGCCGCCGGACCTGTTCGTGTGGCGCAAGGACGGCATCCCGGTGGACCTGCGCTACCGCTACACCCTGCCCGAAGGCGCGGACAAGTCGGCGCTGAACATCAGCATCAACGATGCCTTCGTCACCACGCTGCCGCTCAACGGCCGGCCGCTGGCGACCTCGGTGCCGCGGCAGATGTGGCAGAAGCTGGGCGCGCGTGGCGCGATGCCGATCCAGCAGCCGCTGCTGCTGCCGACCGGGCCGCTGTCGGCGAGCAGCCAGCTGCGTTTCCACTTCTTCTTCGACCGCCCGCGCGCGGAGGAATGCAAGAACACCTTCCCGGACGTGTCGGCCTCGATCGACGATTCCTCCACCATCGACCTGAGCGGCTTCGCGCACTACATGGCGATGCCGAACCTGGCCGCCTTCGGCAATGCCGGCTTCCCCTTCACGCGCCTGGCCGACCTGTCCGGCAGCGCGCTGGTGATGCCGGACAACGCCAATGGCGATGACGTGGCCAACGCGCTGGCGCTGCTGGGCCGCATGGGCGCCTCGACCGGCTACCCGGCGCTGCGCACGCGCTTCATCCAGGCGCGGCAGGTCGACGAACACGCCGACCAGGACCTGCTGGTGCTCGGCTCGCGCCGCAGCCAGCCGCTGTTCGCGCGCTGGGCCGCGGCGATGCCTGTGGGCGATGGTGCGCAGGTGCGCCGCTTCGGCCTTTCGGACTGGCTGTTCAACAAGATGCCGGCGTTCCTTTCCGCGGACGCGCGCCGTACCGACCTGCCGACCGTGGCCGAGGTCGGTGTGCGCCCGGAACCGGGCGACGTGCTGCTGATGGGCTTCGAATCGCCGTTGCGCAAGGGCCGCAGCGTGGTGGCGCTGATGGCCGACGAGCCGGGCCATGTCAGCCGCCTGTTCGAGGCGTGGTTCGATCCGGAGCGCCTGCGCGGCTTCCAGGGCAGCGTGGTCCTGCTGCACGGCGAGAAGGTGCGCAGCCTGGCCGGCAACCAGACCTATTACGTCGGCGAGCTGCCGCCGCTGCTGGCCCTGCGCTGGTTCTTCGCGCACCACCCGCTGTGGATGGCGCTGGGCGTGGGTCTGGTGTGCCTGCTGCTGGCGATGCTGGCCGGCTGGCTGCTGCGCCGGCATGCGCGCGCGCGGTTGAAGGTGGCCGGCTGAGCATGGAGCAGGCAGGTCCGGCCATGCTGTCCAGGCGCGACGTGCTCGGTCTGATGGCCGCCGCGACGGCGCTGGCCGCCTGTCCCGCGCCGGCGGCCGGAGTCGCCTGCGGCACGCCCTGGCGCGACTGGCATGGCTTCGTCCAGCGGCACGTGCAGGACGATGGGCGGGTCGTCGACCACACCCACCCGGACCTGCGCAGTACCTCCGAGTCGCAGTCCTATGCGCTGTTCTTCGCGCTGGCGGACAACAACCCGGTGCTGTTCGACCGCATCCTGGCGTGGACGCGCCGGCACCTGTGCGGCGGACGCCCGGACCTCAACCTGCCGGCCTGGCTGTGGGGGCGTGCCGGCGACGGGCAGTGGCGCGTGCTCGACGCCAATACCGCCTCCGACGGCGAACTGTGGATCGCCTACGCCCTGCTCGAGGCCGGCCGCCTGTGGAACCGGCCCGGGCTGGCCCAGGCCGGGCGCCAGATCCTGGGGCTGATGCGCAGCGCCGAAGTGGTCGAGCTGCCGAAATTCGGCCCGATGCTGCTGCCGGGAAACCGCGGCTTCGTGCAGCGCGACCGCTGGATCCTCAATCCCAGCTACCTGCCGCTGTTCGCGCTGCGCCGGTTCGCCGCGGTCGAGCCGCGCGGTCCCTGGGCGCGATTGGCCGAACGCAGCGTGGCGATGCTGCGCGCGGCCTCGCCGACCGGCTTCGCGCCGGACTGGACCGCCTGGAACGGCGAGGCCTTCGTGGCCGATCCGTCCAGGGGCGCGGTGGGCAGCTACGACGCGATCCGCTGCTACCTGTGGGCGGGCATGACCGATGCGGGCGAACCGCTGCGGCCGCGGCTGCTCGACGCGTTGCCGGGCCCGGCGCGGCTGCTGCGCGCCCAGGGCGGTTTCGCCGAGAAGATCCAGACGCGCAGCGGTTCCGGCACCGGCGCCGCGCCGGCCGGCTTTTCCGCCGCGCTGCTGCCTTACCTGTCGGCGCTGGGCCAGCCGGCCATGGCCGCCGCGCAGGCCACCCGCATCCCGGCGCCCGGCCCGGCGGCCGACGCCCTTGGCTACTACGACCGCGTCCTGGTGCTGTTCGGGCGCGGCTGGATGGATCGCCGTTTCCGTTTTGCTGCCGATGGGCGCCTGCTGCCCGCGTGGAGTTCGACATGTTCCGCAAAAACCTGAAACCCCTCTGCCTGCTCGGCCTGTGCGTGCTGACCGCGCCGGCATGGAGCCAGAACGCCGCGTCCACCCAGCAACTGGTCAACCAGGGCAACTACTGGCTCGACCAGGGCCGCGAGGACCTGGCCGCCGATGCCTGGCGCAAGCTGCTGGCGGCCGACCCGGCGCAGCCCGACGCGCTGCTCGGCCTGGGCATGATCGACCTGAACCAGGGGCGCCGCGCCGATGCGCAGCGGCGCCTGCAGCAGCTGCAGGCCAGGCACCCGTCGGCGGCGCAGACCGCGCGGCTGCGTGCGGCGCTGGCCGGCGGCGGCGCCGCTGCCGGCGCGGGATCGCTGCAGGCGGCGCGCGGCGCGGCCGCGGCCGGCCGCTATGCCGAAGCGATCAAGGCCTATGACGAAGTGTTCGGCGCCGGCGGGCCGCCGGACAACCTCGCGCTGGAGTACTACCAGGTACTGGCCGGCACCCAGGACGGCTGGGCGCGCGCGCGCGACGGCCTGCGCCGGCTGGTGTCGGCCGACCGCGACAACGGCGCCGCCGCGCTGGCGCTGGCGCAGGTGTTGACCTACCGCGAGCCGAGCCGGCGCGAGGGCATCGCCCAGCTGAAGACGCTCAGCCAGCGCCAGGACACGGCCGGTCCGGCGCGTGCCGCGTGGCGCCAGGCGCTGCTGTGGCTCAACGCCACGCGCGCCGACGCGCCGCTGTTCCAGGCGTTCCTCGAACTGCAGCCGGACGATCGCGAAGTGGCCGCCCGCCAGGCGCAGCTGCGCGACCAGGCGGTGCGTGCGGAAGCGGCGCCGGATCCGAACCAGCGCCTGCTGGGCGAGGGTTTCCGCGCCCTGCAGGCCGGCACCCTGGACGTGGCCGAGGCGCGCTTTGCCCAGGTGCTGCGTGCGCAGCCGAAGAATTCCGAAGCGATGGGCGGGCTGGGCTCGGTGCGGCTGCGCCAGGAGCGTTTCGGCGAGGCCGCCGAACTGCTGCGCCCGGCGGCGTCGGCCAACGGCAAGTGGCGCAGCGCGGCCAACGCCGCGCGCTACTGGCTGGTCCTGCAGGAGGCACGCCGGCAGCCGGGGCCGGAGGCGGTCGCGAAGGTGCGCGAGGCCATCGCCCTGCAGCCGAAGGAACCCACCGGTCATGTACTGCTGGGCGACCTGCTGGGCGCCAGTGACGCCGCCACGGCCGAGGCGAGCTACCGCAGGGCGCTGGAACTGGATGCCGGCAATGCCGGCGCGCTGCAGGGGCTGGGCGGCCTGCTCGGGCGGCTGGGGCGCGCCGACGAGGCGGCCGCGCTGTTCGACCGGTTGACCCCGGAACAGCAGGAACGTGCCGGCGGCGCCGCGGTGCTGCGCGCCAACCTGGCCCGCGCCCGTGCCCAGCAGGCGATCGCCTCGGGCAGCCTGGAGATGGCGCAGATCGAACTGGAGGACGCCGTGCTGCAGCAGCCGCGCGATCCGTGGCTGCGGCTGGAACTCGCCCGGCTCTACCAGCGGCAGGGACGCCCGGACCAGGCCGATGGCCTCATGGCCGGCCTGCGCGCACAGGATGAAGACTCGCCGCAGGCACTGTTCGCCCAGGCATTGTTCGCGCGCGAACGCAACGACTGGAACGGCGCCTGGGCCGCGCTGGAGCGCATTCCGGCGGCATCGCGCGATGCGGAGATGAGCGCGCTGCACGACACCGCCTGGGTCCAGCTGCAGGCTGCGCAGGCGCGCACCCTGGTGCAGGGCAACCGGGTCGGCGAGGCGCAGCTGCTGCTTGCCCGGACCGAATCGGCATTGGGCGCGCGCGTTGCACAGCCCGCCATCGCGGCGGCCCTGGCCGGTGCCTATGCCGACATCGGCAGCCAGCAGCGCGCGCTGGCGCTGGCGCAGCGGTTGATGCAGGGCAACCCGGGCGTGGAGGAGCGCCTGCAGTACGGCCAGGTGCTGCTGCGCGCACGCCAGGACGCCGAACTGGCGGCCCTGCTGCGGCAGCTGGGCGAGGCCGATCTCACCGCGCCCCAGCTCAAGCGCCTGCAGGAGCTGCGCAGCGCCTATGTGCTGCGCCAGGTCGACGCGCTGCGCGAACTCGGCAACCTGGAAGGCGCCTACGAGGTGCTGGCACCGGTGCTGGCGCAGCAGCCGCAGGATCCGCAGACCATCGCCGCGCTCGCGCGCCTGTATGCCGCGGCCGGCGATCACGGCCAGGCACTGGCGCTGTACCAGCAGCAGCTGCAGCTGGCCCCGGGCGACGTCGATGCGATGGTGGCCGCCGCCGGCAGCGCCGCGGCGATGCGCGACCTGGGGACCGCCGAGCAGTACCTGGAGCAGGCGCTGGCGCAGGCGCCGCAGTCGCCGGAAGTGCTGGCCGCGGCCGGCCGCGTGTACCGCTCGGCGGGCAAGAACCGGCGCGCGGAGAGTTACTTCAAGGCGGCCATCGCCGCCGCTGCGCGTGGTGCCGGGCAACTGGACAACGGTTATCCGCGCGCCAGTACCGCCCTGGCCGGCGGTGGCCGCGCCTTCAATCCCTTTGCTGGCATCACCCGCGGCAATACCCGGCCGGTCGCCCTGCGCGCCGATCCGGCGCCGCTGCCGGCCAGCGTCGCCGCGCTCGCCGGCAATGCGCCGTTGGCCGCGGCGGCCCTGCCCGCGCCGCAGATCGGTGCCGATGGCCTGCCGGCTCCGGTGCTGACACTCGCCGCCGCTCCCGTCGCGGCCGCGCCGGTACCGCAGCGCGCCGCGGCTTCCGCACCGATGGCCGGCGCACTGCCGGCGCCGGTGCGCGGCGTGATCGATGAACTGCGCGAACTGCGCGCCGACAGCAGCAGCGCGCTGGCGGCCGGTGCCGCTTACCGCAGCCGCGACGGCGAGGCCGGGCTGGGGCAGCTGGCCGACCTGCAGGTGCCGCTGGAAGCCCGCTTCGCCGTCGGCGACGGCAAGCTCCAGGTTTCGGTGACGCCGACCGTGCTGGATGCCGGCCGCGCCGACGCCGCCTACGCCTCCAGCAGCCGTTTCGGCGCGGGTCCGCAACTGGCCCTGTCCGGCGCGCTCGCCGCCGACCGCGCCCCGGTCGACGACCTGGTCGGATCGTCGCTGTACCAGACGCTGCTGACCAACGGCGCCACCACCGCGACCCGCAACCTCATCTACGAACGCGCGCTGGACAACGGCCGCTACCAGGAGCTGTTCAACCAGACCGACGCCACGCTCACCGCGGCCGAGCGCCGCCAGGCCACGCTGGAACTGCTGTATGCCGATCCGCTGCCGGACTACATGCTCGGCCGCGACCTGGGCAACACGCCGATCGCCGACATCGCCCGGCAGGTCCTCGGCAACAGCGCCCTGCTGCGTGGACTCAGCGCGGCCGAACAGGCCCAGTTGAAGGCACTGGCCGGCGGCAGCAGCGCTTCGCAGACCCCGCTGGCCTTCCAGGACACGCTGTACGCGATGGTGGCCAATGCCGCCGGCGCGCGCCGCCTGGGATCGCAGGACGCCAGCGGCGCCGGCGTGTCGGTCGGGTTCCAGCAGGGCGGTTTCAGCGCCGATGTCGGCACCACGCCGCTGGGCTTCCGCGAATCCAACATCGTCGGCGGGCTCGGCTACCGCGGCCAGGTCGGCGACACCCTGACCTGGTCGGGCGAAGCCTCGCGGCGCGCGGTCACCGACAGCCTGCTGTCCTTCGCCGGGGTGAGCGATCCGCGCAACGGCCTGCAATGGGGTGGCGTCACCGCGACCGGCGCACGCATGGCGGCGACGCTCGACAACGGCCTGCTCGGCGGTTACGCCAGCCTCGGCTGGCATCGCCTGCAGGGCACCCACGTGGCCGACAACGACCGCCAGGAACTGGGCGCCGGGGTCTACGTGCATGCGCTGGAAACGGCGAACCAGTCGCTGACCGCCGGCCTGAACCTGACCGCGATGCAGTACGACCGCAACCTCAGCGGCTTCACCTATGGCCACGGCGGCTACTTCAGTCCGCAGCGCTACGTGGACGTGAGCGTGCCGCTGCACTGGAACGGACGCGACGCCGCGCAGCGCCTGGCCTGGCAGATCGATGCCAGCGTCGGCGTGCAGAACTTCAAGGAAGACCCGGCGGACTACTTCCCGCTGGATCCGGCGATGCAGCAGGAGGCCTATGAAGCGGCATCGCTGGCGGCGCTGCTGGGCCTGACCCCGCGCTATGTCGCGCCGGTCTACGACGGCCAGACCAAGACCGGGGTGTCCTACAACCTGAGCGCGGCGGCCGAATGGCAGCTGTCCTCGCAGTTGTTCCTGGGCGGGCGCATGGAGTTCAACAATGCCCGCGACTACCGTCAGTTCGGCACCAATCTCTACCTGCGTTTCCTGCTCGACCGCCTTGGCTCGGGCCTGGGCAAGCAGCCGCGGCCGCTGCGCTCGCCCTACGCCGGCGACGAATAAGCGGCCATGGACGCGTCCGGCCCAGGCCGGGCGCGTCCGTCGGCGCAGCCGCCGCCGCGGCGCGCGGGCCGGACGTGGCGCGGCCTGCACGCGGTGCGCAGGGGAGGGCAGCGCATAATGCGCCCATGATCATCCCGTCCCTGCTCGATACCGACCTCTACAAATTCACCATGATGCAGGCGGTGCTGCACCAGCACCCCGGGGCGATCGTGCAGTACCGCTTCAAGTGCCGCACGCCCGGCATCGACCTGGCCCGCCATCTGGACCAGATCAGCGCCGAGATCGACCACCTGTGCAGCCTGCGCTTCGCCGCGGACGAACTGGACTACATGCGCCGGCTGCGCTTCGTGAAGCCGGACTTCGCCGATTTCCTCGGCCTGTTCCACCTGGACCGCAAGTACATCGACCTGCGCGCTTCGACGAGCGTGCCCGGCGAGATCGAGCTGGACATCACCGGCCCGTGGCTGCACACCATCATGTTCGAGGTGCCGCTGCTGGCGATCATCAACGAGGTCTGGTTCCGCAACACCAGCACCCCGGACTTCGCCGAGGGCGAGCGCCGCCTGCGCGCCAAGACCGCGCTGCTGCGCGACACGCCGGGCTTCGGCAACTGCCGCATCGCCGACTACGGGACCCGCCGCCGCTACTCGCACGACTGGCACGCGCACATGCTGCCGCTGCTGCGCGACGCGCTCGGCGCCCAGTACGTGGGCACCAGCAACGTGCACTTCGCGCGCCTGTACGGGATGACCCCGCACGGCACGATGGCGCACGAATACCTGCAGGCCTTCCAGGCGCTGGGGCCGCGCCTGCGCGATTCGCAGGTGGCCGCGCTCGAATCCTGGGCGCGCGAGTACCGCGGCGACCTCGGCATCGCGCTGTCCGACGTGGTCGGGCTGGACGCCTTCCTGCGCGATTTCGACATGTATTTCTGCAAGCTGTTCGATGGCGTGCGCCACGATTCCGGTGACCCGTTCGCCTGGGGCGACCGCATGCTGGCGCACTTCAAGGCCAACCGCGCCGATCCTTCGAGCAAGATCCTGGTGTTCAGCGACGGCCTGAACATCGAGAAGGTGATGCGCCTGTACGACTATTTCCGCGACCGCTGCCAGGTCGCCTTCGGCGTGGGCACGCACCTGACCAACGATCTGGGACCGACCCCGCTGAACATCGTGATCAAGATGGTGCGCTGCAATGGTCAACCGGTGGCCAAGCTGAGCGATTCGCCGGGCAAGAGCATGTGCGACGACCCGGGATACCTGGCCTATCTGCGGCAGGTATTCGGGCTGCCGCCGGCGCCCTGAACCGGGGCGGCTATGGCCATCCATTCATTCACAAAAATGAATTGGTCGTTCTACACACGCTGTGGAAGCGTTCTGTGTCACTGTCGTGGTGAGCAAGTGACATTGAGATGACGGGCAAGTCAAGTTTATAACTGTGATGCCCGTCATGGATCCGCGTGTGGGGTGAGGGACGGAGAGCGGTAGCGCACCGGCTGCGCACGCTGACAGGGACATAGCCTTGAAGACGATTTCACTTGCCATAGACGGCTTGCCGTACGAACTCACCCGCCTGCGTACGGGCGGGGTGTACTGGATCGCCTGCGCAGATGCCGCCCATGCCGACCTGTTCGCCGCCGGTGTCCTCGCCGGATCGGCCGAACTGCCGCTGGCCGTCGTGGGCGCGCTTGGCCGCTCGCCGGCGCCGATGGTCGCGCCGCTTGCGGCCGAGCAGGGCCCGGCGCGCATCCGCCTGTACGAAGCGACGGTCGCCGACCTGCCATCGGCGGTCCGCGCGCTGCCCATCGACCTGGCGCGCTGCGCCGCCGCGCGCGGCACCTTGTGCGTGGTGCAGGTGCCGGCCGCCGCGCTGGAAAACCTGGAAGGCGCCCACCTTGCGCGCTGGTGCGGGCAACTGCACGACTGGGCCACCGCCGGCGGCCACTGCGTGCTGCTGCTGTGCCATGGCGAGGTGGCGACGCTGGCGCCGCGCCTGCTGCCGCTCAACCGGCTGTGCGCCGGTGTCGCCCAGTTGTATCCGCATCGCGGCGCCCTGCAGTACCTGGTGCATTACTGGAGCAACGCCGAAGGCGTGTTCGCGCATCGCGATTTCGAATCGGAATGGCGCGGCTTCCACCTCCACGTGATGGCCGACGGCGATGGCCTGATGGCCGCGGTGCTGGCGCAGGAAGGCGGCGACCGCTTCCTCTACCTCGCCCAGGCCCAAGCGCTGGAAGGGGCGCCGCCGTTCTCGCCGGCCTGGCGCCTGTTCGACAACTGGTCGGCGCTGATGGCCGGCGCGCTGCAGGCGCAGGCGGCCACGGTGGTGCTGTCGATCGACGAGAATGCCGATGTCGACGCGCTGACCCGCATCGTCTTCCATCTGCGCAGCGAGCGCGGCAACGGCCTAAAACTGGTGGTGCGCGAGATGCAGCCCTGCCTGCGCTATGCCGACGAGCGCCTGTTGCTGGAATCCGGCGCCAGCCTGGTGGCGCCGTCCAGCCTGCCGCTGGCGCGCTTCCTGACCCTGCTGGAAACGATCCAGGGCCAGGTCTGGCAGGGACGCCTGCCGCAGGATCCGGAACGCCTGATCCGCCTGCACCGGCCGCCGGATGTCGGCGGCATCGTCACCCCGGTGCAGTTCAGGCAACTGGCCGGCGAACTGCTCGACCAGGGCGAGGGCGTGGTGGAAAGCGCGGTGCTCGTCCTGCAGCCGGTGGCCGGGGTGAGTCCGGTGCAGGCGCTGCAGCAGCTGCAGATGCGCCGCCGCGGCGATTTCGCCTGCATGCACGCCGGCCAGGTCTGGCTGTTCCTGTTCGCCTGCCGCAGCGATGGCATCGAGCGTGCGCTGGGCAACCTGTTCCGTCTGCCCTGGCGGGAATTATTCGATGGCTATCAGCGTCTGGTCGGGCACGACGTGGCCGCGATGGGCGCGTCCGAGGGCGGCGTCGCGCCGCCGCAGCCGCGGCAGGTGCCGGTGATGGCGCCCGTCGCGCAGGCGCCATCGTGGACGGCGCCGCGACCGATCCGCCTGGGGGGCGAACGATGAACGACCAGCAGGTATGGAGCCTGGTGGCTGCATGTGCGGTAGTGATGATTCCGTTGGGCGTGATGCTGGGGGCGATGCTACGGGCGCTGCGCGCGCGGCTGCGGCGCAGCCTGCCGCCACGCTACCTCCGGCGGGTGGGCGAACGCCGCCGCCAGGCCGCCCCGCGGAGGCAGGCATGAGCGACGCTGCCACCGCTCCCGCAGCGGCTTCCACGCCCTGGGCGTGGCCCGACCTGCGCGGCTGGAACCTGTATTTCCTTTCCAAGGTGATCCTCGCCTGGATGGGCGCCCTCGACCTGCACATCCTGCCCAACCTGCTGCTGCTCGCGGTCCTGCTGGTGCCGCTGCCGTGGCGCCGCGCGCGCATCGCGCGCACCGTGGTCGCGATCCCGGTGGCGGTGGCGCTGTATTACCAGGACACCTGGTGGCCGCCGTTCGAGCGCCTGCTGGCGCAGCCGGGCGTGCTAGATTTCTCGGCCTCGTACTGGATGGAGCTGCTGGGGCGCTTCATCAACTGGCAGATGGTCGCGCTGCTGGCGCTGCTGGTCTTCGGCTACCTGCTGCTCAAGCCGTGGCTGCGGGTCACCACGCTCAGCGTGCTGGGCATGCTGGGCATGGCGGCGATGGCGCTGCCGCTTCCGGCCGGCCTGCAGTCTGCCGGGAGGGGCGATGCGACGACGGCGCAGGGCGGCGCGGGAACCGGCGCCGCGGCGCGCGGTGGCCCGGCCGGCAACGACACGCTCAACGCCTACCTGGCCGGCTTCTACCAGCAGCAGGCCGGGCTGAAGACCGCGTTTCCCCCGGCCCAGGGCGGCGCGCCCTTCGACCTGATCGTCCTCAACATCTGCTCGCTGGCCTGGAGCGACCTGGATGACGTGGGCCTGCGCCACAACCCGTTGTTCGACGGGATGGACATGGTGTTCGACGATTTCAATTCGGCCACCTCCTACAGCGGGCCGGCGGCCATCCGCCTGCTGCGCGCCAGTTGCGGCCAGACCTCGCATACCGCGCTGTTCGATCCGGTGCCGGCACAGTGCCAGCTGTTCGCCAACCTGCAGGCGCTGGGGTTCCAGAACGAGCTGGCGATGAACCACGACGGCCACTTCGACGATTTCATTGGCGACCTCACCCGGTACGGCGGCCTGGCCGCCACGCCGCTGCCGATCGAGAACTATCCGCGCGCGCTGATCGCCTTCGACAAGTCGCCGCTGCGTCGCGACGCGGACGTGTTGACCGGGTGGCTGAAGCGCCGCCAGGCCGAATCCACCGGGCAGGTGGCGCTGTTCTACAACACGATCTCGCTGCATGACGGCAACCGCATCGTCGGCGCCGACGGGCGCGCGATGGCCAGCGACTACAAGGCGCGCGCGCAGATGGTGCTGGGCGACCTGCAGGGCTTCATCGACGCGCTGGAGAAGAACGGGCGCCGCGCCATGGTGGTGGTGGTGCCCGAGCACGGCGCGGCCCTGCACGGCGACCGCATGCAGATCCCGGGCATGCGCGAGATTCCCAGCCCTTCCATCACCCATGTCCCGGCGGGCGTGAAGCTGATCGGCATGGGCATTCCGGCCGCCGGCGGTCCGCGCCACGTGACCGCGCCGAGCAGCTACCTGGCGCTCTCGGAACTGGTGGCGCGGGTCTATGCGCTCAACGCCCAGACCCCGGCCGACGGCCGCGACTGGGACGGCCTGCTGCAGAACCTGCCGGTGACGCCGTCGGTGTCGGAGAACGAGGGGGCCAAGGTGATCGACTACGAGGGCAAACCGTGGTTGCAGCTCAAGGGCAGCCAGAGCTGGACGCCCTACCCGGAGGACAAGCCGTGAAGGCGCACGAACCGGACGCAGGACTGACCTCGGAACAGGACGACATCGACGTCCTGCGCGGACATCTGGGGATGCCGGCGCTGCCCTACCTGGACTTCTCCGCGCAGCGTGCGCGGGCGCAGGCGCTCGCGCGTTGGCCGCTGTTCGCCGAGCTGGCCGCGGAGCCGCGCCGATGAGCATGACGCTGTCTCTGCAGGGCGTGCGCGGTGGCGTCGGGGTGACGACGATGACCGCCGCGCTCGGCCACGCCCTGCACGCGCAGGGCGAGCGGGTGCTGCTGGTCGAGTGCAACCCGGACCACCTGCTCGGCCTGCACCTGGGACTGCCGGCTGCCGAGACGCGCGGCTGGGCGCGCGCGTGGCTGGAGGGTGGCGACTGGCGCGAGGCGGCGTTCGGCGCGACGCCCGGGCTGGCGCTGCTGCCCTACGGGCTGGCCAGCGATGCCGACGTGGCCGCGGTCGAGGACCGGCTGCGGCAGTCGCCGCGGTTCTGGACTGAGCGCCTGCCGGTGCTGGCGGCGCAGTTCGACTGGATCCTGTTCGACCTGCCGCAGCGGCTGGACGCGCACGTCGCCGCGGTCAACCAGCATGCCGCCTGCGCCCTGCCGCTGCGGATGGCGACAGTGGACCCGGGCTGCCACGTACTGCTGCAGCGACATGTTGATGATGCGCGACGGGTGCTGTGCAACCGCTACGACCCGGCCATGGACGTGCAGCGCGACCTGATGCAGCTGTGGATCGACGGTGGGCCGTCGCTGGTGCCGCAACCGCTGCACGAGGATGCCGCCGTGTCTGCCGCGCTGGCACGCAAGCTGCCGCTGGGCGTCGATGCCGACGGCTCGCAGGCCGCTGCCGACATGGTCAGCCTCGCGGTGTGGTGCCTGGCCGAGCGCGCGCGCCAGGGGCGGGCACGATGAGCCTGTGCTACCTGCGCTGGCCGCAACTGCGCGAAACGGCGCGGGCACCGCTGCCCACGCTGTGGCTGTTGTGGCTGCTGCAGGCGCTGGGCTGGGGGTTGCTGCGGCTCGAAGGGCCCGCCTGGCAGGCGCTGGCCCCGCGCCTGCCCGATGCCTTCCCGCAACTGCAGCCGTACCGTCGCTGGCGGTTCGGCGATCCGCTGCGGATGCTGATCCAGGCCGGATGGCTGCTGCTGGTCCGCATCACGCGGCGCACCTCCCGCCGCCGCCACCGGCTGGCGGAAGCCCGGCGCCGCCATGTCGCCGGGCTGCGCGGCGCCGCGGGCCGCGGCCGGCGGCGCTATCTGGACGCGCTGCGCGGCCTGCCGCAGCGGGTCTGGACCAGCGCGGCATGGCAGCGCATGTGGAGTTTCCAGGCCGGGCTCTCGCCGCGCGCGCGGAGGTGGCTGACGATCGTCGCCGGCCTGGCGACGCTGGGCCTGGGGCTGCTGTGCATCACTCAGCCGTTCAGCTATTTCGCGCAGCTTGTTTTCGTGCTGCTGCTCTGGGGCATCGCCCTGCTGATAAAGCGCATGCCCGGACGCTACGCCACGCTGATCCTGGTGGTGCTGTCGATCACCGTGTCGTGCCGCTACCTGTGGTGGCGGTACACCGCCACGCTCAACTGGAACAGCAAGTTCGACCTGGCCTGCGGCATCGTCCTGCTCGCCGCGGAAACCTATTCCTGGCTGGTGCTGATGCTGGGCTACGTGCAGGTGGCCTGGCCGCTGCAGCGCAGGCCGTCGGCGCTGCCGCCCGATCCGCGCGACTGGCCCACCGTGGACGTGCTGATCCCGACCTACAACGAGGAACTGTCGCTGGTGCGGCACACGGTGCACGCCGCGCTGGGCCTGGACTGGCCGGCGGACAAGCTGCGCATCCACCTGCTCGACGACGGCAGGCGCGCCGAGTTCCGCGAGTTCGCCGCGCAGGCGGGGGTCAACTACATCACCCGCAGCGACAACCGCCACGCCAAGGCCGGCAACCTCAATCACGCGCTGACCCAGATCGACGGCGAACTGGTGGCGATCTTCGACTGCGACCACCTGCCGGTGCGCTCGTTCCTGCAGGTCACCACCGGCTGGTTCCTGCGCGATGCGAAGCTGGCGCTGGTGCAGACCCCGCACCATTTCTTCTCGCCGGATCCGTTCGAGCGCAACCTGCGCGTGTTCCGCCGCGACCCCAACGAGGGCGAGCTGTTCTACGGCCTGGTGCAGGACGGCAACGACCTGTGGAACGCGGCCTTCTTCTGCGGCTCGTGCGCGGTGCTGCGGCGCGCGGCCATCGACGATATCGGCGGCTTCGCCACCGAGACCGTCACCGAGGACGCGCATACCGCGCTGCGCCTGCACCGCAACGGCTGGAACTCGGCCTACCTGCGCATTCCGCAGGCCGCCGGCCTGGCTACCGACAGCCTCGGCGCGCACGTCAACCAGCGCATCCGCTGGGCGCGCGGCATGGTGCAGATCTTCCGCATCGACAACCCGCTGCTGGGCAAGGGCCTGAACCTGTTCCAGCGTTTCTGCTACGCCAACGCGATGCTGCACTTCCTGGCCGGCATCCCGCGGCTGGTGTTCCTGACCGCGCCGCTGGCCTTCCTGCTGCTGCACGTCTACATCATCTACGCGCCGGCGGTGGCGATCCTGCTGTTCGTGCTGCCGCACATGGCCCACGCCAACCTGACCAATTCGCGCATCCAGGGCCAGTGGCGCCGCCCGTTCTGGGGCGAGGTCTACGAGACCGTGCTGGCTTGGTACATCGCGCGGCCGACCACGGTGGCGCTGTTCAGCCCGACCAGGGGCAAATTCAACGTCACCGACAAGGGCGGCACCCAGGCCGGGGACCGCTTCGACTGGAAGGTCGCCCAGCCCTATCTGGTACTGGCGCTGCTCAACCTCGCCGGGCTGGGGTTCGCTGTATGGCGCTTCCTGCATGGCCCGGCCGACGAACGCGGCACGGTGATCGTCAGTTCGTTGTGGGTGCTCTACAACCTGCTCATCGTCGGCGGCGCGCTGGCGGTCGCGGCGGAGGTGCAGCAGGTGCGCCGCACGCACCGGGTCAGCCAGCGCCTGCCGATGGCGCTGCGCCTGCCCGACGGGCGCACCCTGCGCGGGGTCATGCACGACTACTCCAACGATGGCGTGGGCCTGGAACTGGCGCATGCGCCGGAGCGCGGGTTGGCTGCTGGCACGCGGGTTTCCCTGCTGCTCGGCCGTGGCCGCCGCGAGTTCGCGTTCGCCGCGGTGGTCCAGCGCAGCGTCGGCGCGCGCCTGGGCCTGCTGCTGCGGTTCGAGAGCGAAGCGCAGCGGGTGGAGTTCGTGCAGTGCACCTTCGCCCGCGCCGACGCCTGGTTGAACTGGCACGCCGGCTACCGGCCGATGAGCCTGCCGCGCAGCCTGTGGAGCGTGCTCAAGCTTGGCTGGCAGGGCTACCGCAGGATGGGCGATTTCGCGCCCATCGATCTCGACCGGCCGATGCACTGGAGCCGCCGCGCGCTGCGCTGGCTGGCCAGTTACGCGCCGCAACGTCCACTTCCTTCCTATCCGGCTGACCCAGCCGCTGACCCGGGGCTTCGTCCATGAGCATTTCCACTTCACTGCGCTGGTTGCTGCTGCCCCTGTTGGCGCTGCCCGTCGCCAACGGTTCGAGCGCGCCGCAGGCGGCACCTGCCGCGCCCCCGGCAACGGATGCCGTGCCGGTACCTGCGCCCGCCGCACCTGCCGCCACGCCGCAGGCGCCGGCGACGGTCTGGTCCGGCGCCGCGTGGCCCTGGCAGCGCGCCAGCACCCTGGCCCAGCTCGGCCGCCGCCAGGACACGCTGCTGTCCGGTGTGCGCAACACCACCACATTCGAGTTCCAGGTGCGGCGCGACCGCCTGGCGCGCGAGGCCGAGCTCGACCTGAGCTTCACCCCGTCGCCGTCGCTGCTGCCCACGCTCTCGCACCTGCGCGTCTACCTCAACGACGCGCTGATGGACGTGGTGCCGATCGGCAACGACCAGCTCGGCCGGCCGGTGCAGGCCAAGGTGCCGCTGGACGCGCGCCTGATCGCCGACTTCAACCAGATCCGGCTGGAGTTCGTCGGCCATTACACCGACATCTGCGAAGAGCCGACGCACAGCTCGCTGTGGGTCAACCTGTCCAGCAACAGCACCTTGCGCCTGGGCGGCCAGCCGCTGGCGATGCAGGACGACCTGGCCAATTTCCCGCTGCCGTTCTTCGACCCGCGCGACAGCGCGCGGCTGGAACTGCCGGTGGTGTTCGCCGGCTCGCCGTCGGTGGCGCAGCAGCGCGCGGCAGCGCTGATGGCCTCGTACTTCGGCGGCATGGCCGGCTGGTGGCGGCAGGCGCGGTTCCCGGTCAGCTTCGACCGGCTGCCGGCGCAGGGCCACGCGGTGGTGATGGCGGTCAACGGCCGGTTCCCGTCGGTGATCGCCAAGCATGCGCCGGTGCAGGGGCCGGTGATCGAACTGGTGTCGCTGCCCGATGACCCGCAGCGCAAGCTGCTGCTGGTGCTGGGCCGCAACGACGAGGACCTGCAGACCGCGGTGTCGGCCATCGCCGCCGGCAACGCGCTGTTCCGCGGCACCCGGGTGCAGGTGGACGAGGTCAAGCCGCTGGCGCCGCGCAAGCCCTACGACGCGCCGAACTGGGTGCGCACCGACCGCGCCGTGCGCTTCGCTGAGCTGCTCGACTACCCGCAGCAGCTGCGCGCCAGCGGCATCGCGCCGCAGCCGATCGTGCTCAACCTCAACCTGCCACCGGACTTGTTCATCTGGCGCAACCAGGGCATTCCGCTCAACCTGCGCTACCGCTACACGCCGCCGTTCAGCAGCGACGAATCGCGGCTGAGCGTGGGCATCAACGACCAGTTCATTTCCAGCTTCCCGTTGATCCGCCGTTCCGGCAAGCAGGGCCTGGAGGAGATCCGCCTGCCGGTGCTGACCTCCGACGCCGGTGCCGGCGACGGCAAGCTGCTGATCCCCGCGCTGAAGATCGGCGACCGCAACCAGCTGCGCTTCGACTTCAACTTCGCCAGCGTCATGGGCAGCGCCCAGCGCGACCATTGCCAGACCGTGCTGCCGCCCAACCTGCAGGCCGCGATCGAGGAGGACTCCTCGATCGACTTCTCCGGCTTCCACCACTACATGGGCCTGCCGGACCTGGCCGCGTTCGCGCTGAGCGGCTTCCCGTTCACGCGCATGGCCGACCTGTCCGAGACCGTGGTGATGATGCCGCCGCGCGCCAACGAGGCGCAGGTCGGCCTGCTGCTGAACCTGGTCGGCGGCCTCGGCGTGCAGAGCGGCTACCCGGCCTATGGCCTGCGCGTGAGCGATGACTGGAAGCAGGCCGCGCGGCTGGACGCCGACGTGCTGATGCTCGGCGAACTGCCGCAGGAGCTGCGCGGCAGCGACCAGCTCTCGCTGATGATCGACAACCAGCGCACCACGCTGCGCAACGGCCGGGTGAGCTCGCCGCAGGAAGCGGTGATCGAGGCCCGCCTGGGCAGCGCCGGCGCCGATGCGGCGGTCAACCGCGTCGGCGTCACCGCCGATGCGCCGTTCGCGGCCATCATCGGCCTGCAGTCGCCGCACCACGCCCAGCGCAGCATCGTGTCGCTGGCCGCGAGCAAGGAGGCGGACTACGCGCTGCTGGACGACGCATTGAGCGACATCGGCAAGCGCGAGGCCATCGCCGGCTCGGTGTCGATCCTGCGCAGCTCCGGCATCCACAGCCAGTTCGTCGGCGAGCATTACTACGTCGGTTCGCTGCCGTGGTGGCTGCTGCTCTGGTACCACCTGGCCGACCACCCGGTGCTGCTGGCGGTGCTGGCCACGGTGGTGGTGCTGATGGTGGCGTTCCTGCTGTGGCGCGCGCTGCGCTGGGTGTCGCAGCGCCGGCTGGAAGCGGCCGAGCACTGATGCCCCGCCGCCTTTCCCTGTCGATGGCGTTGCTGGCAGGCCTGGCCGGGATCGGCCAGGTGGCCGCGCAGGAGCTGCCGCCCACGCCGGCCGGCAGCCTCGCCTCGCAACGCCAATGGCTGCTGCAGCAGGTGCGCATCGGCGAGGCCACCGGCCGCCAGCGGCTGATCGAGGACGCGCTGGCGCGGTTGCGCCTGCTGGCGCCGGACGACCGCGCCACGATGGTGGCGATCCTGGAAGTGCAGCTGTCGCAGCAGAAGATCGACGACGCCACCGGAACCCTGCAGCGCCTGCGCCAGATCGGTGCGGGCAGCCGCGAACTGATCGCCGGCGAACGGCTGTGGGCGGCGTACCGCGGCGACATGCAGGCCGAACTGCAGCAGGCGCGCATGCTGGCCACCGGCGGACGCAACGCCGAAGCGCTGGCGATCTATCGCCGGCTGTTCGACGACGACCCGCCGGGCATGCAGCTGGGACTGGAATACTGGCGCCTGCGCGGCGCCGAACCGGCCGGCCGGGCATTGGCGATCCGCCGCCTGACTGCGCTCGACGAGGCCTACCCCGGCAACACCGTGCTGCTGCAGACGCTGGCGCAGTTCCTGTTCGCCAGCGGCCGCGACGGCGAGGCGCTGGCGATCCTGGGGCGCATGGGCAGCAACCCCGAGGCGAGCACCTATGCCGCCGACGCGGAATGGGACTACCTGTCGTCCCGCCAGGCCGATGCGACCAATGTGCGCCGGCTGCAGTCCTTCATCGCCCGCTATCCGGGCTGGGTGCACCTGGACGACGCGCGCCGGCTCTACGACGAGCAGCGCAGGCGCGTGGGCAATCCGGCCTGGCTCGCGGGGCTGCGTGGTGGGCAGCTGCTGGACGCCGGCCGCAACGCGGAGGCGGAAACCGCCTTCCGCCAGGCCCTGCGCGGCTTCCCGCAAGAAGCCGATTTCCAGGGCGGACTGGGGTTGGCGCTGATGCGCCAGGGCCGCCGCGAGCAGGCGCTGGAACAGTTCCAGACGGCGCAGCGGCTGCAGGCGGATACCAGCAACAGCGACAAGTGGCGCGACCTGATCGCCAGCACCCGTTACTGGCTGCTCATCGACCAGGCCGACGCCGCGCTGGAGGCCGGCGAACTGGATCGTGCGCAGTCGCTGTACGCGCAGGCGCGCCGGCAGCAGCCACGCGAGATCAACGCGCAGCTCGGGCTGGTCGACGTGGCGGTGGCGCGCGGCGACGATGCCGCGGCCGGCCGCGAACTGCAGGCCGCGCGGCGCATCGCGCCGAACGATCCGAACCTGGTGCGCAGGCTGGCGCAGTTCTACGGGCGCACCGATCCGGCGCAGCTGGAAAGCTACGTCGCCGGCCTGTCGCCGGCGCAGCGCGGGCTCTATGCAGAGGAGCTGCGCAGGCTGCGCCTGGCGAAGCTGCGCGAACAACGCGAGCGCGCGCTCGCGGCGGGCGACGTGGCCACCGCCATCGAGCTGGGGCGCGAACTGCGCCGCGAGCAGCCGGACGACCCGTGGCTGGCCTATTCGCAGGCCAATGCGCTGCGCACCCGCGGTGCGGCCGAGGAGGCCGACGCGGTGATCGCCGAGATGGCCGGCAAGGCCGGCAACACGCCCGAGGCGCGCTATGCGCAGGCGCTGTACCTGTCCGGCTCGGATCGAATAGCGCCGGCACTGGCCGCGCTGGACGAACTGCCTTCCGCGCAGTGGAGCGACGACATGCGCGCGCTGGCCGCGCGCCTGCATCGCCAGCAGGCCACGGCGCGCGCCTGGGAGCTGCGTGCCGCCGGTCGCGAGGACGAGGCCATCGCCCTGCTGCGGAAACTGCCGCAGGACGCGGACATCCAGCTGACGCTCGCCGACTGGGCGCGCCTGCGCGGCGATCATGCGCAGGCACTGCAGCTTTACGGCCAGGTGCTGTATGCGCAGCCCGGCAATGTGGATGCGCAACTGGGCAGCGTGCAGGCGCTGATCGACAGCGGCGACCTGCAGGCCGCGCGCGCGCGCATGGCCGCCGCGCCACCCGTAGTGGAACCCGGCGACGTCGGCCAGCAGCGGCAGCTTGCCGCGATATGGTCCGGCCTGCACGACGATGCACGGGCGCTGGAGATCCTGCGCGGTGTGCTGGCCGCCAAGACCGCGCCGGACCCGCAGGTGTGGCGCGATGCCGCGCGCCTGCTGCGCGCCGACGACCCGGAACAGGCGCTGGACATGTATGCCCGTGCGATGGAAGAGAACGGCCTGCTCGCGCCGCAGCAGGCGCAGCCGCGCGACGACCGCGCGCTCACCCGCGCCAGCCGCGAAACGGCCGGCGACGACTGGCTGCGGCGCAGTCTGCGTGGCGATGTGGAAACGCTGTACCAGCAGCAGAACCCGACGCTGACGGTGATGCAGGATTCGGGACGGCGCAGCGACGGCACGCCGGGCATCTCGAAGCTCTCTCGCGACACGCGCATCGCCCACCTCGACGCGCCGTTCGCCGGCGGCCTGGGCTGGGCCAGGATCGAACAGGTGCACCTGGACGCGCGTCGTTTCGAGACCGACGCCAACGGCTTCCACGACCAGGATTTCGGCAGTTGCGAGTTGTACCTGCTGCGCGGCGACGGCAGCCGCCTGCAGGCGCCGGGCTGCGACACCCGCCTGCGCCAGCGCATGGATTCCGGCGCCGGCCTGGCGGTGGGCTGGCGCACGCTCGACGACCGCTGGAACTTCGACATCGGCCATACGCCCGCCGGCTATGCGGTCGGCAACTGGCTCGGCGGCGTCACCGTCAACGGCGACCTCGGCCGTTTCGGCTGGGGCGCGACGCTGTCGCGGCGGCCGATGACCAACTCGCTGCTGTCCCAGGCAGGCGCGGTCGATCCGCGCAGCGGCATCGTCTGGGGCGGCGTCACCGCCAATGGCGTCACCTTCAGCCTCGGCTACGACCAGGGCGGCCGCAACGGCGTCTGGTCGAACTGGAGCTGGCACCGCCTGACCGGCCGCAACGTCATGGACAACGACCGCGCCCGCGCGATGGCCGGCTGGTACCACAAGCTGGTGCAGCGCCCGGACCTGCGCGTGGACGTCGGCCTGACCGGCATGTACTGGCGCTATGCGCACGACCTGGGCGGCTATTCGCTGGGGCAGGGCGGCTACTACAGCCCGCAGCGCTATGCCTCATTGAGCGTGCCGGTGAGCCTAGCCTGGCGCAACGATGACTGGTCGGTGCGCGTGGACGCCTCGCTGGGCGTGTCCCGTGCGCACACCGCCTCGATCAGCCGCTTCCCGGAGCCATCGCTGATCGAGCGCGTGATCGAGCAGCTGCAGCCGCTGTATGGCCCGCTCACGCTGGATCCGGCCGGGCTGTACACCGCCGATTCCAGCAGCACCGGGACCGGCCACCGCCTGTACATGGCCGTCGAGCGACGGCTCGGCGACCACTTCGTACTGGGCGCGGCCGGCACCCTGCAGCGCAGCCAGGACTATTCGCCGAACACCTTCCAGCTCTATCTGCGCTATACGCTGAAGCCCTGGCAGGGCAACCTGCCGTTGCCGGTCTCGCCGCTGGTACCGTATGGCGAATTCCGCTAGCTCCCGCTCGAACCCGGTCGCCGCCGAAAGGGCGACCGGAAAGGCTAGGGGGACGAATCACGGGCAATCGAGGCTGGAATCCGCGCGATGACCACACCTGCCGATCCAACACGCCGCGCATTGCTGCAGGCCCTGGCCGCCGCGCCGCTGCTGGGCGTGCTGCCGTCCGCCTGCGCCGCCGCCGGCTGGCCGGCCTGGCGGGTGCTGGCCGACAGCAGCCTGAGCGCCGACGGGCGCATGATCGACCGCAGCCAGGACGATCTACGCAGCACCTCGGAAGGGCAGTCCTACGCGTTGTTCTTCGCCCTGGTCGACAACGACCAGGCGCTTTTCGACCGGATCCTCGCCTGGACCGCGAACAACCTCGCCGGCGGCGACATGGGCAAGCGCCTGCCGGCATGGCTGTGGGGACGCGATGCCAAGGGCGGCTGGAGCGTGCTGGACGCCAACCCCGCTTCCGACTCAGACCTGTGGCTGGCCTATGGGCTGCTCGAAGCCGGCCGCCTGTGGCATCGCCCGGCGCTGACGCGCACCGGCCAGGACATGCTGGCGCAGGTGCGGAGCACCGAAATCGTCGACCTCCCCGGGCTGGGGCCGATGCTGCTGCCCGGCCCGCAGGGCTTCGTCGAGGACGGCGCGACCCGGGTCAATCCCAGCTACCTGCCGCTGCCGCTGCTGCGCCGTTTCGCCGCGGTCGACCGCGATGGCCCGTGGGCGGCGCTGGCCGGCAACACGCTGGAACTGCTGCGGCAGACCGCGCCGCATGGCTTCGCGCCGGACTGGGCGGCATGGCGCGATGGCGCCTTCGTCGCCGATCCGGCCAAGGGCGCGGTCGGCAGTTACGACGCGATCCGCTGCTATCTGTGGGCCGGCATGCTGTCGCCGCGCGACCGCCTGTTCCGCGCACAGCTGCAGGCGCTGTCGGGCCCGTTGCGCCGGCTGCGCGATGGCGGGGCGATGTGGGAGAAGGTCGATACCCGCAGCGGAGCCGGCGAGGGCGAAGGCGGCTATGGCTTCCGTGCCGCCCTGCTGCCCTACCTGCTGGCGCAGGGCGAGCGGACGCTGGCGCAGGCGCTCCGGTCCAGCCTGCCGACGCCCGAGCAGCAGCGAAGCGATGCCCCGGCCTATTACGCGCAGATGCTGAGCCTGTTCGGCCACGGCTGGGCGGAAGGGCGCTACCGCTTCGCCGCAGACGGCCAGCTGCAGCCGCGCTGGCGCTGATCCGCCGATGCTGCGCCGGTGCGGCGTGCCCGGTGCCGCGCGCGCTGCGTCGTTGCATGCCGGCCACGCCCGCCTCGATGCCGATGATGGTCGCCGGCGAGGGCGCCGGTCTAGAATGCGCCCCTTCGACAGGGCAGGCAGCGCATGGGGATGCACGAGGAAAGCCACTGCATCAATTGCGTCCGCGCCGTCGCCGGCCCGCAACAGAAGTTCTGCCCGGACTGCGGCCAGCCCACGCCGGCGCGGCGCATCGACTGGGGGTACGTCGGCCATGAGCTGGAGCACGGCGTGCTGCAGATGGACCGCGGCCTGCTGTATTCGTTGAAGCTGCTGATGCTGCAGCCGGGCAGGCTGCTGCGCGACTACATCGAGGGACGGCGCGGCAACCAGGCCAAGCCGCTGCTGCTGGTCACCCTGACCGCCGCGGCGGTGGTGCTGCTGGGCCGTTTTGTCCTCGGCGAAGGCGTGGTGAAAGCGGTGGCGCACGCCGATGCCGCCGCCGCGATGGAGGCCGGGTCCGCGGCCGCGCGGCACATGGCGCGGTTCACCGCCGCCAGCCAGTCGGTCGCCGGGTGGATCAACGCCAACTTCGCCACCTTCACCTTGTTGCTGCTGCCGATCGAGGCCGGCGTGAGGTGGGCGGTGTTCCGCCGCTACAGCCGGCTGAACTATCCCGAATGGCTGGTGATCTCCACGCTGCTGGTCTCGCAGACATTCGTCGTCTGGATGGCGTTGATCTCGCTGCATCGCTGGCTGCCGCAGCTGCTGCAGTGGGTCGCGTTGTTCGCGGTGGTCTACTGCGTGTTCTCGCTGGTGCAGTTCTTCCAGGGAAGACCGGCGTGGCAGACGATATGGCGTGTCCTGCTCGCCGAGCTGGTGTTCGCGGTGATCGGCCAGGTATTGATGGCGGTGGCGATCTTCGCGCTCATGGTGGCCAGCTAGCACAGGCCGGCGCCGCTCCCGGGCGCGATGGCTCAGGGGCTCACTCCAGCGCGAAACGCAGCACGAACAGCCCGGCCACCAGCCTCAGCGCCGGGCGTGCCTCGCGCCAGCGGCCGGTGCCGGCCTTCAGTGCGGCATAGGCGATGAAGCCGAAGGCCAGGCCGTTGGCGATGGAATAGGTGAAGGGCATCGCCAGCGCACACAGCGCGGCGGGGACCGATTCGGTCAGGTCGCTCCATTCCACGTTGACCAGTTCGCGCAGCATCAGCCCGGCCACGAACAGCAGCGCCGGCGCGGTGGCGTAGGCCGGCACCATCGCCGCCAGCGGCGAGAACAGCAGCGCGGCCAGGAACAGCGCGGCGACCACCAGTGCGGTCAGGCCGGTGCGGCCGCCCGCCTGCACGCCCGAGGCGCTCTCGGCGAAGGCGGTGGTGGAACTGGTGCCGAGCAGCGAACCGGCGACGATCGCACTGCTGTCGGCCAAAAGCGCGCGGCCGAAGCGCTTGCGGCCGTCGGCCAGTTCCAGCAGGCCGGCGCGGCCGACCACGCCGTACAGCGTGCCAGTGGCATCGAACACTTCCACCAGCACGAACACCAGCACCACCTGCAGCAGCACGGCGACGGGCGCGCCGCCGTCGTGGTGCAGCAGGCCGGGCAGGTCCAGCTGCAGGAAGGTCGGCGCCAGGCTCGGCGGCAGCGAGACCAGGCCCTGGTACTGCACGTCGCCGGCCAGCCAGCCGGCGGCGGTGACAGCGAGGATGCCGATCAGGATCGCGCCGCGCACGCGCCGCGCCTCCAGCACCGCGATCAGCAGGAAGCCGCCCAGCGCCAGCAGGGGCGGCACGGTATTGAGCGGCCCCAGCGCCAGCATCGTGTCCTCGTTGGCGACGATCACGTTGGACTTCTGCAGCGCGATGATCGCCAGGAACAGGCCGATGCCGGCGACGATGGCCGAACGCAGCGAGGCCGGGATGCCGGCCACCAGCCAGGCACGGACGCCGCTCAGCGACAGCGCCAGGAACACGAGGCCGGAAATGAACACCGCCGCCAGCGCCTGCTGCCACGGCAGCCCGGCCGAGCCGACCACGGTGAAGGCGAAGAACGCGTTCAGGCCCATGCCCGGCGCCATGCCGACCGGGAAGTTCGCCGCCAGCGCCATCACCGCCGAGCCGATCGCCGCGGCCAGGCAGGTGGCCACGAACACCGCGCCCGGGTCCATGCCGGTGGTGCCGAGGATGTCGGGGTTGACGAAGACGATGTAGGACATCGTCAGGAAGGTGGTCAGCCCGGCCAATATCTCGGTGCGGACATCGGTGCCGTGCTGGCGGAGCTTGAACAGGCGGTCGAGCGGTGACATGGAAGCTCCGTGGCGGCGGGATGCGTTCTCGGTGAAACAGACGGGCGGGATGCCCCGCCGTGCGGCGAAGCCGCCCGGAGGGTGGGGTGCGGGCGTACCGGGCGCCGCTGCCCCGCAGGAACGGGCGGTAGTGGCGCGGCGGAGATTCTGCGGCCGTGGCAATGATGGGCGCGTCGCTGCGCGCCAGCCCGGCCAAGCCCACGGAAAACAGCTCCCGGGCCGCCGTGCGCTGCGGCCGCGCGGCGACACGTTGCCTGCGGCCGGCGATGAAGCGCCCTGCGCCGCTCCCGCGCCGTTCCCCGCCATGCGTCGCATGCCCGCACGGCGGCGAGGGTGCCGGCCATGCGCTTGCCTGTCCGGCAGGGCGGGGTCGAAAAGCGGACGGCCGCATCGCTGCGGCCGTCCGGGTACTGCTTACTTCAGCGCCTTGAAGCGCAGGCGCTTGGGGCCGGCATCGTCGCCGAGGCGACGCTTCTTGTCCTCTTCGTACTCGCGGTAGTTGCCCTGGAAGAACTCCACGTGCGAGTCGCCTTCGAAGGCGATGATGTGCGTGGCGATGCGGTCCAGGAACCAGCGGTCATGCGAGATGACGAAGGTGTTGCCCGGGAACTCCAGCAACGCATCTTCCAGCGCGCGCAGGGTTTCGATGTCCAGGTCGTTGGACGGTTCGTCGAGCAGCAGCACGTTGCCACCCTGCAGCAGGGTCTTGGCCATGTGCAGGCGGCCACGCTCACCACCGGACAGCGAGCCGACCAGCTTCTGCTGGTCCTGGCCCTTGAAGTTGAAGCGGCCGATATAGGCGCGCGACTGGATCTCGACACCGTTGATGTTGAGGATGTCCAGGCCGCCGGCGATTTCCTGGAACACGTTGTGGTTGCCGGTCAGCGCGTCGCGGCTCTGGTCGACATAGGACAGCTTGACGGTCGGGCCGACCACGATCTCGCCCGAATCCGGCTTTTCCTGGCCGGTGATCATCTTGAACAGGGTCGACTTGCCGGCACCGTTCGGACCGATGATGCCGACGATGGCACCCGGCGGGATGATCATCGACAGGTTGTCGATCAGCAGGCGCTCGCCGAACCTCTTGGAGACGTTCTTGAACTCCATCACCGAGTTGCCCAGGCGCTCGCCCGGCGGGATGAAGATTTCATTGGTCTCGTTGCGCTTCTGGTAGTCGACGCTCTGCAGCTCTTCCAGGCGGGCCAGACGCGCCTTGCCCTTGGTGCGGCCACCCTTGGCGTTCTGCCGCGACCACTCCAGTTCCTTCTGGATCGCCTTCTGGCGGGCCTTTTCCTGGTTGTCTTCCTGCTTCAGGCGCTCGTCCTTCTGCATCAGCCATTCGGTGTAGTTGCCCTTCCACGGAATGCCCCGGCCGCGGTCCAGTTCCAGGATCCACTCGGCGGCGTTGTCCAGGAAGTAGCGATCATGGGTGACGGCCACGACGGTGCCGGTGTAGCGCGCCAGGAACTGTTCCAGCCATTCCACCGACTCGGCGTCCAGGTGGTTGGTCGGTTCGTCGAGCAGCAGCATGTCCGGCTTCTGCAGCAGCAGGCGGCACAGCGCCACGCGGCGCTTCTCACCACCGGACAGGTTGCCGATCACCGCATCCCACGGCGGCAGGCGCAGGGCGTCGGCGGCTACGTCCAACTGGTTTTCCAGGGTGTGGGCATCGCCGGCGGCCAGGATGGCTTCCAGCCGTTCCTGTTCCTTGGCCAGTGCGTCGAAGTCGGCGCCTTCCTCGGCATAGGCGTCGTAGATCTTGTCCAGCGCGGCCTGCGCCTGCAGCACTTCGCCCACGCCTTCCTCGACCGCTTCACGCACGGTCTGGGCCGGGTCCAGGCGCGGTTCCTGCTCCAGGTAGCCGACCTTGATGCCGGCTTGCGGGCGGGCCTCGCCCTCGAAATCGGTGTCCACGCCGGCCATGATCTTGAGCACGGTGGACTTGCCGGCGCCGTTCAGGCCCAACAGGCCGATCTTGGCGCCCGGGAAGAACGACAGCGAGATGTCCTTGATGATCTGCCGCTTGGGCGGGACCACCTTGCTGACGCGGTTCATGGTGTAGATGTATTGCGAGGACATGACGTCTCCGTAGCGCACGCCCGCGCCCGGTCCGCAAGGCGGACGAGCCCGAGGCAAAAGGGAATGGGCGATTATAGCGGGAAGCCGCCCGGCACCGGCGGTCGAGCGCGGCTGGCCGCCGGATGAATGGCGCCGGTGGTAACCGTTTCCAGCCGGAAACCGTTCAGATCGCGTGAGCATGATGGGAAGCGTCCATCAACACCGCGAGGGCCACCATGAAGATGCACCGACTTGCAGTCGCAGCGATGACCACCCTGCTGGCCTTCGGCGCCACCGCCCCGGCCTTCGCCGCCGGCGATCGCGACCATGACCGCGGCCGCAACGGCTGGGACGATCGCGGCCGTGGGAACGGCCATGACCGCCGCGACTGGCGGGATGACCGGCGCGACGACCGCCGGCATTACAGCGCCGGTTACCGCGAGGGCTACCGCGACGCCCGCCACAACGACCGCCGCTACTACGCCCCGCCGCCGCGCGTGGCCTACCGCCCCTACGGTTTCGAGCGCGGCTACCGCTACAACAACTATTACGGCGGCCCGGTCTACGTGGTCAACGACTATGACCGCTACCACCTGCGCCGTCCGCCGCATGGCCACCGCTGGATCCGCGACGACCGCGGCAACCTGCTGATGGTGGCCATCGCCACTGGCATCATCGCCGACATCGTGTTCAACCACTGAGCCGGCGGCGATCGCGGGAAAGGCAGGGCGCCCATGGGCGCCCTTGCTGTTTCCGGGAGCGAGCGGGATGGCCGGGGTGGGGCAGTGAAGGAAGCGCTACAATCGGCCCTTCCCCCGCCCACCTTCCCAGGAGCCGAGATGTTCCCGCGTGACGCCCGTATCGAGTCCTACGACCCCGAGTTGGCCAAGGCCATCGCCGCCGAATGCCAGCGCCAGGAAGACCATGTCGAGCTGATCGCCAGCGAGAACTATGCCAGCCCGAGGGTGATGGAGGCGCAGGGCAGCCAGCTGACCAACAAGTACGCCGAAGGCTACCCGGGCAAGCGCTACTACGGCGGCTGCGAGTACGTGGACATCGCCGAGAAGCTGGCCATCGACCGCCTGAAGCAGCTGTTCGGCGCCGACTACGCCAACGTGCAGCCGCACAGCGGTTCGCAGGCCAACCAGGCCGTCTATTTCGCGCTGCTGCAGCCGGGCGACACCATCCTGGGCATGAGCCTGGCCCATGGCGGGCACCTGACCCACGGCGCCAAGGTCAATGCCTCCGGCAAGATCTTCAACGCCGTCCAGTACGGCGTGGACGAGCAGGGCCTGATCGATTACGACGAAGTCGAGCGCCTGGCGCTGGAACACAAGCCGAAGATGGTCGTGGCCGGCTTCTCGGCCTATTCGCAGATCGTCGACTGGGCGCGCTTCCGCGCCATCGCCGACAAGGTCGGCGCCTACCTGTTCGTGGACATGGCGCACGTGGCCGGCCTGGTCGCCGCCGGCGTCTACCCGAACCCGATCGAGCACGCCCACGTGGTGACCTCCACCACCCACAAGACCCTGCGCGGCCCGCGCGGCGGCATCATCATCGCCAAGGGCGCCGGCGAGGAGATCGAGAAGAAGCTGCAGTCGATCGTGTTCCCGGGCATCCAGGGCGGTCCGCTGATGCACGTCATCGCCGCCAAGGCGGTGGCCTTCAAGGAAGCGCTGGAGCCGGAATTCAAGGCCTACCAGCAGCAGGTGGTGAAGAACGCGCAGGCGATGGCCGATACGCTGATCGCGCGTGGCTACAAGATCGTTTCCGGCGGCACCCAGAACCACCTGATGCTGGTGGACATGATCGGCAAGGACGTGTCCGGCAAGGACGCGGAAGCCGCGCTGGGCAAGGCCCACATCACCGTCAACAAGAACTCGGTGCCGAACGACCCGCGCTCGCCGTTCGTGACCTCGGGCCTGCGCCTGGGCACCCCGGCCATCACCACCCGCGGCTACAGGGAGCCGGACTGCGTGGCGCTGGCCAACTGGATCGCCGACGTGCTGGACAACCCGGGCGACGACAACGTCATCGCCGGCGTTCGCGAGAACGTCACCCTGCAGTGCAGGCAGTTCCCGGTTTACGGATAAACCCGGGTGATCGGCGACCGGTGGCACCGCAGGGTGTTCCTGGTGCTGATCGTGGTATTGGGCCTGCCCACGCTGGTCGTGGGCGGCCTGCTGGCCGCATTGAGTGCCGGCATGGGTACCGCCTTCTGGGCGATGGGCGGCATCGAGGCAGGTGACGGTGTTTTCCTCACTGCCTGGGGTTGTCTGGGCATGGCGGGACTGCTCGGTGGTGCACGGTTGTCCGTCGCGATGCTGGTCGGCAGTGTGGCCACCCTGTCGCGTGTCCGCTGGCCGTGGTGGTCGATGCTGATTGCCGGCGTCGTCGCGGCATTGCCGTTGGCCGTACTGCTGGTTTACCTGGCCTGGACCGGCGAATTTTCCACCGGTTTTCCATGGCCTGCGCTGTTTTTCGGGCCGTTGGTGCTTGTCCCTGCGCTGCATCTGCTGTATCTGCGTATTACCTGCCATCGCCGGATCGCGCCTGGTACGCCCGAAAAGGCCTGACGCCCAAGGTTGTTCGAATGCACTGCCCCTTCTGCCAGCACACCGACACCCGCGTGATCGATTCGCGCGTTTCCGAGGATGGGGCGACCATCCGCCGCCGGCGCGGCTGCGAGGCCTGCGGCGAGCGTTTTTCCACGCTGGAGACCATCGAGCTCAAGCTGCCGGTCATCGTCAAGAGCGATGGCGGGCGCGAAGCGTTCGACGCGCGCAAGCTGCGGGTCGGTTTCGACCGCGCGCTGCAGAAGCGGCCGGTGCCCGAGGAGCGGATCGAGGCGGCGGTGCGCGCGGTGGTGCACCAGCTGCGGATGAGCGGCGAGCGCGAAGTGCCGTCGATCCGCGTCGGCGAGTTCGTGATGGACGAACTGCGCAAGCTCGACCACGTCGCCTACGTGCGTTTCGCCTCGGTCTACCGCAGCTTCGAGGACGTGGCCGATTTCCGCGACGAAATCGAGAAGCTGGAACGCGACCACCCCAGCGACGACGGCCAGTTGCCGCTGCTGGAACGGCCCCAGGTGCAGGAGGCGCGCCCGGGCAAGGGTGGCAGGCGCTGAGCCCGGAACGGGCAGGATGGGGAAGCGATGATGCGGATGCGATCGGAAGGGGGCCGGCTTTCCCGAGCCGGGCTGGCCGTGGCGTTGCTGTGGCTGGCGGGGACCGCGCAGGCGCAATCCGGGCCGGCGGAGGCGGCACGCCGTGCCATGCGGGCGGCCGAAGAGGCGGCCGCTGCCGTCGCGGCACTGGAGTCGGGCCAGGCCGGGATGCCATCCCAGGTGGAAGTCGCCAGCACGCCTCCGGCGCTGGTTGCCCGCTATGCGGTGGCCGAAGGTGGATTCGCCGGCTCGACCCTGCAGCTCAGCCAGGACGGGGGCTATGTGCTGCAGCTGGCGATGGCCCCTGTACCGCGCAGCTCGCGCGGGCGATGGTCGTTGCAGGACGACATGGTGCTGCTGCAGCCGCAGGACAGCCCGCGCGATACCGTGCAGCTGGTTCCCTACGAGGCCTTGGCCGACGAACGCGCCCGGTTGCAGCAGCAGTTCGCCCAGCTGCAGCAGGCCCTTTCCGGTACGTCGGATGAGCAGGCACGGGCGCGGCTGGAAGAACTGCGGGCCCAGTTCGCGCCGCAGCACGTGGCTGGAACGCCGCTGCAGGTGACCCTGCTGGACCCGGTCAGTGGCGTGGCCAGTGACGGCGTGCAGGTGGTGCTGGAACTGGCGCAGGGCGAGCCGATCGCCGCAGACAGGCTGGCGGGCGGGAACAGCTACCGCTTCCCGGCACCGCTGCCGGGGCAGGCCGTGACCGCCGTGCTGCTGCACTTCCCCGGGCTGGCCGAACCGGTGCGTCTGCCCTTGCCGGCACCGCTGCGGCCCGGTTACCTGGTGCTGTTTGATGCGTGTGCGGTGGGCATGTGCGTTTCGGACACGATGGGCCTGATGCTGGAGCAGCAGGAAGGTCAGGTACGCCTGCAGAGCTTTGGTGTCGGCGTGTTCAACGCGGTGGACGATTAGCATGCCGGCCGGTGCGCCGCCGCCGGCGGCTGTCGGGCTCCGATGAAGATCGTCAATCTGCAGGACCGGCGCGACCTGGTGCCGGCAATTGCCGCGGCCCATGTGCAGGCCTTCGGCACGCTGCTGCCGGACTGGACCGTAGCCCAGGCCGTGGCCGAGCTGCAGGCGCAGCAGCGCGATGCCATTCCCTGCAGCTGGCTGGCGATGGACGCCGGGGACTGGTCGGGTTCGGTGAGCCTGTTGCATGACGACCATGAACAGATCCGCGGCTGGTCGCCGTGGCTGGCCTCGCTGTATGTGAAACCCGAGGCACGTGGCTGCGGTGTGGGCGCGGCGCTGGTTGAACATGCCATCGCGCAGGCCGCCGTCTTCGGCGTGCCGGAGCTGTACCTGTACTGCGAAGCGCCGAGGGTGGCGTGGTATCGCACTCTGGGCTGGCGGGTGCATGCCCAACTGCAGCTGGGGCCATTGGCGATCACGGTGATGGCGGTGGAGACCGGGCACCGCTGACTGCCGGACGCTGCCGGGGCCCGGCCCGCAGCGCATACACTGCTGCTTCGCCCGTTGCCGCGGTTGGCGGCGGGCCGGGTACGCAACGAGGTTTTGCCGATGTCGTCGTTCACTGCCACCGATCACCTGCTGATGGCCCGCGCGCTGCGCCTGGCCGAGCGCGCCGCCTGGACCACGCGGCCCAATCCGATGGTCGGCTGTGTGATCGCCCATGGCGAGGAGGTGCTGGGCGAGGGCTGGCACCAGCGCGCCGGCGGGCCGCATGCGGAAGTGTTCGCGCTGCGCATGGCCGGCGAGCGCGCACGTGGCGCCACCGCCTATGTGACGCTGGAGCCGTGCGCGCATTACGGCCGCACCCCGCCATGCGCGCTGGCGCTGATCGAGGCCGGCGTGGCGCGGGTGGTGGCGGCGATGGCCGATCCGTTCCCCGATGTCGACGGTGGCGGTTTTGCGCTGTTGCGGCAGGCCGGGATCGAGGTGGCGGTGGGGTTGATGGCGGACAGGGCGCGCGAACTCAACCGCGGCTTCCTGTCGCGGATCGAGCGTGGCCGGCCGTTCGTGCGGGTCAAGCTCGCCGCCAGCCTGGACGGGCGCACCGCGATGGCCAGCGGCGAGTCGAAGTGGATCACCGGGGCGGCCGCGCGCGCCGACGTGCAGTGCTGGCGCGCGCGCGCCGGCGCGATCCTGACCGGCGCGGCGACGGTGCTGGCCGACGACCCGGCGCTGACCGCGCGTCCGGAGGCGGGCGACTTCCTGCCGCCTTTGCGGGTGGTGCTGGATGCGCGGCTGCGCACGCTGTCCTGCGCACGGGTGCGCGAAGGCGGTGCGCCCACGCTGTATCTGCATGATCCGGCGTTGACGCCGCCTGCGCTGGAAGAAGCGGAGTTCGCCTCCGCGCCGCTGCACGCCGATGGCCGCTTCGACCTGGCGGCGGTGATGGCGCTGTTGGCCGCGCGCGGCATCAACGAGGTCCATGTCGAAGCCGGGCCGACCCTATGCGGTGCGCTGCTGCGCGCCGGCCTGGCCGACGAGCTGCTGCTGTACATGGCGCCGCTGCTGATGGGCGAGGGCGCCCGCCCGCTGCTGGCCGGGCTGGGAATCGAGTCGATGGCGCAGGCGCGGCCGCTGGAGGTGCGCGACCTGCGCATGGTCGGCAAGGACCTGCGCCTGCTGCTGCGCCCGGTCGCCCCGTAGAGCGGGGCACCGCCCGGCGCTACAGCCCCGCCGCCTTGTAGAGCGGGGCAACGCCCCGCTGGGGCATTACCGGGCCAGCCCGCCGGGCGCCGCCCGGCGCTACAGCCCCCACCGCCTTGTAGAGCGGGGCAACGCCCCGCTGGGGTTTTCCCGGCAATGCACCGGCAGATGCGATGCCGCGCTCCGCGGAACACTGCCATCCATCCGCCAGACAGGTCCGCGGGGAGCCGGCTGGTACAATGCGCCGGCCGGTTCGCCGGCAACCACGAACGTCTTCAGGGCGGGGTGTAATTCCCCACCGGCGGTAGGTGCGCGGTTCCCCCGGGAACCTGCACGAGCCCGCGAGCGCCGAGGCCGGCACGCGAGTCATTGCACTCGCGGATACCCATGCATCGCATGCGCGGGTTGCAACGGCCGAGGGTCAGCAGATCCGGTCCGATGCCGGAGCCGACGGTTGGCGACGCCGCGAACGCGGTGCCGCCTAGAGTCCGGATGAAAGAAGACGGCCCGCGCGCGGCCCGGCCGTGCGCGCGCCTGTTTGCCTTGTGGCGTTTTTCGCTCTCCAACCGCGGGAAACGTTCATGAAAACCCTCTGCATTTCTCTTCCGGTCTTCCGGTTCGCCTCCACCACGGAGGTGCGCTGATGTTCACCGGCATCATCGAAGGCGTCGGCCGCCTGGCCGCGCATGAGCCCGTCGGCGGCGATGTCCGCTTCACCTTCGAGGTCGGCAGCCTGCCGTTCGACAACGTGCAGCTGGGCGAAAGCATCGCGGTCAACGGCGTGTGCCTGACCGTGATCGCGTTCGACGCCGGCTCGTTCCAGGCCGACGCCTCGACCGAGACCCTGGGCCTGACCACGCTGGGCCGCCTGGCCGTGGGCGCGGCGATCAACCTCGAGCGCGCGATGCGCCCGACCGACCGCCTCGGTGGCCACCTGGTCAGCGGCCACGTCGACGGCATCGGCAGGGTGCTGTCGATCCACGACGACGCGCGCGCGCAGCGCTGGCGCTTCGCCGCGCCGGTGCCGCTGCTCAGGTACATCGCCAAGAAGGGCTCGATCTGCGTCGATGGCGTCAGCCTCACCGTCAACGAGGCCGACGACGCCGGCTTCGAGGTGGCGTTGATCCCGCACACCGTCGCCCATACCCGTTTCGCCCACACCGGCGTCGACGACGCCGTCAATCTGGAAATCGACCTGGTGGCGCGCTATGTCGAGCGCCTGCTGGGCCAGGGAGCCACCGCATGAACTTCGCCCCCGTCCCCGAACTGCTGGAAGAGATCCGTGCCGGCCGCATGGTGGTGATCGTCGACGACGAGGACCGCGAGAACGAAGGCGACCTGATCATGGCCGCCGAGCTGGTCAAGCCATCGGACATCAACTTCATGGTCACCCATGGCCGCGGCCTGGTGTGCCTGCCGCTGACCCGCGAGCGCGCCGGGCAGCTCGGGCTGGCGCCGATGGTGCGCGCCAATACCGCGCAGTTCCAGACCAACTTCACTGTCAGCATCGAAGCCGCAGAGGGCGTGACCACGGGCATCTCGGCCGCCGACCGCGCCCATACCATCCGCACCGCGGTGAAGCCCGACGCCAGGCCGTCGGACCTGCACCAGCCGGGCCATATCTTCCCGTTGATCGCCCAGCCCGGCGGCGTGCTGACCCGCGCCGGGCACACCGAAGCCGGCGTCGACCTGGCCATGCTGGCCGGGCTGGAACCGGCCGGCGTGCTGGTGGAGATCCTCAACCCCGACGGCACCATGGCGCGGCGGCCGGAGCTGGAAGTGTTCGCGCGCGAGCATGGGCTGAAGATGGGTTCCATCGCCGACCTGATCGCCTGGCGGCTGGCCACCGAGCACACCGTGGAGCGGGTGGACGAGCGCGGGATCGACACCGAGTTCGGCGCGTTCAAGCTGGTCACCTACCGCGACCGCATCGCCCACGACCTGCACTTCGCGCTGGTCAAGGGCCAGCCGGACAAGGACACGCCGACCCTGGTCCGCGTGCAGGTGGAGAACCCGCTGGCCGACCTGCTGCACTGGCGCCGCGACGATTTCGGCGTGGCTGCCACCGATGCGCTGCGCGCCATCGCCGCCGAAGGCCAGGGCGTGATGGTGGTGCTCTCGGCTCCGCGCGATTCCGACGCGCTGCTGGCGCGCCTGCGCCGCGAACCCGAGGTGCGCCCGGCCGGCAAGGACAAGGACGTGGGCCAGTGGCGCCGCAACGGCGCCGGCGCGCAGATCCTGGCCGACCTCGGCCTGGGCAGGCTGCGCGTGCTCGGCACCCCGCGCCGGCAGATCGGCCTGGCCGGCTACGGCCTTGAGATCGTCGAGACCGTGCAGCCCTGACGACTCCTCCCGCAGGAGCGGCTTCAGCCGCGCCGGGGGTGTCCCGAAGAACCACAACCCTCGCCATCGCAGGCGCAGGGGACGTGGCCGCGGGGATCCCATCGCAGCTGAAGCCGCTCCTACGGGAAGGCGACCTACACGGTAAACTGACCCACCTTTTGGATCGCTACGCCCCATGAGCCACTACGAAGGCGACCTCCGCCCGGCCGGAACGGCCCGTTTCGTCATCATCGCCAGCCGCTGGAACGCCCGCATCACCGACGTGCTGGTGGCCGGCGCGCGGCAGAGCCTGGCCGGCAACGGCATCGGCGAGGACGCCATCGACGTGGTACGCGTGCCCGGCGCCTGGGAGATCCCGCTGGTCGCCGCGCGCCTGGCCGCCGCCGGCCGGCATGCGGCCATCATCACCCTGGGCTGCGTGATCCGCGGCGATACCCGCCACTACGAGCACGTGGCCGACCGTTGCGCAGAAGGCCTGATGCGCGCGCAGCTGGACTTCGGCGTGCCGGTGCTCAACGGCGTGCTGGCGGTCGAGCGCGTGGAGGATGCCGAGGCCCGCGCCGGCGGCAGCCACGGCAACAAGGGCGAGGAAGCCGCGCTGGCGGCATTGGAAATGGTCAATCTTCTGGAGCAGCTGCCATGAGCAACAAGAACCACGGCAAGCCTGCCGGCAAACCCTTCCGCCGCGACGGCGTCGATCCGGTGCTGCGCTCGCGCGCGCGCCGGCGCGCGCTGCAGGCGATCTACGCCTGGCAGATCTCCGGCGGCAACGCCGAGTCGCTGCTGGCCCAGTTCGCCCACGAGCAGGCGCACGAAGTGGCCGACCTGGCCTACTTCGAGAACCTGCTGCGCGGCGTGCTCGACCACCGCCGCGAACTGGACGAGGCGCTTGTGCCGTTCCTCGACCGTCCGGTCGAAGAGGTCGACGCGATCGAGCGCGCGGTGCTGCGCGTGGCCGCTTACGAACTGCGCCACCGCATGGACGTGCCGTACCGGGTGGTGATCAACGAGGCCATCGAGACCGCCAAGCGGTTCGGCTCCGAGCATGGCCACACCTACGTCAACGGCGTGCTGGACCGCGCCGCCGTGGAATGGCGCAAGGTCGAATCGGGCCAGTGACACCATCGCCGGTGCGCGACCGCGCCGGCCGGATCCACCACGACGCCGGGGCCGGCTGCATCGGCACCGGCGTTTTCGTTCCAGGAATGCCTGCGCATGAGCCTTGACGAGTTCGTACTGATCGAACGCATCGCGCGCCGCACCCATGCGCGCGACGACATCGCGCTGGGCATCGGCGACGACGCGGCCCTGCTGCGGCCCGCGGCGGACCAGCAGTTGGCGGTCACCGCCGACACGCTCAACGCCGGCGTGCATTTCCCCGCCGAGAGCGCGCCGGCCGATATCGGCTGGAAGGCGCTGGCGGTCAATCTCTCCGACCTGGCGGCGATGGGCGCCGCACCGGCCTGGTGCACGCTGTCGTTGTCCCTGCCGCAGGCCGAGGCCGCTTGGCTGGACCCGTTCGCCGACGGGCTGTTCGCGCTGGCCGATGCCAGCGGCATCGCCGTGGTCGGCGGCGATACTACGCGCGGACCGTTGTCGATCTCGATCACCGCGATGGGGCAGGTGCCGGCCGGGCAGGCGCTGCGCCGCGACGGCGCGCGGGTGGGCGACGACATCTGGATCAGCGGCCATCCCGGCGAGGCCGCCGGCGCGCTGCGGCTCTGGCAGCAGGGCAGGCTGGACGTGCGCCACGCCGCGGCCGATGCCGCTCACGAACACCTGCGCCAGCGCCTGCAGCGGCCGGCGCCGCGGTTGGAACTCGGGTTGGCGCTGCGCGGGCTGGCGCACGCGGCGGCCGATGTATCCGATGGGTTGCTGGCCGACCTGGGCCACATCGCGGCGCGCAGCGGCGTGGCAGTGGTGGTGCAGGCCGACACCATGCCGCTGTCGCCGGCACTGCGCGCCGCATTCGGCTTTGATGCCGCGCTGGACTGCGCGCTGCGCGGCGGCGACGACTACGAACTGTGTTTCACCGCCGCGCCGGAACGGCGCGAGGCGCTGGGTGCGTTGTCATCGAGCCTGGCGTTGCCGTTGACGCGCGTCGGCGTGATCGCCGAGGGCCGTGGCGTCCGCTGCGAGGGCGATGCCGGCGACGGGCGTGCCAGCGGCTACCGCCACTTCGCGGAGTAGGTCGGGCGTCGCGTTTCCCTGCCCGCGTCGTGCCGGCCGGCGCGCTCCGGTCGGGTCATGCGCATCGGCCGGGAAATGCAGCACTTCGCTTACCGGACGCCGCCTTGCCGCACGGCACGCTGCCGGTTTCCGGCGGGCGAAGGCCGGGGGGAATGCCGCGTCGTCGTGGAAATGCGCCGGCACCGCGTCCGCGTCATGCGGTTTCCATGCCGCGGCCCGGCGTGCGGCGAACTGCGAGGGAGCGATATCCATGGCCCGCACTCGTCTGATTGCGGTGTCGGGCGTGTCCGGGCGGCGCTCAGGCCGGGATTGCTTCCCGATACCTGACGATCCGGAAGCTGCGCGTCGGGGGCGTGGATCCGACTTGCCGCTGGCCGGAAAAAGCGGGCGGCCCCGCTTCTCGGCCGTCTCCCGCAGGTCGTCACCCGGGTGGCAACACCTTGCCTGGATTGAGGATGCCGTCGGGGTCCAGCGCCCGCTTGATCGCGCGCATTGTTGCCAGCGTGGCGGGGGTGAAGGCCTGCGCCATGAAGTCGCGCTTGGCCAGGCCGATGCCGTGTTCGCCGGACAGCGTGCCGCCCAGCGCGAGCGTCAGCGCGAACACCTCCGGCAGCGCCGCCTGCGCGCGCGCGTTCTCGCCGGCATCGTCCGGGTGGTAGAGGATGTTCACGTGCAGGTTGCCGTTGCCGGCATGGCCGAAGGTGACGATGGGCAGCGCGAAGCGCGCCGACAGCGCCTGCACGCCGGCCACCAGGTCGGGGATGCGCGAGACAGGCACCACCACGTCCTCGTTGATCTTGCCCGGCGCGATGCTCTTCAGTGCCGGCGACAATGCGCGCCGCGCCGCCCACAGCTGTTCGCGCGCGCTGCCGTCCATCGCCACGTCCAGCGCCAGCAGGCCATCGCCTTCGGCGGCCTGGGCCAGCGCATGCAGCACATTGGGCAGGGTGTCGTCGTCGCCGTCGGCGTCGATCAGCAGCATCGCGCCGGCGTCGGGCACCTGCGCGCCATTGCGGCGCAGTAGTTCCAGGCTGCGCGCATCCATGAACTCCAGCGTGGTTGGCGTGGCCGGCTGCGTCATCACCCGCGACACCGCGGCCGCCGCGCTCTCGGCGTCGCGGTACAGCACGCGCAGCCCGGCCTGCGCGCGCGGGCGCGGCGCCAGTTTCAACGTGGCTTCGACGATCAGCGCCAGCGTGCCCTCGCTGCCGACGAGCAGGTGGGTGAGGTCGTAGCCGGTGGCGTCCTTGGTCCACGGGCCGCCGCATTCGATGAGTTCGCCGGCGCCGGTCACCGCCACCAGCCCGAGCACGTTGTCGCGGGTGGTGCCGTACTTCACCGCGCGCGGGCCGCCGGCATTGGTGGCCAGATTGCCGCCGATGCTGCAGATCTCGAAGCTGGACGGGTCCGGCGGCCAGAACAGGCCGTGCGGCTGCAGCGCCTGCTGCAGGTCGCCGTTGAGCACGCCCGGCTCGACCACCGCGCAGCGGTCGCCGGGACGCAGCGCGAGGATGCGGTCCATGCGCGCGAACGAGAGCACGATGCCGCCGGCGGTCGGTACCGCTGCGCCGGTGGTGCCGGTGCCGGCACCGCGACCGACCAGCGGCACGCCGTGCTCGCGGCACGCGCGCACGATGGCCTGCACCTGCTCGCGGTTCTCCGGCAGTGCGACGCCCAGCGGCAGCGCGCGGCGCCAGGAGTTGTCCTGCGCATGCGCGGCGAGCGCGGCGGTGTCGGTGCGCCAGTGCGCGCCGAGCAGGTCGGAAAGCGCTCGGTCGAAAGCGGCGGGAAGATTGCGGTCCATCACCGCATTCTAGGGCGATGGCGCGTTGCCGGGCGGCCGGTTGCGGATCTCGTCCGGCAACAGGGCGACGATTTCTTCCATGAAGCCGGGCAGCGCGTCTGCCGAATAGCCCACGTGGATCGAGGCGATGCGGCCCTCGTGGCCGAGCACCAGCATGCGCGGTATGGCGCGAACGCCATAGCGTGCGGCGGTTTCGCCCTTGCCGTCGAACACGTATTCCAGATCGAGCTTGCCGTTGCGGCGGGCGAAGGCGAACACGTCCGCGCGCGGCTCGCCCCAGTTCACCGCGATCACTTCCAGCGCGTCCTTGCCCACCACTTTCTGCAGCTGCGCCAGTATCGGCAGTTCGCGCATGCAGGGCCCGCACCAGCTGGCCCAGAAGGTCAGCACCACGATCCTGCCGCGGTGCTGTTCCAGGTCGACCATCTGGCCCTGGCGGTTGTTGCCCAGCAGGGGCGGCGGGAATTCGCCAACCCGCGGCGATGCGGGGGTGTCGTCGGCGGCGTGCGAAAGCGGTGCCAGCAGCGGCAGCAGGCAGCACAACAGCAGCCCGAAGGGCTGCCGATTACGACGTTCCATGCATCTTCTCCCGGTGCGGCTCAGTCAGGGGCGCGGCCGCTTGCGCCTGCGGGTGATTGGATCATCCGCCAACCCAGTACCGCCAGCGCCAGCGGCAACCATACCCAGCGCAGTTCGGACAGCACGGTCTGCAGGCCGCGCGCGCTGAAGAAGGCGTTGGCGAAGGGCGAAACGCGTATCGGCCGCCAGGGCGCGAACAGGCGCGCGTCGCTCCATGGCCACCACAGCACCACGCCGAGGCCCCCGGAGGTGAGCGCGTCGAGCAGCGGGTGCGAGAGCGCGCAGGCGAAGACGAAGGCCAGCGCCTGCCGTCTTCCTGCGTGCAGCTGCCGGTGCAGCAGGAGGGCCGATGCCGCCGGCAGGCAGGCGAACAGCAGCGAGTGGCTGGCGCCGCGATGGTCGAAGGCATCGGCGTAGGGAATGTGCAGGGCGAAGGCCAGCACGTCGGCGTCGGGCAGCATCGCGGCGGCGATGCCGGCGCCGAGCAGGCGCGTGGAAATGCGGCCGCGCTCGCTGGCGCACCACAGCGCCAGCGGGACCGCGGCATGGGTGAAAACGCTGGGCATCAGCAATCGTCGGCGCGGAAGGCGTCGCGCAGCCAGTGCAGCCGCGGCGGTTCGCCGCTGGCCTCGACCACGTCGAAGCGGCAGGGCGCCTGCGCGTGCACGGGATGGGCCGAAAGATAGAGCTGCGCGGCCAGCAGCAGGCGGCGGCGCTTGCCGGCATCGACTGAAGCGGCGCCGCCACCGAATGCGGTGTCGCGGCGGTAGCGCACTTCCACGAAGACCAGGCTGGCGGCCGCCGGGTCGAACATCACCAGATCGAGTTCGCCACCGCGGTAGCGGACGTTGCCGGCCAGCCAGCTCAGGCCTGCGTTCTCGAGGTGCCGGCGCGCGGCGGCTTCCACCGCCGCGCCGCGTGCGGCCTTGTCAGCGGCCATCACCGATCGGCACCGGCTGGCCACCGCTGAAGGTGGACCACGCCGGCGTGCGCAGCACATTGCCGAAGCCGTCCAGGTGCAGGGTGCCGGTGGCGCCGGCCAGGCCGCCCTGGGTGCTGTTGGCGAGCTTTTCCAGGTAGGCGGAGATCTTCCAGGCATCGAAGCCGAAGGCGAACAGGCGCGCGGCGGCACCGCGTGCGGTCGGCAGGGTGGTGGCCAGTTCGCCGGCCGCCGGCAGGCCCGGGGCGCCGCGCACGCTCCACGTTTCGCTGGGGAAGGCGATGCCGTCCAGCGCCATGTCCTCGTCGGCCTTGCCAGTACCGGAGGCCAGCTGCGAGGTGCCCACGCGCGTGGCGCCGCCCATTCCCGCCAGCGCCAGCTGCGGCGCCAGCACGCGCGCCTGCGAACCCTTGACCGCCAGGAACACCGCGTCGACCGTGCCGGCCTGGCGCAGGCGCGCGCTCACGTCGCCCGGGGCGTCGCCGACGCTGAGGCTGGCGGCGACCTTGCCGCCACGCTCGGCGAAACGCTCGCGGAAGGCCGCGGTGGCACGGCGGCCGGTGTCGTCGTTGCTGCCGATCACCAGCACGTTGCCGCGCTCGCGGGCCAGCAGGTATTCGGCGGCCATGATGCCGTCGTCCTCCGGCGCCAGCGAGAAACCGGCGCTGCCGGCCGGCGGAGTGTCCTTGCCGCGGTTGAGCGCGAGCAGCGGTACCTGCAGCGGATCGCGGCCGAACAGCGCATCCACTTCATCGCGGCCCAGCGGGCCGACCACAAAATCCGCGCCGCTTGCCACGGCCTTGTCGTAGGCGGCGATGGCGCCGGCCGGGGTGCCGCGGGTATCGATGAAATCGACCTGCGGGCGGCGGCGGTACTCGGCGTAGTAGCCGGCGAGCAGGCCGTCGCGCACGGGCGCGGCGGCGGTGGCCAGGTTGCCCGACAAGGGCAGTAGCACCGCCATCTTCACCGGCGGCCGGTAACCGTCCGCCTCGGCTGGCGGACGCTTGCCGGTGTCCAGCTGCCAGGCGGCATCGCGGTCGAACGGACGCGGCAGCGGCAGGCCCCGGCCGATCAGGGCGCGGCCCGCATGGTTGTAGAGCGGGTCGCCGGCCGGCAGGGCGGCACTGCGGCTGGCGAGGCTGGCATCGTCCAGCCCCGCCAGCAGGCGGGTGATGGCGCGCTGGTTGTCGGTGCGGGCGCTGCCGGACAGCAGCACGCCGGCGCGGGCGCGGGCGCCGGCCGCGGCGAAGGCGTCGCCCGTGGCTTCCAGCGCCTGGCCGCGGGCCAGGTGCCAGCGGGCCTGCTGGGCGGCGGTGAGCTGGTCGGGCGGCTGCGTGCCCAATGCCTGCAGCACGGCGGCCGGCTGCTTGTCGGCCAGCGCCAGTTCCGCGCCCAGCAGCGCATGGCGCTGGCGGCTGGCGCCGGCCAGCTGGCGTGCCTGCACCTGCGGCAGCAGCATGCGCGCGCGGGCATCGTCGCCGGCCTCGTGCCAGGCGAAGGCGGCGTCGGCCAGCAACTGCGATTTCGCCGCGCCGCGCGCCAGCGCGGCCTCGGCCTCCAGCTGCTGCGCGGCTTCGCGCGGCTTGCCCTGTTCGAGCAGGGCGATGGCGGCCTGCTGCGCCGGCGACGTGGTCGGCGCCATGCCGGTGGTGGCGCAGCCGGCGAACAGCAGGAGCGACAGTGACAGGGCAGTGATCCGTGCGGCGGGCTTGTTCATTCGGGATCCGTTCAACGGCGCGCGGCGGCGCCGGGTGGGGGACACGGTAGGATTCTAACCTTGCCCATGGAAAAGCCGATGATGCCCGCCGCCTCCGCCACCCTGTACGTTGTCGCCACGCCGATCGGCAATCTGGCCGACCTGAGCCCGCGCGCGCAGGAGGTGCTGCGTTCGGTGGCGGCGATCTGCGCCGAGGACACGCGCCACACCGGCCAGCTGCTGTCGCACTTCGGCATCAGCCGGCCGCTGGTCGCCCTGCACGACCACAACGAGGAGGCGATGGCGCAGCGCGTGGTGGCGCGGCTGCTGGGCGGCGAATCGATGGCGGTGGTGAGCGATGCCGGCACGCCGCTGGTCAGCGACCCCGGTTTCCGGCTGGTGCGCGCCGCGCGTGCGGCCGGGGTGAAGGTGAGTCCGGTGCCCGGCGCCTGCGCGGCGATCGCGGCGTTGAGCGTGGCCGGCCTGCCCAGCGACCGTTTCGTGTTCGAGGGCTTCCTGCCGGCCAAGGGCGCGGCTCGGCGCGAGCGCCTGCAGCGGCTGGCCGGCGAGACCGGCACCCTGGTGTTCTACGAATCCTCGCACCGCATCGCCGAATCGCTGGCGGACATGGCCGCGGCCTTCGGCGCCTCGCGTCCGGCGGTGGTCGCGCGCGAACTGACCAAGCTGTTCGAGACCGTGCTCGACGGCAGCCTGGAGCAGCTGCTTGCCGCCGTGCAGGCCGACGACAACCAGCGCAAGGGCGAGTTCGTGGTGATGGTGCAGGGCGCCGCCGACGACGAGGAGGCGAAGATCGCCGAAGGCCGCCGGCTCTACGCCAGGCTCAACGAACACCTGCCGCCATCCACCGCCGCCAAGCTCGCGGCCGAACTCAGCGGTGCGCCGCGCAAGGCGTTGTACGGGCAATGACCGCTGCCGGGCCGGCAGCGGCGAGGTGATGCATCATTGGAGCTTCGATGGGCGGCGGCGGACGCCCGCGCCGTTCGGGGCAGGTCTGCAGTACGACGTTGCATGACGGCATGGGGAGAGGGGATGCGCCTGTGGATACGCGTGGTATCGCTAGGTGTGCTGGCAGCGCTTGCCGGATGCGTGATGCGCTACAAGGAGGAATACCTTGTCCGCCCCATGCCGGCGCCGGCGCCATCGCTTGAGGCGCTGAAAGACGGTTTTCCCGTGTTTACGTTCTCGGAGGCGCGGATTCCCGTCGCCGATGGCGCGGAACTGTATTCCCTGCGCCTGCTGCGCCCGGATGCGAAGGCGACGGTGCTGTACTTCGGCGGCAATGGCTACCGGATAGGGGCGAACGCGCGTTTCAGCGCGGCGGTGTATGCGGACCTGCCGGTCAACCTGGTGCTGGTCGACCATCGCGGCTATGGCGCGAGCACTGGAGCGCCGCGCATGGAAGCGCTGATGGACGATGCGCTGGCGGTTTACGACGACCTGCGCGCGGACAAGGCGTTGGCGGGCGTGCCATTGATCGTGCATGGGCAATCCATGGGAAGCTTCATGGCCGGTCATGTCGCCGCGCAGCGTCGGCTGGATGGCGTGGTGCTCGAAAGCTCGGCGACCACGACGGAGGCATGGGTGGCTTACCAGCGCTCGCTGCGCCCATTCTGGCAACGGCTGCTGGTGCGCAAGGTGGAGGTCGATGGCCCGCTGGCAGGACGCGGCAACCTTGCCGTCGCGCGTGGGCTCGATGAGCCGGTGCTGTATGTGGTGGGGGCGGAGGATCGGACTACGCCGCCGGCATTTTCGCGGGAGATGTACGAGGCCACGCCGTTGCCGGTCGATCGCAGGCAGTTGCTGGTGGTGCCGGAGCGGGGTCACAACGACGCGACCCGCTCGGATGCTTTCCGCCAGGCCATGTCGGCGTTCATCGCGCGGATCGTTGCCGAGGGCTGAACGCGCCGGCTGGTGTCGGCTTGAATGCAGGGATTGCTTCGACGCTGGAAGGGCAACGTGCGACAATGCGCGCGGCGGAGTCGGCCGGACAGTCGCGTCGTTCCTTCGGGAGCGCCGAGGAAAGTCCGGGCTCCACAGGGCAAGGTGCCAGGTAACGCCTGGGCGGCGCGAGCCGACGGAAAGTGCAACAGAAAGATACCGCCTACGTCTCCTCCGGGAGGCCGGTAAGGGTGAAATGGTGCGGTAAGAGCGCACCGCGAGTCCGGCAACGGACCGGCACGGCAAACCCCACCTGGAGCAAGACCAAATAGGGACCTAATGGCGTGGCCCGCGTCGGGTCCGGGTAGGTTGCTCGAGCGTCACGGTGACGTGGCGCCTAGAAGAATGACTGTCCACGACAGAACCCGGCTTACAGGCCGGCTCCGCCGCTTTTCCCGCCCTGCAGTCGGGAAAAGCCCCAATGTTTTGTACCGCGGAGGCGGTACAAAACATTGGGGCCCGGGCCTCTTGCCTTCCAGAACCCCGCGCCTGTCGGCGCGCCCCCTTTACTAAAGGGGGCTGTTACTAAAGGGGGCTGTTCTCCAAGTGGATGGCGTGGCTCGCTTCGCGTCGCGCTTTGGGATGAGGGCCGCTTTTTCGGGCTTGCCTCAAGGTGCCTGCTGTTTTTCTGCGTTGCTTTGCGCGGTGCCGGGAAGGGCAGGCTCGACGGTTGACGATGTCTCCCTTTGCCTGCGGCCGAACAGCAGTGGCAGGACCAGCAGGTTGGTGGCGGCGCCCACCGCCCAGACCAGTCCGGGCCAGAGGCCCTGGCCCAGGGCGTAGAGGGTGGTCACCAGCAGTGGGCCGGCGATGCCGATCAGGCTGGTGATGCTGGTCAGGGTGCCCTGCAGTTCGCCCTGCCGGTGGTCGTCGATGCGGCGGGTGAGCAGCGACTGCAGGGCCGGGGCGGCAAGGCCGCCGGCGGCGAACAGGGGCAGCAGCAGGAAGGGCTCCCAGCCGGAAACGGCGATGGACAGCAACAGCAGGCCCAGCGAGTCGCCGGCCAGGCCGAGCAGCAGAGCGCGGCGTTCGCCCAGGCGCGATACCAGCGGCGCGATCGCGAACGCCTGGGTCAGGGCGTGGCACAGGCCGTAGCCGGCCAGCGACAGGCCGGCCACCCACATGCTCCAACCGAAGCGGTCCTGGCCGTACAGGATCCACAGGGTTGCCGGCCATTGCCCGACCAGGGTGACGATGGCGTATACCCCCACCAGTGGCAGCAGGCCGGGCCGTCCCTGCAGGCGATGCAGGGCAGCGAAGGCGTTCAGGCTGACCTTGCGGCGCTCGGGGTGCGGCGCCGGGCGCGATTCGGGCAGCAGCCGCCAGGTCAGCAGCAGGTTGAGGCCGTTGAGCACCGCGGCGAGCATGAACGGTGCGCGCAGCAGCCATTCGCCGAGCAGGCCGCCCAGCACCGGGCCGGCGATGAAACCGATGCCGATGGCCGCGCCCATCTGTCCGAACCGCGCCGCGCGCTGGTCTTCGGGCGTGATGTCGGTGAGATAGGCGGCGGCCACCGCCATGTTGGCGCCGGTGACGCCGGCCAGGGCCCGGCCGAGATACAGCCAGGGCAGGGTCGGGGCGAAGGCCATCAGCAGGTAGTCCAATGCCGCGCCCGCGAGCGAGACCAGCAGTACGCGGCGTCGGCCCAGGCGGTCGCTCAGTGCCCCCAGGACCGGCGCGCACAGGAACTGCATCAAGGCGTACACCGACAGCAGCGCGCCGTAATGGAAGCTGTTGGCGGTGCGATCGCCGGTCATGCTCTGCAGCAGGCCCGGCAGGATGGGCATGATCAGGCCGAAGCCGATGGTGTCGATCAGCAGGATCGCGAGCAGGACGAACAGCGGTTTGCGCATGTGGGCGTCTTGTAGGAAATCCCTATCGGCGATAGGGTGGGGTGGATTGTTCCACATTTCCCTATCGGTGATAAGTCGTTGAATGACTCCACTCCTCCGCGCCTGAGCCGCGAATCGGTGGTGCGGGCCGCGCTCGAACTGCTCGACGAAGTCGGTATCGACGCCCTGAGCACGCGCCGGCTGGCCGAACGGCTCGGCGTGCAGTCGCCCACGCTGTACTGGCATTTCCGAAACAAGGCCGAACTGCTTGCGGCCATGGCCGAGGCCGTCATGCAGGAGCGGCGCCAGCAGCCGCTGCCGGCGCCGGGCCAGTCATGGCAGTCGTGGTTCATCGCCAACGCGCACGGCTTCCGCCACGCCCTGCTCGGTCGCCGCGACGGCGCCCGGCTGCACGCGGGAACGCGCCCGCAGGGCGCTCTTTTCGACGACGTCGAGGCCAAGCTGGGCGTGCTGTGCGCGGCCGGCTTCGAGCCGGTGCAGGCGATCGGCCTGCTGCTGGCGGTCAGCCGCTTCGTGGTGGGCTGGGTATTGGAAGAGCAGGCCGGGCCGGCCGACGACCTGGCCGCCGGCAACGGGCCCGACGCGGCGCGCCATCCGCTCGGTGCCAACGGGTGGCAGGAACTGGCGAAGGAGAGCCCGGACGCGATCTTCGACCGGCAACTGCGGCTGTTCGTGGCGGGGGCCGAAGGAATGATCGGTCAGCGCACCGGCTGAGGATTCCCCGGCGGCCGGAGGTCCATCCGGGTCTCGCCCAGGAACACGCCCTGCGGGCCGAAGCGGCGTTCGACGATGAAGCCCTGTCCGTCGTGGCCGACCGCCACCAGGGTGCTGGCGCGGGTGCCGTAGTCCTCGCCGCGGATGAAGGCGGCCGACAGATGCCGTTCCAGCGGCAGCGCGATGCCGGTCGCCGGCAGGTCGGCGTCGGCTGGGCGCCACTCGTCGGCGAGGGCGTTCCACAGCCCGTCGAGCGGCGGGTCGTCCTGCGCCAGCCAGCTTTCCAGGGCGGCCATCAGCCGGCGTGTCTTCGGCCACGGCGCATCCAGGGCGCCGTTGGACATGCCGTGCACGCCCGGCACCAGCGTCTGCCGCGCAGACGGGCGATTGCCCAGGTAATGGCAGCCGCCTGCATCGGCCAGCAGCAGGTTGAACGGCGCATAGTCGCCGGCAACAGCGTTCAGCCGGTCGATTTGGTCCTCCGCGCAGGTGCCGGCACCGGCCAGGTAATCCGCGACCAGGGCGCCGCGCGAGGGCCCGCCGCTGGCCGCGGCCGGGTCGCGCACGTTGGTGATCACCGCCGCGCGCCCCTTGCCGTCGATCCCCATCCAGGTGCCGCCCGAGCGCAGGTCGCGGCCGGCGATCACATCGTCCTGCGGCGGTGCCCAGCGCTCCAGTGCCGCGGTGGGGCGGGCATGGAACTCGTCACGGTTTCCCGCCATGAACAGGCGCCAGCGGGGGTGGGACTTCCAGGCGAGAGCGACCAGACACATGCCCGCCAGTGTGCCCTCTTGCGCGTGCTGCGGCCACGGCTGGCTGAATGGCGGCGGGTGCCGGACGTGTTTTTCACGCCTCCTCTACACGGCTGAATTTCATTGAAATCTCAAAATTTGAGACGAAACAGCAACTTGTGGATAAAGCTTGAACAAGTCTCTAAAGATTGGCGCAAACCCTTGATGCGAATGACGATTTTGCCCACTGAAAGTTGTTGACAACCCTTTGCTCGCTGCTAAGGTGGTCATCCGAGGGGAAACCGGGTTTTTTGTGGGTTTCCGTGGTTCAATGACCGCCCAAGCGACATCAGGCACTGACAGGTAGAGACGGCGTGTTTCAAGGCGAGACGGCCATCACGGTTGACGACAAGGGACGCATGGCGGTGCCCACCGCCCATCGCGACCTGGTCGCGCGTGCGAGCGGCAACCGTCTGGTGCTGACCTACAACCCGTTCGAAGCCGGGTGCCTGTGGCTGTACGCCGAGAAGGAATGGGAACGGGTGCGTGACGACCTGATGGCCAAGCCCAACACCCAGCGCGTGATGCGCACCCTGCAGCAGAAGCTCGTCGGCTCGGCCGCCCATCTGGAACTGGATGGCAATGGCCGCATCAGCCTGCCGTCCAGCCACCGCAGCGCGGTCGGCATCGAGAAGAAGGCCGTGCTGATGGGCATGGGCGACAAGTTCGAACTATGGAGCGAGCAAGCGCATCGCGCACTGATCCAGCAGACGTTGTCTGACGAGGATCTGGGCGATGGGCTGCTCGATCTGAAGTTGTGAGCCGGGGTGCCCGGGTGCGCGGTCAAGCGCAGGCCGGTCACCCTCCGGTGTCGCAGCCGCCGGCGGCTCACCTGCCGGTGCTGTACACCCAGGTCCTGCAGGGCCTGAGGGTGATCGAAGACGGTACCTATCTGGACGGCACGTTCGGCCGTGGCGGCCATGCCGGCGGCGTGCTGCGCCAGCTCGGCCCGCACGGGCGCCTGCTGGTGATGGACAAGGATCCGGAAGCCATCGCCGTGGCGCAGCGCGACTTCGCCCCGGACGGCCGCGTGGCCATCTACCGCGGCAGCTTCGCCGACCTGCTGGACTGGAGCGAGACCGCCGCCGGCCTGGACGGCGTGCTGTTCGACCTGGGCGTGTCCTCGCCGCAGCTGGACGTGGCCGAGCGTGGTTTCAGCTTCGGCAAGGACGGCCCGCTGGACATGCGCATGGACCCGGACGCGGGCGAAAGCGCGGCGCAATGGCTCAACCGCGCCGAGGAGCGCGAAATCGCCGATGTGCTGTGGACCTACGGCGAGGAGCGCCAGAGCCGCCGCATCGCTCGTGCCATCGTGGCCCGCCGTGCGAACCCGCCGTTTTCACGCACCGCCGAGCTGGCCGAGCTGATCGCCTCGGCGATGCCGCGCGGCAAGGACAAGATCCATCCGGCCACGCGCAGCTTCCAGGCCATCCGCATCCACATCAACCGCGAGCTGGCCGACCTCGAGGCCGGGCTGGACGCGGCGATGGCGCGGCTCAAGCCCGGTGGCCGGCTGGCGGTGATCAGTTTCCATTCGCTGGAAGACCGCATCGTCAAGCAGTTCATGAACCGCCACGCCAAGGCGCCGCCGAGCAATCGCCGCCTGCCGGAAGTGCAGGCTTTCGTGCCCGTACTGGACCTGGTTGGCGGCGCGATCAAGGCCGAGGACGACGAACTTGCGGTCAATCCGCGTTCGCGCAGCGCCGTGCTGCGCGTTGCGCAGAAGCGCGGGGTGGCCGCATGAGCCGCCTGCTGCTGGTGGTGCTGCTGGCCTGCACGATCGCCTCGGCGATCGGCGTGGTGTTCATGCGCCACCGCCACCGCCAGCTGTTCGTCGAACTGTCGCGGCTGGAGCACTCCCGCGACGAGCTGAACATCGAGTTCGGCCGCCTGCAGCTGGAGCAGGCCACGCTGGCGCAGGCCACGCGCGTGGACCAGGAAGCGCGCGGCCGCCTGGGGATGAAGTTCCCGGAAGCCGGCGACATCGTGGTGGTGCGGCCATGACGAAACGGCAGGACAGCTGTTTTGCACGGCGAAGCCGCCCGCAGGGTGGCGCAGGGTCGGTTTGTGCTCCTGCAACACCGGCATTCCCGCCGTCCATGGCGGTCAGAGGTGCGCCATGAACGCACCACGCCGCAACCGCAATCGCAGCCAGTTCAACCTGCGCAACCGCATGCTGATGGTCGGCGCGGGGCTGGGCCTGTGCGCGGTGACCCTGGTCGGCCGCGCCGCCTACGTGCAGCTGGTCAACAGCGATTTCTACCAGCGCCAGGGCGAGGCACGTTACCTGCGCGAAGTGCCCATCGCGACCTCGCGCGGCATGATCACCGACCGCAACGGCGAGCCGGTGGCGGTGTCCACGCCGGTAGCCTCGATCTGGGTCAATCCGCAGGAGCTGCTGCGTGCGCCCGAGCGTATTCCCGGGCTGGCGCAGGCGCTGTCGCTGCCGGTGGACGAACTGACCTCGAAGCTGACGCAGAAGGCCGACAAGGAGTTCATGTACCTGCGCCGCCGGATGAATCCGGACGTGGCCGAGCAGATCGTCGCGCTGAAGATTCCCGGCGTGTTCGCGCAGCGCGAGTTCCGCCGCTACTACCCGCAGGGTGAGGCGATGGCCCACGTGCTGGGCTTCACCAACATCGACGACCACGGCCAGGAAGGCCTGGAGCTGGCCTTCGACGAATGGCTGCGCGGCAAGCCCGGCGCCAAGAAAGTGATCCGCGACCGCAAGGGCGCGATCGTGGAGAGCATCGACCTGGTGCGTCCGGCCGAACCCGGCAAGGACCTGACCCTGAGCATCGACCGCCGCATCCAGTTCCTGGCCATGCGTGAACTGCGCAACGCGGTCACCGCCAACCAGGCCGCCGGCGGCTCCATCGTGATCATGGACGTGGCCACCGGCGAGGTGATGGCCATGGCCAACCTGCCGACCTACAACCCGAACTCGGTCAGCGGCGCCACGCCGGACGCGCGCCGCAACCGCGCCGTGACCGACCTGATTGAGCCGGGTTCGACGATGAAGCCGCTGACCATCGCCACCGCGCTGCAGAACCACGTGGTGACCCCGGACACCATCATCGACACCAACCCGGGCTACCTGGCGCTGGACAGGCGCTACACCATCCGCGACGTGCCGCGGAACAACGGCGTGCTCAACGTCACCGGTGTGATCACCCGCAGCTCGAACATCGGCGCGGCCAAGATCGTCTCGCGCCTGCCGGACCAGACCTTCTACAACTCGGTGCGCGCCTTCGGCTACGGCATGGCCCCGCACAGCGGTTTCCCGGGTGAATCGGCGGGCGTGGTGCCGGTGCCGGGCAGCCCCGGCTGGTCCGGCACCACCAAGGCCACCATGTCCTACGGCTATGGCCTGTCGGTGACGCCGCTGCAGATCGCGCAGGCGTATTCGGCGCTGGCCAACGGCGGCCGCGTGATCCAGCCGACCTTCGTCAAGGGCCAGCACAGCGAAGCGCGCGAGGTCATCGACCCTGCGGTCGCGCAGGAAGTGGTGCGGATGATGGAGACGGTGGTGACCCAGGGCGGCGCCAAGCAGGCGGCGATCCTGGGCTACCACGTCGCCGGCAAGACCGGCACGGCGCGCAAGAACGGCCCCAACGGCTACGAACGCGACCATTACAACCTGTTGTTCGCCGGCGTGGTGCCGGCCACCAATCCGCGCTTCGCCGCGGTGATCGTGGTCAACGACCCGCGCGGCGCGCTGCAGTACGGCGGCCTGGTATCCGCGCCGGTATTCCACCACGTGATGGAAGGCACCCTGCGCCTGATGGACGTGCCGCCGGATGACATCCAGTCGTGGCTGGCGGCGCAGGCGGCCGGCAAGGTCGGCGGCAACCCGGTCAACAACCCCGCGGTGCTGCCGGTTCCGCAGGATCCGGCCGAACCCAACATCGACGCCGAATTCGATGCCGCCATGCCGACCGCCATCGCGCCGCAGCCGGCCGCGACGGAGGTGCGCCAGTGAGCCGCACGATGAAACTGTCGCAGCTGCTGCCCGACCTGGCGCTGGCCGCCGACCCGCAGATCGGCGGACTGGTGCTGGACTCGCGCCAGGTGCGTCCCGGCGACGCGTTCGTCGCCATCGCCGGGTTCGGCGCGCACGGGCTGGGCTTCGTCGCGCAGGCCAGGGCCGCCGGTGCCAGCGCCATCCTGTTCGATCCGCCGGCACCGGCGCAGCTGCCGGCGCCGGCCGACGCCATCGCCGTGCCCGGCCTGCGCCAGCGCATGGGCGCGATGGCCGACCAGTTCCATGGCCATCCTTCGCATGCGATGACGATGGTCGGCGTGACCGGCACCAACGGCAAGACCTCGACCGTGCAGCTGCTGGCCCAGGCCTGGCACCTGCTGGGCCGCCGCAGCGGCAGCATCGGCACGCTCGGCGTCGGCCTGTACGGCGACGTGGTGCCGACCGGCTTCACCACGCCGCTGGTGCTGCAGATGCATGAAGTACTGGCGCAGCTGCGCGACGCGGGCGCGCAGGCGGTGGCGATGGAAGTCAGCTCGCATGCGCTGGACCAGGGCCGCGTCGATGCCGTGCATTACGACGTGGCCGTGTTCACCAATCTCACCCGCGACCATCTCGATTACCACGGCGACATGGCAAGCTACGGCGCGGCCAAGGCGCGCCTGTTCCATCGCGAGGGCCTGAAGGCGGCGGTGATCAACCTGGACGATGCCTTCGGCCGCGAACTGATCACCACCCTGGCCGCCGGTGTCCAGGCCATCGGCCTGAGTTCGACCGGGCAGCCCGGCGCTGCAATCCGCGCCGAGACGCTGGTGCTGGACGGGCAGGGCATCGGTTTCGACCTGGTGATCGGCGAGGAGCGCCATCCGCTGCGTTCGCCGCTGCTGGGCCGCTTCAACGCCGACAACCTGCTGGCCGTGGCCGGCGCGCTGCATGCGCTGGGCCAGCCGGCGGCGACCATCGCCGACGTGCTGGGCAGGCTGCAGCCGATCCGCGGCCGCATGAACCGCCTCGGCGGGCAGGGCGAGCCGACCGTGGTCATCGATTACGCGCACACGCCCGACGCGCTGGAGCAGGCGCTGCGCAGCCTGCACGGCCATCTCGACGGCCGCCTGCTGTGCGTGTTCGGCTGCGGCGGCGAACGCGATACCGGCAAGCGCCCGCAGATGGCGGCCATCGCCGAGAAACATGCCGACGCGGTATTCGTCACCGACGACAATCCGCGCGGCGAGGATGGCGACACGATCGTCGCCGACATCATGGCCGGTTTCGCCGCGCCGTCGCGGGTGAGCGTGCAGCGCGACCGCGCGCGCGCCATCGGCGCGGCCATCGCCCAGGCCGGCCCCGGCGACATCGTGCTGGTCGCCGGCAAGGGCCATGAGCCCTATCAGGAGATCGCAGGCATCAAGCATCCTTTCGACGACACCGACGTCGCCTCGCGCGCGCTGCAGGCACGCGCGGCGAACGGGAAGGTGGGCGCATGAAGCGCACTCCGCTGTCGCTGATCGCGCACTGGGCCGGCGGCGAGCTGCATGGCGAGGACGCGAGCATCGACGCCATCGGCAACGATACCCGCACGCTGGCCCCCGGCAGCCTGTACCTGGCCCTGCGCGGCGAGCGTTTCGACGGCCACGATTTCGCCGCCGGTGCGGTGGAGAACGGCGCCAGCGCGCTGCTGGTGGAGCGCCTGCTGCCGCTGGACGTGCCGCAGGTGGTGGTCGCCGATGCCGAGCGTGCGCTGGCGAAGATCGCCACCGCGATGCAGCGTGACCGCGCCACGCGCGTGTTCGCCGTCACCGGCAGCAACGGCAAGACCAGCGTGAAGACACTGCTGCTGGCGATCCTGCAGAACGTGGCCGTGGTCGAAGGCCGCACCATCCATGCCACGCCGGGCAACCGCAACAACGAGATCGGCATGCCGCTGGCGGTGATCGACGCGCCGGAAGACGCCGACTTCGCCGTCTACGAGATGGGCACCGGCAAGCCGGGCGACATCGCCTGGCTGACCGCCATCGCCGCACCGGACGTGGCCCTGGTCAACAATGTCGCGCCTGCGCACCTGGAGCGCATGGGCAGCCTGCTGGAGATCGCCAACACCAAGGCGGCGGTCTACGACGACCTGCGCGAAGGCGGCGTGGCGGTGGTCAATGCCGACGATGCCTTCGCTCCGTTCTTCGCCGAGCGCGCAGGCGCCCACCGCGTGATCCGCTTCGGCCTGGAAGCCAGCGCCGACGTCACCGCCACCGGCATCGCGCTGGCCGAAGCCGGCTCGCGCTTCCGCCTGCATACGCCGCAGGGCGAGGCCGAGGTGGCGCTGCAGCTGCCGGGCCGCCACAACGTGCTCAATGCGCTGGCCGCCGCGTCGCTGGCGCTGGCCGCGGGCATCGCCTTGCCGCGCGTGGCCGAAGGCCTGGCGCAGGCGCGCCCGGTCGCCGGCCGCCAGGTCGCGCGCGTGCTGGGCAACGGCGCGGTGCTGGTGGACGACAGCTACAACGCCAATCCAGGCTCGCTGGCCGCGGCGATCGCCGCGCTGGCCGCGGGCAAGGAAGAGGGCTGGCTGGTGCTGGGCGACATGCGCGAACTCGGCCCCGACGCGCAGGCGCTGCATGCGCAGGCCGGCGTGCGTGCGCGCGAGGCCGGGCTCAAGCGCCTGTATGCGCTCGGGCCGCTGAGTGCCGCCGCCGCCACCGCCTTCGGCGAGGGCGGGCGTCACTTCGACAGCCACGCCGCGCTGGCCGCCGCGCTGGCCGCCGACCTTCATGCTGGCGTGCGTTGCCTGATCAAGGGCTCGCGCGGCAGCGCCATGGACAAGATCGTGACCGCGCTGCTGGGGCGCGGCGAGGACACACCGCATGTTGCTTGAACTGGCCCGTTGGTTGCAGCAGCTGGACGACCTGTTCCGGCTGTTCAACTACCTCACCTTCCGCGGCATCCTCGCGGCGCTGACCGCGCTCGGCCTGTCGCTGTGGCTGGGGCCGGCCGCGATCCGCCGCCTGGCCCAGCTCAAGGGCGGCCAGCCGATCCGCAAGGACGGCCCGCAGTCGCACTTCTCCAAGGCCGGCACGCCGACCATGGGCGGCGGCCTGATCCTGCTGTCGGTGCTGATGGCGGTGCTGCTGTGGGGCGACCTGCGCAACCGCTACGTGTGGCTGGTGATGGCGGTGATGCTGTGCTTCGGCGCCATCGGCTGGTACGACGACTGGATCAAGATCGCCCGGCGCGACCCCAATGGCCTGAAGTCGCGCTGGAAATACCTGCTGCAGTCGATCTTCGGCCTCGGCGCCGGCCTGTTCCTGTTCTACACGGCCGACGTGCCGGCGGCGCTGACCCTGTACATCCCGATGTTCAAGGCCATCGCGCTGCCGCTGGCCGGGATCAGCTTCGTGGCGATCGCCTACTTCTGGATCGTGGGCTTCTCCAACGCGGTCAACCTGACCGACGGCCTGGACGGCCTTGCGATCATGCCGACCGTGCTGGTCGCCTGCGCGCTGGGCGTGTTCGCCTATGCCTCGGGCAACGCGGTGTTCTCCAGCTACCTGCAGATCCCGCAGATTCCGGGCGCGGGCGAACTGGTCATCATCTGCGCGGCGATCGCCGGCGCCGGCCTGGGCTTCCTGTGGTTCAACACCTATCCGGCGATGGTGTTCATGGGTGACGTCGGTGCGCTGGCGCTGGGCGCGGTGCTGGGCACCATCGCAGTGATCGTGCGCCAGGAACTGGTGCTGGTGGTGATGGGCGGCGTGTTCGTGATCGAGACGCTGTCGGTGATGATCCAGGTGGCCAGCTTCAAGCTGACCGGCAAGCGCGTGTTCCGCATGGCGCCGATCCACCACCACTTCGAACTCAAGGGCTGGCCCGAGCCGCGGGTGATCGTGCGTTTCTGGATCATCTCGGTGGTGCTGGTGCTGATCGGCCTGGCGACGCTGAAGGTGCGCTGATGGACGACACCGCGCGCCAGGCAACCCGGCTCGAAGCGATCGGCGGCCACTACGACAAGTGGCTGCTGGGCGCGGCCGTGGCGCTGGCGTCGCTGGGCATCGTGATGGTGGCGTCCAGCTCCATCGCGCTGACCCAGAGCCCGTTCTACTACCTGACCCGCCACCTGGTGTTCATCGGCATCGGCCTGGCGCTGGCGGCGGTGGCGATGCGCGTGGAGCTGCGCGAGATCGAGAAGTACAACCACCTGCTGCTGCTGGGCTGCTTCGCGCTGCTGGTAGTGGTGTTCGTGCCGGGCCTGGGCAGCACCGTCAACGGCGCGCGCCGCTGGATCAACCTGGGCGTGGCCAAGTTCCAGACGGTCGAAGCGGTGAAGGTGCTGTACATCGTCTGGCTGTCCAGCTACCTGGTGCGCTTCCGCGACGAAGTCAACGCCACCTGGCAGGCGATGCTCAAGCCGGTGGGCGTGGTCGGCGTGCTGGTCGTCCTGCTGCTGCTGCAGCCGGACTTCGGCTCGTCGATGCTGCTGCTGGGCATCACCACCTGCATGCTGGTGCTGGGCGGCGCGCAGCTCAAGCGCATCGTGCTGCCGGTGCTGCTGATGCTGCCGGCGCTGGTGCTGCTGGTGATCTTCGAGCCGTACCGCATGCGCCGCGTCACCTCGTTCATGGACCCGTGGGAAGACCAGCTGGGGTCGGGCTACCAGCTGTCCAACGCGCTGATGGCGATCGGCCGCGGCGAATGGGCCGGCGTGGGCCTGGGGGCGTCGATCCAGAAGCTCAACTACCTGCCCGAATCGCACACCGACTTCATCTTCTCGGTGATCGCCGAGGAGCTGGGTTTCGCTGGTGTATGCACCATCATCGCGCTGTACGCGCTGCTGGTCGGACGCGCGTTCTGGCTGGGCATGCGCTGCATCGAGATGCGCCGCCATTTCTCCGGCTACATCGCCTTCGGCGTCGGCCTGTGGATCGGCCTGCAGACCTTCGTCTCGATCGGCGTGAACCTGGGCATGCTGCCGACCAAGGGCCTGACCCTGCCGCTGATTTCCTCGGGCGGTTCGAGCGTGATGATGACCTGCGTGGCAGTCGGCGTGCTGCTGCGCGTGTCGTGGGAATACAACCGCGCGGTGCGTCGCCAGGAAGTGCGTGAGGACGCCGACGTGGCCGACGCGCCGGCCGCCGATGCGGCGCAGCCGGTCGAGCCGGCCACCGCCACCGCGATCGCCGCGGCCATGCAGGCCGGTGCCGCGCGCGGCACCAGCCGCATGCAGCAGCGGGTCGAGCCCACGTTCGGGAGGATCGCCTGATGGCCGCCTCCACGCCTGCCAACGATGCGCGTCCGGTGCTGATCATGGCCGGCGGTACCGGCGGCCACATCTTCCCCGGGCTTGCCGTCGCCAAGGTGCTGCGCGAGCGCGGCGTCCCGGTGACCTGGCTCGGTGCCGACGGCGCGATGGAAACCCGGCTGGTGCCGCAGCACGGCATCGCCATCGACACGCTGGCCATCTCCGGGCTGCGCGGCAAAGGCAAGCTGGCGCTGCTGGGCGCGCCGCTGCGGGTGCTGCGCGCGATCCGCGCTGCCGGTTTCGTCCTGCGCGACCGCAACCCGCGCGCGGTGGTGGCCTTCGGCGGCTTCGCCTCCGGTCCCGGCGGCATGGCCGCGCGCCTGCACGGTTTTCCGCTGCTGGTGCACGAACAGAACCGCGCGCCGGGCATGACCAACCGCATCCTGTCGCGTTTTGCGCGGCGCCTGCTGACCGGCTTCCCGGGCAGCTTCGCCGGCACCCGCGAAGAAGCGGTCGGCAATCCGGTGCGCGCCGAGATCGCCGCGCTGCCGGCGCCGGAACAGCGCCTGGCCGGCCGTGACGGTCCGATGCGGGTGCTGGTACTGGGCGGCAGCCAGGGCGCGCGCGCGCTCAACAATGCCGTGCCCAAGGCGCTGGCCGCGCTGGGTGGCGGCGTCGCCATCGAGGTCTGGCACCAGTGCGGCGAGAAGCTGCACGACGAAGCGCAGCAGGCCTACCGCGCTGCCGGCGTCGAAGGCCGCGTCGATGCCTTCATCACCGACATGGCCGCCGCCTATGCCTGGGCCGACCTGGTGGTGTGCCGCTCCGGCGCCTCCACCCTGGCCGAGCTGTGCGCAGTGGGCATCGGCAGCGTGCTGGTGCCGTTCGCCGCCGCGGTGGACGACCACCAGACCCGCAACGCCGAATACCTGGTCGAGCGCGGCGCCGCCGAACTGCTGAAGCAGGACGACGCGCTGGCCGCCAATCTGGAAGGCGTGCTGCGCGCTCTGGCCCACACTCCCGCCCGCCGCATGCAGATGGCGCAAGCCGCGCGTGCGCTGGCCAAGGTCGATGCGGCCGAACGCATCGCCGACATCATCCTCGAGGAAGCAGCATGAACACGGCACCGCGCACCCGCGCCCGCCCTACCGGAGGCCGCGCATGATCCGCCGCCTCCACGACACCACCGACCTGGTCCGTGCGTTCCCGCGCGTGCACTTCGTCGGCATCGGCGGCACCGGCATGAGCGGCATCGCCGAAGTGATGCTGACCCTCGGCTATGAAGTCTCCGGTTCGGACAACGCCGACAACGCCGCCACCCGCCGCCTGGCGCGGCTGGGCGCGCGGGTGATGCGCGGGCACTCGGCCGCCAACGTGCTCGGCACCGACTGCGTGGTGGTGTCCAGCGCGATCCGCGAGGACAACCCCGAACTGATGGAGGCGCGCAGCCAGCGCATCCCGATCATGCCGCGCGCGGCGATGCTGGCCGAGCTGATGCGCTTCCGCCGCGGCATCGCCGTGGCCGGCACGCACGGCAAGACCACCACCACCTCGCTGACCGCCGCGGTGCTCAGCGAAGGCGGCCTGGACCCGACCTTCGTGATCGGCGGGCAGCTGCTGGCCGCCGGCGCCAACGCCAAACTGGGCGGCGGACAATGGCTGGTGGCCGAGGCCGATGAGAGCGACGGCAGCTTCCTGCGCCTGAACCCGCTGGTGGCGGTGATCACCAACATCGATGCCGACCACCTGGAAAACTACGGCAACGACTTCGCGCGCGTGCAGGCCGCATTCGCCGAGTTCCTGCAGCGCCTGCCGTTCTACGGGCTGGCGGTGCTGTGCATCGACGACCCGGAAGTGGCCGCGCTGGCCACGCAGACGCCGCGCCATGTCATGACCTACGGCATGAGCGGCCACGCCGACGTGCGTGCCGAGGACGTGGAGCAGGACGGCGCGCGCATGCGCTTCACCCTGCGCCTGCCGGAGGGCAGCAGCGTGCCGGTGACGCTGGCGCTGCCGGGCCGCCACAACGTACTCAACGCGCTCGCCGCCGCCGCCATTGGCTGGCAGCTGGGCGTGGCGCCGGAAACGATCGCCGCCGCGCTGGAAAAATTCGAAGGCGTGGGTCGCCGCTTCAACGACCTGGGCGTGGTCACCACCGCCAAGGGCGCGAAGGTGCGGCTCATCGACGACTACGGCCACCACCCGCGCGAACTGGCCGCGGTGTTCGCCGCCGCCCGCGGCGGCTGGCCGGCACAGCGCCTGGTGGTGGCGTTCCAGCCGCACCGCTACAGCCGCACACGCGACCAGTTCGATGCATTCGCCGCGGTGCTGTCCGAAGTGGACGCGCTGGTGCTCAGCGAGGTGTACCCGGCCGGCGAGGCACCGATTCCCGGCGCCGACTCGAAGTCGCTGGCCCGCGCCATCCGCGCGCGCGGCCGCAGCGAGCCGGTCGTGGTCGGCCACGCCCATGACCTGGTGTCGGTACTGCCGGACGTGCTGCGCGACGGCGACCTGCTGCTGATGATGGGCGCTGGCGACATCGGCCACGTCGCCCAGCAGATCGCCACCGGCGGTTTCCAGGGGGCGCAGGACGAATGAAGGCCTGGCTGCTCCCGCTGATGCGCACCCCGATCATGGCCGTTGCCGGCCGTGGCGCGGCGCCGTCGTGCGGAAACGCGCGGGCGCAGGGGAGGCGCGCATGAGCGCGGTGCTGCGGATCCTCGCCTGGCTGCTGGCCATCGCCCTGGTGGCGCTGCCGGTGGTGGCCGTGCTCAACGGCTGGGTCGGTGCCGAGCGCTGGCCGCTGGCCAAGCTGCGCGTGCACGGCGAGTTCAAGCGCGTGCCCGGCGAAGAGCTGCAGAAGGCGTTGCTGCCGTATGCGCGCGCCGGCTACTTCGCGGTGAAGCTGCAGGACGCGCAGCACGCGGTGGAGCAGCTGCCGTGGGTGGAGAGCGCGCAGGTGCGCAAGCAGTGGCCGGACGTGCTGGAAGTCAGCATCGTCGAGCACAAGCCGTTCGCGCGCTGGGGCAAGGACCGGCTGCTGTCCGAGCAGGGCCGCCTGTTCGCCACCCCGCACGGGCTGGAGAACGCGCCGCTGCCGGAACTCGATGGCCCGGACAGCAAGACCGCCGAAGTGGTCGAGCTCTACAACGAATCGCGCGCGCTGTTCGCGCCGGCCGGCGTGGACGTGCGCGCGCTGGCGATGGACGCGCGCGGCAGCTGGTCGCTGGCGCTGGACAACGGTACCGAGGTCATCGTCGGCCGCGACGATGCGCGCTCGCGGCTGGGCCGCTTCGTGCGCGTGCTGCCGCAGCTCACCCGCACCCAGGTGCCGATCGTGCGCGCCGATCTCCGCTATACCAATGGTTTCACGCTGAGCTGGGGAACCCCGCCGCCGGCAGCAAAGCAGACGCAGGACAGGACATGAATCGCAAGGGTGACAAATCGCTGATCGTCGGCCTCGACATCGGCACCTCCAAGGTGGTGGCGCTGGTGGGCGAGTATTCGCCGGGCAGCCCGATCGAGGTGATCGGCATCGGCTCGCACGAATCGCGCGGGCTCAAGCGCGGCGTGGTGGTGGACATCGAATCGACGGTGCAGTCGATCCAGCGCGCCATCGAGGAAGCCGAATTGATGGCCGGCTGCGAGATCCGCTCGGTCTACGCCTCCATCTCCGGCAACCATGTGCAGTGCCGCAACTCGCAGGGCATCACCCCGATCCGCGAGGGCGAGGTGACCTGGGGCGACCTGGACCGCGTGCTGGAAGCGGCCAAGGCGGTGGCGATCCCGGCCGACCAGAAGATCCTGCACGCGATCCCGCGCGAGTACGTGCTGGACGATTCGCAGGAAGGCATCCGCAACCCGGTCGGCATGACCGGCGTGCGCCTGGAGGTGCATGCGCACCTGGTGGTGTGCGCGCAGTCGGCGGCGGCCAACATCAGCAAGTGCGTGCAGCGCTGCGGCCTGCAGGTGGACGACCTGGTGCTGTCCTCGCTGGCCTCCTCGGTGGCGGTGTTGACCGCCGACGAGCGCGAGCTGGGCGTGGTGATGGTGGACATCGGCGCCGGCACCACCGACATCGCGGTGTTCGTGCAGGGTGCGATCTGCCATACCGCCTCGCTGCCGATCGCCGGCGACCATGTCACCAACGACATCGCGCACATGCTGCGCACGCCGACCCCGGAAGCCGAGCAGATCAAGGTGCGCTACGCCTGCGCGCTGGCGCAGCTGGCCACCGCCGAGGAAAGCATCCAGGTGCCGTCGGTCGGCGACCGGCCGCCGCGGCGCATGCCGCGCGCCTCGCTGGCGCAGGCGGTGCAGGGCCGCTACGAGGAGATCTTCGAGATGGTGCAGGCCGAACTGCGCCGCTCGGGCTTCGAGGAGATGGTGCGCGCCGGCATGGTGCTCACCGGCGGCGCCTCGAAGATGGAAGGCGTGGTCGAGCTGGCCGAGGAAATGCTGCAGATGCCGGTGCGCGTGGGCATCCCGCAGCACGTCACCGGCCTGGGCGAAGTGGTCGGCAATCCGGTGCATGCCACCGGCGTCGGCCTGCTGCTGATGGGCAGCCAGATCGAGCACCCGCGGCGTCCGTCGCTGCCCACCGGGCGCGCCGGCACGCTGTTCAACAAATTGAAGAACTGGTTCCGCGGCGAGTTCTGACGCGGGGCGGGCGGTAACGCCGGCCCCGGCCGGCGGATTGAAGCAGAGCGGTACCTCCCGAGTGGCGCAGGCCACGAAGGAATTCCAACGACAACTGCCGCAACGGCGGCGCGGTACGGCAAGGGCAGGATGCCCGCGCGGCCACGCCACTGGAAGCGGTTATAACGAGGACATGGACATGGCACATTTCGAACTGATCGAGAAGATGGCACCCAACGCGGTGATCAAGGTGGTGGGCGTGGGCGGCGGCGGCGGCAACGCCGTGGCGCACATGGTCAACTCCAGCGTGGACGGCGTGGAATTCATCACCGCCAACACCGATTCGCAGGCGATCAAGAACTGCGGCGCCAAGCTGCAGCTGCAGCTCGGCACCAACGTCACCAAGGGCCTGGGCGCCGGCGCCAACCCGGAAGTCGGCCGCCAGGCCGCGCTGGAAGACCGCGAGCGCATCATGGACGCCCTGCAGGGCGCGGACATGGTGTTCATCACCGCCGGCATGGGTGGCGGCACCGGCACCGGCGCCGCGCCGGTGGTGGCGCAGCTGGCCAAGGAAATGGGCATCCTGACCGTGGCCGTGGTCACCAAGCCGTTCCCGTTCGAAGGCCGCCGCCGCATGCAGGTGGCGCTGAAGGGCATCGAGGAACTGAGCCAGCATGTCGACTCGCTGATCACCATCCCCAACGAGAAGCTGATCACCGTGCTCGGCCGCAACGCCACCATGGTGCAGGCGTTCCGCGCCGCCAACGACGTGCTGCAGGGCGCGGTGCAGGGCATCGCCGACCTGATCGTGCGCCCGGGCCTGATCAACGTCGACTTCGCCGACGTGCGTACCGTGATGTCGGAAATGGGCCTGGCGATGATGGGCACCGGCACCGCCCGCGGCGACGACCGCGCCCAGGCCGCCGCCGAGGCCGCCATCCAGAACCCGCTGCTGGACGACGTGAACCTGGCCGGCGCCAACGGCATCCTGGTCAACATCACCGCCGGCCCGGACTTCACCATGAGCGAGTTCGACGAGATCGGCCGCACCATCGACGGCTTCGCCTCGGAAGACGCCACCGTGGTGGTCGGCACCGTGCTCGACCCGGACATGCAGGACGAAGTGCGCGTGACCGTGGTCGCCACCGGCCTGAACCGCGTCGCCGCCAAGACCGCGCAGCGGCCGGGCGAGCGCGCGCCGATCAAGCTGGTGCGCAACGCCACCACCGGGCAGGCCGAGTTCGGCGGCGACTACGAGAGCCCGGCCGACGCCGTGGCCAAGGCCGTCGGTAGCTCGCTGGGCATGGGCCTGCGCCGTCCGAGTTCGGACACCGTGGCCGCGCCGGCCCCGGCTGCCACGCCGGCCGCCGCGGAACTGCCGAGCGACTACCTGGATATTCCTGCCTTCCTGCGTCGCCAGGCCGACTGAACTGCCGGCCGCCGTTGCGCCGTGCGCCCCGGGTGGGACGTGGCGGTGGGCGGTGTGCCGGAAGGGTCGTGAGTTGCAGGCGCCGGGGTTGTCCTCCCCGGTGGCGGCATCCATGTCCTTGTTGCCGGGCCAGGATCGGCCCGGCAGCAGCTTCGCCTCCCCGGAGGAGGCGGGGCGGCAGCGTGCCAGGGCGGGATGTTGATGCGTGTTATTCTTGTTTGGCTATGGCCGCGCTCCGGGCGGGCCCCTCCAGAACCTACTTTCGATGATCCAGCAGCGCACTCTCAAGAACACGATCCGCGCCACCGGCGTCGGCCTGCACAGCGGCGACAAGGTCTACATGACCCTGCGCCCGGCCCCGGTCGACCATGGCATCGTGTTCCGCCGCGTGGACCTGGACCCGGTGGTGGAAGTGCCGGCGCGTGCCGATCTGGTCACCGAAGTGACCCTGTGCACCGGCCTGACCTGCGAAGGCGCCAAGATCCAGACCGTCGAACACCTGATGTCGGCCATGGCCGGCCTGGGCGTGGACAACGCCATCGTCGAGCTGTCCTCGGCCGAGCTGCCGATCATGGACGGTTCCTCTGGCCCGTTCGTGTTCCTGCTGCAGTCGGCGGGCATCGCCGAGCAGCCCGCGCCCAAGCGTTTCCTGCGCATCCTCAAGACGGTGGAAGTGCGCGACGGCGACAAGATCGCCCGCTTCGAGCCGCATGAGGGTTACCGGCTGGGCTTCACCATCCAGTTCGACCATCCGATGATCCCGGCCAGGCAGTCGCGGGTGGAGATCGACTTCTCCACCGCCGCCTACATCAAGGAAATCTCCCGCGCGCGCACCTTCGGCTTCATGCGCGACCTGGAGTACATGCGCGAGCGCAACCTGGGCCTGGGCGGTTCGATGGACAACGCCATCGTGCTGGACGAGTTCCGCGTGCTCAACGACGACGGCCTGCGCTACGCCGACGAGTTCGTGCGCCACAAGATCCTCGACGCCATCGGCGACCTGTACCTGGCCGGCGGCCCGGTGCTCGGTGCCTACGAGGGCTACAAATCCGGCCACGCGCTCAACAACAAGCTGGTCCGCGCGCTGCTGGCCGACGCCAGCGCCTGGGAGTGGGCGAGCTTCGATTCGCCGGCCGCGGCCGACCCGGTCGTGTATGGCGCGGTCGCCTACGCCTGAATGGGTGTCGTCCGGCGGGGCGTGCAGGTTTTGTGAATCCAGACGCGATTCCAGCCTGAATTTAACCAATAATTAACAAAACACTAACTCCTGCACAGCAAGTCGCGGCTAGGATTCCTGCCGGCTTGGTGCTGGAGTCCTTCGGGATGTCCAGATGCGGCGGAGGATCTCCATCCGCATTCAGGAACGGGTGCCCTTTACATCCGCCAGGCAAGCCAGGGCGTCGCGCAGGCCTTTGTGCGTGGCGGCCGTTACTGCGTGAGTGCTGCGCTGGTCGTTGCGCACCGGGGAGGGTGCAGGCGCGGTTGCAGTCTTGACGGTCACCCGGGTGGCCTTCAGCCCGATGGATCGGGCCGCGTCGAGCAGCTGGTCCTCGGCAAGCCTGACCTTGGCGTGCCAGACCGGCGATTCGACGAGAAAAACGAGGTGTTCGCCGTCCACATTGGCCAACCGGCAACGGTTGCCCAGCGCAGGCGGCAGATGGGGGCGCAACTGCCGGTCCAGCGCGTCGAGCCACAGGGCTCGCCGCAACGGGTTTCCCGCTTTGTCCGCCATGACCGCTTCCAGCGCCTGTTTCGGCGCGGTGCGGGAACGAACGCTGGATTTCGGCTCAGACATAAGAATTCTTCGATGGCATTCAAAAAGATCGTAATCAAAACACGGGGGCAGCAGGCGAAAACGCCATTGGCACGCCTGCAGGTTTTTTTCGAGGATAGGCCAAAGGCACTGCTCGGCACCGTGATGGCGCTGGGCTGCCTGGTCGGCGCGGGGCTCACCCTGGGCACCGGCGCGGCGGGCGACTCGGCGCTGCGCGCCAAGGTCGAGCGCCAGGAGCGGGAGCTGGCCAAGGTGCAGGCCGACGCGCAGACCCAGGTCAACGCGCTGGCGGCGCGGCTGGGCGAGCTGCAGGCCCAGGCCACCCGCCTGAACGCGCTGGGCGAGCGCCTGACCCAGATGGGCAAGCTCGAGGACGGCGAGTTCGATTTCAACGAGACGCCCGGCCTGGGCGACGGCGATGCCGGCCCGGCCCAGGATATCCCGCTGAGCGCGGTCAACAGCGACTTACAGGTGCTGGAGCAGCGCTTCGCTGCTTCGGGCCGCCAGCTGTCGGTGCTCGAATCGCTGCTGTTCGACCACCAGCTGGAGCAGAACGCCGTGCCCTCGCGCATGCCGATCCGCAACAGCTACGTGACCTCCGGTTTCGGCACCCGCGCCGATCCGTTCGGCCGCGGCGCCGCCACCCACAAGGGCATGGACTTCCACGCCCGCGTCGGCGACCCGGTGATGGCCGTGGCCGAGGGCGTGGTCAGCTTCTCCGGGGTCAAGGGCGGCTACGGCAACGTGGTCGAGGTCGACCACGGCAACGGCTACAAGACCCTGTACGCGCACAACTCGCGCCTGAGCGTGCGCGAGGGCGACCTGGTGCGTATCGGCCAGGAAGTGGCCAAGGCCGGCTCCACCGGCCGTTCCACCGGCGCCCACGTGCACTTCGAGGTGTGGCAGGACGGCCGCGTGGTCAACCCGCGCAAGTTCCTCGGCGACGGCGGCAACACCCCGGTGGGCCGCGTCGGACGTGGCTGACGGCCGCGGACGGGCGCTTGAATCGCCAGGCGCCCGCCCCAAGCTACAATAGGCGTTGCCATCGACAGGGCGCATTGCGCCCTGTTTCGTTTGTGCCCGGCTGGTCCCGCTTGGGGTGGGGTCCGCGCACGGTATTCCATTCAAACCGGTTCCTTCAATGATCAACAGCCTGCTTACCCGCGTTTTTGGCAGCCGCAACGAGCGCCAGCTCCGCCAGCTCAACCGTATCGTCGCCAAGATCAATGCCTTGGAGCCGGAGATCCAGAAGCTCTCCGACGACCAGCTGAAGGCCAAGACCCCCGAGTTCCGCGAGCGCGTCGCCGCCGGCGAAGCGCTGGACAAGGTGCTGCCGGAAGCCTTCGCGGTCTGCCGCGAGGCCTCCCAGCGCGTGCTGGGCATGCGCCACTACGACGTGCAGCTGATCGGCGGCATGGTGCTGCACCTGGGCAAGATCGCCGAAATGCGCACCGGCGAAGGCAAGACCCTGGTCGCGACCCTGCCGGTGTACCTCAACGCCCTGGAAGGCAAGGGCGTGCACGTGGTCACCGTCAACGACTACCTGGCGCGCCGCGACGCTGCGCAGATGGGCAAGCTGTACAACTGGCTGGGGCTGAGCGTGGGCGTGGTCTACCCGGGCATGCCGCACGGCGACAAGCGCGAGGCCTACGCCGCCGACATCACCTACGGCACCAACAACGAGTTCGGCTTCGACTACCTGCGCGACAACATGGCGCTGACCCGCGCCGACCGCTACCAGCGCGGCCTGCACTACGCCATCGTCGACGAGGTGGACTCGATCCTGATCGACGAGGCGCGCACGCCGCTGATCATCTCCGGCCCGGCCGACGATTCGCCGGAGCTGTACATCCGCGTCAACCGCGTGGTGCCGCAGCTGGTCAAGCAGGAGACCGAGGAAGGCGAGGGCGACTTCTGGGTCGACGAGAAGGGCAAGCAGGTGCACCTGTCCGAAGCGGGCATGGAGCACGCCGAGGAACTGCTGCGCCAAGCCGGCATCATCGACGCCGACAACGAGGGCGGCCTGTACGCGGCGCAGAACCTGACCGTGGTCCACCACCTCAATGCCGCCCTGCGCGCGCATGCGATCTACCAGCGCGACGTGGACTACATCGTGCGCGACGGCGAAGTGGTGATCGTCGACGAATTCACCGGCCGTACCCTGGCCGGCCGCCGCTGGTCCGACGGCCTGCACCAGGCGGTGGAAGCGAAGGAAGGCGTGCCGGTGCAGCGCGAGAACCAGACGCTGGCCAGCATCACCTTCCAGAACCTGTTCCGCATGTACAAGAAGCTGTCCGGCATGACCGGTACGGCCGACACGGAAGCCTACGAATTCCAGAGCATCTACGGCCTGGAAGTGGTGGTGATCCCGACCAACAAGCCCACCATCCGCAAGGACCACCCGGACCAGGTGTTCCTCAACCGCAAGGGCAAGTTCAATGCGGTGCTGGCCGACATCGAGGAATGCGCCAAGCGCGGCCAGCCGGTGCTGGTCGGCACCACCTCGATCGAAACCTCGGAAATGCTGTCCGAGCACCTGCGCAAGGCCGGCGTGCAGCACGAAGTGCTCAACGCCAAGCAGCACGACCGCGAAGCGACCATCGTCGCCAACGCCGGCCGCCCGGGCTCGGTGACGATCGCCACCAACATGGCCGGTCGCGGTACCGACATCGTGCTCGGCGGTTCGCTGGAGACGGAACTGCACGAACTGGGCGAAGAGGCCAGCGCCGAGCAGAAGGCCGCGCTCAAGGCGGCGTGGCAGGAGCGCCATGACGCGGTCAAGGCCGCCGGCGGCCTGCACATCGTCGGCACCGAGCGCCACGAATCGCGCCGCATCGACAACCAGCTGCGCGGCCGTTCCGGCCGTCAGGGCGACCCGGGCTCGTCCCGCTTCTACCTGTCGCTGGAAGACAACCTGATGCGCATCTTCGCCTCGGACTGGGTGCAGAAGGCGATGCGCCTGATGGGCATGAAGGAAGACGACGTCATCGAGGACCGTCTGGTCAGCCGCCAGATCGAGAAGGCGCAGCGCAAGGTCGAGGCGCACAACTTCGACATCCGCAAGAACCTGCTGGACTTCGACGACGTCAACAACGACCAGCGCAAGGTGATCTACGCCCAGCGCGACGAGCTGCTGGACGCCGAGTCGGTCAAGGACAACATCGACGGCATCCGCGGCGACGTGATCTACGACCTGGTGATCCGCTTCGTGCCGCCGAACTCGGTGGACGAGCAGTGGGACCTGCCGGGCCTGCAGGCCACGCTGGAATCGGACCTGGGCGTGCAGATGGACCTGGTGGGGCTGTTCAAGCAGCACGAGGAGCTGGACGCCGAGGGCATCGCCCAGGCCGTGTCCGACCACCTGGACGAGCACTTCGCGCAGAAGGAAACCGCCGTTGGCGGCGAGACCATGCGCGCGCTGGAGAAGCACGTGATGCTGACCGTGCTCGACCAGAGCTGGAAGGAGCACCTGGCGCGCATGGACTACCTGCGCCAGGGCATCTACCTGCGCGGCTACGCGCAGAAGCAGCCCAAGCAGGAATACAAGAAGGAAGCCTTCGAGCTGTTCTCGGAGATGCTGGAGAACGTCAAGCGCGAAGTGATCCACCTGCTCTCGCGGGTGCGCATCCGCAGCGAGGAGGAAGTGGCGGCGATGGAGGCGCTGGAGCGCCAGCAGGCCGAGGCGCGCCTGCAGATGTCGCAGTTCCAGCACCAGGACAACGGCGGCTACGGCGCCGACGAGGAAGCTGCCGACGTGCAGGCCGCGCTCGCCGAGCCCAAGGTCGGCCGCAACGATCCGTGCCCCTGCGGCAGCGGCAAGAAGTACAAGCATTGCCACGGTCAACTCAACTGAGTTGAGTTGACCGTTGTGTAGCCCGCAAAGCGGGCTACGCACCCATGATCCGTGCAACGGATCATGGGTACACGATCTTTATCCCCGATCCCCCGCGCCTTCGGCGCGCCCCCCTTGCCAAGGGGGGCTCCTCATCGGGTGGATACCAGCAACGCCGGCCATTGGCCGCGGCACGCCATCGCTGCGCGCTGTCGCCCACGATGTGCGCCGCAAACTGCAGCCCTATCCTTCTTCTTCCCCGGCCCGGAGCAGCGCACGAGGCGTTCGGCTGGTCTGTGCGGCGATACCGTGCAAGCAGGCCGCCCTCCCGCAGCTTGACTCGCCGCACGCGGCTCGCCCTTCGAGCCGGCTTCGCTGTTCGCGCTTCGCGCAGTGGCGCGGCCCTGCTTCAGGGGATGTGTCTCCAGGCGCGATCCCGGCAGGGGCCGACTGTTGATCGGGCCCGTCGAGCGTCCCCGGGCTCACCGCATGACCGCAGGTGTGGGGCTTGCCCCACACGGGGCCTTCTCGATGAACGTCCATGCCGGGAAAGCACGAATGCAAACGATTGCGCCTTCCCCCGGATTTTCGGCATTCTCGGCGCATGACACCTCCGTTGCGCTCCATCCATGTCGTGGCCGCCGTCATCACCGACGCCCGTGGCCGCATCCTGCTCAACCGCCGCACCGGCAACAGCGACATGGCCGGTTTGTGGGAGTTTCCCGGGGGCAAGCGCGAGCCGGGCGAGACCTCCGAACAGGCGCTGGTGCGCGAACTGCGCGAGGAACTCGGCATCGAGGCCGAGGTCGGCGACTGGGTGATGGAGGTGCCGCAGCTGTATCCGGACAAGCGCCTGCGGCTGGAGGTGCGGCTGGTGCAGCGCTGGAAGGGGACCGCGCGGGGGCGCGAGGGCCAGGCCATCACCTGGGTGACGCCCGACAAGCTCTGCCGCTATTCGATGCCGCCGGCGGACCTGCCGGTGGTGGCCGCGCTGCGCCAGGCCGACCGCTACCTGGTCACGCCGGAGCCGTCGGCCGGTGCCGCCGCCTGGCTGGACGGGCTGCAGGCCGCGGTTGAGGGCGGTATACGCCGGGTGCAGCTGCGTACGCCGCAGGCCGGCGACCGCGCCGCGCTGGCGCGCGGTGCGGTGGAGCGGGTCGGCCACCGGGCCGAGCTTTTGCTCAACCGCGACATCGCGCTGGCGCAGGAACTGGGCGTGGGCGTGCACCTGGGCAGCGAACAGCTGCTGCAGCTGGAGCGGCGCCCGCTGCCGGACAGCGTGCTGGTCGGCGCTTCCTGCCACGATCTGGCGCAGCTGCAGGCCGCGCAGCGGCTGGGCTGCGACTTCGCCGTGCTCGGCCCGGTGCAGGCCACCGCCAGCCATCCCGGGGTGGCGCCGTTGGGCTGGGAGGCGTTCGAGCTGCTGCGCGAACAGGTATCGCTGCCGATCTATGCCATCGGCGGTCTGGCCGCGGAGGATATCGACACCGCGCGCCGGCACGGCGCGCTGGGCGTGGCCGCCATCCGTGCGCTGTGGCGGCCGTGACCGGTCGGACAGGGCCCGCGTTCCGGGCTGATATCGGCCCGGCGCGGGACAAGGCGGGTGGGAAAGAACGCGCGGGACGCACCGCGACCGGTGGGCTGGGCGGCCGGCTTCCGGGGCCGTGCTCGAGCGGTGCCGGCAACCGCCGCCGCAAGGCGGGCGGGAAGGCCCCTAGAGGCTGATCCAGAAACAGTTGTATTGACGGCGCAGCTTCAACAGCGTGCGCGAGGGCGTGCCGCTGCGGCCCAGCACCTGCTCCAGCCGCAGCGCGACCGGGCGCGCTGGCGTGGCCGGCATGTTGGTGATCATGATCGGGCCGTTGCCGGCCGCTTCGCCGGTATCGTCCGCGGGTTCCAGCTCCGGATCGCGCGGAAACACCGGCGCGATGTCGACCAGCGGGCGCTGCACGATCGCATCCAGCCGGTCCATCACCCGCGTGGCTTCGGCGCTGGACAGTCCGCTCCAGGCATAGATGCCGGACAAGCGGTTGGCGTCGCGGGCGTCCACCGCGGAACGGATCTGCGCCACCACTTCGCTGAGCCGGCGCGCGCAGGTGTCGCGGTACAGGCCGCTGCCGCCGGCGGCGCGCGCCCCGGGCAGCAGGCGCGCGTGCGCGCCCATCGCCTCGCAGGACTTGTCGCCGTATACCGTCCGCCCCTGCGCATCGGTGCAGCGGTTGACCTGCTGCGCCTGCGCGGCGCCGGCCCACAGGGCGGTTGTGAAGAAGAGGAGCGGCAGGCATCGCATCGGCCAAGCCTAACCGGTGCAGCGCATCCTGATGCGTGACGGCAGTTCCGCGGCTCCGGCCGCAACGCCACGCGCCTCCATGCGAGGGGGCAGCTGGGCAGTTCCATCGCGCCCCGGCCTGTGCCGGCGGTCAGCCGCGGCCGATCCGCTGCAGCACCGCGCTGGTCGGCCTGGCCAGGTTGAGCGTGTAGAAGTGCAGCGACGGCGCGCCGCCGGCGATCAGGCGTTCGCACAGGGCGGCCACCACGTCGGCGCCGAACGCGCGCACCGAGTCGGCGTCGTCGCCATAGGCCTGCATGCGCTTGGCGATCCAGCGCGGGATCTCCGCACCGCACTGCTCGGAGAAACGGCGCAGCTGGCTGAAGTTGGAGATCGGCATCACCCCGGGGATGATCGGCACGTCCACGCCCAGCCTGCGCGTGGCATCGACGAAATGGAAATAGGCGTCGGCGTTGTAGAAGTACTGGGTGATGGCCGCGTCGGCGCCGGCGTCGATCTTGGCCTTGAAATGGCGCAGGTCGGCCAGCGCGTCGCTGGCCTGCGGGTGCGTTTCCGGGTAGGCGCCGACCTCGATGCGGAAGGCGTCGCCCTGCTCGGCGCGGATGAAGGCGATCAGTTCCGAGGCGTAGCGCAGGTCGCCGGGAAAGCCCATGCCCGAGGGCAGGTCGCCGCGCAGGGCGACGATGCGCTTCACCCCGATGGCGCGATACAGCTTGAGCAGCTCGCGGATCTCCTCGCGGGTGCCGCCTACGCAGGACAGGTGCGGCGCGGCCTGCAGGCCATGGTGCTGGTTGAGGTGGCGCACCGTCTCGGAGGTGTAGCTCAGGGTCGAGCCGCCGGCGCCGAAGGTGCACGACACGTATTCGGGCGCATGCGCCTTGAGCCTGCTCGCGGTGCGGTCCAGCTGCGCGCGCTGGTCATCGGTCTTGGGCGGATAGAACTCGAAGCTGAGCGCGGTCATGGCGGGCCGTCGGAGGGATCTGGCCCGAATTATATCTCTCCATCAAGATGGATATGCAATTGTTTCGGCTGTGACCGGGGCTCCGCCCGCGCGCGACGCTTTCAGTGCGCCTGCCGTGCCGCCCGCTGCGGCAGCAGGGCGATGCAGGCGGCGATCGCCACCAGCAGCACCAGCGAGGCGGTGTAGCGGCTAAGCGCCAGGCCACCGTGGTCGAGCGGCTTGTCGAGGAAATCGCCGACCACCGCGCCCAGCGGCCGGGTGAGGATGAAGGCCGCCCAGAACAGCAGCGTCTTCGACAACCGGGTGCCGAAGTGCAGCGCCGCGACCAGCGCCAGCAGCCCGCCGAACAGGACGATGCCGCCGGTATAGCCCAGCCCCTGGGTATCGGCCGCCCAGTCGCCCAGTGCGGTGCCCAGGGTCTGCGAGAAGGTGATGGTCAGCCAGTAGAACAGCTCGCTGCGTCGCGAGGTGATGTCCGCCACCGAGATGCTGCCGGTGCTGCGCTGCCAGCAGAACAGCGTACCCAGCAGCAGCGCCAGCAGCAGGCTGCTGCCGCCGCTGTAGCCGATGCCCAGCGAGCGGTCCACGTAATCGGCCAGGGTGGTGCCGACCGTGGTGCTGGCGATGATCGCCGCCCAGTACAGCCAGGGACGGAAGCCGCTGGCGCGGATCTGCGCCGCCACCGCGACGGCGAACACGGCGGCGAACAGCAGCGTGCCGAGCAGATAGCCCAGGTCCATCGACATGGTGACCGCGTCGCCGCCGACCTCGCCCAGCGTGGTGGCCAGGATCTTGGTGATCCAGAAGGCGAGGGTGACTTCGGGAACCTTGCTGTCGCGCAGGGTGGCGCTGAGGGTCATGGCGGCGATCCGGTCCGGGAGGGAGGCGCTGCCACGATGCGGAGCCACGGGTCGGAGGCGTGTCGGAAACGCGCCCCCACCCGCCAGCAGAGCGCCGGCCGCTGGATCGCCGTTCAGCCGGCGGCCGCGCGTGCCACGGGGCTTACAGCGCCTTGCCGTCGAACAGTGCAACCCGGCAGCGTGCGGCCCTGTCGGCCACATAGCGCCGCACGTTCGGGCCGAAAGCGATGTCCTTGACGATGGTCAGCGAGCGCAGCGCCGGGAACAGGCGGAAATCGCTTTCGTCGAGCGTGTCGGCCGGGCCTTGGGCCAGCAGCGTCTCCAGTTCGTCCAGCCGGGGCTGCAGCTGGGCGAGGAACTCGGCGGTGCCGTCCCACAGCGCCTGCAGGTCGCCGAAGGCCTTGATCTCGCGCGCGATGAACGCCGCACGCGCCTCGTCGGTGGCCAGTTCGCGGAAATCCGCGCGGGTGAAGCGCGGCACGCACAGGCGCAGCATCAGCGGCCACACGCGTTCGACCCACGCATCGATGGCGGCCTTGTTGCCGGCGGAAATGACGGCCGGCGCGGAGGCCTGGTCGAGGTAATGCACGATGTCCATGCTCTCGGGCATGAAGCTGCCATCGTCCTTGCGCAGGATCGGCACGACCTTGCGGCCGACCATGCGGGTGGGCGTCTCCACATCGCCTTCCATGATGATGCCGATGGCCACGTCCAGCTGCTTGAGGCCGATGATCATCTGCGGCCGGCAGCAGAACGGGCAGTGTTCGTAGATGAAGAGTTCCATGGGGCGTGGGCGTGGTGGAGGTGGCGCATCATCGCGTCGCAGGACGCGCGCGACAACCACGGCGGCGCAACGGAGCGTGGCGGAAAATGCGGCCTGGCGCATTCCTGCCACGGTGTCTTCACGTGCCGGCGTGCCATAGGTAGGGCCGGCAGCCGGGTCCCGCGCTGCCACCCCCGTTCCCGTGCCGGCACCGGCACGCCGTCTGCCGGAGCCACCATGCATCCTCCCAGCGCCATCCGCCGCGACGTCGGCCCCATCGCCCTGATGCTGACCGGGCTGGGCTCCATCATCGGCTCGGGCTGGCTGTTCGGCGCCTGGCGCGCGGCCGGCCTGGCCGGGCCCGGGGCGATCTGGGCCTGGGTGCTGGGCGCGGCCATCATCCTCACCATCGCGCTTACCTATGCCGAGCTGGGCGCGATGTTTCCCGAATCCGGCGGCATGGTGCGCTACAGCCACTATTCGCACGGTTCGCTGGTGGGCTTCATCGCCGCCTGGGCCAACTGGATCGCGATCGTCTCGGTGATCCCGGTGGAGGCCGAAGCCTCGGTGCAGTACATGGCGTCGTGGCCATGGCAATGGGCGCAGGACCTGTACGTGCAGGCGCCGGGCGGCCATGGCGAACTGACCCCGCCGGGGCTGGGCATCTCCGCCCTGCTGGTGGTGGTGTACTTCCTGGTCAACTACTGGAGCGTGAAGCTGTTCGCGCGCTCCAACAGCGCCATCACCGTATTCAAGCTGGTGGTGCCGGCGCTGACCGCGGTGGCACTGATCGCCAGCGGCTTCCATGCGCAGAACTTCTCGGTGGGCCTGCATGGCGCCGGCAGCCCGGTGCTCGATTTCTCGGCGATCCTCACCGCGATCGCCACCGCCGGCATCGTCTTCAGCTTCAACGGTTTCCAGAGCCCGGTGAACCTCGCCGGCGAAGCCCGCAACCCCGGGCGCAGCATCCCGCTGGCGGTGGTCGGCTCGATCCTGCTGGCGACGGTGATCTACGTGCTGCTGCAGGTGGCTTACCTGGGCGCGGTGCCGCCGCACATGCTGGAACAGGCCGGCTGGCACGGCATCGATTTCCGCTCGCCGTTCGCGCAGCTGGCGCTGATCGTCAACCTGCACTGGCTGGCGATGCTGCTCTACGTCGATGCCTTCGTCAGCCCCAGCGGCACCGGCATGACCTACACCGCCACCACCGCACGCATGATCTACGGCATGCAGCGCAACGGCACCGCGCCGGACATCCTCGGCCGCGTGCACGCGCATTGGGGCGTGCCGCGCCCGGCGATGTGGCTGAACCTGGCGGTGTCGTTCCTGTTCCTGTTCTTCTTCCGCGGCTGGGGCACGCTGGCGGCGGTGATCTCGGTGGCGACGGTGATCTCCTACATGACCGGCCCGGTCAGCGCGATGTCGCTGCGCCGCACCGCGCCCGGCCTGCACCGGCCGCTGCGGGTGAAGGCGCTGCCGGTGCTGGCCGGCGTCGCCTTCGTGATGGCCACCGAACTGCTGTACTGGGCGCGCTGGCCGCTGACCGGCCAGATCATCCTGCTGATGCTGGTGGCGCTGCCGATCTACTTCTACTACCAGGCAAAATCGGGCTGGCACGACTTCGGCCGGCAGCTGAAGGGCGCGGGGTGGCTGGTCTGCTACCTGCCGACGCTGGCGCTGGTGTCGTGGCTGGGCAGCAGTACCTTCGGCGGCCGCGGCTACCTGGCCTATGGCTGGGACCTGGTGGTGGTGGCGGTGATCGGTGTCGCGTTCTACGTCTGGGGCGTGCAGTCGGGTTGGCGCACGCCCTCGGTGGAGCAGGCCGAGGCCATCCCGCATCCGGAACAGGCCTGACACCGGCATGCGTCATCGGGGGGCATTGCATCGCCCCTGAAAGAGGGGGGCAAATAGGCTTTGTGCGTACACGATGCCGCGCCGGTCGTCCGCTGCCACCCCCGCTCACGGGCGCCGGCGGCCATTCGTCATCCAACGGCCGCGGCGGCTGGGCGGCGCAGGCAAGCTGCGCGCACCACAACCGAACGGGAGTTGCACGATGAAGCCGGTCCACATGCGTTCGAGCAAGCGCTCCTCCGCCTTGTTGCTGTTGTTGCTGGCGGCACCGATTGCCGCCAACGCCGCAACTGAAACTGTCTTCCAGGACATCAAAGTGGAAGTCGTGGGCCGCGGCGTGCCGGTGTTGATGGTGCCCGGCCTCAACAGCAATGCCGACACCTGGCGCGGCACCTGCCAAGCGCTGCAACCGCAGGTGCAATGCCACCTGGTCAGCCTGCCGGGCTTTGCCGGACAGCCTGCAGTGGAGGGCGAAGCCTTCCTCGTGCCGATGCGTGACCGCCTGCTGGCCTATATCGCCGAGCGCAAGCTGCAGAAGCCGGCGGTGATGGGCCATAGCCTGGGCGGTGTGCTGGCCCTGCAGATGGCATTGGCGCAACCGCAGGCCGTGGGCAAGCTGGTGATCGTCGATTCGCTGCCATACTTCGGCGCGATACAGAACCCGGCTGCCACCGTGGAAACCGTGCGGCCGATGGCCGAGCAGATGCGCATGGCGATGCTCGCCCAGCCCGAGGCAGCCTACCTGGCGCAGGCCGAGGCTTCGGCGAAGGGGTTGGTACGCGACGCGTCGCGGTGGGATACGCTGACCGCATGGAGCCGCAGCAGCGCGCGCAGCGCCACCACGGCAGCCCTGTACGACATGATGACCACCGACCTGCGTAGTGAAGTGGCGGCAATCCGCTCACCCACCCTGGTGCTGGGCAGCTGGGCCGCCTACCAGTCGATGGGCGGCACCATGGAATCCACTCGCGCCATCTTCGCCGCGCAATACGCCAAGCTGCCGGGAGTGGATATCCGCATGAGCGAAGCCGGCTACCATTTCCTGACGTGGGATGACCCGCGGTGGGTGGAGGCGCAGGTACGCCAGTTCCTCGAACTGGCACCCTGAGCGGGGCATGGCGCGGGGCCTGTTGCCGGCCCCGCACGACGGAGCAGGCATGGAAATCGAAACGCCGCCGCCGGTGCGCGGCTTCTGGTGGTTCAACGCACTGGCATGGGGCCTGTATTCCGGCCTGAATTTGTTCATGGCCGTCACCTTCGCGCATTTCTCTTCGGGCATGGTATTGATCTGCGTGACTTTGGGCATCGCGTTGTGTCTGGTCAGCGGCGGCATCCGCGGGCTGGCCCTGCGGCAAGCCTGGTGGGAGTCCGGGGGCGCAGGCTTGGTCCTGCGCCTGCTGCTTGCCATCGCGCTAGGCGCCAGCCTGGCGCAGTTGCTCATCTGGCTGGTAATGGTGCTGGCGTTGCACTGGGGATGGATAGTCATGCCTGGTGGCGTAGCCGATTACCGCCCCGCCGCCGCGCTGGGCTATTGGCTCAATACCATGGTGGTGCTGACGATGTGGGTCGGCGCGTGGACCGCCTGCCATGGCATACGCCGGGCTCGCCACAGCGAGCTGGCGCGGCTGCGCGAAGAGGCCAGGCGCAATGCGATGGAACGCGATGCGCTGCGCGCGAGGCTCAACCCGCACTTCGTGTTCAATGCACTGAACAACCTGCGTGCGCTGATCAACGAAGACGCTGTACGTGCCCGTGAAATGGTCACGCGCCTGTCCAATACGTTGCGCAGGGCGCTGGAAAATACCGGCGATGCATCGATCCGGCTGGAACACGAACTGGCGCTGGTGGAGGACTACCTGGCGGTGGAGCAGGTGCATTACGAACAACGGCTGCGAGTGCAGCGACGCATCGATGCATCGGCCCTGCACGCGCTGTTGCCGGCGATGGCCTTGCAGTTGCTGGTGGAAAACGCGATCAAGCACGGCATTGCGATGACCCCCGAAGGGGGTGAACTGGAAATCGACATCCGGTGCCGGAGCGGCGCTTTGTGCATAGAGGTAGGCAACCCCTTGCCGCCGCAGGCCGCACCCGCCGGGCATGGCTTGGGACTGGCCTACCTGCGCGCGCAGCTGCGACCGGACGGTCATGTCGGACTGCGCTCCGAAGGCGGGCGCATGCGGGCGCGCCTGGTGGTGCCGCAATGAGCACCTGTCTGCGCGTACTGGTGGTTGACGACGCGCGGCTGGCTCGCCGCGAAATGCGGACCTTGCTGGCGGCGATGGAGGGTGTGGAGTGCATCGGCGAGGCCGATGACGTGCCCGCCGCGCGCGAGGCCATCGCCCGCCTGCACCCGGACGTGGTGCTGCTGGACATCCAGATGCCGTCGGGCAGCGGCTTCGACGTGCTCGATGGTTTGCAGCTGCCTCCATCGGTGATCTTCACCACCGCATACGACCGATATGCCGTGCAGGCCTTCGACGCCAATGCGCTGGACTATCTACTCAAACCGGTGGAGGCGTCGCGGCTGCATGCCGCGCTGGACAAGGCGCGCGCCAGGGTCGCGGACGTGGTTCCTGGCGCGCGCCCGGCCGGCGATCCGGCAAAGCTGGGTGCCGAGGACACCGTGTTCCTGCGCGATGGCGAGCGCTGCTGGTTCGTGGCGCTGGGCGAGATCAGCCGCATCGTGGTCGATGGCAATTACGCGCGGCTGTGGTTCCGCGGCCAGAGCGCGATGCTGTCGCGCAGCCTGTCGGCGCTGGAGGCGCGGCTGGAATCGGGGCTTTTCTTCCGTGCCAACCGCAATACATTGGTCAATCTGCGCAAGGTGCGTGGCGTGGAGCTGTCCGTAGCCGATGGCTACGACCTCACCCTCGAGGACGGCAGCCAGGTGGAAGTGTCGCGCCGGCAGGCGCGCGAGTTGCGTGAGCGGCTGGCATTGTGACCTCCGTAACTTCGCATGCTCGCCCTCGCGAAACGGCAAGGTCGTGAATTGCATGCCTCTCCGCATGAGGTATTCCCGGCGCAGGACCCCGTGGAGCAGGACCTGCACCTGCGCGAATGACGGCTCGATGACGGAGAATACGTACTGCCTTTGCCCCCAGTGTCTGCCCCATGTCCATCTTCCTCACGCCCTTCGCCCGCACCCGCCTGTTCCCGCGCACGCCGCGCCCGAACACGATCCGCGACTGCACGCCCGAGCAGTTCGAGCGTCATCTCAACGACCATGCGCCGCTGCAGGTGCTCGATGGCTATGCACCGTTCTGCAGGCTGCACGTGCACCGCAACTGGACGTCCACGCGCTGCCTGACCGTGCCGGTCACCGACGCCAACCGCCACCTGCTGCGCTCGGCCTACGAGGCGCGCACGCGCGAGGAGCTGCCGGTGCTGGTGCGCTGGTTCGAAGGCGTGGAACCGCCGGTGGCCGATTACCTGGTCGTCATCCTCTACAGTCGCGAGCAGCTGGCCAAGGAGGGCTCGCCCATCGATGCCGACTGGGGCGTGGTCGGCTGCCTGTACACCGCGCAGCCGGCGGAAATCCCGATGGCGCCGATCACCATGATGCGCAACGCGCTTGGCGTGGAGGAGGGCGGCTCGGGCGTGCCCATCGATCGCGACGCCTACCGCCGCGCGGTGGAGTTCTGGGAAGCGAACGCGAACTGGCGGTAAGCGCGGTCAGCCTTCCTGCCGATAGTCGATGGCCAGGCGCAGCATGTCCCGGTGCTGGATGCCGTCCTCGATGATCGCTTCGTCGTAGTTGCGCAGGAAGAAATCGCGGTCGACCTGGAATGCGCGGAAGCCGTGCCGCTGGTAGAACGCGAGCGGGTGGCCGAAGGCGCCGGTGCCGACTTCCAGCCGCACCGCGCCTTCGCGCCGGTACGTATCGATCACGTGGGCCAGCAGCTGCGTGCCGATGCCGCGCTGCTGCCGCGCCGGATCGACGGCGATGTTCATCAGCTCATGACTGCCCTGCACGCGCGGCACCACCGCGCAGATGCCTGCAATGCTGCCGTTCTGCAGGGCAGCGAAGCAGCGCGCTGTGGACAGATAGGCGCGTACCTTGCGCTCCGAGGGATCGGCCAGCAGGAGCAGCGCCATCGGGGCGTCGGTTGGCGCTATTTCGCGGATCGTCGTGGACATGCGTGCGTCGTGGGTTTCCTGTCGCGGCGGATTCCGGTGGGCAGCCGAGCCGGTGTTCCGGGATGGATCAGCGATCGCCGTCGCCGGGTGCCGCTGGATACATGCGCTCGATCGCCATCGCCTCCAGCGCGGTGTAGATGGTGTCGTGGCGCAGGTCCGGGCGCGGCATGGCCTGCCATTGCAGACCGGGCAGGGCGGCGCTCCGCACCGTGTCCGACAACGCCTGTGCGTGCGGGCCGATGTTGTCCTCGTCGCCCCAGGCCAGCAGTACGCGCTCGTTCAGTGCGGGCATGCCCTGCAGGCGCCCGCTGGCGCCGCGGGTGAGCGCTGCGTCGTTCCACCACAGGCTCGGGCTGAAGGCGATCCAGGTGTCGAACAGCGTCGGCTGCTCGAACAGGGTTTCGACGATGAACAGCCCGGCCAGCGATTCGCCGATGATGCCGCGCGATTCCGTGGTGCGGTAACGGCGCTCGATCTCGGGAACCAGTTCCTCGGCGACGAAGGCGCGGAACGCGGCCGAGCCGCCGACCACCGGTGCGATGCGGCGGTCGCTGTCCACGTCCGTCGGGCCGGTCATGTCGCGGCGGCGCTGGGTGTTCTCGATGCCGACCACCAGCAGCGGCGCGATCCGGCCGGCGCGGATGCCGGCATCGACCGTGGCCGCCACATGCGGGAAATCCTCGGCGATTCCGCCATCGGGCATGTACAGCACCGGATGCGCCGGCGCCGCATCGGCGGGCGGCAGGTAGACGTTGATGGTGCGCGCTTCCTGCAGCCGCTGCGACTGGATGACGAAGCTGTCGTGTGCGGGCGTCGCCGGCTGTGCGTGGGCGGTACCGGACAGGGCCGCCATCAGCAGGGCCGCGATTGTCGGGAGCATCGGTTTCATCGTGGTCTTTGCGGACGGCGTCGGGATCGGGGCGCGCAGCGTAGCAAGAGCGCTTGGCGAACAGAAACGCCGCGCAGGAAACGCAACGGGCGCCTTGCGGCGCCCGTCGTGTGTTTCACGCAGTGACCGGCAGGCCGATCAGTAGCGGTAGTGCTCCGGCTTGAACGGGCCGTCCACCGGCACGCCGAGGTAGTCGGCCTGTTCCTGGGTCAGGGTGGTCAGCTTCACGCCGATCTTCTCCAGGTGCAGGCGCGCCACTTCCTCGTCCAGCTTCTTCGGCAGGCGGTAGACGTCGGCCTTGTAGCTGTCCTTGTTGGCCCACAGGTCGATCTGCGCCAGGGTCTGGTTGGCAAAACTGTTCGACATCACGAAGCTCGGGTGGCCGGTGGCGCAGCCCAGGTTCACCAGGCGGCCTTCGGCCAGCAGGAAGATCGCGTTGCCGTTCGGGAACACGTACTTGTCCACCTGCGGCTTGATGTTGATGTGCTGCACGCCCGGGAACTTCACCAGCGCATCGACCTGGATCTCGTTGTCGAAATGGCCGATGTTGCAGACGATGGCCTGGTCCTTCATCGCGCTCAGGTGCTCGATGCGGATGATGTCCTTGTTGCCGGTGGTGGTGACGTAGATGTCGCCACGGCCCAGGGTGGATTCGATGGTGTTGACCTCGAAGCCTTCCATCGCCGCCTGCAGCGCGCAGATCGGGTCGATCTCGGTGACGATGACGCGGGCGCCATAGGCGCGCAGCGAGTGCGCCGAGCCCTTGCCGACGTCGCCATAGCCGCAGACCACGGCGACCTTGCCGGCCAGCATCACGTCCATCGCGCGCTTGAGGCCGTCGGCCAGCGATTCGCGGCAGCCATACAGGTTGTCGAACTTGCTCTTGGTGACCGAGTCGTTGACGTTGATCGCCGGGACCAGCAGGGTGCCGGCTTCGGCCAGCTGGTACAGGCGGTGCACGCCGGTGGTGGTCTCCTCGGAGACGCCCTTCCAGTCCTTGACCACGCGGGTCCAGTAGCCCGGGCGCTCGGCGTGCACGCGCTTGAGCAGGTTCTTGATGACCTGTTCCTCATGCGAGCCCGAGGCGGTGTTGACCCAGTCGCTGCCGTTTTCCAGCTCGTAGCCCTTGTGGATCAGCAGGGTGACGTCGCCGCCGTCGTCCACCACCAGTTCCGGGCCGAGCAGGGTGCCGTCGGCGGATTTGAAGGTCAGCGCTTCCAGCGTGCAGTCCCAGTATTCCTCCAGGGTCTCGCCCTTCCACGCGAACACCGGGGTGCCGGTGGCGGCGATGGCGGCGGCGGCCTGGTCCTGGGTGGAGAAGATGTTGCACGAGGCCCAGCGCACGTCGCCGCCGATGTCCTTGAGCGTCTCGATCAGCACCGCGGTCTGGATGGTCATGTGCAGCGAGCCGGTCACGCGCACGCCCTTGAGCGGCTTGGCCGCGGCGTACTTGCGGCGGATCGACATCAGGCCGGGCATCTCGTGCTCGGCGATGTCCAGTTCCTTGCGGCCCCAGTCGGCCAGGGTGATGTCGCGGATCTTGTAATCGCCTTCGGTGGAGAAGGTCTTGGCAACAGCGTTCATGTAAAGCTCCGGTGTGGTGCGAGCAGGGCTCGCGTTCGCCGGGCGCCGTTGTTGCATGCGATGCCGTCCGAGCCTGGCCGCCGTGCCGGCCCAGCCCTTGCGGGGGACACCACACGGCGGTCGCAGCGCCCCTCGGACGGGCCGGCGATTATATCGCGGGCCGGCCCCGGCCCAACCAAAGGCAGGGGAGCCGGACGCCAGAGCTTGTTAACGTGGGCCGTTGATTCAGCCAAGAGGATTGCCATGACGATGTTCGCTTCCCGCCGCGCCCGGCGGACTTCCGCGGCGCTGGTGCTGTGCGCCGGCCTGCTGCTGGCCGTGCCGCCGCTGCTGGCGGCCGCCCCGGCCGCCAACGCCCCGGCAGGCGATGCCCAGGGCTACCGCCTGCCGTCCGCGGCGCTGCAGGCGGTGGTGGACGCCCCGCGCGCGCCCAGCCTGCGCCTGTCGCCTCGGCGCGACCTGGCGGCGATGCTGCAGACCCCGCCGCTGCCGTCCATCGCCCAGGTGGCGCAGCCGGAACTGAAGCTGGCCGGGCTGCGGATCAACCCGAAGACCTTCTCCGACAGCCGCTTCTCCTTCGGCAGCAAGCTGTGGCTGGTCTCCACCGCCGATGGCGCGCAGCGCCAGATCAGCGGCCTGCCGCAGCCGCTGTCGGTGGCCTCGCTGGCCTGGTCGCCGGACCAGAAGTACCTGGCCTTCAACCAGGTGGACCCGACCAGCGGCAGCAACGAGCTGTGGCTGGTGGACGTCGCTGCCGGCAGCGCACGCCGGGTGGCGGAGCGGCTGAACTCGGTGGTAGGCAATGGCTACGCATGGCTGCCGGGCGGCGATGCGCTGCTGGTGATGCAGCGCCCGGCCGGGCAGGGCGCCGCGCCGGTCGGCGACGGCATCCCGACCGGTCCGGCGGTGCAGCAGACCGAGGCGGGCAAGGGCGTGCGCTCGGTGCGCACCTACCAGGACCTGTTGAAGAACGAACACGACGCGCGCCTGTTCGAGTATTACCTGCAGGCGCAGCCGGTGCGGGTGGCGATCAACGGTGAAAGCCGTCCGCTGGGCATGCCGGGCATCTACCTGGGGCTGTCGTCCTCGCCGGACGGCAACTACCTGCTCAGCCAGCGCGTGGAGCGGCCGTTCTCCTATGCGGTGCCGGTGAGCAGCTTCCCGCGCCGCATCGAGGTGCTGGACGCGCAGGGCCGCGTGGCGCACACGGTGGCGAAGCTGCCGCTGGTCGAAGGCCTGCCGACCGGCAACGACGCGGTGCCGACCGGCGTGCGTTCGATCTCCTGGCGCGCCGACGCGCCGGCCACCCTGGTCTGGGCCGAGGCGCAGGACGGCGGCGATCCGGCACGCGAGGCGGCGATCCGCGACGCGGTGCTGGTCCAGGCCGCGCCGTTCGACCGGCCGCCGCTGACGCTGGCGCGGCTGGCGTCGCGCTATGCCGGCATCACCTGGGGCCGTGGCGATGTCGCCCTGCTCAACGAGTACTGGTGGAAGACCCGCCAGGTGCGCGAATGGAAGATCGCCCCGGACCAGCCGGAGCAGGCGCCGCAGCTGCTGTCCGAGCGTTCGGAGGACGACCGCTACGGCGACCCGGGCGCGCCGCTGCTGCAGCCCGACGACGGCGGCCGTGCACGCCTGCAGTTCACCGCCGATGGCCACGGCTTCTACCGCGTCGGTGATGGCGCCTCGCCTGAAGGCGACCGCCCGTTCCTCGACCGCATCGACCTGGACGGCGGCAAGAGCGAGCGCCTGTTCCACTCGCAGGCGCCGTACTACGAAGCGCCGGTGGCGGTGATCGATGGCGATGCGCCCCGCGTGCTGTACAGCCGCGAGTCCAACGACGAGCCATCCAACCTGTATGCGCGCGCGCTCGGCGGCGAAGCGGCACTGGTCGCGCTGACCCACAACGCGCATCCGCTGCCGCAGCTGCGCGGGGTGAAGAAGGAGCAGATCCGCTACAAGCGCAGCGATGGCGTCGAGCTCACCGCCGACCTGCTGCTGCCGCCCGGCTACGACCCGAAGAAGGACGGTCCGCGCCCGGTGCTGATGTGGGCCTACCCGGCCGAGTTCAAATCCGCCGCCGACGCCAGCCAGGTCACCGGTTCGCCGCATCGTTTCAATGCGGTCAGCTACTGGGGACCGCAGGCGTTCCTGGCCAAGGGCTACGTGGTGCTCAACAACCCGACCATGCCGATCGTCGGCGAGGGCGATGCCGAGCCCAACGACACCTATGTGCAGCAGCTGGTGGCCAGCGCGCAGGCGGCGGTGGACGAAGTGGTGCGCCGTGGCGTGGCCGACCGCGGGCGCATCGCCGTCGGCGGCCATTCCTATGGCGCGTTCATGACCGCCAACCTGCTCGCGCACACGCGCCTGTTCAAGGCCGGCATCGCACGCTCGGGCGCCTACAACCGCACGCTGACGCCGTTCGGTTTCCAGGCCGAGGAACGCAACTACTGGCAGGCACAGGACATCTACCTGAAGATGTCGCCGTTCAACTACGCCGGCGACATCAAGGATGCGATCCTGTTCATCCATGGCGTGGACGACAACAACTCCGGCACCTTCCCGATGCAGAGCGAACGCATGTTCGCCGCGGTCAAGGGCCTGGGCGGCAATGCGCGGCTGGTGATGCTGCCCAACGAATCGCACGCCTACCGTGCGCGCGAATCGATCATGACCATGCTCGCCGAAAGCGAGGACTGGCTGGACCGTTGGCTGGCGGCGCCGGCGAAGGACGGCAAGCGCCGTTGACCCGGCGCCGGGTGGACCTGGCCGGCAAGGCGTCAGCGGGGCAGCGCCCCGCCCTGCAGGTTGGCGCAGCGTCGGCGCTGTAGCGCCGGGCATCGCCCGGCGATGCTCCAGGGCTGCTCCCGGCAAGCCATTGCATGACCACGACGGGGCGTTCGCGCCCCGTCGTCGTGTCTGCGCGGACAGCGCGCGGACAACATGCAGATGCAACCATTTTCCGTATTGATGCACTGCAAAAACGCCCGGATTTTTCGGTTAGGCTTGGGGCGTTCCCGCTCTCGAGGTTCCGGTTCCTGGATGAACGAGTACCGCAGCAGCGTCGTTTTCGCCACGCCCGATCTGCCCCTGCGCGACGATGTCCGTCGCCTCGGCGCGATGGTCGGCGATCTCCTTTCCGAACAGGTCTCGCCCGCATTCCTCGATGAAGTGGAAGACGTGCGCACCGCCGCGATCGCGCGCCGCGAAAGCCAGGCGCCGCTGGCCACGCTCAGCGCGCAGCTGGCCGGGCGCACGCCGCGCCAGGCCGAGGCGCTGGTGCGCGCGTTCAGCACCTATTTCCAGGTGGTGAACATCGCCGAGCGGGTGCACCGCATCCGCCGCCGCCGCGACTACCAGCGTGCCGGCACCAAGCGCCCGCAGCCCGAAGGCCTGCAGGACGCGCTGCAGCAGCTCAAGGCACAAGGCGTGACGCTGGAAGAACTGATGCAGTGGCTGCCGCGCATCGATATCGAGCCGGTGTTCACCGCCCATCCCACCGAGGCTGTGCGCCGCGCGCTGCTGGAAAAAGAACAGCTGATGGTGGCCAGCCTGGTGGACAACCTCGACGGCCAGCGCACGCCGGGCGAGCAGGCCGCCGACACCGCGCGCCTGCGCATGGCGCTGACCGCGTCGTGGCAGACCGCCGATTCCTCGCCGGTGCGGCCGAGCGTGGAGGACGAGCGCGAGCACGTCGGCTTCTATCTCACCCGCGTGCTGTACCGGGTGATGCCGGTGTTCTACGAATCGCTGGAACAGGCGCTGCTCGACACCTGGGGCCGCAGCCTGCCGCTGCCGCGGCTGGTGCGCTTCGGCACCTGGGTGGGGGGCGACATGGACGGCAACCCCAATGTCGATGCGGCCACCATCGCCGCCACTTTGAACGCGCAGCGCGACGCGGTGCTGGAGCTGTACCTGAAGGACCTGCTCAAGCTCGCCAGCCTGCTGAGCCAGTCCACCGAACTGGTGCCCGTGAGCGATGCGGTGCGCGCGCGGGTGGAGGAATACCGCGCGCTGCTGCCGCAGGTGCAGTCGCGCCCGCGCCACGCCGACATGCCCTATCGCCTGCTCAACGACCGCATGCGCGCGCGCCTGCAGGCCACGCTCGACGACGCGCCGGGCGCGTACGCCTCGCCGGAGGAACTGGTCGGCGACATCCAGCTGATCCTCGACAGCCTGGATGCCAACAAGGGCCGGCATGCCGGCTGGTTCTCGGTGCGCCGCCTGTTGTGGCGCGTGCGCACCTTCGGCTTCCACCTGGCGCGGCTGGACGTGCGCCAGGAGTCCAGCGTGCATGCGCGCGCGCTGGCCGAGGTGCTGGGTGGCCAGGATGCGTTCGACGCACTGGACGGCGCGGCGCGCGCGCGGCTGTTGTCGCCCTACGCCGCAGGCGAAGCTGCGCTGCCGCGTGGCGACGACGAGAGCGGACAGCGCCTGGACAAGGTATTCGCGGCGCTGGCCGACGCGCACCGTCGCCACGGCGCCGACGCGCTGGGCAATTACATCATCTCGATGGCGCACGACCGCGGCGATGTGCTCGCGGTGCTGGCGCTGGCGCGGCGCGGCGGCCTGGTCGCCGACGGCAATGTGCCGCTGGACATCGTGCCGCTGTTCGAGACGGTGGACGACCTGCATCGCGGCACCGCGACCCTGCGCGACCTGCTCGCCGACCCGGTGTACCGCACGCACCTGGCCGCGCGCGGCGACGTGCAGATGGTGATGCTCGGCTATTCGGACAGCGGCAAGGACGGCGGCATCGCCGCCTCGCGCTGGGGCCTGCAGCAGGCGCAGGTGGAGCTGCTTGGCGTAGCCGCCGAGCACGGCGTGCGCCTGACTTTCTTCCATGGCCGCGGCGGTTCGATCAGCCGTGGCGGCACCAAGACCACGCACGCAGTGGATGCCTCGCCGCGCGGCAGCATCGACGGCCGCCTGCGCGTCACCGAGCAGGGCGAGGTGATCCATCGCAAGTACGGCATCCGCGCGCTGGCGCTGCGTTCGCTGGAACAGTCCGCCGGCGCGGTGCTGCGCGCCAGCCTGCGCCCGCGCGCGCCCGAACCGCGCGAGGCGCAGTGGACGCCGGTGATGGACATCGTCGCGGCGGAAAGCGCGCGCCGTTACCGCGCCTTCGTCGGCGACGCGCAGTTCATGGACTACTTCCGCAACGCCACGCCCATCGACGTGATCGAGCGCATGACCCTGGGGTCGCGGCCGTCGCGCCGGCTCGGCCAGGACGCGGCGCTGTCCAACCTGCGCGCGATCCCCTGGGTGTTCGCCTGGAGCCAGGCGCGGGCGGTGATCCCGGGCTGGTTCGGCGTGGGCAGCGGCCTGCAGGCCGCCGCCGATGCCGGCAACGAGGAGCTGCTGCGCGAGATGGCGCACGACTGGCCGTTCTTCGCCACCTTCCTCGACGACATGGCGATGGTGCTGAGCAAGGGCGACATCCACATCGCCGAACAGTTCTCGCGCATGGCCGGAGTGCTGCACGAACGCTTCTTCCCGCTGATCCGCGAGGAGCTGGCGCTGACCGCGCACTGGGTCAAGCGCCTGAGCGGCCAGCAGGAACTGCTCGAGCACGATCCGCGGCTGGCGCTGTCCATCCGCCTGCGCAACCCCTACATCGACCCGATCAGCGCCCTGCAGGTGGACCTGCTGCAACGCTGGCGTGAAAGCGGCCGCGAGGACGAGGCGCTGCTGCGCGCGCTGGTGGCCTGCGTGAACGGCGTGTCGCAGGGAGTGCAGAATACGGGCTGACGGCGGCGTGCCGGGACGGGAACGGGGATGATGCGCGAAGGGGACGTAAGCGGTGGCGATGCAGCGCGTTACCACCGGGTCAAGCAGATCGTGCTGCAGGCGCTGGACCTGCAGGGCAGCGCCCGCGAGGACCTGGTCGCCCGCGAGGCGGCGGGCGACGCGACGATGGTCGAGGAAGTGCGGGCGTTGCTCGCCGGCATGGAGGCCGACCAGACGCTGGTGGTGTCGTTGCGCTCGTCCGGACCCCCGGCGCCGGACGCGGGACAGGACCTGAGCGGCCAGGAGGCCTCGGCCGACGCCGCGCGCGACTACCGCCTGCTGCAGCGCCTGGGTGCCGGCGGCATGGGCGTGGTCTACCTGGCCGAACGCAGCCACGGCGACTTCGTGCAGAAGGTCGCGTTGAAGCTGCTCAATCCGGTGGCCGAGGCATCGCCCGAGCTGCGCGAGCGCTTCGCCCGCGAACGCGAGCTGCTGGCGCGGCTGGACCACCCGGGCATCGCGCGCCTGCTCGACGGCGGCATCCTCGCCGACGGCCGTCCGTTCCTGGCGATGGAATACGTCGAAGGCGAGCGCGTGGACGTCCATGCCGCGCGCCTGCCGCTGGACGAGCGCATCGCGCTGTTCATCGGGATATGCGAGGCGGTGGCCGAGGCGCACCGCTGCCTGGTCATCCACCGCGACCTCAAGCCGGCCAACATCCTGGTCGACGCGCGCGGCCAGCCGCGCCTGCTGGACTTCGGCATCGCCCGCCTGATCGACGAGGACAGCGCGGCGGCGGGCGACACCCATACCGGCCAGCACGCCCTGACCCTGGCCTATGCCAGCCCCGAGCAGCTGGCCTGCCAGCCGCTGACCACCGCCACCGACGTCTACTCGCTGGGCGCGGTGCTGTACCAGCTGGTCTGCGGGCAGCTGCCGTTCGCCGACATCGACAATCCGGCCGGCCTGTACAACGCCATCGCCAATACCGACGTGCAGCCGCCCAGCCGGCGCCTGCGGCGCGATGGCGAGCCGCCCGCGCAGGGCCGCGCGGTGCCGGCCGACATCGATGCGATCGTGCTCAAGGCGCTGCGCAAGGAGCCGGACCGGCGCTATGCCTCGGTCGCGGCGCTGGCCGAGGACCTGCGCCGTTACCTGGCCCATCGTCCGGTCAGCGCGCGCGCCGACGAACGCGGCTACCGCGCGCGCCGCTTCCTGCGCCGCAACGCCTGGCCGCTGGCCGCCGCCGCGCTGGTGCTGCTGTCGGTGCTGGGCGGCCTGCTGGCCTCGGTGCTGGCGCTGCGCGAGGCGCGGGCGCAGCAGGCGCTGGCCGAAAAGCGCGGCCACGACCTGCAGCGGCTCGCCGACTTCCAGCAGGCGATGCTGGAAAGCGTGGACATCGATGCGATGGGCCATGCCATGACCGACACCCAGCAGCGCAAGGTGCTGGAAGTGCTGGAGAAGCAGGGCGCCGGCCAGCCGCTGGACGTGCGCCTGCGCCAGGCCTTCGCCCAGGTCGGTGCGCCGAGCATCGCCCGCGACGCGCTCGACCAGCAGATCGTCACGCATGCGCTGGCACGGCTGGACGGTGATTTCGCCGATGCACCGCTGCTCGCGGCCGACATGCGGCAGTCGCTGGCACGGGTGCTGATCGCCATCGGCCACTATGCGCACGCGGCCGACGAATTGCGGCGGGTGCTGCAGGTGCGCGGGGCGGCGCTGCCGGCCACCGATGCGCGCATCGTGTCGGCCCGCATCGACCTGGGACAGGCGCTGTCGCTGCAGGGCGAACTGGAGCCGGCCACGGATGCCTACGACCAGGCGCTGGCGGCGACGCGCGCATTGCCGGCGCTGGACCCGCAGCGCCGCGCTGCCGAGGCCGGCGCCGCGCGGACACAGGCGGCGCGCGGCGAACTGCAGGCGGCGTTGGCCCGCCAGTCGGCGCTGCGCAAGGCGTGGATGGCGGCCCTGCCCGCCGACGACGAAGCTCTGCTGCTGTTGCGCGGCGACTACGCGCACACACTGGACAAGCTCGGGCAGCGCGACGCGGGCAGCGCCGAGATGGACGCGCTGCTGCCGCTGTACCGCTCCCGCTTCGGCCCGGAGTCGAACCGTACGCTGGCGGCCATGGATACGCTGGCCGAACTGGCCTTCGCCCACAACGACTACGAGCAGTCCGCCGCGCTCGCCCGGCAGGTGGCCGAAGTGCGCGAACGCCGGCTCGGCGCCGAGCACCCGGACACGCTCAAGGCCTGGGGCATCGCCGCCGGCAGCCTGGTGCGGCTGGCCGATTCGCCGGAAACCTTTGCCGGGGCCGAAGCCCTGCTCGACCATCTGCTGCAGGCGCAGGGGCGGATTCTTGGCATCGAACACCCGGCCACGCGGCAGTTCATCGTGGCCAAGGTCCGCCTGCTGTCCAAGCAGGAGCGCACGCTCGAGGCGATCGCGCTGCAGCGCCAGCTGCTGGCCGATTGCCAGCGGGTGCTGGGGCCGGACCACAGCGAAACCCTGTTCGCGCAGGGCAGCCTGGCCAGCCTGTTGAGCTACCTGCCGGAGCGCCAGGACGAGGCGCGGCGGTTGGCGCAGGCGGTGCTGCCGCCGATGGGCCGGCAGCTGGGGCCGGAACACCCGTTCGTGACCGCCACCTACGACCTGATCGGGCGCATCGAGCGCAACACCGGCAACTGGGAGGCTTCGCGCGACGCCCACGCGCGGGCGCTGGAGATCCGCTCGCGTACCCGCGGCATGGTCGATGGCAACACCATCGAAAGCGCGAACCGGCTTTATGTCGCCCTGTTCAACCTGCGCGACGAAGCGGGCATGCGCGACCTCCGCGCCCGCTTCCTCGACCCGCTGATCGCACGCGACCCGGGCACCCTCAATGCCAGCCTGCGCAGCGTGCGCGAAGCCTCCCTGCTGGCGCTGAAGGGGCGCTGGGACTAGGCCGGGGCCTGCCGCCTATGAGCCGGGGCGTTAGCCCTGGCCCGGCGCGGAGGAGGGGGTGCTCCTGAGCAGTTCCAGGTGGCGCTGCTCCATCTCCTGCCGCAGCTGCCGGCGTATCTGCGCAGCGGCATAGCGGCGCTTCTCGTCGCCGGTCTGCGGCTGCAGCGGCGGCACCGGGGTCGGCTTGCCCTCGTCGTCCACCGCGACCATGGTGAAGAAGCAGCTGTTGGCGTGGCGCACGCTGCCCTTGCGGATGTCCTCGGCCACCACCTTGATGCCCACCTCCATCGACGAGGTGCCGGTGTAGTTCACCGAGGCCAGGAAGGTGACCAGTTCGCCCACCGCGATCGGCTGGCGGAACGTGACCTGGTCCACCGACAGGGTGACCACGTAGTTGCCGGCATAGCGGCTGGCGCAGGCATAGGCGACCTGGTCGAGCAGGCGCAGCACCGCGCCGCCGTGCACCTTGCCGGAAAAATTGGCCATTTCCGGCGACATCAGCACGGTCATCGACAACTGGTGGGGCGTGGGCGTGATGGACATGGCGGCTGCCGCGGTGAAGGGAGCCGCAGGCTACCCCAGCGTCGTGGAAGGCGGTAGCCGGAGATGTCTGGATTCGTGCGCTGCTGCGTAGCGTCCGGCGGTGCCCGGCGGGGCTTTGCCGGTAATGCCCCAGTGGGGCGTTGCCCCGCTCTACCGGAGGCGAATGCGGGAAGCCGGCGCGGGCGCAAACGGAAAGGCCGCCCTTGCGGGCGGCCTTTCCGGTGATGCGGTGCCTTGCGGGCCTTACTTGAGCTTGGCGGCCTTGCGCAGCGCTTCGGCGCGGTCGGTCTTCTCCCACGAGAACGCCGTGGCGTTCTGGGTCTTGCCGTCGCCGTCGACGTACGAGAATTCCTTCGGCTTGCGGCCGAAGTGGCCGTAAGCAGCGGTCTGCTGGTACATCGGGTGGATCAGGTCGAGCATCTTGATGATGCCGTACGGGCGCAGGTCGAAGTGCGCACGGATCAGCTTCTCGATCTGCGCGTCCGGGATCTTGCCGGTGCCGAAGGTGGTGACCGAGATCGAGGTCGGCTCGGCCACGCCGATGGCGTAGGAGACCTGCACTTCGCACTTGTCGGCCAGGCCGGCGGCAACCACGTTCTTGGCGACGTAACGGGCCGCATAGGCAGCCGAACGGTCGACCTTGGACGGATCCTTGCCGGAGAACGCGCCACCACCGTGGCGGGCCATGCCGCCGTAGGTGTCGACGATGATCTTGCGGCCGGTCAGGCCGCAATCGCCCACCGGGCCGCCGATCACGAAGATGCCGGTCGGGTTGATGTGCACCTTGTTCTTCGGCAGCTTGTCCAGCCATGCCTTCGGCAGCACCGGCTTGAGGATGTGCTCGCGCACGGCCTCGATCAGGTCCTTCTGCTTCACGCCCGGGTCGTGCTGGGTCGACAGCACCACGGCATCAAGACCTTCGATCTTGCCGTCCTGGCCGTAGCGCAGGGTCACCTGGCTCTTGGCGTCCGGGCGCAGCCACGGCAGCGGCGAGTTCTTCTTCTTGCGGACCTTGGCCTGCTGCTCGACCAGGCGGTGCGAGTAGTAGATCGGCGCCGGCATGAATTCCGGGGCTTCGTTGCAGGCATAGCCGAACATCAGGCCCTGGTCGCCCGCGCCCTGTTCTTCCGGCTTCTTGGCCTTCTTGTCGGTGCCGTCCACGCCGGCGGCGATGTCCGGCGACTGCTTGCCGAGCATGTTGATGATCGCGCAGGTGTGGCCGTCGAAGCCGACGTTGGAGTTGTCGTAGCCGATCGAGTTGATGACGTTGCGGGTCAGCTCCTCGATGTCGACCCACGCCGAGGTGGTGACTTCGCCGGCGACGATGGCCGCGCCGGTCTTGACCAGGGTTTCGCAGGCGACGCGGGCGCGCTTGTCCTGGGTAAGGATCGCGTCCAGCACCGCATCGGAAATCTGGTCGGCGATCTTGTCCGGATGGCCTTCGGAGACCGACTCGGAAGTGAAGAGATAGCTGGACATGAGCTTGTATCCCTGTATGCGGATGAAAAGATAGCCGCGAATGATACACGGCCTTGGCGCCCCCGGAATAGTGCAGGTGGGGTCGTTGCCATCCGGTTAATAAACCGGTTCACGCGTTCGGCCGTGCCGGCGCGCCGCGCCCGGGCGTCACGGAACTGCCGCAAAACCGCAACCGCATTGCCGTGTGCCGGAGGCAGGCTGCCGGCCAACCGGGCCGTCGGACAACCGTCATGCACCAGATCGAACAACGCCTGCAGCAGCGCTATCCCGATTGGTTCCACGGCCCGCGCGGCCGCCTGGCGCGGCCACTGCTGCGCACGGTGGGGCGCTGGTCGCGGCTGGACCGGATACAGGAATTCCTGCGCGGCAACGGCGACCGCCATGGCTTCGCCTTCGTCGGCGCGGCGCTGGATTTCCTGGGCAGCCGCTATGAGGTGGAGGCCGCGTCGTTGGCGCGGATTCCCGCCAGCGGGCGCCTGCTGATCGTGGCCAACCATCCCTCCGGCGCGCTCGATGCGCTGGCGCTGCTGGATGCGCTGGGCAAGGTGCGGCGTGACGTGCGCATCGTCGCCAACGACCTGCTGGCGGGCCTGGAACCGCTGCGCGAACTGCTGCTGCCGGTGCGCATCCTCGGCGGCCGCGCGCAGCGCGCCAGCCTGCAGGCGGTGGAACAGGCGCTGGCGGCCGAGCAGTGCGTGATCGTGTTCCCGGCCGGCGAGGTCTCGCGGCTGTCGCTGCGCGGCATCCGCGACGGGCGCTGGAACCGCGGCTTCGTCCGCTTCGCCAACGCCACCCGGACGCCGGTGCTGCCGGTGCGGGTGCAGGCGCGCAACTCGGCGCTGTTCTACGGCGCCTCGACCCTGTTCAAGCCGGCCGGCACCGCCCTGTTGGCGCGCGAGATGTTCGCCCGCGGCGGCCGGCCGTTGCGGCTGCAGGTGGGGGAGGCGATGCGCCTGGATCCAGAACTTGACCCGGCGCTGCAGCTGGAGGCGGTGCGGCGCGCGCTGTACGCGCTGGGCCGCGAGGCCGCGCAGGCCGACGCCGTGGGCGGCGGGCCGGAACCGCTGGCCGCGCCGATCGCGGTGGAGCAGGTGGCGGCGGAGATCGAGGCTGCCGAACTGCTCGGGCAGACCGGTGACGGCAAGCAGATCCGGCTGGCGCGCTGCGCCGCCGGTTCGCCGCTGCTGCTGGAACTGGGCCGGCTGCGCGAACTGACCTTCCGCCGGGTCGGCGAGGGCACCGGGCGCAGCCGCGACCTGGACGATTTCGACCCGCTGTACCAGCACATCGTGGTCTGGGACGCGGCGCAGCAGCGCATCGCCGGCGCCTACCGCATCATGCGCGGCGCCCAGGCGCTGGCGCGCAGCGGGCTGGCCGGGCTCTACACCGCCGCGCTGTTCCGCTACTCGGACGACGCCATCACCCGCATCGCCGAGGGCATGGAACTGGGCCGCAGCTTCGTCGTGCCCGACTACTGGGGCAGCCGCAGCCTGGACTACCTGTGGCAGGGCATCGGCGCCTACCTGCAGTGCCAGCCGGGCATCCGCTACCTGTTCGGCGCGGTGTCGATCAGCGCGGCGCTGCCGCGCGAGGCGCGCGAGCAGCTGGTGGCCTACTACCAGCGCTACTACGGCGGCGGCCCCGGCCTGGCCGAGTCGAACCGGCCGTTCCAGTACTTCGCCGCGCCGCCATGCTTCGGTGACCTGGATGCCGAGGCCGCGTTCGAGGTGCTCAAGGCCAACCTGGCCACGTCGGGGACCAGCGTGCCGACGCTCTACCGCCAGTACACCGACCTGTGCGAGCCGGGCGGCGCGCGCTTCCTGGCGTTCGGCGTGGATCCGGACTTCAGCGATTCCATCGACGGGCTGATCGAGGTGGACCTGCAGGCGATCCGGCCGAAGAAGCGCAAGCGCTACCTGCGCGATGCAGGAGCGGTGGCATGAGCGCGCCGGCGCTGCTGCTGCCGCACCGGCGCGCGGTGTTCATCTCCGACACGCACCTGGGCGCGCGCCATTGCCATGCCGCCGAACTGGCGCGCTTCCTCTCGTTGCTGCGCTGCGAGCGGCTGTACCTGGTGGGCGACATCGTCGACCTGTGGTGGCTGGCGCACAAGCGCGCCAGCTGGGAGCAGGCGCACAACGAGGTGATCGAGGCGCTGCATGCGCTGCGCCGCGCCGGCACCGAGATCGTCTACATCCCCGGCAACCACGACGCGCCGCTGCGCCGCACCTGCGGGCTGATGTTGCCGGCCATGCAGGTGCGGCGGCGTGCGATCCATGTCACCGCCGACGGCCGCCGCCTGCTGGTGGTGCACGGCGACGACTACGACGGCATTACCCATTTCGGCGGACTGCAGGAGCGCTTCGGCGACTGGCTGTACTACCGCATCCTCACCGGCAACCGCCTGCTCAACGCGCTGCGTCGGCGTCTGGGCCTGCGCTACTGGTCGCTGTCCGAGTTCCTCAAGCGGCGCAGCGCGGCGGCCGAGCGCTATATCGAGCGCTTCGTGCAGGCCGGTCTGGCGGATGTCCGTCGCCGCGGGCTGGACGGCATCGTCTGCGGGCACATCCATCGTGCCGCACTGGTCGAGCGCGACGGGCTGGTCTACGCCAACGACGGCGACTGGGTCGAAAGCCTCACCGCACTGGCCGAGGACCAGGACGGCAGCCTGCGCCTGCTCGACCACGCCGGCCGCAGCCTGGCGTGGCTGCCGCCGCGCGCCTCGCTGGCGCAGGCCGCCTGAAGCGCCCGCGCATGCTTCTTCCTCACGGACCGGCCGGCTATGCTGGCCCGGTATGGGGAAGGGAGCATCCGGGTGGCGGGCAAGCGGCCGAGGACGAGACATGCACTGCGGGCCGGGCTGTTTGCAGCGGGCCTGCTGCTGGCGGCAGCCGCCGCCGCCGATGACGCGCCGGTACTGAGTTTCGAGCAGGCGCGCGAGCGCCTGGAACAGGTGTCCGACGCGCTCGCCGCGGCCCAGGCGGGCGTGCGCAACAAGCAGGACCTGCAGGACGCCACCCGCTACCTGCGGCTGCCGGAAATCACCGCCGACGTGCGCCGTATGCAGTTCCAGAAGACCCTGAACCTGCCGCTGGGCTCGCTGGCGCCGGTGGCCGAGGCGTTCGGCATCGAATCGCCGCTGCAGTTCGCCGAGCGCGACTGGCGTACCCGTCCGATCGTCACCGCCAGCGTGCCGCTGTACAGCGGCGGGCTGATCCCGGCCGCGCAGCAGGCGGCGCAGGCGGCCACCGCGCAGGCCCAGGCCGAGCGCGAGGCGCAGCGGCAGTCGCTGGCGCTGCAGCTGGTGCAGGCCTATTTCGGCCAGCAGCTGGCCGCGCAGGCGGTGCAGGTGCGGCGCGAGGTGCGCGATGGCCTGCAGCGGCACCTGGACGATGCGCTCAAGCTCGAGCGCGAAGGCTTCGCCAGCCGCGCCCAGCGCCTGCAGGCCAATGTCGCCCGCGACAAGGCCGAGCGCGACTACCAGAAGGCGGTCAACGACCTGGCCACCCTGCAGCAGGCGCTGGCCACGCTGCTGCGCAGCGGCGGCACGGTCGGTACCGCCTCGCCGCTGTTCGTGATCGATGCGCCGCTGGGCGCGCGCGCCGACTTCGAGCGCAGCGCGCTGCAGCGCCACCCGCAGATCGAACGCCTGCGCGCGCTGAGCGCGCAGGCCGAGCAGGGCGTGCGCGTGCAGCAGGCCAAGCTCAAGCCGCAGGTCTACCTGTTCGGGCAGTACGACCTGCATCGCCGCGACGCGCTGCTGACCGATGCCGACTGGGCATTCGGCATCGGCCTGCGCTACACCTTCCTGTCGCCGACGGCGCGGCCACTGCAGGTCAGCGCCGCGCGCGCGCAGCTGGAACAGGTGCAGTCGGGCCTGGGCGAGGCGGAGAACCAGCTGCGGCTCGGCGTGGGCAAGGCCTGGAACGAGCTGGACACCGCGCGCAGCCAGTTCCGGCTGCTGGACAGCAGCATCGCCCAGGCCGAGGAGAACCTGCGCCTGCAGGAACTGTCCTTCCGCGAAGGGCAGGCCACCTCGCTGGACGTGATCGATGCGCGCCTGGCGCTGGGCGGCGCACGGGTGGAACGGGCGCAGGCCGCCTACCAGTTCGACGTGGCCCTGGCGCAGCTGCTGGAAGTAAGCGGGCAGATGGAACGGTTCGACGACTACCGCCGGCGTGCGGACAAGGTGCTGGAATGAGCGATTCACTGGGACAGGGCGCCAGCCCGCGGCATCGCCGCGTCTTCGCCATCGCAGGCGGCCTGCTGCTGGCGCTGGTCGCGCTCGGCCTGTGGCTGGGCCTGCGCACGCCGGCCGACCAGGTGCAGGGCATGGCCGACGCGGATAGCGTCAACGTCGCCGCCAAGGTCACCGCGCGCCTGCAGAAGCTGCATGTGCGCGAGGGCGAGCGGGTCGCGGCCGGGCAGGTGCTGTTCGAGCTGGACAGCCCGGAAGTCGCCGCCAAGGAGCGCCAGGCCGATGCCGTGGTGGCGGCCGCGCAGGCGGTGGCGGACAAGGCCGAGGAAGGCGCGCGCAGCGAGGACATCCGCGCGGCCGAGGCCAACTGGAAACGCGCCGTGGCCGGCGCCGAACTGGCCACCGCCACCTTCCGCCGCGTGGACAACCTGTTCGGCGAAGGCGTGGTGACACGACAGAAGCGCGACGAGGCGCGTGCGCAGGCGCGCAGCTCGGAGGAGCTGGCGCGCGCGGCGCGGGCGCAGTACGACCAGGCGCTGGCCGGCGCGCGGCAGCAGGACAAGGCCGCGGCGCTGGCGCAGGTGCGGCAGGCCGAGGGCGCCAAGGCCGAGGTCGACGCCGCGCGGCAGGAGACGGTGGGTCGCGCGCCGCTGGCCGGCGAAGTCGGCAAGCGGATGTCCGACATCGGCGAACTGGTGCCGGCCGGCTACCCGGTATTCACCCTGGTCGACATCGACCGCATGTGGGTGGCGCTGACCCTGCGCGAGGACCAGCTGCACGGGCTCAAGCCCGGCGCCAGGCTGCAGGGCACGATTCCGGCGCTGGGCGGGCGCAGCGCCGGCTTCGAGGTCTACTTCATCAATCCGGCCGGCGACTACGCCACCTGGCGCAGCACCCGCCAGTCCTCCGGCTACGACGTGCGCAGCTTCGAGGTGCGGGCGCGGCCGCAGCAGCCCATCGACGGCTTCCGCCCGGGCATGAGCGTGCTGTTCGCATGGCCGCAGGGCTGACGCCGGGCACGGCCGCCGCCTTCATCGCTTCGCTGCGGCGCGAACTGCGCCATTGGCGCGCGGACCGCTGGGAACTGGCGCTGGTCACGCTGATGCCGCTGCTGCTGATGGCGCTGATGATGTGGCTGTTCTCCAGTTCCGTGCTGCGACAGGTGCCGGTGGCGCTGGTGGACCTGGACGGCAGCCCGGACAGCCGCGCGCTGGCGCGCGCCATCGACGCCAGCCCGGGCGTGGCGATCGCCAGCCAGCCGGCATCGCTGCAGCAGGCGCAGGCGCAGCTGCGCGCGCTGGAGGTGTTCGCCATCGTGCTGGTGCCGCGCGACATGAGCCGGCGCGCGCTGCGCGGCGAGGCCGCGCCGGTGTATGCGTTCTACAACGCCACCTACATGGCCACCGGGCAGTCGGCGGCGCGCGACATCGCCGACGCGGTGGGCGCGTTCAACGCGCGCATGCTGCGCGAGCGTATCGGCCGGCAGGTGGGGCCGGCGCGGCTGCGCGCGGCGCCGGTGACGGTGCAGGCCACGGTGCTGCACAACCCGGCGCGCAGCTATGAACTGTTCCTGCTGCCGCTGGTCTTTCCCGCGGTGCTGTCGCTGCTCGCCGCGCTGGCCGCCGGCGGCGCCTTCGGCCGCGAACGCCGCGACGGCCTGTTGACCGCATGGCTGGGCGAGCGACCCTGGGCGGCCATCGCCGGCAAGCTGGCGCCGTACTTGGCGCTGTTCTCGCTGTATGGCGCGCTGGGCGTGCTGTACGTGGCGTACGTGCGCGGCGACGGCGTGGCCGGCAGCCTGTGGCTGCTGTTGCTGGCGCAGCCATTGTTCTACCTGGCCTGCTGCTGCTTCGCGCTGCTGTTCATCGCCATCACCCGCGACATGGGCACCGGCCTGTCGCTGGTGGGATTGAGCATCGGCACCGCGCTGGCGTTCTCCGGCGCTACTTTCCCGGTGGTCGAGGCGCCGCTGTTCACCCGCGTCTGGAACGCGCTGCTGCCGCTCACCGCCTATGTGCAGGTGCAGATGCAGCAGTTGTTCATGGGCGCGCCGTGGGCGCTGTCGCTGCGACCGCTGGGCACGCTGCTGCTGATGGCGGCGGTGGCCGGGGGCCTCGGCGCGCTGCTGCTGGTGCGGGCCGCGCGTCGGGAGGCCGGTGCGGAGCCGGTGCCGGCATGAGGCGCATCGCCGCCACTTTCCGCGCGACCCTGCAGGCGGTGTTCGCCGATTCCTCGGCACGCGCGGTGATGATCGGCGCGATCCTGCTGTACTCGTTCTTCTATCCGGCCGCCTACCGCCACCAGGTGGCCAGCGACCTGCCGATCGCGGTGGTCGATGCCGACCGCAGCGCTACCAGCCGCGAACTGGTCCGGCATATCGACGCGCTGCGCGCGGTGCGGGTGGTGGCGCAGCCGACGGACCTGGCGCAGGCGCGCGCGCAGCTGGAAGCCGGGCAGGTCGACGGCATCGTGCTGATCCCGGCGCGGCTGGAGCGCGACATCCTGCGCGGCGGCAGCGGCCAGCTGGTGCTGCTGGGCAATGGCGCTTACCTGAGCCGCGCCAGCGCCATCCTCAATGGCCTGGCCGAGGGCATCACCGCCTTCGCCCGTGGGCAGGCAGTGCGCCAGGCCGCCTTCATGGGGCCGCCGCAGGCCGCGCCGCTCGAACTGGTGCAGCGGCCGCTGTACAACACCCGCGAAGGCTACGGCAGCAGTGTGGTGCCGGGCGTGGCCGAACTGATCGTGCACCAGACCCTGCTGCTGGGCATCGGCGTGCTGCTGGGCAGCCGCCGTGCGCAACAGGGCCGGCGCCTGCATTTGGCGCCGCCGGTGCTGCTGGGCATGGCGGCGGCGTTCGCGCTGGTGGCGATATGCGGGCTGCTGTACTACGCCGGTTTCACCGCCTGGGCGCAGGACTATCCGCGCGGCGGCAACGTGCCGGGCCTGTTGCTGGCGGTGCTGCTGTTCGCGCTGGCGACGGTGCCGTTCGGGCTGTTCGTCGGCAGTTTCTTCACCACCCGCGAGCGTGCGTTCCAGTACGTCACCGCGGTTTCGATCCCGCTGTTCTTCCTGTCCAACCTGTCGTGGCCCGCGCTGGCCTCGCCGCCGGCACTGGTGGCGCTGGCCAGGCTGCTGCCGACCACGGCCGGCATCAACGCCATCGTGCGCACCCAGCAGATGGGGGCGCGGGTGCCCGAGGTGAGCGCGGAACTGCTCAATCTGCTGCTGCTGGCAGCGCTGTACGCCGCGCTCGCGCTGTGGCGGTTCCGCCCGCAGCAACCGTAGGAGCGGCTTCAGCCGCGAAGGGGCTTGCCTGGGTGTTCCTGCATGCCAGGGCCGGTGTGATCTGCTGGCAAGCTCCATCGCGGCTGAAGCCGCTCCTACGTTGGAGGCTCGGCGTGCGATGCGGGGACCTGCATGTCCGCGTGCAGTAGGCGCTTGGGATTTGCTGGGAAGGCCCATCGCGGCTGAAGCCGCTCCTACGTTCGAGACTCGGCGGGTGTGCGGGGGCCTGCATGTCCGCGTGCAGCGGGTGCCTGGGATTTGCCGGGAAGGCCTCTTCGCGGCTGAAGCCGCTCCTACCAGAAGGATGGCGGGGCGGCCGGCATAATGCGGGCATGGATTCCCTCAGCCAGATCGTCCTGGGCGGCGCGGTCGCCGCCGCCATCGCGCCCGCCGGCCACCGCCGCGCGGCCCTGCTCGCCGGTGCCGCTCTTGGCACGCTGCCCGACCTGGACGGGCTGCTGGTCGTCGCCTTCACCCGCGACCCGGTCAGCCTGATGACGGTGCACCGCAGCTTCAGCCACTCGCTGTTCGTGCTGCCGCTGCTGGGCACGCTGATCTGGTGGCTGTACCGGCGCTTCGGCCATGGCCGGGTGACGGCGGCGCCGGCGCGCTGGTGGTGGGCGATGGTGCTGGCGCTGGTCACCCACCCGCTGCTGGATGCCTTCACCGTCTACGGCACGCAGCTGTGGTGGCCGTTGATGCCGCCTCCGACGATGTGGTCGAGCGTGTTCATCATCGACCCGCTGTATACGGTCTGGCTGGGCCTGGCCTGCGCGGTGGCCTGGTTCGCCAGGGCGCGGCCGCTGGCGCAGCGCGTGCTGGTCGCGGGGCTGGCGCTGAGCTGCGGCTACCTGGGCTGGTCGCTGCTGGCCAAGGGCATGGTCGAGCGCGAGGCCGACCGCTCGCTGGCGGCGATGGGGCTGGGCGATGCGCCGCGGTTCTCGGTGCCGATGCCGTTCAACACGCTGCTGTGGCGGGTAGTGGCGATGACGCCGCAGGGCTATGTGGTCGGCGACCGCTCGCTGTGGGCCGACCACGGGCCGATGCATTTCAGCGGCCATCCCTCCAACGTGCAGGCGCTGCGGCAGGCGGCGCCGATCCCGGCGGTGGCGCGGCTGCAGTGGTTCAACCGCGGTTTCATGCGCGCGCAGGTGGTGGAGGGCGAGCTGGTGCTCAGCGATCTGCGCATGGGCCTGGAGCCGGACTACAACTTCAGCTTCGCCGTGGCCCGGGAGGACGGCGGCAGCTGGAGGGCTATCCCGCCGCGGCAGCTGCGCCCGGTGTACCGCGAGGCTGGCGGCCGCGCCTTGCTGAAACAGCGGCTCGCGCGTGTCTGGCGCCGTATATGGAACGATGACGACGAAGCTCCCGTGGAGGTGATGGCTGGCGGATAGGGAAAATTCCGAAGGGAAGGGTTATTGTTTTAAATTTGGAACAAATAGTGATTTATCTGATATTTGTTCTGAATTTGATGTTAATTACACTGGCGCCCATTCCACGAATGGCCGCTTGCCGGCTTTCCTTCCTTCCGGAGTCATCATGAACAGCCAAGCCATCGCCCTGTACAAGCAGCGCCGTTCCCAGTACGCGCTCGGCCGCAACCTGCCCATCGGCCAGGACCAGGCCACCGACCTGATCAAGCATGCCGTGCGCGAGGCGCCGTCGGCGTTCAACTCGCAGCCCACCCGCGCGCTGATCCTGCATGGCGCGCAGAGCGTGAAGTTCTGGGAGCTGGCCAAGGACGCGCTGCGCCAGATCGTGCCGGCCGAGGCCTTCGCCGCAACCGAAGGCAAGCTGGACAGCTTCGCCGCCGGCGCCGGCACGGTGCTGTTCTTCAACGATGTGGACGTGACCAAGGGGCTGCAGGACCAGTTCCCGCTGTATGCCGACAACTTCCCGGTGTGGGCCGAGCACGCCAACGGCATCGCCCAGTTCGCGGTGTGGACGGCGCTGGCCGAGGCCGGCATCGGCGCCAGCCTGCAGCACTACAACCCGCTGGTGGACGAGGCCGTGCGCCGCGAATGGGGCATCGCCGCCAACTGGCAGTTGCGCGCGCAGATGCCGTTCGGCTCCAACGAGGCCGGCTTTGGCGAGAAGAACTATATGGAAGACGAAGCCCGCTTCAAGGTCTTCGCCTGACGCTTCCGGCGCGCTCCTCCCCCGCGCCGATCCAGGCCCGCCGGTCCCACCGGCGGGCCTTTTTGCAGGCGGCCCTGTAGAGCGGGGCAACGCCCCGCTGCGGCATTGCCGGCCAGGCCCGCCGGGCGCCGCCCGGCGCTACAGAACCCGCCACCTTGTAGAGCGGGGCAGCGCCCCGCTGGGGCATTGCCAGTCCGGCCCCGCCGGGCGCCGCCCGGCTCTACAGAACCCCGCCACCTTGTAGAGCGGGGCAACGCCCCGCTGGGGCATTGCCAGCCCGGCTCCGCCGGGCGCCGCCCGGCGCTACAGAACCCCGCCACCTTGTAGAGCGGGGCAGCGCCCCGCTGGGGCATTGCCAGCCAAGCCCCGCCGGGCGCCGCCCGGCGCTACAGAACCCCGCCACCTTGTAGAGCGGGGCAACGCCCCGCTGGGGCATTGCCAGCCAAGCCCCGCCGGGCGCCGCCCGGCGCTACAGAA
>NZ_LDJG01000015.1 GCF_001431425.1 Stenotrophomonas nitritireducens
CGGCGGCCGGCGGCCGGCGGTTGTTGCCGTTGCTGTTGTTCCTTGGCTTTGACTTACGGATCCCCTTCCGTAGCGGCGGAGTGGACCCGGAGTGCCGCAGGCACGGAGGGCGCGGAGGCGGGGAGGGCGCGGAGGCAGGGGCGTGTTTCTTTGGGCCACGTTTCTTTGCACGAGTAAAGAGGAGCTTTTTCAACAGCCGAATGGCTGGTCAAGGTGGCTCGCGTCCCGAAGGGGAGCGAAAGCCCTTGATTCTGCTTCCGCCCTTGCTTGGGCTCCCCAAGGCCGGCCAGGGCAGAGTCCGGGAGAACCGTGCCCAGGCGATAGCCGGGAAATCCAATGGGAAAATCCAAAGGCAAAGCCTGAGAGCAGGCGCTTGAAAGCAAGGCTTTCACTCCTGCTTCGCAGGAGCGAGTTACTTCTCTTTGCTCGTGCAAAGAGAAGTAACCAAGAGAAAGCACGGGCCGGGCCGCGAGCCGTCGGGCTGCGCCCACCGGTTCCCTGCGCTCCTCGCGGGCCAGGGGGACGGCGCACAACTCGCTTCGCTCAGACACGTGCGCCTCTTCGCCCCCTGTCCCGCTGCGGTGCTCGGCTCGCTCTACGGCCATGGGAATAAAAAGCTGGGAGCAACAGCAACAGCAACAGCAACAGCAACAGCAACAGCAACAGCAACAGCAACAGCAGCTGTTGTCGCCTAACAAAAAGGAAGAGCCGCTTTTGCGGCTCTTCCTCGTTGCATCGTGCGCTATGCCCGATCAGGCCTGATCGGTCTCGCCCACCGGCAACGCCGCCTTCTTCGGCGCCACCCACAGGCGGAACACGAACCAGGCCAGCGCCAGCGCGCCGACGCTGAACAGCGTGTCCGACGGCACCCGCATCCACACCAGCATGTCCACGATCGGCTGCTGCATGAACTCGGCCGAGCGCGCATACCAGTAACCGTGCTTGAGCGCGGCGCTGAGCTGCAGGATGCCCAGCGGCAGCAGGGTGAACGCGGCCATGCCGGCCAGGCCCAGGTTCAGCGCCCAGAAGGCGGCCTTGAGCAGTTTCTCGTTCCACACCACGTTCGGTTTGAGGCCGCGCAGGCAGAACAGCATCAGGCCGATGCCGAGCATGCCGTACACGCCGAACAGCGCGGTGTGGCCGTGGGTCGGGGTCAGGTTCAGGCCCTGCATGTAGTACAGCGACAGCGGCGGGTTGATCAGGAAGCCGAACAGGCCGGCGCCGACCAGGTTCCAGAACGAGACCGCGATGAAGAACAGGATCGGCCACTTGTACTTGGCCATCCACGGCGTCGCCTTGCCCATGCGGTAGTTGTGGTACGCCTCGAAGCCCACGTAGGCCAGCGGCACCACTTCCAGCGCGCTGAAGCTGGCGCCCAGCGCGATGACCGCGGTCGGGGTGCCGGCGAAGTACAGGTGGTGCAGGGTGCCGAGCACGCCGCCGGCCATGAACACGATGGTGGCGAACAGCACGGCCACCGTGGCCGACTTCACCTGCAGCATGCCCAGGCGGGTGAACAGGAAGGCGATGACCGCCACCGCGAACACCTCGAAGAAGCCTTCCACCCACAGGTGCACGACCCACCAGCGCCAGTACTCGACCATCGACAGGTGCGTGTGCTCGCCCCACATCAGGCCGGCGGCATAGAACAGGCCGATGGCGACCACCGACAGGAACAGCAGGCTGACGATCGATTTGGATTCGCCGCCATTCCTGATCGCCGGCCACAGCGCACGCCCGACCAGGGTCAGCCACAGCATCAGGCCGATGAACAGGAACCACTGCCAGAAGCGGCCCAGGTCCACGTATTCCCAGCCCTGGTGGCCGAACCAGAAGTTGTACTTCAGGCCCAGCTTCTGCATCACCGCGAACCACTGGCCGGCGAACGCGCCGACCACGATCACGATCAGGCAGACCCACAGGAAGTTCACCCCCAGACGCTGGAACTTCGGTTCGTGGCCGGAGATCGCCGGGGCGATGTACAGGCCCATGCCCAGCCAGGCGGTGGCGATCCACAGCACCGCCAGCTGCGTGTGCCAGGTACGCGTGAGCGAGTAGGGCAGCACGTCGGAGAGGGCGAAGCCGTAGGCCTGCTGGCCTTCGATCTGGTAGTGCGCGGTGATGGCGCCGAGCAGGATCTGGGTCAGGAACAGCGCGATCACCACCCAGAAATACTTGGCGGTGGCGCGCATCGACGGGGTGATCTTGATGGCGGCCAGCGGGTCGGTCTTCGGCAGCACCGGCGCCATTTCATCGCCGTGGCTGACCGCGTAGTGCCATCCGAGCAGGGCGACGCCGGCGATCAGGAACAGCACGCTGAACACCGTCCAGATGAAGGTGCTCGGCGGTGCGGTATTTCCCACCAGGCTGTCGGCCGGCCAGTTGGCCGTATAGGTGATGTCCGAACCGGGGCGCTCGGTCACCGACGCCCAGGCCGCCCACCAGTAGAAGGCGGTCAGTTCGCGGCGGTGTTCGGCATCGGGCACTGTGTCGTTGCGCATGGCGTAGGCCTCGCGCAGTCCGGCGGTGGCCGGGTCGGCCGAGAACAGGCTCTCGTAGTGCGCGGCGACCGTGGCCATCGCTTCGGCACGGTCGTTGTCCACGGTGATCGTGCCGTCGACCGCGTCATAGGTGTTGGGGCGCATCAGGTTCTGCACGCGCTTGGTGTAGGCAGCCTGGGTGGCTTCATCCAACGCCTTGTGGTTCTCTGCGCCGGCCTCGCGCCTGGCCCAGATGTCGAGGACGGCTTCGGCCTCGCGGTGCAGCCAGTCCGCGCCCCAGTCCGGGGCGACGTAGCCGCCGTGGCCCCAGATGGAGCCGAGCTGCTGGCCACCGATCGACTGCCAGACCTGGCGGCCGGTTTCGATGTCCTTGCGGGTGTAGATGACCCGGCCGTCCTCGGTCACGACCCTGTCGGGCAGAGGGGGGGCCTGGCGGTGGACCTCGCTCCCGACCCATAGCAGGACGGCGAACGAGGCGATGAGCAGGGCCGCCAGCCCTACCCATAGCTTGCGTGTCGAATTCATGATGCGGCTCTCCTGGGGAACGGCCGCATCATCGGCGGGGCGGTCGAGGGGCTCCATGACGCAGGTCAAGCGTGGGGGCGATTGCAGTCTCGCGGCTCGGTGAGCCGGTTGGCGCCGTTGCGGTTGCCATCGCTCTTGCCCCTTTGCCCTCGCTGTCTCCCGGCTTTTGCTTTGCTCCTGGCGTTGACGTCCCCCGGCCGTAGAGCGAGCCGAGCACCGCAGCGGGGCAGGACGCGAAGAGGCGCACGTGTCTGAGCGCAGGGAGTTGTGCGCCGTCGCCTGGCCCGCGAGGACCACAGGGAACCGATGCGGCGTAGCCGCATCGGCTCGCGGCCAGGCCCGTGCTTGATCAGCTATTAGGCTGTTGGAAAAACACTTCTCTTGGTTACTTCTCTTTGCACGAGCAAAGAGAAGTAACTCGCTCCTGCGAAGCAGGGGCGAAAGCTGTGCTTTCAAGCTTCAGCTCTGGCGGTTTCCTCTTTTCAGAGCCAAGGTCCAAGCGACGGCTGAGGCAGGATCAAGAGCTTTCGCTCCCCTTCGGGGCGCGAGCTACTTTTCTTTGCCCGTGCAAAGAAAAGATAGCCAAAAGAAACACGGGCCGGACGCGATCCGTCGGGCTGCGCCCGTCGGTCCTCTGCGCTCCTCGTGTGCCGAGGGGACGGCGCACAACTCGCTTCGCTCAGACACGTGCGCCTCTGCGCCCCTCGTCACACTGCGGTGCTCGGCTCGCTTTACGGCCGAGGTAAGTCAAAAACCAGGAGCAACAGCAAAATCACGGGCAACGGCAACGGCAACGGCAACGGCAACGGCAACGGCAACGGCAACGGCAACGGCAACGGCAACGGCAACGGCAGCAACTGCAAAGGCTGCAATGAAAAGAGCCCGCACGGGGCGGGCTCCACGGGGCTTCGGAATAGGGGGAAGCCGTACCGCGCGCGGACTCAGTCGCGCAGGACCGCCAGCGCCATCGTCTCCAGGCGCGGCAGGTCGAGGATCTCCACGTCGCGCTGCTTGATGTGCAGCAGCCCTTCCTGCTCGAAACGGCGCAGCACCCGGCTCACCGTCTCCGGTGCCTGCCGCAGGTAGTTGGCGATATCGGTGCGGGCCATCGTCAGCTGGAACCGGCGCGGCGAGAAACCGCGCGCGGCCAGGCGCCGCGACAGGCCGATCAGGAACGCGGCCATGCGCTCGTCGGCGCTGTTGTCGCGCGCGAACAGCGAGGCCACGCCGATGTCGCGGCTCATCAGCTTGAACAGGTGCTGCTGCAGGTTGGGCAGGCGCGTGGCCAGCAGGGCGATGCGCGGGAACGAGAAACGGCACAGCATCACCGTGTCCAGCGCTACCGCGTTGCACGGGTAGCGGTCGCCGTGGATCGCGTTCAGACCGATCACTTCGCCGGGCAGGTGGAAGCCCAGCACCTGCTCGTGGCCGTTGCGGTCTGTCTGGTAGGTCTTGACCGTGCCGGCGCGGACCGCGGCGATCGCGCCGAACGGATCGCCCTCGCGGAACACGTGCTCGCCGGCGCGCAGCGGGCCGACATGTTCGACCAGCACGTGCAGGTCGGCCAGCGCGCCCTTGTCCATGCCCTCGGACAGGCAGGCCTGCGAGAACGCGCAGGTGGAACAGAACGTCAGGGCGTCGCCGTCGTCGGCGACGATGCGCGCGTCGGTGCGCGGGAAGACCAGCGGCGAACTCATTCGGGCACTCCCGTCGGGGTCACACCGTGCGCGAGAAGCGCGGTGTCGCGGCGGCGGTATCGGCGGTGGGCAGATGGTTGTCGAAGCACATGGCGATGATACGCAACAGCAGGCGCCCCCGCGAGGTAGCCCGCAGGCCGTCCGCGGAGAGCTCCACCAGCCCATCCGCGCGCAGGGCCTGCAGGCGCTGCAGGGCGGTGGCGAAGTAGCTGGCGAACTCGATCACGTGGCGCTGCTCGATGTCGCGGTAGTCCAGCGCGCCATGGCACATCAGGCGCTGGATCACGTCGGCGCGGATCACGTCGTCCTCTTCCAGGCGCATGCCGCGCCACACCGGCAGGTGGCCGCGGTCGATGGCCTGTTCCCAGCTGCCCAGGTCGCGCGGGTTCTGGCTGAAGCTGGGGCCGATGTGGCTGATGGCGCTCACGCCAAGGCCGATCAGGTCGCTTTCGGCGTGGGTGGTGTAGCCCATGAAATTGCGGTGCAGGCTGCCGTTGCGCTGGGCTACGGCCAGGCTGTCCCCGGGCAGGGCGAAGTGGTCCATGCCGATGTAGACGTAGCCGGCCTGGCCGAGCTTGTCGATCGCGCACTGCAGCAGGCCGAGCTTGGCTTCGGGGCTCGGCAGTTCGCTGGCGTCGATGCGCTGCTGCGGGCGGAACATCGACGGCAGGTGGGCATAGCCATAGATCGCCAGCCGGTCCGGGCGCGCCTGCAGGGTGATGTCCAGGGTGCGCGAGAACCCTTCCAGGCTCTGCCGCGGCAGGCCGTAGATCAGGTCCACGTTGACCGAGCGCAGGCCATGGCGGCGGCAGGCCTCGATGATCGCCAGCGTCTGCTCGACGCCCTGGATGCGGTTGACCGCGCGCTGCACCTCCGGGTCGAAGTCCTGCACGCCGAGGCTGGCGCGGTTGAAGCCGGCCGCGGCCAGTTCGCCCACTTCGTCGGGGGTGATGAAGCGCGGGTCCAGTTCGATGGAGCAGTCCAGCCGTTGCGGCGCGGCGAAGGAGAAGTGCCGGCGCAGCACGTCCATGGCCTCGGCGATCTGCGCCGGCGCGAGGAAATTGGGAGTGCCGCCGCCGAAGTGGACCTGCTCGACCTCGCGGTCGCGGTCGAACAGCGCCGACATCATCGCCATCTCGCGGTACAGCCGGGTCAGGTAGGCGGCGCCGCGCGCGGTGTCGCGGGTGATGATGCGGTTGCAGCCGCAGTAGAAGCAGGGGCTGGTGCAGAACGGGATATGCAGGTACAGCGACAGCGGGCGCGGGATCGGGTCGCCGTTGCTGGTCGCCGCCATCTCGCGCAGGTCGGCTTCCTGGAACTCCGGGGTGAACTGGGGGGCGGTCGGGTAGGAGGTATAGCGTGGCCCCGGCGTGTCGTAGCGCCGCAGCAGCTCGGAATCGAACAGGGGAGACGGAGTGACCATTGCGCCAGCCTAGGCAGGCACCGCGGGGTTGTCCTTGACGTGGGTCAACCGCGTCGCGCATGCCGGCAACGGTTGTCAGGGCGCTGGAACTGCTGCGTTGCCGCAGGCGGCTGTAACCTGCGCCCGCTAGACTATTTTCATTTGTAACGGAGAAAGGCATGGCCACTCATCGTCCCGTTTCGCTGATCGGTGTGCCCACCGACGTCGGTGCCGGCCACCGCGGCGCGCGCCTGGGACCGGAGGCGCTGCGCATCGCCGGCCTGCCCGAGGCGCTGGCTGCGCGCGGCGTGGCCGTGCGCGACGTGGGCAACCTGCAGGGGCCGCGCAATCCGTGGACCGACCCGGTGGATGGCTACCGCCACCTGGACGAGGTGGTGGCCTGGAACCACGCGCTGATGGAAGCGACCCGTGCCGAACTGCGCGACGGCCGCCTGCCGATCATGCTCGGCGGCGACCATTGCCTGGGCATCGGCTCGATCACCGCGGTGGCGCGCTGGTGCCGCGAACAGGGCAAGCAGCTGCGCGTGCTGTGGCTGGATGCGCATTCGGATTTCAACACTTCCGAAGTCACGCCCTCGGGCAACATCCACGGCATGCCGGTTGCCTGCCTGTGCGGACTCGGCCCTGATGCGTTGACCCGGCTTGGCGGCGACGCCCCCGCGATCTCGCCGCAGCAGGTGCGGCAGATCGGCATCCGCTCGGTGGACCAGGACGAGAAGCGCCTGATCAAGCAGCACCAGGTGGACGTGTACGACATGCGCTACATCGACGAAAGCGGCATGAAGCGCACCATGGAAGCGGCGCTGGAGGGCATCGACGCCAACACCCACCTGCACGTCAGTTTCGACGTGGATTTCCTCGATCCGAGCATCGCCCCGGGCGTGGGCACCACGGTGCCGGGCGGGGTGAACTACCGCGAGGCGCAGCTGGTGATGGAGATGATCGCCGACACCGGGCTGATGGGCTCGCTGGACATCGTCGAACTCAATCCGCTGCTCGATCGCCGCAACCGCACCGCCAAGCTGGCGGTGGACCTGGTCGAAAGCCTGTTCGGCAAATCGACCCTGATGCGCGATTGACGGCGGCGCCACGTCACTGAACCGGCGCCGGCGGCATTCACGTCCGCTGCACATGAATGCCGCCAGATTCCTCTCCACACGCGGCGTCGCCACCCGGCGGCCGCCAGTCGAGCAGAGGAGAAAACTGATGAAGCGAGTACTGATGCTGGCCCTGCTGGGGATGTTTTCGGCGGGAATGCTCAGCGCCTGCAACACCGTCGCCGGCGCCGGCAAGGACATGCAGAAGGCCGGCGAAAAGGTCGAGGACAAGGCCCACGACTGCCGCGACGGCAAGTGCTGATCCCCACCGCGGCCCGCCCGGGCCGCGATATCCACGAGCCACTCAGGAGAAAGACATGAAGCGCTTGGTAGCCCTGACGATGTTGTCGCTGTTCTCGATCGCAATGCTGTCCGCCTGCAACACCGTGGCCGGCGCGGGCAAGGACGTGCAGAAGGCCGGCGAAAAGGTAGAGGACGCAGCCAAGCGCTGAGCCTGGCGATTGGCGGGAATGGAAAGGCCGGCGCATCGCGGGCCTTTTCGTTTGCGTCGCCGGAAGATGAAGCACCCGTTCAAGAACATCGCGGTCTGCAAACGAATCGTCGATGCGGCGCCAACATCGGCGCCGGCATGCTGGTTGCGCGGCGGAAATGCCGCCATTCCCCCGAAAGGAGACACGCATGAACAAAGACATCATTTCCGGCAAGTGGACCCAGCTCAAGGGCAAGGCGCAGGCCAAGTGGGGCGACCTGACGGATGACGATCTCAAGGTCGCCGAGGGCAATGCCGAATACCTCGCCGGCCGCCTGCAGGAACGCTATGGGTGGGCCAAGGACCGCGCCGAGACGGAAGTGCACGATTTCCAGAAGGCCTTGCACAAGGATTACCCGGACTGGCACTGAGGCGGCGCCGGTGACCGGCGCGCATCGCCAGTGATGCACGAGGGACGGGCCGCACTGCGGCCCGTCCCTGTCATGGGCGATCAGCGCCCGCGCGCCGGCGGATCGGGCACGAAGCCGCCGGGGAACGCACGCGGCGCGGTGTCCACGCGCTGGCGCGGCAGGACGCCCATCGCCACCAGGCGCGCACGCGCGTCGTAACGCAGCTGGCCGAGCTGTACCGGCGTGCCGCTGGCACGCTCGAAGCGGGTGGCGCGGCTGGCCGATCCTTCGCGCTCGTCATGGCCGGTGCCCAGCTGCTGGCGCTCGCGCACTTCCCCGCGCCCGACCGGCGCCTGCGGGGCCATCGCGCGGTCGGCGCGCGCGTCCTGCGCGATCACCGGCGCGGGCCGGCGCGGCATCGGCTGCGGCGCGATGTAGACCGGGCGCGCCTCGCGGAACACCGCGATGCCGACCACGCCGACGTCGGCCGGGCGGCCGGTACGGCTGGCGTAACTGTCGCCGTGGTCGGTGAACACGAACTGCGCCACCTCCGCCGACGACTTGCGCCAGCCGGTGATCTCGCTGTCCTGCCAGGGCTCGAGCACGTAGCCGGCCTGGTCAGGCGCGGCGGTTTCGCCGCTGATGGCATTGACCCCGTCCACCGACAGCACCGCCAGCACGCGTTCGCCGGTGAGGTTGCGCAGGCGCACGGCATAGCGGTGGCCGGGGGTGCCGGCCACCCAGCGATCGCCGCGGTGCGGGTACTGGGCCAGCTCCTCGCCGGTATCGCGGTCGACCAGCGACAGGGCCACCGGTCCCGTGGCGGGGGGCGGCACGGCGCGGAAGCCGCACAGGGCAAGGACGGTCAGCAGGCAGGCGGAAAAGCGGTACATGGCGGGCTCCTTGGCCGGGGGACGGAGCCATGAACGGACCGGTGCGGGCGGCGGGGTTGGCGCGCGGCGGTTACACTGGGCCGGTTAATCCGTCCGTCACGTCTGCGTTCATGACTACCCGCGTCCTCACCGGCATCACCCCTTCCGGCACTCCCCACCTCGGCAACTACGTCGGCGCCATCCGACCGGCCATCGCGGCCAGCCGCGCGCAGGAGATCGAGAGTTTCTTCTTCCTGGCCGACCTGCACAGCCTGATCAAGTCGCAGGAGCCCGAGCGCACCCAGCGTTCGACGCTGGAGATCGCCGCCAGCTGGCTGGCCTGCGGCCTGGACCCGGACAAGGTGTGGTTCTACCGGCAGAGCGACATCCCGGAAACCACCGAACTGATGTGGTTCCTGACCGTGGTGGCCGGCAAGGGCATCCTCAACCGCGCCCACGCCTACAAGGCGGCCGTGGACAAGAACCGCGAGGAGCAGCTGGACGACGATGCCGGCGTCACCGCCGGACTGTTCATGTACCCGGTGCTGATGGCCGCCGACATCCTGATCTTCAACGCCGACAAGGTGCCGGTGGGCCGCGACCAGATCCAGCACATCGAGATGGCGCGCGATTTCGCCCAGCGCTTCAACCACATCTACGGCAAGGAATATTTCACCCTGCCGGAAGTGGTGATCGACGAGCAGGTGGCGACGCTGGCCGGCCTCGACGGCCGCAAGATGAGCAAGAGCTACCACAACACCATCCCGCTGTTCGCCCCGCGCGAGGAGCTGAAGAAGCTGGTGTTCTCCATCGTCACCGACTCGCGCGCGCCCGGCGAGCCCAAGGACACCGAGGGCTCGGCGCTGTTCCAGATGTACCAGGCCTTCGCCACGGCCGAGCAGACCGCCGCGTTCGCCGCGGCGTTTGCCGCCGGCATCGGCTGGGGCGAGGCCAAGCAGCAGCTGTTCGAACGCATCGACGGCGAACTGGCGCCGCTGCGCGAGCGCTACAACGCGCTGATGGCCGAGCCGGAGAAGATCGAGGCGATCCTGCGCCGGCGCGGCCAGCAGCTGCGCGAGCAGTTCGCCATCCCGCTGCTGAAGGAACTGCGCCACGCCGTGGGCCTGCGTGACCTGTCCGCCGCCGGCGACAAGCCCAGGGCCGCGGCCGCCGCCAAGGCCGCGCTGCCGCTGTTCAAGCAGTACCGCGAGAAGGACGGCCGCTTCTACTTCAAGCTGCTCGACGGCGAGGGCGCGCTGCTGGTGCAGAGCCAGGGCTTCGATTCGCCGCGCGATGCCGGCCAGCTGATCGCCGCGCTCAAGCAGGCCGGACACGGCGATGCGCTGCAGGGCGGGCAGTACACGCTCGAAGCGGATGTCGATACGGTGCTGGCGGCCCTGCGCCAGCTGCGCGAAGCGGACTGACGCGGCGCTTTCCCGCCGCCTGCCACGGCGCCCGCCCTGCCGGCGCGCGCCCAACACGGAGCTCACGATGGCCTGGTTGTCGTTGCTGTTGTTCCTGCCCTGGTTCGGGGTGATGGCCGGGCTGTACTGGTGGTTCCCGCGCCAGCCGCGGCATCGCGCGCGCACCGTGTTCGACGCTTGCGTGCTGGCGCTGGCCCTGCTGGTCAGCGTCTGCTCCATGCACTGGGGTTACCGCATCGGCGCGGCCGACGTCGATGCGGACACGATGTGGAAGCAGATCCTGGCGGTGCTCTACGCCTACGGCGGCTTCCTCGCGGTGATGGTGCTGGCGCTGCTGCTGCGGCCGCGCGTGCTGCGCCGCCGGTAGGGCCGCCTTTTCCCGCAGGACCGGCTTCAGCCGTCAAAGGGCTTTTCCTGCGGACTCCCCATCGCGGCTGAAGCCGCTCCTGCGGAGGCGCCCGCAGACCCGACGAAAGCCGTATTGCCGCGTTCCGGTGCCGGTGACAGCATCGGGCCGGATCCCGGGAGCCATTGCATGAGCGCCGAGCACGACATCCACGTCATCGACACCGCCTTCCAGCGCGACCATTTCGATGCCGCCTACCTGCTGGTGGGCAATGGCCGCGGCGCCTTCATCGACTGCGGCACCAGCCACTCGCTGCCGAACCTGCTGGCGGCGGTGGAGCGGGCCGGGTTGGGCGTGGATGCCATCGACTGGCTGATCCTGACCCACGTGCACCTGGACCATGCCGGCGGTGCCGGTGCGCTGATGCAGCGCCTGCCCAATGCGCGGCTGCTGCTGCACCCGCGCGGGGCGCCGCATATGATCGACCCGGCACGGCTGGTCGCCGGCGCCACCGCGGTCTACGGCGAAGCGGAAATGGCGCGCAGCTACGGGCGGATCGTGCCGGTGGCGGCCGAGCGCGTGGTGGTGGCCGAAGACGGTCACCGCCTGTCGCTGGGCGGGCGCGAGCTTTTGTGCATCGACACCCCAGGCCATGCCCGCCACCACCTGTGCGTGTGGGACGAGGCCAGCCGCGGCTGGTTCACCGGCGACACTTTCGGCCTGTCCTACCGCGAACTGGACAGCGCGCAGGGCGCCTTCATCGTTCCCACAACCTCGCCGGTGCAGTTCGAGCCGGAAGCGCTGCATGCCTCGATCGACCGGCTGATGGCGCAGGCGCCGGAAGCGATGTACCTGACCCACTATGGGCGCGTGCGCGACACCGCCCCACTGGCCGCCGACCTGCACGTGCAGATCGACGCGATGACCGCCATCGCCCGCGCCTGCGATGGCCGCGCCGACCGCCACCGCGCGCTGGTGGCGGCGCTGGGCGAGTTGTGCCTGGAGCGCGCCCGCGTGCATGGTTGCCGGCTCGACGACGCTGGCGTGCTGCGCGTGCTCGGCATGGACATCGAACTCAACGCCCAGGGCCTGGAATGCTGGCTGGATCGCGGCCGTACGTAGGAGCGCACGCCAGTGCGCGACGGGGCGGACAATCCCTGCACCATGGTCCGCGCCTCCATGTGCACCGGTTGAACCGGGAAGGCGTACCGCAGCAGCCAAGCTGCGCTGCTGCGGGTAAAATCACGCGCTTCTCCTGCTGTCTGGTACCGCCGTGAATCCGATGCGCATGCTGTTGTTGTCGTCCTGCCTGTTCGTCGGCGGCATCGCCAGCGCGGCCAACGACCTGCCCGGTGGCGGCATCGACCCGGAAGCGCTGTCGCAACATGTGCGGGTGCTGGCCTCGGACGAGTTCGAAGGCCGCGCGCCGGCCACCGCCGGCGAACAGCGCACCGTCGATTACCTGGTCGAGCAGTTCCGCAAGGCCGGCGTGCAGCCCGGCGGCAGCGACGGCGGCTGGGTGCAGGAAGTGCCGCTGGTGCGCGCGCAGGTGGACGGCGCCATCGATGCCAGCCTGCAGCTGGCCGGCAAGCGCCAGGCGCTGGTCAATGGCGAGGATGTGACCCTGCAGAGCCTGCGCCCGCTCGGCGACGTGGACCTGGAGAACGTGCCGCTGGTGTTCGTCGGCTACGGCATCGACGCGCCTGAGCGGCACTGGAACGATTACAAGGACGTGGACCTGCACGGCCGGATCGCGGTGGTGCTGATCAACGATGCCGACTTCGAGGCCGACGCGCCGGGCGCGTTCGACGGCAGGGCGGTGACCTATTACGGCCGCTGGACCTACAAGTTCGAGGAAGCCGCGCGGCGCGGTGCGGCGGGCGTGCTGATCGTGCACGAGACCGCGCCGGCAGCGTATCCGTGGGCGACGGTGAAGGCCTCCGGCACCTCGCCGCTGTTCGACATCCAGCGCAGCGATGCCGACGCGCGGGCGCTGCACACGCCGTTGCGCGGCTGGATGCAGCGCGCGCTGGCCGAGCGCATCTTCGCCGCCGCCGGGCTGGATTTCGAAGCGGAGAAGCGCAAGGCGATGCGCGCCGATTTCCGCCCGGTGGAACTGGGCGATGCACGCCTGTCGGCCCGCTTCAAGGTCAAGCGCGAGCCGGTCATCACCCGCAACGTGGTGGCGAAACTGGAAGGCGCGGCGCATCCGGACGAATCGGTGGTCTTCTCCGCGCACTGGGATGCGTTCGGCATCGGCCAGCCCGACGCCAGTGGCGACAGCATTCGCCACGGCGCCATCGACAACGCCACCGGCGTGGCCTCGGTGCTGGAACTGGCGCGCGTGTTCGCCGCCGGCCCGCGCCCGCAGCGCACGCTGTACTTCATCGCGCTGACCGCCGAGGAAAAGGGCCTGCTCGGCGCCAGTTACTACGCCGAGCATCCGCTGGCACCGCTGGAGAAGACCGCCGCGGTGCTGAACATCGAGATGTTCAGCCCGGACGGCGAAACCGCCGACATCGCCACCTGGGGCAATGGCCGCGTGTCGCTGGAGGGCGATGTGGCGCGTGTGGCGCAGGCCCGCGGACGGCGCTGGTCGCCGGATCCGAACCTGGAGGCCGGCTTCTTCTACCGCGCCGACCATTTCGCCTTCGCCCGCAAGGGCGTGCCGGCGATCACCGTCGGCGCCGGCCTGGACAAGCGCGAGGGCGGTGTCGCCGCCGGCCGCGCGCTGCGCGATGCCTACTTCGCCCGGTGCTACCACCAGGCCTGCGACGCGTGGTCGCCACAGTGGGATGCGCGCGGCCTGGCCGCCGACACGCTGCTGGTCTACGACCTGGGGCTGGAACTGGCCAACAGCCGGCGCTGGCCCGCCTGGGACAAGGGCGCCGAGTTCGAGGCCGCGCGCGAGGCCAGCGACGCCGCGCGCCGCTGATGCGGCAGCACGGCGCGGCGGATCAGCGCGTGCCGTCCAGCCAGTTCGGCCCCTTGTTCTGCAGGAAGAACACGTAGACCAGCAGCGACACGGCGATCACCGCGGTGACGTACAGCGCGAACGCGCCGACGTGGCCGGTGCGCAGCGCGGCCTGGTACAGCAGCGGCGCGGTGCCGCCGAACAGCGAGTTGGCCAGTGCGTAGCCGAAGCCCACGCCGAGCGCGCGCACGTGGGTGGGGAACAGTTCGGCCTTCACCACCGCGTTGATCGAGGTATAGCCGGTGAGGATGATGAAGCCGACCGCCAGCGTCGCGAACGCGGCCAGCGCGTCGTGCTGCTGCGGCAGCCGGGTCACCAGGTATCCGCTGTAGAGCACGCCGCCGACGCCGAAGAACACCAGCAGTGCCTTGCGGCCGACCAGGTCCGAGAGCCAGCCGCCGACCGGCTGCAGCAGCATCAGGAACACGAGCACGCCGAGGTTGATCAGGGTGCCGGTCATCGGGTCGTCGCCGGCGAAGGCGCTCTGGATCATCTTCGGCCCGTTCACCGAATACGTGTAGAAAGCGACGGTGCCGCCGGCGGTGATCAGGAAGCACAGCAGCAGCGGCCGCCACTGGTGCACGAACAGTTCGCGCATCGAGCCGGCGGTGCGGGCCCTGCCTTCGCGCGCGGCGGCGATGGAGGACGCTTCCAGCGATTCGTCCATGGAGCGGCGCAGCCAGAACACCACGATCGCCGCCACGCCGCCCAGGGCGAAGGCGATGCGCCAGCCCCATTCGGAAATCTGCGGCCGTTCCCAGAACAGCAGCATCGCCAGCAGGGTCAGCTGCGCCAGCACGTGGCCGCCGACCAGGGTGACGTAGTGGAACGAGGACAGGAAGCCGCGGCGGCCGGGCAGGGCCGCTTCGGACATGTAGGTGGCGCTGGTGCCGTACTCGCCGCCGGTGGCGAAGCCCTGCAGCAGGCGCGCCAGCAGCAGGATCAACGCCGCCCAGATGCCGATCGTGCCGGCGGTGGGGGTGATGGCGACCACGAACGAACAGCCGGCCATCACCGACACCGAGACGGTCAGGGCCAGGCGCCGGCCGTAGCGGTCGGCGAAACGGCCGAAGTACCACGCGCCCACTGGCCGCATCAGGAAGGTGGCGGCGAAGATCGCCCACACGTACAGCGTGGAATTCCTGTCGGCGGCGGAGAAGAAGCGCGACTCGAAATACACCGCGAACACCGAGTAGACGTAGACGTCGTACCACTCGACCAGGTTGCCGGCCGAGCCCTTGAGGGTATTGGCGATGGAGCGCCGCAGCGCGGTGCGCTCCGGTCGTGCGGCGGTGGCGGCGGCCGTGGAAGTGCGCATGCCGGGAAGGTCCTCGCGTGGAAAGCGGCTGTCCGCACCCGGCCGGGCATGGCCGGGGCTACCCCGCCGCCAGGCGCGGCCGGGGCGGATACAGCATGCCGTTTTTCGCGCTGATCGCCAGCGCCGCGGTGCCCTAGAATCCGCATTCCCCCGGATGGCGGTACCTGCCCCATGTCTGCGCCCCCCACCACGTCGGCTGCTCCACGGAGCGGCCTTGTCGTTCTGGCCCTGTTCCTCGTGTACGTCGTCTGGGGTTCGACCTACCTCGGCATCCATCTGGCGCTGGAGGGCGGCATGCCGCCGCTGTCGGTGATCTCCGGCACCCGCTTCGTCATCGCCGGCGGCGTGCTCTATGCGATGCTGCGCTGGCGCGGCGTGGCCCCGCCGACGCGCGCGCAGTGGCGGACGCTGGCGGTGATGGGCCTGAGCCTGCTGTTCCTGGGCAACGGCATGGTGGTGCTGGCCGAGCGCGACGTATCCTCGGGCCTGGCCGCGGTGGCGGTGGCCTCGGTGCCGCTGTGGATGGCGCTGTTCTCCGCGTTCCGCGGGCAGCGCGTGACCGGCGGCGAATGGCTGGGCATCGCGGTCGGTTTCGCCGGCGTGCTGTGGCTCAACGCCGGCAGCAGCCTGACCGCGACGCCGGCCGGGCTGGTGTTCCTGCTGGTGGCGCCGCTGGGCTGGGCCGCCGGTTCGATCTGGTCGCGCGGGCGCGACCTGCCGTCGCCGTTCATGACCGCCGCCGGGCAGATGCTGTGCGGCGGCGCGATCCTGGTGGTGGCCGGCCTGCTGCGCGGCGAACGCATGACCGCGCCGCCGTCGCTGCAGGGCGTGCTGGCGGTGGCCTACCTGTGCGTGTTCGGCTCCATCGTCGCCTTCACCGCCTACGTGTGGCTGCTGCACAACGTGCGCCCGGTGCTGGCCAGCAGCTATGCCTACGTCAACCCGGTGATCGCGGTGGCGCTGGGCGCGTGGATCGCGCACGAGCGCTTCAGCGCTGCCGACATCGGTGCGATGGCGGTGATCCTGGCCGGCGTCGTGGTCATCACCCTGGCCCGGATGCGCCGCGCATGACGCCCGCCCACGAACACCGCAACGGCCTGCTGGCCACCACCCTGGCCTTCGTCATCTGGGGCCTGTTCCCGCTGTACTGGCGGCTGCTGATCGAAGTGCCGTCGTTCCTGATCATCGCCCACCGCATCATCTGGAGCGCGGTGCTGCTGATCGGCGGGCTGGGCCTCGTGCGCGGCTGGGGCTGGCTGCGCGAGGTGTGGGCGACGCCACGGCGGTTCTGGCTGCTGGGGCTGTCGAGCCTGCTGATCGGCGCCAACTGGAGCCTGTACATCTGGGCGGTGAACGCCGGCCACGTGGTCGAGACCAGCCTGGGCTATTTCATCAATCCGCTGCTGAGCGTGGTGCTGGGCGTGGCGGTGCTGCGCGAGCGGCTGGGCCGGCTGCAATGGCTGGCGGTGGCGCTGGCCGCGCTGGGCGTGGCCTGGCTGACCTGGCAGAGCGGGCGCGCGCCGTGGATCGCGATCGGGCTGTCGATCACCTTCGGCCTGTACGGACTGCTGCGCAAGCTGGTGGTGGTCGAGGCGGTGACCGGGCTCGGCGTGGAAAGCCTGTTCATGGTGGCGCCGGCGCTGGCCTATGCGCTGTGGGCCGAGAACGGCCACGGCGGCGGGTTCGTGTCCGGCTGGGGCTGGGGCAACGATGCGCTGCTGGTGCTGGCCGGCGTGGTCAGCGCGGTGCCGCTGATCGCCTTCGCCTACGGCGTGCGCCGCATCCCGCTGTCGGTGGTCGGGCTGCTGCAGTACATCGGCCCGACGCTGCAGTTCCTGATCGGCGTGCTGATCCTGCGCGAACCGTTCGCACCCTCGCAGCTGATCGGCTTCGGCCTGATCTGGGCCGGGCTGGTGGTGTTCGCGACCGCCGGCGTGCGCGCTGCGGCACGGGCGCGTTCGCAGGCCCAGGCACGGTAGGAACGGCTTCAGCCGCGAAACGCTTTCCCGGCCGAGTCCTTCGGGACTGGCGCCGCACCCGTGGCCGGGGATGCCGCCACGACCGTTCCGCCGGATGCGGGTGCGGCAGGTATCGGGCAGGGCGCCCCGTCGTTGCCGGCCTGCGCGAACCAGTCGTCGACCACGCCCGAGAGGCGGTCCAGCCGCAGCGGCAGGGTCAGGTGGTCCTCGCCCTGCAGCTCCAGGTAGCGCGCGCGCGGCGCGGCGGCGGCCAGGGCGCGGCCCTGCGCGACGGGGATGTGCGCATCGTCGCGGCCATGCAGCAGCAGGACGCAGGCCGGCACCTGCGCCAGCGCCTGGCCGACATCCACGCGGTCCAGGTCGATGCCGAGCCTGCGGTCGGCGGCGGCGATGGCCGCGTCCAGCCCGCTGCCGCCGTACTGCCAGCGCGCCAGCGGCAGCGCGACGTAATCGCTGATGCGTTCGGGCGGGCGCGACAGCATGTGCGGCACCATCGCGCGGATCGCCTGGCCGGCGTTGTCGAAGGATTCCATCGCCACCACGCTGCGCAGCCGCGGGCCGAGTTCGCGCGCGGCGAAGATCGCGGTGGCCGCGCCATAGGACACGCCGAGCAGGTGCACCGGCCCGCTGATCTCGCCGCGTGCGTCGAGCGCGCGCAGCGCGGCGGCCACGTCGTCGCCTTCGCGGGTGCCGTAGCCTGAGGGCGCCTGCCCGGAGCGGCCGTGGTTGCGCAGGTCCAGGGCGATGGTGCGGTAGCCGTCCTGCGCCAGCTCCAGTGCCCAGGGCAGCAGCGAGCCGCCATCCATCATCCAGCCATGCAGCAGGATCACCGTGCCGCGCGGCGCGGGCGGCGTGGCGTCCGCGGCCGGTGCGGTGGCGTCCAGCGAAAACTCGGGAAAGCGCCCGCCCTTGCCCAGATAGCGGTACTGCAGGCGGTAATCGCCGGGGTCGAGGGCGAGCCAGTGCAGCGCCACGCCCTCGCTGCCGGGCACCATGCCCTGGCGATGCGGCAGGCGCGCGAGCAGGGCGTCGATGCGCGCGGTGGGCACCATCGGCGAGGTGCCGCCGGGCGCGGCCAGCCGCGCGCTGAGCGACAGCGGCGGCATCGGCGAGGACAAAGCGAAGCCGGCCAGCATCACGCAGACGCCGGCCAGCGCCAGCGAACGCAGCATGGCGGTGATCCGAAAGGGGGAAGAACGCCACGGTAGCGCCTGCGCCGCCGCGGCTCTACCGCGCGGGGATGACAGGAAGATGACCGTTGTGTGGTGTTCGGGTTCGGCTTCCGCCGGATGCGGAAAAAGCAAAGGCACCTTGCGGTGCCTTTGCCGGATGGAACGCGTCGCTGACCGGACGATCAGAAGCGCTGCTGGTACTTCATGTACATGAAGCGGCCGATGTCGAAGCCACCGTAGTAGGTGAAGCTGCTGTTCGGCTGGCTGTACATGATCGGGCCTTCATGCTTGAACACGTTGTTCACGCCCAGCGACACGGTGCCGTTCCACGGCAGGGCATAGCGCACCTGCAGGTCGTGGAAGGAGTTGGAGCCGACCTTCCTGCTCGGCTGCACGTCGGTATACGGCGAGCGGAAGTCCGGCAGGTTGCACTCCGGGCCGCCGTCCAGGTCGTAGGAGCACTTTTCCTTCATGCCGGAGTAGTAGCGGGTGCTCCAGGTCAGGCCGAAGTCGCCGCGCTGCCAGTCGGCGCTGAAGTTCGAACGCACGCGGAAGTTGCCGCCCCAGCCGGTGTACTGGTCGACCGGGGTGGTGGCTTCGCTGTCGCTCTTGCGCGCCAGGTAGTCCACGTAGGTGGCATTCAGGCGCAGCGAGATCTGGCCGATCGCCAGCTCCGGCAGGCGGTAGCGCACGCCGACGTCGTAGCCGGCGGTTTCCTGGTAGCCGGCGTTGTTGAGCGAGCGGTTCATGCCGCTGACCTGGCCCTTGTTGGTGCCGGAGGTGTAGCGGGTGAAGCGCGAGCACGCCGAGGCGATGCCCTGCACGTAGCACTGGTTGAGGATGTCGGTGGCCGATTCGCCGACGATCACGTTGTCGATGCGGATCTTCCACCAGTCCAGGCTCAGGTCCAGGCCGGAGACGAAGTCGGGGCTGTAGACCAGGCCCACGGTCCAGGTCTTGGCGGTTTCCGGCTTCAGGTCCGGGTTGGAGCCGGAGGTGAAGTCGGTCACCGCCTGCACGCCGGAGGTGCTGGCCAGTTCGCCGTCGCCGGTCTTCTGGCGGAAGTCGCTGCCCATGCCGGCGGCGGTGCAGCGTGCGGCCACTTCGCTGTTGCGCGCGGCCGCGCCGAAGGAGCGGTCGCACGGATCGGTGATGCGGTCACGGGTGGTGACGGTGCCGCCGTACAGGTCGTCCACGGTCGGCGCGCGGAAGCCGGTGCCGTAGGTGGCGCGCACCAGCAGGTTGTCGACCGGCTTCCACTTCAGGCCGAACTTGCTGTTGGTGGTGCCGCCGAAGTTGTTGTAGTCCGAGTAACGCCCGGCCACGTCCAGCGACAGCTCGCGCACGAACGGCAGGTCGGCCAGCAGCGGCACCTGCAGTTCCAGGTAGACCTCGTCCAGCTTGTAGTCGCCACGGGTCGGCTGGCCGCTGGTGCCGGCGATCTCGCCGTTCTGCACCATCAGGTCGGGGGTGTAGCTGGCTTCCTCGCTGCGGTGCTCGACGCCCATCGCGGCCATCACGTCGCCGGCCGGCAGGCTGAACAGCGAGCCGGAGATGTTGGCGCTGATCACCTTGGTGGTGCTCTGGATGTCGTCGACGAAGCTGCGGAACAGGTAGTCGCGCACGGCCGGATCGCCGCTGAGCGAGCCGGGGCTGTTGCTGCCCATCGGCGCCAGCGGGTTCCACGGCACGCAGCCTTCGATCACGTTGTCGCGGGTGCCGCAGCGGGCCACGCCGTTGTCGTCGATGAACGAAGCGCCCACCGCCTTGTTGACGTTGGGCTGGTACATGCTCTGCAGCGTGCGGCGCTCGCCCTCGTTGCGGTTGAACATGTAGCCCACGTTCCAGTCCCAGAAGCGCGAGCCGGTTTCGAAGCTGCCTTCCAGGCCCAGGCTGGCGCGCTTGGTGGTCAGGCTGTTGTTGGTCGCGCGCGGGAACTCCTCGGTGCGGTGCGAGAACAGCACGTCCTTGCCCCAGTGGTTGAACGCGCTGTCCTTGGACAGCATCGCGCGCGCACCGCTGGCGGCCTGCGCCGAGGACACCGAGTACGGGTAGCCGGCCAGCTGCTTGAGCGATTCGCGCTCGCTGTACAGCACGTCGGCGACCACGCGCAGGTCGTCGGTGATCTGGAAACCGCCGTTGGCGAACGCCGAGCGGCGCTCCAGGCCCGACAGCAGGGTCATGTTGGTCTTGGTGTTGGCGTAGACCGAGCGGTCCAGCGGCTTGAAGTCTTCCACCCTGGACGGATCGCCGCCGGGGCCGACGCTGATGACCTTGCCATCGACGGTGACCGAGCCCCATTCGGTGGTGCCGTTGAGGCCGTCGGTGGGGTGGTACGGGCCGTTCGGATAGGCAGTGAATTCGCGCGCGCCGCCCAGCACCGGGTCTTCCTTCACCTTCTCCGCGCCGACGGTGATCCAGCCGCGATCGAAGGTCTTGCCGTAGGTGGCGCTGTAGGAGCGCTTCTGGCCGTCGCCTTCGCTGTACTGGCCGACATAGGCGTTGGCCTGGCCGCCATCGAAGTTCTTGCGGGTGATGATGTTGACCACGCCGGCGATGGCGTCGGAGCCATACAGCGCCGAGGCGCCGTCGGTCAGCACTTCCACGCGCTCGACGATCGCCGACGGGATCGAACCCACGTCCGAATAGCCGCCCGCGCTCACGCCCATGCGGCGGCCATCGACCAGCACCAGGCTGCGTTCCGGGCCGAGGTTGCGCAGGCTGACGAACATGCCGCCGTAGTCGCGCGCCGAGGACAGCGCCGAGGCGCGGCTCAGCGCCGGCGAACCGGCCGCAGTCACGTCCTGCAGGATGTCGGCGACGTTGACGTAGCCCTTCTTCTCGATCTCGGCGCGGGTCAGCGCGATGACCGGCTTGGCGGTCTCGACGTTGGCCTGGCGGATGCGCGAGCCGGTGATCTCGACACGGTCCAGGGTGGTGGTGCCGTCATTGGACTGGGCGAGGGCGGGGGCGCTGCAGGCGGTGGCAAGGGCCAGCGCGATCGCGGAGCGGAGGGGGGTCGACTTCAGATACATCGTTTTGCGTTTCCTTTACTGCCTACGAAAAAAAGCGCCCGCGAGGGGCGCCATGAACAGATGCGATCACCGTTGGGGGAGGGACGCAGCATCCGTTGCCACGCAGCTGCGCGCCCGCCGGGTTCCGGCGGGCGCGCATCATGGACCAAACGGGTAGATGCGTGAAGGGGGAAAATCCGCCATTCCGCCGGGGATCGTTTCGCAGGCAGGGGCGGCGGCGGCGTTTCCGGGCGCCGCCGCCGTCGCCATCAGGTCTCGCGCAGGGCGGTGGTGATCGGCAGCCGCGCCGCGCGCAGCGCCGGGAACAGGCCGCCGACCAGGCCGATCCCCAGCGCCCACTTCAGTCCGCTCCACAGCAGTCCGGGCGAGACGTGGAACTTGAACACCACTGCGCTGAAGTTGCTGCCGATGGTGGACACGCTGTAGCCGTTGAACACCAGCCAGGCCACCGCGCAGCCGAGCAGGCCGCCGACCAGCGCCAGCAGCATGGTCTCCAGCATCACCGCGGTGACTACCGGCAGGCCGCGGAAGCCGATCGCGCGCATGGTCGCGATCTCGCGGGCGCGCGTGGCCACCGCCGCGTACATCGTGTTGAGCGCACCGAACACCGCGCCCACGGCCATGATCGCGCCGATCACCGTGCCGAGGATGCTGATCAGCTTGTTCAGCCCGCCGCCCTGCTTGCTGTAATAGGCGCGGGTGGTCTCCACGTCCAGCTTCAATCGCGGGTCGGCCGCGACGGCCGCCTTGAACCGCTCGAAGCCGTCCTTGCCCTCGGTGCGCACGCTGATCGACTGGTAGGCGCCGCGCTGGTAGGTGGTGGCCAGGGTCTGAACATCGGTCCACAGCTCCGAATCGTGCGCATCGCCGGAAGCGAACACGCCCACCACCGTCCAGGCCTGGTTGCCGAGGGTCAGGGTCTTGCCCACCTCCATGTCGCGGAACTGGCCCTGCGCGCCTTCGCCGACCACGATCTCGCGCAGGCCCGGCTTGAACTGCCGGCCCTTCACGAGCTTTACCTTGTCGTGCACCGCCCAGGCCATGTCGCCGACACCGCGGAACTGCGCGTTGACGTCGGTGCCGTCGGCCCTGGAGACCAGGTTGACCACCTGCGACAGCTCGGCCGACAGCAACGCGCGGCCCTGCGCATCGCGGGCCACGCCCGGCAGCGTGCCCAGCAGCGGCACCTGGTCGCGGGTGATGACCGAGTTGGTCTCGGCCTGCGAACCGCCGCGCAGCACGATCGCGGTGGTGTCGTCGCCCGTGCTGTTGAGCGTGGCCTGGAAGCCCGCGCCCATCGCCAGCATCGCCACCAGCACGCCGACCACGCCGGCGATGCCGACCACGATCACCGACGAGGCGCCCCAGCGCTGCGGCAGGCTGGCGATGCCGATGCGGGTGGCGGCCAGCGCCAGCCGCCCGCTGCGGGTGAGCGGCAACCACAGCGCGATGACGACCACGGCCAGCACGCCGACCCATGGCAGGGCGATCCATGCGGCCAGGCCGATGGCGAGCAGGAAGATCACCAGTGCATTTGCAATGAACTTCTTCATGGTCTTCTCCTCAGCGTCCGGCCAGCGCGTCGACGATCTTCAGCCGCTTGGCGCGCAGCGCCGGCAGTACGCCCACGATCAGGCCGATCAGCACGATCAGCCCCAGGCCCATCAGCCAGGTCTGCAGCGGTACCTGCGGCGGCAGCATGCCCATGGTCTTGGGCGCCATCGCGGGCAGCGCCAGCGCCGCCAGGCCCAGGCCGATGGCACCGCCCAGGCCTACCAGCAGCACCGATTCGACCATCACCAGCATCAGCACCGTGCCGTCCTTGAAGCCCAGCGTTTTCAGCGTGGCCAGCTCGGGGATGCGTTCGCGCACCGCCTGCGCCATGGTGTTGCCGGTCAACAGCAGCAGGGTGAAGAACACCGCGCCCATGATCGAGGTGACGATCATGCCGATGTCGGCGAACTGCTTGATGAAGGCCTGCTGGAACGCCGACTCGGTCTGGCTCTTGGTCTCGTGGTCGGAGTTGGCCGAGATCGCATCGATGGCCTGGGCCACGCGCGAGGCGTGGTCGGCGTTGTCCAGCGTCACCGTGTACCAGCTCACCTGGTTCTTGATGTAATCGTTGGATTCGTCGAAGTACTTCCAGTTCATCATCAGCTGGCGCTCGTCGTTGGCGGCAGCGGCGGTGTTCTTCGAATGGAAGATGCCCACCAGCTGCAACGGCCAGTCGTTGCTGCCGCCGCGCGGGAAGATCGTGGCCTGCAGCGGGATGGTGTCGCCGATCTTCCAGCCGAACTGCTGTGCCAGGGTCGCGCCGACGATGGCGCCGGTGCGCGTGTTGTGGAAGGCCTCCAGCTGGTCCTTCGGTACCTCGAACTCGCGGTACACGTCGAAGTAGTTCGGCGCCACCGAGAAGTTGGGGAAGAAATTCTTCGGGTCCTGGTAGATGCCGCCGAACCACATGGCGGAGGTGACGTCGCGCACGCCCTGCACCTGGCGGATCTGCGGGTCCAGGCGGATCGGCAACGACTGGGTGATCGACAGGCGCGAGGTGACGATCAGCCGGTTGGCGCCGGCCACGCTGTTGCCGCCGCTGTTGAAGGCCACGCGCACCGAATCGAGCATGCCGAACAGCAGGAACGCGGTGACCACCGACAGCAGGGTGAACAGGGTGCGGGTGCGGCTGCGGAACAGCTGGGCCCAGATGAGGGAGAAATATTTCATGGTGCACCTCCCTGTGCGCCACCCTGCAGGCGGCTTCGCCGTGCAAAACGGCTGTCCTGCCGTTTTGTCATGGGCGCACCTCTGACCGCCATGGACGGCGGGAATGCCGGCTTTGCAGGAGCACAAACCGGCCCTGAGCCACCCTGCGGGCGGCTTGGCCGTGGAAAACACCGGTCGTGTTGGTTGTTCATGGCCGCGCTCCTCAGTGCACCGGGGCGTCGACCAGCTCGCCCTTGTCCAGATGTACGGTATGGGTGGCGTATTCGGCCGCCTTCGGATCATGGGTGACCATGATGATGGTCTTGCCGTGCTCTCGGTTGAGCAGCTGCAGCAGGCCCAGTACTTCCTCGGCCGAATGGCGGTCCAGGTCGCCGGTGGGCTCGTCGCAGATCAGGAAGGTCGGATCGGAGACGATGGCGCGGGCGATGGCCACGCGCTGCTGCTGGCCGCCGGACAGTTCGTTGGGGCGGTGGTCGCGACGGTCGGCCAGGCCGACCAGGGCCAGCGCGATCTGCGCGCGACGCTTGCGCTCGCCGGCCGACAGGCTGGTCAGCAGCAGCGGCAATTCCACGTTCTTCTGCGCGGTCAGCATCGGCATCAGGTTGTAGAACTGGAACACGAAGCCGACATGGTGGCTGCGCCAGGTCGAGAGCTGGCCGGCACCGAGCTGGTCGATGCGCTGGCCCTCGATGGCGATCTCGCCGCCGCTGGGCGTATCCAGCCCGCCGATCAGGTTGAGCAGGGTGGTCTTGCCGGAACCGGACGGACCCATCAGCGCGACGAAGTCGCCGCGGGCGATGTCCAGGTCGATGCCGTGCAGCACCTGCACCTTCTCGGGGCCGCGCTGGTAGGTCTTGGTGATGTTGCGGAGGGTGACGAGGGCGGTCATGGGTGATCCTCTGCGGGTGATGCGGTGGGTGGCGGGCGCTGCCGCGCCGCTCTGCTTTTATCCTCCCGCCTGGGGCGGGAGCGGGTGAATGGGGGCGATGCTGCGGCGGTTGCGGTTGCGGTTGCGGTTGCGGTTGCGACTGTTGCTTTTGCTTCCTGCTTCTGACTTCCCCGGCCGTAGAGCGAGCCGGGCACCGCAGCGGGACAGGGGGCGAAGAGGCGCACGTGTCTGAGCGAAGCGAGTTGTGCGCCGTCCCCCTGGCCCGCGAGGAGCGCAGGGAACCGGCGGGCGAAGCCCGACGGATCGCGGCCCGGCCCGTGCTTGACCAGCCATTCGGCTGTTGGAAAAACACTTCTCTTGGTTACTTCTCTTTGCATGAGCAAAGAGAAGTAACTCGCGCCTCGAAGGGGAGCGAAAGCTCTTGATCCCGCTTCAGCCGTTGCTCCGGCTTTTCAAATACAAACGACAAGGGCCAAAGCACCAGCACAAAGCCAAGGCGGAAGCTTGAAAGCAAGGCTTTCACTCCTGCTTCGCAGGAGCGAGCCACCTTTCTTTGCTCGTGCAAAGAAACGTGGCCCAAAGAAAGCACGCCCTGCCTCCGCGCCCAACGCGCTACGCGCGTCGGGTCCACTCCGCCGGCGGGATTTTTCGACGAGACATCCCTGTCTCGTCGAAAAACGACGTGCATCCCTGCACGTCGCCCTTCGGGTTTTTCCCACCGGCTCCGTCGCTGCAGAAGGGGACCCGAACGTCAAAAGCGAAGAGCAACAGCAGAATCACGGGCAACAGCAACAGCAACAGCAACAGCAACAGCAACAGCAGAATTCGAGGTGGCTGCCTGCTGAGTGGTTCGCCAAGCGACGCCGCGCGTCACACGGCCGGACCACCGCGGATCACTGCCCCGCGTCGCCGGCCAGCGTCACCTTGTCGCCATCCTTCAACGCCGGCGGCGGATTCACCACCACCGTCTGTCCCGCCGACAGGCCCGACAGCACCTGCCGGTCCTTGCCCATCTCCATGCCGGTCTTCAGCGCCTGCGCCTGCACCGTGTCGTCGCTGCCGACCACGAACGCCACTGCGTCCTGGCCGCGCTGCACGATCGCCGCTGCCGGCACGCGCACGCCTTCGGGCTTCTTCTGCCCGGCCTCGGCCGGCTTTTCCAGGAAGCTCACCCGCACGCCCATCTCCGGCACGATGCGCGGATCCTTCACCTTCAGCGCCACGCGCACCTTCACCGTGGCCTTGCCGCGGTCGGCGGTGGGAATGATCGCGATCACCTCGGCCGGGATCTTCCAGTCCGGGTAGGCGTTGAGCACGGCCTCCACCGGCATCTTCGGCTGCACGCGGCCGATATAGGCCTCGCCGACCTCGACCTCGATCTCCAGCGAATCCATGTCCACGATGGTGCCGATGCCGGTGCGGGTGAAACCGCCGCCGGCCGACAGCGGCGAGACGATCTCGCCCGGCTGCGCGGCTTTGGCTGTGACCACGCCGGCGAAGGGCGCGCGCACCACGTTGTTGTCCACGCCCAGGTCGGCGATGGCCAGCGCGTCCTGCGCGACCCGGGCGTTGTGGCGGGCGGAGGCCAGCTGCGCGCGCAGGTTGTCGCGCTGGGCGACGGACTGGTCGAACTGCGCGCGCGATACGAGCTGCCGGCCCACCAGCTGCTGCAGGCGCTGGGCGTCGGCCTCGGCCTGGCGCAGCTGCGCCTGCAGCCCGTCGACCTGGCTGCGCGCGGCGTCGAGCTGGGCGGCGTTGAGCGCGCGCTGCGCATTGGCGTCGATCGGGTCGAGCGTGGCCATGACCTGGCCTTCCTCCACGCGCATGCCTTCCTCGATCAGCACCTCGCGCACCTTGCCGGTGATCTTGGCCGAGACCGTGGCCATGCGCCGCGCCACCACGTAGCCGCTGGCGTCGAGCACCGACGCGCTGGCGCTGTCCTGGCCGATGGCGACCACCGGCGCGGTCTCCACCACCACCGGCTTGCCGCGGCTGAAGAAGAGGCCGGCGGCGATCGCCAGCAGCAGGGCCAGCAGCAGGCCGAGCACCCACCACAGCCAGCGGCGCGGCGAGGACGGGCCTGGCGCCGGCGGAGCCGAACGGTCGATGCGCAGTTCCTTGAGCAGATCGGCAGAGGTGTTCATCGGCGACAGGACAGTGTCCGCGGGAAGAAGTGACGGAAGGTAACCCAAACCGGCGGGGCAGGCTCGCCGGCGACGGAGACCGATTCTAGGCGGCACCCGGCGGCGGAACAGGTGACGGGTGTCATCCGCTTGGCCTGACCGCCCGCACTACGGGGCCGTGGCGCGCATCGATACCTTGGCGCCATTCCCGGAAGGAGCGAACAGATGGGCGCGAACGACGAGGTACTGGCAAGCCTGCGCGGCGTGCACAAGCGCTATGGCGCGCTGCAGGCGCTGGCCGGCGTGGACCTGGACCTGCATGCCGGGCAGGTGCTGGCCCTGCTCGGCCCGAACGGCGCCGGCAAGACCACCACCATCGGCCTGCTGCTGGGCCTGCTGCGCGCCGATGCCGGCCAGGTGCGCCTGTTCGGGCAGGACCCGCAGCAGGTGGCGGCGCGGCGCGGCATCGGGGTGATGCTGCAGGATGCGGCGCTGCCGCCGACCCTGAAGGTCGGCGAGCTGCTGCGGCTGACCGCCAGTTACTACCCGGCGCCGCGCCCGCTGGCCGAAAGCGCGGCGCTGGCCGGCATCGAGGACCTGCTCGAGCGGCCCTACGGCAGGCTGTCCGGCGGCCAGCAGCGGCGCGTGCAGTTCGCCATCGCCCTGTGCGGACGCCCGCGCCTGCTGTTCCTGGACGAACCCACGGTCGGGCTCGACCTGCCGGCGCGGCAGCGACTGTGGGCCACCGTGCGCATGCTGGCCGGCGAAGGCGCGGCGGTGGTGCTGACCACGCACTATCTGGAAGAGGCCGGGCACCTGGCCGACCGCGTCTGCGTGCTGCTGCGCGGGCGCATCGTCAGCGACGGCAGCGTCGATGCGCTGCGCGCGCGGGTGGAAACGCGCCGCATCCGCTGCATCTGCGCGCTGGATGCCGATGCCGTGGCCGCCTGGCCGGGCGTACGCCAGGTGCAGCGCGACGGCGCGCGGCTGGACATAGCCAGCGACCAGGCCGAGGCGGTGGTGCGGCGCCTGCTCGACACCGATCCGGCATTGTCCGGCCTGGAGGTACTGGCCGCCGGGCTGGACGAAGCGTTCTGCGACCTGACCCGCGACGAGCCCGTCGCTTCTCCCGATCTGCGCGAGGCCGCCTGATGGACACCCTGCATGCCTTCTCTCCGGTACAGGCGCCGATGCCGCGCCGCCGGATATTCGCCGCCTACCTGCAGGAAACGCGCGCCGAATGCCTGCGTTACCTGCGCAGTCCGTCGTTCCTGCTGCCGACGCTGCTGTTCCCGGCGGTGTTCTTCCTGATGTTCGGCGTGGTGCTGGCCGGGCGCAGCACGCCGGAGGCGCCGCGCTTCCTGCTGGCGTCCTATTCCACCTTCGGGGTGATGGCGCCGGGCCTGTTCGGTTTCGGCATGTCGCTGGCGCTGGAGCGCGACAATGGCCTGCTCACCCTCAAGCGCGCGCTGCCGATGCCGCCGGCCGCGTACCTGGCCGGCAAGATGGCGATGGCGATGCTGATGGCCGCGCTGATCACCACCTTGCTGCAGACGCTGGGGCTGACCCTGGCGCATGTGCAGCTGCAGGCGCTGCAGATGCTGCGGCTGGCGCTGGTCTGCATCGCCGGCGCGGTGCCGTTCTGCGCGCTGGGCCTGCTGCTGGGCACGCTGGTGAAGGGCCAGGGCGCGCCGGCCATGGTCAACCTGCTGTACCTGCCGATGGCCTTCCTGTCCGGGCTGTGGTTCCCGCTGCAGATGCTGCCGCCGCTGGTGCGCGCGCAGGCGCCGCTGTGGCCGAGCTACCACCTCAATGCGCTGGCGCAGTCGGCGGTGGGCTTCGATACCGGCAGCGCCTGGCCGCACCTGCTGTGGCTGGCCGCATTCACCGTGGTCGTCCTTGCCATCGCCGTGCGCCGCCTGCGCCGGCATGGCTGATGGCATCATCGACGCCTGCGCGACAGGAACCGCCCCGTGAACCACCGCCACCTCCCCGCCTGGCTGAAGCCCGCCCCCGATTCGGTGGTGGCCGACAACCTCAAGCTCGGCAAGTGGCCGTGGATCGACGCCGTGCACCTGCTGTGGACGGTCTGGGTGTTCCTCACCCCGATGTTCGGCGGCGGCTTCACCCTGCGCTGGGTGCTGATCACGCTGTGGTCGTATCCGCTGTTCATCCTGTTGTTCGTGATGACCCTGGTGGCGTCGCGGCGCAGCGCGCCGATCTTCGCCCTGGCGATGGTCGTGCTGGCGATGGCGCTGCTGCGCAGCTATCCCTCGGGCATGAACTATTTCGTGTTCGGCTGCGTGATGCTGCGCTCCAACCGCTGCATCGGCGTGCGCCGGTACCTGCTGGAGCTGGCGCTGCTCAACGCCGGTTTCGTCTCGCTGGCCTGGTGGATCGGCTATCCATGGCAGGTCGTGGCCTGGATCCCGGCATTGACCGTGGTCATCGGCCTGATCGTCAATGTCGAGCGCGCGAGCAGCGAGAAGGACGCGGCGCTGCGGCTGTCGCATGAGGAAGTGCGGCGCCTGGCCGCCACCGCCGAGCGCGAGCGCATCGGCCGCGACCTGCACGACCTGCTCGGGCATACGCTGTCGCTGATCACGCTGAAGATGGAACTGTCGCGCAAGCTGTTCGAGCGCGACCCGGCGCGTGCGCAGCGCGAGCTGGCCGAGGCCGAGCAGATCGCCCGCGACGCGCTGGCGCAGGTGCGCAGCGCCGTCACCGGTTTCCGCGCCGCCGACATGGCCGCCGAACTGGCCTCGGCGCACCTGCTGCTGGAGTCCTCGCGCGTGCACCTGCGGCATTCGCCGCCGCCGCCGATGCCGGCCTGGATCGAATGCGGGCTGGCGATGGTGCTGCGCGAGGCGGTCACCAACATCGCCCGCCATGCGCAGGCCAGCGAGGCGATGATCGCGGTGCGCGTCGAGGCCGATACCGTGGTGCTGGAGGTCGCCGACGACGGCCGCGGCGGCGTGTCCGCCAACGGCAACGGACTGGCCGGCATGCGCGAGCGGGTGGCAGCGCTGGGTGGCACCCTGCGCATCGATTCGCCGCGCGGCGCCGGCACGCGGCTCACGGTGACGGTGCCGCTGGGCGACGGTAACGCGGCCGTGGCGGCCGCCGCACCCGATGGTCCCGGGCTGCCGGCGATGGAGGCGCGCGCATGATCCGCATCCTGCTGGCCGAGGACCAGGCGATGGTGCGCGGCGCGTTGTCGGCGCTGCTCAACCTGGAAGCCGACATCGAGGTGGCAGGCACCGCCGCCGATGGCGAGACGGCATGGCGCGAGCTGCAGCGGCTCGCGCCCGACGTGCTGGTCACCGACATCGAGATGCCCGGCCTGACCGGACTGGAGCTGGCCCAGCGCGTGCAGCGCCATGGGCTGGCGGCGAAGGTGGTGATCGTCACCACCTTCGCCCGCACCGGCTTCCTGCGCCGCGCGCTGGACGCCGGCGTGCAGGGCTATCTGCTCAAGGACGCGCCGGCGGAGAAGCTCGCCGAAGCCTTGCGCCAGGTGCATCGCGGCGGCCGCGCCATCGACCCGCAGCTGGCGGTGGAAGCCTGGACCGAGGCCGACCCGCTCAACGACCGCGAGCGCCAGGTGCTGCGACTCGCGGGCGAAGGCCGCTCGGCCAACGAGATCGCCGAACAGCTCGGTCTGTCGCATGGCACCGTGCGCAATTATCTGTCCGAGTGCATCGGCAAGCTGGGCGTCGCCAATCGCATCGAGGCGCACCGGCTGGCGCGGCAGAAAGGCTGGCTTTGAGCCGCGATCGCGGCGCCCTGTCATGCATGGCCATGCGTCGAAGCGGCGGTGGCGGCAGGACTCCCCGGCACGCGGAACCGTGCGGCCGGGCGTGTCCGGCGGCGGAGCGTCAGTCCCTGCCGCGCGCCATCGTCTGGAACACGCCATCGCGGCGCACCCACAGGTGCAACAGCGCGGCGCCCACGTGCATCAGCACCGTGGCGAACAGTACGTAGGCCAGCATGCCATGGGCGTTGCGGAGCGCCGCGTACAAGGCCGGCGTATGCGGCACGATCGCTGGCAGCTGCAGGCCTTTCCACAACACGATCGGGTAGCCGCCGGCCGACAGCATCGCCCAGCCGATCAGCGGCATCAATAGCATCAGCGCGTACAGCATCCAGTGCGACAGCCTGGCCGCCATCGCCTGCCATGCCGGCAGCTCGGCCGGCAGCGGCGGCGGACGATGGCGCAGGCGGTTGTACAGGCGCAGCAGCGCCAGCACGCCGATGGCCACGCCCAGCGGGCGGTGCAGGTCGATCAGCAGCGGCCGCAGGTGCAGCGAGGCGACCATGGTCACGCCGATGAACAGCATGGCGATGATCATCACTGCCATGGACCAGTGCAGCACCCGGGCCGGCAGGTTGAAGTGGCCGTTGCCGGTGTTCATCGCGCGGTCTCCCTGGCTTGTGCCGGAGCGCCGGCAGCGCGTTCGCGCTCGCGGCGGTTGAACGATTGCGAATAGATCGCCGAGCGTGCTGCCAGCACCGGATCATCGCTGCCGCGCATGCCGCGGGGCAGGATCAGCGGATCGAAGTTCAGTTCGCCGCAGGCGCCCTGTTCCTGCGACTGCATGCGCTCCAGGCTCAGTACGCCGGCCATCACTTCGCTGCGCGACGCCGGCCAAGGGGTGGAGGGATCGTCCACTGCGTCGCCGGGTTCGGCGATGCTGACCACCAGGTTCCAGCGCACCGGGCCGTTGTTCAGGCGGCGCCGCAGGTCCTGTTCGAGGAAGTCCGCATCCGCGCGCCCGCGCGCGTCGGCATCGAGTTCAGCCACCGGTGCCTGCGGCTGCCAGCGCCAGCGCACCGCGCGCTGGTTGCCCTGTGCGTTGGTGAACCAGAAGCTGTTGACGCTGTTGAACGTGGTGTTGGCCCAGCTGTCGGTCCACGGCGCGCTCTTTGCCCATTGCTGGAAGGCCCGCGCGCTGGGATAGCGGGCCAGCAGCGCCGCCATTTTCTGCGGGTCGGGCTTGCCGGTGGCCGGATCGGGAAGCTGCGCACGGGTCTGTTCGAAGAAGGCCTCCGGCGTCGGCACCGCGAAGAACGGGAAGCTGTTCATCGCCATCCGCCATTCCTGGCCATCGTCGCCGACCAGCTGCAGGGCGATGCTGCGTACCCGCGCGTTGCCGTCGGCGCCATGCGGGTCGCCGCCGCCGATCGACAGGCGGCCGAGCACCGGCACTTTCTGCTGCGAAAACACTCGTGCGCTGGACAGCATCGGCGCCTGTGCGCTGGGAGAGAACCAGCCGCCCACGCACACGCCCTTGCTGTGCGCACGGCGGAAACCGGGATGGGCCGGGCCGGTGGCCTCGATGGTGTCGGTGAAGCGCTGCGCGGTCAGCCGGTCGCGGCCGATCCAGCCGGCCAGCCACGCAAAGGCGAGCGCGGCGGCGCCCAGGATCAACGCGATCAGGGCGATCCATGGCAGCGGCGTGTGCCTGCGCGGAACCGGTGGTTCCTGGCCGGCGCGGGTATAACGGAACAGTGGCATTGGCGGACTCCTGCCGTCGCGGAACGCATCGGGCGCGATGCACAGATCCTTGCAGAACCCGGACGGGTGCGAAATTCAATTTTTCGTGAAGTCTGCCGCAGCGCGTGGTGCCGGCCACCGGCCGGCCCACGCATCGCACGCTTCAGGCGTAGCGGGCCTTGAGCATCGCCCAGGCCGAGCGCAGCGCCAGCGCTTCGCCGCCGGCCGGGCGGCCCGGGCGCTCGCCGTCGTTCCAGGCGTAGACGTCCAGATGCGCCCACTTCTGGCCTTCCTCGACGAAGCGTTCCAGGTACAGCGCGGCGGTGACGCTGCCGGCCATGCGCGAGCCGGCGTTGGCCATGTCGGCGATGCCGCTGTTGAGGTAACGCAGGTAGGGGCGCCACAGCGGCATGCGCCACACCGGGTCGCGGGTACGGTCGCCGGCGTCCAGCCACTGCTGGGCGAGCGTGTCGTCGTTGGCGAACAGCGCCGGCAGGTCGGGGCCGAGCGCGATGCGCGCCGCGCCGGTGAGGGTGGCGAAATCGACGATGGCGTCCGGCCGCTGCTCGCTGGCGTAGGCCAGCGCGTCGCACAGGATCAGGCGGCCTTCGGCATCGGTGTTGTCGATCTCCACGGTGATGCCTTTGCGCGTGGTGATGACCTCGCCGGGGCGGAACGCATCGGGGCCGATGGAGTTTTCCACCGCCGGCACGATCAGGGTCAGCCGCACCGGCAGCCGCTGCGCCATGACCAGCCCGGCCAGCGCCAGCGCGTGCGCGGCGCCGCCCATGTCCTTCTTCATGTTGCGCATGCCGTCGGCCGGCTTGATGTCCAGGCCGCCGGTGTCGAAGCACACGCCCTTGCCGACCAGCGCCAGGTGCGGCGCGGCTTCATCGCCCCAGCGCAGCACGATCAGGCGCGGCGCGCGGTGCGAAGCGCGGCCGACGGCGTGGATGGTGGGGAAGTTGTGCTCCAGCAGTTCGTCGCCGGCGATCACCTCCAGCGCGCCGCCATGGGCGTCGGCCAGCGCGCGCGCGGCGTCTTCCAGCTGCTGCGGGCCCATGTCCTCGGTCGGGGTGTTGACCCAGTCGCGCACGCGCAGGCAGGCGGCCAGCACGTCCAGCACTTCCGGCGCCGGCGTGGCGACCAGCTGCGCCGGCAGTCGCGCCGGCTTGCGGTAGCGGGCGAAGCGGTAGCTGCCCAGGCCCCAGCCGAGCTGCAGGTTGGCGGCATCGGCCGCGTCCAGCGCATTGGCCAGCTGCCAGGCGCAGCCTGCCGGCAATGCGAACGGCGCATGCGCATAGGCATAGGCGTCGCCGCGGTCGCCGACGCCCAGCACCGCGCCGGCCAGTCCGTCCGCGCCCGGCAGCAGGGCGACGCTGCCCGGCGCCGCGGTGAACTGCTGGCTGCCGAGCCAGGCGCGGGTCGCCGCCGGTTGCGCATCCAGCCATGCGGCGAAGGCCGCCTTGTCCAGCACATGCAGCGGAAGGGCGTTGCTGGCGTCGGAAGTGAAGCCTGCGGGAGACAGCGGAGCGGACATGGGGGTCATTCCTGGAAGTAGGGGCCGGCGGCCGGCGATGGCCGTCGGCAGGGCATCACGATGCGGTTTCGATATGGGGCAGCAGCCAGTACAGGGCGGCGCAGTTCAGTGCGGCGGTGATCCAGAACATGATCTGGAAGCTGGTCTTCCGGGTCTTGTGCCGATACGCCTGCTGGGCCAGCAGGCCGCCCGGCCAGCCGCACAGCAGGTCGAACAGGTGCAGGGTTTTTTCCTGCGTGCGTTGCAGGTTCTGGTTGGCGGCGCTCTTGTCCAGCGCATAGGCAATGAACGACAGGGCGCTCATTCCCGCAAAGGCCAGCGTTACCGCAAGCGGCCACCAGTGCAGCCACGTGCCGGCGGCCAGCGCGGTGAGTGCGCCGGCCAGGATCAGGCGGTGCACGAGGTCTTGCAGCTTGCCGGAGGCATGGCGCTGGCGTGCGGTGGCTCTGGCGTCGTTGCGGCGCCGTGCCTGCGCACGCATCGCCCCGGCATTGACGAAACTGGCGCCCACCGCGTTCAGGCGGCCCTTGTCGTCGCGCCGGGTTTCATAGCGGATCAGGTCGCCGTTGCCCGGGCGGCGACCGGCATGTTCGATGGTCCTGATGTGCACGAAGGCGCGGGCCGCGTGATCGCCGCCGGCCTGCGCTTCGAGCGGGCGCACGAAACCGTAGCCCTTCGTGTCGTCCCACTGTTCGATGCGGCCCAGTTGCGGCATGGGCTCAGTCCTGCGCGTCCAGCCAGTCGGCCAGCCCGGCGAGGGTGTCGAACTGCAGGTCCGGCGGCGGCGCGGCATGGTTCCAGGCATGGGCTTCGCGGTTGATCCAGCAGCCGCGCAGGCCGGCGCGCATCGCACCGGCCACGTCCATCTCGGCATGGTCGCCCACGTGCAGGACGCTGGCCCGTTCGACGCCCAGGCGCTTGCAGGCGGCGTGGAAGATGCCCGGGTCCGGCTTGGCTGCGCCGAATTCGCGCGAGCCCAGCTGGAAGGCGAACAGCCCGCCGATGCCGATGCGCTGCAGATCGGCGTTGCCGTTGCTGACCGCGGCCACCGGCACGCGCGCGGCGATGCGGCGCAGCGCGTCCAGCGCATCGGGGTAGAACTCCACCTGGTTGCGCGCGGCGTAGAACGCTTCGTAGGCCGGTTCCAGCAGGTCCATGCCGGCGCCGCTCTTCTCCAGCGCCTCGGCCAGGGTGAGGCGGCGCAGCGCGCTCAGGTCGTAGTGCAGGTGCGGGTTGTCGTCGAAGGTGCGCACGCGCAGTTCGCGCATGGCCTCCACCGGGTACATCGCCGCCGTGGCGGGGCTGTGGACGACCATCCAGTCGTGCAGCACCTGGTCGATGCGGGCGCCGATGGGCGCGAACGGCCAGAGCGTGTCGTCCAGGTCGAGGGTGATGGCTAGGACAGGAAAGTTCACGGGGCCATTTTACGGCAGCGGGCCGGGCGGCGCCTTGCCTATTCCAGCAATCGCGCCCAGCCCTGCATGCCGTCCAGCCGCACCAGCACCAGTTTGGCGCAGACCAGCAGCGGCACCGCCAGCAGCAGGCCGACGATGCCCCACAGCCAGCCGGACAGCATCAGCGCCAGCACCAGCATCAACGGCGAGATCGCCATGCGCCGGCCCAGCACGATCGGCGTGACCAGTTGCCCCTCCAGCGTGTGCAGCGCCAGGTAGGCCAGCGCCGGCAGGGCAATGGCCAGCGGCTCGCGGAACTCGGTAAGGCCGACCAGCAGCATCAGCGCGATGCCGACCAGCGGGCCCACATAGGGAGCGAAGTTCAACAGCATCGCCACCGTGCCCCACAGCAGTGCCTCGGGCAGGGCGATGCCGAGCAGCATCAGCGCCCCGGCCAGCGCCAGCCCGAGCAGGGTGTTGATGATGGTGATGGTCAGCACGTAGCGCGATATCTCGCGCTCCATCGCGCGCAGGATGTCGGTGGTGAAGCGTTTCTGCTGGCGGTTGGGCAGCAGCGCGATGATGTGCCGCTGCAGGTTCTCCCCGTAGATCATGAAGAACAGGGTCAGCAGCACCACTGCCAGCGCCGAGGCGGCCAGCCGCGGAGTGCGCACCAGCGCCCGGTACGGGTCGTCGAGCCGGGTGCGGATCACTTCCACCTTGCGGTTGTCCTCGCCGCCGGCGGCACGGGCGAAGCTCTCGGCGGCCTGGTTGGCCTGCTGCACCGGCCGCACCAGGTCCTGCACCTTGCGCGAGACCTGGCGCAGCTGCTGCGGCGTCTCTGCGAACCAGTCGGCCGCAGGCACCGCCAGCTGTACCGCCAGCGCGCCGGCACTGGCCAGGCCGATGGCCAGCACCAGCAGCGCGGCGAGGAAGCGCGGCAGGCGCAGTTTCTGCAGCAGGCGGATGATCGGGTTGCCGACCAGGGCGAAGAACATCGCCAGCAGCACCGGCAGGATCACGTCCTGCGCGGCCCACAGCGTATAGCCCACCGCCAGCGTGGCCAGTACCAGTACGGCGGAAGACGCGCGCGGGCGCGGCGTCGGCGGGGCCGGTTCGGCGGCGGGAGGGGACGGATCGGACGGCAGTGCGGGCATCGCGGCACTCCGGAGCGGGAAGGGCGCGGCCGGCGGCCGCGCGGATCAGGACTCTGACAGCTCGGTGGCGGCTGCGGCCGCCTGCGGCGGTGGGCCGGCAGCGGGTTCGGGCGGCGCGGATGCGGCCTGGCCTTCGTCCGTGGCGGCGTGGCTGGCGGCCATGCCCGCCGCGGCCGCCAGTCCCGCTTCCTGCAGGCTGGCGATCGACGCCTGCGCCGAGGCCACCAGCCCCGACACCGAGCCGATCATCTGCAGCCAGCGCGCGCCGCTGAAGGCGCCGCCCGGTTCCAGCCTGCCGGCCACGAAACCGCCGGCCAGTCCGGCGATCACGATGCGTCCCGGCGTCCAGCTGCGGCGCCAGGTCGTTTCCAGCGTGTCCCACTGCTGCACGGTCTCGTCCATGCGCACCTGCACGACGGCTTCGGCGCGGCGCACGCGGCGTTGCAGGGCATCGAAGTTCATGGTGTTCCGTTCCCCGGGATCTTCACGTCGGCGTCCGGATCGTCCTCGGCCGGCTCGTCGAACAGGCCCAGCCGCGACAGCTGCCGCCGCGTGGCGTGCATGCCGGTGTGGTGGAAGAAATACGTGACCCGCCAGACCGCATAGCCGGTGACCGCCAGGCTCGCCACCGAAGCGATCAGCAGGGAGACGAACCACGACAGGCCGACGTAGCGCAGGAAGGCGATCAGCGTGGCGGCCAGCAGCAGCCAGGCCGAGGCGCCGAACACGATGGCCACCCCGCTCCAGGCCAGCGCGCGCCCGAAGGCGCTGCGGGCCAGGGCGAAATCGGCCGAGGCCAGGCGCCGCAGCGAGCGCAGCGTGTGCGCCGCCGAATCCAGCGTCTGCCGGCCGGCGCTGCCGACCTGGCGGATGCTTTCTTCCAGCCCGGGCGCCGCGTTGCCGTCCTCTTCCGTGCCGTTGCCGGTGGCGCCGGGTGGTGGCGCGTTGTCGCTCACGCCCGGGTCAGTCGTTGCTGCGGGCGAGCTTGGCGATGATCCAGCCGGCGGCGAAGGCCACGCCGAACGAGGCCAGCGGGCGCTCGCGGATCAGGTCGGCGGCGCTGTCGATCAGGTCCTTGCCCTTGTCCATCAGCGCGTCCATCTGCTCCTTCGCCGCGGCGCCGGAAAGTTCGGCGGCGGCCAGGCCGGACAGCGCGCTGTCGGACAGCTCCGCCTTCACGTTGGCCTTGCCCAGGCGCAGTTCGTCGCCGGCGGTGCTGGCCGCGTCCTTGACCGCCGAGCCGGCGGCGCGCGCGGCCGACTTCAGGTGCGATCCTGCATCGCCCAGGTGTTCCTTCATGCTGTCGGTGTTGGTGGGGCTCATCACTTCGTCTCCTTGTTTCGGCGGGAGCGCCACCATGGCGGCGCAGGGTGCAAGCAATAGCAGCGATGGGGTGTAAGGAACGTTACGAGCGCGCGGCCATCATCGCATCACCAGCTGGCCCTGCGTGTTTCCACGGACGATGCGCAGCACCAGCTGCTGCGGGCGCGGGCTGAAACTCGCGCGCCAGCTGGCGAGATCGACGAACTCGCCGCTGCTGGCGGCCAGCACGATGTCGCCGCCGGACAGGCCCGACTGCGCGGCGCGGCTGCCGCGCGCCACCTCGCTGACCAGCACCCCGTTGAGGCCCGCCTGGCGCGCCGATTCGGGCAGGTCGACGAAGGTGGCGCCGGTCAGGCGCGGGTCCAGCGTGTCGCCGGTCACCGCACGCGGCTGTTCCTTGAGCGTGGCCTTGAGCTGCAGCGGCTTGCCGTCGCGGCGCACATCCAGTTCGACGGTACGGCCCACCGGCTGCAGGCCCTCGAAGTTGTGCAGCGCCTGGGCATTGTCCACGCGCTGGCCGTTGATCGCGGTGACCACGTCGCCGGCGCGCAGCCCCGCCGCGGCAGCGGCCGACCCGGACAGCACCCGGGTGACCAGCGCGCCGCGCGGTTCGTCCAGACCCAGCCCCTGCGCGATCTGCGCGCTCAGGTTCTGCGTCTCCACGCCCAGCGTGCCGCGCACCACCACGCCCTTGGTGATCAGCTGTTCGACCACGTCGCGGGCGAGGTTGGAGGGAATGGCCAGGCCCAGGCCGATGTTGCCGGCCATGCTGCCCTGCGGGTTGAAGCTGGCGGTGTTGATGCCGACCAGCTGCCCGGCCAGGTTGACCAGGGCGCCGCCGGAGTTGCCCGGGTTGATCGAGGCGTCGGTCTGGATGAAGTTCTGGTAGCCCAGCCCGCGGATGCCGCTGCGGCCCACTGCCGAGACGATGCCCGAGGTCACGGTCTGGCTGAAGCCGAACGGGTTGCCGATGGCGACCACGAAATCGCCGGTGCGCAGCTGGTCGCTGTCGCCCAGCGGCAGTGCGGTGAGCTTGTCGGCGGGGATGCGGATCAGCGCGATGTCGGTGTCGCGGTCCGAGCCGAGGAACTCGGCCTTGACCGTGCGCCCGTCGGCCAGCGTCACCTGCACGTCGTCGGCGTTTTCGATCACGTGGTGGTTGGTCAGCACGTAGCCCTTGGCCGCGTCGATGATCACCCCCGAGCCCAGCGATTCGTTGATGCGCTCCTGTGGCACCTGCGGGAACAGGCGGCGGAAGAACGGGTCGTCGAAGAACGGATTGCGCACCCGCACCACCTGCTTGGTGTTGACGCTGACCACCGCCGGCATCACCCGTTCCAGCATCGGCGCCAGCGACGGCACCGGCTGGCCGGCGACCGAGGCCGGCAGCGCCGCGGTCGCCGGCAGCATGGCGCCGGTGGCCGCTTCGGCGCGGTTGTCCAGGTGGGCGTTGATGGCGCTGGCGGTGAAGCCGCCGAAGGCGGCGGCCAGGGCGAGGGTGAGCAGGGTCGGGAGCGGTCGCATAGGTGCCGGGGTTCCATGCTGGGACGCCGTTCGGGGCGTCCGGGGTGGGGCGGAAGTTGCTGAACGGGAGTGTGGCGGCAGTGACCTAAATCGACAATGAAATGTTCCGCAGCGCCGCAATCGCCGGGCTGCCAAGCCTTGCGCGGATTGCAAGATCCCCGACACATATTTTTCGTTTGACATCACCCCTATGGTGGGTAAGCTTGGCCTCGCCATCAGCCACTAGATGTTGGGTTGATGTGAAATGCGTCCCCAAGAAGTAGGGTTGAGGCCCGGGGTGCAAGCACCCCATCGGAAGGCGTGCAATGACGACGGAAGCGATGCAGACAGCCGGCCCGCGCCGGACCAATCCCCGCCCACCCGCAGGCGCGTGACCACGCGCCGGCATCGTCGTCGTTGCAGCCCGGCCCGACCGGGGAAACGGTAAACCGCACCGCAAGGTGCACAAGGAGAGTTCCCACCATCATGAGTACGGTGCGTCTGGAAGTGGTCAGCAACCCAACCCGATCGGACCTTATCCCCCTGCAGCCCGCCTCGCAGGACATCTGGGACAAGAAGTACCGCCTCAAGACCAAGGCCGGCGAGGCGCTGGATGCCGACATCGACGGCACCTACCAGCGCGTGGCCCGTGCCCTGGCCGACGCCGAGGGCAGCGACGAGAAGCGCGCCTACTGGTTCGAGCGCTTCGTCTGGGCGCTGCGCCGCGGCGCGATCCCGGCCGGCCGCATCACCTCCAATGCCGGCGCGCAGGAACACAAGCCGGCCACCAGCACCATCAACTGCACCGTGTCGGGCACCATCACCGACTCGATGGACGGCATCCTGGAAAAGGTCCACGAAGCGGGCCTGACCCTGAAGGCCGGCTGCGGCATCGGCTATGAGTTCAGCACGCTGCGTCCGCGCGGCGCGTTCGTGGCTGGCGCCGGCGCCTACACCTCCGGGCCGATGTCCTTCATGGATATCTACGACAAGATGTGCTTCACCGTGTCCTCGGCCGGCGGCCGCCGCGGCGCGCAGATGGGCACCTTCGACGTGTCGCACCCGGACGTGAAGGACTTCATCCGCGCCAAGCGCGAGGACGGCCGCCTGCGCCAGTTCAACCTGTCGCTGCTGATCACCGACGGCTTCATGGAAGCGGTGGACCAGGACGCCGACTGGCCGCTGGTGTTCCCGATCAACATCAAGGAGCAGGCCGAGCTTGACCCGGCCAGCGGCGAGGAAGTGGTCTGGCGCGAATGGCCGACCCACGAGAACTACATCGTGCGCGACGACGGCCTGGTGGCCTGCAAGGTGTACGGCCACATCCGCGCCCGCCACCTGTGGGACATGATCATGGTCTCGACGTACGACTACGCCGAGCCGGGCTTCATCCTGATCGACCGCGTCAACGAGATGAACAACAACTGGTGGTGCGAGAGCATCCGCGCCACCAACCCCTGCGGCGAGCAGCCGCTGCCGCCGTACGGCGCCTGCCTGCTGGGCTCGGTCAACCTGACCAAGTTCGTGCGCGACCCGTTCACCGACAAGGCCTCGTTCGACTGGGACGAGTACAAGGAGGTGGTGCGCGTGTTCACCCGCATGCTCGACAACGTGGTCGAGGTCAACGGCCTGCCGCTGGAACAGCAGCGCAACGAGATCGTGCGCAAGCGCCGCCACGGCATGGGTTTCCTCGGCCTGGGCAGCACCATGACCATGCTGGGCATGAAGTACGGCTCTGCGGAATCGTGCGAATTCACCGAGTCCATCGCCCGCGACATGGCCGTGGCCGGCTGGGAAACCGGCCTGGAACTGGCTCGCGAGAAGGGCCCGGCGCCGATCATGGAGGAGGCCTTCGACGTCACCGCCGCGATGCTGCGCCAGCGCCCGGAGATGCGCAAGGACGGCTGGAAGGCTGGGCAGAAGATCCAGGGCAAGGTGCTGCACGCGCGCTACAGCCGCTACATGCAGCGCATCGCCTCGGTCGCCCCGGAACTGGTGGACGAACTGGCCGAGACCGGCGCGCGCTTCACCCACCACAGCTCCATCGCGCCGACCGGCACCATCAGCCTGTCGCTGGCCAACAACGCCTCCAACGGCATCGAGCCGTCGTTCGCGCACCACTACAGCCGCAACGTGATCCGCGAGGGCAAGAAGACCAAGGAGAAGGTGGACGTGTTCTCCTTCGAACTGCTGGCCTACCGCGAACTGGTCAACGCCAAGGCCATGCCGTTCGCCGAGGATTCGCAGGCGCGGCTGCCGGACTACTTCATCGCCGCCGACGACATCTCGCCCAAGGAGCACGTCGACGTGCAGGCCGCCGCGCAGAAGTGGGTGGACAGCTCGATTTCCAAGACCGCCAACGTACCGACCGACTATCCGTACGAGCAGTTCAAGGACATCTACCGCTACGCGCACCAGCAGGGCCTGAAGGGCTGCACCACGTTCCGCTTCAACCCGGCCGCCTTCCAGGGCGTGCTGGTCAAGGAAGCGGACCTGGAGAACACCACCTACCGCTTCGAGCTGGAAGACGGCCAGGTGGTGGAGGTCAAGGGCAACGAGCAGATCGAGTACGACGGCGAGATGCACACCGCCGCCAACCTGTTCGATGCCCTGAAAGAAGGCTACTACGGCAAGTTCTGAAGTCGCCTTCGAACGCCGTTCAGCCGTGTGGCTGAGCGGCGGCGGTGGTTCCGCCACCGGGTTTTCGCGCATGTCCCACGCTTCACCCGCTTCGATTTAGCATCGCCAACGTTACGGACCCGATGCCCTCAGGAGGGCTTTATGAGCAATGGCAATGGTGTGACGGCGACTGTTTCCCAGGTTGCCGAGAACGTGAAGGAAGGCGCGGCCCACCTGGGCGAAGCGATGGCCGCCACCGCCAGCGATACCGTGGCCGCGGTGAGAACCCGCGCGCGCAAGGTCGAAGCCGGCGCGAAAAAGCAGGTCGCCAAGGTGAAGAAGGCCGTCAAGAAGGCCGAGAAGGTCGTCGCCAAGAAGGCGGCCGCCGCGAAGAAGGAAGTAAAGAAGACCGTCTCGAGCGTGCGCCAGAAACTGGAAGCGGCCAAGGCCAGCGCCAAGGCCGAGGCCGCCGACCTGAAGAAGAAGGGCGCCGGCAAGCGCGCCACCGCCAAGAAGGCCGTCGCCGCCGCCGAGAAGAAGGCGGTCAAGAAGGTCACGTCGGCGAAGAAGACGGTGAAGGCCGCTGAGAAGAAGGTGGCCAAGGCCGTCGGCAAGAAGACCGCCGCGGTGAAGAAGGCGGTCGGGAAGGTCGAGAAGAAAGTCGCCGGCAAGACCGCCGCCGTGAAGAAGGCGGTGAAGAAGGTCGAGAAGAAAGTGGCCAAGAAGGCCGCTTCGGCGAAGAAGACGGTGGCGAAGAAGGCCGCCGCCGTGAAGAAGGCCGCGAAGAAGGCCGTCCGCAGGTAGGCCGTACCCGCGTCCCCGTCCGCCACGGGCGGGGACGCCGCAACCCGCACCACAACGCATAACCAGGACCCGCACCATGGCCGTCAAGATCGACAAGAAAATCAAGGGTTATTCCGTCATCACCCCGGACGACAAGGCCCGGGAGGCGACGGCCAAGGCTCCGGTCGCACAGGCGCAGGACGATGCCCAGGACAGCAACATCGTGCACATGCACGAGCGCATCGAGCGTCCCGACGTGCTGATCGGCAGCACCTACAAGATCAAGTCGCCGCTGGTGGAGCACGCCTTCTACGTGACCATCAACGACATCGTGCTCAACGCCGGTACCGAACACGAACTGCGCCGCCCGTTCGAGATCTTCATCAACTCCAAGTCGATGGAGCATTTCCAGTGGATCGTGGCGCTGACCCGCATCATGTCCGCCGTGTTCCGCAAGGGCGGCGACGTCACCTTCATCGTCGACGAGATGAAGGCCGTGTTCGACCCGAAGGGCGGCTACTTCAAGGCCGGCGGCGTGTACATGCCCTCGCTGGTGGCCGAACTGGGCTCCATCGTCGAAGACCACATGAAGTCCATCGGCCTGCTGCACGACCCGGAAATGAGCGCCCACCAGCGCGCCCTGATCGCCGAGAAACGCAAGCAGTTCGAAGAGCGCTCAAAAAAAAACACTGACGCCGTGATCGCCGCTCCCGCCAGGCGCGAGGAAGACGTGGAAGTCACCGGCGAAGGCACCAGTTTCCCGCCCAGCGCCACCATGTGCCACAAGTGCAGCACCAAGGCGCTGGTGGTGATGGATGGGTGCGCGACCTGCTTGAATTGCGGGTACAGCAAGTGCGGTTGATGGTCGGATAACGCCAAAAGAGATCGGGGCCGGAGCTCTAACGAGTCCGGCCCTTTTCTTTGCAGCATTGGGAAAGCCCTCTGCTCTGATCCTGCCGCAAGCCGGGTGCCGATGCGCTGGTCCTTCGTATTGCCGGAGCCGGATGCGCAGTCAGCTTTTGGCATGGCCGCTCTTTTCATGGACCGCAATGCAGGGGAGACGATGCGAAAGAACCGATGGATGATTGGAGCCTGGCTGACCTTCGTCGCGTCGATGGCCGCGACGGCCGGACCACTGGACTACACGCCTTCGCAATGGGCGCAGATCGACGTACTGCGCAGGTCGGCAAGCGAGCATGCCAATGCGAAAGCCGGCGAAGCATGTGGATGGAGCCCGGCCGAGCCCGATACGCCGATCGACATGGTGGCGCTGGACGCGGCGCCGGTGAGCCAGCCGGCGCTGCGTGAAAAGCTGATGGCCATGTTGAAGGAAGACCAGGCTTCACGCGATGTGATGTTTGCTGCGGAATCGCCGATCAGCAAGGCCCGGGTGGGATATGGCGACGCGCGGCATCGGAAGGAATTGATCGCCATCGTGGATGAATATGGCCTGCCTACCACGGCCATGGTGGGCGACAGCGGTGTGTGGGCAACGTTCTATCTTTCCGTGCATGCGGATGAGGACCTCGCCCTGCAGCGGCGTCTGCTGGATCTGATGGAGAAAGCAGCAGGAGCAAGCGCGATACCGGCCTATTTCCCGGGAATGTTCACCACGATCCGTCGCAATGTGCCAATGGGAAAGCCCTATGCCGAAATCTACGAAGGCGATCAGAAGGGGAGGGAAGAGGCGGGTGCGGAGCCTTTGATCCCCGGCGATCCGAAATCCTGCTTCGCTTCCAGGCGCAGGACGTTTGCCAGGGAATGGTTGCGCGATCATCTACCCGTCGATATTGCAGGCGTTCTTCCGGATGCGGGGGAGGGAGCTGGAGAGGCGCTCTGAGTTCGTCGACGGAGGAAGGAGGTATTACGCGTCGGTTGTGTTGGACGCGAACCAGCGTTTAAGCCGTAGCGCCCTATGAAGCGGCGGTCACGCAATTCCATTCCATGAAGCGGCATTGCGTCGAACCTGGGGCCGGTGGTCAAGGTCGCTTTTGCCGGAACAACCAGTCGCGCCATGCCGTGCCGGGGTGGATGTCGGCAACCTGCATGCGAGCGGGGCGCAGCACCCGATAGGGCATGGCCATTCGGTAGGACGTGGTGGAGACTCCGGCGCCGAACTTTCCGGCGTGGGCCCCTGCGGAAACATCCGCTGCCATCCGGGCGATGCCCGCGGCACTCTCCATCGGGCAGCCGGCCCGTGCGCATCCGACGAGTGGGATGCACAGGCGGGAGAGGGGGCCGATCATTGTTCGCATCGGGAACATCGGATGGAAACCAAGCTGCGGATGCCGGCTGGGTAGGGTTGTACGGTGAACCATTGTCTGTGGCAGGAGCGCGGGCTCAAGGCACAGTGATTGCCGGCGGGCACCATCGCGTGGCTACCTGTACCTGCCTCGACATTTTTCCATGGCCGCCATGCACCGGATCTGCATCCGCGAGCGCCCGCGAGCGCCCGCCGGAGGCTCGGTCACGCGGATGGCGGGTCGATGTTCTGCCCGATCCGCCACAGCACGCCGCTGGGGTCGGTCAGCACGAAATCGCGGATCGCCCACGGGCGGTCTTCCGGTGGAAGCGCGCGCACGCCATAGCGCTCGGCCAATCGCTGCGCCTGCACCTGCCGCCACCACGATTCCACGTCGGCGACGAGCATGTGCATCATGAAATTGCCGGCGTGTTCGGCCACGTAGAATTTCTGCAGCAGGAAGCTGCAGTCGCCGGCATGCAGGTAGGCCAGGTCGTCCGACGACCATGGAACGCTGAAACCCAGGTCGCGGTAGAAGCGCAGCGACAGGTCCATGTCGCGCGCCGGCACGAAGGCCTTGATCTCGACGGTTTCCAGGTTCATGGCGGGTTCCCGTGGTGGACGGTCCCGATCCTGCCGCATCGACCGGCCGCTTTCCAGGATCCTGCACCGGTCACACGCCGGTGCGTCGAAAGACGGAATGACTTTGGACCTGCTTGATCTGCCCCTCGTGCCGATGGAGGCTGTCGGGCAAGCCCCCAACATTGCAACGCAGGAGACTGCCATGACGAGGAATCGATCCGGATGGCGTGCGCTGGCCATCCTGTTGCTGGCGTCGCCCCTGGCGGCGACCGCGCAGGACGCCTGCCCGGACCGCTCCAGCTACGCGCCGGCGCGCGAGATCATCGCCGACCTCGGGCGCATCGTGGCGCCTGGCGGCGTGCAGGAGGACTACGCGGCACAGATCGGCGGCATCCAGCAGTGGGTGAACGTGCGCGGGCAGGACCGCGACAACCCGCTGCTGCTGTTCGTGCACGGCGGGCCGGCGTCGCCGGTGATTCCCACGCTGTGGCAGTTCCAGCGGCCGCTGGAGGAGTACTTCACCGTGGTCAACTACGACCAGCGTGGAGCGGGCAGGACGCTGCTGCTCAATCCGCAGGAGGACGTGGCCGGCACGCTGCACATCCAGCGCTACGTGGACGATGCCATCGAACTGGCCGACTCCCTGCGCAGGCGCTACCACAAGCGCAAAGTTGTACTGGTCGGCCACAGCTGGGGCACGGTGGTGGCGATGCAGGCCGCCCTGCAGCGGCCGGACCTGTTCCATGCCTACGTCGGCATCGGCCAGGTGATCGACGTGCGCACCAACGAACGGGTCAGCTTCGACTACGGCCTGCGCACCGCGCGCGAGCGCGGCAATGCCGGGGCGGTGCGCGAGATGGAAGCCATCGCGCCTTACCCCGGCGATGCGCCGATCACCCGCGATCGGATCGTCGTCGCCCGCAAGTGGCCGCAGTACTACGGCGGGCTCAGCGCCTACCGCAGCGAGTCCAACTACTTCTTCAAGGGACCGAGGCTGTCGCCGGACTACGACGATGCCGCGCGCTGTGCGATCGACGCCGGCAGCGTGTTCACGCTGGGGCGGCTGCTGGACGAGTTCCTGCAGGTGGACTACCGCGGGGTGAAGGAATTTCCCATCCCGGTGCTGATGTTCATGGGGCGCCACGACTACACCACGCCATCGGAACCCACCGCCGCCTGGCTGGCGCAGGTGCGCGCGCCCTACAAGCGCGGTGTCTGGTTCGAGCATTCGGCGCACATGATGCCGTGGGAGGAACCGGGCAAGACCCTGGTCAGCCTGCTGGAGCATGTGCGCCCGTTGGCGGTGCAGGGAGAAGCCCAAGGCCGGTGACCGCGCGCGGTGAGCCGTGCCGCATTCCGGTGCGCGATGCGGAACGCCGCCCGCCCTGCCGGGCCATGACCGGCGTCCATCCCGGCAGGGAGAGGCCGCGTGCGGGGGACGCGGTGGCATGGACGGTCGTTGGCATTGGCGGGAAGGGTGACGGTGCCGGCGGCCTGAAGCGCGCCGGGGGCTCTTTCCGCAGCCGTGGCACCGGCAGTCGCGCCGGATGCGCCGGCTACCGCAGCAGGCGTGTTCACGACGGTGGCGCACACACCGGTCGGCACCCACGCCCCGGATGCCTGCATGATCGCCGGCGAGTTCTCTCTCCTCGGCCAGATCATCCGCTCACGCGATGGCGTGCAGACGGCAGGGGCCTCGACAGAGGCGGAACTGAGCCGCGTGTGCGAAGGGCCGGCCCGACCTCGGCGCAGATGGGCGGCAAGGCCGTCGAGGTCATCTACATGGACGCGTGCCCGTCGCCAGCGCAGGGCAAAGGCCGCGGGCTGTTCGGCAAGTACTTCGACGGTGAATGCGGCGAGCACAAGGCCGCCGACCTGTCCGGCCTGCCGGCAAGCTGCGCGCAGGGCGGCGGTATCGGGATGGCGGATTGGCGCGGAGCCGGTCGTGAGGAACGCAGGGCCGGTCCGTGGCCGCACTGCCGGCCCGTAACGCCGGTGGTCAGCGCCCCGGCGTCCCCGTCACGCGCGATTTCGCGCACGAAGTCCGCTGGTGATGCCGCTGCGGGTGGGCCACGGCCTGGCCGCGCTGGGCCGGGGAGTCGCCACGCGCGGCGGCAGCGCCGGCCGACCGGCTCAAGCTGGAACTGCCGAGGATCGGGCGTGCTTCGAAGGCGGGCCAGCCCGGCGCGGCTTGCAAGCCGCGCCCGCGCGCCGCAGATTGACGCATCGCCATCCAGGGAGCGCACGCATGCGGGGTCTTGATTTCAGTTCATGGCAGGCCGTGCTCTCAACGCTGCTGGGGCTGATGATCATCACCCTGGTAGGCGTGGGCATCCGCCTGCTGGTGATGCAGACGCTGCAGCAGCGGCGCGAGCGTGAGAACCGGCAGATCAACGAGCGCCTGCGCACGCTGATCGCCGCGTACAAGACGCTGGGCGGCTCGTTCACCGGCGAGCTCGGCGTGGACCCGAAGCATCTGCGCGACCTGCGCGGGCAGGAGGGGGCCGAGGCTCTCGCCGCCACGGCGTCGGACCGTTCCCGGCGCATCCGCGATGCGGTGGAGGCGGCGCTGTCGGACATTCTGCTGCTGGGTACCGACGAGCAGGTGCGGCTGGCCGCGCACGCCGCCACCGAACTGGCGCAGGGCCGCCCGGTGCATACCGATGCGCTGGTGGTGTCGTTGCGCGACTTCATCCGCCAGGCGCTGGACTTGGCGCCGGTTCCCCGTGATCTGGCGATCCCGCGCCAGGGGCCGACGCGCCCGGCTGCCGGCGCGGCCAAGGGGCGCAAGGACGAGGGCGGCGCCAAGGGCGGCAAAGGCGGTGGCGGCGGAGGCATGGGCGCGATGGGCGGCGGCATGGGCGCGGGCATGGCGCTGGGCGCGCGCGGCGGCGAGGACCACGACAGCGACGCGTGAGGCGGACAGGCGCGCCGCGATTGCGTTGGCAATGGGCTTCGCGCAAGCTCTGGGCTCCCTCAATCCTGGTGGCCGCCCATGCAAGACAACATCATCCAGATCATGCCCGCCGCCGGCTGGGTTGCCGTGTTCGATGAGGACGGCGAGGAAAGCGCGCAGGGCGTGGTGTGCTTCGCGCTGGTGGAAAGCGCGATGAAGCGCGAGGTGCGGGCGATGGTCGCCGACGGCGCGCAGATCGGCTTTGCCGACGCGCTGCCCAACTTCGTGCGCGTGCAGGAGCTGGACGCGTTCGAGGAGGACGACGAGGACGAGGAAGAAGAGGACGAGGAAGAGGAAGAAGACGAGGCGTGATCTCCGTTGCGCTCCTTGTTCCCGGCGTCGCCATGGCAGGCCGCATCACGGGCCTGTCGCGGTGACGCCGCGGTCTTCCGGCGCGGGGAACGACCTGCTCGACGAAGCCTTCGCCTACAAGCGCTGGGCGATGCGGCGCACGCTGGAAGCGATACGTGCGATGGATGCGCAGGCGTTCCCGGCCAGCGTCGCCTTCGCGCGGCAGCAGCTCAACCACATCGTGATCGTGGAGGAGCTGTTCCGTTCGCGCCTGCTCGGGGATGCGGCGCCGCATGCGGCTACCAATACCGCCGAGGTGCCGGCGCTCGACGCACTGGCTGCGCGCCTGGAAGCATCGGATGCCTGGTATGCATCCCATCTGGCCGGGCTGGCGCCCGCGCTGTGGGACGAAGCGCTGCGCTTCCGCTTCGCCGATGGCCGCGAAGGCTGCATGACGCGGCGTGAAATCCTGTTCCACATCCTCAACCATTCCACTTACCACCGCGGCGCCATCGGGCATGCGCTGGATCTGGCGCGGGTGCCGCATCCGGCCGACACCTGGACGGTGTTCCTCCACGAGAGCCAGCCGCAGCGGCGCGATGGCGTGCCGCCCGGCGCAGGCCCGGATGCGGGCCTGCGGGCGAAGCGGTAAGGTACGCGCCCGCACGCCACCGCACCGGTGGCACGAAACACGCACATGCTGACCGATCCATTCGACAGGGAGCATCTCTGGCATCCCTACAGCGCGCTTGGCCAGGCGCTGCCGGCATTGAAGGTGGCGCGCGCCGACGGCGTGCTGCTGGAACTGGCCGACGGCACGCGGCTGATCGACGGCATGGCCTCGTGGTGGTGCGCGATCCACGGCTACAACCATCCGGCGCTGAACCAGGCGGCCATCGACCAGCTCGGGCGCATGTCGCACGTGATGTTCGGCGGGCTCACCCACGAGCCGGCCATCGCTCTGGGCAGGCAGCTGCTGGCGATCGTGCCGCAGCCGCTGGATGCGATCTTCTATGCCGACTCCGGTTCGGTGTCGGTGGAAGTGGCGCTGAAGATGGCGATCCAGTACCAGGCCGCGCGCGGCCGGCCCGGCCGCCACGACATCGCCACCACGCGTTCGGGTTATCACGGCGACACCTGGAACGCGATGTCGGTCTGCGATCCGGTCACCGGCATGCATGGCCTGTTCGGTGCGGCGCTGCCGTCGCGCCGCTTCGTGCCGGCGCCGGCCACGCCGTTCGACGGGCAATGGGACGCGGCCGAGATCGTGCCGCTCGAGCGCCTGTTCGCCGAGCACGGCGACGAACTGGCCGCCTTCATCATCGAGCCGGTGGTGCAGGGCGCCGGCGGCATGCGCTTCTACCACCCGCAGTACCTGCGCGAACTGGCGCGGCTGTGCCGCGAGCACGACGTGCTGCTGATCTGCGACGAGATCGCCACCGGCTTCGGTCGCAGCGGCCGGCTGTTCGCCTGCGAGCACGCCGGCATCGCCCCGGACATCCTGTGCATCGGCAAGGCGCTGACCGGGGGCTACATGACCCTGGCCGCGACGATCACCCGCCGCGACATCGCCGACACGATCGCCTCCGGCGAGGCCGGCGTGTTCATGCACGGGCCGACCTTCATGGCCAACCCGCTGGCCTGCGCGGTGGCGCTGGCGTCCACGCAGCTGCTGCTGGCGCAGGACTGGCAGGGCAACGTGCAGCGGATCGAACGCACCCTACGCGAACGGCTGGCGCCGGCGCGCGCGCTGCCGCACGTAAGCGATGTGCGCGTGCTCGGCGCCATCGGCGTGATCGAGCTGACCGCGCCGCTGCGGCTGGAACGCATCCGGCAGCGCATGCTGGAGCAGGGCATCTGGATCCGTCCGTTCGGAAGGCTGGTGTACGTGATGCCGCCCTACGTGATCGACGACGCGCAGCTGCGGCAGCTGTGCGACGGCATGGTCGCGCTGGTGGAAGGACTGCAGGCCGGGGATATGCGCGCATGAGCGGCGAGGTGATTTTCGTCGGTGGCATCGACACCGAGATCGGCAAGACCGTGGTGACCGGCTGGCTGGCGCGGCAATGGATCGAACAGGGCCGCGAGGTGATCACCCAGAAGCTGGTGCAGACCGGCTGCGTGGGCGCGTCGGACGACATCCTGCTGCACCGGCGGCTGATGGGCAGCGGCCTGTTCGACGAGGACCGCGACGGCACCACCATGCCGGCGCTGTATGCCTACCCGGCCTCGCCGCACCTGGCGGCGAAGCTGGAAGGCCGCGCGCTGGACCTGGACGCCATCGCCGCCGCCACTGCGCGGCTGCGCGCGCGTTACGACACGGTGCTGGTGGAAGGCGCCGGCGGGCTGCTGGTGCCGTTGACGGCCGAACTGCTGACCCTCGACTACGTGGCGGCGCAGGGTTGGCCGGTGATCCTGGTCACCTCCGGGCGGCTGGGCAGCATCAACCACACCCTGCTGTCGCTGGAGGCCATCGCCGCGCGCGGCGTCGCGCTGCACGGCATCGCCTGGAACGGCCGCGACGACGGCAGCGACGAGGTCATCGCCGCCGAAAGCCGCCGCTATCTCCGTCAGTGGATGCAGGCGCGCTTCCCGCAGGCGCGCTGGTACGACGTGCCGGTATTGATGCTGGATTGAGCGTCCACTTCCCCTAGGTGCGGGGCTCGCCCCGCACGCTTGCGCCGCAATTCATCGCAAAGCCCCATGCCGGGCGGGCCCGGCATCCACGAGGTTGCGCCGCCATGGTGGGTGGCCGGATCGCCCGCGTTGCGCATCGCCCCGCGCGGGCGTCGCGGGGCCGGCGTGTCGAGGACCGCGTCGTGTGGCAGGAGCGCGATGGAGCCGTGCCGCTGCCTCACGCGTTCCTCTTCACTCCTTCCCGCCTGCGCTTCCGTCCTTCAGCCGGTAGGCGAGCACGTAGTCTCCCGGCCGGGTGCCGATCGAACCATGGCCGCCAGCCACCAGCAGCACCATCTGCCGGCCCTGGCTGTCCAGGTAGGTCATCGGCGTGGCCTGGCCGCCGGCGGGAATGCGCACGTTCCACAGCACCTTGCCGCTGGCCAGGTCGTAGGCGCGGAAGTTGTCGTCCACCGCCGCGGCCAGGAAGGCGACGCCGCCGGCGGTCAGCAGCGGGCCGCCGATGCCGGGCACGCCCAGGCGTATCGGCACCGGCACCGGCGAGAGGTCGCGGATGCTGCCGTTGCGGTACTGGTAGGCGATCTTGCCGGTGCGCAGGTCGGCGGCGGCGACAGTGCCCCATGGCGGCGCCTGGCAGGGCACGCCCAGTGGCGACAGGAACGGCTTGAGTTCCACCGCGTAGTCGGCGCCCTTGTTCTCGTTCAGGCCGTGCTCGCCGGTGTTCATCGCCTGCCCGCCGAGCTGCTCCTTGGGCACCAGGGTGGAGACGAAGGCCAGGTAGGTCGGCATGCCGAACATCGCCTGCCGCTGCGGGTCCACCGCCACGCCGCCCCAGTTGAAGGTGCCGAAATTGCCCGGGTAGATCAGCGAACCGCGCAGCGACGGCGGGGTATAGCGGCCCTCGTAGCGCAGGCGGCGGAACTGGATGCGGCACAGCATCTGGTCGACCAGGCTGGCGCCCCACATGTCGGCCTCGCGCAGCGGCGGCGGCTCGAAGCTCAGCGCCGAATAGGGCTGGCGTGCGGCCACGGTCTGGCCGGGAATGTCCGTGCCCTGCGGCGCCGGGCGCTCGCCCACCGGCAGCAGGGGATGGCCGTCGCGGCGGTCTAGCACGTAGACGTCACCCTGCTTGGTGGGCACCACCAGCGCGGGCGTGCGCCCCTGCGGCAGGTCCAGGTCCAGCAGCGAGGGTTGCGCAGGCGTATCCATGTCCCACAGGTCGTGGTGCACGAACTGGCGCACCCAGCGTACCTGGCCGCTGGACAGGTCCAGCGCGACCACGGAGGAGGCGTATTTTTCCTCCGCCGGACTGCGGTACATGCCGAGCTGGTCCGGGGTGCGGTTGCCCATCGGGAAGTAGGCCAGGCCCAGCGCTTCGTCGGCGCTGGCCACCGCCCAGCTGTTGGGCGAACTGGCGGTATAGACCTGCGCCGGGTCGGCCGGGTCCAGCGGCGCGGTCTGCGTCGGGTTGCCCGAATCCCAGTTCCACAGCAGCCTGCCGCTGCGCGCGTCGTAGGCGCGGATCACGCCGGAGGGCGAGTCCACCGCGTAGTTGTCGTTGACCGCGCCGGCCACGATCACCTTGCCGGCGGCCACCAGCGGCGGCGAGGTCGAATAGTAGTAGCCGGCCTGCTTGAACGGCATATTGTGGGTCAGGTCGAGCACGCCATGGTCGGCGAAGTCCTCGCAATGGCGGCCGGTCGACGCATCCAGCGCATGCAGTTTCGCGTCGGCACTGGCCAGGAACACGCGCGTCGCGCAGGCGCCGTCGGCCGCGGTGGCGGCGTTGTCGCCGGCCGGCGCGGCGAACCACGACAGCCCGCGGCAGGTCTGGTGCTGGCGCTGCGGTTCCATGCCCGCACCCGGGTCGAAGCGCCAGCGCTCCTTGCCGGTATCGGCGTCCAGCGCCAACGCCCAGCTGTGCGGGGTGCACAGGTAAAGCGTGTTGCCGATCTTCAGCGGCGTGGCCTCGTAGGTGGTCTCGCCCACGTCCTGCGGCAGGCGCACGTCGCCGGTGCGCATCTGCCAGGCCAACTGCAACCGCTCGGCATTCGCCGGGGTGATCTGCGCCAGCGGCGAATAGCGCTGGCCATAGTCGCTGCGGCCGTAGGCGCTCCATTCGCCGGGCGGCGGCGCGTTGTCGCCGAGCGCGGGCGTGCCGGTGTTGGCGGCCACCGGCAGGGTCCCGTGGATCTCGTGCAGGTGGCGCGGGATGCCGGCCAGCGCCACCGCCGCCAACAACAGCGACGCGCCCAGCACCGGCCAGCCGGCCGGGCCGGTGTAGCCATGCGGCCCGGAGCGGCGCGCCGCGGGCAGGGCCAGCAGCAGGCCGAGCAGTACCGGCACGCCCAGGCGGGTCGCCAGCGGCCACCAGTACAGCCCGGCTTCCCACAACGACCAGGCCAGCAGCACCAGCAGCCATCCGGCGTACAGCCAGCCCGCCCAGCGACGGTGGCGCCACAGTCCCCAGGCCACCGCGAGCAGTGCCAGTCCGCTGAGCAGGTAGAACGCGCTGCCGCGCAACGCCAGCAACCAGCCGCCGCCGACGGCCAGGGTCAGCCCGGACAGCAGGAACAGGCACAACATGATCACGCGCATGGCGCACCCGCATGGCACGGAAGGTGCGGCCATGGTGCGCGCGGCCATGTCTGCGCCGCGTCATGCGCCGTTTCGGCGTGGCGTTGTACCGGTGGCGGGCGGGATGGCTTGAAAAAGCAGGGCGCCGCCGCGATATTGCCGGATCGAACAACGAAGAAGAGAGGGCTCATGGAAGCCATCACGACTGGAATGGTCCAGTGCATGAAGTGCAATACGGTGTACCGGCCCGCGATCAAGGTGCTGGAGAGCGTCTGCCCGATGTGCCTGTCGATCAAGACCGCACCGGTGCCGGCCGGACAGGCGCGCAGCGCCGCGGCCAGCCTGCGCTGAACCGCAGCCACGCCGCACCCCACGCAGGCCAGGTCATCGACCTGGCCTTTTCATTGCGCGAAACCGGGCGGCCTATTCGCCCTGGTACTGCTTTTCCTCGACCAGCGCCGAGCCGGCGACGCGGTTGATCTCGTTCTTGACCGCCACGCGTTCGCCGTTGGTGCCGTAGACGCCGCGCGCCAGGGCGACGAAGCCATCGCCGAAATCCTGCGCGGTTTCCTTGGCGCGCAGCTGGTCCTGGATGTCCCACATGCGTTCGTTGATCGCCTTGAGCTGCTGCTTGAGCGCGGCCAGTTCCGGGCGCGCGGCCTGCTGCTGCAGCCACAGCGGCCACAGGCCGTCCAGCTCGGTGCGCACGTTGTCCAGCTTGGCCGCGTCGGCGATGCGCTCGGCCTTGATTTCCAGGATGGTGATCTTGTCGATCAGTTCGCCGATCGATACCGGGGTGAGGATGGTCTGCACGCGCATGCCGCCGAGGAAGATTGGCGGCCATGATAACGCCCCGCCACGAGGGCCCCCGGCATGGCGGAAAAGTTGCCGATGAACCGGTGCTGGTGGCGCCGTGCCGATGCCGCGCACAATGCCGCTTCCCGTTCCATGGAGGCTCCGATGCCGATGCGCCCGACCTTGCGCCTGCTTGCCGCCACGCTGCTGTGCGTGGGTTCCATCGCGGGCGTCGATGCCTCCGGGCTGGCGCGCCTGCAGGGCGCATGGCAACTGCAGTCGGGCGAGTTCGTCGATGGCGACGGCGCGCGCGTAGACTACGCCAGCCGCGGCCTGGCCGGCAGCAAGGTGCTCGCCGACGGCCGCTTCGCCTTCACCACCACCAGCAACGGCACGTTCTGGGCCGGTGGCTCGGGTACCTACGAGGGCGACGGCGTGCGCTACGTGGAGACGCCGCTGATGGCGTCCTATCCGCTGGAGGGCGGTGGCCGCTACGAGTTCCGCTACACACTGGAGGGCGATGTGTGGACGCTGGAGCGCTGGGAGGGCGGGCGTCGCGTCGAGCGCGAGGTGTGGAAGCGCGTGGGCCGCTGAGAGCGGGGCGGCGCCCCGCTGCATGGGATCAGGCCTGCTCCACCTGCGGCGGAAAGCCGGCTTCGTCCAGCGCGCTGGCGAAGCGTTCGGCCGGCTGCGTCGATGCGATGCGCACGCGCTTGGTGGCCAGGTCGATCTCGACCGTCGCGGCCGGGTCCACCTCCTTGACGGTGGCGGTGACGCTGCGCGCGCAGCCGCCGCAGGTCATGTTCCCGATATGCAGTTCCATGGCGTTCTCCTTGAAGGGATGGGCAGTCTGGACCTTGCCATGGTGGCAAGGTCAAGCGCCGCCGGCTGGTGAGCCGGAGGTGTTGACCTTCCCATGATGGGAAGCTTCATGATGCCGCCATCATGGATAAATCCAGGTGAGCCGGCGATGAGCCAGAACAGCCAGAACCGCGTCGATGCGGGCGGAACGACGCAGGAGTTCCCTGTGGAGGGCATGACCTGCGCTTCGTGCGTGGGCCGGGTGGAGCGCGCGCTGGCCGCCGTGCCCGGCGTGGCCAGCGCGGCGGTGAACCTGGCCACCGGCCGCGCCACCGTGCGCGGCGATGGCGTGGACCGGCAGGCATTGGTCCGAGCGGTGGAGAAGGCCGGTTACGAGGTGCCCGCGCCGGTACCGCTGGAGCTCGGCATCGACGGCATGACCTGCGCCTCGTGCGTGGGCCGCGTCGAGCGTGTTCTGGCCAGGGTGCCCGGCGTGCGGTCGGCCAGCGTCAACCTCGCCACCGGCCGCGCACTGGTGCACGGCGACGCCGCGCTCGATCCGGCCGCGCTGGTCGCGGCGGTCGCGAAAGCCGGCTACCAGGCGCACATGCTGGAGGCGGCCGTGGACGACGACCGCGAAGCGCAGCGCCGCGACGACGAACTGCGCGGCCTCAGGCGCGACCTGCTGCTGGCCGCGGCGCTGACCCTGCCGGTGTTCGTACTGGAAATGGGTGCGCACCTGGTGCCGGCCTTCCACCACGCCATCGCCGCGACCCTGGGCACACACAACAGCTGGCTGCTGCAGTTCGCGCTGACCACCCTGGTGCTGGCGATCCCCGGTCGCCGCTTCTACCGCGCCGGCATACCCGCGCTGCTGCGCGCCGCGCCGGACATGAACTCGCTGGTCGCGGTCGGCACGCTGGCCGCCTACGGCTTCTCGCTGGTGGCGACCTTCCTGCCGGGCCTGCTGCCGGCGGGCACGGTCAATGTCTATTACGAAGCGGCGGCGGTCATCGTCACCCTGATCCTGCTCGGGCGCATGCTCGAAGCGCGCGCCAGGGGCCGCACCTCCGAGGCGATCAGGCGCCTGCTCAAGCTGCAGGCCAGGACCGCGCGCGTGCGCCGCGATGGCGGCGCGGTGGAGGTGCCGCTGGCGCAGGTCGTGGCCGGCGACGTGATCGACGTGCGTCCCGGCGAGCGCATCGCGGTCGATGGCGTGGTGGTGGACGGCGACAGCTACGTGGACGAATCGATGATCACCGGCGAGCCGGTGCCGGTGGCCAAGGCGGCCGGCGCCGGCGTGGTCGGCGGCACCGTCAACCAGACCGGCGCGCTCGGCGTGCGCGCCACCGCGGTCGGCGGCGCCACCGTGCTGGCGCAGATCATCCGCCTGGTGGAGCAGGCGCAGGGCGCCAAGCTGCCGATCCAGGCGCGGGTGGACCGCATCACGATGTGGTTCGTGCCGGTGGTGATGGGCCTGGCGCTGCTCACTTTCGCGGCATGGTGGCTGTCCGGGCCTTCGCCGGCGCTGACGTTCGCCCTGGTCAACGCGGTGGCGGTGCTGATCATCGCCTGCCCCTGCGCGATGGGCCTGGCGACGCCGACCTCGATCATGGTCGGCACCGGCCGCGGCGCGGAGCTGGGCGTGCTGTTCCGCAAGGGCGAGGCGCTGCAGCTGCTGAAGGAAGCGACGGTGGTGGCGGTGGACAAGACCGGCACCCTGACCGAAGGCCGGCCGCTGCTGACCGACCTGCACCTGGCCGACGGCTTCGCCCGCGGGCCGGTGCTGGCGCAGGTGGCGGCGGTGGAAGATCGTTCCGAGCATCCGATCGCGCGCGCGATCGTGAAGGCCGCGCTGGAAGACGGGCTGGCGCTGCCGCCGGTGCAGGCCTTCGAGTCGGTCACCGGCCATGGCGTGCGCGCGCAGGTGGACGGCGTGCGGGTGGAGGTGGGCGCGGACCGCTTCATGCAGAAGATCGGGCTGGATGTGCTGGCGTTCGCCGCCATCGCCACGCGGCTCGGCGAGGAAGGCAAGACCCCGCTGTATGCCGCCATCGACGGCAGGCTCGCCGCGATCATCGCCGTCTCCGATCCGATCAAGCCCGACACCGCCGCGGCCATCGCCCGCCTGCACGCGCTGGGGCTGAAGGTGGCGATGATCACCGGCGACAACCGCCGTACCGCCGAAGCCATCGCGCGTCAGCTGGGCATCGACGAGGTGGTGGCCGAGGTGCTGCCGGAAGGCAAGGTCGATGCGGTCAACCGGCTGCAGGCCGCGCATGGCCGCCTGGCCTACGTCGGCGACGGCATCAACGACGCGCCGGCGCTGGCCGCGGCCGACGTCGGCATGGCCATCGGCACCGGCACCGACGTGGCGATCGAGGCCGCCGACGTGGTGCTGATGTCCGGCAGCCTGCAGGGCGTGCCCAACGCCATCGCGCTGAGCCAGGCGACGATGCGCAACATCGGCCAGAACCTGTTCTGGGCATTCGCCTACAACACCGCGCTGATCCCGGTGGCGGCGGGCGTGCTGTATCCGCTGTGGGGCGTGCTGCTGTCGCCGGTGTTCGCCGCCGGGGCGATGGCGCTGTCCTCGGTGTTCGTGCTCGGCAACGCGCTGCGGCTGCGGCGATTCATGCCCTGGGCATGAGCACGGGCGCACCTTTGCGCGTGATGAGGTTTTCCCGGTACGACCCATGGCGCGCTGTGGTGCGCCCCCACGGAGACGATGATGGAAGACGCCATGAACATCGGCCAGGCGGCCAAGGCCACCGGCATCTCGGCCAAGATGATCCGCTACTACGAGGACAGCGGCCTGATCGGCCCGGTGGCGCGCACCGCGTCCGGCTACCGCGTCTACGGGCCGCGCGACATCCACACGCTGGGCTTCATCAAGCGCTCGCGCGACATGGGCTTCAGCGTGGAACGCATCGGCGGACTGCTGCAGCTGTGGCGCGACCGCTCGCGCCACAGCGCCGACGTCAAGCGCATGGCGCTGGAGCATGTGGCGGTGCTGCAGCAGCGGATCGCCGAACTGCAGGACATGGTGGCCACGGTGCAGACCCTGGCCGACTGCTGCGCCGGCGACGAGCGGCCGGACTGCCCGATCCTCAGCGACATCGCCACCGGTGCGCCGCTGCATTCTCCGGCGGGAGGCAAAAGGCTGGCGAAAGGAAGCCGTGGCAGGGCGCGCGCGTGCCAGAAAACGCCTGAATAAAAGCCTAAAAAAGCCGTTCAGGCGGGACGGCGACTTCAGGAAGGATTGAGGTGGATAACGGAAAAATTACATCCGGACGCAGGCAGCCGACGAGCCGCCGCGCCACCAGACAGTAATTCCTGAAGGTGTACCCCCATGAAGACTTCCCTGATTGCCCTGGCCCTGGCGGCCGCCCTCCCGTTCGCCGCTTCGGCTGCCGACAATCTTTCCTACAACTACGTCGAAGGCGACTACGTCAAGACCGACGTTTCCGGTCCCGACGCCGACGGTTGGGCGCTGAAGGGCTCCTGGGCCTTCCACCCGAACTTCCATGTTTTCGGTGATTTCACCCAGCAGAAGATCGACCACACCGACGCCAAGTACGACCAGTGGCGCATCGGTGCGGGCTACAACCGCGCCATCGCGCCGAGCGCCGACCTGGTCGCGCGCGTGGCCTACCAGAAGTTCGACCCGCACCACAGCAACCTGGACTTCGACGGTTACAACGCCGAAGTGGGCCTGCGCAACGCGTTCGGCGAGCACGTCGAGGTGTATGCCTTTGCTGGTTACCAGGACTACACCAGGAAGCACGGCGTCAATCCGGAAGGCCAGTTCTACGGCCGCCTGGGTGGCCAGGTGAAGTTGAACCAGAACTGGGGCATCAACGGCGACATCAAGATGGACCGCCACGGCGACAAGGAATGGTCGGTCGGCCCGCGCTTCAGCTGGTAAGAAGCCCGCGGACAGCGACATGCAAAAAGCCCGGCGATGCCGGGCTTTTTGCTGTGCGCCAGTCGTGCCGCACATCCTGTAGCGCCGGGCACCGCCCGGCGGGGCTTGCCCGGGAAAGCTCCAGCGGGGCGTTGCCCCGCTCTACAGGGGGCTGGTCGTGATGCCCAGCGATGCCGGGCTTCTGCCGTGGACCTGTCGTGCCGGACCGGTTGCAGGGCAGGGCATCCTGTAGCGCCGGGCATCGCCCGGCGGGTTTGCCCGGGAAGGCTCCAGCGGGGCGTTGCCCCGCTCTACAGGGGCACGGCGATGCGGCGGACGGTGGCGTCCCCGTCAGGCGGCGCGCAGGCGTGCGGTCAGGCCCTTGAGGAAATTGCGCAGCGCCTGGTCGCCGCAGGGCCGGTAGTTCTTGTGGTCCGGCTGGCGGAACAGGGCCGACAGCTCCGGCTTGGACAGCGGGAAGCCGGCCGCCTCGAAGATCTCGTGCATGTCCACGTCCTTGAGCTGGAAGGCGACGCGCAGCTTCTTCAGCACCAGGTTGTTGGTGATGCGCGTTTCCGGCGCGCGCTGCGGCTGCGAGTCGTCGCGACCGCGGAAGTGGAGGATCAGGCCATCGAGGAAGCGCGCCAGCGCCGCGTCCGGGCAGGCTTCGAACAGCGGCTCGTCGTCGCGGCGCAGGAAATCGTGCACCTGCGCCTGGTCCACGTCGAACGCCGGGTCGGCCATGTGGATCAGGTCCACCACATGCTTGTCGCCCAGGTCGAGCATGTAGCGGATGCTGCGCAGTACGTCGTTGTTGATCATCACCACTCCGGAACGGCCGCGGCGCGACTGCCCGGCAGGGCGCACAGTGTAACGCCGCCGCCGGGAGCGGCCGGTACAATCCGGTGGTCCTTCCCCCCGGAACAGCCATGCACATTCCCGCCTACGCCGCGCTATCGGCCGGCGCGCCGCTGCAGCCAATGGCCATCGAGCGCCGCGCGCTGCGCCCGGACGACGTGGCCATCGACATCCTGTACTGCGGCGTCTGCCACTCGGACCTGCACCAGGTCCGCAACGACTGGGGCGGTTCGCGCTATCCGATGGTGCCGGGCCACGAGATCATCGGCCGGGTCAGTGCGGTGGGCAGCGCGGTCGCGCGGCTGAAGGTGGGCGATCCGGTCGGTGTCGGCTGCATGGTCGACAGCTGCCTGGCCTGCGACCAGTGCGGGCACGGCGAGGAGCAGTTCTGCCGGCAGGGCCCGACCATGACCTACAACGGCCGCGATCGCGTCAGCGGGGAGACCACGCTGGGCGGCTATTCGCGGATGATCGTGGTGCGCGAGCCGTTTGCCATCGGCCTGTCGCCGAAGCTGGACCTGGCGCGCGCCGCGCCGCTGCTGTGCGCCGGCATCACCACCTGGTCGCCGCTGCGCCACTACGGCGCCGGCCCCGGCACGCGGCTGGGCGTGGTGGGGCTGGGCGGACTGGGGCACATGGCGGTCAAGCTCGGCGTGGCCCTGGGCTGCGAGGTCACCCTGGTGACCGGCAGCGCGGCCAAGGCCGACGATGCGCGCGCGCTTGGCGCGCACCGCGTGCTGCTGTCGCGCGACGCCGAGGCGATGAAGGCGGCGGCTGCATCGATGGACCTGGTCATCGACACGGTGCCGGTGGCGCACGAACTCGACCCCTACGTGCGCCTGCTCGACGTGGAAGGCCGCATCGTCGTGGTCGGCGCGCTGGAGCAGATGCCGGTCAACGCCGCGGCGCTGATGCGCGGCCGCCGGCAGGTGTCCGGCTCGCTGATCGGCGGCATCGCGCAGACCCGCGAACTGCTGGAGTTCTGCGCCGAGCGCGGCGTCTACCCGGACTGCGAATCGATCCCGATGCAGCGCATCGACGAGGCTTTCGCGCGCATGGAGCGTTCGGACGTGAAATACCGCTTCGTCATCGACATGGCCTCGCTGGCCGGCGCCTGAGCGGCCGATGGGACTGCGCGCGATCCTGCACCTGTGCCTGCACGCGGCGGTGCCGGCCCTGCTGGCGTGGCTGTTCTGGCGCCCGCGCTTCGGCCGCGCCTGGCTGCTGATGCTGCTGGGCTGGGTGATCGACCTGGACCACCTGCTGGCCGATCCGATCTATGCGCCGGACCGCTGCAGCATCGGTTTCCACCCGCTGCACACCGCGCCGGCGGCCATCGTCTATGCGGGCCTGCTGCTGCCGCGGCGCACGCGGCTGTTCGGCATCGGCCTGCTGCTGCACCTGGCGCTGGACGCCATCGACTGCGCCTGGATGCGCTGCGGCGGTTGATGCCGTCCGCGCCGGTGGCCGGCGCGGCGTGGGCTCACCAGCCGCCGTACCAGGGGCCGGGGCCGTAGCCGAACGGGCCGGCGCCCTTGCCCTGGCTGACATGGATGTTCAGGTCCACGCGCCGGGTCTTGCCTTCGTCGGTGTTGTAGTTCTTGCCGATGTTGATATCGGCCGAACTCCAGTGGCTGTTGCCGTAGGCCTTGGAATAACCGATGCCGGTGCTGAGCGCGCCGTGCACCTGCAGCTTGTCGTCGACCACCGTCGCGGCCGTGGCGTCCTTGCGCGGCAACGGGCCGCTGTGGTCGCCGTAGTAGGTGCCCGGAGCATCGGCCTGGTAGGACGGATCGTTGAGATAGCGCATCGGCGCCTGCGGCACGCTCAGGTCCAGCGAGCCCGGCGCGGTGCCGGCCGGCTGCGCCGTCGCCAGGGCCGGCGCCAGCAGGCAGGCAAGGATCGTGAAGGACCGGTTCATCGCGCTGGCGCTCCTGGCTGGGGCCGTCATCGTGGCAGGTGGGAGACGCTGACGCTAGCGCGGCGGCGGTGAACCGGGGCTGTCGTGGGCGGCGCGCTCACTCCTGGCGGGCGAAACCGAACAACCCCGACAGCCGGTGCCGGCGCCGCTCGATCGCCGCGCGCAGCAGGCCGGCGCCGAGCATCGAGTAGGTGATGCCGTTGCCGCCATAGGCCATGGCGAACAGCACGCGTGGTCCCCATTGCGGATGTGCGCCGAAGAACGGCAGTCCGTCGCGGGTTTCGGCGAAGGTGCCGGCCCAGGCGAAGGCCGGCTTCACCGGCAGTTGCGGGAACAGGCGCCGCACCTTGGCGACCAGCCGATGCGCCTTGCGGTCCACGCGCGCATCGCGGCGTGCCGGAACGTCCACGGCGTCGTCCTCGCCGCCGACCAGCAGGCGCAGGTCGGCGGTGCTGCGCAGGTACAGGTAGGGACGGGCCGATTCCCACAGCATGGTCCGGCGCAGCGGCCCGAGCGCCTCGGCCGGCAGCGGATCGGTGACGAAGGCATAGCTGCTGCGGTTGCGCGCGACGCGCTGGTCGAGCCAGCGTTCGTTGGCATAGCCGGCGGCCAGCACCACATGGCCGCAGCGTACCTGCACGCCATCGGCGGTGGTCGCCACCACGCCGTGCGAGATCGGGCGCAGGCTGGCGATGGTGGTGCGGTCGAACACCCGCGCGCCGCGCCGCTGCAGGCGCGCCAGCAGGCGGTGCGCCATGCGGTACGGGTCCAGGCTGGCGGCCAGGTCGCTGAGGATGGCCGCCGGCGCCTGGAAGCCATAGGCGGCAAGCAGGTCGCCCGGTTCCAGCCAGTGCACGCCGAAGCCGTGCTTCCTGCGCAGCCCGAACTCGGCGCGCAGGTCGTCGCGATGGCGCCTGCGGCTGGCGTAGTAGAGGCTGTCGCCGCGGCGGAAGTCGACGCCGCGCACTTCCGCCGCGAGCGCCTGCAGCGCCGGGATCGCGTCGGCGCAGGCGCGGTAGGCCAGCACCGCCGCCTGCTCGCCGTAACGTTTGGCCAGGTCGACCATGTGCGTATCGATCTCGTACTGCAGCAGCGCGGTGCTGGCCGCGCTCGATCCCCAGCCGATGTCGCGCTGTTCCACTACCGCCACGTCGTGCCCGTGGCGGGCCAGCTCGTCGGCGACCAGCGCGCCGGTGATGCCGCCGCCGATCACCAGGACATCGCAGCGCAGCGCCTGCCGCAACGGCGGATAGGCGCGCATCAGGCCGTTCCTGACCGCCCAGAAGGGGTAGCCGCTCTTCAGGTCCATGCAGCGGTCCCGTCGCAGGCCGTTCAGGCGGTCGGATGGCCGGTGTGCGGCGTGTGGATCAGGCGCTCCACGTCGAAGCCCTGTTGGCGCGCGTAGCCGATGTAGTGCTGGCGGGTGGTCTCGTCCATGTGCGGTTCGCGCGCCAGCAGCCACAGGTACTTTCGGTCCGGGCTGCCGACCAGCGCGTTGGCATAGCCGGCATCGACCAGGATCACCCAGTAGTCGCCCTTGGTGAACGGAATCCAGCGCAGCCCTTCGGGCAGGAAGCTCACCTCCAGGCGGCTGTTGGACGCATCGATCGGCCGGGCCTGGCCGATGGCCTCCTGCAGTTCGCCATCGCGCAGGCAGCGGTTGCGCACGCGGATGCCGCCATCGTCTTCGAGCGTGTAGTGCGCGCTGACGTCGGTGGCATCTTCCGGTTCGTGGCGCATCGGCAGGCGGTCGATCTCGTACCAGGTGCCGAGATAGCGCGGCAGGTCGAGGGCGGCGACGGTGGGCAGCGGCGGATGGTTCATGGCGGACTCCGGCAGGGCGGGCCCATGGAGCTATAGGCCAGCGGCGGTGAATGCGATGTGCCCAAGCGCTCGCCCGCGGCGTCGCGGCACGCTCCGGCAACGCGCTTGCGTTAGGCTTGCAGCTCCGAAAACGGGAGAGGCCGATGTACGCCGTGATCCTTCTCAAGGACCCGGAGCGCTTTGCGCGCGAACGCTGGGAGCAGGTCCCGGACCTGGTCGACTACGAGGGCGGAAGCTACTCGCTGCGCGCCGGGCCGCGGCAGCCGCTGCCGACCGACCGCGAGTGGGACCCGGTGGCGGTGTATGCGCTCGACGAGCTCACCGAGGAAGAATTCCAGGACCTCTACGCGTCGCATCGGCCGCACGTTGCCGAGCTCGGCCTGAAGTACTGAGCCGGGCTGCGCGATGCTCGCCGTGCGGGCAACAGGACGGCGCTGGCAGGCGCGCTGTTGTCGGAGCGTGGACGCGGGCTGACTTATAGTCCGTACACGCGCGGTAGTCCGCGCATGACCGCGGATCCACCGCCTTGTCCTTCCGCCACCGTTTCCCGTTGCTGCGCGCGTTGTTGCTGGTGTTCCTGCTGGCCGGGAGCGGCATGTCGCCCCTGGCGGCCAGTGCCGCCGACCCGGGCGCCGAGGCGCCGTCGCCGCAGGCGCGCATCGGCCAGGCCGAGCGCGCGCTGCAGGCGGTGCGTCGTTCGCTGGACGACGCCGACGCGCCGGAAACACTGCGCACGCTTTCCGAACAGGCGCTGCAGGCCAAGCGCGATGCCGATGCCGCGGTGGCGGCGCTGGTGCCGCAGCTGGAGCAGATCGACGCACGCATCGCCCAGCTCGGGCCGCTGGACGACGGTGCCACCGAGGAGCGCAGCATCACCCGCCAGCGCAACGCGCTGGATCAGCAGCGCAGCCAGGTCGATGCGGACGTCAAGCGCGGCAAGCTGCTGGCCGAGGATGCGCGCCAGCTGAGCGATTCGATCGAGAAGGCGCGCAGCCAGCAGATCGGCGAGCAGTTCGGACGCAAGGTCGGTTCGCCGCTGTCGCCGGCGCTGTGGCGCCAGTTCGCCGGCAGCCTGCCCGACGACCTCACGCGCATCCAGGGGCTGTACCGGCAGGCGGCAGGCGGCCTGGAAACGGCGGTGGCCGCGCATGGCTGGAGCTCGCCGCTGCTGGGGGCGGCGCTGGCCCTGCTGATGGTGTTCCCGCTGCGGCTGTGGCTGCGCCACCTCGGCCGCCGCTATGCCGCTTCCGACCACGCGCCGGCCGGGCGCCTGCGCCGTTCGGGACTGGCGGTCTGGCTGCTGCTGGTCGGTACCCTGCTGCCGGGTTTCGCCGCCGTGGTGATGGTCGCCAGCCTGCATGGGATCTCGGCGATTCCGCCGCGGCTGGAGTCGGTGGCGGACAAGTTCATCTGGGTCACCTTCGTATCGGCCTTCATCGCCGCGCTGGCGGCCTGCCTGCTGGTACCGCACCGGCCATCGTGGCGGCTGCTCAACATCGACGACACGGCGGCGCTGCGCCTGCGCTGGTTCGCCAGGGGAGCCGCCGGACTGACCTGGCTGACCGTGCTGCTGCGCGAGATCAACCGCGCCGCGCGCACCTCGCAGGTAAGCACGGTCACGCTCGACGGCCTGGTCGCGTTGACGTACGTGGCGCTGATCATGGCAATGCTGGCGACGTTGACCCGGCTGCACCGGCGCCGCGCGGCCGAGGCCGCGCTGGCCGAGCAGCAGGCCGACGCGTCGCCGGGAGCGAAGCTGCCGCGCGCGGCGCGCAGCGGCTGGCTGGTGCTGGCGCGCCTGGGCGGCCACCTGACCGTGCTGGCGGCGCTGCTGGCGACCCTGCTGGGTTACCTCAACTTCGCCATGTTCGTCGCCCAGCAGATGGTCTGGATCACCGTCGTGGTGCTGGCGATCTCGCTGCTGACCCGCTTCGCCGACGACCTGTCGTTGTGGCTGCTGGCCCCGGACAGCGCCTTCGGCCGTACCCTGCGCCTGTCCACCGGCGTGCAACCGGCACGGCTGGAGCAGGCCGGGGTGCTGTTGTCGGCGGTACTGCGGGTCGGCCTGGTGCTGCTGGGCATCGTCGCGGTGGTGGCGCAGTTCGGCAATCTCGGCGCTCTGTACGGGCTGGCCGACACGCTGGAGGCGGGCCTGAAGATCGGCGGCCAGTCGCTGCGCCCGTCCGCGGTGTTCTGGGCGGTGCTGGTGCTGGTGCTGGGCCTGGCCCTGATGAAGGCGCTGCAGCAGTGGCTGGTGGATACCTACCTGCCCAAGACCGGGCTGGACATCGGCGCGCGCAATTCGATCAGCACCGTCGCCCGCTACCTCGGCATCGTGCTGGCGGTGCTGTGGGCGCTGGCCACGCTGGGCATCGGCTTCGAGAAGCTGGCGTTGCTGGCCAGCGCCCTGTCGGTGGGCATCGGCTTCGGCCTGCAGGCGATCACCCAGAACTTCGTCTCCGGGCTGATCCTGCTGGCCGAACGGCCGGTGAAGATCGGCGACTGGGTGAAGATCGGCGACCAGGAGGGCGACATCCGCCGCATCTCGGTGCGCTCGACCGAGATCCAGGTGGGCGACAAGTCCACCCTGATCGTGCCCAACTCGGAACTGATCACCAAGACCATCCGCAACATGACGATGGCCAATGCGCTGGGCCGCATCCAGATCCAGTTCTCGGTACCGCTGGGCACCGACGTGGGGCAGGTGCGGCAACTGCTGCTGGACATCTTCGCCGGCAACGAGAAGGTGCTGGCCGAGCCGGCACCGTCGGTGTTCATCGATTCGATCGGCGGCGGGCTGGTGGCGCTGAACTGCTTCGCCTATGTGTCCAGCCCGCGCAGCGTCTATGGCGCGCGCAGCGAGGTGCTGTTCGAGCTGCTCAGGCAGCTGGCCGCGCATGGCATCCCGTTGTCCACGCCGACCGATGTCAGGCTGGTGCGCGGGGCGGTGCCGCCGGAGGCGGACGTCGCCGGCTAGCGGCGGGCCGCCGGCAGGAACGCGGCCCGGCGGCGAGGGAGCTCAGGAACGGGGCCGGCCGCGGATCGCCGGCACCAGCGCGTAGCTGTCCACCGCCAGTTTCTCCGCATGGCCCAGCCAGGCGCGGATCTCCAGGTCGTCGATCTCCTCGTCCAGGCCCAGCGGCAGGGTGATGCGGCCGTCGCGGTCCGGCAGCACCCATTGCTGGGCCACCACCACCTTGCGCTGCGAGGACACCGCCTCGACCCAGAACGCGCGTTCCGGGCGCTGGCTGGCGTACAGCTCCAGCACGTACCGGCCGGGACGCGTGTGCTGCGCCTGGCGGCTGATCATGCGCGACTGGCGCACGCTCGGGCGCGGGCCGTGGAATGGCTCCAGCGGCGCGTCCACGGCGATGCCGCGGCGCAGCTGCGGATCGCGGTACAGGCGCATGCCCTGGTCGCTGTCCACCAGCAGCGCGCACCAGTCGCCGTCGGCCGAGGCGTCCTCGAAGGCGGTGCAGCGGTCCACATAGGCCAGGCGATGGCTGGGGTCGGCCTCGTCGAACCGGCGCGAGGTGTTCTCCAGATACACCGATTCCAGCGCCCATTGCGCGTCGTATTCCAGCAGCACCGGCGGCTGCACCTTCTGCACGCCGACCAGCACCTGGCCATCGTCCAGGCGCAGCATGCGGGTCTGGTCGCCCAGCCACAGCGAGCGGGCGAAGGCGCGGTAGCGCGCATAGTCGGACGGATCGGCCTTGAGCGCGGCGACGCTGGCGCTGGCCGCGCGTGGCGTGGCCAGCAGCGAACGGCCGAAGCCGATCGCATCGATGCCCGGATCCAGCAACTGCAGCAGGGTCGCGCCCGAATCCAGGGTGGTGCCGGCGTCGGCGGCCAGCTGGCGCGGGGCGATGTCCTTGCCCAGGAATAGCAGCAGGTTCTCGCGCTGCAGGTTCTCCAGCACATCGCTCAGGTCGTTGGGCATGGCCAGGTGGTCGGAGGCGACCACCACCAGCGTATCGTCGCCGAACTCGCTGGCGCGGATGCGGTCCACCAGCTGCGAGATCAGCCGGTCGGTGCACTTGAGCGCCTTGAGCAGGCCGATGTCGCCATACGCGCTCGGATAGCGCGTGCCCTTGCAGGCTACCGGCAGGTGCCCGGCCGGATGATGCGTGTCCATGGTCAGCGCGGTGAGCATGAACGGCTGGCCGGCGCGTGAGAGTTCGACGAAGCGGTCGAAGGCGCGTTCCAGCAGCACGTCGTCGTGGATGCCCCAGTTGGAGAAATGCTTGTCGGCGATGCCCTGTTCCTTGAACCAGGCCAGGTCGCGGATGTCGTCATAGCCATGGCTGGCGAGGAAGTCGGCCTTGGCCGCGAACTGGCCGTTGGCGCCGCCCATGTAGTGGTTGCCGTAGCCCTGCTGTTTCAGGTAATCGCCCAGGCAGAACGCCTCGGGCAGGAAGTGGCCCATGCGGCCCATGCTGTTCTCGTCGCCCTGCGCGGTGGTCAGCGGCACGCCGCACATCGACGAGACCAGGCCGGCGATGGTCCAGCCGCTGCCGTCGGCCGAGGCGATGCCGCGGAAATCCAGCGCTTCGCCGGCGAGGCGGCGCAGGTTGGGCATCAGCCCCGGAAACGCCTTCTCGTCCAGGTAGGTGCGTTCCAGGCTTTCGCCATAGATCCACACGATGTTCTTCGGCCGCGCCAGCGTGCGCGCGGGCACCACGTACTCCGGCGCCACCGCGCTGTAGTCCACCGGCTTCATCTGCTGGTACATGCGGCGCGCATCGCCATACAGCGGGCTGCCGAGGACGGCGGCCACCAGCAGCGCGGCGAACGCCGCCGACAATCCCGCGCCGTGCCGCGGCAGTCGGAAACGGCGCACGCGCAGCAGCAGCAGCGGAGCCAGCGACAGCAGGGCCAGGACCACGAAAGCGGCGATGTAGCCAGTGAAATCGCCGACCCCGGCGCCTTCCATGTCGCTGCGCAGGTGGTAGAGCGTGGCCGAATTGATGCCGTCGCCGCTGAGTCTATCGATCAGCCACCAGGCGCTGGAGGCCAGCAGCAGCAATGACAGCAGGCCCGCCTTGAGCCGCGCCAGCATGGGCGTGGCCAGCAACAACAGGAACAGCGCGGGCAGGTACAGCCAGAAGGTCCAATGCATGCGGTCGCTTGGGTAGTGGAAACGGAAGGCGCCCCGACGCGGGAGAGAAAAGGCGCGATCCACAGGCCCGTGTCAGGCTCATGAAATGTGGATGACAGAAATCATGCACAGACAAACCTGACTGAAATGTTTGCTGGAAACGGCATAGTGCGCGCTGTGCGGCAGCGGGTGTCGCAGGCGCCGCGTTGCCTTCTGAAAGCGCCGTGGCGCAGAACATCGCGGCCCGTGGCGATGCGGTCCGCACGGCCTTCGATCGCTGCGCAGGGGTCCGTGCGTGCCGGATATGGCGGGTATTCCGGAAATTGCGCTTCCCGCGCGGTGCGGCCGCTGCTCAGCGGTGCCCGCGTTCCTCGCGCGCACGCGCCCGGGTGCGGCGGTCGAACAGCAGCGCGCTCACGATCAGGCCCAGGCCGATGACCACGCCGATGACGAGCAGCAGCATCGCGAACGCCGGATAGCCGAACAGCGAGAAGCGGCTGGGAACGCGCATCAGCAGCGCCGAGGACAGCAGCAGCGCAGCGGTGATCAGGCCGGCGGCGATGCGGTTGGCGACCTTCTGGATGTTCTCCATCAGCCGCGATTCCTCCAGCCCGGTGACCTTCATCTGCAGGCGGTTCTCGGCGACCAGGCTGAGGATGTCGGACATGCGCCGCGGCCCGGTGCGCAGCAGCTGCTGCAGCTCCATCGCCTCGCTGGCGAGGTTGGCGACCGACAGCGATTTGACCAGGCGCGCGCGCATCACGTGCTGCAGCTGGCGTTCGACCACCTGGCGCGTATCCAGCTCGGGCGCCAGCAGCCGGCACGCGCCTTCCAGGTTGAGCAGGGCCTTGCCGAGCAGGCTCAGTTCCGGCGGCGTGCGCAGGTTGCAGGCGGTGGCGATGCGCACGATCTCCAGCACCACGCGGCCCTCGGACAGGGTGTCGTTGGCGGCGTAGCGCGCGATCATCTGCCCGGTCAGGCGCAGGTAGCGCTCCTCGTCGTAGTCCTCCAGGCGCGTGCTGATGCCGATGATCTCGTCGGCCACTTCCTCGCCGCGCCCGTCCACGGCGGCGAACAGCACCTTGAGCAGGCGCTCGCGCAGGCGCGGCGGCACGTGCGCGACCATGCCCAGGTCGAACACCGCCAGGCGCTGGTCGTCGGTGACGCGCAGGTTGCCGGGATGCGGGTCGGCATGGATCTCGCCATGCACGAAGATCTGGTCCAGGTAGCCGCGCACCAGCGCCGCGGCCAGCGGCAGCATCGACTGCTCGGTGCGCCGCACCGGCGGGATCGCATCCACGCGCACGCCATGCACCAGCTCCATGGTCAGTACCCGCCGGCGGCACAGGTCCCACAGCGGCTGCGGTACCCACAGCTCCGGATAGGGCGCCAGGTGCTGGCCGAAGCGCGACAGGTTGGTGGCCTCGGCTTCGTAATCCAGCTCCATGCGCAGGGTCGTGGCGAACTCGTCCAGCCAGTCGGCGAAGCGCACGCGGCGGCCGATGCGGGTCAGGTGGTCGGCGGCGCTGGCGAAGCTGCGCAGCACGGCGATGTCCGAGCGCAGCTGCGCGGCGACCTCGGGCTTCTGCACCTTGATCGCGACTTCGCGGCCGTCGTGCAGCACGGCCCGGTGCACCTGGGCGATGGAGGCGCAGCCCAGGGGTTCGGGATAGAACAGGGCGAACAGCTTGCCGACCGGCGCGCCGAGTTCCTGCTCGATCACCGTGCGTATCTGCTCCACCGGGATGGGCGCGACCTGTTCCTGCATGCGCTCCAGCGCGGCCACGTACTCCAGCGGGATCATGTCCGGGCGCGTGGACAGCACCTGGCCGAGCTTGACGAAGGTCGTGCCCAGCGCTTCCAGGTCGGAGACGAACTGCGCCGGGTCGGCGTCGTCGGGAAGCTTCGTGTTGCGTGGCAGTCCGCCATCCAGCTGCAGGCCGGAGAAAACGCCCGAGTTGCGGTAGCGCAGCAGCAGCCGCAGGATCTGCTGGCGTCGGCTCATGCCGCCGACGGTCGTGGGGGTGGCCGGATCGTGTTTCGCTGCAGTCAAGGCGTTCTCCCGCACGGCATGATCGGGCAGTGTCACCGCCCGCCGGTGGGCGGGGGGTGAATGCGGCGGCCATGTCGCACCGGGCCGCGATGCGGGACAATCCGCGCATTCCACGCGCCCACGGTGCCCCATGGCTGGAGCCGGCCTGTTCGCCCTGCTCGACGATATCGCGACCCTGCTCGACGACGTTTCCATCCTGACCAAGGTCGCGGCGAAGAAGACCGCCGGCGTGCTGGGCGACGACCTGGCGCTCAACGCGCAGCAGGTCACCGGCGTCAGCGCCGCGCGCGAACTGCCGGTGGTGTGGGCGGTGGCCAGGGGCTCGCTGCTCAACAAGGCGATCCTGGTGCCGGCGGCGCTGGCGATCAGCGCATGGCTGCCCTGGGCGATTACCCCGCTGATGATGCTCGGCGGCGCCTTCCTCTGCTACGAGGGCGTGGAGAAGCTGGCGCACAGGTTCCTCCACGGCAAGGAGGACGAGCAGCGGCACGCGGAACGGGTGCAGGCGCTTGCCGACGCCAACGTGGACATGGTCGCTTGGGAGAAGGGCAAGGTGCGCGGCGCGATCCGTACCGACTTCATCCTCTCGGCCGAGATCATCGTGTTGTCGCTGGGCGTGGTGGCGCACGTGCCGTTCCTGCAGCGCGTGCTGGTGCTGGCGGCCATCGCGCTGGCGATGACCGCCTTCGTCTACGGACTGGTGGCCGGCATCGTCAAGCTCGACGACGTCGGCATGTGGCTGCTGCGCCGTGGTCGCGCAGCCGCCACGCTGGGCCGCGCCATCCTGCGCGCGATGCCGTGGCTGATGCGCGGCCTGTCGATCGCCGGGACCGCCGCGATGTTCCTGGTCGGCGGCGGCATCCTCGTGCACGCCATACCGGCCCTGCACCACCTCGTGGTGGGCTGGATCCCCTCACCGGCCTGGGAAATGGTGGCCAATGCCCTGGGCAGCGTGGTGGTGGGCCTCTTTGCCGGCGCGCTGGTGCTGGCGGCGGTGATGCTGGTGCAGCACATGCGCGATGGCAGGCCGGCGGATTGAGTTGCGCCCGCCATTTGTAGCGGCATCCATCCAGCGCCGCCCTCGAATTTCGCGCCCGGCAGCGATCCACAGGAAGCGTGTTTGCCATTCGCGGTGATTGGACGCGCGGACGGAACAGTGCATGCAATGCGGAGGGGCACGCCGGGATCCATGCCGCTTTTCCAGTTCCGATCACCGGATGGGGATCCAGATATGTCAATGCGCCATGTACACATTGCGCATGACGATGGGGAACGGGGACATTGAGGGGCGCCGGATGATCGCGCCTGCGATTTCGTTGATCGCGTCAGGAACAGTGGACGCGCCGCTGTCAGCATTGACAGTTGCATGCGCACACGCGTTCCGGATCAAATCGTCGGGTTCGCGGCGCATGGATGCCGTGTCGTGCCTGCCGGCCCATGTGGATGCCGGCGCGTTGTTCCGAACATAAGACAAGGGGAAATGATGCTGAAGCTGTCTTCCTGCGCCCTGGGCGTAGCGCTTTCGTTCGCGTTGATGCCGACGGCGTACGCCAAGGGCGAAACGGCCGTGCTGCCGAAGTCGGTAGCTGCCGGGCCGTGCGTCGAAGGCATCTGCGAGTACCGCCTGCCCAACGGCCTGCGGGTGCTGCTGTTTCCCGATGCGAGCAAGCCCACCGTCACCGTCAACCTGGTCTATGGCGTGGGCTCGATGCAGGAGAACTACGGCGAGACCGGCATGGCGCACCTGCTGGAGCACCTGCTGTTCAAGGGCACGCCGAAGCATCCGGACATCCCCGGCGAGATGCAGCAGCGCGGGGTGAGCAAGAACGCCACCACCTCGCTGGACCGCACCAACTACTTCGCTTCGTTCCCGGCCAACGACGACACGCTGGACTGGCTGCTGGCGCTGGAAGCGGACCGCATGGTCAATTCCAGGGTCGCCAAGGCCGACCTGGACAGCGAGATGACCGTCGTCCGCAACGAAATGGAAGCCGGCGACAACAATCCCGCCGGCGTGCTGATGAAGCGCATGCGTTCGGTCGCCTACGACTGGCACAACTACGCCAACCTGCCCATCGGCGCGCGTTCGGACGTTGAGAACGTGCCGATCGAGAACCTGCAGGCGTTCTACCGCACCTGGTACCAGCCGGACAACGCGCTGTTGATCGTGGCCGGCCGCATCGACGCCGACAGGGCGCTGGCGCGGGTCGCCGCGCATTTCGGGCCGCTGAAGAAGCCGGCGCGCGTGCTGCCGGCGTTCCACACCGTCGAGCCGACCCAGGACGGCGAGCGCGAGGTGACGGTGCGCCGCACCGGCGACCTGTCGCTGGTGGCCACCACCTACCACGTGCCGGCGCTGGCGCAGGCCGACAGCGCGGCGCTGGCGGTGCTGGGCAACGTGCTCGGGCATACGCCCAGCGGGCGCCTGCACAAGGCGCTGGTGGAAACCAAGCTGGCGGCGGGTGCGGGAGCCGGCAGCGGGAGCATGCGCGATCCGGGGCTGTTCAACGTGATCGCGGTGCTGCCCAAGGACGGCGACGCCGCCAAGGCCGAGGCCGAACTGCTCCGGCAGGCCGAGGCTGTCGTGGCCCGGCCGGTGACCGGGGAGGAGGTGGAGGCCGCGAAACAGCGCATCGCCAATGACCAGGAAAACCTGCTCAACAACGTCAACGCGGTGGCGATGGCGTTGTCGGAGTACCAGGCGGCCGGCGACTGGCGCCTGCTGTTCGTGCAGCGCGACGCCATCGCCAGGGTGACGGCCGCGGACGTCAACCGGGTGGCCGCGGCCTACCTGAAGCCGAGCAACCGCACGCTGGGACGGTTCGTGCCCACCGATGCGCCGGACCGCGCCGAGGTGCCGGCCGCGCCGGCCATCGCCAGCGTGGTCGACAGCTATACCGGCCGGACCGCGGTGGAGGCGGGCGAGACGTTCGAGGCGACCCCGCAGAACATCGCCGCGCGCACGCAGACGTTCACCCTGGGCGAGGGCCTGAAGGTGTCGCTGCTGCCGCGCCGGACCCGCGGGCAGACGGTCGCGGTCAATGCCAGTTTCGAGTTCGGCAACGAACAGGCCGTCACCGGACGCGACACCGCCGCGCAGTGGGTGGGGTCGATGCTGCTGCGCGGCGCGGCGGGGCAGAGCTACGAGCAGCTCGTCGCGCGTTTCGATGCGCTCAAGACCGAGGCGTCCATCGGCGGCAACCTGCAGGGCGCGCAGATCCGCCTCGCCGGCAAGCGCGAAACCCTGGCCGAGGCGCTGGCGCTGGCCGCGCAGGTGCTGCGCCAGCCCGACTTCCCGCAGGACCAGTTCGAGCAGCTGCGCCTGCAGGCCGTCACCGGCATCGAGGCCCAGCGCAAGGAGCCGGGCATGCTCGCGTCGATGGCGATGGCGACGTACTTCGATCCGTGGCCGGCGGGTCATCCGCTGCATGCGGATTCGCTGGACGAATCCCTGGCCAAGCTCGAGGCGCTGAAGCTGGAAGACCTGCGCGCGTGGCACCGCGATTTCTACGGTACCGCCAGCGGCCAGATTAGCGTGGTGGGCGACTTCGATCCCGAAGCGGTCAAGGCGCAACTGCAGGAACTGTTCGCCGGCTGGAAGCCGCCGGTGCCGTATGCGCCCATCTCCACCCGTTACCAGCCGCGCGCCGCGCACCGCGAGAGCTTCGCCACGCCCGACAAGCCCAACGCGGTGCTGCTGGCGCGGCAGAACGTATCGCTCAACATCGCCGACGCCGACATGCCGGCGCTGAGCATCGCAGTGGACATCCTCGGCGGCGACCCGCTCAAGTCGCGCCTGGCCGACCGCATCCGCCAGCGCGAAGGCCTGAGCTATGGCGTCAGCGCCGGCCTGCGCGCGGATGACAGCCGCATCGGCCGCGACGACAACGGCAGCCTTACCGTGCAGGCCATCGCCGCCCCGGAGAACATGGGCAAGGTCGAGGCTGCGCTGCGCGAGGAGCTGGCGCGGCTGGTCGCCGATGGCGTGACCGCGCAGGAACTGCGCGACGCCGTCGCCGCGCGCCTCGTGCAGCGCGAACAGTCGCGCGCCACCGATGGCGCGGTGGCCGGCCTGCTGCAGGGCCTGCTCGATTACGACCGCACCATGTCGTTCGTGATCGAGCGCGATGCGGCCTACCAGGCGTTGACGGTCGAGCAGGTCAACGCCGCCCTCCGCAGGCACCTGAAGCCGGACAGCCTGAGCGTGTTCGTGGCCGGCGACTTCAAGTAAGCGGATGCCGGGGCGGGCATGTACCGCCCCGGTCCTGTCGATGGACGCGCATGCGCCTGCCCGCGGTCCGCGCCGACGGCGGGGTCAACCGGCGTTGCCCACCCGGTCGCGGCCGGCCTGCTTGGCCGCGTAGAGCGCGCGGTCGGCGCGCTGCAGCAGCGCGTCGGCGGATTCGCCGGCGCGCCATTGCGCGATGCCGGCGCTGAAGCGCACGTGCACGCGCTGGCCTTCGTGCAGGAACGGGCGGTGGGCGAGGGCCTCCTGCAGCCGGCGCAGCTGCGCGTCGGCCTGGTCCTGCGGCATGCCGGGCAGGACCAGCACGAACTCGTCGCCGCCCAGGCGCGCGACCTGGCCGTGGCTGCCCAGGCGCGTCTGCGTGGTCGCCACCAGGTGGCGCAGGGCATGGTCGCCGCCGGCATGGCCGTAGTCGGCATTGGTCTGGCTGAAATGGTCCAGGTCCAGCATGGCGATGCTGAGTGGCGCCTGCGCGGCGCCCATCGCATCGGCGAGCAGTTCCTGCAGCCCGCGCCGGTTCAGGGCGCCGGTCAGCGGATCGGTGCGCAGCTGGCTGCCGGCTTCTTCCAGCTCGCGTTCGAGCTGTTGCACGCGCTGCTCGGCGGCCAGCGCTTCCGCGCGCGCGCTGGACAGGCGGTCGCGCGCGCGCAGGGCCTGCGACTGCAGCCGGGCGGTGTCCTGCAGCACGCTCTGCAGCAGCTGGCCCAGGTCGGCGAGGCTGCGCGCCTGGCGCACGGCTACCGCGTAACTGGCGATGCGGTCGTGGTACTCGCCGGTCTGCGAGGCCATGCCATCCACCTGCTCGACGAAATCGACCATCAGGTCGCGCATCGCCGCCTTGGATTCGTCGATGCCCTGCTTGAGCACGCCCTGCCGGTAGATCACCTCGCGCAGGTCGTTGCGGGTGCGCTCCAGCGAGGTGCGGTCCAGAGGCCCGGCGAGCATCTGCCGCACATTGCCGATCTGGCCGTGCAGCCAGCTGCCGCCATCGATCAGCTCGGCGATGTTCTGCAGCAGCAGGTCGAACAGGTTGAGCAGCAGGTCGTGCTGTTCGTGCAGCACGTCGTTGCGCACGCCGACCTGGTGGCAGAGTTCGCGCAGGTGCTGCTCCACCGGCTCCAGCGATTGCCCCGACCGCCAGCCGCGCAGTTCCTCGCCCATGCGCCGGGCCTGGGTTTCCAGTTCCGGCGCCTGCTGCAGCAGGCTGGACAGCACCGCGCCGAGGGTATTGCGCAGCATGTCGCGCAGGCGCTCGGCCTCGCCGTTGCCGCCGTGCGCGGGTTCCAGTTCGATGGTGCGGATGTACTTGTCGATCAGCTGGCGCAGCAGGCGGCCGTAGCGTTCCCATTCCTGGCGGTCGTAGGCGCTCTGCAGCAGCCGGCCGAGGTCGCCGAGTTCGCCGGGAAGGCTGGACATCCCCTGGGCGAAGGCATGCAGCAACGCTTCCGGCGCGTGCGCCTGGGCGAACATCCGCTGCAGCGGCGCCGCGCCGTGGCCGTGGGATGCCGGAGCGGATGCGGCGGGTGCGCCGGGTGCGGTCGGCTCGGCCATGGACTGGCGGCGTGACAGGATGCGTCCCAGTCCGGCAGGCTTGGGGGGCGGAGTGTCGGTGCTGTCGGCCATCGCGAGGCGGTTCCGGACGGGGCGCGGCCGGGCCGCGGGCGGGGATTGATGCCCCCATTATCGGCATTGCGGATGCCGGCTTGAACAGCCGTGCGAAGGAGGAGCGGGATGCGCGTATTGCTGGCCGGGGCCACCGGACTGGTTGGATCGCAGGTGTTGCGGCGGCTGCTGGCCGACGCGCGCTGCACGGCGGTCGTCGCACCGGGCCGGCGGCCGCCGGCATTGCAGGATCCGCGCCTGTCCAGCCCGGTGCTGGATTTCGACCAGCTGTCGCTGGAGGCGCCCTGGTGGAATGTGGACGCGGCGATCTGCGCGCTGGGCTCGACCCTGAAACAGGCCGATTCGCGCCAGGCTTTCCAGCGCGTCGACCACGGGTATCCGCTGGCCATCGCACGCGCCGTGCGGGCCCATGGCTGCACGGTCTTTGCCTTGAACTCGGCGATGGGCGCCAATCCGCGCTCGCCGTTCTTCTACAACCGGGTCAAGGGCGAACTGGAGCGGGACCTGCGCGCGCTGGAATTCGCATCGCTGGCGCTGGTGCGGCCGGGCTTGATCGGTGGCGAACGCGTCGAGCCGCGCCCTGGCGAGCAGGCCGCCGCACGGGTGCTGGGAGCGCTGGCGCCCGTGCTGCCGCGCGCGTGGCGGATCAATCCGGCCGGACGCATCGCCGATGCGCTGGTCGAAGCGGCATTGGCGCCACGGCCGGGCGTACGGGTGATCGGATCGGCGCAACTGGTCTAGGCGCGAGGCAGGAATGGAGCCGGCCGGTGGCCCGCTGGCGCGGGACGCGCTCAGGCCGGCAGCGACTGGCCGCCGTCCACCGCCAGGACCTGCCCGGTGATCCAGCGCGCGGCGGGCGAGCACAGGAACACCGCGGCCGCGGCCACGTCGTCGGCATCGCCGAAGCCGCCGAACGGAATCCGCTCGCGGATGCGTTCATACAGCGCCGGATCGGAGGCGCGGCGCTGGTCCCACAGCCCACCGGGGAACTCGATGGAGCCCGGGGCGATGGCATTGACGCGGATGCGCTCGCGCGCCAGTTCGGTGGCCAGGGTGACGGTGTAGTAGTCCAGCGCCGCCTTGGCGGTGGAATAGGCGGCCGCGCGCGGCGTCGGCACGCGGCCGTTGATCGAGCTGATGTTGAGGATGACCGGGGCCGCGCTGCGCCGAAGGTGCGGCAGCGCGAAACGGTTGGTGCGCACGGCGGCCATCAGGTCGACATCGAAGCCGGCCTGCCAGCTGGCGTCGTCGTTGCCGTTGCCGAACCCGGAGGCGTTGTTGACCACGATGTCGATGCCGCCCAGCGCGGTGGCGGCCGCTTCGACCCAGGCTTCGATCTGCGCCGCATCGGCCAGGTCGCAGGCGTGCACGTGTATGTGGGCGCCATTGGCCTGCAGCGTTTCCCGCGCACGCTGCAGGCCCTCGTGGCCGCGCGCGCACAGGCCCAGTCGTGCGCCGTGCCGGGCGAAGGCGGCGGCGATGGCCAGGCCGATGCCGCGGCTGCCGCCGGCAACCAGTACACGGGCCTGGCCCAGGTCGGGAAGGGACATCGTCGGGCTCCGCTGCAGGGGAAGGCGGACATTGTCGCCGCAATTGCCCGCCACTATTCCCAAGCGTTGGCGGGCTGCCCTTGGTCGGGATGGCGCATGCGCACCACGCAGAAGCGGTGACCGGTGGGCGCTTCCATCACCCACCAGCGCTTGACCAGGCCGATGCGGCGCGCGCCCAGGGCTTCGAGCCGGTCGGCCTCGGCGTCGATGTCGTCGGCCTCGATGTCCAGGTGCACGCGCGAGGGATGGCCGACGCGCTGCACTTCCACGTGCAGTCCGCCGGGCGCGCCCAGCAGTTCGGCGTACTGCGCGCCATCGGCATCGGTTTCGGCGGGGCGCGATGGCAACCCCAGCGCGGCGCTCCAGAACGCGGCGGCGGTGTCGCTGTCGGTGTCCTGGCAATCGATGATGAAGCCGGCCAGACGGCTGCGATGGGCCATGCGGGTGCTCCTGTGTCGGGAAAGGCGAGCTTACGTCCGCGACGCCGGAGCGCGCGTGGACGCCGTGGCATGGGCTTGTCCGCCAAGGCGCCATGCGGCGCCGCACAGCGCGCCGTAGACCAGCCATTCGGCCAGCCGCTGCAGCAGGCCGCGCCAGGGCTGCAGGTCCGGTGCGCCCATCAGCACGAACAGCAGCAGCCATGTCGCCGCCAGCGCGATCCACAGCAGGCGGAAGCCGGTACGCAGGCCGGGCGCGGTCGCCAGCAACAGCAGGCCCAGCGCGGTTCCGCCGTAGGTGACCAGGCCCAGCAGCGTATGCAGCAATTGACGGGTGCTGCCGCCCGCCGGGCAGCCCAGATCGCACGGCGCCAGCGCCGAGCCGATCCAGGCCAGCGGCTCGCACAGCAGCAGCCAGTAACCGAACCGGCTGGCGCCGCCAACCGGCGCGAAGGGCGCGGTGGCGACCAGCAGCCAGGCCGCGACCAGCCCCACCGGAACGAAGCTGGCCAGGCTGATCAGCCGCGCATGCGCGCTGCCGCTGGCGCCCAGTTCGCTGATGTACTGCGCCAGGTGAGAATAGCCCGGCTTGAGCAGCGCACCGCCGAACAGCATGCACAGGTAGGCGAGCGCGAACAGCACGACGATACGGCGGGGATGGCGCATGGCGGCTTCCAGGTGTGGCGTCGCGCCGGATCAGCGCGGCGCGCTGGAAAGGAACAGTTCGACCTTGCCGCAGGACGGGCAGGCATGCAGGTCGAACTCCTCGCGGTTCACCAGCAGTTCGCCGATGCCGCCGAGCAGGAACGGCATGGCCTGCGAGCCTTCGTGGAAGCGCTTGCGGCCGGCGAACACCATGGGCGTGCCGGGGCAGCGCAGGCAGTGGAGCAGGCGTGGCGGCCAGGCCTGCGGATCGCCGTTGTCGGGCCGGAAGTCCGGGTCCGCGCTGCCATCGGCGCGCGTGCCGCATTTCCAGCATTGTTCGAAACCGTCCTCGTTGCTTTCCCTGCAGTGGGTGCAGATCCAATGCGTCATGGCGTTGCCGGGTGGAGAGGAGTCGACATCGTAGCCCGGCCGTGCCGCGATGGCCGGAGCCTGGCAGGAGTTTCATCCGGCGCGCTTGCGGCCAGCGCCGGGCCGCCGACAAAAAAACCGCCGCCGGGCAGCGCGGCGACAAAGCGACCGCCCGGTGTGATCGCGGGTGTTTCCGGTCGATGGCCCGCGCGGTTGTCGTCATGGAGGGCGGCAACAAAAAAAGCCCGCATCGCTGCGGGCTCAAGTCTTGCTGCAAAAAAGCGTCCGTCGCCGGCGGTCAGTCCGGCCGGGCCAGGTCGTCGATCAGCACGCGCAGGAAGCGCGCGGCCTCGCCGCCGGTGCAGGCGCGGTGGTCGAAGGTGACCGACAGCGGGATGACCTTATGCGTCTCCACGCCGCCCATCACCGGGGTCACCTGGAAGCGGGCGCGGCCGGCGGCGACGATGGCCACGCACGGCGGCACCACCACCGGGGTGGCGTAGCGGCCGGCGAACATGCCGAAGTTGCTCAGCGAGATGGTGTAGCCGCTCAGTTCCGATGGCGCGATGCTGCGCTCTTCCACCTGCTGGCGCAGGCGGTTGATGCCTTCGCGCACGCCGCGCGCGTCGAGCATGTCGGCGTTGCGCAGGGCCGGCACGAACAGGCCGTCGTCGGTGTCCACGGCGATGCCGATGTCCACCTGCGCATGCAGGGTGCGGGTCAGGTTGTCGCCGTCGAACCAGGCGTTCATCGCCGGCACCGCCTGGCAGGCGGTCACGATCCCGCGCACCAGGCGCGAGGTCATGTCGTTGCCCGGTGCCCAGGCATGGATGTCGGCGTCGTCGGTCAGCGTGGTCGGCACGACCTTGCTGTGCGCGTCGGCCATGACCCGCGCCATGTTGCGGCGCACGCCCTTGAGCGGTTCCGGCTGGCCCTTGGCGACCACGCCCGGGGGCGCGGTGCGCATCGGCTTGCCGGCGGCCGAGAGCGGGGTGCGCGCGGCTTCGGCGCGCACGGCCGGCGCCGCTGCGGCGGCCGCCTGCGGAGCGGCGGCGGGCGCCGAGCCGATGCGCGCGGTACCCGCGGCGGCGGCCTGCTTGACGTCGTTCATCGTCACCGCGCCCTCGGCGCCGGTGGCGCGCACCAGCGCCAGGTCCACGCCCAGCTTGCGCGCCATTGCGCGCACCGCCGGCACGGCCTTGACGCCGCCCACGGCCACGGCCTGTTCGGTATGCACGGCGTTGGAGCTGACCATCGCGCCGACCACGGTGCCTTCGTCGGCGCGTTCGGCCGCTGCCGTGGCTGCCGGTGCCGGTGCAGCGGCAGGTGCCGGCGCGGCTTCGGCCGGCGCGCCATGGTGGTGGCCGGTGTCCTGGCCTTCGGCGCGCTGCGGCAGGTTGGGGTCGATCTCGAACTGGGCCAGCATGTGCCCGGTCACCACGATGTCGCCGGCCGCGCCAGCCAGCTTCAGTACCTTGCCGGAGACCGGCGAGGGCACTTCCACCACGGCCTTGGCGGTCTCCATCGACACCAGCGGCTCGTCCAGCTTGATCACGTCGCCTTCCTTGACGAACCACTCCACGATGGTCGCGTCCGGCAGGCCTTCGCCCAGGTCGGGCAGATTGAAATTCTTGGTCTGGCTCATTTCAGGGGGTTTCTTCCAGTAGTTCCAGGTCGCGTGCCGGCAGCCAGCCGAGCGCGCCGTTGGCGCGTTCGGCCCACCACCAGCCACCGTGTTCGTGATGCAGTCGCACCAGTTCGCCGCTGTCCACGTCCAGCTCCTGCGCGGTGTAGTCGCGCAGCGCCTCGGCGCGGCCGTCGCCGAGCACGCGCAGCCAAGCGACCGGCGCCCAGCCGGCGCGGTTGTCGGCGGTGCGTACCCAGGCGAAGTCCGGCCATTCCTCGTCGCGCACGCCGAGCTGGACGATCTCGCCAGCCCGGAAACGCAGCGGCACCGGATACTGGCTGCGGTAAGCGCTGAGCAGTCGCGCGCGCATGTCAGCCCGCCGCCACCGCGCGCCTGGCTGCGGCCACGATCCGCTCCACGCTCGGCAGGTACTTCATTTCCAGGCGGAACAGCGGGATGTGGGTGTCGTAGCCGGTGACGCGTTCGACCGGCGCCAGCAGGTCGTACATCGATTCCTCGGCCAGGCGCGCGGCGATCTCGGCACCAAAACCGGCGGTCTTGGGTGCTTCCTGCACGATCACGCAGCGGCCGGTCTTGGCCACCGACTCGGCGATGGTGGCGAAATCCAGCGGGCGCAGCGTGGCCACGTCGATGACTTCGGCGCTGATGCCTTCGCCGGCCAGCTTGTCGGCCGCTTCCAGCGCTTCCTTGACCTGCGCGCCCCAGGTCACCAGGGTCACGTCGGTGCCGTCGCGCAGCACGAAGCACACGTCCAGCGGCAGCGCCTCGCCGTCGTTGGCGACCACTTCCTTGTACTGGCGGTAGATGCGCTTGGGCTCCATGTAGATCACCGGATCCGGCTCGCGGATCGCGGCCAGCAGCAGGCCGTAGGCGCGCTGCGGGCTGGACGGCAGCACCACGCGCAGGCCCGGCACGTTGGTGAAGATGGCCTCGTTGGCTTCGCTGTGGTGTTCCGGCGCGCGGATGCCGCCGCCCCACGGCACGCGCAGCACCATCGGGCAGTGCAGGCGGCCGCGGGTGCGGTTACGCAGGCGCGCGGCATGGCAGACGATGTGGTCGACCATCGGGTAGACGAAGCCGTCGAACTGGGCCTCGGCCACCGGCTTCATGCCCTGCGCAGCCAGGCCGACGGTGAGGCCGGCGATGGTGGTCTCGTCCAGCGGGGTGTCGAGCACGCGCTGCGCGCCGAACTGCTGCTGCAGGCCGGCGGTGGCGCGGAACACGCCGCCGTTGACGCCCACGTCCTCGCCCAGCACCAGCACCGACGGGTCGTGCTCCATCTCCCAGGCCAGCGCCTGGGTCACGGCTTCGATCAGGGTGATGGGAGTGGCGGTCATGGTGGTTTCTCCGCTGGCGCCTGCGGCGCCGTGGTCGCTGACGGGGTCGTGGCCGGCGTGCGCGCCAGCGCTGCGCTTCATGTCATCCATGGCGCTGCTCCAGGGCGATGGCGGCGGCGCGCTGGGCCAGCAGGTCCGGCGGCGGATCGGCGTACAGGTAGTCGAACATGGCTTCCACCGGCTGCACCGGGCAGTTGAGGTAGGCATTGACCTCCTCGTCCACGCGAGCGCCGCATTCGGCGATCCAGTTCTTCTCTTCTTCCTCGCTCCACACGCCCTGCGCGGTCAGGTATCTGCGCAGGCGGATCAGCGGCTCCTTCAGCCACGCGGCCTTGACCTCGGCATCGTCGCGGTAGCGGCGCGCGTCGTCGGCGGTGGTGTGGTCGGACAGGCGATAGGTGAGGAATTCCAGCACCGTGCCGCCCTGGCCGGACAGGGCGCGCTCGCGCGCCTGCTCCATCGCCGCCAACACCGCGATCAGGTCGTTGCCGTCCACCTGCAGGCAGAACAGGCCGCCGGCCAGGCCCTTCTGGGCCAGTGTTTCGGCGCCGGTCTGGGCCGCACGCGGCACCGAGATCGCCCAGCCGTTGTTGACCACGCACAGGATCAGCGGCAGCTGGTAGGCACCGGCCGAGTTCACCGCGGCGTAGAAGTCGGTCTTGGAACTGCCGCCGTCGCCGCAGACGGTCACCGCCACCTGCGGCTTGCCCTGCAGCTTGAACGACAGCGCCGAGCCGGCCGCATGCAGGCACTGGGTGGAGATCGGCACGCAGATCGGGAAATCGCGCACCGCATCGCTGTTGCGGTCGTAGTCGCTGCCGCGCTCGTCGCCGCCCCAGTACATCAGTACGTCGCGCGGGCGCACGCCGCGCATGAACATGGCGCCGTACTCGCGGTAGCTGGGGGCGAACACGTCGCCGGGCTTCATCGCCGCGCCGATGCCGACGTGGGCCGCTTCATGGCCCAGGCAGGAGGCGAAGGTGCCGAGCTTGCCGGTGCGCTGCAGCGCCACGGCCTTGGTGTCGAACACCCGGGTGGCCAGCATCTGCCGGAACATCGGCAGCAGCGCGCGGGGATCGCGCAGCGAGGGTGGCAGGTCGTCGCGTACCAGGGCGCCGTCGGCATCCAGGTACTGCAGGTATTCGATTTGGAACTGGGCGGAAACCGTCATTGCAGCAACACCTTGGACAGATGGTTTCAAATGATAGGAATTGCGCATGGTAAGGAATCGGACCGGAAAAGCCGTCCTGCGCCGCAGCACGAATTTCCGCACGCCAGCCCATGCACGGTCCCGACAGCGCATGGATGCTGCGCATTCAGCCTGTCGCGGCGACCGCGGACGGATTGTCGCGCCGGTTGCGGTTGCAAGTGTTGGCATTCCGTTTGCGCGCTGGCGGCGGCCGGCCGCCGCGCTGCGTTACCCTTTGCGCCCCGCGCAAATGGCAAGGCCGATGACCGTAGAACAGAACCAGCGTGAGCTCGAAGCCGGTATCCATACCGACCTGCACGGGCGGCTCACCTATGGCGGCTACCTGTGCCTGGACCGGCTGCTGTCGGCGCAGCAGCCGCTGTCGAACCCGGCGCACCACGACGAGATGCTGTTCATCATCCAGCACCAGACCTCGGAGCTGTGGCTGAAGCTGCTCGACCACGAACTGCGCGCGGCCATGGGCTTCCTGCAGCGCGACCAGGTCTGGCAGTGCCGCAAGGTGCTGGCGCGCGGCAAACAGGTGCTGCGCCAGCTGACCGAGCAGTGGTCGGTGCTGGAGACCCTGACCCCGTCGGAGTACATGGGCTTCCGCGACGTGCTCGGGCCGTCCTCGGGCTTCCAGTCGCTGCAGTACCGCTGCATCGAGTTCCTGCTGGGCAACAAGAACGCGGACATGCTGCTGGTGTTCGGGCACGACCCGGACGGGCAGGCCAGGCTGCGCCAGGCGCTGGAGGCGCCGAGCCTGTACGAGGAATTCCTGCGCTACCTGGCGCGCTTCGGCCACGCCGTCCCGCCCGCCTACGAAGGCCATGACTGGACCCTGCCGCATGTCAGCGATCCGGCGCTGCGCCCGGTCTTCGAGAACATCTACCAGGACACCGACCGCTACTGGCGCGAGTACTCGCTGTGCGAGGACCTGGTGGACCTGGAGAGCCAGTTCCAGCTGTGGCGCTTCCGCCACATGCGCACGGTGATGCGGATCATCGGCTTCAAGCGCGGCACCGGCGGGTCCAGCGGCGTGGGTTTCCTCAAGCAGGCGCTGGAGCTGACCTTCTTCCCCGAGCTGTTCGAGGTGCGCACCAGCATCGGCGGGGAACCGGCGGCCCCGGCGGGGGCCTGAAAGGCCTGCGTATTCAGCGCGGCGGGGACGGCCGCCGGCTGCTTCCGGCCGCCAACGCCGGGCTGGCGGCGGCGATCTGGCCGTTGCGCTGTGGATTTGACGTGAAGCCGGCGCTTCGGTGATCCTCGCCCGTCGTGCCGATTCCGGCCGACTTCATTTGCCTTTTTTGCCCAACGAAACATTCAGGGGGAACCCCGCATGAGCGCTGCCGCGCCGAATTCCGCAACGACCCCGGCGCCCGTGCCGGAGTTCAAGAACCTCCTCGGTCACCCGCGTCCGCTGTGGATGCTGTTCATGACCGAGTTCTTCGAGCGCTTCGCGTTCTACGGCATCCGCTGGGCGCTGACGCTGTACATCGTCGCCCAGTTCTCCGAAAGCCAGGCCGGGGCCAGCAAGCTCTATGGCGCCTACCTGGCGCTGGTCTACGCCGCGGCGCTGTTCGGCGGCTTCGTCGCCGACCGCATCATCGGTTACCAGCGCTCGATCCTGATCGGCGCGGCGGTGATGTCGCTGGGGCTGTTCCTGATCGCTATTCCCGACGACCAGGTGTTCCGCCTCGGCCTGGCTACGGTCATCGCCGGCAACGGCCTGTTCAAGCCCAACATCTCCAGCATGGTCGGGCAGTTGTACGGGATCAACGATTCCCGCCGCGACTCGGGCTTCACCATCTTCTACATGGGCATCAACGCCGGCGCGCTGGTCGCCCCGGTGCTGACCGGCATCCTCGCCGAGAACGTGTTCGGCACCGAGGCCATGCCGGCCTACAAGTACGTGTTCATCGCCTCGGGCATCGGCATGCTGGTCAGCCTGGTGTGGTTCTGGATCGGCCGCCGCCAGCTCGGCACCATCGGCGCCGCCCCGGCCGGGGCCGGCATCGGCCGCACCATCGCGGTGCTGATCGGCGCGCTGGTCGCCGTGCCGGTGGCCTACGGCCTGCTGTCGATCGACGCCGGCATCCTCGGCTGGATCCTCGGCGCGCTGTTCACCGTGCTGTGCGTGATGATCCTGGTCGAGGGCGTGCGCGAGGGCAGGGTCGCGCGCGACCGCTCCATCGCCATGCTGATCATCTTCGTGTTCAACGTGCTGTTCTTCATGTTCTTCGAACAGGCCGGCAGCTCGTTCAACTTCCTGGCGCAGAACATCGTCAACCGCGACCTGTCCGGCTGGATGTTCCCGGTGGGCTGGTTCCAGTCGGTGAACTCGGTGGCCATCCTGGCGCTGGGCCCGATCTTCGTGTGGCTGTGGACCGCGCTCGGCTCGCGCAACCCGTCGATCCCGCGCAAGTTCGGCCTGGGCCTGATCTTCAACGGCCTGGCCTTCCTGCTGCTGATGTACGCGCTGTCCTCGCTGGTCGACGGCGCCGGCAAGATCCCGTTCTGGACCCTGTTCATGGTCTACGTGATCCAGACCGTCGGCGAGCTGTGCCTGTCGCCGATCGGCCTGTCGATGACCACCAAGCTGGCCCCGCTCAAGGTCGTCGGCCTGGCGATGGGCGGCTGGTTCCTGTCCACCGCCATCGGCAACAACCTGTCGGGCATCTTCGCCGCGGTGGTCAGTGGTGAAAGCGGCATGACCGTCGAATCGGCCCTGAAGGGGTATACCTTCGGTTTCTGGTCGCTGCTCGGCGCCGGCGTGCTGCTGTTCCTGATCGCGCCGCTGGTGCAGAAGCTGATGCATGGCGTGAAGTGAGGAAGCAACGATGAAGCGGATGTCCGGCGGAATCTCCCTGCTGCTGGCCGCGGCGCTGGGCGGCTGTTCGCAGCCGCCGGCGCAGCCGGCGGAGAAGGTGCAGCCGCTGGACACTTCCGAGCAGAAGGCGCCGGTGGCTGATACCAGCCAGCCGGTCGCCTCCGGCAATACCCCGGCCGCGGCGGACATCGCCGCGGTGGCCGCGCTCAACGCGCGGTTCGATCCGGCGCGGGATCCGGTCGCCGACCTGGAGACCGCCAAGGTCGAGGCCCAGCGCGGCGGCAAGCGGATCGTGCTGGACGTAGGCGGCGAGTGGTGCTCCTGGTGCCACCTGATGGACGCCTTCATGGAGGGCGACTCGGAGATCCGCCGTTTCCGCGACGCCCACTACGTGTGGATGAAGGTCAACTACAGCGAGGACAACGAGAACGCGGCGTTCCTGTCGCGCTTCCCGGCCATCACCGGCTACCCGCACCTGTTCGTGCTCGATGCCGAGGGCCGGCTGCTGCACTCGCAGTTCACCGGCGAACTGGAAAAGGGCAAGGGCTACGACCGCGGCAAGTTCTTCGCCTTCCTCAAGGAATGGGCGCCGCCGGCAGCGCCCTGACGGAGCGGGGGATGAAGGGAAAGACGGCGCCGCAGGGCGCCGTTTTCCTTGCGGGCTTCATTTCCGCGCCGGGCTGCCGTTAACGGGAGCATTCCCTTGCTCGCCGGGGCCGACTCCCCATGCCGTTTCCTTCCGATGCCACTCCTGAAGCCGCCGTCCCGGCCGCCACCGATGCGGCCGGCACGGGCCTGCCCACGGTGGATGCGCTGATGGACGAACAGCCGCCGGCCGATGGCGACGCGGCGCCGCCGCACTACCGCCTGCCGCAGGCGGCGGTGCCGCCGAACATCATGTTGCAGGCCGCGGTGGCGCGGCTGGTGGAGCAGAAGGAGCGGATCGACCTGCTGGCCCGCGAAGGGCTGCTCGATGGCCTCTTCCCCGCCGAATGGAGCGCGATGCCGGGCAACGAACTGCGCGCCTTCGTGGCCTCGGTGGTGCCGTTCGCCTCGGACAGCGTGCGCGGCGAGACCGTCGCCGCGCGTGCGCCACTGAAGTACCTGCTGGGGCAGTCGCACCGCTGGGGCAAGGCCGACGTCGCCGAGCCGCGTTCGCTGGGCGCGTTCCTGGCCAGCGACGAGCGCGCCGGCGCGGGCGCGGCCGACGCGGCCGAGGTGATGCTGCTGGGGCCGCTGGGGCTGGGCTGGGCGCAGGTGGGGCGCAGCCGGGTCGGGTTCCTGCGCGCGATGGGCGTCGAATCGCTGGCCGCGCGGGTCACCGCCTTGCCGTATCCGGCACCCGAGCAGCTGGCGCTGTACCACGTGACCGTGGCCGGGGTGGCGCAGGTGTGGTGCGTGCTGGACAGCCGCAGGCTGCGCGCGCTGTCCGCTCCTTCATTGACGGTCCCGTTGTTGACCGCCTATGGCGTGGCCGCACCGCAGGCATGGCCGGCGCAATGGCCGGATCCGGTCGAGGTGGAGGCCGAGATCGGCCTGGCGCGGGCCGGAAATGGCGCCCACGAGGTCGACCTGGTCCGGCTGGTGGACAAGATCCAGCGCAGCCGCGCCGGCGAGGCCTGGAGCAGCGCCAGCCTGATGCAGCTGCATACCTGGGTGCCGCGCTGGCGCTTCTTCCTGACCTCGTTCATCGGCCTGCCGGCGGCGCTGCTGCTGATCGCGGCGCTGGCCCTGCCCGGCCGCGTCGAGGCGGCCGCGGTGGCCGTGGCGCTGGGCTTCGCCGGCGGCGCCATCGCCGCGCTGGCCGCGCCGTGGATCTACGCGCGGCGCAAGTTCCTGAGCTGAGCCGGCCGCAGCGGGCCCGGCCCGATGCCGGGGCCAGCCCGGGGACGGGCGTGCCTCAGTCGATGCTCATCTGCGCAAGGCCGGCGTCGGCCAGCCGGGTGATGAGCCGCTCCAGCACCTGCTCCTCTTCCTCGGTCAGTACCGACATCAGCTTGCGGGTGATTTCCATCACCATCGGCGCCACGGTCTCGTAGACCTCGAAGCCCGCCGCCGACAGGGCCAGCACCGAGCGGCGGCGATCGTCGCCATGGGTCTCGCGCCGGATGAAGCCGCGCTCCAGCAGGCGCGCCACCGCGCGGCTGACCGCCACCTTGTCCATCGCCGTGCGATCGGACACCTCGCTCGCCGACGAGCCCGGGTACAGCGCCAGGATGGTGATCACGCGCCATTCCGGAATCGACAGGCCGTAGCGCTCGCCGTACAGCCGCGCGATGTTGCCGCTGACCCGGTTGGACAGGACGCTGATGCGATAGGGCAGGAACTGTTCGAGATCGAGCAGCACGTGCGAGGAGCGGAAGCTGGTGGACTTGCTGTAGTCGGAAGAGCTCATGTTGCAGTGCACCTTGATGGTGGTTTCATGTGAAACTATAACCTTCAGTCTCGACCCGCGTTCGCCGCGCGTCTTCCTGTATCCCGCCGCCGGCATCGGCGACGGCCCCACTTCCGGAGGCAAGCCATGAATACCCAAGTCCACGCCGCATCCAACGCGCCCAACCTGGGCATGCAGGTCACCACCTTCGAAAACCCGATGGGCATCGATGGCTTCGAGTTCGTCGAGTTCGCCGCGCCGGCAGGGCAGGCCGCCCAGCTGCACGACTACTTCCGGAACATGGGGTTCACTGCCGTGCTCCGCCACCGGCAGCGTGCTATTACCGTCTACCGTCAAGGCGGCGTCAACTTCCTCGTGAACGAGGAGCCGGACTCCTTCGCCGCCGACTTCGCCGCCAAGCACGGCCCCTGCGCCTGCGGTTTCGCCATCCGTTTCCAGAAGCCGGCCGCCGACGTGCTCGCTGCCGCGCTGGGCAATGGCGCCGAGGAAGTGAGCCTGCTGGCCGACACCCGCGCGGTGCCGGCGCCGGTGATCAAGGGCATCGGCGACTGCATGCTGTACCTGGTGGACCGCTACGGCGAGGCCGGCAGCATCTACGACGCCGACTACGTGCCGGTAGACGGCGCCGAGCAGGACCCGAAGGGCTTCGGCCTTACCTTCATCGACCACCTGACCCACAACCTGTACCTGGGCAACATGCAGCAGTGGTCGGACTACTACGAGCGCCTGTTCAACTTCCGCGAGATCCGCTACTTCGACATCAAGGGCGCCAAGACCGGCCTGGTGTCCAAGGCGATGACCGCGCCGGACGGCATCGTGCGCATTCCGCTCAACGAGTCCTCCGACCCGAAGAGCCAGATCAACGAATACCTGGACGCGTACAAGGGCGAGGGCATCCAGCATATCGCCTGCTTCACCGACAACATCTACGACACCGTCGAGGCGATGCGCGAACATGGCATCGAGTTCCTGGACACCCCGGATACCTACTTCGACGTGGTCGACCTGCGCATCCCGGACAATGGCGAGGACGTGCCGCGCCTGCGCCGGAACAAGATCCTGATCGACGCCGACCCGGAGACCAAGCAGCGCAAGCTGCTGCAGATCTTCACCCAGAACTGCATCGGCCCGATCTTCTTCGAGATCATCCAGCGCAAGGGCAACGAGGGTTTCGGCGAAGGCAACTTCCAGGCGCTGTTCGAGAGCATCGAGCGCGACCAGATCAAGCGCGGCGTGCTGTAACGTTGGCGGTCCACTCCCCGAGGAACACGCGATGCTGACCGAACTGATCACCCTGTTGACCTGCGATGGCCTGGAAGGCGACGACCTGGCCGACTGCGTGGCCAGGATCGAGGCATCGCCGGCGGACCCGGAACTGGAGTGGATCGAGGGCGACGGCCCGGCGGCGTTCATGCAGTTCGCGATCCTCGCCGAGCTGGGCGATTTCGTCGCCATCGGCGACAAGGTCGACGAACTGCACGAAGAGATCAGCGAGCAGTTCGCCGACCCGCTGCCGGCGTTTCCGGGACAGGAAATGCCGGCGGCGGAGTACTTCCAGTGGCTGGACGGGCAGCTGGCCGCCCGGCCTACGCCCTACGAAATCCTGCTGTGGGGCAATCACTTCGATGACAACCTCTATGCCTTCATCGTCCGCCGCAAGGACACCGCACGCGTCCTCGACCTTGCCGACGGACTGGGGCTGCTGGCCGAGCGCGCGACCCGGCGCCAGCTGACCTGAAACCGCCTGCCCGTCCGGGCACATCCACGCGAGCGCAGCCATGTCCCAGAGCAACAACGCCTATCAATCCGGTTTCGGCAACGAGTTCGCCACCGAGGCGGTGCCCGGCACCCTGCCGGTGGGACGCAATTCGCCGCAGCGCGTGGCCCACGGGCTGTATGCCGAGCAGTTGACCGGCACCGCTTTCACCGCGCCGCGCGGCAGCAACCGCCGCAGCTGGCTGTACCGTATCCGCCCGGCGGCGATGCATGGCAGGTTCACGCCGTTCGAGCAGCCGCGCCTGCACGGCGACTTCTGCCATGGCGCGGTGTCGCCGGACCAACTGCGCTGGAATCCGCTGCCGCTGCCGGAAGCGCCCACCGATTTCGTCGAGGGGCTGTACACCATGGGCGGCAACGGCTCCCCCGAGGCGCACGCCGGCGCCGGCATCCACCTGTACGCCGCCAACGCCGACATGCGTGGCCGGTACTTCTATGACGCCGACGCCGAACTGCTGATCGTGCCGCAGCTCGGCCGGCTGCGCCTGCGCACCGAGCTGGGCGTGATCGAGATCGAGCCGCAGCAGATCGCGGTGATCCCGCGCGGCGTGCGCTTCGCGGTGGACCTGCCGGACGGGCAGGCGCGCGGCTATGTCTGCGAGAACTTCGGCGCGCTGCTGAAGCTGCCCGACCTCGGCCCGATCGGCAGCAACGGCCTGGCCAACCCGCGCGATTTCGAAACGCCGGTGGCCGCGTACGAGAACGTGGAGGGCGATTTCGAACTGGTCGCCAAGTTCCAGGGCCGGCTGTGGCGCGCGGACATCGGCCACAGTCCGCTGGACGTGGTCGGCTGGCACGGCAACTACGCGCCGTACCGCTACGACCTGCGCCGCTTCAATACCATCGGCTCGATCAGCCACGATCACCCCGATCCGTCGATCTTCCTGGTGCTGCATTCGGCCAGCGACACGCCCGGCACCAGCAACCTGGACTTCGTGATCTTCCCGCCGCGCTGGCTGGTGGCGCAGGACACGTTCCGCCCGCCGTGGTTCCACCGCAACATCGCCAGCGAGTTCATGGGCCTGGTCCACGGCGCCTACGACGCCAAGGCCGAGGGCTTCGTCCCCGGCGGCTGCTCGATCCACAACTGCATGACCGGCCACGGCCCGGACGCGGCCACCTTCGACAAGGCCTCCAGCGCCGACCTGTCGCGCCCGGACGTCATCGTCGACACCATGGCCTTCATGTTCGAGACCCGTGGCGTGATCCGCCCGACCGAACAGGCCATGGCCGCCGGGCACCGCCAACGCGACTACCAGGCCTGCTGGAGCGGGCTCGCGAAGCACTTCCAGGGTTGAGCGGGGCGCCCTGGCACTTTCCGCCAGGGCCGATCGAGCGTTTGGATGCACATGAGCTGTCGAGGCCCGCGAAAGCGGGAGGTGCAGTCGTGCCCGCTTCCCGCTCTTTGCCTATTCTGGCCGTTTGCGTCAAATAGTGACTTATGTCACTGGTGTTGGGTGGGCTGGTTCTATCGATCGAGTGATGTTAGCTTTCCGTTGGGCTGCGGACATGGGGGCTTTGATGCTGCAACGGCATCAATAGGTGGGAGCCGCCATGCGTTGCCTGACACGGTGGCCTGGGGAAAGTCCGCCGCCGACGACCGTCACATCCATTTCAGCGCTTTTAGGGGAGTTTCATGAAGACAAGCAAATTGCGTGATGCGATTCTGGTTGCATTGGTCGGTTCCATGGGTCTTGCCGGCACGGCAATGGCGCAGGATGCGGCCAAGTCCGAGTCCGACGCTGCCACCAATCTCGATGCCATCACTGTCACCGGCAGCCGCATCAAGAGCCAGACCTTCACCGCATCCTCGCCGGTCACGGAAATCACCGCCGAGGAGTTCACGCAGGTTGGCGCCACCAAGGTCGAGGATCTGGTCAACCAGTTCCCGCAGGTCGATCTGAGCTTCGACAACTTCGCCAACAACGGTTCCTACGGTCATGCGACCATTTCCATGCGTGGCCTCGGCCCCGAGCGCACGCTGACCCTCGTCAACGGCCGTCGTCTTCCGGCCAGCCGCAATGAGATCGCCGACCCGTCGATCATTCCGGTGGCAGCGATCAAGCGGGTGGACATCCTTTCCGGTGGCGCTTCGGCCGTGTATGGCGCCGACGCCGTGGCCGGCGTGGTCAATTTCGTGCTGGACGACAAGTTCGAGGGCGTGAGCCTCAACCTCGGCTATTCGGCTTTCCAGCACAACAACGACGACAAGACGGTCCAGCAGCTCAACAAGGACAGGGGCTTTCCCTACCCGACCGGCAATTCGGGCCTGGATGGCACGAGTCATAGTGCCGAGCTGGTGCTGGGCAGCAGCTTTGCCGACAACAAGGGTCACGCCATGGGCTGGCTGACCTGGCGTGAAAACGAAGCGCTTTACCAGGCCGAGCGTGACTACTCCGCCTGCTCGGTATCGGCCACCTCAGCGGCCTGCGGCGGTTCCGGCACGGCCAACCCGGGCCGTTTCACGGTCAATCAATATGCAAACGGCGGCGTGGTCAATTGGCCGACCGGAAAGAACGCCAACTACGTCTGGAACGGCAAGAACTACCAGAACGGCACTTACCTGTACAACTACGCGCCGATCAACTTCTACCAGCGTCCGGACAATCGCGTCACCGCAGGCTTCATGGCCAGCTATGACATCAACGACTACGCCACGCCGTATGTCGAGGCCATGTTCCTTGAGCGCCGTTCCAGCACGCAGATCGCCGAATCCGGCGCTTTCGGCGTGCCGATCGTCGTGGACTGCAACAACCCGCTGATCGGCACCATGTGCGCCGATGCCGGCGTCGCCACCAGCCAGGCGCAGGTCACCCTGTGGAAGCGCAACGTGGAAGGCGGTCCGCGCATCTCCTCCAGTGATGACAGCACCTACCGCATCACGGCGGGCATGAGGGGTGGTTTGTTCGGCTCGTCCTGGACCTATGACGCTTCGGCGACCTTCGGCCGGACCAAAACCATCGATATCGGCAAGAACGACTTCCTCAACACCAATATCGCCGCTGCCGCGCTGGGTTGTACCGATCCTGTTTACGGCACCTTCCCGGGTTGCTCGCTGTACGACATCTGGACCGACAAGATCTCCAAGGAAGCGGCCGATGCGATGGCCGGCACCAGCTTCAGCATCTACAAGACCAGCTACAGTTCGCTGTCGGCCGTTGCCGACGGTTTCCTCGGCTGGGGTTTCCCGACCGCAGGCGGCGAGGAAATCGGTCTGGCGGTAGGTGCCGAGCGCCGCCATTACACCTACACCAGCGACTACGATGGCGATTCGGCCGCGGGCAACTTCGCCGGCGCCGGTGCCGCCAGCCTGCCGGTGGACGCGGGCAATACCGTGAACGACTTCTTCTTCGAAGCGGCGTTGCCGGTCTACGTGGGTGACGGCCTGTTCAACCGCTTCGACGTTTCGCTGGGTTATCGCTATTCGGATGACGAGACCTCGGGCAACTACGACACCTACAAGCTCGGCCTGAGCAGCGCGCTGTGGGACAGCAAGCTGCTGCTGCGCGGCGGCTACAACCGTGCCGTGCGCGCGCCGAGCCTGAACGACCTGTACTACTCGCAGCGCATCGCCCTGGATGGCGAAGAGGATCTGTGCGCCGGACCGAAGCCGGCCTACACCGCGGCGCAATGCGAGCGCGCCGGCGTGCCGACCTCGGCCTACGGCAACGTGCCGGTCAATCCTGCCGAGCAGTATTTCGGCCTGGTCGGCGGCAATCCCAACCTGGCGCCGGAAATTGCCGACACCTACACCGTTGGCTTCGCGGTCGAACCCCTCGAGAATCTGAACATTTCCCTGGATTGGTACGACATCAAGATCGAAGGGGCGATCGCCGGCATCGGCCACGAAACCATCCAGCGGCTCTGCCTGGAGAATGGCCTGTATTGCGACCGGATCAAGCGCGACGCGCGTGCGGGCAACTACGACCTGTGGATCGGCCAGGCGTCGGATCCGAAGTCCGGCTACGTCATCAACCTGCCCGACAACATCGGCGTCTACAAGCGTTCGGGCCTCGACCTGGCCACGAGCTATTCGTTCCAGTTCGGCCCCGGCCGCTTGAGCGCAAGCCTGGTGGCCAACTACGTCCTGAAGCAGTTCACCCAGTCGCTTGCTTCCGAACCGAGCACCGCCTTCGAGTGCAAGGGGCTGATCAACAACGACTGCGGAAACTCGCCGAAGTGGCGTCATATCGCCTCGGCGAACTATGCCTGGGACCGCTACACCGTGGGCATGCGCTGGCGCCATATCGGCGGCACCAGCTACAAGGACGTGAACGGCAACAAGCTGAGCAGCAACATCTGGCTGGGTAGCGGTGTTTCCACCTACAACTACCTCGATCTGAATGCCAGCATGAGCATCGGCCCGGCATTGATCTCCCTGGGCGTGAACAACGTGTTCGACAAGGAGCCGCCGTTCGTGGGTTCCGCCAGCTTCGCGGCCAATGCCAACGCCGTGGGTGGCTACGATCAGGCCGGCCGTTACATCTTCGGCAGCTTCAGCCTGAAGTTCTGATCGAAGCGTTACGTTTCATGGCAAGAAGAAGGCGGCGGGCTTGGGCCCGCCGCCTTTTTTGGCCCCTTCCGTGGCGACCGTCCGTGCGGTCGCGGCTGTTTCAGCCTTCGTCACCGTCCTTCGCCACCGGCTTTGCATCCAGTTCGCGGGTGAAATCCTTTGCCGCTTTCTGGCGCGCTTCCCATTGTTCCGGTGTGAGGCAAATCCGCTTCTTCATGCGGCTGCCGGTGATGTCTTCGTACTCGCAGATCCTGACGGGCTTGCCCTGCTTGGCCGGGGGGGCGGCTTCTTGGGCTTCGGGAGAATTTGCGGGAGCGCTTGTCTGCGCCGCTACCTGGCCGATGGGCAGCATGCCGAGGGCCGCCGTTGCGAGCATCAGGCGAGCAGTGCGCCACGGCTGCGGTGTGTCAGTTGCAGGCGCGGACGATGGGCGGGCGGGACGAATGGAATCGACGTGCATGGCGGCATCTTCGGCTGGGTAAGGTAGGCCCGCCATGGGTTTGGCGGGGGGAACGGCATGACACCTCATGGTGCGCGAAAGCCATGCGCTGCGCCAGAACTCCAGGGCCGCCGCGGCTCCATGGGCTCGGGGCCTGCCTGGTAGGGCGTCAGTTCTTCGGCTGCACGTCGAAGGCGATGGTCAGCCGCGACTCGGGGTCGTCGAACGGCACGGTGCCGTGCCACATGTAGGAAGGGAACAGGGCCAGATGCCCGGGCCTGGGCTGGATGAGGCGACGAGGCGGCAGGTCAAGTCCCAGGCTTTCCAGCGGCTGCCCGAACTGTATCCAGCCTGCGCATGACGTGGCGTCCGACGCCAGTACGCTGCCGGGCAGGGCGACATAGAAGGCGGAGCTTGCCCAGCCCTTGGTATGGATGTGGTTGGAATGATGCCCCGATGAGCGGAGTTTCACCGACCAGGAGCCGGCGAAGCGGATCTCGCGCCGTCTGCGCGAGAGGAACGGGTGCGTCGGGTCGACCGGCATTGTCGCCAGCCAGGTTTCGACAGCGTTGCTCAGGGCGGCCTGGGCAGCATCGATTACCGTGTCGCTGCGTCCGAACAGCTGGCCTGCCGTCTGCGTGCCGCCGCGCACGCTCTGGTTCACCGGCTCGCGGGTGGCACCGTGCATGGCATCGAGGGTTGCGGCCAGCGCATGCAGGAACGCGGGGAGATCGTTGAAACCGGGTGGGGGGGCGATCTCGACATAGCCGACCAGCTTTTCGTAATCGAACAACCAATGCTCGCGCTCGTCGCCGGCCAGCCGCCATGCCGTACCCAGGTGGCTCCAGCCTTCCTGGTTGTGCGGGTCGAGCCGGACCGCCTTTTCCGCGCACCTGGCAGCCAGGTCGAAGCGTTCCGTGCGGAATGCGTGCCGTGCGTGGGCGTTGAGGAATTCCGGCAGCACGCCCAATTCGCCGCGTGCCGCCGCGGCGTACAGCGGCGCGGCCTGCTCATGCTGTTGCAGCGTGTCCAGCGCATCAGCGGCGAACCACTCCAGCATGGCGTTTCCGGGTTCGCGCCGGCGCAGCGGGGTAAGGAGCGCGATGGCCTCATCGGCGTTCTTGGTCGCCACCAGCATGCGCACGAAAGCCAGCTGCAGCGCCCGGTTGTCCGGCTGTGCCCGTGCCGCGGCGCGAAGCGCATCCAGCGGGTCTTCGCCCGGCGCCAGTGTCGCGCCGTTTTCCCAGAGCAGGTTCCCCAGGGTTTCGTGCGCAGGCGCATGGCCCGGATGCCGGGCGACCAGCCTGCGTGCACCGGCCAGTGCTTCGGCGGTGCGGCCCGCATCGGCCAGCACGCCGTTGATGGCGTCCTGCAGCTCGGGCGCATCGACGCCACGCCGGCGCAGCAATTCCTCTGCCTGCCGGTAGGCGGACAAGGCTTCGTCGATGCGCCCCAGCAAGCGCAGTACGGCCCCGAGGTCGACCCATGCGGAGGCCTGCTCCGGCGACAGGGCGAGCGCTTTGCGCAACACCGGTTCGGCTGCTTCCAGTCGATCCTGTGCACGCAGCGCCTTGCCGTGGCGGGCGAGGGAAATTCCGTAATTGCGCGATACCGTGGCATTGCCCGGCAGCAGGGCCAGGGCGCGTTCGAACGCTGCATTCGCCTCCGCCTGGCGGCCATCGTCCGCCAGGCACATGCCCAGCAACTGCCATGCGTCGACAGCCTGCGCTGCCTGCTGGGTCAGCGCTTCGGCGATGGACAGCGCCTGCGCGCGCTGTCCGGACTGCAGCAGGCCCTGCGCCTGCTTGAAGCGCTGGGCCTGCGCTGGGTTCAACGGCTGGCCGTGCGGTGCGGGCATGGATGCTCAGCGCATGCGGCGCACGCCAAGGCGCACGCCTGCGGGTGTTACCAGCACATAGCTGCCCAACAGCCCCTTGCGCAGTTGTACGTTGTCGCCGGCCTGTACATGGCCGCTGCTGCGCGATTCGGCCTGTGTCCAGACCTGCCCGTTCTCGAGCGTGAAACTGCGTTGCCCGGCGCGGCCGTACTCCACCTTGACCACCCGGCTTTCGATCCGTTCCGGGGCGGCCTGCTCATGCGTCTGTCCCGGGTTGAGCAGGGGCTCATGGGGTTTGGCCAAGCCGAAATCCGCCTGCGCCTTTTCCGCCGCCGCCGCATGCACGGCAGGCGGTGGCGGGAACGCCTTGTCGTAGCAGGCCAGCCGCGCGGCCGGCTCGGCCACGCTGGCGCAGGCATGAAGGAGGGGTTGCGCCGCCAACGTCGGGGCGAGCAGGTACAGGAGCGAGGGCAACAGGCGGCGCATCAACATGGGCGGCATCGATCCTATGGAAGGGGCAGCATAACCGGCCGGTTCAGGCTCCGTCGTCCGCCATGCGCCAGCTGCGCATCGCGCCAGCCAGTGCCGTCGCCATTTCGCGCTCGGCCACAGACAGCAGCGGGTTCCATACGTCGAACATCAGGATCACGCGCAGTGCGCTGCCGTCGTTGCGCGCTTCGTGTTCGAGCGTATCGTCGAACACCCAGCACTTGCCTTCCCGCCACTGTCGCCAGTCGTAGCCGACGCGGTAGTGGCAGCCGTCCGGCACCACCAGCGGAAGGTGCGCGACCAGCCGCGCATTGGTCTCGCCTGTATGCGGTGGAATGTGCGCGCCGGGCGCCAGCGCGGAGAACATGGCGTTCGGGCAGAGACCGGCTATTTCCACTGAATCCACCAAGGCCAGCGCTTCGGCGGTGCGCGGGCACTGCGCCAGATGTTCGTGTACCGGTTCGCCATGCGCATAGAGGTGGAAGCCGCTCCAGCTATGCGAATGGTTGAGCTTGTCCCACTGGTTGACCGGCGTGCCCGGTGGATACTGGATGTACGGCACGAATTCGGATCCGCGGCGCACGATCATCTCCTGCAACTCGGCCTTGATCGCATCGGTGCGCGATTCGAGCTCGCGCATCCAGGGGAACAGGGCATCGTCGTAAAAGGTGATCGCCGGCAGGCGGGGTACCTGCAACTGGTTGCAGACGGAGTGGTAGGGCCTGCTTTTTCCGGCGAGCAGGGAGATCGCTTCATCCCAGCGGCTGCCCAGCGCGGCATTCACGGCCGCGCGTTGCGCGCCGGTCTGGTGATGCAGGAATGCGGCGATCTCCTCGGTGTCCCGCGCGACGGCATCGCGCGCGTGCTGCAGGCGCGCTTGCAGCGCGCGCGGCCATTGCTCCTGCGGCGGCGCCACCTTCATTACGTCGCGGAACACCGCTGCGGCGGCCCGGGAGCGTTTCTGTCGTTCAAGGAATTCACCACGGGCCAGCAGGCCCGGCAGGAAATACGGGTCGATATCGAGCGCTGCGATGATGGCAGCCCATTCCTGTTCCGTACGCCCCGCCTCCCGGTGCACACGGGCAATGCTCAACGGAATCATCGGGTCGCCAGGTGCGCCCGCGCGCGCCTGCTCAAGCAGGTCGAGCGCGGCGGCCGAATCGTTGCGCTGGAACGCATGGACCCCGAGGCTGAAGAGGGCTTGCACATGGCCGGGATCGCGTGCGCGGACCTGCGCCCACAGGCGCTCCGCTTCCTGCCAGTGTCCGGCTGTCGCCGCCGCACCCGCCGCATTCACCAGTCCGGCCAACAGGTCGTTCATGCTTTCATGTCCATGAGCGCTCACGGGACGCTTTGGCGCATTCTAGGACAGGTCAAGTGGCAAGGCGGCCATTGGCGTTGCGGTCATGCCGGGTGCCGGACGGCCCGCGCTGCGGGGCGGATGGGCAGGGCTGCAGCCATCCGCCACGGTCTTCATGCTCCAGATCCGTGGCCTGATCCGCCCGGCCGAACAGGCCATCGCCGCCGGGGCACCGCCAGCGCGACTGACAGGCCTGCTGTGGTGGGCTGCGCGGCAACTTCGCGCCGCCACGGGAATGGTTCAGGCCGGCAGCGGCGTCTCCAGCACCGCGGCCAGGTGCGACTCGGGCAGCACTTCGCGCAGGCGGTCGCGCACGCGCTGCACGTAGCCGTCGGAGGTCATCGCGGGGAGCTGCGCCAGCGCCAGGCGCAGCGCATGCAGGGTGTCCGACTCCTCGCGCGTGGCCTGCAGCAGCTGGTGCAGGCGCGCCGCCGCCGGATTGCGCTGCAGTGCGAGCATGTCCAGCAGGTAGATGCGCGCGGCGACCAGCGAACGGCGCCGCGCCATGGCGGCGGGGGCGGCGTCCGCCGCCACTGTCGGCGCCGGTTGTTCCACGTGCAGGTAACCCTCGCGCTGCAACTGTGCGATCAGCGCCGGCGCATCGTCGCCGAGCAGGTTGCTCAGTTCGCCGAGGCCGCGCTTGCCGTCGCACAGGATCAGGGCACGGCGTTGGCGCAGGTCCAGCGGGGCGCGGTGGGCCTGGAGTGCGGCATGCGCGAGGTCGGTCTTGCGCGGTTGCATGGGCGGAGGGGCGATGCGGCGCGGAGCCCTGAGCCTGCCCGGCGCAGGTGAAAGCGTGATGACAGGGCGCGACCGCCCTGCGGCCTTCAGTCGCCGTCGCGACCTTCCGGCGGCGGCAGCTGTTCCTTGCGCGCACTGCTGTCGCCCGGCACTTCCGGCCGGCTTTCCATCATCAGCGACAGCGCGGCCTTGGCCATCAGGTGCGCGCTGATCGGCGCGGTGATGAACAGGAACACGGTGATCAGCAGCTCGCGCGGCTGCGGGTCCTCGCCGAGGAAGATGTGGTAGGCCACCGAGCACACCAGCACGCAGCCCACGCCCAGCGTGCTGGCCTTGGTCGGCGCGTGCAGGCGCTTGAAGAAGTCGGACAGGCGTACCAGGCCGAGCGCGCCGACCAGGATGAAGAAGCAGCCGGACAGCAGCAGCGCCGACAGCAGGACTTGGAGGAAGAGCATCATTCGACGATGTCCCGGCGCAGCACGAACTTGCTCAGCACCACGGTGCTGCAGAAGCCGAGCATGGCGATCACCAGCGCGGCCTCGAAGTAGACCGCCGAGTTGATGTACATGCCGAACAGCATCAGTTCGGCGATGGCGGTGACCGAGAGCGTGTCCAGGGCGAGGATGCGGTCGGGCACGGTCGGGCCGCGCAGCAGCCGCCACAGCGCCAGCAGCATCGCCAGCCCGACCATGTGCATGCACACCACCAGCGTGGTCTGGAAAACCAGGTGTCCGGTCACGGGAAGATCTCCATCAGCGGCGCTTCGTAGCGGGACTTGATCTCGGCGATCAGGGCCTGCGGGTCTTCCAGGTGCAGCACGTGCACCAGCAGGTGGCGGCGGTCGTCGGACAGGGCCGAGGACACCGTGCCCGGGGTGAGGGTGATCAGGCTGGTGAGCGCGGCGATGCCGTGGATGTTGCCGATGTCCAGCGGCACCCAGATGAAGCCCGGGGTGAGACGGCGCTCCGGCCCCAGTACCTGTGCGGCGACGCGGAAGTTGGACAGCAGGATGTCCCACAGCATCACGCCCACCAGCCGCGGCAGCGGCCGCAGCGAGCCGATGCGGGCGAACTCGCGGTCCAGGCGCGCGGCGAACAGCGGGATCACCACGCCCAGCAGCATGCCCAGCAGCAGCTGGCCGAGGTCGAAGCTGGCCGACATCACCATCCAGAACGCGACAACGGTGATCGACAGCACGGGCGACGGGAACAACCGCCGCAGCAGGGACGGGCGCGGGCTCATGGCTGCCTCGATTGCGGGGCGGTGCCGCGCACGTCGTGCAGGTACTGCTGCGGTGCCAGCAGCTGCGCGGCGATGGCATCGGTCTGGCGCATCAGCGGCGCGGCGAAGACGCTCATCGCCACCGCGCAGGCCAGCAGCAGGGAGGTGGCGGCGGTCTCGAACGGCCGCGCCGGTACGTCGGGGTCGGGCGGCGGCGCCGCATCGTCCTCGCCGGGCACGTGCCAGAACAGGCGGATGCCGCTGCGCACCAGGCCGATGATCACCAGCAGCCCGCCGCCGAGCACCACCGCCCACACCATGCCCGTATGTGCGGCCGGCACCGCCGACAGCAGCGCGGCCTTGGCCAGGAAGCCGGCCAGCGGCGGCAGCCCGGCCACCGCCACCGCGCCGACCAGGAACAGCAGGCCGGGCACGGTCTTGCCCGGCAGCGCCGCGGCCAGGTCGCGCTCGCCGCGTTCGCCGTTGCGGAAACGGCGGCGGCGGATCAGGTCGGCGACCAGGAACAGGGCGGCGGCAGTAAAGGTGCTGTGCGGCAGGTAGTACAGGCCGGCCGAGATCGTGCCGGCGTTGCCGAGCGCGAAGGCGATGAACAGCGTCGCCGCCGAGACCACCACCAGATAGGCCACCTGCACCCGCAGCCGGGTCGCCGCCAGCGCGCCGAGCGCGCCCAGCAGCAGCGTCGCCGCGCCGGCCCACAGCAGCCAGTCGGCGCCGTAGCCGGCCAGCGCGCCGGCGCCTTCGCCGAACCACAGCGTGCCCACCCGCAGCACCGCATACAGGCCGACCTTGGTCATGATCACGAACAGCGCCGCCACCGCCGCCGGCGCGCGCGCATACGACTCGGGCAGCCACAGGTACAGCGGCAGCAGCGCGGCCTTGGCGCAGAACACCACCAGCAGCAGGCCCAGCGCGGCCTTGGCCAGCTTCAGGTGCGAGGGCGGCAGCTCGGCGATGCGCTGGCCGATCTCGGCCATGTTGAGTGAACCCAGGGTGGCGTAGAGCATGCCCAGGGCGACCAGGAACACCGTCGAGGCCGAGACGTTGAACACCACGTAGTGCAGGCCGATGCGCAGGCGCAGGCCGCGGCCGCCGGACAGCAGCAGGCCGTAGGAGGCGATCAGCAGCACCTCGAAGAACACGAACAGGTTGAAGATGTCGCCGGTCAGGAAGGCGCCGTTGAGGCCGACCAGCTGGAACTGGAACAACGCGTGGAAGTGCGGCGCGCGCCGGTCCCAGCCGGTGCAGGCGTGCAGCAGGCAGGCCGCGGCCAGCAGCAGGGTGGTGCCGAGCATCCAGCCGGACAGGCCGTCGGCGACCAGGGCGATGCCCAGCCGCGCCGGCCAGTCGCCGAGCAGGTAGACCATCACCTCGCCCTGGCTGGTGGCGGCGATCAGCAGCGCTTCGACCAGCGCCAGCAGCGCCATGCCGGACCAGGCCACGCTGCGCTGCACCCGGGGGCCGTAGCGGCGGTGTTCGACGAACAGCGACAGCGCCGCGGTCAGCAGCGGCACCAGGATCGGCAGGATCGGCAGGTGGTTCGTCATGCGCCGCCCCCGTGGCCTGCGTCGGGCTCATGCGCGTCGACATGGTCGCTGTGGTTGTCGCTGCGGCTGCGCATCGCCAGCACGATGCTGACCGCGGTCATGGCGAAGGCGATGACGATGGCGGTCAGCACCAGCGCCTGCGGCAGCGGGTCGGTGTAGTGCGCCAGGTCCGAGGCCACGCCGTCCTTGAGTACCGGCGCCTTGCCGCTGACCAGCCGCCCGGCGCTGAAGATCAGCAGGTTGGTGGCATAGGACAGGAAGGTCATGCCCAGGATCACGTCGAAGCTGCGCGCGCGCAGCAGCAGGTACACGCCGATCGCGGTGAGCACGCCGATCGCGCTTGCCAGGGCCAGTTCCATCAGTGCATCTCCCCGGTGCGCGCCGAACGGCGGTGGATGTCGATCTCGCCGTTGCGCGCGTTGCGCGTACGCGACGGCTTGATGGTGCCCATCATCGACAGGATCAGCATCACCCCGCCGAACACCACCAGGTACACGCCGGTGTCGAAGCCCATCGCACTGGCCAGCGGCACTTCGCCGATCAGCGGCAGGTGCAGGTCGAGGTGGCCGCTGGTCAGGAACGGCACGCCGAACAGCATCGACGCCACGCCGCTGAGCAGGGCGATCAGCAGGCCCAGGCCGATGCAGCGGATGTAGTCGAAGCCGAAGCGCGATTCCACCGACACCGTGCCCTGGATCACGTACTGGATCAGCAGCGGCACCGCCAGCACCAGGCCGGCGATGAAACCGCCGCCCGGCGCGTTGTGGCCGCGCAGGAACAGGAAGATCGACACCGTCAACGTCAGCGGGAACATGATCTGGGCAAGATCCGCCGGCACCGGCAGCTTGATCGGCGGGCCCGGCATGATCTGTTCCGGCGCCATCCGCGAGCGGCGCAGCAGCGCGTGCACAACCAGCGCGGCGATGCCGAACACGGTGATCTCGCCGAAGGTGTCGAAGCCGCGGAAGTCGACCAGGATCACGTTGACCACGTTGTGCCCGTAGGCCTCGGGTAGCGCGCGCCGCAGCATCTCGCCGGCCATGGTGTTGGGCGGCAGGGTCATCATCGCGTAGGCCAGCGCGGCCAGGCCGCCACCGGCGACGATGGCGATCAGCGCGTCGCGGCGTTTGCGCCACGCCGCGCGTTCGGGCGGCGACTGCGCCGGCAGGTAGTTCATGCCCAGCAGCATCAGCGCCAGCGTCACCGTCTCCACCATCAGCTGGGTCAGGGCCAGGTCGGGGGCGGACAGGAACACGAAGGCCAGCGCCACCATCAGCCCGGTACCGCCCATCACGATCACCGCCAGCAGGCGCTGCCGGTACAGGAACAGCGCGCCCAGCGCGCAGGCCAGCATCACCAGCCACAGCGCCCAGCCCAGCAGCGGCATCGGCTGCGCCGTCGGCCAGTCGGGGAGCGACGGCGCGGCGGCATAGGGCGCGGCGGCCACCACCACCGCGACCAGCACCAGCGCCAGCAGCATGCGCTGCAGGCTGCCGTTGGCCAGGGTATGGGTGAGGCGCTGGGCCAGCCCGAACAGCGCGTCCATGCCGCGCTGGAACAGCTGCTTGCCGAGCGGTCGGTTGCTGGCGGCGTACAGGTCGGTCAGACGGCGCAGGCCGAAATACAGGGCGATGCCGCCGGCCACGCCGACCGCGCTCATCGCCAGCGGCAGGTTGAAGCCGTGCCAGATCGACAGGCTGTAGGCGGGCATGGCCGGGCCGAGGATGGCCTGCGCGCTGGCCTGCAGCACCGGCGCCACGGTCAGCGCCGGCGCGATGCCGACCGCCAGGCAGATCAGCACCAGCACCTCCACCGGCACCTTCATCCAGCGCGGCGGCTCGTGCGGCACCACCGCGATATCGAGCGGGCCCTTGCCGAAGAACGTGTCGTGGACGAAGCGCAGGCTGTAGGCCACGCCGAGGATGCCGGCCAGCAGCGCCGCGCCGCTCATCGCCGTGCGCATCCATTGCGGGCCGCCGGTGGCCAGCGCCTCGGCGAACAGCATTTCCTTGGACAGGAAGCCATTGAGCAGCGGGATGCCGGCCATCGCCAGCGAGGCGATGATCGCCAGCGCGCTGGTGATGGGCATCAGCCGGCGCAGGCCGCCGAGCCGGCGCATGTCGCGGGTGCCGGTCTCGTGGTCGATGATGCCGGCGGCCATGAACAGCGAGGCCTTGAAGGTGGCGTGGTTGAGGATGTGGAACACGCCGGCCACCACCGCCATCGGCGTGGACAGGCCGAACAGCAGGGTGATCAGGCCCAGGTGCGAGATCGTCGAGTAGGCCAGCAGGCCCTTGAGGTCATGCTGGAAGATCGCGTTCCAGGCGCCGATCAGCAGGGTGGCCGCGCCGATGCCGCTGACCAGGTAGAAGAACAGTTCGCTGCCGGCCAGCGCCGGATGCAGCCGCGCCAGCAGGAACACGCCGGCCTTCACCATCGTCGCCGAATGCAGGTAGGCCGACACCGGCGTCGGCGCGGCCATGGCGTGCGGCAGCCAGAAGTGGAAGGGGAACTGCGCGCTCTTGGTGAAGATGCCGGCCAGCACCAGCAGCAGCGCCCACGGATACAGAGGGCTGCTGCGGATCAGCTCGCCGGAGGCCAGCACCACGTCCAGGTCGAAGCTGCCGACGATGCGCCCGATCAGCAACACGCCGGCGAGCAGCGCCAGCCCGCCGCCGCCGGTGACGACGAAGGCCATGCGCGCGCCTTCGCGCGCGTCCCTGCGGTGCGACCAGAAGCCGATCAGCAGGAACGAACTGATGCTGGTCAGCTCCCAGAACACCATCAGCAGCAGCAGGTTGCCGGACAGCACCATGCCCAGCATCGCGCCCATGAACAGCAGCAGGCAGCTGTAGAAGCGGCGCGCGCTGTCCTGTGCGGAGAGGTAGTAGTGCGCGTACAGCACCACCAGCGCGCCGATGCCCAGCACCAGGCCGGCGAACATCCAGGCCAGCCCGTCCAGGCGCAGGGTGGCGTCCAGCCCGATCCGCGGCAGCCAGGCCCAGCTCTCGCGCAGCACCGCGCCATCGAGCACGGCAGGCGTCATCGCTCCGAGCAGCACCAGGCCCAGCAGCGGCGCCGCGCCGGCCAGCCACGCGGCCGCCGTACGTGACAGGCGGGCGTGCAGGGCGATGAGCGCGGCCATCAGGAATGGCAGCGCGAGCAGCAGGGGGAGAACGGATGTCATGCAGGGAATGCGGGATTCGCGAGCAGGTTTTGCAGTCTAACAGGCGCTTTTTTGCTACCGGAACCCCATACATGAACGGACCGTTCGGGTTCCGCGCGTGCCGGCGAGCGCGCCGCGCCTGCCCTGGCGCCGGTCCGCGCAGGTGTCCGGCGGGTGGCTGCCCGATGGCCGGGGAGCGCGCCTGGTGGGGCATGGCGCGGCGGACGCGGCCACTGGCGCATCCGCGTGCAACGCGTGGAGCGATGCTTCGTTGCGCATGCCGGGCGAAGGCATGCCGTGGGCAGGGACAGGAGGAGTTGGCGCCTGCCGGAGCGGCAGGCGGGCCTCAGGGTTCCGGTTGTGGTGGCAGCGAGCGCGGATCGCGGACCAGCAGCGTGTCCGTTTCCAGGGTGGCGACCAGGCGCCGCGCGACACTGCCGATCAGCAGTTCGAACAGCGCGCCGCGGCCATGCGTGCCGACCACCGCCAGGTCGATGTCCTCGGCCTCGGCATGCTGGCGCAGCAGTCGCGCCGGATCGCCAGGCTCGATCACGGCCTGCACCTGGCCCGGCGCCGCCAGGGTCGGCAGGCCGGCCTGGAAATCGCGGGCCTGCTCGTTCGCGCGCAGCCGGGCCTGCGCCTGCAGCATCTCGCGGTCGCCGGCCAGCAGCGCGCTGCCCGGCGTTTCCAGCGCATGCACCAGCGCCAGCCGCAACGGCGGGCCGAACAGGTCCAGCGCCTGACAGGTCGCGTGGCGGGCGCTTTCCGAGAAATCCGTAGCCACGGCCAGGTTGCGGTAGGGCGCGCGTACGCGCCGGTGCACGACCAGCAGCGGCAGCGGGCAATGCCGGGTCAGCCACAGCACGCTCGAACCGAGTGCGGGCAACTCGAACGCCGGATCGCTGGCGATCCCGGTCACGATCAGGCCGCAGCCGGCTTCGGCAGCGAGCTGCAGCAAGGCGCGGCCGACATGGCCTTCGCCGATGCGCACTTCCAGCGCGATGCCGTCGGCCTCGGCGCCCAGGTCGAGGCGCAACCGCCATTCCACGGATTGGCGGGCATGCTCGCGGACCAGCGGGTCGGGCGCGTCGAGGATGCCGGCGATCATCCGCTGCGCCGGCACCGGCGGCAGCACGGTCGCCACCACCAGCCGCGCATTCCATTGCCGCGCCAGCTGCAGGGCGCGCGACAGGGCGCGGTCGCAGCGCGCACTCAGGTCGGTGGCCAGCAGGATGGCGCCCGGCGGCGCGGAGCGGGAGTTCGGCATGGCGTCCTCGGCAGGTCGGTCGCGCCGAGTCTACCCGCTGGGCGTCAGCCTGTTCCGATCGCCTATCCTTTCGCCATGGAAGCAGGGCGACACGACCAAAAGACGCCGCGGCGCGCGCTGGTGTTCGGCGGCAGCGGACAGATCGGCGAGCGGGTGCTGGCCGGGCTGCTGGCCGATGGCTGGCAGGTCAGCGCGGTATCGCGCGCGCCGCGCGCGCCGGCACCGGGGCTGGCGTGGCGGCAGGGCGATCTGTCCGGCGACTGGCAGGACGCGTGTCCGTTCGACGCGGTGTTCAGCTGCGGCCCGCTCGATCACTTCGCGCGTTGGTACGCGGCATCAGGCATCGCCGCACCGCGCGTGGTCGCATTCGGTTCCACCAGCGTCGAGGTCAAGGAGGATTCGAGCGAAGCGGCCGAGCGCGACGTCGCCCGCCGGCTGCGCGAGGCCGAGTCCCTCCTGTTCGCCACCGCGCGCGACCGCGGCGCGGCGGCGACGGTGCTGCGACCCACCCTGGTCTACGGCGCCGGCCGCGACGTCACGTTGACCGCGATTGCTCGGTTGGCGTCACGCGCAGGGGTGTTCGTATTGCCCTCCGGAGCCGATGGCCTGCGCCAGCCGGTGCACGTGCAGGACCTGGCCGACGCCGCGCTGCAGGTGCCGCGGCATCCGGACACGGCCGGGCGCGCCTATGCGCTGGGGGGCGGCGAACGCCTGGGCTATGCGGAAATGGTGCGGCGGGTGCTGGCTGCGCTGCAGCCGCAACCGCGACTGCTGCGCGTACCGGCGCCCCTGTTCCGCACCGCGCTGGCGCTGGCCCATGCCGCCGGCCGCCTGCGCGGCATGAACGCCGCCGCGCTGGCGCGTATGCGCGAGCCGCTGGTGTTCGACATCGGCCCGGCGCAGCGCGATTTCGGCTATGCGCCGCGTCCGTTCCTGCCGACCCGGGACATGTTCGGCCTGTAGAGCGGGGCAGCGTTCGGCCGGGGCATCACCGGCAAAGCCCCGCCGGGCGTCGCCCGGCGCTACAGAGCTGCAGGGCTCGTCCTGTAGAGCGGGGCAGCGCCCCGCTGGGGCATCACCGGCAAAACCCCGCCGGGCGTTGCCCGGCGCTACATAGCCGCAGCGCTCATCCTGTAGAGCGGGGCAGCGCCCCGCTGGGGTATCACCCAAAACCCCGCCGGGCGTTGCCGGGCGCTACAGGGGTATCCGCGATCCGGACGGACGGGCTTTCCCTCAAGGGACGGGGCGTTCAGTACTTCCAGCCGAACTGGCGGTACAGCTTGGCCAGTACCCAGATCGGGCCGATCAGCAGATACGTCAGGTCGGTGAGGAAGCTGGGCCGGCGGCCTTCGATGTGATGGCCGATGAACTGCGCGATCCATGCCACCACGAACACGCCGATGCCGGAGAAAAGCAGGCCGCGCAGGCCGATGCGGTCTTCCAGCAGCCGGCACAGGCAGCCGGAGATGAAGAACAGGATCAGCATGCCGATGCCCAGCGGCCGCGACAGGCGGTTGTAGTACGCCCAGGCGCCGAACATCGCCAGCGCCGCCCAGATGCCGTACTGGAACCACGGCAGCAGCGGCGGGATGCACCACAGCAGGGCGATCACCGACCACGCGATGGCCGGCACCGCGACCACGTGGATGGCCTGGTTGGTGGCATTGCGATGGTCGCCGGAATAACTGGCGAACCAGCGGTCGATGGGGCGTGCGGCGCTCATGTCCATGCTGCCTCTTCTCCCGGCGGGGCGTGTGGGGCGCGCCCGGGCGGGCGCGCCGGTGGTCAGTCGATGTGGATGCCGGCCAGCTTCTGCAGGGCTTCGGCGTACTTGTCGCGGGTCCGCGAGATCACCTCGGCCGGCAGCTCCGGGCCGGGGGCGGTCTTGTTCCAGTCCAGCGTTTCCAGGTAGTCGCGCACGAACTGCTTGTCGTAGCTCGGCGGGCTGGTGCCGACCTCGTACTCGTCGGCCGGCCAGTAACGCGAGGAATCCGGCGTCAGCATCTCGTCCATGATGTACAGGCGGCCGTCGGCGTCGGTGCCGAACTCGAACTTGGTGTCGGCCAGCAGGATGCCGCGCTCGGCGGCATAGGCGGCGGCGAACTTGTAGATGCGCAGGGTGGCGTCGCGCACCTTTTCGGCCAGGTCGGCGCCCACCGCCTTGACCATCGCATCGAAGTCGATGTTCTCGTCGTGGTCGCCCACCGCCGCCTTGGTGGACGGGGTGAAGATCGGCTCGGGCAGCTGCTGCGCCTGCTGCAGGCCGTCGGGCAGCTTGATGCCGCTGACCTGGCCGGTGCGCTGGTAGTCCTTCCAGCCGCTGCCGATCAGGTAGCCGCGGGCGATGGCTTCCACCGGCACCGGCTTCAGCTTCTTCGTCACCACCGCGCGCCTGGCGTACAACGCCGGGTCCACGCCCTCGGGCAGCACGCTGGCCACGTCGATGCCGGTCAGGTGGTTGGGCATCAGGTGTTCGGTCTTGCCGAACCAGAAGTTCGACACCTGGCACAGCATCTCGCCCTTGCCGGGAATCGGGTCGGGCAGCACCACGTCGAACGCGGACAGGCGGTCGGTGGCCACGATCAGCAGGTAGTCGCCGGCAGGCGTGTCGGCGGGCAGACGTTCGCGCGGGATATCGAATACATCGCGCACCTTGCCGCGGTGGCGCAAGGGCAGGCCGGGAAGATCGGATTGCAGCAGCGTGGTCGGCACGGGCACTCCTGGAACTTGGCGATGAAGCCGTCGGCACAGGACCCGGGGGGCCCGCGGCGGACGGCGGGCGGCCTAGTGTAAGGCCGTCCGGGGCCGCTGTGGCATAAAATGCGCGTCCGATCTGTCAAGGCCACAGCCCCACCCATGCGCTGGTACGGAAAACTGCTGGGATTCATCGCCGGCGCCCTGCTGTTCAGGCCCAACCCGCTGTTCGGCGCGGTGGTGGGCATGCTGCTGGGGCACGCGTTCGACAACGACTGGTTCAAGCTGGGCAAGGACCTGCCCTACCGCGAACTGGGCGTCACCCGCGATGCCACCGACGCCGAGATCGACCTGGCCTATCGCCGCCTGATTTCCCAGTACCACCCCGACAAGGTGGCCGGCGCCGCGCCCGAACTGCGCGCCCAGGCCGAAAGGAAGGCCCGGCAGATCAACGCCGCCTACGACCGCATCAAATCCCTGCGCAAGCGCTGAAAGGCTCCGACATGTCCAACTGCATCATCGCCCCGTCCATCCTCTCGGCCGATTTCGCCCGGCTCGGCGAGGAAGTCGACAACGTCATCGCCGCCGGCGCCGACTGGGTCCATTTCGACGTGATGGACAACCATTACGTGCCCAACCTGACCATCGGCCCGATGGTCTGCCAGGCGCTGCGCAAGCACGGCGTGACCGCGCCGATCGACGTGCACCTGATGGTCGAACCGGTGGACCGCATCGTGCCGGACTTCGCCGAAGCCGGCGCCAGCCTCATCAGCTTCCATCCGGAGGCCTCGAAGCACGTCCACCGCACCATCCAGCTGATCAAGTCGCACGGCTGCAAGGCCGGCCTGGTGCTGAACCCGGGCACGCCGGTGGAAGTGCTGGACTGGGTGCTGGAAGACCTGGACCTGGTGCTGCTGATGTCGGTCAACCCCGGCTTCGGCGGCCAGGCCTTCATTCCCTCCACGCTGGACAAGCTGCGCGCGGTGCGGGCGATGATCGACAAGCGCGGCAAGCCGGTGATCCTGGAAGTCGATGGCGGCGTGAAGGCCGACAACATCGGGCAGATCGCCGCGGCCGGCGCCGATGCCTTCGTCGCCGGCTCGGCCATCTTCAACGCCCCGGACTACGCACAGGTGATCGCGCAGATGCGCGGCAACGTCGCCGCGGCGCGGGGCTGAGGCAAGCAGGCCTCTCCCTCTGCGGCTGGGCATGACATGAGGCTTTGCCTCCAGGGCCGGCGCTTCGCAGCCTTCTGTCGGGGGACGATATTGGCGTGCCTCATCTGGAGCGGAAACTCGCAAGCCCAGCCAGACCCGGTATCGGTGGTCGAAACCCTCTGCGCCAAGCGTGTGGTCGCCTTGGGAGAACTCCCCAGCCATGGCGAGGCATCGGCATTCCGGTTCAAGGCCGAGGTGGTGCGGAGGCTGGTCGATCAGTGCGGGTTCGATGCTGTCCTGTTTGAAGCGCCGATCTACGATTTCCTGGGCTTTGAGCATGGCTTGGAAGAGGGAGCCGCCGGGCAGCGGCAACTGGACAATGCGATCGGCCGGTTCTGGTGGGTGCAGGAACTTGCCGACTGGCGTCGATGGTTGATGGTCTCCTCGATGCAGCGCCGGCTTTTGGTCGGCGGCCTGGACGATCAGGTCAGTGCGACAAGCGTTTATGCAATGACGGTGCTTCCGGCGCTGGTAGGGCGTCGATTGCCGGGTGACGAGGGCATGGCATGTAAAAATGCCGTGGAAAGAAATCTGCTCTGGAGCTATGACGACAGCGTCCCCTATGACGCTGCGGAACAGCGGTTGCTGGACGATTGCGCGCGGCACGCGCGGCACGCGCGGGATTCCGTGGTTCGGTCTTTGAGTGAAAACGAACCGCATATGCTTGGGAATCTAGCCACCTATCATCATCGGACCGCTGGAGGAGCATCCGTTGTCCCGCGCGACGATGTGATGTATCGGAATGTGCTCTGGTACCTGGAGCGGCTACCCGGGGATGCGCGGATCGTCATCTGGACCGCAAACGTGCATGCTGCCCGCAAGAGCGTTCCGGAGCGGGCGTCGTCGATGGGCGCGTTGCTGGCAGAGCGGTTCGGTGGCGATTTCGCCGCCATTGGTGGAACCGCACTGGATGGTTGGTCGCGGATGGCTGGAGGACCTGTGCGGCGGTTGGCACCAGTTCCCTTCATTGCATTGGAAAGAGAAGCGTCCGCAGCTGCCGGTCCGGTGGACTATCTGGACGGCACACGCTTGAGTGCGATGGGGCGGGTCGCGTCACGGTTGTTCGGGGAATTCCGCGTCGAGAACTGGGGTGACTATTTCGACGGCGTATTCATCGTCCGTGACGAGAAAGGTCCGACGCCAGGCTGGGAGTAACAGGGGACAGCCCGGTGCGGTGTTGGCAGAATGCGGCGTTCCCTGCTGAGCGAGGTTGAGATGCCAGAGTTGAACATCCGTCCAGCCGTCGCCGATGACGCCGGCCTGATCCTGCATTTCATCCGCGAACTGGCGATCTACGAAAGAGCCGAATCGTCGGTGCAGACCGACGAGGCCGGCATCCGCGCCAGCCTGTTCGGCGCCGGTGCCAAGGCGCAGGCGCTGGTCTGCGAGCGCGACGGCAAGGCCATCGGTTACGCGGTGTATTTCTACAACTACTCCACCTGGCTGGGCCGCAACGGCATCTACCTGGAAGACCTGTACGTCAGCCCGGAACATCGCGGATGCGGCGCGGGCAAGGCGCTGCTGCAGCACATCGCGCGGTTGGCGGTGGCGCAGGGCTGCGGCCGTTTCGAATGGTCGGTGCTGGACTGGAACACGCCGGCGATCGATTTCTACCGCGCCGCCGGCGCGCTGCCGCAGGACGAGTGGACCGTGTACCGGCTGCAGGGCGATGCCCTGCGGCGGTTCGCCGAAGGCTGAAACACGCGGACTCCGGGCGCTGCACGGAACACCACCGCCTCGTAGAGCGGGGCAAGGCCCCGCTGAAGCTTTCCCGGTGAAGCCCCGCCGGGCGCTGCCCGGCGCTACAGAACCTGCCGCCTCGTAGAGCGGGGCAACGCCCCGCTGAAGCTTTCCCGGTGAAGCCCCGCCGGGCGCTGTCCGGCGCTACAGAACCCGCCGCCTTGTAGAGCGGGGCAACGCCCCGCTGAGGCTTTCCCGGCGAAGCCCCGCGGGCGCTGCCGGCGCTACAGAACCCACCGCCTTGTAGAGCGGGGCAAGGCCCCGCTGAAGCTTTCCCGGTGAAGCCCCGCCGGGCGTTGCCCGGCGCTACAGAACCCGCCGCCTTGTAGAGCGGGGCGGCGCCCCGCTGAAGCTTTCCCGGCGAAGCCCCGCCGGGCGCTGCCCGGCGCTACAGAACCCGCTGTCTTGTAGAGCGGGGCAACGCCCCGCTGAAGCCTTCCCGGCGAAGCCCCGCCGCGCGCTGCCCGGCGCTACAGAACCCGCTGTCTTGTAGAGCGGGGCAACGCCCCGCTGAAGCTTTCCCGGTGAAGCCCCGCCGGGCGTTGCCTGGCGCTACAGAACCTGCCGTCTTGTAGAGCGGGGCAAGGCCCACCCTGCGGGGCCTCACAAGCTCCGCCGGACGCAGCTCGTCATGCGCCTCGCGTACTCCGCTTCCGGGAAGTGATGGGAATAAAAAAAAGGCCGTGGCGTCGCCGCCACGGCCGGGGGAATTCGTGGGAGGCTGATCCTGCCTCCATCCATCATCCCTGCTATGGCCTTCCATTCTCCGGACGGGCGATGACGCGACGATGACGGCAGCATTGCCGCTTCGTGGCAGTGGCGGACATTACAGAGCGTTCATGCGTGCGCCACGTTCCCGTTAGCCGGCGTGGCGCAACCTGTCCTCGATGGTTGGAAACACCATCCTCCTGAACCTCCACCCTGCAGCCAGCCCAAAGGATCACGCATATGAAGACCTCCGCCCTTCTCCTCGCCGTCGGCCTGACCCTGGGCGCCGGCACCGCGTTCGCCGCGCAGTCGACCGCCCCGGCCACGCCCGCCACCCCGGCGGCGCCGGCCACGCAGATGGCCCCCGCCGCCAAGATGGCCGCCGCGCCGGCCGCCAAGCACCACGGCAAGAAGCATCACCACCGCGCCGCCACCGCCAAGCCGGCGGTCGCCGCCCCGACCTCGGGTGCGGGCAGCAAGTAAGTTCCTGGCTCGGGATGGCCACGCCGGTCCATGGGCCGGCGTGGCCCGCCTGTGTCCGGTCCGGTCAGCGTGACGGAGGGCAGGGCAATGAACGCGAATATCCGCCGCCTGCATCGGGCGATGGCCTTGGTCCTGCTCGCCGTCCTTGGCGGCGCGATGGCGGGGGGCGCCGTTGCCGGGCCTGTCACGCCGCCGGTTCCCAGTTCCAGTTCTCCCTCTTCAAGGCCGCCGCCCGTGGTGGCGAAGGCGCCGCCACGCTGCCTCAAGCGCAGCGCCTTGGGCAAGTGCGAACGCCGCGCGCCAGCCACCGGCCGCCGCAATCCGCCCGCCGCCCCCGCCGCGACGCATTGAGCCGGACCGCGGGCCTGCCAGCGGCGCCGCCGCCGGCGCTATGCTTCCTCCACCCAGGCCACACCCACGCCTCCATGCGCATACTGGTCGTCGAGGACGATACGCAGATTTCGGCATTCATCGCCAAGGGGCTGCGCGAGGACGGGCACGTCGTCGACTGCGTGGACAACGGCCGCGACGGCCTGTTCATGGCCACGACCGAAGCCTATGCGGCGGTCGTGCTGGACCGCATGCTCCCCGGGCTGGACGGCCTCACCGTGCTGCGCACGCTGCGCGGTGCCGGCAATGCGGTGCCGGTGCTGCTGCTGACCGCGCTGGCCGACGTCGACCACCGCGTCGAAGGCCTGCGCGCCGGCGCCGACGACTATCTGGTCAAGCCCTTCGCCTTCGCCGAGCTCAGCGCCCGGCTTGACGGGTTGTCGCGCCGCAGTCCGGCCGCGTCGCAGGCCGCGCCGTCGACGCGGCTGCAGGTCGCCGACCTGGAACTGGACCTGCTGCGCCGCGCCGCCTCGCGCGGCGGCCGCGCCATCGAACTGCTGCCGCGCGAGTTCATGCTGCTCGAATACCTGATGCGCAACGCCGGCCGCGTGGTCACCCGCACGATGCTGCTGGAGTCGGTGTGGAACTACCACTTCGATCCGCAGACCAATGTGATCGACGTGCACATCAGCCGCCTGCGGCAGAAGATCGACCACGGCTTCGCCACGCCGCTGCTGCACACGGTGCGCGGCGCCGGCTACCGGCTCGGCGATTGATGCGCCTGCTGCGCTCCACCACCTCGCGGCTGGCGCTGGCGGTGTCCATCGCCTTCCTGCTGTCCTTCATCCTGCTCGGCACCGGCATCTACGCGGCGGTGTCGACCCTGCTCGAACGCGATGCGCACGAAGTAGTACGCACCGATGCGGCCGGGCTGCGCGATCTCTACCGTCACGCCGGTTACGCGCGGCTGCGCGAGGAACTGCTGGGGCGCATCCAAACTCCGGACGATCCGGACATGGTCTACCTGCTGCTGGACGCCGACGGCAGGGTCATCGCCGGCACGCTGGCGGCCCTGCCCGGCTGGAGCGCGAGCGCGCATTGGCTGGAGTTCATCGACGAGGAGTCCGACGACGACCCGCGGGTGATCGCGCACCAGCAGCTGCTGGACAACGGTCAATACCTGGTCGCCGGCCTGCGCATGCGCTCGGAAGACGGCTTCCTGCGCCTGATCCTGCACTCGGCACTGGCGGCGCTGCTGGCCGCGGCGGTGATGGGCGCGATGGTCGGGCGCTGGACTTCGCGCTGGGTGGCGCGGCGCCTGGGCAGCCTGGACCGCACCGCCGAGCGCGTGGCCGCCGGCGAAATGGACCTGCGCGTGCACAGCGACGGCAGCGGCGATGCGTTCGACCGCGTCGCGCTGCGCTTCAATGGCATGCTGGACCGGATCCAGGCGCTGCTCGACGCGGTCCGCCATGCCACCGACCACATCGCGCACGACCTGCGCACCCCGCTGAGCCGCCTGCGCACGCGGCTGGAATCGATGCGCGACGTACCGGCCATCGCCGGCTCGCCGGCGGCGCTGGCCGAACTGGAGGCGGGGCTGGCGGAAACCGATGGCCTGCTGCAGTCCTTCTCCGCGCTGCTGCGCCTGTCGCGGATCGAGGCGCAGCCGGCGACCGCCGGCGATGCCTCCGTCGTGGATCTGGACCGGTTGATCGACGATGTGGTCGAGCTCTACCAGCCGGTCGCCGCCCAGCGCGGCATGCGGCTGCGCGTCCTGGGCGAACCGCTGCAGGTGATGGGCGATCCGGACCAGTTGTTCCAGGTGCTGGTGAACCTGCTCGACAACGCGCTCAAGTACGGGCCGGCCGGTGGTACCGTCACCATCGCCATGGCCGCGGCGGGCGAGCAGGCCGAACTGAGCATCCGCGATGAAGGCCCCGGCATCCCCGAGGGCGACCGTCAGCGCGTGTTCGATCGGTTCCAGCGCCTGCAGGCCGACCGCGGCCAGCCCGGCACCGGGCTGGGCTTGAGTCTGGTGCGCGCCATCGTCGCCCGCCACCGCGGCACCATCGTCCTGTCCGACGGCGACGCCGGTCCCGATGGCAATCCGGGGCTGTGCGTGACCCTCCACCTGCCGCGGCGGCATCCACCTGCCATGGATTGAGGTGGGCGACAACCGCGGCATGGCCGCCCGAAAGCACCATGGGACGGGCGTGAACAGTTGCCCCTGCAAGTGTTCCGTGGCGGTGCCGCGGCACCCGCGGCCGCCCATTTGCGGTACAGTTGCGCGGTGTCCAATCTGACGACCAAGCGTTCCCTTTCTTCCGCTCGCCGCTGGTGGCGATGGTGGCCCGTTGCCGTCGTCCGTACCGCCACCACCGATTTCCGGAAGGAAGACCGTCTTGATCACGTTCGAGCAGTTCCAGCAGCAGGCCGCTGAAGGCCATACCCCCGGCTCCCGTAATTTCGTTCCCGTCGTCCGCGAAGTGCTGTCCGACCTGGACACGCCGCTCTCGGTCTACCTGAAGCTCGCCGACGGTCCGCATACCTACCTGTTCGAATCGGTCGAGGGCGGTGAACGCTTCGGCCGCTATTCGATCATCGGCCTGCCGGCGCGGCGCATCTACAGCTTCCGTGGGCATACGCTGGAAGTCAGCGAGCTGGGCGAAGTGGTCGAACGCCGCGAAGTGGCCGATCCGCTGGCCGAAGTGGAAGTGCTGCGCAACCAGTATTCGGTGCCGCAGCTGGAGGGCCTGCCGGGCTTCACCGGGGGCCTGGTCGGCTGGTTCGGCTTCGAGTGCATCCAGTACATCGAGCCGCACCTGGGCGCCGGCGACAAGCCCGACGAACTCGGCACGCCGGACATCTACCTGATGCTGTCCGAAGAACTGGCGGTGTTCGACAACCTCAAGGGCCGGCTGTACCTGATCGTGCATGCCGATCCGACCCAGCCGCAGGCCTGGGCGCGCGCCAACCGCCGCCTCGACGAACTGGCGCATCGGCTGCGCCAGGCCGGCGCCGGCTACCCGCAGGCGCAGGTGTCCGACGCCATCGACGAGCAGGATTTCCAGTCCTCCTTCACCCGCGAGCAGTACCACGACGTGGTGCGCAGGGCGCAGGACTACGTGCGCGCCGGCGACATCTTCCAGGTGGTGCCGAGCCAGCGCCTGCGCGTGCCGTTCCGTGCGCGGCCGATCGACGTGTACCGCGCGCTGCGCGCGCTGAATCCGTCGCCATACATGTATTTCATCGACGTCGGCGGCACCCAGGTGGTGGGCTCCTCGCCGGAGATCCTGGCGCGCCTGCGCGACGGCATCGTCACCGTGCGCCCCATCGCCGGCACCCGCCCGCGCGGCGCCACGCCGGAGCTGGACAAGGCGCTGGAAGTCGAGCTGCTGGCCGATCCCAAGGAGCGCGCCGAGCACGTGATGCTGATCGACCTGGGGCGCAACGACGTCGGTCGCGTCGCCGAGCCGGGCACGGTCAAGGTGGGCGAGCAGTTCGTGATCGAGCGCTACAGCCATGTCATGCACATCGTCAGCGAGGTCACCGGCACGCTGAAGGCCGGGCTGAGCTACAGCGACGTGCTGCGCGCCACCTTCCCGGCCGGCACCGTCAGCGGCGCGCCGAAGATCCGCGCGCTGGAGATCATCCGCGAGCTGGAGCCGGTCAAGCGAAACGTGTACTCCGGAGCGGTCGGCTACATCGGCTGGCACGGCGACGCCGACACCGCCATCGCCATCCGCACCGCGGTCATCCAGGACGGCTACCTGTACGTGCAGGCCGGCGGCGGCGTGGTCTACGACTCGGACCCGGATGCGGAGTGGCACGAGACCATGAACAAGGGCCGCGCGCTGTTCCGTGCGGTGGCGCAGGCGGCGAAGGGGCTTTGACCCTTGCCTCAGCGCCGCCGGTTTCCGACGTAAATGCCGTTCCTCTCGCCATGACAAGGAGTGCCGCATGAAGTTTTCCCGCATGTTGCTGTGGTCGGCGTTGCTGGCTGCCGTGGTTCCGCAGGCGTGGGCGCAGGCCAACTCGGTTCCCTCGCAACCGCATCTGCTGGTGAAGGGGGATGCAAGCCGCAAGGTGATGCCGGATCGCTTCGTGGTGAAGGTCGCGCTGGAATCGGTGGACATGCAGACCGATATCGCTCGCCGCAAGGTTCAAGCCAATGCCGAGCGGATCATGGGTTTGTTCGCCAGGCATCGTGCCATCGCGGAGACGGTGCGCATGGATAACCTGAGCATCGAGCCGTCCACACGCTACAAAGACGATGAGGAAGTGTTCGCGGGCACGGCTGTCAGCCGTGACCTGGAAGGCGCCTTCGAGAATCCAGAGCAGTTGCGGGACTTTCTTGCCGAGTTGAAGGCCAGCAAGGAGATTCAGGTGCGCACCGCCACCCCGAAGTACTCGGGTGAGCTACGCCTGCGTGCCGAACTCAAGGCCGAAGCGGCAGCGCAGACGCGCGCGTCGGCCAAGGGGCTGGCGGATGCCTATGGGGCGAAGATTATTGGCCTTTATACGATTTCCGACGTCGCCCCCAGTTTTGCCTATGGCGTGCAGGCCGGCAGCTGGCCAAACGTCAATAGCGGCGGCGATTTCTACGAGCGTGGCGGCTCGCTGGATCGGGTGCAGGTGTCCGGCAGCCGCAACCAGGTTGCGGCTGCATCTGCAGCTGGCGAGCTGCTCACGGCCGCACCCATCACCTACACCGAAAACGTCTACGCCATCTTCCTGATTAGCGACGGAAACTGAACCATGCTGTTGATGATCGACAACTACGACAGCTTCACCTTCAACCTCGTGCAGTACCTGCAGATACTGGGTGCCGAGGTGAAGGTGGTGCGCAACGACGCGCTGAGCGTCGAGCAGATCGCCGCGCTGCAGCCTTCGCACATCGTGGTGTCGCCGGGGCCGAAGACGCCCGACGACGCCGGCGTGTCGCTGGAGGTGATCCGCCGCCTCGGGCCGTCCATCCCGGTCCTCGGCGTATGCCTGGGCCACCAGGGCATCGGCCAGGTCTATGGCGGCCGCGTGATCCGCGCCGGCAACATCATGCACGGCAAGACCTCGCCGATCCGCCATGAAGGCAAGGGCGTGTTCGCCGGCCTGCCGGACCGCTACGAGGCCACCCGCTATCACTCGCTGGTGGTGGACAAGAACGCGCTGCCGGCCGAGCTGGAAATCACCGCCTGGACCGAGAATGCCGATGGTTCGATGGAGGAGATCATGGGCCTGCGCCATCGCGAATACCCGGTGGAAGGCGTGCAGTTCCATCCCGAGTCCATCCTGACCCAGCACGGCCACGCGCTGATGAAGAATTTCCTGGACCGCACGTGCTGATCGAACCGGCGCAACTGCTGCTGTTCATGCTGGCCGGGTGGGTGTTGAACCTGACGCCGGGTCCGGACGTGCTCTACATCGTCAGCCGCTCGCTGCGCGGCGGGCGCCGCACCGGCTTTGCCGCCATCGCCGGTATCAGTGCCGGTTGCCTGGTGCATGTGGCGCTGGCCTCGCTGGGGCTGGGCGTGCTGCTGGCAACCTCGGCCATCTTGTTCACGGTGATCAAGTGGGTCGGCGCGGCCTATCTGCTGTGGGTGGGCGTGCGCCTGCTGCGCAATACCGGCGAGTCGACCCTGCAGGCCGATATCGCCGCCAACAGCGGTAGCGTCGGCTCGTGGTGGCAGGTATTTGCCGGTGGCTTCCTGACCAATGTGCTGAACCCGAAGGTGGTGCTGTTCTTCCTCGCCTTCCTGCCGCAGTTCATCGCCCCGTCGGTGCAGAACAAGGCCTTGGCGTTCGCCTTGCTTGGGCTGGTGTTCACCGTCAACGCGCTGCCGATCAATGCCGCCTATGTGCTGGCCGCCGACCGCGTGCGCAGCAGCCGCTGGGCCGCGCGTGGCATGCAGTGGCTGGACAAGGTGGCCGGCGTGCTGTTCATCGGCTTCGGCCTGCGCCTGGCATTGACCGCAAGGCCGACACCGTGAGCCTGGAAGACTTGCGCCTGTTCGTGGTGATGCTCGGTGGCCGCCATGCGCGCGCCAATACCGAAGTGCATGACGTGGTGTTCGCGGTAGGGCCCGGCATCGAGCAGACCTACCCGCAGCTGCGCCAGCAATGGTTTGGTGAAGCGGCCGGCCTGCACCTGGATTCGTGGATGACGGTGGATGGCGTCGAGGACTGGCAGGTGCGCCTGTCGCCGGACGCGCCCGCCGCGGATGCACCGACGCTGTTCTTCGTCAACCTTGGCGGTTACGTCGATGGCCAGTTCGGCGAGGACCACCGATACCTGCTGGTGGTTGCCGCCAATGCGGTCGAGGCCAAGCGCAAGGCGCTGGCACAGGCCGCCGCGCAGTGGATCAAGCCGCACCGTGATGCCCTGCTGGAAGTAGACAGCTGCTTGCCGGTAGGCCCGATCGGCGGTCTGCACGTGCAGCTGCTGCGCGGGGCGCACGCGGGCATCCACAGCCAAAGCGACTACATCGTTATTTCCTGATTTCTGGAGTTGTCATGACCATCACCGCGCAGGAAGCCCTGCAACGCACCATCGAACACCGCGAGATCTTCTTCGACGAGATGGTCGACCTGATGCGGCAGATCATGCGCGGCGAGGTTTCCCCGACCATGACCGCGGCCATCCTCACCGGTCTGCGGGTGAAGAAGGAAACCGTCGGCGAGATCGCCGGCGCGGCCACGGTGATGCGCGAGTTCGCGTTGCCGGTGGCGGTGGCCGACAAGACCCATCTGGTCGACATCGTCGGCACCGGCGGCGACGGTTCGCACACCTTCAACATCTCCACCTGCTCGATGTTCGTGGTCGCCGCCGCCGGCGCCAAGGTGGCCAAGCACGGCAACCGCAGCGTGTCGTCCAAGTCCGGCAGCGCCGATGCGGTGGAGGCGCTGGGCGCGGTGATCGAGCTCAATCCCGGGCAGGTGGCGCGCGCCATCGAACAGACCGGCATCGGCTTCATGTTCGCGCCGATGCACCACCCGGCGATGAAGGTGGTGGCGCCGGTACGCCGCGAGATGGGCGTGCGCACCATCTTCAACATCCTCGGCCCGCTGACCAATCCGGTCGGCGCGACCAACATCCTGATGGGCGTGTTCCATCCCGACCTGGTCGGCATCCAGGCGCGCGTGCTGCGCGAACTCGGCGCCGAACGCGCGCTGGTGGTGTGGGGCCGCGACAACATGGACGAGATCTCGCTGGGCGCCGGCACCCTGGTCGGCGAGCTGCGCGACGGCAAGGTACGCGAGTACGAGATCCACCCGGAAGACTTCGGCATCGCCATGTCGGCCAGCCGCAATCTCAAGGTCGCCGATCCGGAAGAGTCCATCGCCATGCTGCGCGGCGTGCTCGACAACCAGCCCGGCCCGGCCAACGACATCGTCGCGCTCAACGCCGGCGCCGCGCTGTACGTGGCCGGCGTGGCCGACAGCATCGCCGACGGCCTGGCGCGCGCGCGCCAGGCCATCGCCGACGGCAGCGCCCGCGCGCGCATGGAACAGTACGTCGCCGCCAGCCGCGCGCTGGCCGGCTGACCCTTCCCCGACCATCCGATCCGTCTTACCGCTTCCAGGAAAGCAGAACCATGAGCGACATCCTCAACACCATCCTCGCCCGCAAGACGCAGGAGGTGGCCGAGCGCAGCGCCCGCATGCCGCTGGCCGAGCTGAAGGCGCGCGTGGCCGATGCGTCGCCGGTGCGCGGCTTCGCCAATGCGTTGCAGGCGGCCATCGCCAACGGCGACCCGGCGGTGATCGCCGAGGTCAAGAAGGCCAGCCCGTCCAAGGGCGTGATCCGCGCGGACTTCCGTCCCGCCGAGATTGCGGTGAGCTACGAGTTCGGCGGCGCCAGCTGCCTGTCGGTGCTGACCGACGTGGATTTCTTCCAGGGCGCCGACGCCTACCTGCAGGAGGCCCGCGAGGCCTGCACGTTGCCGGTGCTGCGCAAGGATTTCGTCGTCGACCCTTACCAGGTGGTCGAGGCGCGCGTGCTCGGTGCGGACTGCATCCTGCTGATCGTCTCGGCGCTGGACGACCGCCAGCTGGCCGGGTTGTCCGACCTGGCGATGACGCTGGGCATGGACGTGCTGGTGGAAGTGCACGACATCGACGAACTGGAGCGCGCCATCCAGGTGCCGGTGCCGCTGGTGGGCATCAACAACCGCAACCTGCGCACCTTCGATGTGTCGCTGGAGACCACGCTGTCGATGCGCGATGCGGTGCCGCGCGACCGCCTGCTGGTCACCGAGAGCGGCATCCTCGGCCCGGCCGACGTGAGGACCATGCGCGACGCCGGCATCAATGCCTTCCTTGTCGGCGAGGCCTTCATGCGCGTCGATGAGCCGGGCGAGGGCCTGCGTCAGCTATTCTTCAGCGCATGACCGAGTCCCATCCCGTTCCCCGCGACGACGCGCCGCTGGTCGTCTTCGATTTCGACCACACCCTGTACGACGGCGATTCCGGCAGCCACCTGTTCGCCTGGCTGATCCGGCGCAACCCGCTGCGCATGCTGGCGGCGCTGCTGATCACGCCGCTGTTCGGCCCGCTGGTGGCGCTGCTGCCGACGCGCCGCTTCGGCATTTCCGGTTACGTCTGGATCGCGACTTTCGGCCTGCACCGGGCGAGGGAGTTCAACGGCATCATCGACCAGTATGTGCGCGTGCACGAGCACGACATCCGCGCGCGGCTGCTGCCGCAGGCGCTGGAGGTGTTCGCCGCGCATCGTCGCGCCGGCGACCGGGTGGTGGTCGCCACCGGTGCGCCGCCGGAACTGGCGCGGGCCATCCTCGCCTTCGTGGCGCACCAGGACGTGCCGGTGATCGGCAGCGAAGTAGGGCCGCGCCTGGGCGCGATGGGCGCCACCCGCCACTGCCACAATGAAGAGAAGATGCGCATGCTGCGCGAGCGTGGCTATGGCGACATCGCCATCGCCTATTCGGACAGCGCCGCCGACCTGCCGCTGCTCAAGGCGGCGAAGGCGCCGGTGGTGGTCAACCCCAAGCGTTCGCGCGTGGACTATTTCCGCCGGGTGCTCCCCGCTGGTACGCAGATCCTCAACTGGGGTTGCGCCGACCGCGGCGGCGACAAGGCCTGAATCCCGCTGCGGAGCAGGCCATGTCCGGCGCCGCGGATGCGATCACTCTCGGCCAGCGCCTGTAGGGCGGGGGTGTCGCCCCGCTTTGGCGTTAGCGGCCAGGCTCCGCCGGGCACGGCTCCGCTTTACGGGACGCCGTCGGAATGGCGGTGGTCTCTACTCCCCGCGATCAGGCGATGATCCCTGGAAGACCCCTTCAGCGGGCCAGCCATCCGTGCAGCGCATGCCCGATCTGGAACAGGCTGATCGACAGTACCAGCACGCCCACCGCGATCAGTACCCAGCGCTCCTTGAGGCGCTTGACCAGCAGCGCCGCGACGGGCGCGGCCATCATCCCGCCGACGAGCAGGCCGGCGACGATGCTGGCGTGCTGGATGCCCATCGACAGCAGGAAGGTGGCGGAGATGGCGATGGTGACGACGAACTCGGCGGCATTGACCGTGCCGATGGTGGTGCGCGCCTGGCCACCGCGCGCGAGCAGGGTCGAAGTCGCCACCGGCCCCCAGCCGCCGCCGCCGCTGGCATCGAGCAGGCCGGCGAAGAAGCCGAGCACCGGCACGCGCCGCACTTCGCGGCGGGGCGTGAAGCGGCCCGCCGCGCGCGCCAGGATGAAGATCGCCAGCGCCAGCAGGTACAGATAGATGAAGGGCCGGATGATCTCGCCGGGCAACTGGGTCAGCACATAGGCGCCGAGGGCCCCGCCTACCGCGCCGGGCAACGCCAGGCGCAGGAACAGCCGCCGGTCGACGTTGCCGGCCACCAGATGCGATACGCCGGACGCACCGGTGGTGAACACTTCGGCGGTATGGATGCTGGCGCTCACCGCCGCCGGCGGCAGCCCCATGCTCAACAGCACGGACGAGGACACCAGCCCGAAGGCCATGCCCAGCGCGCCATCGACCAGCTGCGCCCCGATCCCGATCAGGATGAACCAGTAGAACTCGCTTCCAAATTCCATTCGTGGAGCCTGCTGGCTTGGGGCGGATGCGTCAAGCAGATGGGGAGCAGGATGTGGCTGTCCCGCTTTGCGGCTGGTGCAGCCGCGTTTCCGCCGAAGCAGCCCTCTCTGGTAAAGGGGGCGCGCCGGCAGGCGTCGGGATTCGGGTGTTCAGTACGCCGGGGGCCAGAGTCTGCGTTGCAGACTCTGGGGTCGAAAGCGCGTATGCGCGCTTTCAGCGCGTCCCGTACAGCACGATGGTCTTGCCGCGCGCATGCAGGATGCCGTCGGCCTGCAGCTTCTTGAGCACGCGTCCGGCCATTTCGCGCGAGCAGCCGACCAGGCGGGCGATCTCCTGCCGCGACACGCGCAGCTGGGTGCCCTGCGGGTGGCTCATGGACTCAGGCTCGCGGGCCAGGTCGTGCAGGGTGCGCACGATGCGGTCGGTCACGTCCAGGAACGCCAGGCGGCTGGCCTTGCGGCTGGTGTGCAGCAGGCGCCGGGAAATCTGCGAGCCGATGGCGTACAGCAGCTTGGGGGCATCGCTGGACAGCGGGCCCAGGAACAGCTGGTGCAGCCGCTCGTAGCTGATCTCGGCCAGTTCGCAGGGGGTGCGGGTGCGGAGGATGACCTCGCGCTTGTCCGACTCGATGAACAGGCCCATTTCGCCTACGAACTCGCCCGCGCCGAAGTAGCCCAGCACCAGTTCGCGGTCCTCATCCTCTTCGGCGATGATGCTGACCGAGCCGCTGACCACGTAATACATGGTGCCGGCCGGGTCCCCGGGGCGGAACACGTCGGTCCGCGTCGGGTAGCGGCGGCGGTGGCTGTGGGCCAGGAACCGGTCGATGGTGGCGATGTCCAGGGTCAAGGGGCTGGAGGCGAGGCGCACGGCTGGCACGGTATTGGCGATCCCTGGACTCATGATGACGTTCATGTGCGTGTTTTATGAACTTGTCTTAACGGGCAAGCTTAGCGAGGCCGACCATAAGGGGCAAACGCCGGCTGGCCGTGCACGTTTCGCCGGGGGGCGGTTTGCCCCATAATTGCCCCCTTTCCCACCATTCACAGGACCGACCGCCGTGGTCAAGCCGTTGCCTCGCCTGAGGTTGCAGGGTTTCAACAACCTCACCAAGGCGCTGAGCTTCAACATCTATGACGTCTGCTATGCGCGTACCGAAGAGGAGCGCCAGCGTTACATCGAGTACATCGACGAAGAATACAACGCCGATCGCCTCACGCAGATCCTCACCGATGTGGCCGAGATCATCGGCGCCAACATCCTGAACATCGCCCGTCAGGACTACGATCCTCAGGGCGCGTCGGTGACCATCCTCATCTCCGAGGAGCCGGTGATCGACAAGAAGGCCGCCGGCAAGGAACTGATCTCCGACGCCGTGGTCGCGCACATGGACAAGTCGCACATCACCGTGCACACCTACCCGGAGACCCATCCGCAGGAAGGTATCGCCACGTTCCGTGCCGACATCGATGTGGCCACCTGCGGGGTGATCTCGCCGCTGAAGGCGCTGAACTACCTGATCGAGAGTCTGGAATCGGACATCGTGATCATGGACTACCGCGTGCGTGGCTTCACCCGCGACGTGAAGGGCAAGAAGCACTTCATCGACCACAAGATCAACTCGATCCAGAATTTCCTGGCCAAGAACATCAAGTCGCGCTACGAGATGTTCGACGTCAACGTCTACCAGGAAAACATCTTCCACACGAAGATGCACCTGAAGGACTTCGACCTGGACCAGTACCTGTTCGAGGAAAAGGCCAAGAACCTGTCGTTCAAGGAGCGCATGAAGATCGAGGCGCTGCTGCGCCGCGAGATCGAGGAGCTGTTCCACGGCCGCAACCTGGCCGAGTGACGGTTACATGCGGTTCGGGTGCGGATTGCTAGTCTCGCACCCCTGAAACACACGGCGGGACGGCCCGCCCCATGGCGCGATCCATGGACCACAGCCGACGGCGGCCCGGTGCTCACGCACCGGGCCGTTTTTTTTGTCCTGAAACCAAGGAGCAATGCCATGGCCTGGATCTATCTGCTGGTAGCCGGTCTGTTCGAAATCGTCTGGGCGATCGGCCTGAAGTACACCGAGGGCTGGACCCGCCTGTGGCCCAGCCTGGGCACGCTGGCCGCGATGGTGGTCAGCTTCTGGTGCCTGTCGCAGTCGCTGAAGTCGATCCCGATCGGCACCGGCTATGCGATCTGGACCGGGATCGGCGCGGTCGGCGCCGCGGCGCTGGGCATCCTGCTGTTCGGCGACAGCGCTTCCTGGCCGCGGCTGCTGTGCATCGGCCTGATCGTGTCCGGCGTGATCGGGTTGAAGATGGTGTCGTAGTCCTTGGCCGCGTCGCGGCCAGGCCCCCCAGGGTTTGCTTTGCAAGCCTTGGGCCCCGACTCCGGAGCTGCCTATCCCCGCGGCTGTCGCCGCGCCCCCTTAACAAAGAGGGCTCTGCTCCAGAAGGATCGGGAGGAAGAGCAGGGAGAGGTGTCATAGCCGCTAGGCGTAGTCCTGTCCGCGTCGTGGCCAGGAGGCCCCCCAAGGTTTGCGTTGCAAATCTTGGGCTCCGACTCCGGAGCTGCCTATCCACGCGGCTGTCGCCGCGCGCCCCTAACAAAGGGGGCTCTGCTCCAGAAAGATCGGGAGGAGGGACGCGAAGAGGGATCAGAGCCGGTAGGCGATGGTCTTCATGGCCCTGGAGGCCAGGGCCATCACCGCCGGGATCGGCGGCGGCAGGATGCGCGCGCCGGCGTGCTCGGCATGGTCGGCGTGGCGCGCCTCGTCGATCTTCATGACCTTGAGGATCTCGCGGCTGCGCTGGTCGGCTGGCGGGAGTGTTTCCAGGTGTTCGTCCAGGTGGGCCTCGACCTGCCGTTCGGTCTCGACCACGAAGCCCAGGTTCCAGCCATCGCCACGCAGCCCGGCGAGCGTGCCGATGGCGTAACTGCCTGCGTACCAAAGCGGGTTGAACAGGCTGGGGCGGCTGTCCAGTTCGCGCAGGCGGTCGGCGCACCAGCTCAGGTGATCGGTCTCCTCCTGGGCTGCTTCCAGCAGATGCGCGCGGGTGGACGGATCCCGGGCGACGGCCGCCTGGCCGAAGTACAGGCCCTGCGCGCAGACCTCGCCGACATGATTGATGCGCATCAGGCCTGCGGCATGGCGTCTTTCATCGGATTCCAGCACGACATCCGGCGTGTCGCCGGCCGGATTGGGGCGGCTGGCCGGCGGATTGCCGAAGACCGTGTCCAGGGCGCGCTGGGCCTCGGTCAGCAGGCGGTCCAGGGGCGTGAAGGCGCGGTCGGTGATCATGGCATCCTGGCGGAGTGGGGTAGCCGGATTCTCGCCGCTGTCCACGGCACTGCCAAGGCCAGGTGGCCGGCAGGTTGCGCGGGGCCGCCGCGGCCAGTACAATCCCGCCTCTTGTGTTTCACCTTCACAACGCGTGGCAGAGTTCCGGCAATGCATCGCCGCAATGAGCCCGACCTAACCTGAGTTCTTTCATGAGCACTTTCACCGCAAAGAACGAGACCGTCCAGCGCGACTGGTACCTCGTTGATGCCGACGGCAAGACCCTTGGTCGTCTGGCTACCGAACTGGCCCGCCGTCTGCGCGGCAAGCACAAGCCGGTTTACACCCCGCACGTCGATACCGGCGACTATCTGGTCGTCATCAATGCAGAAAAGATTGCCGTCACCGGCAACAAGCTGCAGGACAAGATGTACCACCGCTTCACCGGCTACATCGGCAACCTGAAGAGCGAGAACCTGGCCCAGGCGCTGGAGCGCCATCCGGAGCGCGTGATCGAGACCGCCGTCAAGGGCATGCTGCCGAAGGGCCCGCTGGGCCGCGCCATGTACCGCAAGCTCAAGGTCTACGCCGGCGCCGAGCATCCGCACGCCGCCCAGCAGCCGCAAGTTCTGGATATCTAATCATGGCTATCACGCAAAACTACGGCACTGGCCGCCGCAAGTCCTCCACCGCCCGCGTGTTCCTGCGCAAGGGTTCGGGCAACATCACCGTCAATGGCCGTCCGCTGGACGAGTTCTTCGGCCGTGAGACCGCGCGCATGATCGTGCGCCAGCCGCTCGAGCTGACCAAGAACACCGAAAGCTTCGACGTCATCGTCACCGCCACCGGCGGCGGCACCACCGGCCAGGCCGGTGCGATCCGCCTGGGCATCGCCCGCGCCCTGGTCGAGTACGACGAAGGCCTGAAGTCCGAGCTGCGCAAGGCTGGCTTCATGACCCGCGACGCCCGCGAAGTCGAGCGCAAGAAGGTCGGCCTGCACAAGGCTCGCCGCGCCACCCAGTTCTCCAAGCGCTGATCCATCGCGCCTGGTTCGGGATCCTCCGGGGTCCCGCTGGGAAAGCAAAAGCCCGGCTTCGGCCGGGCTTTTGTCGTTTCGGGTCGGGCGGGGATTTTCGTGCGCGGGTGTTCGTGCAAGTTCCGGTGTGGTGTTCCGCTGGAGGGTGGGCGCCTGCCGATGGCTGGGGGTGTCGCCATGGAGGGGATGGCAAAAAGAAAGGCCTGATCTTTCGATCAGGCCTTTCGTATATGGCAGCCCCGGAAGGATTCGAACCTCCGAATGTCTGAGTCAGAGTCAGATGCCTTACCGCTTGGCGACGGGGCTAGGTAGGTCGGGATTATCGCATGCCTCGGCAGTGGAGGCCATGTCCCCGGAGGGGGATTTGTTTCATCAAAAAAGACCAGATTTTTCAATCTGGTCTTTGGTGTTTGGCAGCCCCGGAAGGATTCGAACCTCCGAATGTCTGAGTCAGAGTCAGATGCCTTACCGCTTGGCGACGGGGCTGTGGCTGTCGAGAGCTGTGCTCCCGCTCCCTTGGTGGCTATGGGTGGACTCGAACCACCGACCCCAGCATTATGAGTGCTGTGCTCTAACCGGCTGAGCTACATAGCCTCAGGGAGCCCGCAATTCTGCGTATCACCGGCTTTCCTGTCAACTCTTTTTTCCGCGCTTGTGGCATTGCGGCGGCCATGGCAGAGTCCAAGCCAGTAGAAATTTTTAGGAGTCCGCATCGTGATCGATCCGGACGGCTATCGACCGAATGTCGGCATCGTGCTGATGCGGGAAGACGGGCAGGTGTTCTGGGCACGACGCGTGCGCCGGGATGGCTGGCAGTTTCCGCAGGGCGGGATGAATTCCGACGAGACGCCGGTCGAGGCCATGTATCGCGAGTTGCAGGAAGAAACCGGCCTGTTGCCTGAACATGTCGAAGTACTCGGGGCGACCCCGGGTTGGCTTCGCTATCGGTTGCCCAGCCGCGCCATCCGCCGTACCGAGAAGCAGGTCTGCATCGGCCAGAAGCAGGTCTGGTTCCTGCTGCGCCTGACCGGCGACGAGACCCACGTGCGCCTGGACCACACCGAGGCTCCGGAATTCGACAATTGGCGCTGGGTGGATTTCTGGTATCCCGTCGAGCATGTGGTCATGTTCAAGCGCGGGGTGTATGCGCGGGCGCTGCGGCATCTGGCGCCATTGGCGCGCGGGATCGCCGGGCAGGGCGTGACGGCGATGCCGAAGAGCGCGCAGGAGGCCTGGATGCCCGGCCATGCGGCAGGCCATGAGCGCCCACGCAAGCGTCCGCGCAAGCGGGGCTATTGGCCGAAGAAGGCACAGGGCGAAGGGCCGATCGCGTAGCCAGCCCTGATCGAGAACGATTCAGCCTCTTGATTGACAATCGTTCTCGTTTCTATTGAAATGGTCACCGGCCACTTCCGGCCGGCCCTGCCGAACGCCTCCGTGTACGTCTGCATCTGCAACGGTGTCACCGATCACCAGATCCGCGAAGCTGCCGACAACGGCGTCAGCTCGGTGGCCGAGCTGACGATGCGTACCGGCTGCGGTTCCAACTGCGGTTCCTGCCTGGAGATGGCGGGCGAGCTTCTGGCCAGGGCCCGCGCGGTGCATGACCTGCCCTTGCCGATGCTCAAGGTGGCTTGAGTCCAGGCAACGCTCTGCACTGCAGCCGGGCTGCGGTGGACGAGGATTGCCCTGGCAGGCCTCGTCGAGCGCTCCGCGGTTTTTCCGCGCATCGATGCGGACTCTGGCAGAGTGCTGCGTGCTGGCGTTCCGGGCATTGCTTCCACAGACAGACGTATTTCCCGCTCTTGCGGATCGAGGGAGTGCCCCGTGTCCTCGTACCCGGATGTCCCTGGCCTGCGGAGAGCCGCGGTCTTCCCATGGGGCTGACTGGATCAATGCGTACGATTCGCGTTCCTTCATTCCAGCGCGCCTGACGGTACAGTGCGCGCGTTCAACGCGTGCAGGAGCATCCACATGAAAGGCGACGCCAAGGTCATCGAATTCCTCAACAAGGTGCTCTACAACGAGCTGACCGCGATCAACCAGTACTTCCTGCACGCCAAGATGCTGAAGAACTGGGGCCTGAAGGAACTGGCCGAACACGAGTACAAGGAATCCATCGACGAGATGAAGCATGCGGACGCCTTGTCCGACCGCATCCTGTTCCTTGAGGGGCTGCCGAACTTCCAGGCGCTGGGCAAGCTGCGCATCGGCGAGAGCCCGGTCGAGATCCTGCGCTGCGATCTGGCGCTGGAGACTTCGGCGGTGGCGGTGCTGCGCGAGGCGGTGGCCTACGCGGAGGGCATCGGCGATTACGTCAGCCGCGAGTTGTTCGTGAAGATCCTCGACTCGGAGGAAGAGCATATCGACTGGCTGGAGACGCAGCTCGATCTGATCGAGCGCATCGGCGAGCCGAACTACCTGCTGACCAAGCTCGACGACTGAGCAGCCACTCCGGCGCCATGCAGGGCGCCGCCAAACCCATGGCCGTGCCGGGCGCACGGAATCCAAAGCAGGCCGCCGGAACAGCGGCCTGCTTCGTATCGATCCGTTGAAGCTTCGCCTGCGCGCGACCGGCCGCGCTGCGGGGCCGCGGTCTCTTCCCGCAGGTGTTTGCCTTCATGGCGAACGCGAAGAACCGAGGACGTTCAGGCCCGCATCGCCTGCGCGCTGCGCATGTCCGATTGATAGCCGATCAATGCCAATCGCGCGCGGGCGAACTCGGCGATGATCAGCGCGACCATCACCGCGGGGCGCTCGATCCTGCCGGCACGGGCGGCCAGTTCGACGCGGCGTGCCGCGGCCGACAGGGCAAGGGCGCCGACGTTGGCGCTGGCCGATTTGAGGCTGTGCGCCAGTTCGCGAAGCTGCTCCAGGTCGGGTACGACGGCGGCCTCCTGCAGCTGGCGCACGAGCGGGGTGGTGTCATCGAGGAATACGTCGATGATGGTCCCCGTTTCCGCGCCTGCGATCTCGCGCAGTTCGTCCAGCACCTCGCGGTCGAGTACCGGTACAGAGGTGGTCTGCGCCGCCGACGCCGGCGCTTCCTCGACCGCGACGGGCTCCGCTGGCCGGCTTTCGACCACGTTGTCGAAAGCCGGCCTGCACCAGCGCAGCAGGCAGGCCTGCAGGCCCTCGCGCGAAATGGGCTTGGAGAGGTAATCGTCCATCCCCGCGTCCAGGCAGCGCTGGCGGTCGCCGGCCATGGCGTTGGCGGTCATGGCGATGATCGGCAGGCGCGCGGCGTCCGTGGCCGCTTCGTGTTCGCGCCAGTGGCGGGTGGCGGCGTAACCGTCCAGGACCGGCATCTGGCAGTCCATCAATACCGCCTGGTAAGAGGCGGCGTGCAGCTTGTCCAGCGCGAGCTGGCCGTTGATGGCGGTGTCCACCTCGCAACCGATGACGGCAAGCAGCTTCTGCGCGACCAGCAGGTTGACGGGGTTGTCTTCGACCAGCAGCACCCGCGCACCGGCCAGGCCGGCATCCTTGTCCTGCAGCGTCTGGGGAGGCGGCGCCTGCATGGCCGCGACCGGTGGGAGCTGGCCGGCAGGAGGTGTCGCGATGACCGGCTCGGAGAGTGCCGCGCGCAGCGCCGCATCCGATGCCTGCCGCGACACCACGCGCGGGCTGTCGTGCAGTTCGGTGGGCAGTGGCGCATCGCCGTGCAGCCAGACCAGGCGGTGGTCGCCGCCCGCGCGCTGCAGCGCCGCCACGCCAAGGCGCAGCGACGGCAGATCGCCGACGACTGCATGCCAGTGCTGCGGCGTGCCGGCCGAGCGCAGCAGGTCCAGTGCCTCCTGCACGGTATCCACGCTCCGCACTTCGAATCCCCAGTTTGGCAGGACGAGTTCCAGGCGCTGGCGCAGGCGCGCATCGGTGGAGACCAGCAGCACGCGCGGCTGGATGCCGTGCGCCGGCGCACGCAGGTCGCCGATCACCTTCAGCAGCGGAATCTCGAACCAGAAGGTCGAGCCCTGGCCGGGGATGGAGTCCAGCCCGATCCGGCCGTGCATCAGGTCGATGATGCGTTTGCAGATGGCCAGGCCCAGGCCCGTACCGCCGTAAAGCCGAGTGGTGGAGGCATCGGCCTGGGTGAAGGCGCTGAACAGGCGCTCCTGCTGGTCGGCGTCGATGCCGATGCCGGTGTCGCGGACCTCGAAGCGCAGCAGATGCTGCGCGTTGGTCTCGCCCATACGCCGCACATGCACCTGGATGCCGCCGCGCTCGGTGAACTTGATCGCGTTGACCATCAGGTTGCTGAGGATCTGCCGCAGGCGCACCGGGTCGCCGCGCACCGCCAGGCGCACGGCCGGGTCCAGCACCAGGTCGATGCGCAGCCCCTTGTGCTGGGCCGAGCGCTGCATCAACTGCAGCAGCGAATCGAGCAGCTCGCGCAGGTTGAAGGTGGTGATTTCCAGCTCCAGCCGCTGCGCTTCGAGCTTGGAGTAATCGAGGATGTCGTCGACGATGCGGAACAGCGCCCGCGAGCTCTCGCTGGCGGTGTTGAGCATCTCGCGCTGCTCCGCCGCCAGCGGCCCCTGCGCGACCATTTCCAGCATCGGGATGATGCCGTTGAGCGGGGTGCGGATCTCATGGCTCATGGTGGCCAGGAATTCGCCCTTGGCCAGCATCGCCGCCTCGGCGTCCTGCTTGGCCTGCAGCATCTGCTGCTCGAGCTGGACATGGCGCTGCTGTTCCTGGCGCAGGCGCTGCAGTTCGCGCTCGTTGTCGCGGGAGCGCTGCGCGAATGCTTCGGACGTATCGGCCAGCGCGCGCGCGGCGAGCGCCGCCAGCAGCGCGCACAGGCAGGCGAGCGCGGCCAGGGCCGTGGCGATCGGCTGCGCGGGCACCGGCGGCGGAAGCCATGGCGCCGCGCCGGCGGCCACCGCGAGCATCGCGGCGGCCATGGCCCAGCGGTTCGCCGCCTGCATGTCAGAGCACCGTGTTCTGGAAGTCGAAGTCCAGCTCGCTGCCGACCGACTGCACCACGTTGCCCTGGATGAAGTCGATGCCGCTCATCCACATCGCGGCGGCGGCCTGCGGGTCCTCGATCTGCTGGCCGATGATCTGCAGCCCGGCGCGGTGCGCGGCGTCGATCGCCCCGCGCAGTTCGTCGCGCAGCTTCTGGCTGCCGTGGCTGCCGGCGAAGCGCCCGGCCATGCGCACGAAACCCAGCGGCAGCTGGGTCATCAGCGCGTTGGCTTCGTCGCCGGGTTCGAACTGGCTCAGGCAGAACTGCACGCCTGCCGGCATGAGCTTCTCGCAGAACTGCTGCAGGGTCACCGCATGCACCAGCGCGTCTGCCAGGCGCACGTCGATCACCAGCGCGCTGCCGGCGATCTGCCGGTCGGCGATTGCCTTGAGCAGCCAGTCGGCGAACGCCTCGCGGGCGAGGGTGCGCAGCGACTGGGACACGAACAGGCGCATCGGCGGCACGGCATGCTGGTAACGGTGCAGCAGGCCCAGCGCATGGTCGAGCACCTGCTGGTCGAGATCAGCGATGCGCCCGGCCGCCTCCGCGGCCGGGATCACCTGGCCGGCCGAGAGCAGGGTGCCGTCGTTGCGGCGCAGGCGCAGCAGGACCTGGTACTGCGCGGTATCGCTGCCGGCGACTGCCACGATCGGCTGGTAGGCCAGTTCGATCTGGCCCTCCAGCAGGGCGAGGTGTTCCTGTGCGGCGGCATCGGTGCTGCCCTGGTAGGCGGCCACGCCGTCGGTGACCAGGCGCGCCTGCAGGGCGGCGCGCTCGACCGCCTCCAGCGCGACGCCGGCGTCCTCGAAGCCCTGCGACAGGTGGGCATGGCCGATGGCGCAGCGCAGGTGCAGCGATTCTTCCTCGCGCACCAGGAAGGGATGCGCGGACAACGCCTGGCGCACGGAACGGGCCAGCGCATCGGCTGCGTCCTCATCCATGCCGCGGGCCAGCAGCAGGAAGCTGTTGTCGTTCAGCCGCGCCAGCAGGTGCGGGCGACCGGCTTCGGCCAGGCGCCGGCCAGCCTGCATCATCAGGCGTTCGAAGGCGGCATAGCCATAACGTTCGCGCAGGCTGAGCGCGCTGGCGATCTCGATGAACATCAGGCCACCGGGCTCGGCCGCGGCCAGCGCCGCGTCCAGCTGCAGCATCAGGTTGTGCCGAGTAGGCAGGCCGGTCTCGGGATTGTTCAGCGCCGGGCCGGCGGCCGCGCCCTGCGATTGCTGGCGCGAGCGGCGGATGCGGTTGGCCACCGCGGCGACCAGGTGGCGCGGGCGGATGGGCTTGGTCAGGAAGTCGTCGGCGCCGCTGTCGAGCACTTCGAACTGGCGCTCGGGGTCGGGGTCGCCGGTCAGGAACACGATCGGCAGCAGCTGCTGGTGCGGATTCTGGCGGATCAGTGCGGTCAGGCGCATGCCGTCCAGCCCTGGCATGTGCAGGTCCATCAGGATCAGGTCGGGGCGGTGCTCGGCGATGGCCTGCTGCACGCCTTCGGCCTCCATCTGCACGATGGCCTGCATGCCGGCGCCATGCAGCACGCTCTGCGCGAACAAGGCCTGCGAGCGGTCGTCCTCGACGATCAGCACGCGATAGGGGGTCTCGGCGGCGGCCGGGTCCTGGTCCGGCGCGGCAGCCGGGCTGGCGGGCGCCGCGGCGATATGCGCCCGGACCGCTTCGGCCGGCGGCGCGTTCTCCACGCTCCAGCGCTGCCAGTAGTCCGCGGGCGGAACCTCCGCGCGCGACAGGCGGGCGGAGGAAGTGGGTGTGTCGTTGCTTGCCATCGGTGCTCCCCGTATGCCGTGGATTATGCGGTCAAGGGGCCGGCGGCAGCGAATGGTCCCTTGCCATCGCCGATGTCCGGGCCGGCGCGGGGGGCGCGGCGAACAGGCGCTTCATCCCGCGCCAGAGCGCGCGCCAGACCAGCCACACGGTCAGGGCGCCGAGCAGGCTCGCGCCCAGCACGAAAACCAGCGCCAGCCAGGGATGGGCCAGCGCCAGGGCGAGGCCGGCGATCACCACGCCATCTTCGGCCACCGATGCCGCCCAGTTGCTGGCCGGTTCCGGCGAGGTGTTCAGCAGCGCGCGGGTGCCTGCCTTCAGCCCATGGCTGGCCAGCGCCACACCGGCACCTGCGGCGAGCGCGCCGGTACCGAGCTGCCCGTCCTGCGAAAAGGTCGCCGCCGCCAGGAAGGCGCCGGCGGGTACCCGGGCCAGGGTCTGCAGCAGATCCCAGATCGAATCCACGCCGGGGATCTTGTCGGCGAAGAACTCGGTGGCCGCCAGCGCGGCCGACGTGCCCAGCACCCACCACGACTGCGTGGCCTGCAGCGCCGGCGGCAGATCGACCCAGCCCAGCAGGCCGGCCAGGCCGACGCCGAACACGGTCAGGTACACGCGGATGCCGGCCAGCCAGGCCAGCAGGATGCCGATGACGAAAACGTGGGCTTCGGCCATGGTCGCGGACTCCCGCGGGAACTGTGAGCAGGATCGCAACTATCGATCATGCCCCCGGCGATTGCCAGTTCCCGCCGGGCCGCGACGGGAGTCGTTTACACTGCCCAGCCGTTTCAACCGGAGCGAAGGTGCCGCTTCGCGCAGGATCCGGCACCGGTATGTATCGCCATGAGCAACCGATCTCCGTCGCGTTTCCATATCACCCTGCGGGGGACGCCGCAGCGACCGGCCTGGACACGGCTGGCCATCCTCGCCGCCACCTGGCTGTTGTCGCTGCTGCTGGCCGGCTGGCTGGCCGCCCGCTTCGCCTCGCCGGACGCCGGCGGATTGCGCGAGCGTCTGCGCCAGAGCGAGCGCACCGCCGCCGCCCAGCGCGCCGATATCGAGGAGCTGCGGCAGAGGCAGGCCACGCTGGAAGCGTCGGACAAGATCAGCCGCGCGGCCAACACCGAGGTGCAGGCATCGCTGGCCGAGCGCGACGAGGAAATCGCCGGGCTGCGCGCCGACGTGGCGTTCTACGAGCGCCTGGTGGGCGCGACCAGCCAGCGCAAGGGGCTGAACGCGCATTCGGTGGAGTTCTCCACCGAAGCCGCCGGCACCTGGCATTACAGCGTGGTGCTGACCCAGAACCTGAACCGGGGGGCGATCAGCCAGGGACAGATGCGGTTCTCGGTGGAAGGGGTGAAGGACGGCAAGCTGGCGACGGTGACCTGGGATGAACTGCACCAGCGCAGGGAGGTGCCCGGGCAGGCCTATTCGTTCCGGTATTTCCAGCGCCTGGACGGCAGCGTGATGCTGCCCAAGGATTTCACACCGCAGCGTGTGCGAGTCTCGCTGGCCGGGTCCGGGGGGAGCGCGACACAGACATTCGATTGGAAACTCGCCGGCAGCGGCAGAGGGGAGTAGTCATGTTCAAGAGCAAGTCCAGCCGCGACAGCCACCTGGTGGTGGATGCCCTGATCGGGCCGCAGGTGGTGATCCGGGGCGACGTGGTGTTCAGCGGGGGCCTGTATGTGGAAGGGCGCATCGAGGGCCGGGTGATCGCCGAGGAGGGCGCCAAGGCGGTGCTGACCCTGGCCGAACAGGGGCATATCGACGGCGAGGTGCGCGCGTCGGTGGTGGTGCTCAGCGGGCGCATGGACGGCGACGTCCACGCGGGCGAACGCATCGAACTGACCCCGACCGCGCGGGTCAACGGCAATGTCCACTACCAGGTGGTGGAAATGGGCGCCGGCGCGCAGCTCAACGGCCGCCTGGTGCATGCGGCGGCGATGGCCGCGCTGCCTTCGCCCGAAGCGGTGGCGATGCAGGAGAAGGCTGAAGCGGCGGAGGCTTGAATCGGCGCGCGGCCGTCCCCATGCTGGGCGCATGAGTACGCTCGTTTCCCTGCCCGGCGCAACGGCCGCCCCCGATTACCAGTCCCTCGATCGCCCGCTGAACTTCACCGCGGCCGCCGCGGCCAAGGTGAGCGAGCTGATCCGCGACGAGGGCAACGACGCCCTGGCGCTGCGGGTCTACATCCAGGGTGGCGGCTGCTCGGGTTTCCAGTACGGCTTCGAGTTCGACGAGAACCGCGCCGAGGACGACCTGGCGGTGGTCACCGATGGCGTGACCCTGCTGGTGGACCCGTTGAGCCTGCAGTACCTGATGGGCGCCGAGGTGGATTACACCGAAAGCCTGACCGGCGCCCAGTTCGTGATCCGCAACCCCAACGCCCGCACCACCTGCGGCTGCGGCAGCAGTTTCGCCGTCTGAGCGGCGCGCGCCCGCGCCGCGCCGTGCCACGGATGCGCCGGCGCCCCCGCGAATGCGTGGAACTTCTCGCCACGGTGGTTTGCCGGTAGGCTCCCGGGGATGCCTGCTCCCGATTCTTCCCTCCACGGACACGCCTTCGCCGGCGCCGCGCTGGACCGCGCCGATGCGCTGCGCGACGACGCCGACGCCCTGGCCCGGTTGTGGCCCGATGCCCGCGTACTGGTGCTCGACGCCGACGGCACGGCTTTCGCCGATGCGGATGGCCAGCCTTTCCTGACCAGCGGCCGCGAGCTCGGTGGCGGGCCTGGCGCGGCCATCTTCCTAGGCCTGCAGCAGGAGCGGGCGTGGTTCGTGGTCGAGGCGGCCATGGTCTCGGCGCAGGCGCCGGGGCGCATCGATCTGCGCCGCGCCGCCGCCGAGTGGCCGGCCGAGACATCGGGGGTGTTCTGCTACGCGCGCGGCATGTCGTACTGGCATTCGCGCAATCGTTTCTGCGGCGTCTGCGGCGCCGCCATCGTTTTCGGGCGGGGCGGCTTCATCGGCCGCTGCGGGCAGTGTGGCACCGAGCACTATCCGCGCGTGGACCCGGCGGTCATCGTCGCGGTCGAGCATGACGGTCGCCTGCTGCTGGGGCGCCAGTCCAGCTGGGCGCCGCGCCGCTGGTCGGTGCTGGCCGGGTTCGTCGAGCCGGGCGAGACCTTCGAGCAGACCGTGGTGCGCGAGGTGTTCGAGGAGACCCGGGTGCGGTTGATCCAGGCCGACTACCTCTGCACCCAGCCGTGGCCCTTCCCGGGCGCGCTGATGGTTGGCTTCCGCGCCACCGCGCATGGCGACGTGCCGCAGGTGAATGGCGAACTGGAAGACGCGCGCTGGTTCGACGTCGAGGAGATCGGCGCCGCGCTGCGCCGCGAACAGGCCGACGACGGCCTGGGCATCCTGCTGTCGCCGCGCATCTCGATCGCGCGCACGCTGATCGAGGACTGGTACCGGCGCCGGCAGGCATGAAGCCGGCACCTGGCCGCCGCGGGCATCGACATGCGCGGCCATGGCGGGGCCTACAATCGGGACCCGGAGGAATCGCATGTTCACGACCCTGGTAGCAGTGATCGCGGCGCTGGTCCTGGGCCACCTGGCGCCCGGGCCGATGGCGGCCCTGCGCGACTGGCGCTGGTTCGGGCGCTGGCTGGGCTGGCTGCAGGTGCGCGAGGGGGGCGGCAATGCCGGCCGCTTCGGCCTGCTGCTGGCGGTCGTACCCTGCGTGTTGGTGGTGGCGGTCGTGCAATGGTTGCTGGCCGGGCGCCTGTACGGACTGCCGGCGCTGCTGTTCGGCATCGCGGTGCTGGCACTGTGCTGGGGGCCGCGCGACCTGGACCGCGATGTCGAGGCGGTCATCGATGCCGAGGATGCGGCCGCCCATGACGCGGCCATCGCCCAGCTCCAGTCCGCCGGCGGCAGCCTGCGCGAGGATGCGCCGACGCTGGTCGATGCGACCATCTACAACGCGCTGCGGCGCTGGTTCGCGCCCCTGTTATGGTTCCTGCTGCTGGGTCCGCTGGGCGCGGTGCTGTACCGGCTGCTGGCGCAGTCGATCCACGGGCCGATCGCGGCCGCGGTGGCCGCCGAAGCCCGCGACATGGGCGCCTGGGCGCTGGCCCTGCTGGAGTGGCCGGTCGCCCAGCTGATGACGCTGTCGATGGCGCTGGTCGGCAATTTCGACACCGTGTTCTCGGCGTGGCGCCGCGCTGGCGGCAACCGCTGGTCGCTTGACCTGGGATTCCTCGGCGAGGCCGCGCGCGCCGGCGTCGGCATGGAACTGGCCGAGGACGCGGCCGATGCGCGCGAAGCCGGGCTGGTACCGCATGCGGAACGCCATCCCGAACTGCGCGACGCGATGAGCATGGTCTGGCGCATGCTGCTGCTGTGGATGGCGCTGCTGGCGCTGCTGATCATCGCCGGCTGGGTGGGATGAGCGCGACTCCGTAGGCGCCTGGCATGCCCGGCGCGGGGCCTCATCGCCAAGAGAGCTTCATGCAGGGGCGGGCCCCGTGTCCACGAGGGTGATCTGCGCCACGCAGGCAAGTGACGCGCAGGGAGCATGGCGCGCGTGGGGGCGCAGCAGAGGCGGTTTTTCAGCCCGGTGCGAGCAGCGTGAACGGATACCAGGGCAGGTTGCGGGCGATCCGCGCCACGCAGAGAGGGAGGCGTGCATGGCGCATGGCGCGCCGCCGCGCGTGGGATTGCCACCTTAGGGGCGGCTTTTTCAGCCCGGTGCGAGCAGCGTGAACGGATACCAGGGCAGGTTGCGGGCGATCCGCGCCCCGCAGAGAGGGAGGCGTGCATGGCGCATGGCGCGCCGCCGCGCGTGGGATTGCCACCGCAGGGGCGGTTTTTCAGCCCGGTGCGAGCAGCGTGAACGGATACCAGGGCAGGTTGCGGGCGATCCGCGCCACGCGAAGAGGGAGGCGTGCATGGCGCATGGCGCGCCGCCGCGCGTGGGATTGTCGCCGCAGGGGTGGCTTTTCAGCCCGGTGCCAGCAAGGTAAACGGATACCAAGGCAGGTTGCGGGCGATCCAATAAAGGGGCAGCACCACCAGCCACAGCTTCGGCTCCATCACCACCTTCATCAGCGGCTGCAGCCAGCGCGGGTCCCAGCCGGCGGACCAGAGCGCCATCAGCGGGACCAGGGCGAGCGCCGTCAGGCCCAGCGGATTCATCGAGAACGCGCGCAGCAGGTCGCCATGGACCAGCGCATGCAGTGCGCGCGTCAGCCCGCAGCCGATGCAGTAGTACCCGGTGAACGCCAGGAACATGCAGGGCGGGAAAGGGTTGCCTTCGACATTCGGGTCGAAGGTCCACAACAGCCAGATACCGACGGGGATCGCCAGTGCGATCCCCGCCAGCGCGAACCTGTGGCGGGTTCCGAGCAGGAGCGCCACGGTTTACTGGTATTGCTGCAGCATTTGCAGGTAGGCCGCACTGCCGCCCATGGCGAAGTAGATGACGTTGAACAGCAGGCCGACGATGGCCAGCGCGGTGGCCACCCAGCACCAGGTCTTGGCATTGTTGGAGGCGCGGCGCGCGCCATCGATGTCGCCCTGGTTCAGCAGCGTGTTCACCTTGCTGGAGAAGACGATGGCGACGATGCCCACCAGGCCCAGCGGGCAGCACAGGCAGGTGGCGAGGACCGTGGCGATGATCGACCACGCCAGGTAGTTGGGGATGCTGCCGGTGGGATTGACGGTATTCATTGCTTCTCCGGTGGGGTTGCGGGAAATCAGCGTGACTTGCAGGCGTTCGCCGCGGTCAGCGACGAGAGGATCATGGCCGCGATCCAGCACAGCGGCCAGGTGATGAAGCCGATGAAAACGAAGCACAGCAGGACGTTGACGGCGGTCAGGGCCCAGTAGCCGAACATGATGATCAGACCGGTGCCGACATTGCCGGCGTATATGTGGCCGATGCCGAAGGTCTGCAGGAACAGTCCCGGCAGCACTTCCAGCAGGGCCGCCACGCCGCCGGACTTCTGCGGGTGGTAGTAGTGGTGCACCTGCTGCGGCGCTGGAACGGCGGGCGGTGGCGGTGGGATGTCCATGTTTCCTCGGTATCGGCGGGTGCCGCGCGTTCCCTGCAGCCGCATTGGAGTGGTTAGCGTAGCGATTTGCCCCACAGGCGGTAAAGCCGGTCAGGCGTGGTCGCCGCGCAGCGCCCTTACCCGGGCCTCCAGCGCCGCCGCGTCGGTGGCGGCGCCATCGACCGCGGGGCCGGCGGCCACCTCGATGTGCGCGCGGAAGCGGCGCGGTACCCGCATCCGCCCCAGCCGGCTGTCGCGGCGGCTCCACATGCTGCTCCACATGCCCTTGAGCGCCAGCGGCACCACCGGCACCGGGCGCCGGGCGAGGATCTTCTCCACGCCCGAGCGGAACGGCGTGATCTCACCGTCGCGGGTCAGCGCGCCTTCTGGAAAGATGCATACCAGCTCGCCTTCCGCCAGCGCGGCGTCGATGGCGTCGAACGCGCGCTGCATCAGCTCGGCGTCCTCCTTCGGGCTGGCGATGGGGATCGCCTTTGCGGTGCGGAAGATCCAGCGCATCACCGGGATGTTGAAGATTTTGTAGTACATGACGAAGCGCACCGGGCGCGGCACCACCGCCGAGAGGATCAGCGCGTCCATGTAGCTGACGTGGTTGCAGACGAGCAGCGCGGCGCCCTCGTCGGGCACGTGCTGTTCGATGCCGGCCGGGCGCAGGCGGTACAGCGTGCGCACCATCACCCAGCTCAGGAAGCGCATCAGGAACTCGGGCACGATGCTGAAGATGTACGCGGCCACCAGCACGTTGGCGATGGCCAGCGCCAGGAACAGCTGCGGCACGCTCCAGTCCAGCAGGCTCTGGGTGAGCAGGCCGGCCATCGCCGCCAGCACGATGAAGCCGGAGTTCTGGATGTTCAGCGCGGCGAACACGCGCGACATCTCCGATTTCGGCGTGCGGCTCTGGATGAGCGCGAACAGCGGCACCACGAACAGGCCGGTGAACAGGCCGATGCCGAGCAGGTCGACGACGATGCGCACGCTGCCGGGCTGGCGCAGGAAGCCGGCCACGTCCAGCCCGCTCGCCGCCACCGCGCCGGTGCGGGCGAAGTACAGGTCGAACAGGAACGCGCTCATGCCGAATGCGCCCAGCGGCACCAGGCCGATCTCGACGATGCGCCCGGACAGCTTCTCGCACAGCAGCGAACCGCTGCCGGTGCCCACCGAGAACAGCGCCAGCGCGAAGATGTACAGGGTCGAGCCGCCGCCCAGGTTGACCTCGGCGTAGGCCGGCAGCTGCGAGGTCAGGATGGTGCCGACGAACCAGAACCAGGACACGCCCAGCACCGCGTTGCGCACCGCCTTCTGCTTTTTGGCCATGCGCAGCACGGCCAGCGATTCGGACAGCGGGTTCCAGTTGATCTTCAGGTCCGGCGCGCCGGCATCCACCTTCGGGATCAGCCGCGCTGCGGTGTTGCCGGCCACCGCCAGCGCGATCACCGCCACCGCCGCCACGACCGGACCGTGGCTGCCGGCCAGGGTGAAGATCAATCCGCCGGCGATCATGCCGCCGAGGATGGAGAGGGAGGTGCCCATCTCGACCAGGCCGTTGCCGCCGGTCAGTTCCTCCGGCTTGAGGATGGAGGGCAGCACCGAATATTTCACCGGCCCGAACAGGGTGGACTGCAGGCCGGTGCAGAACAGCGCCACCAACAGCACCGGCATGCTCTGGGTGAGGAAGCCCAGCGCGGCCAGCGACATGATCGCGATCTCCATCGTGGTGGTGACGACGATCAGCCGCTGTTTTTCGAGCTTTTCGGCGAACTGGCCGGCCAGCGCCGAGAACAGGAAGTAGGGCAGGATGAAGATCGCCGGGGCGAGCATGGCGTAGATGCTGCGCTCCTTCGTGCTCACGCCGAGGAAGAACAGCAGGCCGATGATGGCCTGGCGGTACACGTTGTCGTTGAAGGCGCCCAGCGCCTGGACGACGAAGAACGGCAGGAAGCGGCGCTGTCCGAGCAGCGCGAACTGGTTATGGCCGGCCACGTGGGTTCCTTGGTTTGCGGCGCACCTTAGCAGGTTCGATGGAGGCCCCGTGCGTGGTGGCGGCCGGCAGCAGGTCGAGCAGCGCACGCGCGGCGGGCGTGGGATCGGCGCGCCACGCCACGCAGGTGCGGAAACGGAACGGCTCGGCCAGCGGGCGCACATCGACGCCCTGCATGCGCGCGGCCATGCTGTCCGGGATCGCCGCCACCGCGAGCCCGGCGGCCACCAGTTGCCGCAGCAGTTCGCCATGGCTGACTTCGTACTGCAGCTGCGGCGCTACGCCGCGTTCGAGCAGGGCGTCGTCCATCATCCGCCGCACGCCGGCGCCGGGCACCAGCGCGGCCAGCGGGACGCCGTCCAGCGCCTGCAGCGGCACGCGCCGCAGCGCCGCCAGCGCGTGTCCGGGCGGCAGCAGCAGCGACAGGCCTTCCTCGTCCAGCAGGTGGTGCTGCGCCGGCAGCGGCACCTGCGGGCCGACGCCCACCAGCGCCACGTCCAGCCGGCCCTCGGCCAGCTCGGCCAGCAGTTCCTCGCTCATGCCCACGCGCAGGTGCACGTCCACCGCCGGATGGGTGCGGCGGAAGGTGGCGAGCAGGGCGGGCACGTCGACCACGGTGAGCGCGGTGATCTGGCCGATGCGGATGCGGCCGCGCACCGTGCCCAGCGCCAGCGCCATTTCCTCCTGCAGGCGGGCGGCGGCCTGCAGGGTCAGCCGCGCATTGCGCAGGAATACCTCGCCGGCCGCGGTGGGGCGCACCTGCCGGTGGCCGCGCTCGAACAGGCGCGCGCCGAAGGCCTCCTCCAGCCGCGCCACCTGGTGGCTCAGGGCCGATTGCACGGTATGGCAACGCGCGGCGGCGGCGGTGAAGCCGCCTTCCTCGGCCACGGCGACGGCGAATTCCAGCTGGCGCAGGGTGAACATGCCATCACTCAAGCAGATGGCATCGATGAAGACAATGCATTTGTGTCATTGAAGGCGGGCGCACAGACTTGGCGCCCGCTCCTCCTGCCAGACACCGCGATGCCCGCCGATTCCGCCCACGCCAAGGTTCTCTCCCCGTCGCGGGTATTGCTGCTGGCTGCCGCCACCGGCCTGATCGTGGCCAGCAATTACTACGCCCAGCCGCTGCTGCAACTGCTGGGCGAGGCGTTCGGGCTGGGTGCCGGCCAGGTCGGCTGGGTGGTGACCGTGGCTCAGTTGTCCTATGCCGCCGGCCTGCTGCTGATCGTGCCGTTGGGCGACCGCCTGGAGCGGCGCCGGCTGATCGTGGCGCTGTTCGTGCTGGCCGCGGCGGGGCTGGCGGTCAGCGCCAGCGCCGGCCATTTCGCGCAGCTGCTGGCGGGCACCGCGCTGAGCGGAGTGTCTGCGGTGGCCGCGCAGGTGATCATTCCGCATGCGGCGACGCTGGCCGCGCCGGAGCGGCGCGGACGCGTGGTCGGCACGATCATGGCCGGCCTGCTGCTGGGCATCCTGCTCGCGCGCACGGCGTCGGGCGTGCTGGCCGGCATCGGCTCCTGGCATACCGTGTACTGGGTGGCGGCCGTGGCGCTGCTGCTCATGGCGGTGGCGCTGGCCCGCGCGCTGCCGGCCTACCGGCCCCGCGCGACGCTGTCGTATCCGCGCCTGATCGCCTCGGTGCTGGCACTGTTGCGCGACGAGCCGGTGCTGCGCCGGCGCGCCCTGCTCGGCGCCCTGCTGTTTGCCGGCTTCAGCGTGTTCTGGACGCCGCTGGCGTTCCTGCTGTCCGGCCCGGCCTATGGCTACTCCATCGCCACCATCGGCCTGTTCGGGCTGGTCGGCGCCGCCGGTGCGCTGGCCGCCAGCCGTGCCGGCCGGCTGAGCGACCGCGGGCTTGGCCGCCAGGTGACCGTCGGCGGACTGCTCCTGTTGCTGTTGTCGTGGCTGGTGCTGCTGCTGGCGCCGGTTTCGCTGGCCGCGCTGGTGGTGGGCGTGCTGGCGCTGGACGTGGCGGTGCAGGCAGTGCACATCGACAACCAGAGCACGATCTACCGGCTCGACGAAGGCGCCCGCAGCCGCATCACCGCGGCCTACATGACCTGCTACTTCATCGGCGGTGCGGCGGGTTCGGCACTGGGCACGCAGGCCTGGACCCGGTCTGGCTGGACCGGCGTGTGCACGGTGGGCATCGCCCTGGCGGTGGTGGCGCTGCTGGCGACGCCGCGCGCGCCGGCGCGACGCTAGGCGGCGGGCACCGCGGCCTGGGCCGGCCCGCCCACCGCTTCGTCGGCAGCGGCGCGCAGGCGCGGCAGCAGGCGCAGGATCAGCGCCAGCTGGGTGCGCACCAGCCGCGACTTGTCGTCGATGTCCTCGGGCAACTGCTCCAGCGCGTCGGCCAGTGCGATCTCGTCGACCTCGGCCGCAGGCGCGCTCCGCCGCTCCGCCAGCGCCGTGGACAGGCCGGCCAGCGCCTGCTGCAGGCATTGCCACGCATGCGCGACCCGCGGATCGTCGCTCACCGCCGCCTGCGCGCGGTGCGCGCCAAGCGCGGACAGGTAGCCGAGCAGGGTGTTGGACAGGGCGAGGAAGCGGAAGCCCGCATCCAGGTTGCCGCGCGCATAGCCCGGTTCGCGCAGCATGTTGGACAGCGCCACCGACAGCGCGACGTCGGCGTTGTGCATGTCGCGGCGGGCGATGCGGTAGGGCAGGTCGTCGCGCATGCCGCTGCGGTACTGGCCCAGCACCTCGTCCAGGTAGCGCGTGCTGGTAGCGACCACCTGCGCCATCACCCGGTGCAGGCGCCGCCCCTGCCAGTCGGGCAGGATCAGCAGCGAGGCGGCCGCGGCGATCGCGCAGCCGATCAGCGTGTCCAGCAGCCGCGGCCAGATCAGCACGAAGCCGTCGCCGAGCAGGTTGAAGCACAGCAGCGCCATCGTGGTGATCGCGGCGGTGGCGATCACGTAGCGGTCGGTGCGGGTGACGAAGAACAGCAGCGCGGCGGCGAGCGCCAGCAGCAGCTGCAGCGTGGTGCCGGGGAACAGCTGCATCAGCGCCCAGGTCGCGCCCAGGCCGAACAGGGTGCCGCCGATGCGCTGCACCAGCCGCAGCCGCGTGGCGCCGAAGTTCGGCCGGCACACGAACACGACGGTGAGCAGGATCCAGTAGCCGTTGCTCGGGTGCACCAGCTTGAGCACGGCATAGCCGATGATCAGCGCCACGGCGATGCGCACGCCGTGGCGGAACAGCAGCGAGCCGGGCGTCAGCGCCTGGCGCAGGCGCGTGGCCATCTCGCGCAGCGTGTGCGGCGAGGAATCGCGCAGGCGGGTGTCGATGCCTTCCAGCGGCGTGTCGGCCAGCGAGGCCTCGGACAGCTGCCGGGCGATGCTGGACAGGTTGGCCGCCAGCAGCTGCAGCGAGCCGAGCAGCCGCTGCCAGTGCGGATTGTGCTGGTCGCGCAGGTACTGCAGCGAATGCTCCAGGTCCTGCCCGGCCTGGCGGTTGCGCTCGCCGTAGTCGAACGGCTGGCGCAGGCGGATCGCCTCGCCCAGCGTCATGCAGGCGCCGCCCTGCAGCGACAGCAGCCGCCGGCAGCGGTACAGCACGTCGCTGTGGAAGAAGGCCTCGCTCAGCGCCTCGTAGGGATAGTGCGAGGAACTGGCGCGCTCGTGGAAATCCTGCGCCATGTAGTACAGGCGGAAGTACAGGCCGGACTGCACGCCGGGGCGCCCGGAACGGCCGAAGCGGCTGAGGATCGCTGCCTTGGCGGCATTGAGCGCTTCGACCACGCGCACGTTCTGCTCGGCCAGCGCCAGCCGCCGCGCCTCCAGGTCGCCATGCCGCACCGGTTCGAACAGGTCGGCCTTGAGCTGCAGGTAGCGCCCGAGTTCGCCGAACAGGCGCGCCAGCCGTTCGCGCACCGGCCGGTTGGCGAACATCACCGTCCACAGGATCGACAGCGCGCCATACCAGGCCGCGCCGGCGAGCATCTGCGCCACGTCGCGCCACGCCGCGTCGGTCCCGGCGTCGCGGTGCTGGTCCATGGCGATCATGGTGTAGATCGCCAGCGTCACCGTGGCCTGGCCGATGGACGCATAGCGCTCGCCCAGCGCGCCGAGCAGGGTCGAAGCGAAGGCGGCCAGCGCCAGCGCCGCGACGAAGGGCAAGGGCCAGTTGAACAGGTGGATGACCGCAGCGGCCGCGGCGACGAAACACAGCAGCGACAGCAGCACCGACTTGCTGCGGCCCCAGCCGTTGTCGTCGGTCTCGGCCACGGCACTGGCGATGGTGCCCAGGAACAGCGAGGGCAGCGGCTGCAGGTCGCCGCGGTACCAGCACACCGCCATCAGCGTGGACAGCGCGATGAACACGCGCAGCCCATAGCTGGCTTTCTCGTGGGCCCATAGCTGGTTCAACAGGCGTTCGGTGGGGCGCATGCCGGTGCTGCGGATCGCGGAGCGGGAGCGTGCCAGCTTGCAGTGCCTGCCGATGCGGGGCAAGGCGGCCGATGGGCGCGGCTCGATTCCTGCCCGTGGGGAAGCCCGTGATGCGGCGTCTGCCGCGGGTCTTCCGGCGAAGATGCAGGCGGGGCGTGATCCGTTCTACAGCGGTGGGTCGTTGACCTGGCGCATGAAATCGATGAACACCCGCAGCTTGGGAGCGAGCTGTTCGCGCGAAGGGTAGTACAGATGGAAGCCGGGAAACGGAGGTTGCCAGGCGTCGAGTAGGCGTAGCAGCCGCCCCGCGGCAAGGTCGTCCGCCGCGGCGGCCTCGAATACCTGCGCCAGCCCAAGCCCGGCGATGGCCATGCGCCGGCCCAGCCCGCTGTCGTTGAAGATCGGTCCGCCGTCGACCTCGACGCTGAAATCCTGGCCGTCGCGGGCGAACTCCCAGGGCATCAGCCGGCCGTCGCTGCGGCGATAGCGGATGCAGGTGTGCCCGGCCAGGGCTTCGGGTGTGGGCGGTGGCGGATGCCTGCGCAGGTAGGCGGGAGACGCGACCACCACCAGCCGCTGCGGCGGCCCCAGCGGGGCGGCGACCATGCCGTCGGCCAGCGATTCGCCCAGGCGGATGCCGGCGTCGAAGCCCTCGGCCACCAGGTCGGTCAGTGCCGCCTGCACCGCCAGTTCCACCTCGATATGCGGATGGCGTGCGCAGAAGGCGGGCAGGTGCGGCAGCACCAGTTGCTCGGCCGCGATCCGCGGCGCGGTGATGCGCAGGCGTCCGGCCGGCACGTCGCGGCTTTCCTCCAGCGCCTGCAGGGCCCCGCCGATGCGCGCCAGGGCCGGCGCGGCCTCGCGCAGCAGGCGTTCGCCCGGCTCGGTCAGGCCGACCCGGCGCGTGGTCCGGTGCAGCAGGCGCACGCCCAGCCGCCGTTCCAGGCTGCGCACCGACTGCGGCAGCGCCGAAGGCGACATGCCCAGTTCGATCGCCGCGCGGCTGAAGCTGGCGTGGCGCGCCACGCAGGCGAAAGCGGCCAGCGCCGGCAGTGTTGCAGGGTCGATTGTGAAGTCAGGCTTCATTGATGGTGCAGATTATCCGGATTTATCGCGGGAAGCCTGGCCCCTACAGTGGCCTTCCCCCATCCGGAGCATCGCAATGCAGACCCGCACCCTCGGCCGCAACGGCCCTGTCGTTTCCGCGCTCGGCCTCGGCTGCATGGGCATGAGCGCGTTCTATGGCGGCCGTGGCGACGATGCCGCCGCCATCGCCGTGATCCACCGCGCGCTGGAGCGCGGCGTCACCCTGCTAGACACGGCCGACATGTACGGCCCGCATACCAACGAGGTGCTGGTCGGGCGCGCCATCGCCGGCCGCCGCGACCAGGTGTTCCTCGCCACCAAGTTCGGCATCCGCCTGGATCCGTCCGATCCGCAGGCGCGCGGCGTCGATGGACGGCCCGAGTACGTGCAGGCCGCCTGCGAGGCCAGCCTGAAGCGGCTGGGCGTGGACCACATCGACCTGTATTACCAGCACCGGGTCGATCCGCAGGTGCCCATCGAGGAAACGGTGGGCGCCATGGCGCGGCTGGTCGAGCAGGGCAAGGTGCGTTACCTCGGTCTTTCGGAGGCGGCGCCTGAGACGATCCGCCGCGCGCACGCGGTGCACCCGATCACCGCACTGCAGACCGAGTACTCGCTGTGGTCGCGCGAGCCGGAAGAGAACGGCGTACTGGCCACGGTGCGCGAACTGGGCATCGGCTTCGTGCCGTATTCGCCGCTGGGTCGCGGCTTCCTGACCGGCGCCATCCGCACGCCGGAGGATTTCGACGCCGACGACTACCGCCGCCATTCGCCGCGCTTCCAGGGCGACAATTTCGCCCGCAACCTGGCGCTGGTGGAACAGGTGCGCGCCATCGCCGCCGCCAAGGGCGTCAGTGCCGGGCAGCTGGCGCTGGCCTGGGTGCTGGCGCGCGGCGAGGACCTGGTGCCGATCCCCGGTACCAAGCGCCTGGCCTATCTGGAGGAAAACCTCGGCGCGCTGGACGTGGCGCTGGATGCCGGCGACCTGGCGCGGATCGATGCGGTGTTCCCGGTCGCCGCCGCGGCCGGCGCGCGCTACCCGGCGGCGAGCATCGGCAGCGTGCATCGATAGAACCGAGCCAAGCTTTAAATGTAGAGCCGAGCCATGCTCGGCTGGGGCTTTCCCGATAAGGCCCCTGCCGAGCATGGCTCGGCACTACGCTCCCTCCCTTGCGCCGCAGGCGTAGGGGAGGGGTGGGGGTTGGCTGTTGCTGCTTTGCCGGTAAAGCCCCTTGCCGAGCATGGCTCGGCACTACAGTGCTTACTGCTGTTCGCGGGCGATGGCGCGCCAGCCGATGTCGCTGCGGTGGAATTCGTTGGCCCAGTGGATCTTCGCCACACCGGCATAGGCGCGCTGCTGCGCATCGCCGACGCTGTCGCCCAGCGCGGCCACGCAGAGCACGCGGCCACCGGCGCTGACCACGTTGCCGTCGGCATCCAGCGCGGTGCCGGCATGGAACACCTTGGCACTGGCCGGCACATCGCCCAGGCCGCTGATCACATCACCGGTGATCGGTGTTTCCGGGTAGGGCCTGGCGGCCAGTACGACACCGAGCGACGGGCGCGGGTCCCACTGCGCCTCCACGCCGGCCAGCGCGCCATCAATGGCGGCTTCGACCAGATCCACCAGATCCGACTGCAGGCGCAGCATCACCGGCTGGGTTTCCGGGTCGCCGAAACGCACATTGAACTCGATCACCTTGGGCGCGCCGCTGGCATCGATCATCAGGCCGGCATAGAGGAAGCCGGTGAACGGCACGCCGTCGGCGATCATGCCTGCCACGGTCGGCTCCACCACCTCGCGCATCACCCGGGCATGCACGTCCGGGGTCACCACCGGTGCCGGCGAATAAGCGCCCATGCCGCCGGTATTGGGGCCGGTATCGCCGTCACCCACGCGCTTGTGGTCCTGGCTGGTGGCCATCGGCAATGCGATGCGGCCGTCGACCATCGAGATGAAGCTGGCTTCCTCGCCTTCGAGGAACTCCTCGATCACCACGCGTGCGCCGGCATCGCCAAAGGCATTGCCGCTGAGCATGTCGTGCACGGCGGCCTCGGCTTCTGCCATCGTCATCGCCACGATCACGCCCTTGCCGGCGGCAAGACCGTCGGCCTTGATCACGATGGGCGCGCCCTTCTCATGCAGATAGGCCAGCGCTGCGTCCACTTCCGTATGCACGGCGTAGTACGCGGTGGGAATGCCGTGGCGGGCAAGGAAATCCTTGGCGAAGGCCTTGCTGCCTTCCAGCTGCGCGGCGGCAGCGGTCGGCCCGAAGATGCGCAGGCCTGCCTCGCGGAAACGGTCGACCACACCCAGCACCAGCGGCACTTCCGGGCCTACCACGGTCAGGCCCACGGCCTCGTCCTGCGCCAGCTTCAGCAGGCCCTCGATGTCGGTGACCTTGATCGCGACATTGCGGCACTTGCCTTCGGTGGCGGTGCCGGCATTGCCGGGGGCGACGATCACCTCGCTAACGCGCGCGGACTGGGCCAGCTTCCAGGCCAGGGCATGTTCGCGGCCGCCGGAGCCGATGACGAGGATCTTCATGGGGAATGGTTCCTTTGGGGCGCTCAAGGGGAATGGCAGTCGGACGCTTTCAGCGTGGTCTCGAAGAACAACGCGCCATCGGCATCGACGAAGCGACGGCGTACACCACCGCCGGCGGCATAGACCTGCGCCAGCGCCTGGTCCGTGCACAGCTCGGCCATCGCGCCCTGTTCATCCCGGCGCAGCGCCTCGAACAGGTCGGGCTTGGCCTTGGCCATGGCCACGGTGGCGTCGGAGAAGCGGATCACCAGCACCAGGTCGTCGCCATGGCGGTGCACCGAATCGACGATGAGCCCGTCGCGGTAGGGCGTGGGCAACTGCTTGCCAAGCGCGGCGATGGCCTGCCGCTGGGCGTTGGTGAGGTTCGAATCGGCGCAGGCCGTGAGCATCGTTGCCGATGCGGAAAAGGCCGCGAGAGCGAATGCATTACGAAGGTGGGCCATGGCAACGTTCACGCCGTCAGGTCTCGTCGGGACGTGCCTGCCACAGCGTGGAATGCTCGTCTACGCGCTCGGCCTCGGGGCGGCCATTGGAATAGTAGTAGAGAGCCAATGAGCGTCGGGTTGTTCCTTCGGGGCAGGCAAGCGGATCGGGCATGCCATGGAAAGAATCGTGCGTGGTGGAGAAAATCACGCAGCGGTTGGCAACGGGGGCGATGCTCTGCACGCGCGCTGTCATTTCGCGATCCCACAATTCCAGATTGCCGCCCCAGTCCGGGTTCCACTCCGGGTTGAGGTAGATCAGAAGGTTCAACCTGCGATCCAGATTGAAGGCTGGCAGCTTGTTGAAATCCGCATGAACCCTCAGTACCGCTCCCGGCAGGTACTGGTGAAGGCCGCCACCCGTCATGTGCGCGTCCGGGATCAGGTCGCTTATTCCGGTTACCTGTTCCAGGTAGCGGAGGAACGGAGACGAATGCAGTTCATGCACGAGCGCGCGCAATGTCCTGCCGAAGAGAAGCTCGTTGCTGTAGCCAAGTTTCAGCTTTTGCGCCACCCGCCCTTGGGCATCCAGCGCATCGGCACGCCGCCAGTCGTCGATGGCATGGGGGTGCGGAAATTCCCGGACTGCCTCGGCCAAGGCGGATTCCGTGAGCAGCCCATCAATGACGATATGGGGGAATGGCTTCGCATTGGCGTATGCCACTGCATCGGTGGCCACTCTTGATTTCAGGTGTTCCAGCTTGGTCAGCAGCATTGATCGTGAGTCCCCTCAGTGGCGGAAGTGGCGCACGCCGGTGAACACCATGGCGATGCCGTGCTCGTCGGCCGCGGCGATCACTTCGGCGTCGCGCATCGAGCCGCCCGGCTGGATCACCGCGGTGATGCCGGCTTCGGCGGCGGCGTCCAGGCCGTCGCGGAACGGGAAGAACGCGTCGGAGGCCATCACCGAACCCGGCACGACCAGTCCGGCATCGGCGGCCTTGATGCCGGCGATGCGCGCCGAATACACGCGGCTCATCTGGCCGGCGCCGACGCCGATGGTGCGCTCGTCCTTGGCGTAGACGATCGCGTTGGACTTGACGTACTTGGCCACGCGCCAGGCGAACAGCAGGTCGCGCAGTTCGGCCGTGGACGGCGCGCGCTGCGTCACCGTCTTCAGCTCGTCGATGGTCATGCCGCGGTTGTCGGCGCTCTGGATCAGCAGGCCCGAACCGATGCGCTTGGTGTCGTAGTTGTTGCGCGCGTCGCCGGCCGGGATGCGCAGCACGCGCACGTTGGCCTTCTTCGTCGCATATTCCAGCGCGGCAGGCTCGTAGTCCGGGGCGATCAGCACTTCGACGAACTGGCGGTCGAGGATGGCCTTGGCGGTGGCCGCGTCCAGCGTGCGGTTGAAGGCGAGGATGCCGCCGAAGGCGCTGGTCGGGTCGGTGTTGTAGGCCATTTCATAGGCGGCGCCGACATCGGCGGCCACGGCCACGCCGCACGGGTTGGCGTGCTTGACGATGACGCAGGCCGGCACCTCGAACTGGCGCACGCATTCCCAGGCGGCGTCGGCATCGGCCAGGTTGTTGTAGCTCAGCTCCTTGCCCTGCAGCTGCACGAAGGTGGCCAGGGTGCCCGGCACCGGGTACAGGTCGCGGTAGAACACGCCGCTCTGGTGCGGGTTCTCGCCGTAACGCAGGTCCATGACCTTGATGAAGGAGGAGTTCATCTGCGCCGGGTATTCATTGCGCACCGGCACCGCGGCGCTGGTGTCGGTCACGGCGGACAGGTAGTTGCTGATCGCCGCGTCGTACTGGGCAACGCGGTTGAACGCGGCCACCGACAGTTCGAAACGCTTGGCGGCCGAGAGCTGGCCGTCGTTGGCGGCCAGTTCGGCCAGCAGCGCGTCGTACTGGTCCGGGCTGGTGGCCACGGCGACGCGGCCGAAGTTCTTGGCCGCGCTGCGCAGCATCGCCGGGCCGCCGATGTCGATGTTCTCCACCGCGTCGGCCAGGCTGCAGTCGGCCCTGGCGGTGACCGATTCGAACGGGTACAGGTTCAGCACCAGCAGGTCGATCGGGGCGATGCCGTGCTCGGCCATCACCGCATCGTCGGTGCCGGCGCGGCCGAGCAGGCCGCCGTGCACCATCGGGTGCAGGGTCTTGACCCGGCCGTCCATCATTTCCGGGAAGCCGGTGACATCGGACACGTCCTTGACCGGCAGGCCGGCCTCGCGGATCGCCTTGGCGGTGCCGCCGGTGGACAGCAGTTCGACGTTGCGCGCGGCCAGCGCACGGGCCAGATCGATCAGGCCGGTCTTGTCGGAAACGGACAGCAGGGCCCGGCGTACGGGCAGCAGATCAGCGGACATGGGGTGGGGAGGGAAGCGGAAGCGGGCCGGTATTGTAGCCGCGCGTTCACCTCCATGCCCCCGGCGGGCGGCGCATGCCCGCGGGGCGGGACTCAGGCCAGCCCGTATTCCTTGAGCTTCTTGCGCAGGGTGGCGCGGTGGATGCCGAGCAGGGCCGCGGCGCGGCTCTGGTTGCCCTCGCAATGGTTGAGCACTTCCACGAACAGCGGGATTTCCATCTCGCGCAGCACGATCTCGTAGACATCGTCGGCGTCGCAGCCGTCCAGATCGCGCAGGTAGCGCCGCACGGACTGGGCGACGTGTTCGCGCAGCGGCGGCTTCGGAGCGCCACGACTGCTGTCAGGACGGGGTGGGGCAGCGTTCAAGGGGATTCCCGGATTCAGCGGAGCCGGCGCGGCGCGCCCGGCATGGGGAGGGGAGTCTAGCGCGTGGGCGAGGGGGCTGCCATGCCGGACGGCCCCGTCAGCGGAACTCGAAGGTGTAAGCCACGGTGGCCGCCGAGGGCTCGCGCAGCTGGAAGGAGACCTGCGCGCTCTGGCCTGGCTCCAGCCGCTGCGCGGGGTCATGCGCGGCGCCCAGGTAGTCGTGCGGTTGCAGCAGCCGGCGCCCGATCACGCGGCCATCGGCATCGGACAGCGACAGCGACAGCGCCGGCCAGGCCTGCGCCCAGCGCGCGTCGTTGCGGAAGCTGGCCTGGACCTGCAGCACGCCCTGGCGCCCTGCCAGCGGCCTGACTTCGCGCTGCAGCATGGTATAGGCCTCGGGCTGGTGCCAGGCCGGCAGGGTGCAGCGCAGGACCGCGCACAGTCCGCTCACGACCGGACGCCAGCCGGCACGGGCCGCCAGCGTGGCGCGGTCGGCGATCACCACCTGGACGGCGAGCAGCAGGGTCAGGGCGGCCAGCAGCAGCCACTGCCAGCGCGGGGGGCGGCGGGCGGCAATCGAGCCTGTGGGCGCGTGCCGCAGGAAGCTCGGTGCGACGCTTCCTGCATGCGTCGGAGGGTCCTCGTCCTGCTCCATGCGCCTGTCGTCGCCGACGCTGTCCTGGATTTCGTCCTGCGCCGCGACCCTGGGCGGCGCTTCCTGTTCCGCAGTGCCGGCATTGGCTTCCGCCGCCGGCACCGCGGATCGGGGCATCGGCCCGCTCTGCAGCAGCGTGGCCAACGAAGGACGGGGCGGCGTGGTTTCTTCGCTCATGGCGGGGCGGCTGGGGACGCTGCGGTCATTCAAGCACGGCGCACGCCGGTGATGCGCATCCAGTCTTCGTCCTGCACGGCTTGCAGCTGCTCGAACCAGGGGGAGTAGCGCTCCAGCAGTTCGCCTTCCTGGCCATGCAGGATGCCGGACAGGGCGATGCGGCCGCCCGGCGCGACGCGCGCGGCCAGCAGTTCGGCCAGTGCGTCCAGCGCCGAGGCCAGGATGTTGGCGACCACCACCGGATAGGTCGCCACCGGCTCGTCCCCGGGCAGGTAGGCGGCGATATGCACGCCATTGCGTTCGCCGTTGTCGGCGGTGGCGGTCAGTGCCTGCGGGTCGTTGTCCACGCCCACCGCGGCGGCGGCACCGAGCTTGAGCGCGGCCAGGGCCAGGATGCCCGAGCCGCAGCCGAAATCGAGAACGGTGCGGCCGGCCAGTTCGCCATCGGCGGCCAGCTGGTCCAGCCAGCGCAGGCACAGCGCGGTGGTCGGGTGGGTGCCCGAGCCGAATGCCAGGCCCGGGTCCAGGCGCACGATGGCGGCCTCCGCGCCCTGCGCCGCCTCAGGCAGTTCGTGGTTCCACGGCACGATCCAGGTGCGCTGGCCGAACTGCATGGGCTGGAACTGGTCCAGCCAGGCGCGTTCCCAGTCCTCGTCGGCGACCTGGCGGAAACCCGCCGTGCTCCAGTCCAGGCCGGCGTCGAAGGACTCCAGCGCGGCCAGCAGCGCCAGCGCATTGGTCTCGACCGGGAACAGGGCGGTCAGCACCAGCTCGTTCCACAGCGGCGTCTGCCCCACGCCCGGCTCCAGGATCGCGCGCTCGTTGCTGGTGTCGGCATCGGCGTCGAGCATCGTCACCGCCAGCGCGCCGACATCGTCGAGTGCGTTCTCGTAGCGGGGCTGGGTGGCTTCGGTGCAGCGCAGGGTGAGTTCGAGGAAGGGCATGGGTGTGACGGCGACAGCGGAATGGAAGCGGGCATCCTAGACGAGGCGGCCGCCGAATGCGCGCGACGCCCTGCCTGGGGAAAGCCTGGAAGCGGCTTCAGCAGCGAGGGAGCTTTCCCGGAAATTCGTGGGCAAGCCTGATCGCGGCTGGAATCGCTCCTGCGGGTATTGCCGGAAACGGAAGAAGGCGGGTTGCCCCGCCTTCTTGCATCACCGCATCGATTGCGCCGCTCAGGTCAGCGCGATCGACTGGTTCTTGCGCTCGGCCAGGCGCTTTTCCAGGTAGTGGATGTTCTGCCCACCGGCCTGGAAGCCCTTGTCACGCATGATCCGCTGCTGCAGGGCGACGTTGGTCTTGATGCCGTCCACGACCATCTCGCTCAGCGCCACCCGCATGCGGGCGATGGCGGTGTCGCGGTCCGGGCCGTGCACGATCAGCTTGCCGATCATCGAGTCGTAGTTGGCCGGCACGCGGTAGCCGCCGTAGATGTGCGTGTCCACGCGCACGCCCGGGCCGCCCGGCGGGTAGAAGCCGGTGATGGTGCCGGGGCACGGGAAGAAGGTCTCCGGGTCCTCGGCGTTGATGCGGCACTCGATGGCATGGCCGTTGATCTTGATGTCGCTCTGCTTGATCGACAGCTTGTGCCCGGCGGCGATCTTCAGCTGCTCGGCGACCAGGTCGATGCCGGTGATCATCTCGGTCACCGGATGCTCCACCTGGATGCGGGTGTTCATCTCGATGAAGTAGAAGCGGCCGTTCTCGAACAGGAACTCGAAGGTGCCGGCGCCGCGGTAGCCGATGCGGATGCAGGCCTCCACGCAGACCTTGCCGATCTCCTCGCGCAGCTCCGGAGTGATGCCCGGCGCCGGCGCTTCCTCCACCACCTTCTGGTGGCGGCGCTGCATCGAGCAGTCGCGTTCGCCCAGGTGGATGGCGTTGCCCTGGCCGTCGGCCAGTACCTGGATCTCCACGTGGCGCGGGTTCTCCAGGAATTTCTCCATGTAGACCATGTCGTTGCCGAACGCGGCCTTGGCTTCCTGCTTGGTGGTGGCGATGGCGTTGACCAGCGCGCCCTCGGTGTGGACCACGCGCATGCCGCGGCCGCCACCGCCGCCGGCTGCCTTGACGATGACCGGGTAGCCGATCTCGCGGGCGATCTTGACGTTGGTGGCCGCATCGTCGCCGAGCGGGCCGCCCGAGCCGGGCACGCACGGCACGCCGGCGGCCTTCATCGCGCGGATCGCCTCCACCTTGTCGCCCATCAGGCGGATGGTGTCGGCCTTCGGACCGATGAAGATGAAGCCGGACTGCTCCACGCGCTCGGCGAAATCGGCGTTCTCGGAGAGGAAGCCGTAGCCGGGGTGGATGGCCTGGGCGTCGGTGACCTCGGCCGCGGCGATCAGCGCCGGGATGTTGAGGTAGCTCTCCGACGACGGCGCCGGGCCGATGCAGACCGACTCGTCGGCCATGGCCACGTGCTTGAGGTTGCGGTCGACGGTGGAATGCACCGCGACCGTGCGGATGCCCAGGGTGTGGCACGCGCGCAGGATGCGCAGCGCGATCTCACCCCGATTGGCGATTACGACCTTGTCGAGCATGGCCGGCGCCTCAGGCGATCACGAACAGCGGCTGGTCGAACTCCACCGGATTGCCGCTTTCGCCGAGGATGGCGACCACGGTGCCGGACACTTCGGCCTCGATCGGGTTGAACATCTTCATCGCCTCGATGATCGCCAGGGTCTCGCCGGCCTTGACCTGCTGGCCGACGTTGACGAAAGGCGGCTTGTCCGGCGACGGCGACGCATAGTAGGTGCCGACCATCGGCGCGCGCTGCACGTGGCCGTCGGGCAGGGCATTGCCCGGCTTGGCGGTGCCGCCGGTGGAGGCCTCGGTCGGCGAGCTCATCGGCATGGCCGGGGCGGCGGCCACCGGCGCGGCGACCTGGACCGGGGCGGCGACCATCGGCGCCGGCACGTAGCCGCCGACCGGGGTGCGCGACAGGCGCACGGATTCCTCGCCTTCCTTGATCTCGATCTCGGCCAGGTTCGACTCTTCCAGCAGGTCGATCAGCTTCTTGATTTTGCGCAGGTCCATAGGATGCCTCTTGGGTGTTGTCGGCCGCGGAGCGCCAGCGCGCCGCCGCCGGGGAATGGGGGTCAGAGCCGCTGCAGGGCGGCGTCCATGGCGTAACGGTAGCTGTCCGCGCCGAAGCCGCAGATGACGCCGGCCGCCTTGTCGCTGAAATAGCTGTGCTGGCGGAACGGTTCGCGGGTGTGGGGGTTGGACAGGTGGATTTCGATGAATGGCAGGGCCACGGCCGCCAGCGCGTCGCGCAGCGCCACCGAGGTATGGGTGAAGGCGGCCGGATTGATCAGGATGAAGGCGGTGCCGTCGCCGCGCGCGGCCTGTACCCGGTCCACCAGTACATGCTCGGCGTTGGACTGCAGGCTCTCCACCGCGTGCCCGGCCGACCCGGCCTGCCGCGCCAGCGCCGCATCGATATCGGCCAGCGTGGTGTGCCCGTAGACCTCCGGCTCGCGCGTGCCGAGCAGGTTCAGGTTGGGGCCGTGGAGGACCAGCAGTTTCGCCATGTGCCTGCGGTGGACGGGAAAGGGCGGCAGTGTGAGCGAACCGGGGAATGCTGTCCAGTTCGGCGAAATTGGCGGCGTTTTAATCGAATGTTTGAAATTATCCGACGCGGCGGCGATGCGGTTGCCGCCGGCCCGGAATGCTGGCGGCGGGCCATCAATGCGGGGCTCAGGCCCTGTATATCGATGCAGGATCGCCGCAGATCAATGCAGGTCGGCCGGGTCGGAGGGGCCTGCAGTGCTTTCCGCCCAGGACTCGATCTCGCCGGCCTTGAACGGCCCCAACTTCTGTTTGACGATCCGTCCCCGTGCATCCACCAGCACGCTGTAGGGCAGCAGCCCCTGGACGTTGCCCAGCTTCGCGCCGGCGTCGCCGGGGCCGGGGGTGTCCAGCAGGATCGGATAGTAGACCGGCACGTTGCCGAGGAAATCCAGCACGGCCTCGTGCGTATCCAGCGCCACGCCCACGACCTGCGGGCCGTTGTCGGCATGGTCGGCGGCGAAGCGTGCCAGTTCCGGCATTTCCTCGATGCAGGGGGCGCACCAGCTCGCCCAGACGTTGATCAGCAGTGGCCGGCCGAGGAAGCGGTCGGGGAACACCACCGGCATGCCGTCCAGGTCGGGCAGGGTGAAGGCGGGCAGCGGGTCGCCCGGCTTGGGCGGGGGCGGTGCCGGGGCTGCCGTGGCCGGCATCGTCGAGGGTTCGGTCATCGCCGGCACGACGGGGCCGGCCGGATGGCTCAGCCAGGCGCCGGCGGCCAGCCCGGCCGCCGCGGCGATGCCCACCGCCCACCACAGCGCGGTACGCATCTCAGCGGGCCGCGCGCAGCAGCGCGTCCTCGACGATGGACTGGGTCAGCACGGTCGGCAGCACCCGCGGCGGCGCGCCTGGCCCGTACACCACATAAAGCGGTACGCCCACGGCCTTGTGCTGCTCCAGGAAGGCGCTGATCTGCGGATCGACATTGGTCCAGTCGCCGTGCATGTACACCGCATCCACCCGCTTGAGGGTGTCGCGGAATGCGTCGCTGCCCAGCACGTTGCGTTCGTTGGCCTTGCAGGTCACGCACCAGTCGGCGGTCATGTTGACGAAAACCACGCGGTTGTCCGCACGCAGGCGGTCCAGCATTTCCGGCGAGTACGCGACCGTGCCTTCGCTGGCCGCACGCGCCGGCGGCTCCATGCGGGTCACGCCCCATACCGGGACCAGCGCCAGCAGGGCCAGCAGGGCGCCCAGCGCCATGCCGGCGCGGCGGCTGTGCCAGCGGCTGCGCTCGAACCACCACAGCCCCAGCGCCAGCAGCGCGGCGCCGGCCAGCAGCAGCGCCATCGCGTCGATGCCGCGCTGCTTGCCCAGCACCCACAGCAGCCAGATCGCGGTCAGGTACATCGGGAACGCCAGTACCTGCTTGAAGGTTTCCATCCAAGCACCCGGCCGCGGCAGGCGCCGCGCCAGCGCCGGCACGAAGCCGACCAGCAGGAACGGCAGCGCCAGGCCCAGCCCCAGCGCCAGGAACACCAGCATCGCCATCGCCGCCGGCGCGGTGAAGGCATAGCCAAGCGCAGGCCCCATGAAGGGCGCGATGCAGGGGCTGGCGATCACACAGGCCAGCACACCGGTGAAGAAGTCGCCGGCCGCGCCCTTGCGACTGGCCAGCGACTGGCCGATGCCGCCCAGGTTGCCGCCCAGCGTGAACACGCCCGACAGGCTCAGGCCGACCACGAACATCAGGTAGACCAGTGCGGCGATGAACCACGGATGCTGCAGCTGGAAGCCCCAGCCGGCGGCCTGGCCGGCCGCGCGCAGCGCCAGCACCAGCGCGCCGATGGCGGTGAATGCGACCAGCACGCCGAGCGTGTACCACAGCGCATGGCGACGGGCGTGCTGGCGGCTTTCGCCGCTCTGTGCCAGCCCCAGCACCTTCAGCGACAGCACCGGCAGCACGCACGGCATCAGGTTGAGGACCAGTCCGCCGGCCAGCGCCAACAGCAGGATCCAGGCCAGCGAATCGCCCTCGCCGGTGCTCGCCGGCGGCTGGCTGCGGCCGGCGTTGTCGGCCGAAGCGTCGGGCGTGGCCGAGGGGGCGCCCTCGCCACTGTCGTTGGGGCGGACCACCAGCGGCTGCGGCGCGGGCGGGTCGAGCGGATCGACGACCGGGAGGTCGGCGGACCTGCGGCCACTGGGCAGCGGCGGGATCACCAGCGGGGTGACCGCGGCCTCGCTGCTGGGCGAGACCTTGCCGGCCGGCAGCGACAGCCTGACCCGCCGGGTCATCGGCGGATAGCAGATGCCATCGGTCTGGCAGCCCTGGAACGTGGCCACCAGCGTCGCCGGGCTGGCATCGGTGCGTTCGCGCCGCAGCGGCAGGGGGACGTCGACCTGGTCGAAGTACACCACCACGTTGCCGAAATGCTCGTCGCGGTGCGACTTCCCGGCCGGCCACTGCGGCTTGCCGGTACGGATGCCGGCCGCGCCTTCCAGCGCCAGCGAGGTGCGGTCGCGGTACAGGTAATAACCCGGCGCGGGCGTGAAACGCAGCAGCAGGCGGTTGCCGTCATCGACGATCGCCTCGAAGCCGAAGGCCTGTTCCGACGGCAGTGGCAGGTTCTGCGTCGCGGCGCTGCCGGGCAGCTTCAGCCCGCCGGCGTCGTTGCGCGCCAGCGGGTTGAACAGCGGTGCGCTGCCCGTCGCCGCCGTCGCGGCGGCGCCGTCTGGCAGTCTTACCTCGATGGTGCGTTTCTGCGGCGGATAGCACACGCCCGCGTCGGCGCAGCCCTGGTAGCGGACCTCCAGCGTCACCGTCGCGGCTCCGGTCTCGGCGCTGCCGGGCAGGATGGCCTTCAGCTGCTGGTGGTAGGTCTCGACATCGCCGAAGAATTCGTCGTGCTTTTTCTCGCCGGCAGGCATCTGCAGCGCGCCGGCGCTGAATCCCGGGCCGGCCTTGACGCTGGTGCGGTGGCGATAGAGGTAGTAACCCGGGGCGATGTCCCAGCGCAGTTCGATGCGGTCGCGGGCGCTGGCCTCGGCATGGAGGGCGAACGCCTGGTCGACCGGCAGCAGGTCCTTTTCGCTGACGGCCAGGGCGGGCAGGGCGCAGAGGGAGAGCAGGCACAAGGCGGTGAAACGGCGCAACAGCATCTTCAAGTCAGGTGTCCTCGCGGGTCTGGGCCCGGATCCAGTCCAGGTAGGCCGGCAGGCCGGCGCTGGGGGAAACCGCCAGTATCTCCGGCAATTCGTACGGGTGGTGCTGCAGGAGTGCCGCCGTCAGCGCTTCCAGGCGGCCGGCGGTGGTCTTGATCAGCAGCTGGAATTCCTCCGCCTGCTCGACCTGTCCCTGCCAGCGATACACAGACTGCATCGGCGGCAACAAGTTCACGCAGGCCGCCAGGCGCCGCTCGACCAGCAGCCGGGCAAGCGCTTGGGCCGTGGCGGCATCGGGGCAGGTGCAGAAGACCAGGCGGGCGTCGCGGGCGTCCATGCCGGAATTTTCGCAGAAATCAAAGGGAGGCTTTCCCATATTCCATTTGGTTGTTTGACATCGTTGTCAAACCTTGACAACGATCCGCTCCTGAGTATGGCGGTCGTGAATGATTTGTGATGAAATTCACGCATGCGACTTGCGCGCGTTTGCAGATCGTCAAGGGGGAATGCTGTGGGCCGACGTACACACCAGGGCTTCACGCTCATCGAAATCATGATCGTGGTGGCCATTCTCGCCATTCTTGCGGCCATCGCGCTGCCTGCGTATGGCAAGCACGTCCTGGTCGGAAAGACCCGTACGGCTCAGGCGGACCTGCGCGCGCTGTCCGCGGCGCTGGAGAACCACCGGCAACGGACCCTGTCCTATCCGAGCGCGACCCCGGCCAGCGTGGCCGATGTCAAGTCGGCATTCCCGGCCTGGAGCCCGGCGGCCAAATCGGTCGATTTCGGCTTTTCGGCCAACTCCAGCGGTTCCGGCTACACCCTCACCGCTACCGGCGCGGGCAAGCTCAGCGGCTGCACCCTGACCCTGAAGCAGGATGGCGCGACCACGAATTCGGGCTGTCCGGTGGACTGGTGATGAAGCGCGCTGCCGGCTTCACCCTGATCGAATTGATGGTCACCCTCGCGGTGATGGCGGTGCTGGCCGCGGCCGGCACGCCGTTCGCCCTGTCGTGGATGGACAGCAACCGGCAGATGCAGGCCCGCAACCTGATGTGGGAGGGCATCTCCCAGGCGCGGGCCGTGGCCCTGCGCAATCCAGGCGGGGCGTTGCAGGGGGGCGTGTCCGCCAAGCTGCAGCGCAGCGGCAACACGCTGACGGTGCTCGGCGCCGGCAGCACCGTGGTGCTGTGGACCGGCGAACTGCCCGCCGGCGCCACGACCCAACTGGCCAATGCGGCGGGCAGCGCGTCCGGCGATCTTTCCTGCGTTGCCTTCGACAACCGCGGGCAGCGAGTGATCGCCGGCCCGGACTGCATCATCGCCTCCGACAGGACCCGCGTCGCGGTCGGTTTCAGCAGCCAGGAAGTCCTTCATGTCGACCTGCTTTGATTCCCTTCGCCGCCGCCAGCGCGGCGACATCCTGCTCGAGGCGCTGGTCGGCGTGCTGATCACCAGCGTGATCGGCGCGGGACTGGCGCATGTCGTTGGCCGGGTGTTGAGCAGCCAGCGCGATGCCAAGGTCGAGAACATGGTCGTCGAACAGCTGCGCGGCCAGTTGCATGCCGACGGCGTCGGCCTGTGCGACCGCAGTGTCAGGGTCAAGCTGCCTGATGGCGACAAGACGGTCAGCGTGGCGTGCGAGAGCGCCGCGGCGAACGTAACGGTGTCCGGGATCACGCGTCCGGTCGACGCCCCCGCGCGCGTCGATCTGAAGGTGTCCGCCCGCGACATGGGGGTCGAGGGCGCCGACCTGCAGCTGTCGTCGAGGCAATGACGATGATCGCCACACGCCGGCGCCAGCGTGGCCAGAGCCTGATCAGCATGATGATCGGCCTGGTGATCTCGCTGATCACCATCGCCGCGATGCTGACCCTGTACAAGACGATGGTCGGCGTCTCCAACGAAGCGTCGGTCGCAGCACGCCGCGATGGGCAGATGGCGGCCGGCCTGCTGGCGGCGCAGATGGAACTGCAGTCGGCGGGGTTCGGCGTGGATTCGACCGTGCCACTTGATGAGCGGCTGTACATTTCCAATAGCGGCAAGCAGGTGGCATGGCTCTACAACGATGGCAGCCGCCGCTGTGCCGGCCTGTGGGTCGACGGCAACGGCCTGTATCGATTGCCGCCCAAGGCCGGTTGCGCCAGTGCCAGTGGCGCTACGTGGAGCGCCAGCGAACGTATCCCCATGGCACTGATGCCCACCGCCGCCGATGGCAGCCTGATCACGTTCAGTGGCGAGCAGGGCGGCGCCTCGGTGGCTGGTTACGCCTTCAGTCGCGAAGAAGCGAGCCGAGCCTGCCTGCCCTACATGCAGCAGGATCTTTCTGGCACGCCAGCGTCCACCGCGCAGTGGGTGGCGCTGACGAATGCGACAGGTACCGAACGGCTTTTCTCGATCTGCCTGCCCAACCTGACCGTGGTCTCCGCGTCTCCGCCGGCCGTCTGATGCTGCAAGGAACCCGCACATGAAAAGGAATCGCAAGCATCCGTCCGTACCGCCGCGCCGCCAGCGCGGCGTCGCGACCCTGCTGATCGTGCTGGTGGTCGGCCTGGCCGTCTCGGTCACCGTGGCCGCTACCGTCTACTCGCTGCGCGGCACCCAGACCAAGCAGCTGACCACCCACTCGGCCACGGCCGCGCAGGCGGCGGCATGGCGTGGCGTGGAGGCGCTTCGCCTGTACCTGCTGCAGTTGGACAAAGCTCAGTTGGCCGGCCTGGGCGGCCCGGTGACCGGGATGGGCGCCCTGGGCGTCAAGTCGGCTTCCGTCGTGAATGTCGCTGCCAGCGGGGTCGACAGATACCAGGTCAAGGCCAGCGTCACCGGTGAGGCGGGCGTCGGCAGCGCGCTGACCACCGCCACCGTGGAGGTGATCTACGACGTGGGTCCGGGAGCGGGCGGTCCTGGTACGCCGCCGGTGTGCGCGTCGATGCCGGTGGCGCCGATGGTGTTCAACGGCAATCTCGACTACACCGGTGGTGGTCTGGACGTGGTCAACGCTGTCGATTACGAGAACATCGTGGTGGGCGGCAATCTGACCATCAGCAGCGGTTCCGCGGCCAAGGTGTCCGGTTGCACGAAGGGCGATGTCAGCCTGAGCGGTGGTGGTTTGAAAGAGAACGGCCACCTGTATTCGGAAGGCGGCATTACGATCAAGAGCATGACGCCGCCCAATGGCACCACGCTGTGGGGGCAGCAGATCTCGCTGGACGGTTCCAGTTCCGGCGCGCGTTTCGTCGCACTCAAGGCGGGCGCGTACTCGGTGAGCCTGAATGCCGGCGGCAAGACGGTGGGAAGCGCGTACGTCGGCGGTTCGCTGATTCCGTCCACGGTCAGTGGCGGCATCCCCTGGGTGAACGGCACCGTGCTGCCATCCGTAGCGGCGGCCAGTCCGGTCCTGGTGACCCTGGACGGTGGCAGTACGTTCCTGCTGGATCTGAAGCGGATCACGGTGGATTCCACCACTGGGGTGGTGACTGGCGCCACGGCTGCTTCCGAGCGTCTCGGTGGCAATGCCGCCATGCCGGACAGCTTCACGTTCCGCTCGACCGCCATCCATGGTGGCGACGTGACCACACAGGGGCTGGCGCGTACGAATCTGATCTGGGGGCATCGCGTCAGCCTGGGATTGAATGGCGGGAGCCTGACTGGCGGCATCGACGTCGGACAACTCTATGTCAATGGCAACCTCGAAGTGGGTACCGGCAAGATCGACGCCCTGGTGGGTGGTGGCGATGTATGGGCACGCGGTGCTGGGCGCAGCAACAAGGGGGCGTATTCGAACTTCCCCCAGATCGGTTCCGGAAATGTGGCGGGGCAGGTTTCCTATGGAAGCGCGAAAACGGCATTGCCCGCTGGAGAAGAGACCGCTGCGATGGGCATCAAGGCCGGGCAGTCGGGCACAAGTCCCGGCCTGCCGGGCGTGCCGTACTGCGACGCACGCGTGAAGGCTGTCGATGCCGACAATTACAAGAGCGCGGCCAACTACGTATTCGAATCGATCAACGGCGTGCCGCAGTTGACCATCCAGAACGTCAAGCGCGCGGACGGCACCGCCATCGATGGCGTATATCCGTTGAGGAGTCCGACGACCTCGCAGCTGGCGATCCTGCAGGAGCTGATGACCTGCAACAACACCAATGACAAGGGGTGCCGGAACATCCTCCAGGCGGATGGAAGCTGGCTGCTCAATGGCGTCGGAAAAATGCCGGCGGGTGTCCTGTGGTTCGATGCTTCCCTGAAAGTGGATGGAACCAGCACGAACCTGCTCAACAGCATCATCGTCAAGGGCAAAAGCTGCGAGTCCAGCGCGCTGGACTGCAAGGGCAACATCAACCTCACCAATTCGGGCCACAGGGATCTGATCGCTCCGAATTTCGCGGGCGCGACTGCCGTCTGCGGCGCCGCTTTCTACCCGGTCAACCTGTGTGCGAGCCGCAATGCGTTCGTGACCTGGCAGGATGCGGACAAGAAGGTCTATACCGGCCTGCCCATTGCCAATAGCGCCGTCGTCGCCGAGGGCGATGCGACGATTTCGGGCTGGAAGATCGACGGCAGCGTGCTGCTGGGCAGGACGCTGTCCACCAGTGGCGCCAAGGTGACCATCCGCGGCAGCCTCACGGTGGGCAGCAACCGGCGCTCGGATACCACCATCTCCGCCGGCGGTATCGTCGTCGACGTACCAACCGGCGATGGCAGCCTGAGTGTCGTACCGGTCTGCAGCGCCGGTACCGAATCCACGCCAGCCGCCCCGGCCAGCGCCTCCGTGCTCTGGTCCCGCTATCTCTGATAGCCGGCAGGGAGGATGTCCCGGGCCCGGCAGGCGCCTGTCGGTCTGCCCTGCGGATCCGCGGGCAGCGGCGGCCTTCCGGAGATAGGGTGGACGCGCGGCATCGATGACTGTGAGGCCCCTCCCCGGCAATGTCGGGGCGCTTGGTGGTGCCGGTGCGAGGACGTCCGGCCTACGGGCTGGGCGGAAACGAAGTTCCGGCCAGCCCCTTGAAAGCCCTCCGGCGGTCCCCATCTCCCAGCCAAGCCCGTTCTACGGGCGTTTTTACGCGTGGTGCCGCCGCTGCCGCAAGGCAGGGGTGGTGGCCGCCGGACTTTCCAGACCAATCAACAACTTAAGAGGTCTCACATGAGCATCAAGCCGCTGCACGACCGCGTCGTGGTCAAGCCCATCGAAGCCGAGGAAGTCTCTGCCGGTGGCATCCTGATCCCCGATTCGGCCAAGGAAAAGTCCACCAAGGGTGAAGTCGTGGCCGTCGGCCCCGGCAAGCCGCTGGACAATGGCAGCGTCCGCGCTTCAGCGCTGAAGGTCGGCGACAAGGTCATCTACGGCCAGTACGCCGGTTCGACCTACAAGGCCGACGGCGTCGAGTACAAGGTGCTGCGCGAGGACGACGTGCTCGCCGTCATCGGCTGAGCCGCGTTCCCGAACGACTCGCAAGACCCCTTACAACCCTGATCCACTGAGGTATAGCAATGGCTGCCAAGGATATCCGTTTCGGTGAAGACGCCCGTTCGCGCATGGTGCGCGGCGTCAACATTCTCGCCAATGCCGTCAAGGCCACCCTGGGCCCGAAGGGCCGCAACGTCGTGCTTGAGAAGAGCTTCGGCGCCCCGACCATCACCAAGGACGGCGTGTCCGTCGCCAAGGAAATCGAACTGGCTGACAAGTTCGAGAACATGGGCGCGCAGATGGTGAAGGAAGTCGCTTCGCGCACCAATGACGACGCTGGCGACGGCACCACCACCGCCACCGTGCTGGCCCAGGCCCTGATCCGCGAAGGCGCCAAGGCCGTTGCCGCCGGCATGAACCCGATGGACCTCAAGCGCGGTATCGACAAGGCCGTCGTGGCCGCCGTCGCCGAGCTGAAGAACATCTCCAAGCCCACCGCCGACGACAAGGCCATCGCCCAGGTCGGCACCATCTCGGCCAACTCGGACGAGTCGATCGGCCAGATCATCGCCAACGCGATGAAGGAAGTCGGCAAGGAAGGCGTGATCACCGTCGAGGAAGGCTCGGGCCTGGACAACGAGCTGGACGTGGTCAAGGGCATGCAGTTCGACCGCGGCTACCTGTCGCCGTACTTCATCAACAACCAGCAGGCGCAGTCGGCCGACCTGGACGACCCGTTCATCCTGCTGCACGACAAGAAGATCTCCAACGTCCGCGACCTGCTGCCGGTGCTGGAAGGCGTCGCCAAGGCCGGCAAGCCGCTGCTGATCGTGGCCGAGGACATCGAAGGCGAAGCGCTGGCGACCCTGGTGGTCAACACCATCCGCGGCATCGTCAAGGTCGTGGCCGTCAAGGCGCCGGGCTTCGGCGACCGCCGCAAGGCGATGCTGGAAGACATGGCCATCCTGACCGGCGGCACCGTGATCTCCGAGGAAGTGGGCCTGTCGCTGGAAAAGGCCACCATCAAGGACCTGGGCCGCGCCAAGAAGGTGCAGGTCTCCAAGGAGAACACCACGATCATCGACGGCATGGGCGAGAAGGCCAACGTCGAAGGCCGCGTGGCCCAGATCAAGACCCAGATCCAGGACACCTCGTCGGACTACGACCGCGAGAAGCTGCAGGAGCGCGTGGCCAAGCTGGCCGGCGGCGTTGCGGTGATCAAGGTCGGCGCTTCGACCGAAATCGAAATGAAGGAAAAGAAGGATCGCGTCGACGACGCCCTGCACGCCACCCGTGCGGCCGTCGAAGAAGGCGTGGTTCCGGGCGGCGGCGTGGCCCTGGTCCGTGCGGTCACCGCGCTGGCCGGCCTGAAGGGCGTCAACGAAGACCAGAACCACGGCATCCAGATCGCCCTGCGCGCCATGGAAGCCCCGCTGCGCGAGATCGTCGCCAACGCCGGTGAAGAGCCGTCGGTCATCATCAACAAGGTCAAGGAAGGTACCGGCAGCTTCGGCTACAACGCCGCCACCGGCGAATTCGGCGACATGCTGCAGTTCGGCATCCTGGACCCGACCAAGGTGACCCGTTCGGCGCTGCAGAACGCCGCTTCGATCGCCGGCCTGATGATCACTACCGAAGCGATGGTGGCCGAGGCCCCGAAGAAGGACGAGCCGGCCGGCGCTGCCGGTGGCATGGGCGGCATGGGTGGCATGGGCGGCATGGACTTCTAAGTCCGCCGCAGCCTCACCGCTGCCTGTTGCATGCAGAAACCCCGCCGCGAGGCGGGGTTTCTGTTTTTTCAGCATGCCGTTGCGCGTGGATCAGCGTGGCAGGTGCTGGCGCACCCATTGCACGATGGTGGCGGCCGGCATGGCGCCGGACTGGCGCGCGAGCTCGCGACCGCCCTGCAGCAGCACCATCGTCGGGATGCTGCGGATGCCGAAGCGCGTGGCCAGGGCCGGTTCGGCCTCGGTATCGAGCTTGCCCAGGCGCACCTGCGGCTCCAGCTGTGCGGCTGCCTTGGCGAACTCCGGGGCCATCTGCCGGCAGGGGCCGCACCAGGCCGCCCAGAAATCGATCAGCAGCGGCAGCTGCGAGCGCTGCGCATGCGCGTCGAACGCGGCGGCGTCGAGCGCGACCGGCGCGGCGGCGAACAGCAGCCGATGGCAGCGCCCGCAGGCGGGCGACTGGCCCAGCCGCGCGGCCGGCACCCGGTTGATGGCGTTGCAGTGCGGACAGGCGATCTGCAGCAGGTCGTCGGTGTTCATTCTGGCTCTCGCACGGATGCTGGCGGTGGCGATGTGGACAAGTATCGCGCGGCGGCAGTGAATCCCGGTTGCGGCTGAAACTGTCGCATCGCACAAAAAACCGTGTTATCAATGCAACCCATGAACGCAGCCCGCGCCCGCTTTTACTTTTGGTACTACTTTCCGAAGCCGCTGGCGGAGGAAGGACTGCGCTCACCCTGAAGAAACTTCAGACGCATTCCCGAAAAGCCGCCAGCGAACCTGGCGGCTTTTTTAATGCCGCCATCGCCGGGGCTATCCCCACACGAAACGACCCGGAGAACTCCACATGCCCCCCCATACCGACGACCTTCGCATCCGCAGGCTCGACCCGCTGACCCCGCCGGCCCACCTGATCTCGCTGCTGCCCTGCGACGAGCAGGCCTCGCAGACGGTGGCCGATGCGCGCGCCGCGCTGCACCGCATCCTGCACGGCCAGGAAGACCGCCTGGCCGTGGTGGTCGGCCCCTGCTCGATCCACGATCCGGCGGCGGCGATGGACTATGCCCAGCGCCTGCGCCCGCTGCGCGACGCGCTCGGCGGGGAACTCGAGATCGTCATGCGCGTGTACTTCGAGAAGCCGCGCACCACGGTGGGCTGGAAGGGGCTGATCAACGATCCTGACCTGGATGGCAGTTTCAACATCAACAAGGGCCTGCGCGTGGCGCGCGGGCTGCTGCGCGACATCAACAAACTGGGCCTGCCGGCGGGCGTGGAATTCCTCGACGTGATCTCGCCGCAGTACATCGCCGACCTGGTGGCGTGGGGCGCGATCGGCGCACGCACCACCGAGAGCCAGGTGCATCGCGAGCTGGCCTCGGGGCTGTCGTGCCCGGTGGGCTTCAAGAACGGCACCACCGGCGATGTGAAGATCGCTGCCGACGCGGTGGGCGCGGCCTCGCATCCGCACCATTTCCTGTCAGTCACGAAGGAGGGCGGCACCGCCATCGTCGCCACCCGCGGCAACCCGGATTGCCACGTCATCCTGCGCGGCGGCAAGCTGCCCAACTTCGACGCGGCCAGCGTGCAGGCGGCCAGCGAGGTGCTGGGCAAGGCGCAGTTGCCGGCGCGGCTGATGATCGACGCCAGCCACGCCAACAGCAGCAAGAAGCCGGAGAACCAGCCGCAGGTGATCGACGACATCGCCGGCCAGCTGGAAGCGGGCGAATCGCGCGTGGTCGGGGTGATGATCGAGAGCCACCTCGTCGCCGGCCGCCAGGACCTGGTCGAAGGCCAGCCGCTGGTCTATGGCCAGAGCATCACCGATGGCTGCATCGATTGGGACAGCACCGTGCAGGTGCTCGAACGCCTGGCCGAAGCGGTGCGCATGCGTCGCCGCGCGCGGCTGGAAGCCGCCGCCTGATCGGATGTGACGCCTGCACTGGCATGCACTGGCCGGTCCACGTTAGCTTACGCGGCGGGAGGCGCGATGCCTCCCGCCTGCTGTCTGGAGAGGCGTGCGCGTCCCGCCCGGCAGGAAGCCGATGACTCACCGTACAAGGGAGAAGGAAGTGATGCGTACCCTCAGTTGCGCCGTCGCCATGGCATTGATGCTGGTGCCGGGGCTGGCGATGGCCAGGAAGCAGGTCCAGGACTCGGGCAGCGGTTGCCTGCAGAATCTTTCGGTGACCGGTGGCTTCACCACCGGCAAGCAGTTCCTGGCATCGACCGACCATGAAGGCGTGGGTTACGCCGAAGCATTCCGCAAGACCGTCGCCGCGATCGAGGCCGAGGGCATGGTGTCGATCTCGCCGAACGAGCGCACCGGCTACATCGCCGCCGAGAACCCGGTGCGCGGTGGTGGCGGTTCGACCGTGCCGCTGCGCACCACCGTGCGCCGCCAGGACGACGGCAGCATCCGCGTGGAAGTGCGTTTCAGCATCAAGGGCGGGCAGATGACCTCGAACAAGGCGGTAGGCGAGGGCATGTGCAAGATCGCCGACGCCGCCAGCCTGTAAACCGCGAACGGTCGTAGCGTGGCTGCCGGCGCCTGGTTCCTGTACCTGCTCGAATGCAGCGGCGGCAGCTATTACGCCGGCATCACCACCGACGTTCAGGCCCGTTTCCAGGCCCATGCGGCGGGCAAGGGCGCGCGCTATACGCGCGCGCACCCGCCGCTGCGCATCCTCGGCGTGCGTGAGTACGCCGACCGCGCCGCCGCGTCGCGCGCCGAGTGGCAGCTGAAGCGGCAACCCCGCGACCGCAAGCTGGCCTGGCTGGAACACGGCGGCCAATGAGGTAGATTCGGGTCATGGCCGCGGCGGCTGCGCGGCCCAGCGGCCCGGTTTCCGGGCCTCCGGCCGGGGTGGGACGGCAGCGGCAAGCCGGCCGTCGCGCACCGGCAACCTCAGCAGCGGGGAAACGCGATGAAGGGTTGGTTCGAGTTGCACCGGAGCAGTGACGGGCAGTTCTATTTCGTGCTCAAGGCAGGCAATGCCGAGGTCATCCTGACCAGCGAGCGCTATACCACGCGGGCGGCGGCCGATAACGGCATCGCCTCGGTACGGACCAACAGTCCCGACGATGCGCGCTACGAGCGCAAGACGGCCAGCGACGGCCGCCATCACTTCAATCTCAAGGCGGCCAACCACCAGGTGATCGGCAGCAGCCAGCTGTATGCCTCGCAGGCCGGGCGCGAGGCCGGCATCGCCAGCGTCAAGGCCAACGGCCCGACCCAGGCGCTCAGGGACAAGACCGCCGACTGAGCAGCGCACGCCTGAAAACGCATGAAGCCCGGGAGTCCCGGGCTTCATGCATCGTGGCGGCGGAAAGCCTCAGGCCTTCATCGTGCCGGTGTCCAGCCAGCGCTGGTGCCAGGACAGCGCCTCGGGCAGCAGGTGCGGGGTGTGCTTGCCGTAGCTGTCGCGGCAGGCGCGCTCGAAGTAGTCGCTGAGCTGGTCGCGGAAATCCGGATGCACGCAGTTGTCGATCAGCGTGCGTGCGCGTGCGCGCGGCGGCAGGCCGCGCAGGTCGGCCAGGCCCTGTTCGGTGACCACCACCGCCACGTCGTGCTCGGTATGGTCGACATGGCTGACCATCGGCACGATCGAGGAGATGGTGCCGTTCTTGGCGGTGGACGGGCTCAGGAAGATCGACAGGAAGCCGTTGCGGGCGAAGTCGCCTGAGCCGCCGATGCCGTTCATGATGCTGCTGCCCATGACATGGGTGGAGTTGATGTTGCCGTAGATATCAGCCTCGATCATGCCGTTCATGCCGATGCAGCCCAGCCGGCGCACCAGTTCCGGGTGGTTGGAGACTTCCTGCGAACGCATGATGATGCGCTGCCGGTAGAAGTCGATGTCGCGCATGAATTCCTCGCTGGCCGCCGGGCTCAGCGCGAAGCCGGTGCAGGAGGCGTAGCGCAGCACGCCGCTGCGCAGCAGGTCGAGCATGCCGTCCTGGATCACCTCGGTGAAGGCCTCCAGGTCGCGGAAACCACTGCTGGCCAGCCCCGCCAGCACCGCGTTGGGAATATTGCCCACGCCCGACTGCAGCGGCAGCAGGTTGGCCGGCAGGCGGCCGCGCGCCACTTCATGCTTGAGGAATTCGATCAGGTGCCCGGCGATGCGCTGGCTGTCGGCATCGGGCGGGTTGAACGGGCTGTTGCGGTCCGGCGCGTCGGTGAGCACCACGGCGGCGATCTTGTCCGGATCGCAGCGCAGCGTGGTCTGGCCGATGCGGTCGTCGCCGCGCACCAGCGGGATCGGCTTGCGGTGCGGCGGCAGCGCGGTGCCGTAGTAGACGTCGTGCATGCCGTCGATGCCCAGCGGCTGCCACTGGTTGACCTCGATGATCACCTTCTTGGCCAGGTCCAGCCAGGTCTTGTTGTTGCCCACCGAGGTGGAGGGCACCAGCGCGCCGTCGGCATGGATGGCCGAGACCTCGATCACCGCGGTGTCGATCTCGTTGTAGAAACCGAACCACACGTGCTGGGCGACATGCGAGAGGTGGATGTCCAGGTAGTCCAGCTTGCCGGCGTTGATGCGCTTGCGCGCGTCCGGGTCGCTCTGGAACGGCATGCGCATGGCGATGCCGTCGACCTTGGCCAGCGCGCCGTCCAGCTCCGGCGCAGTGGAGGCGCCGGTGAGCAGGTTGATGCGGAACTCCTCGCCGCGCTCATGCGCCTGCTCGATGCGGCGGGCCAGGTACTGCGGCACCGCCTTGGGGTAGCCCGAACCGGTGAAGCCGCTCATGGCGACGGTCTCGCCCGGCTGGATCAGCGTGGCGGCTTGCTCGGCGGAGACGACCCGCTCGCGCAGGCGCGGGTCCAGGATGCGTTCGACAGACATGGAGACGACGGTTGCTCGTGGGAATGGCCGATTATCCCGGATGACGGCCGGGGAGGGTGTTCTACCTTCGTGGGATGGCAATATCCGGCCCGGATCTTCTGGACCGGCGGCTGCCGTCTGGCGTCTGCCGTCCATGGCCGATGCCCTTCGGGCCATCGCGGCGCGATGTCAAAAAACGCTCCTGGCGCTTTTTTTGCACTGCAGCGTGCAACTTGCCCGCCGACCCCGCAGGATCGCCCTGCATCCCGACGTGGGGGAGGGAGCAAAGCCCGCTGGCAGTTCGCTGCCAGCGGGCTTTTTATTTGGCCGTTCCGCGTCATCGCGGAACAGGCCGTGCGGCCCGATGGAAGGCACCGCGGGGATGCGTGGCCTCCGCCCCCGGCAGTTGCGCTGCGCCGGAGAGCTCGCCTGCCGCCCGCAGTGGCCCTTGCAGCATGGGGTTGTCTGCACATTCCGCTCCCGGCGTGCGGGCACGCGTGCAGACGAGCGGACTACGCGGATCATCCTGGTGAGGGCGGCTCCCTCGCGGCCGTCGCCTTGCGTCGCGCGGTGGCGATGCCGCAGGCCATCGCAACGTCCTGTCCCGGTATCGGATCGGTGGTTGACCAGCGCCGTGCCGGCATCGCCGATGGCTCCGATATGTTCCTCGACATGCATCGCGCGCCCGCGCAGCCGGACCGCGCCGATGCGGGGTGGGCGAAGGCGCGGCGCGGGCAGTCCTTCAAGCACTGCGCGTCGCAGCCACGGCGGCTGTGCAGACGGCTGAACGCAGGCGTCGTGAAGGCGTTGTGAAAAATCTCCGCAGTGAACCGGTGAATGGCTGGGCCATGTCACGTATCGATACAAATCGACACAAAAATCCCGAAGGTGAATGTGGACGGTTTTGCAAGTGCTGCATTAAGTTGTCGTTAGCCGATGGTTCAGGGTTTGTTGTGTTTCCAGCAAGGTCTGCAAGCGGCTGACGGTTTTGTCATGTGGTCTATCTCGAATTCAAAGAGGGGAAGCACAGAAATGAATCGCAAGTCGAAAGTCATACGACGCAGTGCACTGAGCCTGGCGCTGGGGTTGTGCGTCGCCGGCGGTGTGCAAGCGCAGAGCACCACCGGCACCATCTACGGCAGTGCCCCTGCCGGCCACACGATCGTCGTTTCCGGCGAAAACGGCGTCACCCGCACGGTTTCGGTGGACGCCGCAGGTAAGTACAACCTCAGTGCATTGCCCGGCGGCAACTACACCGTCATCGTGAAGGACAGCAACGGCAACACCCTGGGTCAGCGCGGCGTGACGGTGCTGATCGGGTCCGGCGCGAACGTCTCGTTCGGCAGCGACGCGGCCACGCTGGAGACGGTCAACGTCACCGCTGCCAGTGCGCCGAAGATCGACGTCACCCAGACCGACACCCGCACCGTCATCACCGCTGAACAGCTGGCACGCCTGCCGATCGCACGTTCGGTGGAAGCCATTGCCCTGCTGGCGCCGGGCGCCGCAGCCGGCAACGGCCGCTACTTCGGCAACGCGGTGTCCTTCGGCGGTTCGTCGGTGGCGGAAAATGCCTACTACATCAACGGCTTCTTCATCGGCAACCCGATGACCAACGTTGGCGGCTACAGCCTGCCGTGGGGCGCCATCGCCCAGCAGCAGACGCTGACCGGCGGCTACGGCGCGCAGTACGGGCGTTCGGCTGGCGGCGTCATCAGCCAGGTCGGCGCCAGCGGCGGCAACGATGTCCACTTCGGCGCCCAGATCGCGATCCGGCCCAAGGCCTGGCGCAGCGACTACCCGGACCGCAACTACCCGGACATGGACTTCTCGGGGGTCAATTCCAATCCCAATCTGCCCCAGGCGTGCGGTTCCGCTGGCGACCAGCAGTGCCAGTACCACTGGGCCGATCCCAGCATCGCCGGCACGCTGGCCAGCCGCAAGAATGGCGACTTCGAGCGCTCCGATACGGTGTACAGCACCTACGTCAGCGGCCCGCTGGTCAAGGACAGGCTGTTCGGCTTCGCGGCTGCCGAATCGACCCTGACCGATACCGGGCAGGGTACCGGTCCGCAGGCGGCGGAAGGAACCTGGGACAAGAGCCATACCAACGATTGGAAGCTCTACGTCAACCTGGACTGGAACATCACCGACGACCACCTGCTCGAGTACACCTACATGGGGCAGCGGACCCGTGACGGCAGGAATGTCTACGACTACGACTTCGCCAACAATTCCGTCGGCGAGCAGCGTCCGGACCTGCAGCAGGCCGTGGCCCCGGATTCGCTGAAGTTCAACATGTCGGTGCTCAAGTACACCGGCTATCTCAACGACAACCTCACCCTTGAGGCCACCTACGGTCGCAGCCGCCAGCGCTACCGTTCCATCTCGCCGGCCGCCATGGCGGGCATCCCGTCGATCACCACCGCGCTGACCGGTCAGAACCCGGCCATCACCGGCGGCAAGCCCATCACCGGCCAGGCCGGCTCCTACACCGTCCAGGGCGTGGACGCCGTCGACGACAGCTCCGGCCTGCGCGCCGACCTGCAATGGGTGGTGGGCAAGCACACGCTGACCTTCGGCGTGGACAACATGAAGTTCGAGGCCGAGAACGAAGGCCAGCACCAGCTGGCGGACGACTGGCGCTACAGCCGTTCGGGCAACAACTACTACGTGCGCAAGTTCGTGTATGACAACAACACGAACATGTCGCTGAAGCAGAATGCCTACTACCTGGAAGACAACTGGCAGATCAGCGACAACTTCCTGCTCTCGCTGGGCCTGCGCAACGACAAGTTCACCAACTACAACGGCGCCGGCCAGGCCTACGTGGAAAGCGGCGACCAGTGGGCGCCGCGCATCGGCTTTGCCTGGGACGTGTTCGGCGACTCCAGCCTGAAGGTGTTCGGCAACGCGGGCCGCTACTTCCTGGCCCTGCCCAACGCGGTGGCCGTGCGCGGCGCGGGCTCCTCGACCTACACCATCGACTACTACCGCTATACCGGCATCGACCCGGTGACGGGCGTGCCGACCGGGCTGACCCAGTACAACCACCTGGTCGCCAATGGCGAGAATGGTTCGCCGGTGGATCCCAAGACGGTGACCGCCACCGATCTGAAGAGCATGTACCAGGACGAGTTCGTGCTGGGTTTCGAGAAGACCCTCGGCGAGAAGTGGACCTACGGCGCCAAGGCGGTCTACCGCGACCTGAAGCAGGCCGTGGACGATATCTGCGATCCGTATCGCCTGGGTGACAAGGCTGGCATGACCTTCACCTCGGACTCGAACTTCGGCTACTTCTACGAGGACGACAACGACGGCTCCCTGTGGGCCAGCCCGTATTGCCACCTGGCCAATCCGAGCGGCAACACGTTCACGTTCGCGGGAATCTCCGAGGATCCCAACTCGCCGTATGGCTATTCGCAGAACGGCCAGTACAGGCAGGTCAAGATGAGTGCGGCCGACTGGGGCTGGCCGTCGCCGATGAAGCGCACCTACAAGGCCGTCGAGCTGTACCTGGAGCATCCGTTCGACGGCAAGTGGGAAGGCCGCATCGACTACGTGTACAGCAAGCTGCAGGGCAACACCGAAGGTCCGGCGAACTCGGATACCGGCCAGGGCTCGGATTCGCACGACAACGGCGTGTCGACTTCGCAGAACTGGGACGTGGCCGAGATCATGGCGTACGCCGATGGCTACCTGGCCAACGACCACCGCCACCAGATCAAGCTGCATGGCAGCTATGCGATCAACGACCAGTGGTCGGTCAGCGCCAACGGCCGCATCATGTCCGGCTCGCCGCTCAGCTGCTTCGGCTATTACAACCCCGACGGCAGCCTCGACGAGGCGTCGGATGATGCCGATCCGGTGGGCTACCGCTCGTCCTACCACACCTGTTTCGGCCAGCCGTATCCGCCGGGTTCCAAGTTCATGCCGTGGACCCACCAGTGGGATTTCGGCGTGACCTGGAAGCCCAGCGTATTCGAGGGCAAGATGGCGTTGAATCTGAGCCTGTTCAATGCGTTCAATTCGCAGACACCGACGTCCTTCGAGACCACCGCAATGGCCGACAACGGTGGCAGCCCGGCGCTTTCGTACACGGTGAACAATACCTATGGGTACATCCGGTCCTTCCAGACCCCGCGCTACATGATGTTCACCTTGTCCTACGATTACTGATCCAGCAATCGCTACCGCAAGGCTATGGCCGGCCCCGTGAGGGGCCGGCCTTTTGTTCCGCATCCCCGGGGCGCGCGGCTGCGCAGCGTGCCGGCGTTGGATTGCCGCATCCGGCCGGTCCGCAGCGCTGCGCTTGCCGCCTCGTCCCTGACATGATGCCCGCGACCGTCGAGGACGCCTGATGAACGAACTGGAAAAACTGTATGCCGATGCCGCCGCGGCGATGAACCGTGCGCAATGGCAACCTGCGCGCGAGTTGAGCGCGCGCCTGGTGCAGGCGAGGCCCGGCGACGCGAACGTGCATTTCATCGCCGGCGTGGCGGCGTCGCGGCTGCGCCAGAGCGGGCCGGCCATCGATCATCTGCGGCGGGCGACGGCCCTGGATCCGGCGCGTGCGGAACATTGGCTGGAGCTGGCGCGCGCCTTCCTCGACGGCTGGCTTGTCCGCGAAGCGGTAGCCGCCGCCGACAAGGCGTATGCATTGGGGTCCGCCGAGGCGATGGTATGGGCAAGGCTGGGCACGATCTACGGTCGCGCCCATGTGCAGGAGAAGTCGGCGGCTGCATTCGCCCGCGCCGTCGAGCTGGCGCCTGGATCGGCGGGTTACCGCTTCAATCTGGTGGTCGCGCTGATGGCCGTTGGCGACCTTGAGGGAGCCGAACGCCAATGCCTGGAATGCCTGCGCCTGAATCCCGGCTTCTGGAGGGCGTGGTTGATGCTCGCGCAGCTGTGTCGCCCGACGCCGCAGGACAATCATGTCGCGCTCATGCGCAAGCTGCTGTCCGTGCACCAGGCCGATGACGAAGCGGCGATGTTCCTGCACCTGGCGCTGGCCCGGGAGCTGGAGGGACTGGCCGAGTACCAGCCGGCGTTCGAACACCTGGCCGAGGGCAAGCGCAGGGGAAGGCTCGGCCGCCGCTATTCGTTCGAGCGCGACAGGCAGCTTTTCGATGCGTTGATGGAAATGCCGCTGCCGCCCCAGGATGAAGTGGCAGGCGACCCGTCCGTCGCGCCGGTTTTTGTCATGGGCATGCCGCGCAGCGGCACCACTCTTGTCGAGCGCATCCTGTCCTGCCATCCCCAGGTGCATTCTGCGGGCGAGCTGGAGAATTTCCCCCTGATGGTCAAACGCGCCAGCGGGAGCGCCACGCCTGCCCTGACCGACACGGACACCTTGCATCGCTCCTGCAGGCTGGACTGGGCGCAGTTGGGCAGGGAGTACATCGAAGGGACGCGCACCCTGACCGGCGGCAAACCGCGCTTCGTCGACAAGCTGCCGCACAACTTCCTCTATGCCGGCCACATCGCGCGGGCGCTGCCGAACGCGAGCATCGTCTGCCTGCGCCGGGGCGCCATGGATACCTGCCTGGGCAATTTCCGCCAGTTGTTCTCGCTGGCCTCCCCGTATTACGACTATTCATTCGATCTGCTCGATACCGGTCGCTACTACCTGTTGTTCGACCGGCTGATGCGGCATTGGGAGCGGACGATGCCCGGCCGCATCCTGCAGATCGATTACGAAGACCTGGTGGACAACCAGGAAGCGGTCACCCGGCGCTTGCTGGCGCATTGCGGCCTGTCCTGGGACGAGGCCTGCCTGCGCTTCCAGGACAATGCATCCCCGGTGTCCACCGCCAGCGCGGTACAGGTGCGGTCCCCGATGTTCCGTTCGTCGCTGCAGCGCTGGAAGCGCTATGAGGCGCAGCTCGGTCCGTTACGTGCCCTGCTGGAGGCGGGAGGCATCAAGATCGACGCCTGAGATGCCCGCCGATTCCACGCATCCCGGCTGCGATGCCAGAATCCGCGGATGACGATTCCGCCCGCTGATCTGCCCGATACCCTTGCCCCGCTGCTCGACCGCGCCATCGCCCGCCTGAAGCTGGCCGCGCCGGATCCTTCGCAATGGCCGCAGTCGCCCGGTTTCGAAGCCGGCCTGCGCCGTCTGGCGCTGGCCAGCGATTTCGCCATCGATACCCTGTGCCGGCAGCCCGGGCTGCTGGCGTCGCTGGCGCAGGGCGACCCCTTGCCGCCTCCGGTCCTGGACCCGCTGCACCCCAGCGCCTGGCCCGCGCAGTTGCGCCGCTACCGCGCCGCCGCGTCCACGCGGCTGGTCTGGCGCGACGTCAATGGCCTGGACGACGTGGATGCCACCCTGCTCGGCGCCACGCGGCTGGCCGAGGACTGCCTGCAGCTGGCGCTGGCCGCGCTGGAGCAGGAGTTCGCCCAGCGCCATGGCGTGGTGCGCGCCGAGGACGGCAGCGTGCAGCGGCTGGTGGTGTTCGGTCTGGGCAAGCTGGGCGGCGGCGAGCTGAACTTCTCTTCCGACATCGACCTGGTCTACGCCTATCCGCAGGCCGGCGAATCCGACGGCGCACGGTCGCTGGCGGCCGAGGAATACTTCGCCCGGCTCGGCCAGCGCCTGGCGCGGCTGCTGGACGAGACCACCGCCGATGGCTTCTGCCACCGCGTCGACCTGCGTCTGCGCCCGTTCGGCAGCGCCGGGCGGGTGGCGCTGTCCTTCGCCGGCATGGACCAGTACTTCCAGCGCGAGGGCCGCGACTGGGAGCGCTATGCCTGGATCAAGGCGCGCACGGTGGCCGGCGACATCGCCGCCGGCGAGGCCTGGCTGGAAACGCTGCGGCCGTTCGTCTACCGCCGCTACCTGGACTACACCGCGCTGGATGGCCTGCGCGAGATGAAGGCGGCCATCACCGCCGAGGTCGCGCGCAGCGACCGCTTCGACGACATCAAGCGCGGGCCCGGCGGCATCCGCGAGATCGAGTTCCTCGCCCAGGCGCTGCAGCTGATCCGCGGCGGCCGCGAGCCGGCGCTGCGCGAGCGGCGCCTGCTGCCGGCGCTGCGGGCGCTGGTGGAGTCCGGGCAGATGGATGCGGGCGATGGCGCCACGCTGGTCGAGGCGTACCGGTTCCTGCGCCGGCTGGAGAACCGCCTGCAGATGCTGCGCGACGCACAGACCCATCGCCTGCCGGCCGATGTGGACGACCGCGAGCGCATCGCGCTGGGCCTGGGGTACGCCGGCTGGGACGCCCTGCTGGCCGCGCTGGACGAACAGCGCCAGCGCGTGGGTACCGAGTTCGCCGCGCTGCTCGCGCCGCGCCGCGGCCAGGCTGCGCCGGATGCCCTGTCCAGCTACTGGCGCGTGCTGCCCGACGGCGGCGATGCCGTGGTACTGGCCGAAGCCGGTTTCGCCGACGCCAATGGTGCAGATCAGTCGCTGCGCGAGTTCGCGCAGTCGCTGGGCGTGAAATCGCTGTCCGATGCCGCGCGCGCGCGCCTGGACCGCGTGTTGCCGGCGCTGCTGCATGCCGCCACCCGCTCGCCGCAGCCCGATGCCGCGTTGCGCCGCGTGCTCGGCCTGCTGCAGGCGATCCTGCGCCGCACCAGCTATCTGGCGCTGCTGGACGAACAGCCCAGCGCGCTGACCCGGCTGGTCAACGTGCTGGCGCGCAGCGCGCTGCTGTCCGAGCGGCTGGTGGCGTTCCCGCTACTGTTGGACGAACTGCTGGATACACGCGTGGCCGGCCCGTTGCCGGACGCGCAGGAAATGCGCGATGCCTGCGCCACGGCGCTGGCGATCGACGATCCCGAAGCGGCGCTGCGTGCGCTCAACGAAGTGCGGCTGGCGCTGAGCTTCCGCATGGCGCTGGCCTTCCACGATGGCCGCCAGCGCGCGGTGGATTGCACGCGGCAGCTGGCGCAGCTGGCCGACGCCGTGGTGGACACCGTGCTGGCGATGGTGCGCGCCGACCTGGCGGCCGCGCACGGACAGGTGCCGGGCGGGCGCTTCGCCATCATCGGCTACGGCAGCCTGGGCGGGCTGGAACTGGGCTTCGGCTCGGACCTGGACCTGGTGTTCCTGTACGACCACCCGCGCGAGGCCGAGGAAAGCGACGGCCCGCGCCCACTGGAAAGCAGCCGCTGGTTCGCGCGGCTGGCGCAGAAGGTGATGGCCTTGTTGTCGGCGGTCACTGCCGCCGGGCGCCTGTACGACATCGATGTGCGCCTGCGCCCGGATGGCGGCAAGGGCGCGCTGGTGTCCTCGCTGGCCAGCTATACCGAATACCAGCGCGAGCGCGCCTGGACCTGGGAGCACCAGGCGCTGGTGCGCGCCCGCGGCGTCGCCGGGGACGCCGGCCTGCTTGCCGGTTTCGAGCAGGTGCGCGGCGCCACGCTGGGGCGCACGCGCGACGCGGACACCCTGTTCGGCGACGTACTGAAGATGCGTGCGCGGATGCGCGCCGAACTGGATCGCAGCGATGCGGCGCGGCTGGACCTGAAGCAGGGCGCCGGTGGGCTGGTGGACCTGGAATTCCTGCTGCAGACCGGCGTACTGGCCGGTGCGGCACGCGATCCGGCGCTGTGCGGGCCGCGCGAAACGCCGTGCCTGATCGATGCCCTCGCCGCCAGCAACTGGCTGTCGGCCGAAACCGCCCGTGTCCTGCACGACGCCCACGCCACCCTGCTCGATGCCGGCCTGTCCTGCACGCTGGACCGGCGTCCGCGCATCACCGTGCCCACGCCGGAAATCGAAACCGCCTGCGCGGCGATCACTGCCGCGGCGGTCGTGCAGGGGCTGCCGTTCGAGCCGGGCGCGCGTTGAGCCGCCAGCCCAGGCCTGTGGTGATGCAAGGCGGATGCAGGAGCGCACTTCAGTGCGCGATGAGGCTTTCCCGGTGAAGCTCCGCGCGCACTGAAGTGCGTTCCTGCAGGAAGGCGCAGGGCCGTAGCTTCCACTGCGCGCTCAAACAGTGCCGGGCAACAGTCGGCGCCCACTACAAAACCCGCAAACCCACGACGGCGAAGCGGTTCGTTTCAGCGCTGGCTTGATGGTCAGGAGCGCCCTGCGCGCTCCTGCAGACAGGTGTTGAACCAGGGGCGCCGCGCTTACATCCGCGCCGGCGCCATCTTCCACAACAGGGCGCGGAACGGCACCAGCAGGCACAGGCCGATGCCCAGCTTCACGCCCCAGTCGCCGACCGCCCAGCTTACCCACGGCAGCGACGAGCCGGCGAAGGCGATCGACCAGAAAATCGCCGTATCCAGCGTCGCGCTGCAGGTGGTGGCCACCGAGGGCGCGCGCCACCAGTTGCCGCTGCGCAGCCGGTCGAACACGGTGATGTCCAGCAGCTGCGCGCAGATGAAGGCCATGCACGAAGCGATCGCGATGCGCGGGGTGGCGACCCACACCGACAGCACCACCGCCACCGCGAAACCGGCCCAGGCCACGCGCCGCGCGGCCTGCGGGCCGAAGCGGCGGTTGATCAGATTGCTGACCAGGAACGCGACCGGATAGCTGAAGGCGCCCCAGGTCAGCCAGTCGTTGATCGGGTACTGCACCAGTACGTTCGAGCCGAGCACCACCGTGCCCATGGCCAGCACGGCCAGCAGCAGCGACAGGGGAGTGAGCGGGGCGAAGCGGATCGATGGATGCTGGGACATGGCGGACGACGGGCGGCAGCGCCCGGGGCGCAGCGATGACGGAAAGGAAGGCGGCCAGGCCGGAACCGGCAGGCGCGAGGGCGGCCATTGTAAACGCGATGCCTGTACGGCCCTTCACCGCGCGGCACCTGGCATGTCAGCCCTCGGCCCGGTGCCGGCACTGGGGCGGGTATGTCTGGAGAAGGGCATTTCTTGAGCGTGTCTGCGATTTGGTTGTGCCGGGCCCAGTGGGAGCGGAGGCCGCGGATATCTTTCGATGGTCGGCCGGAATGTAATGACGGGCACGTCCGCGCCTACGGAAGCCATCGTTCCGGATGGATCGTGAAAACGCGCCGCGCAGAGCGTCGTACCGTTCCGAAAGGTGAGGCGCCTGTAGCGCCGGGCAACGCCCGGCGGGGCTTGGCTGGTAATGTCCCAGCGGGGCGTTGCCCTGCTCTACAAGGTGGCGATGGTCTGTAGCGCTGGGCAACGCCCGGCTGGGCTTGCCCGGTAATACCCCAGCGGTGCGTTGCCCCGCTCTACAAGATGGCGATGGTCTGTAGCGCCGGGCAACGCCCGGCGGGGCTTGGCTGGTAATGCCCCAGCGGGGCTTTGCCCCGCTCTACAAGTAGCGCGGTGGTCTGTAGCGCCGGGCAACGCCCGGCGGGGCCTGGCTGGTGATGCCCCAGCGGGGCGTTGCCCCGCTCTACAAGGTGGCGCTGGTCTGTAGCGCCGGGCAACGCCCGGCGGGGCCTGGCCGGTAATGCCCCAGCGGGGCGTTGCCCCGCTCTACAAGATGGCGATGGTCTGTAGCGCCGGGCAACGCCCGGCGGGGCTTTCGCGGGTAATGCCCAGTGGGGCGAGGGTGCCCGGGGGCGGCTTACCGGGAGAGCCGCCTGCAGGAGGCGCCTTGCATCTACAGGCCCAGCCGCGCCTTCACCTCGGCGGCGATGCGCGGGGTCTCGCGCAGCGGTTCGATGTCCTGTTGCCGGTCGGCCTCCAGTGCGTCCAGCCCGTCCAGCAGGCGTCCGCGTTCGCGCAGGGCGCGCTGGAAGCGCTGCATGCGCGCCTGCGCGCGCTGGCCGAGCAGCACGCCTACCGGCACGCGGGTGGCGCAGGCCTCGGACAGCAGGTTCACCGAATCCGGCGTACACAGCACGCGGTCGGCCCAGCCCAGCAGCCCGGCGTAGGGGTTGCTGCCGTCGCCGCCATCGCTCCAGATCACACCGGGCACGTCGTCGAAGGCGCGCAGCAGCGCCTGCGTCACCGCACGCGGGGTACGCCGCGAGGTGGTGGCCAGCACGCTGCCGCCCTCGGCGCGGATGCGCGTGGCCAGTTCGGCCAGCAGCGGCACGATGTCCTTCTGCTGCCAGTTGGCATGGTCGGTCGGGCCGCCGACCAGCAGCGCGGTGCGCGGGCCGGGCAGCCGCTCGAAGCTGGCGAACGCGGCGCGGCCGCAGGCCAGCCAGTCGTCGGTCACCGGGTTCAGGCTGCCCAGTAGGGTCAGCACGTTGCCGCCACGCAGGTGGTCGTGCTCGGGCACCACCACCAGGTCCCAGTGGCGGGCGCCGATGCGCGGGTCGAGGATCTGTACGGTGCGCGTACCCTGCCGGCCCAGCACGCGCAGCGCGCCTGCGGCCTGGCGGCCACAGCCGATCGCCAGCGCGGGCGCCGGCCCGGTAGCCAGGCGTTCGAAGGCCTCGCCGAAACCGCGCACGGCCCCGGGCAGGGCGCGCGGCGCCAGCCAGCGCCAGGGGGCGTGCGGCTCCAGTTGCAGCCGCTGCTGCCCGCCCAGGCGCAGCGCCGATGCCAACGCCACGGCCTGGCGCACGTTGCCGGCGCGGCCGTCGGTGATCGTCCAGGGGAGCGTCGATCGTTTCGCGTATGGCATTAATTCGTTTCAGTGAGGCCTGGTGTTGCAACAGTCGCGACGCCCTACACTGCGCCCTCTGCTGCGGTGGCATTGTCCGGGGCTTTCCCGCACAAGGCCACGACCGTAGCCAATCCATCACGGAGTTTCCATGTCTGACGTTCTTGCCGACGCCGCGCTCGACCAGCTGTTCCGCACCGCACGCACCCAGAATGCCTTCCAGGACCGCCCGGTCGAGGACAGCCAGCTGCGCGCGCTGTACGAGCTGCTGAAGTGGGGCCCGACCGCGGCCAACTCCACGCCGGCGCGCTTCGTGTTCGTGAAATCGGCCGAGGCCAAGCAGAAGCTCGCCCCGGCGCTGTCCGAGGGCAACCTGGCCAAGACGATGGCCGCGCCGGTCACGGTGATCGTCGGCTACGACGAGGATTTCCACGAAAAGCTGCCGTACCTGTTCCCGCACACCGACGCCAAGTCCTGGTTCGATGGCCCGCGCGAAGGCCGCCACGAGGCCGCTTTCCGCAACGGCACGCTGCAGGGCGCCTACCTGATGATGGCCGCGCGCGCGCTGGGGCTGGAGGCTGGCCCGATGTCCGGTTTCGACCCGGCCAAGGTCGATGAAGCCTTCTTCGCCGGCACCGCCATCAAGTCCAATTTCCTCGTCAACCTCGGCTATGGCGATCCGGCCGGCGTGTTCCCGCGCCTGCCGCGCCTGCCGTTCGACGAAGCCGCGCGCATCGCCTGACCGCTGTTCCCACCCGGCGCCCGTTCTCCCCGGGGCACCGTTAAGCTGAAAACGCTCCAGCTCTCTCATCCGCATCCACAGGAGACACCCATGTCCACCGTCACCAAGCTGCTGCTCCCGCTGGCCCTGGCCGCCGCCATCAGCGCCTGCTCCAAGCCGGCCGATACCGTCGCCCCGGCCGACACCGCCGCCGCCGCTCCGGCCGAAGTGGCTGCCCCGGCCGCCCCGGAAGTGGCGCCCATCGAAGTCGCCTCCGGCACCTACAAGCTCGACCCGAGCCACACCGACGTGCTGGTGCAGTGGAGCCACATGGGCTTCTCCAACCCGAGCGCGCACTTCGGCCAGGCCGACGGCACCCTGGTCTACGACGCCGCCGACGTCACCAAGTCCAGCGTGGACGTGACCCTGCCGCTGTCGGGCCTGAACAGCTTCACCGCCAAGTTCGACGAACACCTGAAGAGCGCCGATTTCTTCGACGCCGCCAAGTTCCCGACCGCCACCTTCAAGAGCACCAAGGTCGAAGCGGCCGGCGCCAACAAGCTGACCGTCACCGGCGACCTGACCGTCAAGGGCACCACCAAGCCGGTCACCCTGGACGTGACCATCAACGGTGCCGGCGAGCACCCGATGATGAAGGTGCCGTCGGTGGGCTTCGACGCCACCACCACGCTCAAGCGCAGCGATTTCGGCGTGGGCGCCTACGCCCCGGCGGTGAGCGACGAGGTCAAGGTGCGCATCACCACCGAAGCCTCGATCCCGAAGGCCGAGTAATTCCGGCGCCGGGCGCGTCGCCCGGACCCAACAAGCGAGGGCCCGCCATCGGCGGGCCTTCTGCTTTTCAGGGCGGTCGCGGAGCGGGGTCGCTTCGCAGACCGGCGTCGCCGGATCAGCGCAGCGCCTGCAGCCACGCCGCGACGGCTTCGCTCGGCGACTGCTTCGCCTTCACCGCCAGTCCGCTGGCCTGCATGAAGGTCTGCGCGACCTGCGCCAGCCGCTGGCGTGCGATCAGCATCACCTGCTTTGCCGCCGCCTGCTGCTTGCGCAGCTGCACGATATGGATCGACGGCCGCCCGGCCGGCGCGTATTTCTGGTCGCGGCGCAGCACATCGGCCACCTGCGCGACCTCATGCTCGGCCTGCAGCAGCTGCTGCTGCGCCTGTACCAGCGCACGCAGCGGCTCGCGCAGCGCCTGCGGACGCTCGAAGCCCGCCAGCAGCGCATCGCAGCGGCCGTCGTCGGCCACGCGTTCGCGCAGGGTTTCCATTGCCGCCATCGTCAGCTTGCCCACGTTGCCGCCTGTTCCATCATGACCGGGGGCGCGATTGTCGCATCGCCCATGCGCGAAGGCCCGCCATGAGCGGGCCTTGCGTCGTTGCTTCCGCAGCGGAGTGGCTTATTCGCAGCGCACCGCGGTGATGATGTTGTGCGCGTCGAGGAACACGCGCAGGCGGTCCTGGCGGATGTCGCGCGAGACCACGGTGGCCGGGCCGATCGGATTGAGCAGGCCGGCGCCACTTTCCTGCTTCAGGCGGCGGATGTTCGCCTCGTCGCCGGGCTGGCCGACCGCCCACTGCGACTGCGAGGCATCGCAGCTGCCGTCGCCGGATACGGTGGGACCAGGCGTGGTCAGGCACCCGCCCAGGCCGGCAGCGAGCAGCACGGCGGCAACGGGAAGGCGAAGAGGGCGCAAGAAATGGGGCGTCATGGCATGGGACCGGATGAACCGCCGGAAGCATAGCAGCCGGGGCCGGGCTTGCCGCATGGGTGACGGGGGTCACGCTGCGCGCCTGGAACGGCCGGTTTTCATCATCGCTGGCCGGTGGAGGTTGCTAGGCTTGCCCGGATCCACCACCCGCAACCGCACCGACAAGGAGTTCCATCTCATGAAGAATCCGGGGAAATCCATCATCGCCGCCTGCATCGCCCTGGTCGTGGGCGGCCTGGCGCTGGGCCAGGAGGCCGATGCCTGCACCCGTTTCGTCTACCACGGCGCCGACGGCCAGGTCATCACCGGCCGCTCGATGGACTACAAGGTCGACACCGATACCCACCTGTGGATTTTCCCGCGTGGCATGAAGCGCAACGGCGAGGCCGGGCCGCGCTCGCTGGAATGGACCTCGCGCTACGGCAGCGTGATCGCCGGCGCCTACGACTTCTCCACCACCGACGGCATGAACGAGGCCGGGCTGGTGGCCAACATCCTGTGGCTGGCCGAATCGGAGTATCCCGAGCGCGACAGCGGCAAGCCGGGCCTGAGCATCGCCGCCTGGGCGCAGTACATGCTCGACAGCTTCGCCAGCGTGGACGAAGCGGTGAAGGCACTGTCCAGCGAACCGTTCACCCTGGTCACCGACAGCGCGCCGGGCGAGCAGCGCCTGGCCACGCTGCACCTGTCCCTGTCCGACGCCAGCGGCGACAGCGCCATCATCGAGTACATCAAGGGCCGGCAGGTCATCCACCACAGCCGCGACTACCAGGTGATGACCAATTCGCCGGTGTTCGAGGAGCAGCTGGCGCTGGACAAGTACTGGCAGGCGATCGGCGGCACGGTGATGCTGCCGGGCACCAACCGCGCCGCCGACCGTTTCGCGCGGGCCTCGTTCTACGTCAACGCACTGCCCAGGTCCGAGGACCCGGTCGAAGCCATCGCCTCGGCCTTCAGCGTGATCCGCAACGTGTCGGTGCCCTACGGCATCACCACGCCCGACCAGCCCAACATCGCCTCCACGCGCTGGCGCACCGTGGCCGACCACAAGCGCCGCCTGTACTTCTTCGAATCGGCGCTGGCGCCAAATGTGTTCTGGGTGGACCTGAAGAAGATCGATTTCTCCGCGCAGAGCGGCAAGACCCGGCGCCTGGACCTGGGCCGCTTCCAGCGCACCATCCATTCGGGCGAGGCCAGCGCGCAGTTCAAGGAAACCGCGCCCTTCCGCTTCCTCGGCATCTGATGCCGGCGGCGTGGAAGCCGCTTGCGGTTTCCACGCCCATCGCGCGATGCGCACAATGCGCACGCCACCGGTCGCGGTGGCGGAACACCTGGAGAGACACCCACCATGCTGCAACTGTTTTCCCGGCACGCCGCCCCGCGCACGCACGCGCTGGCGCTCTGCACCCTGGCCGGCCTGAGCGCCGCTGCAACCGTCCATGCCCAGGACGTGGGCGCCGATGCCTGGCGCTTCCAGGTCACCCCCTATGTCTGGATGACCGGCCTCGATGGCCAGGTGCGTCCGTTCCAGGGCGCGCCTTCGGTGCACGTCGACCGTCGGTTCTCGGACCTGCTCAGCGACCTGGACGCCGCCGCGTTCGTGACCGGCACCGCACGCAGGGACCGGTTCGTGCTGCAGGCCGATTTCAGCCACGCGGCGGTCTCCAGCAAGGGCACGCTACCCATCGGCCTGCCGGCGCAGGCCAAGGTGCGGCAGACCTCGCTGACCCTGACCGGCGGCTACAACTGGGCGCCCAGCGAGACCGCCAGCGTCGACCTGATGGGCGGCCTGCGCAGCTGGGACATCAAGGCCACGGCCGAGGTGCCGGGGCTGGCCCGGGCGGATTCCAACTCCTCCTTCGTCGATCCGATCCTCGCCGCGCGCTGGCGGCAGTCGCTGGCGCCGCGCTGGTCGAGCCTGGTCTACGCCGATACCGGCGGCTTCGGCGTGGGCTCGCGCTCCACCTGGCAGCTGCTGGGCGCGGTGAACTACGCCGCGCGCGAGGACCTGCATGTCTCGCTTGGCTACCGCCACCTGAGCGTGGACTACCGCGACGATGGCCGCAGGCTGGATTTCAGCCAGAGCGGGCCGATGCTGGGCGTTACCTGGCTGTTCGGCAAGGGCCGGGCCGCGCTGTAAGGAGCGGGGCGGTCGCGCCGCAGGGCGCGCTGCCTTTCCCCGGCCAACCCGCCGGGCCCGCGGGTCTGCCCCCGCATCCGTGAGAGTGGGGCAGGCGGGGCGCGCTGGTCGTTGCGGCGTGCGTGGAGCGCCCGCGTAACGGCGGCGGTTTACTCCGCCTCGTCCGGATGCGCCTTCCAGTAACCGGTGGCGCGGATCCAGTCCTTGGGCACCTGCAGGTGGCCTTCGACGAACTTGCGCATCATCCGCGCGCGGCGCGATTCCAGCGCGATCCAGTAATACGCATCGCCGTCGGGCGCCTCGAAATCCACCAGCGCATCCTCCAGCAGGGTGCTGCTGGCCGCGTCGAAGCCGTTGCGCTCCAGCCACGACACCCGCACCTGCGCGGCGCTGGGCAGCGGCTGGCGGTCGCCTTCCTCGGGAATCTCGATCAGCACCTCGGCCTGCGCGTGTTCCGGCAGCTCGGCCAGGCGTCGCGCGATGGCCGGCAGCGCGGTCTCGTCGCCGATCAGCACGTAGGCATCGTAATCGTCGGCCACCAGGTGCGAGCCGCGCGGCCCGGCCACCACCAGCGCATCGCCCACCTGCGCGTTGGCCGCCCAGGTCGAGGCCACGCCATGGCCGTGCAGCACGAAGTCCAGCACCAGCTCGCCGGCGTCGGCGTCATGGTGGCGCGGGGTGTAGTCGCGGGCGGGCGAGGGCGCCTGCCCTTCCGGGTAGCGCGGGCCCGAAGCGGTCAGCTCCGGCAGCACGAACACGCCCTCGGCATTGGGGAAGAACAGCTTGACGTGGTCGTCCGGCGCCGGGCTTTCAAACTCGGCCAGTTCGTCGCCGCCGACCACGATGCGCTGCATGTTCGGGGTCAGGCGCTCGCTGTGCAGTACCTGCAGCTGGCGGAAGCGCGGGGTAAGGCGAAGGGTGCGGTTTTCGTGCAATGACATGGAAGTACCTGGGGTCAGTGGGCGCGGGGGCGCCGGGGGTGACCTGGCTGGAGGCGTCTGGCTGGGTCGTGGGGAAAGGGGTCAGGCGTCGGTGCCGCCCTGGCGCACCAGCGCGGCGGCCTGGTCCAGCAGCGCGGCAATGCGTTCGGTGTCGGCGTCCTCCCAGCGGCCGTTGCGCAGCACCAGTGCCTGCTTGAGCCGGTGCATGGCCTCGCGCACTGCCGGCGGCTGGTTGGCCCGGGCGATCACCCGCGCGCTGTGGCGGGCGCGCAGCTGCGCCGCTTCCACCTCGGCCTCGCGCAGCTTCAGCTGCGCCTGCCCGATCGCGGTGATGCGGTAGCGCTTGCGGCCGCCGTCCTCCTCGGCGGCCACCCAGCGCTGCTTCTCGAAATCGGCCAGCAGCGGGTACACCGAGCCGGCGCTGGGCGTGTACACGCGCATGAACATGTCGCTGACCAGCTGGATCAGCTCGTAGCCATGGCGCGGCGCCTGCGCCAGCAGCGACAGCAGCAGCAGGCGCAGGTCGCCGCGGCCGAGCGGGCGCGCGGCGGGGCGTTGGCGAGAGGGTGGCGGGAGTGCGGGCGTCATGTTTTCGATATATCGAATTTGCGCAAAACGATATATCGAAAACGGCGCGCATGCAAACCCGGCGGGAAACGACAGTCAGGCAGCTGTCATCGCCCTGACCCACCGCGATGCCAGCGTTGCCGCGTGGCAGGCGATGTTCTGTAGCGCCGGGCAACGCCCGGCGGGGGCTTTCGCTGGTAATGCCCCAGCGGGGCGTCGCCCCGCTCTACAGGGAACACGGTGTTCTGTAGCGCCGGGCAACACCCGGCGGGGCTTACCCGGTGAAGCTCCAGTGTCGCGTTGCCCCGCTCTACAGGGAACACGGTGTTCTGTAGCGCCGGGCATCGCCCGGCGGGGCCTTCGCAGGTAATGCCCCAGCGGGGCGTTGCCCCGCTCTACAGGGAACGCGGTGTTCTGTAGCGCCGGGCACCGCCCGGCGGGGCTTTCGCAGGTAATGCCCCAGCGGGGCGTTGCCCCGTTCTACAGGTGGGGGCGGAACGCAGGCGGGCAGGGCGTCGTGCCTGTCCGCCGCTGTCCCGCCGGCGGCCATCTGCCTGTCGCTTCCTGTCCGCCAGACACCGCGATCCGCAAGGCCATACGCAGCCGTAGCCAGCTTTGAGGGCGGGCGGGTGCGCTACACTTTGCGGTTCAAAACTACTGAACAAGCGCGCGCGTGCGTGCCGTAACTGGGAGCGCCAATGAACTGGTTGAATGAAGTGCTGAACAACGACCCGAACCCCCTGGAAACCCAGGAGTGGATCGAGTCGTTGAAGGCCGTTATCGATGTCGAGGGCCCCGAGCGCGCGCATCAGTTGCTGGAAGGCATGGTTGAGCTGACCCGTCGTTCGGGCGCGTTCCTGCCGTTCTCCCCCACCACCGAATACGTCAACACCATCGAGCCGCAGCTGGAGGCCAAGAGCCCCGGCAACGCCGAGCTGGAATGGCGCATCCGCTCCATCATCCGCTGGAACGCGATGGCCACCGTAGTGCGCGCCAACCGCAAGCCGGGCGACCTGGGCGGCCACATCGCCTCCTTCGCCTCCGGCGCCACGCTCTACGACGTGGGCTTCAACCACTTCTGGCGCGCCCCCAGCGACAGCCACCCGGGCGACCTGCTGTTCATCCAGGGCCACAGCGCCCCGGGCATCTACTCGCGCGCCTTCCTGGAAGGCCGCATCGACGAGCAGCAGCTGGACAAGTTCCGCATGGAAGTGGACGGCGGCGGCCTGTCGTCCTACCCGCACCCGTGGCTGATGCCGGACTTCTGGCAGACCCCCACCGTGTCCATGGGCCTGGGCCCGCTGGCGGCCATCTACCAGGCGCAGTTCATGCGCTACCTGGAAAACCGCGGCCTGATCGAGAAGTCCGACCGCAAGGTGTGGTGCTTCATCGGCGACGGCGAGAGCGACGAGCCGGAAACCCTCGGCGCCATTGCCCTGGCCGGCCGCGAAGGCCTGGACAACCTGATCTTCGTGGTCAACTGCAACCTGCAGCGCCTGGACGGCCCGGTGCGCGGCAACGGCAAGATCATCCAGGAACTGGAAGGCGTGTTCCGCGGCGGCGGCTGGAACGTCATCAAGCTGCTGTGGGGCTCCTACTGGGATCCGCTTCTGGCCAAGGACACCAACGGCGTCCTCAAGAAGCTGATGATGGAAACCGTCGACGGCGAATACCAGAACTGCAAGGCCTTCGGCGGCGCGTACACGCGCGAGCATTTCTTCGGCAAGTACCCGGAAACCGCCGCCATGGTGGCCAGCCTGTCCGACGACGACATCTGGCGCCTGAACCGCGGCGGCCATGACCCGCACAAGGTGTACGCCGCCTACCACCAGGCCGTGAACACCAAGGGCATGCCCACCGTCATCCTGGCCAAGACGGTCAAGGGCTACGGCATGGGCAGCGCCGGCGAGGCGCTCAACCCCACCCACCAGACCAAGAAGCTGGACGACGAAGCGGTGCGCCACTTCCGCGACCGCTTCAACATCCCGGTCACCGACGAACAGCTCAAGGACGGCCAGGTGCCGTTCTACCACCCCGGCCCGGATTCGCCGGAAGTGCAGTACCTGCAGGAGCGCCGCGCCTCGCTCGGCGGCTACCTGCCGCAGCGCCGCCAGAAGGCCGACAAATCCTTCAACGCGCCCAAGCTGGAAACCTACGAGCGCCTGCTCAAGGATTCCGGCGAGCGCAGCTACTCCACCACCATGGCCTTCGTGCAGACGCTGAACATCAGCCTGCGCGACAAGGAACTGGGCCCGCGCCTGGTGCCCATCGTCGCCGACGAAGCCCGCACCTTCGGCATGGAAGGCCTGTTCCGCCAGATCGGCATCTACGCCCCGTACGGCCAGAAGTACAAGCCGGTCGACGCCGACCAGCTCATGTACTACCGCGAAGACCAGAGCGGCCAGGTGCTGCAGCAGGGCATCAGCGAGCCGGGCGCCATCGCCTCGTGGATGGCCGCCGGCACCAGCTACTCGGTCAGCAACGTGCCGATGCTGCCGTTCTACATCTACTACTCGATGTTCGGCTTCCAGCGCGTGGGCGACCTGGCCTGGCAGGCGGCGGACATGCGTACCCGCGGCTTCCTGCTCGGCGGCACCGCCGGCCGCACCACCCTCAACGGCGAAGGCCTGCAGCACGAGGACGGCTTCAGCCACATGGTGGCCGGCGGCATTCCGAATGTGCGCAGCTACGATCCCACCTTCGGCTACGAGGTCACCGTGATCCTCCAGCATGGCACCAAGGCCATGATGGAAGACCAGATCGACGAGTACTACTACATCACCCTGATGAACGAAAACTACACCCACCCGGCCATGCCGGAAGGTGCAGCCGACGGCATCATCAAGGGCATGTACCTGCTCACCGACGCCGGCAAGCCGAAGAAGGGCGAACTGCGCGTGCAGCTGCTGGGCAGCGGCACCATCCTGCGCGAAGCCATCGCCGCGGCCGAACTGCTGGACAAGGACTTCGGCGTCACCGCCGACATCTGGTCCTGCCCCAGCTTCAACGAGCTGCGCCGCGACGGCTTCGACGCCGAGCGCTGGAACCGTCTCCACCCGGAAGCCGAACAGCGCAAGCCCTACGTCACCCAGCTGCTGGAAGGCCGCCAGGGCCCGGCCATCGCCGCAACGGACTACGTGCGCGCCTACAGCGACCAGGTCCGCGCCTTCGTGCCGATGACCTACTCGGTACTGGGCACGGACGGCTTCGGCCGCTCCGACACCCGCGCCAACCTGCGCCGCTTCTTCGAAGTGGACCGCTACTACATCGCCCACGCCGCCATCGCGGCGCTGGCGAAGGACGGCAAGATGACCGCGAAGGACGTGGCCCGGGCGATCAAGCAGTACAACATTGATCCGGAGAAGGCGAATCCTGTAGGGGTTTGACTAGCTATCATTAAATGCTAAAAAGGCGACCAACAGGTCGCCTTTTTTTTAAACTTTTTCACGACAAGGAGCAGAAGTGCAAATTTCTCAGTCAGAAAAGGAAAAATTCATTGCGGATCTCGATGAGGATGGTTTTCGAGAGCTTGTGGTGAGAAGGCTATTTAAATCTCTTGGATATAAGGATGGTCGCGACACGTGCGGTCCCGAAGAGTTCGGGAAGGATGCAATATTTGTTGATGTGGATCGGCTTGGGGTGGAGAATTTCATAGCCGTCCAGACTAAGCGTGGAAATGTAAATCTGTCGGGTGATCCTAATAATAATCTTCATTCATTGGTGGCCCAAGTACGAACCGCTTTGAACCATCCTCATGCGTGTACGCTCACTAAAAAGAAGGCATTGCCTCAGGTAGTGTATGTCGCAGCCTCTGGGCGAATAAATCAAGCGGCGCGAACATTCATCGCTGAGCAAGTGAGTGAGCCACGACTTAGATTTTTAGATCGCGATGACCTGATCTCAAAAATAGATGAAAGCTGTCCAGAGGTTTGGAGTAATATCGTTGCGGATGTTTCTCCTTATCTGAAGGCTCTCGCAGATAAGGTTGAAGATCTCAGTATACTGTCTGATAGTAATCCTATTCACTCTACGCTTGGTGCTTTCGCGGCTGCGTCTGATCAGCGGTTTGTCGATGTGCGATTGGGTTACCACAGTGCCAAAGTTGTTAGGCGATCGGGGAGTGTAGATCGCGACTTAAACTATGAAGAGATCTCAGGGACATCCCTCTTGACTAGCGGGGTTGTCAGAGCTTTCTTAGTGGGTGACGCAGGATCAGGTAAGACAACTCTTTTAATTCGGCTTGCATACTTGATCGCCAAGCGCTCGGTTGTTTCATCTGGAAACTACAGGGTTCCGATTTTTGTAAGGGCTCATGAATTGGCTGACGTTGTCGGTCAAAGTGTTTATGGAGTACTCGAGCGCATTGTTCTTAAGATTCAAGATATTGCCTCAAGTCCATTCTCAGTTAGTGATTTAGATGAGGGCAGGTTGGTCCTTCTGGTAGATGGTCTTGATGAATTGTCTGAAAGCAATGACAGGCAAAATGTCGTTGATTTCATTAGGATATTTATGGATCAGTATCCTAAATGTTCATTTGTCCTTGGTAGTAGGCCGTATGGATCAATTTCCAAGCTGGAAGGTCTTGATGTTTTTAAGAGGTATCGAATATCTCCTCTAAACATGCAAGATGCTTCAAAGATGCTGAATGGAATTAATGGTAGCGGTGTGGCTAATGCAGAGTGGCGCAAGGAGCTTTTGCGGAAGCTTGATGCGGTACATGGAATTGATCTTAACCCGCTATTGGTTACTGTATTTGCGATATCATCGGGAAATGAGAAAAGAGATATTCCTGCGAATATAACGGAGCTCTTTGCCAAGTTCTCGGAGCTTATGCTTGGTAGATGGGATGAGAAGAAGGGGATGGCTCAGCAATACCAGTCAAAAGTAAAAGATCACCTTCTTTCATTGTTTGCTTATAGGCTTCAGGTTGTTGGATTAAATCACTTCTCTAAGGTCGAGTTTATTGATTTTGCGAGAGAGCAGCTCATTTCTATGAATTTGGAGCCAGATCTTGATGTTATGGTTTCTGAGATACTGGATAGGTCGGGGCTTATTAGGGGGGATGACGATGAGCTTGAATTCAAGCACCACCTCCTTCAGGAGTATTTTGCATCCAAGGGAATTCCTGATGTATCCAAGATAAAGGATTTGGTTAATAACGAGTGGTGGAGAAATTCAATTGTTTTCTATTTTGGTGCTCAGCCATCTGCAGTCAGTGATTTGTTGGATGTAGCAACTTCACCATTGACGATTCCTGAAGAAAGCTACATGGCAATTGGGCTTGCTCTCCAAGCCTGTTATTTGTCAAAGCTGGATGAGCGGATCGAAGTGTGGAAATGGGTTGTTGAAGCCGCATCCGGAGCCACTAGAAAGTTTTTGGATGAAAGTAAAGATTATCCTGTGACTAGCTTCCTCGGTGCTTATCTTGAGGCAAGGGATAGCGTGGCTCTTGGTGGCATAGAGAAGGTTGGTTATCGAGTGCGTGACTGGATTGTTAACGCGGAAGGAAGTTCTGAGCTTCGACGGTTCTGGTATGTAACGGCTCTAATTGAGTTGGGAGAATTTGAATCTATTCAAGAGATTCAAGATTCTCTTCCATTTGAAGATGAGATGTTGGCTACAGCAGTTCATTTTGGTTGCTATTTTTCTACTGAAGTTAGATCCATTCCCGCTGGGCAGAAAGTTAGGGCGGCGGCCATCTGTAAGCAGCTTGATCCAAAAGTCGCCCGACTCAGGGTTAAAATTATTGAGGAGTTGAAGGGGCAGCTTTTGGAGTTTCAGAGGTCGGGGGTAGTGGCATTGGATGCCGTAGATCCAGTATGAGAAGGCTGCAATAGAAAAGTCGGGTTGAGGTGGACAGTGGACGGCGTAGACTTGAACTAAAGGGGGTAGGTTCAATTGTCGGGTTTCGCCTCATTGTTTGAGGTTTCGGCGGTCGGGGGCTGGGTGAATGCCCACGAAGTGGCAGGATTTTTTGCCTCGGCTGGCATACGGAAAGCCTCATGTCCCAGCACGCGTTAATGCTGGAGGTAGCCGCGGATTTCGGCAGGCTTGGCTTCGTCGATCATGGTGTGGTGTGCGGCACGTTTGTCGGTGTCGACACCGAGTGGACTATGGGTCAACTTAACTTATCCGCAGGTGTAGTGAACTTGGGTGGGGCAGCTATTTCCGGTCTGACTTTCCTGTTTGATCGATAGGCTTGCTTCGGGTTGTGCAAAAGTTGGTTGCTTGTCAGATTCCAGGAAGTAGTGGAGTAGGAACACATTGCGTATTTGCTGATCTGCTTGGATCATGGTTGACATTGCTTTAAAGCATCAGCACTCTCACCACCAAGGAGCGTCGAAACTCCTCACGTAGCGGTACCCACCTCCGTCAAACCGGTGGGTTTTTTGTGCCCAATTCTGCGGGTGCAAGCCGACGCGATGCCTGCGTCGGGAGGGCGGCTAATACAACACCCTTCGGGGAAATACGCCCGCCGTCTACGTGCGGTTTCGAACCTCCCGACATCCCGTCGCCTTCGGGCGGCGGTACTTGGCGTATTCCAGGAGGGCGTTGCCATGTACCCCGCACCATCCCCGCCGGCCCCCGTGTCGGGCTACCTGTTGCCCGAGGGCGCGCACGCGCTGCTGCTTGAAGTGGACGACGTCATGCAGCGGCTGGCCGCACTGGCGGCCACCGAGCAGGGCAACCACGATCTCACCGCGCACCTGCTGTGCCAGCCCGGCGTGCTCGCGCAATGCCTGCGCAGCCTGTCCCTACGCATCAACGTCGCCCTGCGCGAGTGCAGCTGTTTGGCCCAATCCACCTGCGACGCGCAGGAGGCTCCATGAGCCGCCGCCGCGCTTCCGGTGCATCAGCTGGCAGGCAGTCGGTCCGTTACTCGTGGCAAGCAACCGCACAAGCGCTCCTCGACGCCTTGCCGCCTCTGCCACCACCGGACCTCCAACCCGATCCACTACCTACCCGCCCCGGCAGCCTGAGCGCACCCCGCCGCCCACGCCGGCCCCGGCAATGCACGGTCAGCTACACCCATTACGCCGGCGCCTACGGCCACAGCGGCGATCAGGCTGTGCCCCATCTGCGGCTCAGCGGCCTGTGGCTGGAGCAGCTTGGCTTTGCCATCGGCGCCAAGCTGCGCATCACCGCGCAGGAGGGGCGCTTGGTGATCGAGTCGCAGGTGTGAGCGCGCGAATCCGCATCCCGCTCAGGGCAGTACGTAAAGCCTCTGCGCTGGGTAGTCGGCCACCAGCCGCAGGCGGCCGAATGCGGAGCCGCCGATGGCACCTTCGACCGGGGCGTCGGTCATCGACGACATGTATTCGGTGAAGTTGCGGTCCGGCCGGGCAGCGAACCAGGCCGGGCCGGTGTCCTTGCCGGCAATGCGCACGTTGGGTACCTGGATCATCGGCATGCCGTGGTCGCCCTTGATGGCGACAGGCCAGTCCGGATGCGCGTCGCGCCACTTGCGGTATTGGCGGGCAGTGATGAAGCTGCCCGCCACGCGCGTGCCCTCGGCCTGGCCCAGCGCCTTTGCGCCATCGGGGCCCAGGGTTATCTGCGCACCGGTATCGAACAGCATGTCCAGCTGTTCCCCATCGATCTCGATCTGCACGCGCGGCCAATACATGTTGCGCTCCGGCAACATGGTCATCGGCGTGCTGGGGGTTCCCTCCGGCGCGGACCAGCCCTGCAGCACGTGGAGCGAACGCGCGGGGTAATCGAATTCCCAGACCCGCCAGGCGAACCAGCGGCTGCCAAGAAATCCTTCATCCAGCATGGGGCCTTCGCCGAAGCCTTCCGCTGGGACAACCGCCAGCTGGCCTTGCATGAACTGGTCCCGTTCGGGAGAGGGAATGGAGGCGTCGGGCACGAACGCCGGCCACCGCACGGTCTTGATGGGCAACTGTCCCGGCTCTTCCACATCCGTCCCGGCGGCCAGGCCCAGGCGCTGCATGACATCCTCGCGGATGGCGTTCAGCCCGCCGCCGCTGTCGGTATAGAAAAGCACCGTGGTGCCATCGGCGAGCCGCGGCGCGACGAAGATGCGGTTGTTCTCGAACCGCGTGGGCAGCAGCGTGCGCACCTGTGCCTGCTGCGCGGCGGCCTGCGGGGCGTCGGACGCCAGGGCCAGCGGCGCGGTGGCGATCAATATTGCGGCGGCAAGCGCGATGGAGCGCAGTGGCGGCGTCATGCGATCAGCTTCCCTGTCAGCGTCGGATGCCCGATCGTGGCAAACGCGTTTTGCCCTGTCCAAGGTCGAATGTCATGGGTCGACGGGGGCAATGCGGCAGCCGGGCGGCGCGGCTATCAGGCTTTGAATCGTTCCCGGCGGTGCCGCTGAAGGTAGATGGGGTGCGGCCGCCATGCGGGTAGTGACAGGCGCGCGATATGTTCTCAGCAGTTGCAGCGGGCGCCATATGTCGACCCGGCCAATGCACCGTCAGTTACATCTATACGCCGGCGCTTATGACCACTGCGGCGACCCGGCCGTTCCGCATCTGCGCCTGAGCGGCCTGTGGCTGGAGCAGCTTGGCTTTGCTTTCGGTGCCAAGCTGCGGATTACTGCGCATGGGTGGCCTCTACCGATTGAAACCATATAGGTGGAGAAGCGAGTCGCGGAGAGAGGAAAAGTAGCGTGGATACTATTCCTCTCCAGTGCAGGTCTAAGGTAGTTGCGGGCGCTAGAAAATACTGTCGGTTCGATAGCGATAGCTGATCGGCTCTAGGTGTTCGTTCTCGACTTTCCAGGGGATCTTTGCGGCCACCACTCCATCCGACGCATGAGGGCCAGCATCGCCTCTGGATAGCTGGATGCTGTGCACGACAATGAGGCCATTGTTGGGGTGCTTCTCCCAATGAAGGTTCACCTCATTCTTGGTGAGCACAATGTCCCCAACATGGCCGGTCGTTCCTTTAACTTCAATGTAGAGAGTTTCGTCTGAGCGCGTGGCTTTGAAGTCATAGGGGTGCTTAGCACTCGTATCTTCCACTGCGTATCCAAGCTGCCTTAGATGCTCTTCAGCCAGCCGCATGGCTCGCAGTTCCACGGCACGGCGCTCTGGCTGAGTAAGTCCAAAGCCTTGAGCTGTGCTGCGATTCCGGCCCTCCGTGGAGTCCTCCGTAGCACTTAGTACAGCGATAACATCCAGTGATGTTTCACCGGTACGCGCCTGTAGGTCCTCATTGGAGTAGATAGAGCTGAGCATATGCGCCATGCTCCGCATGTCCTCGCGGATCTGGTCCTCGGGGGGTATAGCGTCAACTGGGTAGAAGTACGCAGCTGCCGACGTAAGCTCGTATGCCTGAGCTAGCTTTCCCAGCCCAAGAGATATTCGCTTTGTAAGTCGAGGATCGCTTTGCAGCTGCGGTGAAATGATCGCGCGAGCCCATCCCATCAAACGCTGTGTGTCCTGAAGCGAGCGGTTCTGAAAGCTCCCATCGTTGTTCTCAGTGGAGGCATGGGCGAGGGTTAAGTAGGCACCACTCCCATCCTCGCGAAAGAGCACCACAACGTACCAGCCACGAGTAGCGCTGGGGGAGCGCTTGGCAGATGCAAAGCGAACCCAAGGAACTCTCGATTTCCTTCCTATGCCGTCTTTGCCTTCGATTAGCAGGTCGGCAGGCCGTACTTCTAGGATTGCGGCGAGGTTAATTGCCTCAGATCGTATGAAATATGCGGCATTCTCCCGTACCAACCGTCCTCTCAGAGCCATTTCGTCAGTAGCTTCTGAGCTGTATACGGCCTGCAACTGCAGGATCTCTTTTAGAACTTCCCTGATTGCCAAGCTCTACCCCTTCAATGCAAGTCACGACAGCATAGTTAAATCGGAAGTTGAAGTCCGCGTCGAGATCATCCGCTGCAGATACCTAGGGGTATGTACGACCAGCTCATGGGAGCCCAGGTCAAATTTGGATGATGCACCTCCAGCCTTCAATGGAATTCCGTATCAGTTGCAGCGGGCGCCATACGCCGGCCGGTTTCCGCTGGCGATAGCTTCGACCTCGCTGGCATAGCGGCCTTGCTTGGTGGCGCCGTAGTAGCGCGTGCCGGGGCAGTGATAGACGTGCGAGCCGGTGTTGATCCAGACGCGTGTGGCGGCTGCCGGAGCAGCGTTCCTGGCCGGCGGCGTCAGCTGTTGAATGACTTGCTGTCGGCCGGCTGCGGCCTCGTCGCGCGAGCAGGTGCGGCCATAGGCGGCGCGATACCCGTGCTGCGCGGCTTCGCGTTCTGACATGAAGCGGCCGCGTTTGGTGGTGCCGTAGTACTGCCCGCCGGGGCAGTGGTAGACGCCCGAGCTGGTGTTCACCCATACGTCGGCGGCGGCCGCCGGCAGTGCCCAGGCCAGCAGGAGCAGCAAGGCCAGCAATGGAGCAAGTCGTGATGTGGGGCGGTTCGTGGTGTCGGGCATGTCCTTGCCTGTCATCGCGAAGGGGTGGCTGGATGTCTGAAGCGCGGTTTGCGGCTACTCGCCGTCCTGTGTATTGGCCTCGGCCAGGAGCAGTTCGTAGGCCTGCACCCGGACGCGAAGGTGGATCAAGTACCAGGAAAGCGCATAGGCGACGAGGATCCAGAGCGCGAGCGCGCCTTGCACGAAGGTGATGTTGGCAAATGCATTCCAGTTGTCCCAGCGCCAGTCCTTGAACTGCAGGTACAGCGCCACGAGCAGGGGCAGCACCCCCAGCCGGTCCATTCCACCGGTGAACAGGCCCAGACGCTCATGCATCGTGGTGCGCCGGTCGCGGATGTAGCGCAGGCGCAGGCGGCGCTGCTCCAGCGGAAAGGCACGTACCTGCTGGACCAGCTGCTGGTACCGGATATACCCCTTCTCGATGTGCTGCGCATGTTCCCTGCGAGCGTCCCGGAACTGGCGCCAATCCCGGCGTATCTGCAGGCATAGGGTTGTGCCAAGTCCCAATACTTCCAGCGCAAGGCCAGACAGTGCACTGATTGCAGCTGCCTTACCGGACAGAACACTGCCCAGCAACATGCCCAGCCCGGCGCCGATGATGCCAACGATCAGCGACCAGCGTTCCCATGGGCCGGCTTTGGTGCCGCCTGTTCGTGCGAGGTAGTCATCCAACGCCGCATTGAGCGCGGGGAAGCTGAGTTCTTGCAGGGCTGCTCCCGCGTCGGCGGGAGGCGCCGCCGTCGTGGCGGGCGCATTGCTTGCTGTTGGGGCGGGAACGGTATCCATACGATTCCTAGGGCATAGGCTGCCGCGACACCATGCCCGATTGCTACTGGTGGGTCGAGGTCTGCGCCAAGACTGGATCCTCGCCGGCGGTTGCCTATGCGGTTGCCTATGCGGCTGCCTCGGGTGGGCCGTTGCGGTTTGGGCGCGAACTTGTTTTTTAAGCTTCCCGGTCAATCAACTCGGGATATGGCGCCTTGTAAGGGTATGTTTCGCAAGGAGTAAGCGGAGAGGCGCGCGGGTAGCTTCTTTCCGGTTCTGATGCAGAAAACATGCGGAGCTGCCTTCCTGGGGGCGCCCCCCCCTGTTTCCCACCCGGTCGACGCGCGGCGGTGTGACGACGCGCACCCGATTGATGCCCGAGGTGCGCACGTAGCCATTCTGGGAACCCGACTCTGACCTTGGCTTCCCGATGAATGTTCAAAGAGCGCCTGAGCATGCCGATGGCGATTGCGACACTGCACGCAGTGCAGCCGCCAACATGGCGCGTGGCGCGTGAGCGGATACGTTCACTCTGCCCGCGGCTTTGGCTGCTAGAGGCGATCGACGAGTATCACCGGGGCCACCACGCAGACGAGGATCTGCAGCGCCAGATAACCGAAGAAGGCGCCGATGCTGCCGAAGAAGGCCGCCACGATGGCGGTGACTATGCTGAAGATGATGCCGACGCCGATGCGGAACAGGGTCAGCCAGCCGCTGCCGCCGCTCTTGCGGCCGCCATGTTCGGCGCGCAGGACGGCGATGGTAAAGAGGATTGAAACCAGCACCATGATCCGTGCCGGGTTCACCAGCAGCCAAGCCCAGATTTCCTGCATATCGCCCTCCGGAAGAGGGCGATATTGCAGCAAGTCGCGTGGCGGTGGGCAAGCCGCAGCGCTGGATTGCGGCTTCGCGGATCAGGCGGCTTTTGCCGCCTTCTTCCACGTCCGCAATCCTCCAGCGGCCAGCGCCACGAACACCAGGTACAGCGCCGCGGTGGCGTGCAGTGATTTCACCGCGTACATGCCCACGTAGACCACGTCCACCACGATCCACAGCCACCACGCGGCGGCGTGGCGGCGTGCTTGCCACCACTGGGCCACCAGGCTGAGCGCGGCGAGCAGGGCGTCCAGCCAAGGCAGGGCGGCGTCGGTCCAGGTGTGCATGGCCGCACCCAGGGCGAGGCCGAAGGCCACGCCCATGGCCAGATCGCGCGCGCCGGCGTCGGTCGCCAGCGGCACGATGGCGACGCGGCCGTCGGGCTTGTCCTGGCGGTGCCAGTTGGCCCAGCCGTAGGCCAGGAACGCGGCGAAGGCGCCCTGCAGCAGCATGTCCGAGTACAGCCGCGCCTCGAAGAACACCAGCGCGTAGAGGCCGACGGAGAGCAGCCCCACCGGCCAGGCGAGCATGCGCCGCTGCGCCATCAGCCAGACGCCCAGGGCGCTGGCGATGACGGCCGACCATTCCAGGATCGCCGGGTTCATAGCGCGACGGTGACCGTCAGCCGCGCCTGGCGCGGCGCGCCGGGGAACAGGTAATAGTCGCCGGAGCTGCTGCCGGTGTCGCGCCAGTAGAAGCGGTTGAACAGGTTGTCCACCGACAGGTTCCAGTCCAGCGCATGCCCCCGCAGTTCATGCCGGAAACGCAGGCCGGCATCCACCACGCTGTAGCCGGGCGCACGTACGCGGCCGTCGGCGGTGGCGACGTTGGAGGAGGCGTAGCGCCAGCCACCGGTGAGGCCCAGCCCGGCGACGAACGGCAACGCGTAGTCGGCGTGCACGCTGGCGCGGGTGGTCGGCACGTTGATCAGCGGGTGGCCTTCGTAGGCCGGCGTGCCGGTATTGCGCGCGCGCGCCTGCAGCACGCTGGCGCTGGCGGTGAGCTGCAGGTTGTCGCTCACGCGCCCGCGTGCGCTCAATTCCAGGCCGGTGTGGGTCTGCTGGCCCTGCTGCACGAAGGTGTAGCCGTAGTCGCTGTCGTCCGGCTTTGCGTACTGGAACGGCCGGCTGATGCGGAACAGCGCCGCACCCAACGTCAGCGCATCGGACGGTGCGTATTTGGCGCCGACCTCGACCTGGCGCGACAGCACCGACGGCAGGAAGTTGCCGTCATTGCTGGTCCAGAATGGGGCCTCCTGGCCGAGCGCGATGCCGCGCACGTAGCTGGCGTACAGGTTGAGCTGCGCGTTGGCGCTCCAGATCAGCGCTGTCTGCGGCAGGAAGTGCGACACGCGGCTCTCGCGCTCGAGGTCGCCGCGCTTGTCCCAGGCGCGCTCGTCCAGGCGCACGAAACGGCCGCCGGCCAACCACTGCCAGTCGTTGGCGAAGCTCACCCGATCCAGCACGAACAGCGCCTTCTGGCGGCTGTCCAGGCGGCGCACGGACGGGCCGGGCTCGCGCGGCGAGGGCTCGAACTGCGGCACTTCGCGGTCGTGGATGTTGCCGGTGCCGACGTACTCGTTGACGTTGCGGCGCTTGTCCACGCTGCGGCGGAAGTAATCCGCGCCGACCATCAGCTGGTGTTCCACCGCGCCGGTGGCGAAGCGGCCGCGCAGTTCGGCGCGCAGCTGCTGGTTGCGGCGGGTGTCGTCCGGGCTGCGGTAGTCGTAGATGTCGTAGTCGCCATTGGGCGCGAAGTAGTTGCCCGGCACGCTGCCGTCGGCGCATTCGGCGGCGTAGTAGCAACCATAGGCGAAGGCGACGTTGTCGTCGATCACCGAGCGGCTGTGGCTGGCCGACACGCGCGACTGCCACGCCGGGCTGAAATCGTAGGTGTGCAGCGCGGTGAGGTTGGTGCTGTCGATGCCCACCGGCTTCTGCCAGTGCTGGTAGCCGAGCATCTGCTTGCGGTCCACGCGGCGCGGCAATGCGCTGGCGCCCAGCAGTTGGTAGCCCGAGGCCGAGCGCTGCGCGCTGGTCTGGTAGTTGGCGTCCACTTCGAGCTTGCCGCGCTCGCCGATCAGCCAGTCGGTGGCCAGTGCGTAGAAGTTGCGGCGGCCATCGGCATGGTCGATGTACGAGCTGCTGTCGTCCCATGCGGCGTTGAAGCGCACGCCGAAGCGCGGCGTCAGCCAGTGGCCGACATCGATGGCGGCATAGCGCGAACCTTCCGCGTCGGTGCCGAGGGTGACGGTGCGCACTTCGGCCGGGCGCTTGCCGACGTAGTTGATGACGCCGCCCGGGGCGATCACGCCGGCGGCCAGGCCGGCTTCGCCCTTGAGGATTTCCACCTGCTGCACGTTCTCCAGTGCCAGGCGTTGCTCGCCGGCGATGGTCAGGCTGTTGAAGCGGTAGCCGGTGGCGGTATCCAGCGCGAAGCCGCGGATGGCGATGTTCTGGTAGTAGCCCACCGGCGCGTAGCTGTCGCCCAGCGAGGCGTCATTCGTGGCCAGTTCGGACAGCGTGCGCACGACGCGCTGGTCGAGCAGGCCGCGGTCCAGCACGCTGATCGAGGCCGGGGTGTTCTTCCAGTCGCCGGCGCCGAAGCTGTTGGACTGGGTGTCCTTGGCGCCGGGCTGCCTGGCCTGCACGCGCACGGTGGACAGCTCGGTGGGCGAGCGGTCGGCAGCGGTTTCCAGGGGGCTGGCGTGCAGCGGCAGGGCCGCGCCCAGCGCGGCGGTCAACAGCGAGATTCGGTGGCAGCGGTTCATTCGTTTCGTCATCAGCCGTGGGGGGAGACGAAGCGAAGGCGCGCACGCGCGACCGGCCACGAAGGCGGTGTGCCTGCTGCTCAAAGCTCCCTACGCCGGTGCAAACCGGATCAGGTTCCAAGGGACTCTCTCAGCCTGGACAAACCCAGGCACCCCCGCTTCAGGGGCGCATTGAACCACAAATGCCGTGCTTTGGCTTGCCGGCGGATTCAGGCGGCGGCGTGCAGCGCGGCCAGCAGCGCCTGGCCTTCGGCGCTGCGGAACCATTGCGCATGGCCGAGCAGGAACGGTTGCCAGGCCACGTCCGCGTTGGCAGTGGAGCCGGTGATGCCTTCGAAGTACTCCACTTCGGAAAGCGCGAAGTCCAGGTGCACCACCGGCAGCAGGTCAGCCAGCAGGTGCACGCGCGCGGGCGACAGCGGCAGTACCTGCCGGTAGCCGTCGAGCAGGGCCAGGGCGATGTCGATGCGCACGGCCTCCGCACCGCGTTCCAGTTCCAGCCAGGCGACCGCGTTGCGTTCGATGGCGGTGGCCAGGTCGAACAACGCGCTGGTGGGCGAGGCCAGGCCGAAGTCGAGCACCGTGCTCACCGCGCCATCGCGCCACAGCAGGTTGGAGACGTGCCAGTCGTTGTGCGCCCACAGCCGTGGTTCGGCCCGCAGGCGTTCGGGCAGGCCCGCGTGCCATGGCAGCACGGTGCGGCGCAGCTGTTCTTCCCACGGAATGCGTGCCAGGTAGCGCGCAAGCCCGGGGCGGTTGCCCAGGTCGGCCTTGAGCGCGGCGATGGGGTCGTGGCTGCGGATCAGGTCGTCGCGCGCCACCAGCAGGTGGGTACCGCGCTGTGGTGCGTGGTAGCTGGCGGCGGCCTGGTGCAGGCGCGCCAGCATGCGCCCGGCATCGCGTGCCTGGGCGACGTCGGTCAGCGGCGTCCACGACGCCGCGTCGCGGTACAGGTCCTCGCCGATGCCGAGCGTGTGCAGCTCATAGGTCCAGCCTTCGTGCTCGACCGCGGTGAAGCCATCGCGATCGCGCAGCACCTGCACCACCGGCACGCCGGCGGCGGCCAGGTGCGCGATGAAGCGGTGTTCCTCGCCCAGCGTGGCCGCGTCGCGCACGCTGTGGTGGTGGCGCTTGACGAACAGGCGCCCCGCCGCGCCCTCGACGATGGCCGCCGCCGACATCGGCCGCGGGCTGTGCCACAGCGCGGTGTCCGCGCCTTCCAGCTGCGAGAAGCGCCCGCGCAGCCATGCGATCTCGCGCCCGCTGATGGCGGGCCAGTCGGCGGGTACTTCGTCGTTGGCCAGGCCCTGGACGCGGTGGGAGGAAGCGGTCATGGACGGAAGAGCGGGGAATGCGCGGGCGATGCGGGGGCGACAGGGTAGCGCGCGGGGCGGCGTCGGGCGCGATGGCGCGCGGAACGTGCCTGTGCGTGGCGGAGGGGTTTGGGCTAGGGAAACTGCGCCATTCGATGTGGCGGTCTGACGCAAGCGGCTGTAGGAAAACTACGCGTCGCCGTGTCAGTGATCAGCTTTTGCGCTGCTTGCCGCGCCGGAAATTCTTGATCATCTCCGCCAGTTCATCGTCCTCGGCGAAGAAGTAGGCCACCGGCACGTCGAAGACATCGGCGATGCGCTGCAGGATCTGCAGATCGGGCTGGTGCACGCCGGTTTCATAGCGGTTGATGCGGGTGCTGGCGACGAAATCGTCCAGTCCGGCCTTGATGCCGAGATTGCGCTGCGAAATGCCATAGGTCTCCCGCGCTTCGCGCAGACGCACGCTGTAGACGGGGAGCTCTTTTTTCTCAGACAAGGCCGTGCGTGTCCCGGGCTTCGGTGGACAGAAGCTTCCGGAAGGGCGCTTGACACCGATACTACGTTAAACGTAGTGTGCGCACCGGGTTAATAAGTGAACGCATCGCGTGCATAAGCTCCAGCCCGTCGAGGGGAGCGCGAGAGCGGCAAGGCAGGGCGGCGGCGCCGGGGTATCGCACAGGCCGCGCCCGGACGGGGCATCGGCAACACCACAGGGAATCGCCAGCACGGCTGATGGGCTCCGTTGCCATGGAGCGCCGTCGCCCGCGGCCGGCCCCGTGTGCCCGGCGCCTCGTCCATGCCGGACCGCAAGACCGATTACCGACCATGGAAACCAGAGGACGCAGCATGAAGACCAGCGCTTTACGCAACGCCATTTCCATCGCCCTGTTCGCCACCCTTTCCGGCAATGCCGGCATCGCCCTGGCCCGGGAACCCACACCGGAAGCGACCCGCGCGGATGCGGAACAGGAGGACGGGGCAGGGCAGGGCACTACCGCCGCTTCCAGCCCATCGAAGCCGGCATCGCGCAAGGAAGCGACGGCGACCGAACTCGAAACGGTGACCGTCACCGGCACCCGCATCCGTGGCGGCACGACGCCATCGCCGGTGATCGCCATCGGCAGCGAGCAGATCCGGCAGGAGGGTTTCGCCGATCTGGGTGCGGTCATCCGCAGCGTGCCGCAGAACTTCAGGGGTGGGCAGAACCCGGGTGTCATCGGTGCCGCGGCGGGTGTCGGCAACCAGGACCTTACCGGAGGCGCCTCGCTGAACCTGCGCGGTCTGGGGGCGGATGCCTCACTGACGCTGCTCAATGGCCGCCGGCTGGCGTACGACGGCTTCTCGCAGGCGGTGGACATAAGCGCCATCCCGGTGGAAGCGGTCGAGCGCCTGGAGATCGTTCCCGACGGTGCGTCCGCGATCTACGGCTCCGACGCCGTCGGCGGCGTGGCAAACGTGATCCTGAAGCGCGATTTCGATGGGGTGGCACTAGGCGTGCGCCATGGAGGCGCGACGGATGGCGGGCTGGGGACGCGCGAGTACAGCGCCATTGCCGGCGCACAGTGGGCAAGCGGGGGATTGATCGCCACTTTCAAGGACACGGCTTCCGACCCCCTCTATGCCCGGCAGCGCAGCTATACCCGCCATCTGGTCGAACCCTACACGATCCACGGTGGCAGCAATGCGCGCAGCGGGCTGCTGAGCATCCATCAGGCAGTGGCCGAGGTGGCCGAACTACGGCTCGATGCGCTGCGGACCAAGCGCGACATGGAGCGGTACGTGAGCCAGGGAGCGGCCTACTACCGCTATACCCCCGACACTTCGATCACTCTCGTGTCGCCCAGCATCGTCTTTTTCGTGGGCAGCGACTGGTCCCTCACCCTGGGGGGCACCCACGGCACGGACGAGAACATCGACGAGCGCTACCTGGTATCCGCAGCGGGAAGCCGCCTGGTCACGCAGACCTGTCACTGCAACCGGAGCCGCTCCTACGAGATCGGCGCGGAAGGGCCGGTGTTCGCGACCGGAGGAGGGGAGGCGCGTCTCGCGGTCGGCGCCGGTTCGCGCGAAGACGCGTTCAACTACCGGCCGCGTGTTGCAGGTACCTCCTATGGCGGCGAGGAACGCGCCCGATCGGCCTACGCCGAGCTCAGTCTTCCAGTCGTCGCGCCATCGATGGGCATGGACGGCATCCGCCGGTTGGAGTTCAGCGCGGCGTTGCGCGGCGAGGACTACGCCAGCTTCGGTGCCGTGACCACGCCGAAACTCGGCGTCATCTACGACCCGAACGCCCACCTTACTTTCAAGGCGTCATGGGGCCGTTCGTTCAAGGCGCCGACATTGCTGCAGCGCTATCAGGACCGGATGGCGTACCTGTGGAGCGCATCGGCAGTGGGAGCGGTTGGAACCCCAGCTGACGCGACCGTGCTGATGTCCTATGGCGGGAACGCCGACCTGCAGCCCGAGCGTGCGCGTACCTGGAGCGCATCGCTGGCCGTGCATCCACAGGCGCTGCCGGGGCTGGAGGCCGAAGTGACCTGGTTCGACATCGACTATGCCGACCGCGTGGTGGAACCGGTCAGCTATCCGCAGGCGCTGTCCAATCCGGCCTATGCGGAGTTCGTGGACCGCGCGCCGACGCCCGAGCAGGTGGCGCGCCTGTTGGCTGCCTACAACAGCGCTTTCTACAACCTGACGGGGGCGCCCTACGACCCGGCCAAGGTGGTGGCGATCATCCGCGACCAGTATGTCAATGCAGCACGACAGCGCATCCGGGGCGTCGATCTTTCCACCTCCTATCGGTTCGATCTTGAACGCGGCCAGTTGGCGATCCGCGGGTCGTCCAGTTGGCTCGACAGCACGCAGCGGACCAGCGCCGGCCAGCCGGTGAACGCGCTGGCCGGAACGGTGGCCAACCCGGCGCGGTTCAACGGCCGTATCGGAGCGGTGTGGATGTCGGGCGGGCTTACCGCCTCCGCCTTTGCCAATCACGCCAGTGGTGTGACCAGCCGCCGTGGCACGGTGTCGAGCAAGGGAGCATCGTTCACCACCTTGGATACCAACCTGGGCTACGAGATCGCCGCGCAAGGGCGCGTTTTCCCGGCCATGTCGTTCGACCTTTCGGTGCAGAACCTGCTGAACCGGGCGCCCCCGCTGTACGCACCTGCGGTGGCGACCTACGTGCCTTACGACGCCACCAACTATTCGGCCATCGGAAGGTTCGTCAGTGCTTCGGTCTCGATGCGCTGGTAGGGGGCGTGCCGTGCAGAGTCGTCCTCTCCAGCCCTGGCGGATCACGCGAGGCATCGGCTCGTGGCTGCTGCTGATGAGCCGCACATCCTCGTTTCCGTGGCGAGTAGCTTCACTTCTGCTGTTGGCCTCCGCCATCGCTGCTCCGGCAGTGTGCGCGGCGACGATCTCGCCGCGCCGGCTTCTGGAAGTGAGCGACCTCGGCAATCCGGTGGTATCGACTGATGGCCGCCAAGTGGCGTTCCGGGTGGAAAAGGCATCGGTCGAGCGCAATATCTACGAAAGCATCTGGTACGTGCAGAACCTGGATGGGCACTCGCCGCCACTGCGGATAGGTGAAGGCGGCGAGCCGCTGCGTGAGTATGCGACCGGAATGGTGCTGCCATCGCCAGCGGTCTGGTCAACGGATGGACGTTGGATCTACTACCGGGCCAGGTTCGATGGCCGCGTCTCCGTCTGGCGCGCGGCAACGGATGGCTCGCAGGCGAGGGAAGTGGTGAAGGACGCTGCGGACGTGCGTGACTTCGTGCTCGGAAAGGAGGGAAAGACCCTGCTCTACAGTGTCGGCGCCACGCGCGATGCGGTGCTCGCTGCCGAGCGGAGCGAGTACGAGCAGGGAGTGCGCATCGACGAATCGGTGATGCTTGCCGGTGGCCTGTATCGTTCGGGCAGGATCGATGGGCGGCCGGCGACACAACGGTTCCTGGGTGATTGGTTCTCGACGGGGCCATTGCTGGCCAGGGTGCCGGACCGTTGGAAAATCGTCGACGTGTCCACCACGGCGACGCGGGACGCCTCGGCGTCGGAAGTGCCTTCGGTAGCGCCGACCGCGGTCGATCTGCCCTGGATCCTGCCGGCACCGACGAAGCTTGTTCCCCATCCACGCGACACGCGCACGGCCCTCGTACTGCCTGCACAGGACACCGAGCCCGGCATGCTGCAGCCGCTGACCTCCACCCTGGCCGTGCTGTCCGACAAGCGGTCGCCAGGGCTGGTGCGTTGCATCGATGCGCGATGCCGGCATCAGACCATCGGTGATCTGCAATGGCGGGCGGAAAGCGACGAGGTCCTGTTCACCACCACCGACTACGAGAGGGCGCGCGCGCAGTCCATCTACCGTTGGAATGTGGTCACGGGCACGGTCCAGGCCATCGTGCTGTCGGATGGCCTGGTGAGCGGCAGTCAGCGGCACTGGGACGTCCCCTGCGCGGTATCGGCAAGCACTCTGGTATGCATCGCCGCCGAGGCGGATCGCCCACCCAGGCTGGAAGCGATTGATATCGACTCCGGGGCACGCCGGATACTGTTCGAACCGAACAAGGGGTTGGAAGCGGATATGGCCGCCACGGCACCGGCGAGGATGATCCGCTGGCAGGACGCGCAGGGCCGCGAATTCACGGGCCAGTTCTTCGAAGCGAAATCCAGCGGTCACCCACCGCCTTTGTTCGTCACGTTCTACACCTGCCAAGGGTTCCTGCGCGGCGGGCTGGGCGACGAATGGCCCCTGGCGTCGCTGGCGGAGCAGGGCATCTCCGCCCTGTGCATCAATGCGTTGCCCGGCTTCCGCCTCGACTATGTCGATCGCCACGACCAGGGGCGGGCCGCGGTGGAAAGCGTGGTCGCCCTGCTCGCGGCAGACGGAACGGTCGATCCTGGGCGCGTTGGCATGGGCGGGCTCAGCTTCGGCAGCGAAGTGACGCTATGGACGCTAATGCATTCGGATGTGGTCAAGGCCGCTTCCGTCGGCAGCATTTCTCCGACGCCGAGCTACTACCTGCTCAACAGCCTGCGCGAGGCGTTCCGTACGAATCTGCGACTGATGTGGCAGCTTGGCGCGCCCGATGAAACGCCCGGAAGATGGAGGGAGATATCGCCTGCGTTCCAACTCGACCGGATCCGCGCGCCCATCCTGTTCCAGCTGCCGGAACAGGAATACCGGATGCTGCTGGACTATGCGTTGCCGATGTTGCGCAGGAACCAGGGCGACCTCTATGTCTTCCCGGAAGAAGCGCATATCAAGTTCCAGCCGCGGCACAAGCTGGCTGCCTACGAACGAAATCTGGACTGGTTTCGTTACTGGTTGCAGGCATACGAGGATGCGGATCCTGCCAAGGCTGGGCAGTACCGCATCTGGCGTCAGATGCATCCGCAGGGCTCGGGGTCGATGGATCGTGGACGCATCCACGAAGAGAACTAGGCTTGCTGGCGGGCCCAGTTCTCTGCTGCGCACAGGTCGAAGATGCGCAGGAACGAGAGGTCGCGTGGCGCCAGCTCGCGGTCAAGGAAGTCTGCGAGTGCGCGGCAATCCAGCAGATCGTGGGCGGCGAGCTGTCCCTCCCCAAGGAATCGGCGCATTCCGTGCTTGTTGCGTGTATAGACCGCTGCCATGTAACCGGTGTACGAACCCTTGCTGCGCCGTTCGAGAATTCCCCGCGGCAGCCGGTCGGCGAAGGCATCGCGGGCGACCGCACGGTTGCGACCGCCGTCGATCCACATCCACGTAGGTACACGCAGGCAGGCTTCCATGACGGGTTGGGTCAACAGCGGAAAGTGCATGGAACGCCCCGCGCTGCGCGGAGCCGTATCCCGGAACAGCTGGGTGCCGACGAGATCCTGGATCTTCTCGCGGTCGCCCGGCAATGCACCGGCGGGCATGTCCAGCCAAGGGTGGTGATCGGGCGTATCGGGTGTATGGGTTGGGGAAAGAAACCGGCTGTCCTTCCTCCACGTGCCTGATGGCGGGTTGTGGAGCTTGCGCAGCGTCAGTCTCATCGCTTTCCAGAATGTGCATTGGTGGAGGGTCGAGAGGTCGCGAACGGCGGTAAGACCAGCCACCGGCCCGTTCTCGCGGAAGGCATCGGCCGCAGGTGCCGCCGTTTTCAGATAGCAGAAGACGGTGTCGCCGCCACCGCCGGACAGGTAGCTGTCCGCATCGCAGCCCGTGCCGGCGTCCTCCCATGCATCGTTCACTGCGTTCTGCAGGATGCCCATCGCCGGCACAACCGCCGACGGGGACAGGGGAAAATCGAAGCGGACATTCTCGAAGCCGACTTTCTGGGTGGCGAGACTGCATCCCAGCGCATCCGTGACCAGCCGCGCGTAGGGACGTTCGTCCGTGCCCGTCACCGGCATGACCAGCGTGCAGAAGGTGGCGCGCGCGGCATCTCCCGCAAGGCACGCGGCAACGATGGAAGAGTCCAGTCCGCCGGACAGTTCCACCACCAGCCTGCGATCGGACGCCGATAGTGCGGCAACCGCGGCGGAGACCGCGGTGCGCACATCGGCGATCGCCGCGTCACGATCCACATGCCGAACGCCTTTGGATACCAGGTTCCAGGGCGACCAGGCCGCATGGGCGGAAACCTCGTCGCCATGACAGACGAGCGTGCTGCCGGGAAGAAGTTCGCGGACATGCTTCAGGGTGGTGCGGCCCGTCCGCAGATAGGGAAACGCCAGACCATGCGCCATGGCCTGCCAGTCCACCTCCTTGCGGTGGATGCCAAGGTGGGTTGCAAGGACGATGTCGGAGGTCGCGAATCCACTACCTCCCTCGAACCGATGGACGCACGGGACAGCGCCGGAGGGATCGCGCAACAGCCGCACCATGTGCCCCTCGTCGTTGTCGGCCATGTGTACCGCGAGATACTCACCCCACGTATCACTCAAGAGGCGATGCTCGCATTCATCCGCTGTCCCATTGAAGCCGGATGCATCGACGACCGCATTGCCCTGGCGGTCGAAAATCCGGCCGATGAGCACCCCGCCGCTTGGCAGCCGAAGCAGAGGTGTGGCGGCGGAGACAAAAAGCCGTGCGTGACGGCTATGCAGTTCGCTTCGCAATCCCTGTGCATGCAGGGCTGGTTCCAGCCATTCGGAGTCGGTGAATTCTTCGCCAAGCAGGAGGATGTACTTGCGTTCCATCATATGATCCTGATCGGGGTATGTGCGCAGGCATCGGACAATGTTTCGTTCAGCACGACGCCATCGGCCTGCAGCCAGCAGTGGGCCGCGAAGGGTGCCAGGGTCACGCCGAAGACGATCCGCGCCGGCAGCCGCCGTCGTGACAGGAAGCGGAGCAGGGCCAGCGAATCCAGCAGGCAGCACGGCTCGATCGGCACGTAGCGGCGTGCACATATGAACTGCATGGCAGCCTCCCGCACAACGTCAATGACCTCGGCAGGGGATGCGCGCGGCAGGACGCGGGTTTTCCTGTGGGCGACGCTGTCCTCGATGACTGCCTTGAACGGCTGGCGCCGTAACCGGTGCCTTGTCCACCAGAGGGTCACTGCGACCTCGACCAGTGCGCCGGGTCGTGGAGGGCGGTGCATCGCCAAAGATGATTCGATGGCACTGGCGGTTGGATCGGGCAGGTCTGGCATACCACTCTGCCTGCAGGACGCCCGGGCAATCACGATGCCGTTGTCCTCCAGTTCCCTGCCGTGCTGCCGGGGCATTACCCCGGTCGCCAGAAAGCGGCGCATGACCGACTCCAGTGGAGAGGACAATCTGAAATACCGATCGAGCGCGAAATCGAGGAAGACCAGGCGGTCATCGATCTCGCAGCAGGAAAGGTCCTGGTTGATCAGCCAGCGCATTCTTTGCTCCAGCCGGGACGCGCACAGTACGTGCGCGTCCCGGATCACTCACTCTTCGGAGATACCCGGAATCATCGGAAGGCCCGGGCCGGTCGGCTCACCGGGTCCGGCGCTGCCCTGGGTCTCCACGCTGGCGACTCCGAGCACGATCACGTCTTCGACCGGGTTGCTGCGGTCGTTTTCATTCGCGTTCATCTCTGCCTCTCCTGCGGTTGCGTCATGGCGGTTTCCATGACGTACCCAGCGTAGGAGGCGGAAGAATTTATTTTCAAATAATTAAGACGTTGCAAAACGATGATTATCCGGCGATGGGAACGCCATCATGGAATGCCGGATTCAGGTGCGATGCGGAGGCGGTACTTCGCCGAAGAGCGATAGGTCGGGGTGATCGTTCTTGCGTATTCGATGGAAGATTCTGTCCGCGCTTACTGGAGGTGATCGCGGTGGTCGACCAGCATGGCCACGATCCGCGGGACGAGCTGCTTGCGCCGCGCGTGATACGCGCGCAGGCCGGCCTTCAGCGCCGGCATGTTCCGCCTCCGCCAGAGTTCTTCCAGTTCCACCAGTTCCTCGTGGGCATGTTCGATCAGGCCGCGCTTGGCCCGCCGCACCGGGGCCAGTCTGTCGTTGGCCTGCCTCACCGCCCGGTGCAGCGAGCGGTGCGCCGTCGCTTCGGCGATGGCATCGAACAGCTGCCAGGTCATCTTCACCACGTCGTCGCCGCCGGTGATGCCGTCCCGTGCGGGGCGGCCGCCCATGTCGCAGGCCATCAGCAGCAGCCGTTCCATCCAGTCGTAGAGGTCGTGCAGGCCGACTTCGGTGAGCAGCGGGACATGCAGCCCGTTGCGGGCGTGGTCGTCGATCAGGCCTTCGCCGACCAGGCGGTAGAGGGCGGAACGCACGGGCGTGGCGCTGGTGTTGAATTCCACGGCCAGCATGCCCGGGTCGATCCGTTGTCCGGGCAGGTAGCGTCCCGATTGCAGCGCCCGCCGGACCTGTCGATAGAGCTGCGTGCTCTTGGAGTGGATCACGCTCATGGCGGAACTCCTTGCCTGCGTATGGCGTCCTTTTCCAGGGTGATAGTACAAGAACTGCCCGTGCCCACCGCAGGTCGCCATGCCATCGTCGCTTCTGTCCGGACTGCTATGCTCCGCCAATTGACCAAGGGGGTATTGAAGGCATGGCGTCGAGTCTTTTTCCGGCAATGAAGTGGGGCGGGGCATACGCATGAACGCACAGGCCACGCCTCCTCCCGCGCGGGGTTCATGGTGGAAGCCGCTGCTGATCCTGTTCGGGGTATTGCTGCTGCTGATCATGCTGGGGATCGCAGGGGTGCTGGGACTCGGCTGGTTCGGCTGGAAGGCGCTGAAGAACCGGATCGGCGACGTCCAGGCACTGAGCCAGCCGCGGCAAGCGCCATCGCATCCGCTGTCGGCGGACCAGCAGGCCATCCTCGACATGATCCTGGAACGCGGCGATTCCGAGCTGGGCGCTGGCGCGGACGCGGACAGCCTGGAGAAGCTGCTGGCCGGCTATTACCAGCGCTCCATGAACGAACATGCCAATGGCGGCCAGGGCACCGGCGACATGGGCGCCACGCAGAGGACGCTGGCCGCGGTCCTGGCAGCGCTGGAGGAAAGCCGGCGCAATGGCGGCGATGCTCCGGAAATATCGCCCGAACTGTCCATCGTGCTCGAGGCGCTGGCGGCCCACTACGATCATGGGCAGAACACGAAGGACGAGGTGGTTCCCCTGCTGACGGAAGATCGCCCGCTGACGGCGGAAGAGCGTGAGCTGGTCGATACGATCGTGGAAGTGGAGGCGCGCAACCGGGCCCGCTGAGCGGCCGCGCGGGCGCTGCGCCGGCAGCGCTGCCGGCAGTTCCGACGGCCGGCGCCACACGCAGGCGGCGCGCGCTCCATGGCGCCGGCAACTGGCATCATGCGCGCATGCCGTTGACCCTCGATCAACTCCGCCGCTACGCCGTCGCCCGCTCGCTGTTCAAGCCGACGACGCTGCTGCGGGCGATCGGAAAGCTGGGCTTCGTCCAGGCCGATCCCATCCGCGCGCCGGCACGCGCGCAGGATCTGACCCTGCGCCATCGCGTCGCCGGCTATCGCGCCGGCGAGCTCGAGCGGCGCTACCCGCGCCTGCCGCTGGAAGAGGATTTCTTCGTCAACTACGGTTTCCTGCCACGCGAGCGGCAGGCGCTGATGCATCCGCGGCAGGCGCGCGTGGCGTGGACGCCGGCGCGCTGGAAGCAGGCGCATGCGGTGCGTGGATTCATCGCCGAGCGCGGCGTGGCGCACCCGCGCGAGGTCGACGCGCATTTCGCCCATGGCAAGACCACCAACTGGTTCGGCGGCTCCTCCAACGCGAGCACGCAGTTGCTGGACGGCATGCACTACCGCGGCCTGCTGCGGGTCGCGCGGCGCGAGGGCGGTACCCGCGTATACGCCGTGCGCGAGGACGCCACGCCGGTGGGGGAGCAGGAGATCGAGGGGCGCCTGGACGCGCTGGTCGACCTGATCGTGGGCAAGTACGCACCGCTGCCGGCCGCAAGCCTCGCGCAGCTGGTCGGCTACCTGGGCAATGGCGTGCCGCAGTGGAAGGACGCCTGCAGGCCGGCGCTGCAACGTGCGCGGCAGCGGCTGCACTGCGCGCGCGTGGACGGCGTGGATTGGCTGTGGCCGGCGGACGAACGCGCGGACAGCCGGCGCTGGAAGCCCGCCGAACAGGTACGCCTGCTGACGCCGTTCGATCCGGTGGTGTGGGACCGCCGCCGCTTCGAACTGTTGTGGGGCTGGAGCTACCGCTTCGAGGCCTACACGCCGGCCGCCAAGCGCAGGCTCGGCTATTACGCGCTGCCATTGCTGTGGCGCGAGCACGTGATCGGATGGGGCAACCTGTCGGTCAAGGACGGCGTGCTGGACGCGCAGCTGCGCTATGTCGCCGGCCGGCCGCCGAAGGAGGCTGCATTCCGCATCGCCCTTGAGGAAGAACTCGAGCGGATGCGCGTGTTCCTGGGTGTCGAGGGCTGAAGGGAGGCTTGTCGCTGTCGTGGTCATGCCTGCGCCTGCGCGCATCACGCGCCGGGACGCCGCCCCGATCAACGCCGACGCGGGGGTGCGCCTGCGGCAGGTGCGGCCGGGGAGACGGACGATCACCCGCAACCAGAACCGGCGCATGACCAGGCCGGTGCAACGGCAGCTGCGCCCCGATATCGAGGAGCAGCGAAAAACCCATCCTGCGCGGCAGGCGAAACGCCCGGCCGTCGCGCGCCCGGGGCTGGGTCCGCTGCTCCATGGGTCCACTTCGATGCTGGCCCGGCAGGCGCCGCGACACCCGCTTGTGCGCACTCGACGCGGCCGCCGTTCTTGCCTATGGTCGGCGCTTCGCCAATCGCGGGGAACGGGAATGCGCGTCGGGTATCTGCTGGGGATGTGGCTGGTCGTGGGCAGTCTGCAGGCGGCCGAGCCGGTGGCAACGGTACGGGTGGCTTTCGACCGCGCCGGCATCACCGCCACCGAGGCGCATGGCATGGCCGATATCGGCGCCGGGCGCAAGCTGGGCGCGGACGATCCGGTGCGGATTGCTTCCATTTCCAAAATGGTCGCCGCGCTGGGCGTGATGCGCATGGTCGAGGCCGGGCAGCTGGACCTGGACGCGGATGTCTCGCGCTGGCTCGGCTGGCCGCTGCGCCACCCGCAGTTCCCCGACACACCGATCACCCTGCGCCTGCTGCTCTCGCACCGCGCCGGCCTCACTGACGCGGCCGGCTACTACGCCGTGCCGCTGGGCGGGCAGCTGCGCGAGGTGCTGGACGACCCGCGCGCCTGGGACAAGGCGCACGCGCCGGGTACGTTCTTCCGTTACGCCAACATCGATTTCCCGCTCATCGCCTCGGTGATGGAGAAGGCCAGCGGCGAGCGCTTCGACCGGCTGATGCAGCGCCTGGTGCTGAAGCCGCTCGGCATTGCCGCCTGCTACAACTGGGACAGCTGCGACGATGCGACCGTGGCGCGCGCGGTGGTGTTGTACGACGAAGCCCACCAGCCGGTGCGCGACGACAACCGCGGCCGTCGTCCCGATTGCCCGGTGGTGGCCGCCACCGACGGCAGCTGCGACCTCGGCCGCTGGCGCGCCGGCGACAACGGCGCGCTGTTCGCACCGCAGGGCGGCCTGCGCATTTCCGCCAATGGCCTGGCGAAGATCGGGCGCCTGCTGCTGGGCGAGGGCGAAGTGGATGGCGTGCGCCTGCTGCGCGCCGAATCCGTGCGCGAACTGGCGCGTCCGCAGTGGACCTGGGCGCCGGGCGCCGGCATGACTTCGGAAGAAGACGACAGCGGGCAGGGCGGCGACGGCTTCTTCTGCCGGTACGGGCTGGCGGTGCAGACCCTGGCCACGTCGGTGAAAGGCTGCCGCGACGATCCGTTCGGCGACGGCGTGGCGCGCTTCGGCCATTCCGGTTCGGCCTATGGCCTGTTGTCGGGGCTGTGGGTCGACCCGGCCAGCGGCACTGGCGTGGCCTATTTCGCCACCGGCCTGCCGGAAGCACGCAAGGGCGAGCGCTCGGCGTTTTCCGCCACCGAGGAACACCTGGCCAGGCCCTGATGCGCGGATAGCGGGTGCGCTGCATGGACCGGTGCGGCGCGATGCTGTTCCGCCATCGTGCGGCCCCGGGCGTTCCCCGGGCCGGCCCGGGACAGGGGAGTCCCGCGTAGATCTTGCGGATCAGGCCGCCCCGCTGCCGGGCGCATGGCCGACCAGCTGGCTGATGCCGCCCACGGCCCGTTAAACCCAGATCGCCAGTACCGCCCCATGGATGCGCGGGCCGGCGTCGCCGGTCAGGCCGGTTCGTGGCCATTGCGAGGTCTTCGCCTGTGATGGCGGGAGGGTGCCGCCGATGCCCACGGCCAGGGCGTTGGTTTGCCGGCATGCAGGGCGTTCCGTCGCCCTCGATGCCGGGGCCGGCGGCCTGGACGCCAGCCGGCGCCGGGTGTTCTGAATGTCCCTACTGTGCTTGACACAGTAGGTGGCTGCTAATACTGTGCGCGAAACAGTAATGGGTGACGCATGGTAGAGCGTGACAACTCCGGCCTGACCGAGCTGCGGCGCGGCGTGCTGGTGCTGGCGGTGCTTTCGCGCCTGCAGGTGCCGCAGTACGGCTATTCGCTCAAGCAGGCCCTGGCCGAGGGCGGCATGCCGGTGGAGGAGGGCACGCTGTACCCGTTGCTGCGGCGGCTGGAATCGCAGGGGCTGCTGGCCAGCGAATGGGACACGACCAGCGCGCCGCCGCGCCGCTACTACCGGCTGAATGCCGAGGGCGAGCGCGTGTTCGCGTTGTTGGGCGAGGCCTGGCGCGACCAGGTCCGGGTGATGAATGACTTTCTGGACGAGGAACCGGCTGATGAACGTGGATGAAGTCGTGGAGTCCTATGTGCGCGATGTCGCCGGCTGCCTGCCGCGCGCGCGCCGCAACGATGTGGCATTCGAACTGCGCGCGCTGCTGGACGAGGAACTGGCCGCGCGCGCCCGGGCCGCCGGGCGTGCGCCGGACAAGGCCATGGCCATGGCGCTGCTGCGCGAATTCGGGCGCCCGTCCGAGGCTGCGCAGCGCTACCACGACCGGCCGGCATTGATCGATGCCGCCGACACCCATCATTTCCTGATCTGGGCGGTGGGCGGCGCGGTGGTGTTCGCCGTGCATGGGCAGGTCACCCCGGAGCCTTTCAATCTGGATGCGGCGCTCCTGCAGTGGCTTGGTGCGCTGCTGCTGTTCTTCGCGCTGGCCGGCTGGTTGCGCCGGCGCAGTCCCGGCCGCTTCGCCTGGAAGCCCGGCCATGGCCCGGACTGGATGCCGCGCACGTTGTCGGCGTTTTCGCTGGCGGCACTGCTGGCGTTCCCGGTCTTCATGTATGCCGCGCCGGTGACTTTCGCGCGCCTGCTCATGCCATCGGCGGTGCCGGTGGACGGCCTTGCGCTGACGGACGCATTCGCCGGCAGCTGGCAGCGTGGGCTGACCATGGCGCTGCTGCTGGTGCTGGCGTTGCAGGAGGCCATCACCCTGGTGCTGGGCGCCCGCCGCTGGTGGCTGCGCCGCGCCGGCGTCGTCCTGGACCTGGCGCTGGCGGTGATGTTCTTCGCGCATGCCTCGCCCATGCATCGGCCCGGCGATGGCGCGTCGTTCGCGGTATTCGAATCGGCGCACGCCAACGCGGTCGCCGCGCCGGTGTTCATGGCGGTGGGCGGAATGATGCTGCTGTTCGGCCTGTACTACGCCTGGCGCAACTGGGTCGAGATCCGGCCCGGCCCGGCGCCGCTGGCCGGGGCGCCGGCCTGAGCCATTCAGAGGCCGGTATCGCCGTGCCTGCGCTGCCGACGCAGCGCGGTGCGCATCAGGCGCTGGAAGGTGGGGCACTGCAGGTGATCGGCGTGGCGGCAGCGGGCGGCGTGGCGCAGGCCATCGCGCAGGGCCTGCAGGCGGGCGATGCGGCGCTCCAGCTGGTCGGCCCGGTGCAACAGCTGCGGGCGGTCGATGGCCGGAGCGTTGCCGTCGCCGAGCATGGCGCCGATCTCCTCCAGCGAGAAGCCCGCCGCGCGCCCCAGCGCGATCAGCGACAGGCGCTGCATCACCGACGCCGCGTAGACGCGGCGCAGGCCATTGCGCCCGATCGGCCGGATCAGGCCGCGGGTTTCGTAATAGCGCAGCGTGGAAGCGGCGACACCGCTCTGCCGCACCACCTGCCCGATCTCCATCTCCTGCACGCTTGACCTCAAGTCGGCTTCAACGCCGAGACTGATGGAAACAGGTTTCCAGACGGGCGGGAAGAGCGATGGACGGGGGTGGAATCATCATGCGGGTAGTGATCGTGGGTGTCGTTGCCACCGCGACGACCGATCTATGGACGCTGGTGTTGCGCCGGCTCGGGCGTCCCACGCTGGACTATGCGCTGCTCGGCCGCTGGATCGGGCACTGGCGCGAAGGGCGCTGGCGCCATGACGCCATCCATGCGGCGGCGCCGGTCGGACATGAGCGCCTGCTGGGCTGGTGCGCCCACTACGCCATCGGCATCGCCATGGCGGGGATGCTGGTGGCGATGACGGGCAGCGGCTGGCTGCGGCGGCCGACGCCGGGTGCGGCGCTGGGGTTCGGCGTGGTCAGCGTGCTGTTGCCCTTTTTGGTGATGCAGCCGGCGTTCGGTGCCGGCATCGCCGCCGCGCGCCTGCCGCGGCCGTGGCCGGCGCGGCTGCAGAGCCTGGCCACGCATGCGGTGTTCGGCCTGGGATTGTTCGTCGGCGGCCGGATTTCCGTCGTATTTCCCTTTTGAAATCAACTGCTTGATTGAAAGGCCAGCAACGCTGCTAGCCTTTCCCGGTCAATCGCCCGGAGACCACCATGACCATCGGATCGCAGTCGGACATCGACGGCCTGCAACGCATCGGCCGGCTGGTCGCGCGCGTGCGCGAGGACATGCTCGCCGCCGCCTGCCCGGGCATGAGTACCGGCGAGCTCGACCTGATCGGCGAACGCCTGCTCGCCGCGCAGGGCGCGCAGCCGGCGCCGCGGCTGACCTATGGCTTCCCGGGCGCGACCTGCATCAGCGTCAACGAGGAAGCCGCCCATGGCGTGCCCGGCGCGCGCGTGCTGGCTGCCGGCGACGTGGTGAACGTGGACGTGTCCGCCGAACTCGGCGGCTACTTCGCCGATACCGGCGGCACCCGGGTGCTGCCGGAAGCCGCGCCGCGCGACCTGCGCCTGTGCCATGCCGCGCGCAGCGCCCTGGCCAACGCGCTGAAGGTGGCGCGCGCCGGGCAGCCGCTCAACCGGATCGGCGCGGCGATCGAACGCACCGCACGCCAATCCGGCTTCCGGGTGATCGAGAACCTGGGCAGCCACGGCGTCGGCCGCGCGCTGCACGAGGAACCGGACCACATCCCCGGCTACTACGATCCGCACGATACGCGCCTGCTGCACGAAGGCATGGTCATCACCATCGAGCCGTTCCTGTCCACGCGCAGCCGCATGGTCGAGGAAGCCGATGACGGCTGGACCCTGCTGGGCGCGCGCGGCAACCGCTCCGCGCAGTACGAACACACGCTGATCGTCACCCGTGGCGAGCCGATCGTGGTGACCCTGCACTGACCCGCGGGCCGCGCCATCGGCGCGCGGCATCGACACGGCATGCACGCGCCGATGGCGATGGTGGCGGCGTTCCCGATCGCCCCCAGCGCACATGGCCGATCCGCCGCTGCTTACGCCTGATGGCCGCTACCTGGTCGTGCGCGGCCGCCTGTGGCGCGCGACCAATCCACAGCTGCCCGAAGCGCAGCGGCAGGCGGCGGTGCGGCAGCTGATGGCGGCGCGCCGCGAGGTCGGGCGTGCGCGCCGGCAGGGCGATGCGCAGGCGCTGGCGCGGGCCGGCGAGGCGGTCGATGCGGCCAAGCGCGCGCTCGGCGAGCGCGGGCCGGTGTGGTGGGACGACGGCGCGCCGGACTACAACCGCCATCTGGCGAAGAACACGCCGTACGCCGCATGGCATGCGCGCGTGGCGGCCATGGCCGGAAGCGGCGCGGACCAGGCCTGACCCCCTCTTCCGGCGCCGGGGATGCCGCCCGGGCGCGGCCTATACCTTGGTATATCCCGGCCACCTGCAGGTGCATGGCCGCTACGCCAATGCCTGCTGGCCGCGGCATGGGCGCGGTGGGAAAATCTTCTCCGTCGCCGGGACAGCGCTCCCGGCCCACGCTGCCGGCATCGCATGTTGCCGGTCATCGCCATCGCCGGTGCGAGGCCCGCCGTTTTCCCGGTGGCCGCCACCGCACGACCGAGGAGGACGCCATGGATCCCGACCCGCATCGGCGCCTGCCCGCGCGCCAACTTCCCATGACCCAAGACACAGACCGGGCGCCGGCTCCGGGGATGCCACCTGCGTGACCGCGGGGGCCTCCACGGCCGTGCGCCGGAGGAGGTTCCCATGCTGTTCCGCATCCTCGAGACCCATTCCAACGACGTCCTGCTGCGCGCCCTGCGCGCGGCGGTAGCCGCGCATCGCCCCGCCGCCCTGCGCTCGCTCCTGCATGCCCGCGGCGAGCGCGCTTTTGCCCGCGCCCTGGGCGAGCTGTCCGGCCGCGTCATCGCCGATGCCCTGTCCATGCTGCCGGCGCCCGAGCGCGCGGGCGTGCTGCAGCACCTGCCGCGTGCGGCGCGCAAGCGCCTGCATGAGGTGGAGTGCGCCGATCCGCGCCATGTCCTGCATGCGCACCGCGTGGCGATGCCGCCGCGCCTGTCCGCCTCCTGCTGACGGCGGGCGCCCGCTCCTTTCCATCCATTCCGGGGACTGTCCATGAAGATCCAGCCTGCCGTACTGGCACTGGCCTGCGCCGCGGCGCTGGCGGCCTGTACCGCCGCCCAGCCCGCCGCCGAGAGCCAGGCCGCACCGATGTTCCACCATGAAGGCGACGCCATCGTCGTGCCGCAGAACTCGCCGCTGCATGGCCGCCTGCAGGTGGCCGCCGTCGGCGAGCAGGCCTTCGCCCCGAGCGTGGAGGCGCCCGGCACGGTGGAGGCCGAGCCGGAGAAGCAGGTGAGGATCGTGCCGCCGCTGGCCGGGCGCGTGGTGCGCCTGCACCGCCGGCTCGGCGATGCGGTCAGTGCCGGCGACGCGCTGGCCACGCTGGATTCGCCCGAGCTCGGCGCGGCGCAGGCGGAGAACGCCAAGGCGCAGGCGCAGCTGCGGCAGGCGCGGCTGGAGTTCGAGCGGCAGAAGCTGCTGCACGATGAGGACATCGCGGCGGCGAAGGACATGGAGGCGGCGCGGCTGGCGCTGGCCGAAGCCGAGGGCGACGCGCGCGCGGCGGCCGACCACCTCGCCCAGGTCGGGGCGTCGGCGAAGAGCGGCTCGCGCCGCGAGTACGTGCTGCGCTCGCCCATCGCAGGCCGCGTGGTGGCGATGGAGGCCGCGCAGGGCGGCTACTGGAACGACACCACCGCCGCGCTGATGACCGTGGCCGACCTGTCCGAAGTATGGCTGACCGCCGCCGTGGCCGAGCGCGACCTGCCGCGCATGGCGGTCGGGCAGCAGGCGCGGGTCGAGCTCAACGCCTGGCCCGGCCGCACGCTCGAAGGCCGGGTGGCCTATGTCGGCGATGTGCTCGATGCGCAGACCCGCACCGTGCCGGTGCGCGTGGCCATCGACAACCGTGCCGGCGAGGTGAAGCCGGGCATGTTCGCGCGCGTGCGGTTCGCCGCGGCCAGCCGTCCGGCGCTGCTGGTGCCGGCCACGGCGCTGCTGCAGAACGGCCTGCATACCCGGGTGTTGGTCGAACAGGCGCCGCAGCGCTTCCAGCCGCGCGTGGTCACCGTCGGCGATACCGCCGGCGGAAACGTGGAAGTGCTGTCGGGCCTGCGCGCCGGCGAGCGGATCGTGGTCAGGGACGGAGTGCTGCTCAATGATTGATGCGATCGTCACAACCTGTTTCCGCCGCCGCGGCATCGCCTGGCTGGTGTTCGCGTTCGTCGCGCTGTACGGGCTGTGGAGCTGGAAGCAGCTGCCGGTGGAGGCCTATCCGGACATCGCCGATGTCACCTCGCAGATCGTCACCCAGGTGCCCGGGCTGGGCGCGGAGGAGGTCGAGCAGCAGATCACCATTCCGCTGGAGCGCGCGCTGCTCGGCACTCCCGGCATGCACGTGCTGCGCTCGCGCAGCCTGTTCGCGCTGTCGCTGGTCACGGTGGTGTTCGAGGACGGCACCGACGGCTATTTCGCGCGGCAGCGGCTGCAGGAACGCCTGGCCGGGGTCACCCTGCCGTACGAAGCGAAGCCGGAGCTGGACCCGTACACCTCGCCCACCGGCGAGATCTACCGCTACACGCTGGAGTCGAAGACGCGCAGCCTGCGCGAACTGTCCGAGCTGCAGGCCTGGACCGTCATCCCGCGCCTGAAGAAAGCGCCGGGCGTGGTCGACGTCACCAATTTCGGCGGGCTGACCACGCAGTTCATGCTTGAACTGGACCCGCTGCGGCTGCGCCAGTACGACCTGTCGCTGCAGGAGGTCACCAGCGCGATCAACGCCAACAACGCCAACGGCGGCGGCAGCGTGATCGACCGCGGCGAGCAGAGCTACGTGGTGCGCGGGGTGGGCCTGCTGCGCTCGCTGGAGGACATGGGCAACGTGGTGGTCAAGAGCAGCGGCGGCGTACCGGTGCTGGTCAAGGACCTGGGCACGCTGACCTACGGCAACGTCGAGCGTCGCGGCATCCTCGGCAAGGACGACAACCCGGACACCCTCGAAGGCATCGTGCTCCTGCTCAAGGACCACAACCCTTCCGACGCGCTGGCCGGCGTCCACGCCGCGGTGGATGACCTCAACGGCAACCTGCTGCCCGGCGACGTGCGGCTGGTGCCGTACCTGGACCGCACCGCGCTGATCGACGCGACCCTGCATACGGTCGGCTTCACCCTGGCCGAAGGCATGGTGCTGGTGAGCCTGGTGCTGCTGCTGTTCCTGGGCAGCCCGCGCGCGGCGGCGATCGTCGCGCTGACGATCCCGTTGTCGCTGCTGATCGCCTTCATCTTCATGCACCACTTCCACGTCCCGGCCAACCTGCTGTCACTCGGCGCCATCGACTTCGGCATCCTGGTGGACGGCGCGGTGGTGCTGGTGGAGAACGTGCTGCGCCGGCGCGAGCAGGACGCGACGCGGCCGCTGCAGGCCCGCGACGCGATCCAGGCCACGCTGCAGGTGGCGCGGCCGATCTTCTTCGGCATGGCGGTGATCGTCTGCGCCTATCTGCCGCTGTTCGCCTTCCAGCGCATCGAATACAAGCTGTTCTCGCCGATGGCCTACGCGGTCGGCGCGGCGCTGGCCGGCGCGCTGGTGGTGGCGTTGACGCTGGTGCCGGCGCTGGCGTGGCTGGCGTTCCGCAAGCCGCGGCGGCTGTTCCACAACCCGGTGCTGGAAGCGCTGTCGCTGCGCTATGGGCGCTTCCTGGAGCGGATGGTCGGGCACAGCCGCTGGCTGCTGGCCTGCTGCGTCGCCGCCCTGCTGGGGCTGGGCGTGCTGTTCGCCAGCCTGGGCCGCGATTTCCTGCCCTATCTGGACGAAGGCTCGCTGTGGCTGCAGGTGCAGATGCCGCCGGGCATCACCCTGGACAAGGCCGCGGCGATGGCCGACGAACTGCGCCGGGTGACGCTGGCGTTCCCGGAGGTGTCCTACATGGTCACCCAGACCGGCCGCAACGACGATGGCACCGATTACTGGACGCCCTCGCACATCGAGGCCAGCGTCGGCCTGCATCCCTACCGGCAATGGAAATCGGGACTGAGCAAGCAGCAGCTGATCGACCGGCTGGCCGCACGCTACGCGCAGATGCCCGGCTATTCGGTGGCCTTCATGCAGCCGATGATCGACGGCGTGCAGGACAAGCTGTCCGGCGCGCACAGCGACCTGACGGTGAAGGTGTTCGGCCAGGACCTGGAGCAGGTGCGCGGGCTGGCCAAGCGCATCGCCGGCATCCTCGGGCAGGTGCCGGGAGCGGCCGACGTCGCCGTCGACGTGGAACCGCCGCTGCCCAACCTGAAGATCGAACTGGACCGCGCCGCGGCCGCGCGCCACGGCATCAACGCCGCCGATGTTGCCGACCTGATCGCCACCGGCATCGGCGGCACGCCCATCGGCCAGCTCTATGTCGATGAAAAGAGCTACGACATCGCCGTGCGTTTCCCGGAACGCTACCGCGCCAGTCCCGATGCCATCGGCAACCTGACCCTGGCCGCGCCCGACGGCGCCCGCGTACCGCTGGCGGACGTGGCGCGCATCGGCACCACCTCCGGCGAGAGCGTGATCGTGCGCGAGATGGCCGAGCGCAACATCATCGTGCGCCTGAACGTGCGCGGCCGCGACCTGGCCGGCTTCCTGCGCGACGCGCAGCAGGCGGTGCAGCGCGAGGCGGCATACGACCACAAGCGCCTGCGCGTGGAATGGGGCGGCCAGTTCGAGAACCTGGAGCGCGCGCAGGCGCGCCTGGCGCTGATCCTGCCGATGACCCTGGGCATCATGTTCCTGCTGCTGTTCGGCGCCTTCGGCAACCTGCGCCAGCCGCTGCTGGTGCTGTCCACCGTGCCGTTGGCGATGCTCGGCGGCCTGGCCGCGCTGCACCTGCGCGGGATGACGCTGAACGTCTCCAGCGCGGTGGGCTTCATCGCGCTGTTCGGGGTGGCGGTGCTCAACGGCGTACTGATGCTGGCGCAGATCAACCGCCTGCGCGGCGAGGAAGGGCGCAGCCTGCGCGAGGCGGTGATCGAGGGCGCGCGCAGCCGCATGCGCCCGGTGCTGATGACCGCCACGGTCGCCGCCTTCGGCCTGGCCCCGGCCATGCTCGCCACCGGCCTGGGCAGCGACGTGCAGCGGCCGCTGGCCACGGTGGTGGTCGGCGGGCTGGCCAGCGCCACGGTGCTGACCCTGCTGCTGTTGCCCCCGCTGTACCACTTCATCGAAGACCGCATCGACCGCCGTCGCGCCCGCAGGGCCGCCGCGCCGGCGCAGGAGGCACCATGAACGACATCGCGCGCATCGCCACGCTGGCCGTGGCGCTGGCCGCCGCCGGCTGCACGGTGGGGCCGGACTTCCATCGGCCGGAGGCGCCGCCGGTGGCGGCCTGGGTGGAGGGTGGCCTGCCCGACGCCACCGTGGCTACACCCGGACCGGGCGGCGACGCCCAGCGTTTCCTGCACGACCGGCCGCTGCCCGCGCGCTGGTGGACGGGTTTCGGCTCGGCCGGGCTGGATGCCCTGGTCGCCGCCGCGCTGCGCGCCAATCCCGACCTGCAGGCGGCGGAGGCGGCGCTGCGCCAGGCCGGCGAGAATGCCGCCGCGCAACGCGGTGGCTTCTGGCCGCAGGTCGACCTGCAGTTGCAGCCGCAGCGGGAAAAGGCCGCCGAAGCGGACAGCAGCGCCTACAGCCTGCATACCGCGCAGCTGAGCATCAGCTATGTGCCGGATGTATTCGGCGGCCAGCGCCGCCAGGCCGAGGCGCTGGCCGCCGGGGTGGACGCCCAGCGCTTCGAGCGCGAAGCGGTGTACCTGACGCTGGTAGCCAACGTGGTCGAGAGCGCGATCGGCGAGGCATCGGCGCGCGCGCAGCTGGCCGCCAGCGAAGCGCTGGTGGCGCAGTCGCGGCAGCTGCTGGAGATCGTCCAGCGCCAGCACCGCGCCGGCGATGCCGGCGGTGGCGATGTCGCCGCGCAGGAAACGGTGCTGGCGCAGGCCCAGGCGCAACTGCCGCCGCTGCGCAGGGAACTGGCCGCGCGCCGCCACCAGCTGGCGGCGTTGACCGGGCAGCTGCCGGGCGAGGCGGTGCTGCCCGCGTTGCAGCTGGAGGCGCTGTCGCTGCCGGCCGAACTGCCGGTCGGCCTGCCCTCGCAACTGGTCCGGCAGCGCCCGGACGTGCGCGCCGCCGAGGCCCGGCTGCATGCGGCCAATGCCGACATCGGCGTGGCCACCGCCGCGCGCCTGCCGGCCATCACCCTGAGCGCGGGCGCCGGACGGTACGGCGCGCAGGCCTCGCCGTTCGGGCAGGCCGGCGCCGGGTTCTGGTCGATCGGCGCGGACCTGCTGCAACCCCTGTTCCATGGCGGTGCGCTGCGGCATGGCCAGCGCGCCGCCGTCGCCGCGCGCGACCAGGCCCAGGCGCAGTACCGCGCCACGGTGCTGACCGCCTTCCAGGACACGGCCGACGCGCTGCAGGCCATCGTCAGCGACGCGCAGGCGCTGCAGGCGGCCAGTGCCGCCGATGCCGCGGCGCGCCGCAGCCTGGCCATGGCCAGACGCCAGCGCGAACTGGGCGCGGCCTCGCAGGCCGAACTGGTCCTGGCCCAGCAGGCCAGCCAGGAAACCGCCATCGCTCTGGTCCAGGCCCGCGCCGGACGGCTGGCCAGCACCGTGGCGCTGTACCAGGCGCTGGGTGGCGGCTGGTCGCAGGACGCCGATGCCATCCCTGGTGCGCGAGTGAGCGCGCCATCCCTTCCGTGACGGGAGCAGACCCATGAAGCCTTTCGAAACCCTGCTGAAGAACCTGTTCAGCGCCTTCGTCCGCCGCCGCCGCGCCAGCGGCCTGTTCGGACGCCCGGCCGTGCTCGACGGCATGGACCGCCGCGATGCGTCCGGGCCGGCGTTCGAGCGGGTTGCGCGCGGCCTGCGCCGTGCCGCCAGCGAGGATCTTGCGGCGGCACTGGCGCGGCTGGGTTCGCACGAGGACGGGCTGAGCGCCGCCGAGGCAGCAGCGCATCGCGACCGCGCCGGTCCCAACGAGGTCGGCCACGAGAAGCCGCTGCCGTGGTGGCAGCACCTGTGGCACTGCTACCGCAATCCGTTCAACCTGCTGCTGACTCTGCTGGCGGTGATCTCGTTCCTGACCGAGGACATGACCGCGGCCATCGTGATCGGCACGATGGTGGTGCTCAGCACGCTGATCCGCTTCGTGCAGGAAGGCCGCTCCAACCGCGCCGCCGAACGGCTCAAGGCGATGGTCGGCAATACCGCCACGGTGCTGCGCCGGCAGGCGGTCGATCCGGAGGTGGTCGAGGTCGGCGAGAAGTACTTCGGCGTGCACCTGCACACCCACCGCGCGGCCACCACGGTGGAGCTGCCGATCCGCGAGCTGGTGCCCGGCGACCACGTGCTGCTGTCGGCCGGCGACATGATCCCGGCCGACTGCCGCCTGCTCGCGGCCAAGGACCTGTTCGTGTCGCAGGCGGCGATGACCGGCGAGTCGTTGCCGGTGGAGAAATTCGCCGGCATCGGCCAGCCGTTCGAATCGGTGTTCGACGCGCCGAACCTGGTGTTCATGGGCACCAGCGTGACCTCCGGCTCGGCCACCGCGCTGGTCGTGGCCACTGGCCCGCGCACCTACTTCGGCGCGCTGTCCGAGCGGGTCACCGCCAGCGACCGCACCGCCACGGCGTTCCAGGCCGGCGTCAACAGCGTGAGCTGGCTGCTGATCCGCTTTGCCCTGGTGATGGCGCCGGTGGTGCTGCTGATCAATGGCTTTACCAAGGGCGACTGGACCGAGGCGTTCCTGTTCGCCCTGTCGGTCGCGGTCGGGCTCACGCCCGAGATGCTGCCGATGATCGTCACCTCGACCCTGGCCAAGGGCGCGGTGCTGCTCTCGCGCAAGAAGGTCATCGTCAAGCGGCTGGACGCGATCCAGAACTTCGGCGCCATGGACGTGCTGTGCACCGACAAGACCGGCACCCTGACCCAGGACCGGATCGCGCTGGAGCGGCACACCGATGCCGATGGCGCGGTCTCCGACGAGGTGCTGCGCTACGCCTTCCTCAACAGCTGGTACCAGACCGGGTTGAAGAACCTGCTCGACCACGCGGTGCTGGAACACGCCGAACTGCAGCAGGAGATGCGCATCGCGCAGGAGTACAGCAAGGTCGACGAGATCCCCTTCGATTTCCAGCGGCGGCGGATGTCGGTGGTGGTGGCCGACCGCGACGGCGGGCGCACCCTGATCTGCAAGGGCGCGGTGGAGGAAGTGCTGGCCGGCTGCAGCCGCATCCGCGTCGAGGGCGCGGACGTGCCGCTGGACGGCGTGCGCCTGGAGCGGGTGCGCGCCGTAACCCGCGAACTCAACGGCCAGGGACTGCGCGTGGTCGCGGTGGCGGTCAAGGACAGCCCGGCCGCGCAGACGGTGTACTCGGTGCGCGACGAGGGCGGCCTGACCCTGGTCGGCTACATCGCCTTCCTCGACCCGCCCAAGGAATCCACCGCACCGGCGCTGCGCGCGCTGGACGAACACGGCGTGCGGGTGAAGGTGCTGACCGGCGACAGCGAACTGATCGCCGCGCACGTCTGCGGACGGGTCGGGCTGGAGCACGCGGACATCCTGCTCGGGCCGCAGGTGGAGGCGATGGATGACGCGGCATTGGCGCAGGCGGTCGAGTCGCACCAGGTGTTCGCGCGCCTCACCCCGCATGACAAGGAGCGCATCGTGCGCGTGCTGCGCGGCAACGGCCACGTGGTCGGCTTCATGGGCGACGGCATCAACGACGCGCCGGCGCTGCGCGCGGCCGACATCGGCATCTCGGTGGACTCGGGCGTGGACATCGCCCGCGAGGCCGCCGACATCATCCTGCTGGAGAAGAGCCTGATGGTGCTGGAGGAAGGCGTGATGGAGGGCCGCAGGACCTTCTGCAACATGCTCAAGTACATCCGCATGACCGCCAGCTCCAATTTCGGCAATGTGTTCTCGGTGCTGGTGGGCAGCGCGTTCCTGCCGTTCCTGCCGATGCTGCCGCTGCAGCTGCTGGTGCAGAACCTGCTGTACGACGTGTCGCAGACCGCGATCCCGTTCGACGAGGTCGATGCCGAACTGGTGGCGCGGCCGCTGCGCTGGAACCCCGCCGACATCGGCCGCTTCATGGTCTTCTTCGGGCCGCTCAGCTCGGTCTTCGACATCATCACGTACCTGGTCATGTGGTATGTATTCGGCGCCAACAGCGTGGCCGGGCAGGGGCTGTTCCAGTCCGGCTGGTTCGTCGTCGGACTGCTGACCCAGACCCTGATCGTGCACATGATCCGCACCCCGAAACTGCCGTTCATCCAGAGCCGGGCGGCCTGGCCGCTGACCCTGACCACGCTGGTCATCATGGCCATCGGCGTGCTGCTGCCGATGAGCCGGCTGGGCGCATGGTTCGGGCTGCAGCCGCTGCCGCCGGCCTACTTCCCGTGGCTGGTCGGCATCCTGCTCGGCTATGCCGCGCTGACCACGGCAATGAAGAAGCTCTACGTCCGCCGCTTCGGCTGGCAGTAAGGCCACACCCCCACAAGGAAGGGAACCGCGATGCATGCCATCCATTTCAGCAGCCTCGAGGCGTTGGCGACCACCTTCGTCAACCTGGCCGCGGCATTCCTGCTCGGCGCGCTGATCGGCATCGAACGCCAGGTGCGCCAGCGCACCGCCGGGCTGCGTACCAACACGCTGGTGGCGGTGGGCGCGGCGATCTTCGTGGCGCTGGGCACGCGCCTGTTCGAGATCAACGGCGGCTCGCAGACGCCGATCCACATCGTCGCCTACGTGGTCTCGGGCATCGGTTTCCTTGGCGCCGGCGCGATCATGAAGGAAGGCGCGAGCATCTCCGGCCTGAACACCGCGGCCACGCTGTGGGGCTCGGGCGCGGTCGGTGCCTGTGCCGGCTCCGGCCTGCTCGGCGAGGCGGTGCTGGCGGCGCTGTTCGTGCTCGCGGCCAATACCCTGCTGCGGCCGGTGGTCAACCGGATCAACCGCCGTCCGTTCCGCGAGGAAGCCAGCGAAGCTACCTACATGGTCTACGTGATCTGCGCGCGCGAGGCGCAATCGGACGTGCGCGAACGGATGGCCGAACTGCTGGAGGAGGCCAGCTACCCGCCGCGGCAGATCGAGGATCATCCCTTCGGCGGCGGCGAGGTCGAGATCGAGTTCACCCTGTATGCCACTGCGGTGCAGGCCGGCGAGCTCGACGCCGTGGTGGAGCGCGCCGAGGCGCTGCCCGGCGTGCGCCAGGCGTTCTGGAACGCCGGCGAGGAAGGGTGAGCCCATGCGCGGCATCGGCGCCGGCGGAATGGGCGACAATGCGCGCCGGCGGCATGCGGATGGACGTACGCCGCCGATCGCCCGATCGCCGCAGGCCGAGCCCATGTCGCCACCGCCACGCATGCCCCTTGTATTGAGGATCGCCCTGATCGTCGCGGTGATGGCGGCGATCTTCGCGGTCGATACCACCACCCGCTACGAGGTCGCCGCCGCGGTGTTCTACGCGGTGGTGATCCTGACCACGGCGCGCCTGTTGGGGCGGCGCGCGCTGGTGGCGCTGTGCGCGGCCTGCGTCGTGCTGACCGTGGCCAGCCTGGTGTTCACCCCGCATGGCGACCTGCGTTCGGGCCTGATCAACATGGGCATCAGCGTCGCCGCGATCGTGATGACCACCTGGCTGGTGCTGAAGATGGAGACCGCGCGCGCCGCCGCGCACGAGGCGCAGGCGCAGCTGCTGCGCATCGCCCGCATCAAGAGCCTGGAGGGCCTGACCACCTCCATCGCGCACGAGGTCAACCAGCCGCTGGCGGCCATCGTCACCAGCGGCAACGCCTGCCAGCGCTGGCTGGCGCAGGAACCGCCGAACCTGGAGCGCGCGCGGCAGGCGCTGGAGCGCATCCTCGCCGATGCCGGCCGCGCCAGCGGCATCATCGCCCGGGTGCGCAGCCTGACCCGCGGCGAGCCGCCGCAGCGCAGCGCGTTCGACTTCAACGACGCCGTGCAGGAAGTGCTGGCGCTGTCGCAGGCCGGCATGGAGATCAACCACATCGCGCTGACGGTGGAACTGGCCGACGGCCTGCCGCCGGCGCTGGCCGACCGGGTACAGGTGCAGCAGGTGGTCGGCAACCTGCTGCTCAACGCGATGGAGGCGCTGGGCCCGGTGCCGGCGGCGGCGCGGCGGTTGCGGGTCGAGTCGGCGCGCGACGGCGAGGCGATCCTGTTCACCGTGACCGATTCGGGCGTCGGTATCGTGCCGGGCATGAGCGAGCATCTGTTCGACGCGTTCTGGACTACCAAGGACGAGGGCATCGGCGTGGGATTGAGCATCAGCCGGGCGATCATCGAAGCCAACGGCGGGCGCATCTGGGCCGAGCCGGTGGTGCAGGATGGGGCGGTGTTCCATTTCCGCCTTCCCGCCGCGGGCGCGGAGCCGCGGCCATGACCCTGCAGGCGACGCCACCGGAACCGGTGGTCTATGTGGTGGACGACGACGCCTCGGTGCGCGCCGCGCTGGAGGACCTGCTGGCCTCGGTGGGCCTGCAGGTGCGGGCGTTCGCCTCGACCGGCGAATTCATGGCCCATCCGCGCGGCGAAGCACCGGGCTGCCTGGTGCTGGACGTGCGCATGCCCGGACAGAGCGGCATGGATTTCCAGCGGCAGATGGCCGAGCGGGGCATCGCCCTGCCGGTGGTGTTCATCACCGGCCATGGCGACATCGCCATGGGCGTGGAAGCGATGAAGAACGGCGCCATCGAATTCCTCACCAAGCCCTTCCGCGACCAGGACCTGCTGGACGCGATCCATGCCGGCATCGGCAAGGACCGCGAGCGGCTGCGCGAAGCGGCGCAGCTGGCCGAACTGCGCGCGCGCTGGGAGTCGTTGAGCGCAGGCGAACAGGACGTGGCCCGGCTGGTGGTGACCGGGCTGCTCAACAAGCAGATCGCCGCGCAACTGGGCATCAGCGAGATCACGGTCAAGGTCCGCCGCGGTCATGCGATGCGCAAGATGCAGGCCCCCTCGCTGGCCGACCTGGTGCGGCTCACCGCACGGCTCGGGTTCTGAGGCCACGGAATATTCCCATCAGCAGAGCCCCGGCGGGGCGTTGCCGGGAATGCCTCAGCGGGGCGTTGCGCCGCTCTACAAGGCGAGGGGTGCTGCGGTTCTGTAGCGCCGGGTAATGCCCGGCGGGGGCTTTGCCGGGAATGCCTCAGCGGGGCGTTGCCCCGCTCTACAAGGGGATGGGTGCTGCGGTTTTGTAGCGCCGGGCAACGTCCGGCGGGGCTTGGTCGGGAATGCCTCAGCGGGGCGTTGCGCCGCTCTGCATTGGGCGGGGCGGCCGATCTTTAGTGCTTGTCCGCGCCTGCCTGCCGGTCTGCCTGGCCGGTGGCCAGGGTCCAGCCGACCAGGTCGGTCACGGTCCTGTTCAGCGCGGTCTCGAAGGCGGTCGCCACGCTGCCCACCTCGGTGCCGGCGGCGGGCTCGGCAACAAGGAAGGTGCGCGCGGCGACCACACGCTGGTCCAGGCTGTGGATCAGTTTGGCGTTGAGTTCGATGGTCGCGGCCGGACGTTCGTTGCCGGCGTAGTCCGATTCGAAGCGGCGCAGGTCGATGGCGAGTTTGTAGTCGGAGCGGATGCCGGTGGCGATGCGCGCCACCGCGCCGATCCGGCCGGAGTCCTCGAAGCCGCGCAGCAGCGCGTCCTCGAGCATGTCGGTGGCCGGCTGCGACCAGGTGGCGCCGCGGTAGACCTCCAGTTCGCCAGGGGTCGGGCGCACGTTGATGCGCGGGCTGTCCACCAGGCGCGCGGCGGCGGGCTTGGCGATGGCCAGCTGCCAGTCCACCTGCGGCCAGGACGGGTCGGCGCTGATGCGCGCCTGCGGCGCGTAGATGGTGATCGGATGGCGGTCGCCGCTGGCCAGCACCGAGCAGCCGGCCAGGGCCAGAAGGCAGAAGGGAGCGAGCAGTCGCATCGGCGGGAAGCGCTTCATTTCGGTTCGAACTCCTTCGGGGCATCGCGGCCGAGCAGGTAGCGTGCCGGGTTGTTCTCGAGGCGGTCGCTGACCCGGCGCAGGTCGCGGATCAGCCCGCGCAGTTCGGTCAGGGTCGGGCCGAGCTGGGCCAGGCCGTCATTGGCGAAACTGTTGATGGCGGCGCGGTTCTCGCCAAGGATCGCGTTGGCGTTGCCGGCGGCCGAGTCGAGCTTGGAGAGGCTGGCGTCGAGCTTGTCCAGCGTGGCGGGCAGCTGGCGCACGACGTTCTCGTCCAGGTGCTGGATGGTGCCGTTGGCGGTGGCCAGGGTGGCATTGAGGTTGCGCGCGGCGTCGCGCGCTTCCAGCAGCAGGGCCTGGGTGCCCTGGTCGCGATCGGCCAGGCTGCCGCTGATGGTTTCCAGGTGCGCCAGGGTGTTGGAAATGCGTTCCACGTTCTGGTCGCTGAGCATCTGGTCCATGCGTTCGACCACGCGGTTGGCCACGTCGGTGATGTTCTGCAGCGCCGAGGGCGAGGTCTGGATGGTGGGCACCGCATCGCGGCTGACCGTGGTCAGCGCTGCCGCCTGCGGGCTGCCGCCGCTGAGCTGGATGATGGCCGGGCCGGTGATGCTGGTGATCGCGAGCTTGGCGCGGGTATCGGTCTTGACCGGCGTGGTCGAGTTCAGGCGCAGCCGGGCGATCACCTTGCGCGGGTCGTCGGGCGCCAGCGACAGGTCGGTGATCGAGCCGACCGAGATGCCGTTGTACTGCACCGGGCTGCCGACCGACAGGCCGGTCACCGCCTCGTCGAATACCACCCGGTATTCCTGCCAGGTGCGGTCGGAGGAGTACTTCGCCGCCCACAGGCCGAAGGCGAGCAGGGCCAGCGACACGATGAGGGTGAAGGCGCCGATCAGGACGTAATGGGCTTTGGTTTCCATGGGTCAGGCGTGCTCGGGCTGGAGGCCGCGCGCGGCGCGGGCGCGGGGGCCGTGGAAATACTCGCGGATCCACGGGTGGTCGAGGCGTTCGATTTCCGGCAGCGGCGCGGTAGCGACCACCTTGCGGTCGGCCAGCACCGCGACCCGGTCGCAGATGGCGTAGAGCGTGTCCAGGTCGTGGGTGATCAGGAACACGGTCAGGCCCAGCGCTTCCTGCAGGGTCTTGATCAGGCGGTCGAAGGCGGCCGCGCCGATCGGGTCCAGCCCGGCGGTGGGCTCGTCCAGGAACAGCAGCGGCGGATCCAGCGCCAGCGCCCGCGCCAGGCCGGCGCGCTTGCGCATGCCGCCGGACAACTGCGAGGGCAGCTTGTTGATGGCGTCGGCCGGCAGGCCGGCCAGCTTGACCTTCAGCAGCGCCAGTTCGTAGTGCCAGCGCTCGGGCAGTTCCGGATGGTGTTCCTTCAGCGGCACCTGCACGTTCTCGCCGACAGTGAGCGAGGAGAACAGCGCGCCGTCCTGGAACAGCACGCCGGTATTGCGTTCGATATGCAGGCGCGCCGCCGGATCCTCCGAGCGCGCATCCACGCCCAGCACCTCGATCTGCCCGGCGTCGGGCGTGCGCAGGCCGAGGATGGAGCGCATCAGCACCGACTTGCCGGTACCCGAGCCGCCGACCACGCCGAGGATCTCGCCGCGGCGCACGTCCAGGTCCAGGTCTTCGTGCACGGTCTGGCTGCCGAAGCGGTTGACCAGCCCGCGCACGCGGATGGCCAGCTCATCGCCGTGGTCCTCGCTTCTGGAAGGAATCGCCATCGTGCCGCCCCTTACCAGTCCATGTGCATGAACCACAACGCGGCCAGCGCGTCGAGGATGATGACCAGCGAGATCGTCTGCACCACGCTGGAGGTGGTGCGCTCGCCCACCGACTGCGCGGTGCCTTCCACCTTCAATCCTTCCAGGCAGCCGATCAGGGCGATGATCAGCGCGAACACCGGCGCCTTGGACAGGCCCACCAGCAGGTGCCGCACCTGCATGGTGTCGTGCATGCGCGCGATATACATCTGCGGCGGAATGCCCAGGTCGAACGCGCCCACGGTGACGCCGCCGGCCAGGCCGGCGACCATGGCGATGAAGGTCAGCAGCGGCAGCATCACCACCAGCGCCAGCACCCGCGGCAGCACCAGCAGGTCGATCGGGTCCAGGCCCAGGGTCTGGATCGCGTCGATCTCCTCGCGCGCCTTCATCGCGCCGATCTGCGCGGTGAAGGCGCTGGCGGTGCGCCCGGCCAGCACGATGGCGGTCAGCAGCACGCCGAACTCGCGCAGGAAGGCGATGTTGACCAGCTCGACAACGTAAATTTCCGCGCCGAAGTCGCGCAGGATGGTCGAACCGAGGAAGGCGATCACCGCGCCGACCAGGTACGACAGCAGCGCGATCAGCGGCACCGCGTCCAGCCCGACCTCTTCCATCTGGTGCACGGTGGAGGTCAGGCGCAGGCGCCGCGGCTGCCGCGCCAGCCGCGCCAGCTTGGCCAGGTTCTCGCCGAAGAAGCCCAGCAGCACCACGATGTTGTCGCCGATGGCGTGCACCGAGCGGCCGAGCCGGTCCAGTGCCGCGGCCACGCCATAGTCGCGCTGCGGCCGCGGGCGCTCGTCGGCGACTTCGTCGATGGTGCAGACCAGCGCCTGGTGTTCGTCGCGGAATCGCAGCGCGTCGTCGGCGAGCCCGGCACCGCGCGAGAAGCGCAGCAGCTGCAGTACGCCGGCCGAATCGAGCTGGTCGATGCCGCGCGCGTCCAGGCCGCGCACCGGCGCCTGGATGCCGCGCAGGGCCTCGGCCGATTGCAGGGCGGTGGACAAGGTCCAGCTGCCCGACAGCCTGAGTTGGCCGTCGACGTCCGGGTCCATCGCGCAGTGGGGCGGTTCGGCGTTCTTCATGGGGGGCGTCCGGCGCCGAGCATAACCTGTCGCCCGTCATGCGCCCATGAGTCGATCAGGACGACGCGCTTCCGGGTGATACTAATGCGCATGTCCGCCGAATCCATCGCCCCCGTTTCCATCGCTCCCGGCCGCGCCACCTATGCGCAGCGCGTGGCCTTCGTCTCGGAGATCGCCGGCCGCCTGCACAGTTATGGCACCACGGCGCAGCGGCTGGAGGCAGCGGTGGTCGCGCTGGCGCAGCGGTTGGACCTGGATTGCGAACCCTGGTCCAACCCGACCGGCATCATCCTCAGTTTCAGCGACCCGACCCAGGCGATCGGCTCCAGCGACATCACCCGCGTGATCCGCCTGGACCCCGGCAGCAACGACCTGCACAAACTGACCCTGGCCGACCAGATCGCCGATGCGGTGGTCGGCGGGCAGATGAGCATCGCCCAGGGCCATACCGCGCTGCGCCAGCTCGACAAGGCGCCTACCTGGCGCGACAACGCGCAGATGCTGCTGTCCTTCTGCCTGGGGTCGGCCGGTGTTGCCGGCATGTGGCGGCTGCCGTGGCTGGATATCGTCACCGCGGGTTTCACCGGCCTGCTGATCGGGCTGATGCTGTTCTATACCGACCGGCGCGTGGCCACCCGCGAGGCCAGCGACGCGCTGGCCGCGCTGCTGGCCGGTTTCGTCGCGGTACTGGTGGCCAGTTTCATCGGCCCGTTGAACCAGAACTCGGTGATCATCGCCTCGCTGGTGGTATTGCTGCCGGGCATGGCGTTGACCAATGCGGTCAACGAGCTGGCCAGCCAGCACTGGGTATCGGGCACGGCGCGTTTCGCCGGCGCGCTGACCACGATCATGAAACTGACGGTGGGCGCGATGATCGCGGTGACCATCACCGGCCTGATCGGCCTGGAGCCGCTGGTACGCGCCTCGCGCCCGCAGCCGGAATGGGTGGAATGGGGTTCGGTGATGCTGGCCGCGTTCGCCTTCGCGATGCTGTTCCGCGCCTCGCGCCGCGATTACCCGTGGGTAATGGCCGCCTCGCTGGCCGGTTATGCCATTTCCCGTTACGGGGGCCAGCAATGGGGCGGGCCGGCGGGGATATTCCTGGCGGCGATGATGCTGACCGCCGCCGGCAACCTGTTCGGCCGGTTGGCGCAGCGGCCGGGCGCGATCATCCGCCTGCCCGGCATCATCATGCTGGTGCCCGGCAGCATCAGCCTGCGCGGGGTATTGAGCCTGATCCAGCAGCAGAGCGTGAACGCCGGCGAATCGGCGCTGCTGACCGTGCTCAACGTGGTGATGGCGCTGGTGGCGGGGCTGCTGTTCGGCAATCTGCTGGTGCCGGCGCGGAAGAATCTCTGAGGCAGGAATGAGCGGAAAACAGAAACGCCGGCAAAAGCCGGCGTTTCTGTTTCCAGAAGGAACCCGATCTTACTTCTGGATCAGGAAATCCTCGACCTTGCGGCCGCCGGAGGTGTACTCGGCCAGCCAGCGCGGCTGCTTGCCGCGGCCGGTCCAGGTATTGGCGGCATTGGCCGGATCGCGGTACTTCGGCGCGACCTTCACGCCCTTGTTCGCGCTCTTGGCCGGGGCCTTGGCGGCGCGCGGGGCGCGGCTGGCCTTGGGCGCACCGGCGCCGAACAGTTCCTCGATGCTGTAACCGGCCTTCTGCGCGGCCTTGACCAGCTGGGTGCGGACCTTGGCGATGGGCTGGCGCTTGGCGACGACGGTCTTGCGCTTCTGCGCGTCGCGGATCAGGGAGGCCAGTTCTTTGGCCGACAGGCCGCTCAGGTCAATACTCATCGAATAGCTACTCCGGATAATGGGGTTGGGCATGGCCATTCCGTGGCAGCGCGACGAAGCATACCGGCTGTTTCACGGCGACGGCAAACGATAATGCAGGCGCGGTATTGTTTCCGTGAGAAAAGGCCGGGTTTTCGTCCCGGCCTTTCCGCGATCAACCGGCGATTTTCAGCAGCAGCCCGGCCCTGTCCAGATTTTCGGCCTCGCTGGCCGAGCGCGCCCGGTATTCGTAGGTGCCGGCGGCCAGGCCGCGTTCGGACACCACGATGCGGTGCGGAATGCCGATCAGTTCCATGTCGGCGAACATCGCGCCCGGGCGCAGGCCGCGGTCGTCCAGCGCGGCGTCGACGCCGGCGGCCTGCAGTTCGGCCAGCAGCGCCTCGGCGGCGGCGGTGACGGCCGCGTCCTGCTTCGGGTTGATCATGCACACCACCGCCTGCCACGGCGCCATCGCCACCGGCCAGAGGATGCCGGCCTCGTCGTGGTTCTGCTCGATGGCGGCGGCGACGATGCGCGATACGCCGATGCCATAACAGCCCATCGCCATCACCGCGGCCTTGCCGTTCTCGTCCAGCACCGTGGCCTTGAGTGCCTCGGCGTATTTGCGGCCGAGCTGGAATACGTGGCCGACCTCGATGCCGCGCGCGATCTTCAGTTCGCCGCCATCGTGGGCGCGGTCGCCGGCCACCACGTTGCGGATGTCGGCCACTTCCGGCTCGGCCAGGTCGCGGCCCCAGTTCACGCCGGCGATGTGGAAACCCTTTTCGTTGGCGCCGACGACGAAGTCGGCCATCGCCGCGACCTCGCGGTCGGCGACGATGCGGATGGCCTTGCGCGGATCCAGCGGGCCGAGGAAGCCGGGCTCGCTGCCCAGGTAGTCGGCGATCTCGGCTTCGCTGGCCATACGGTAATCGGCCAGGCCGGGCACCTTGGCCAGCTTGATCTCGTTGACGTCGTGGTCGCCGCGCACCAGCGCCAGCACGAATTCGTCGCCGGCGGTCATCACCGCGATCGACTTGACCGTGCGCAGCAGGGCGATGCCCATCAGCGCCGCCACTTCCTCGCAGGTCTTCTGCGTCGGGGTTTCGACCTTGCGCAGCGCCTCGGCCGCCGCGCCGCGCGGTGCCGGGTCGGCGGCGATGGCGGCCTCGACGTTGGCGGCGTAGTCCGAGCCGGTGGAGAACACCAGCGCGTCCTCGCCCGAATCGGCGATCACGTGGAATTCCTGCGAGGCGTCGCCGCCGATCGCGCCCGAATCGGCCTGCACCGCGCGGAACTCCAGCCCCAGGCGGGTGAAGATGCGGGTGTAGGCGGCCTTCATGTTCTCGTACTCGGCCACCAGGCTGGCCTCGTCAAGGTGGAAGGAATAGGCGTCCTTCATCAGGAACTCGCGCGCACGCATCACCCCGAAGCGCGGGCGGATCTCGTCGCGGAACTTGGTCTGCACCTGGTAGAAATTGACCGGCAGCTGCTTGTAGCTGGACAGCTCCTGGCGCGCGAAGTCGGTGATGGCCTCCTCGGCGGTGGGGCTGTAGCAGTATTCCTGCTCCTTGCGGTCCTTGATCTTCAGCAGCTGGCCGCCGAACTTCTCCCAGCGGCCGGTTTCTTCCCACAGTTCCTTCGGCTGGATGGTCGGCAGCTGCAGTTCCACCGCGCCGGCGCGGTTCATTTCCTCGCGGACGATGCCTTCCACCTTGCGCAGCACGCGCAGGCCCAGCGGCGACCAGGTGTACAGGCCCGAGGCCAGCTTGCGGATCATGCCCGCGCGCAGCATCAGCTTGTGGCTGACCAGCTCGGCGTCGGCGGGGGTTTCCTTGGTGGTGTGCAGGTGGAAGCGGGAAAGGCGCATGGGGAGGCTTCACGGAACGGCGGACCGCCTATTCTGCCAGAAGCCCCGGCGCCGCAAGGGCCGGCGCGGCGCGGCTATTTCTTGCAGTAGACCGCCGCGCTCGCCTCGGCGAGCTGCTTCTGCGCCGCGCGCTGGGCGTCGTCCAGGGGGGTGTCCGGCTTGCCGTCGCCGTTGGTGTCCTGCATCAGCGGGCCATTGCCGGCCAGCAGTTCCAGGTTGCGCCGCGCCGCGGTGCACTGCGGATCCTCGCCGGCCTTGTCCGGTTCGGCCGCGGCCACCGGCTCGCCGGAGGCGCTGATGCGGCGGGTTTCGTACTTCTGCCCGGCCGGGGGGCGCTCCGAATACTGGGTCACGCCGTTGGCGTCCTTCCACTTGTACAGGTTGCCGTTGCCGGCAATGGCGCCGTGGGCGGCGCTGGCCAGTACCAGCAGGCAGCAGAAACGGGGCAGGGCGCGCATGGCGACTCCGGTCGCTTGGACGGGGTGAAGGGCCGATTGCAGCACCCGGTGACGCGGCTGGCAAGTCGATTAAACTGGTCCCATGGACGAAACGAGACCGCCGCCGCGTTCGCGCAGCATCTACCTGCTGCCGAACCTGTTCACCACCGCCGGGCTGTTCGCCGGCTTCTACGCCATCATCGCCGCCTCCAACGGCGACTTCGTCAACGCGAGCATCGCGGTGTTCGTGGCCGGAGTCATGGACGGGCTGGACGGGCGCGTGGCGCGCCTGACCGGCACCAGCAGCGAATTCGGCGTGCAGTACGACTCGCTGGCCGACCTGGTCAGCTTCGGCATGGCGCCGGCGCTGGTGATGTACCACTGGTCGTTGTCCTCGCTGAAGTTCGACGGCGACGTGATGGGCCGCGTCGGCTGGCTGGCGGCCTTCCTGTACGCAGCCTGCGCGGCGCTGCGCCTGGCCCGGTTCAATACCCAGGTCGGGACGGTGGACAAGCGCTGGTTCGTGGGCCTGGCCAGTCCGGCGGCGGCGGGGCTGATGATGTCCTTCGTCTGGGCCTTCGCCGACGGCAACCTGGGCTGGAGCGGCGAGGAGCTGCGCTACGTGGCGCTGGCGGTGGCCATCGTCGCCGGCCTGCTGATGGTCAGCCGCATCCGCTTCTGGAGCTTCAAGGGCGGCGGCGAGAAGGGGCCGCGCTCTGAGCGCGTGCCCTTCGTGGTGCTGGCGCTGGTGCCGATCATCATCGCCATCATGGTGGTGGACCTGCCGCGTACCCTGTTCGTGGTCGGCGTGCTGTACGCGCTGTCCGGCCCGGCGATGTGGCTGTGGCAGCGTTGGCGCCAGCCGGCCAGCAAGGTGCAGTGAACGCCGCCGCGTCCAGGCCGTTGTGGTCGCCGCAGCAGCAGGCATGGCTGCAGGCGATGGGCTATGGGGTCTATCTGGAGGGCGGTGTGCTGGATGCGCCGCTGCCGCAGGCGGTGGCACGCACCGCGATGCCGGCCGCGGCCGATATCGACGCCGCTCCCGCACCGGCTCCCGTGCGCACGCCGCCACCGCGCCGCGAAGCGCCCGCGCCGACGCCGCCTGATGCGCCGGCCACCGCGCCGGAGGCCCGGCCGGCGGCGCGTCGTGGCGGACTGCGCCTGCCCGACCGCCTGCAGATCGCGCTGCTGCGCGCTTCCGGCTGCAATCCCAACGATCCGGGAACCCGCGCGCTGATGGACAGCTGGCCGCTGGCCGAGCTGCGCGCCGATCCCGCCGCCAAGCGCGCGCTGTGGCCGCAACTGCGCGAGCTTCGGCGGAAGCAGCGGCAGTGAGCGCGGTGGCGGCGATGCCGGCCCCCGTGCTGCGCCCGATGCACGAGGGCGACCTGGACGCGGTGATGGAGATCGAGCTGCGCGCCTATCCGTTTCCCTGGGCCCGCGGCATTTTCCAGGACTGCCTGCGCGCCGGCTATCCGGGGCGCGTGCTGGTGGGGGACGCCGGCCTGCTCGGCTATGGGCTGCTGAGCATCGCCGCCGACGAGGCGCACGTGCTCAACGTCTGCGTCGATCCGCTGCGCCAGTCGCGCGGGCTCGGGCGGCGCCTGCTGCGCGACCTGGTGCGGTTGGCGCGGCAGCACGGCGCGGCGCGGGTGTTCCTGGAGGTGCGCCCGTCCAATACATCGGCCATCGCGCTGTACCACAGCGAGGGCTTCAACGAGATCGGCCGCCGCCCGCGCTACTACCCGGCCGGGAGCGGGCGCGAGGACGCGCTGGTGATGGCGATGGAACTGGTGGACGAGGACATCGCCCGCATGCCGCCGCTGTGAGGCGCGCGGCCCGGTTCAACCCAGTCGCAGCAGGGCCACGCCGGCCACGATGAGCGCCGCGGCGAGCAGGCGCCTGCGGTCGATGCGTTCCTTCAGCACGACGGCCGAAATCAGCAGCGCGAACAGGATCGAGGTCTCGCGCAGCGCGGCGATGATCGCCACCGGCGCAAGGGTCATCGCCCACAGCGCGATGCCGTAGGACGCGGTGGTGCCGAAGCCGCCGACCAGCCCGCGCCCCCAGTTGCCGCGCAGGTGGCTGCGCAGCTGCGCGCGGCGGGCGTACAGCGCCCACAGCGGCAGGGGCAGGCCGGACAGCAGGAACAGCCACAGCGTGTAGCTCGCCGCGTTGCCGGACAGGCGCGCGCCCCGCGCGTCGACCAGGGTATAGGTGGCGATCAGCACGGCGATGGACAGCGGCAGCCGCAGGTGGTGTCGGGCGCCGCCGCCGGCCATGCCCAGGATGCCGGCGCTGACCACCGCGATGCCGAGCCAACCGCTTGCCGGCAGGCGCTCGCCGAATGCCAGGCTGCCGGCCAGCGCCACCAGCAGCGGCGCGCAGCCGCGCATCAGCGGATAGGACAGGCTCATGTCGGCGACCTGGTAGGCACGCGCGACCAGGACGTAATAGCCGACCTGCAGCACGGCCGACGCGGCCAGCCATGGCCAGCTTGGCGGCGCGGGAAGCGGCAGCCACGGCAGTGCCAGCGCGGACAGGAGGGCGGCCCAGCCGGTGACCAGGATCGTGGTCAGCAGCTTGTCGCCACCGAGTTTGACGATGGCGTTCCAGCCGGCATGCAGCAGGGCGGCGCACAGCACCGCGCAGAAGATCGCCAGCGACATCGCATGCCCGTGGTGCGGGGAAAGGGCGCAGGATAGCCGCAAATGGAAACGCCGCCCGCCGGCGGCGTTTCCATCGCTGCAGCGGCGCGTTTACAGCTTGGCGCGCTGTTCCTGCAGGCCGGCCAGCTGGCTGTTCCAGTCGAGCAGGCGCACGCGCTCCTGTTCGACCACCGCTGCCGGCACCTTGTCGGTGAACCTGGACAGCTTGGTCTCGCTCTTTTCCTTCTCGGCGGACACGCGGGCGATTTCCTTGTCCAGGCGCGCACGCTCGGCATCCAGGTCGACCAGGCCTTCCAGCGGCACCAGCAGCTTGAGCTCACCGACAATCGCGGCTGCGGCCGGCGGCGTCACCGCATCGGCGGCCAACCAATCAATGCTTTCCAGCTTGAGCAGGAAGCGCAGCTGCGAAGCGAAGCGTTCGACACGCGCACGATCGGCGGCCTGTCCACCCTGCAGCAGCAGGCGCACCTGCCTGGACGGCGGTACGTTCAACTCGCTGCGCACGCGGCGCAGGGCGCTGACCATGGTCTTGAACCATTCCACATCGACTTCGGCCGGCGCGTAATCGCCGGCAAACTCCTCCGCGGTCGGGTACGCGCGCAGCGACAGCGACTCGGCATCGATACCCAGTCGCGGTGCCACCTGCTGCCACAGCTGCTCGGTAACGAACGGGGTCAGCGGGTGCAGCAGGCGCAGCACCGCTTCCAGCACGTACAGCAGGGTGTGGCGGGTACTCTCCGCATCCGCCGCATCACTACCGTTCAATGCCGGCTTGGTCAGCTCCAGGAACCAATCGCAGAACTCGTTCCAGACGAATTCGTACAGGGCCTGCGACAGCAGGTCGAAGCGGTAGTCGGCGAAGTGCTGCTGCGCTTCGGCGGCGACCTTGGCCAGGCGTGCGAGGATCCAGCGTTCGGCATCGGTGCGCGGCTGTGGCGCGCCAGTGAAGCTCGCGCCCTCGGTGTTCATCAGGGTGAAGCGGCTGGCGTTCCACAGCTTGTTGCAGAAGTTCTTGTAGCCCTCGGCGCGGCTCATGTCGAACTTGATGTCGCGGCCATGGGTGGCCAGCGCGGCGATGGTGAAGCGCAGCGCATCGGCACCGTGGGCGATGATGCCGTCCGGGAATTCCCTGCGCGTGGCCTTCTCGATCTTCTCGGCCATCTTCGGCTGCATCAGGCCGTGGGTGCGCTTGGCCACCAGGTCGTCGATGCTGATGCCGTCGATGATGTCCAGCGGATCGAGCACATTGCCCTTGGACTTGGACATCTTCTGGCCCTGCCCATCACGGATCAGGCCGGTGATATAGACGTCCTTGAACGGGATCTGGCCGGTGAAGCTGTCGGTGGCCATGATCATGCGCGCCACCCAGAAGAAGATGATGTCGAAGCCGGTGATCAGCACGTTCGACGGCAGGTAGCGCTCAAAGCCGCGCTCGGCCATCGCCGCTTCGTTCGGCCAGCCCAGGGTGGAGAACGGCCACAGCTGCGAGGAGAACCAGGTCTCCAGCACGTCGCTGTCCTGGGTGAGCACCACGTCGTCGCCCAGGCCGGCCTTGGCGCGGGCCTCGGCTTCATTGCGGCCGACGTAGCAGTTGCCCGCTTCGTCGAACCATGCCGGGATGCGGTGGCCCCACCACAGCTGGCGGCTGATGCACCAATCCTGGATGTTCTCCATCCAATGGCGGTAGGTGTTGATCCAGTTACCCGGCACGAACTTGATCGAACCGTTCTCAATCAGTTCCAGGCCGCGCTTGGCCAGCCCGTCCATCTTCACGAACCACTGGTCGGTCAGATAGGGCTCGATCACCTGGCCGGTGCGGTCGCCGCGCGGCACCTGCAGTTTGTGCGCCTTGGTTTCGACCAGTATGCCCAGGTCTTCCAGCTCGGCCAGGATCACCTTGCGCGCTTCGTAACGGTCCAGCCCGCGGTACTTTTCCGGGGCGTTTTCGTTCAGCGCGGCCACCGGGGTGAACAGGTTGATCATCGGCAGGCTGTGGCGCACGCCCACCTGGTAGTCGTTGAAGTCATGCGCCGGGGTCACCTTGACCACGCCGGTGCCGAACGCCTTGTCGACGTAGTCGTCGCCGATCACCGGCACGCTGCGGCCGGTCAGCGGCAGGGTCACACGCTTGCCGATCAGGTGCGCGTAGCGCGCGTCTTCCGGGTGCACCATCACCGCGGTGTCGCCGAGCAGGGTTTCCGGGCGGGTGGTGGCGACCACGAGGTAATTGCGGGTTTCACGCAGGGTCTCGTTGCCGTCGGCATCGACCTCGACATGCTCGTAGCTGGCGCCGTCTTCCAGCGCATAGGCGATCGACCACAGGAAACCGTCTTCCTCGACGCTCTCCACTTCCAGGTCGGAAATGGCGGTCTTCAACACCGGGTCCCAGTTGACCAGGCGCTGGCCACGGTAGATCAGGCCCTGCTCGTGCCAGCGGAGGAAGGACTCGATCACCGCCTCGCTCGGGCCCGGGTCCATGGTGAAGGTGCTGCGCGACCAGTCGGCCGAGGTGCCGAGGCGGCGCATCTGGCCTTCGATCACATTGCCCGAGTGCGCCTTCCACTCCCACACCTTGTCGATGAAGCCGTCGCGGCCCAGCGAGTCGCGGGTTTCGCCCTTGCCTTCCAGCGCCAGGTTGCGGCTGACCACCATCTCGGTGGCGATGCCGGCGTGGTCGGTACCCACCTGCCACAGCGTGTCGTAGCCGCGCATGCGGTGGTATCGGATCAGCGCATCCATCAGCGTCTGCTGGAAGGCGTGGCCCATGTGCAGGGTGCCGGTGACGTTCGGCGGCGGCAGCAGGATGGTGTAGGGCTCGCCCTTGCCGGACGGCTTGAACAGCCCGGCTTTCTCCCACGACTCGTAGAGCGCGGTTTCAAAGGATTTGGGGTCGTAGCTGGAGGCGAGTTGGGTCATGCGGGGGAAACCGGAAAGAACGTGGGAGGGAGATCAGCGGCCGAAGGCGCGCTTGATCTTCTGGTCGGTGTGGTACTGGCTGACCGCGTATGCAGCCCAGATCGCGGCAGGTACCCAGCCGATCAACGTGATCTGCAGGATGAGGCAGACAATGCCGGAGATCGGCCGGCCGATGGTGAAAAAGGCCAGCCACGGCAGGAGCAGGGCAATGAGCAGGCGCATGGGGGTCGTCCTTTACATGTCGTGTTTGTTGAGCGCGTAGCCGGCGGCCTTGTACTGGCGCCAGCGCTCGCGCAGCGGTTCGCGCGCGGCCGGATCGGCCGGCACCACTTCCAGCACCCGCTCGCAGCCGCCCAGGTAAGGTTCGTCGCGCAGGTTGATCACCAGCGGCCGCTCCGGCGCGTCGGCGCCGGGCGCGGCGATCAGCACGATGGCTTCTTCCTCGTCCACGTCCTCGCCGACGATCTGGTGCGGGATGTAGGCGTCCGGGTCGAACGACCACAGCAGCTCGTCCAGTTCCTCGGCCTGCGCCGCGTCGCGCGCCAGCACCAGCGTGTACTGGCTGGTGTCGTTGGCCTTGCGCGCCAGTTCGCACACCAGCTTCAGCGGCTCGGTGAGGAAACGGGGCTTGGCGATCAGGTAGAAATCGGCGCGGGTCAAGGCAGGTAACCGGGAAGAGGGAGGGGGAAGGGGGGCATGGAT
>NZ_LDJG01000016.1 GCF_001431425.1 Stenotrophomonas nitritireducens
GCCCCGGCGTTGTCGTTTCAGCGAGGGTACCGGCGTGCCGCCGGCCCCGCATCGGTCATCACGCCTGCGGCGATTCCCCGTTCCCGGCCAGGCGCCGGCGGTTGAACAGGCGCTGCACCACCACGAAGAACAGCGGGATGAAGAACAGGCCCAGCAGGGTGCCGGCGATCATGCCGCCCAGCACGCCGGTACCGATGGCGCGCTGCGCGCCCGAACCGGCGCCCGAGGCGATGGCCAGCGGCAGCACGCCCAGGCCGAACGCCAGCGAGGTCATCACGATCGGCCGCAGGCGGTCGCGCACCGCGTGCATCGTCGCCTCGATCACGCCCGCGCCCTTCTCCAGGTTCTCCTTGGCGAACTCGACGATCAGGATCGCGTTCTTCGAGGTCAGGCCCACCGTGGTCAGCATCGCCACCTGGAAGTAGACGTCGCGCTCCATGCCGCGCATGGTGTTGGCCAGCACCGCGCCGAGGATGCCCAGCGGCGCCACCATCAGCACCGCGGTAGGCACGCTCCAGCTTTCGTACAGCGCGGCCAGGCACAGGAACACGATCAGCAGCGACAGCGTGTACAGCAGCGGCGTCTGCGAACCGGCCTCGCGTTCCTGGTAGGACACCGCGGTCCATTCGATGCTGAAGCCCGGCGGCAGCTGGCTGGCCAGCTTCTCCACTTCCTGCATCGCATCGCCCGAGGCCACGCCCGGCGCGGCCTCACCCTGGATTTCCAGCGCGGAGACGCCGTTGTAGCGCTCCAGGCGCGGCGAACCGTAGTCCCAGCGCTGGCTGGCGAAGGCCGAGAACGGCACCATCTGCCCGGCGCTGTTCTTCACCGTCCACAGGTTGAAGTCTTCCGGGTTCATGCGGAAGCCGTCGTCGGCCTGCATGTAGACGCGTTTGACCCGGCCGCGGTCGATGAAGTCGTCGACATAGCTCGAACCCCACGCGGTGGCCAGGGTGCTGTTGATCGCATCCAGCGACAGCCCGTGCGCGCCGGCCTTGGCCACGTCGATGTCCAGGCGCAGCTGCGGGGTGTCGTCCAGGCCGTTGGGGCGGACGTTGGCCAGCTTGCCGCTCTTGCCCGCCATGCCCAGCAACTGGTTGCGCGCGTTGACCAGCGCATCGTGGCCCTGCCCGGTGTTGTCCTTCAGGAAGAACGTGTAACCCGAGGCGGTACCCAGCTCCGGCATCGCCGGCGGCGGGAAGGCGAAGATGAAGGCGTCCTTGATCTGCCCCAGCGCGGCCATCGCGCGGCCGGTGATCGGCCCCACCCCGTCCTTGGCGCCGCGGTCCTTCCAGTCCTTGAGCTTGACGAAGGCCATGCCCGAGTTCTGGCCCATGCCGGAGAAGCTGAAGCCCTGCACCGAGAACACCGATTCAACGGCGTCCTTCTCGTTCTGCAGGAAGTGGTCTTCCAGCTTGTAGATCGATTCCAGGGTACGTTCCTGGGTGGCGCCCACCGGCGCCTGCACCAGCGCCATCAGGATGCCCTGGTCCTCGTTGGGCAGGAACGAACTGGGCAGGCGCACGAACAGCAGGCCCATCGCGACCGCCAGCGCCAGGAACACCGCCATGAACCGCCACGGCCGCGCCAGGATGCCGCGCACGCCGCGCTGGTAGCTGCCGCTGGTGCGGTCGAAGCCGTTGTTGAAGCCGTTGAAGAAGCGTCCGGCCAGGCCGCGGTGGGCGACGTGGTGCTCGCCCTTCTTCAGCGGCTTGAGCATGGTCGCGCACAGCGCCGGGGTCAGCACGATCGCCACCAGCACCGACAGCGCCATCGCCGAGACGATGGTCGCCGAGAACTGGCGGTAGATCACGCCGGTGGAGCCGCTCATGAACGCCATCGGCACGAACACCGCCGACAGCACCAGGCCGATGCCGACCAGCGCGCCGGTGATCTGGCCCATCGACTTGCGCGTGGCTTCCAGCGGCGACAGCCCTTCCTCGGACATGATGCGCTCGACGTTTTCCACCACCACGATGGCGTCGTCCACCAGCAGGCCGATCGCCAGCACCATGGCGAACATGGTCAGCATGTTGATCGAGAAGCCCAGCGCGGCGAGGATGCCGAACGTGCCCAGCAGCACCACCGGCACCGCGATCGTCGGGATCAGCGTGGCGCGGAAGTTCTGCAGGAACAGGTACATCACCAGGAACACCAGCACGATCGCCTCGAGCAGGGTCTTGACCACGCCCTTGATCGACACCTTCACGAACGGCGTGGTGTCGTACGGGATCACCGCCTTCAGGCCGCGCGGGAAGTTGGCCGCCAGCTCGTCCAGGGTCTTGCGCACGCCCTCGGAGGTATCCAGCGCGTTGGCGCCGGTGGCCAGGGTGACGGCCAGGCCCGAAGCGGGCTTGCCGTTGTAGCGGGTCACGAAGTCGTAGGTTTCCGCACCCAGCTCCACGCGCGCGATGTCGCCCAGCTTCAGCGTCGAGCCGTCGGCCTCGGTGCGCAGCACGATGTCGCGGAACTGCTGCGGGGTCTGCAGGCGGTCCTGTGCGTTGATGGTGGCGTTGAGCTGTTGGCCCTTCACCGCCGGCGCGCCGCCCAGCTGGCCCACGGCCACCTGCGCGTTCTGCGCGCGCACCGCCGCGGTCACTTCGTCCACCGAGACCCGGTAGGTCTGCAGCTTGTTCGGGTCCAGCCAGATGCGCATGGCGTACTTGCCGCCGAACACCTGGATCGAGCCCACGCCCGGCACGCGGCTGAGCGGGTCCAGGACGTTGGAGCCGACGTAGTCGGAGATGTCGTGCTCGTCCATGCTGCCGTCCTCGGACACGAAGCCGACGACGTTGAGGAAGCCCGAGCTGGACTTGGCGACGTTGATGCCCTGGCGCTGCACTTCCTGCGGCAGCAGCGGCATGGCCAGCTGCAGCTTGTTCTGCACCTGCACCTGGGCGATGTCCGGGTTGGTGCCGCTCTCGAAGGTCAGGGTGATGCTGGCCTGGCCGTTGGAGGAACTGTTGGACGAAAAGTAGATCAGCCCATCCAGGCCTTTCATGTTCTGCTCGATGATCTGCGTCACCGAGTCCTCGACCACCTTGGCCGAAGCGCCCGGATAGTTGGCCGAGATCGATACCGCGGGCGGCGCGACCTCCGGGTACATCGAGATCGGCAGCTTGAGCATCGCCAGCGCGCCGGCGAGCATGATGATGATGGCGATGACCCACGCGAAGATGGGTCGATCAATGAAGAAGCGAGCCATGGATGTCTCCGCTTACTGCTTGGCCGCCGGCGCGGCCGGCGCGGCGGGTTTGGCGGCTTCGGCGCCCTTCTCGGTGGCCTGCACCGGCATGCCCGGGCCGATCTTCTGCAGGCCCTCGACGATGACCTTGTCGCCGGCCTTCAGGCCGTCCTCGACCAGCCACTTGTCGCCGATGGCGCGGCTGACGGTGACCGGACGCAGCGCGACCTTGCCTTCGCCGTCGACCACCATCGCGCTGGTGTTGCCCCTGGGATCGCGGGCGATGCCCTGCATCGGCACCAGCAGCGCATCCTGGCGCACGCCGCTGCCCAGTACCGCGCGCACGAACATGCCCGGCATCAGCACCTGGTCGGGGTTCTCCACGCGCACGCGCAGGCCATAGCTGCCGGTGCCCGGGTCGACGCTGACCTCGGAGAATTCCAGGGTGCCCTTGTGCGCGTAGCGGCTGCCGTCTTCCAGCACGATGTCCACCGGCAGTTCGGACGCGCCCTGCAGGCGGCCGGCGGCCAGTTCGCGGCGCAGCTGCAGCAGTTCGGCCGAGGACTGGCTGACGTCGATGTAGATAGGGTCGAGCTGGTTGATCGTGGCCAGCGCATCGGCCTGGCCGGCGCTGACCAGCGCACCTTGGGTGACCGTGGACTTGCCGATCTGGCCGCTGATCGGCGCGGTGATGCGGGCGTAGCCCAGGGTCACGTTGGCCGCGTCCAGCGTCGCGCGGGCGGCGCCGACGTCGGCCTCGGCCTGCTTCCACAGGGCCTGCGCGTTCTCGTCGTCCTGCACGCTGATGACCCGGCTCTTGACCAGTTCGCTGCTGCGGCGCGCGGCCAGGCGCGCGGCGCTGGCGCTGGCCTCGGCGCGGGCCAGCTGCGCGCGGGCGCTGTTGGCCTGGGCGCGGTAGGCGGCGTCATCGAGCTGGTACAGCGGCTGGCCCTGCTTGACCAGGCTGCCTTCGGTGAACAGGCGTTTGGCGACGATGCCGTTGACCTGCGGGCGCACCTCGGCCACCTGGTAACCGGTGGCGCGGCCGGCCAGTTCGCGGGTCAGGGTGACCGGCTCGGCCTTGAGGGTGACCACGGTGACCTGCCCGGGGCCGCCGGCCTGCTGCGGCGGCTGCCCCCCGCAGGCGGCCAGGGCACCGGCGACCAGCAACGACAGGAGGACAGGGCGGAGAATCGATCGGCTCATGGCGGGAAGACTCGCAGAGAGGGAGAAGCCATGCGACCTGGCCTGCTCCGCTCCGGCGGGAGCAGGCGGCCAGCAGCGGCGCGCGCGGAAAACCCACGCACATTACCGCGATCGGATGACGGGAAAAGAGCGCGAAAGGATACATACATGCATGTCTGTTTGTAAATTGCTAGAATTCAGACATGTTTCACATGGGCTGTGCACAACGGCAGCGCAATGGCACGCAAGAGCAAAGAAGACGCGCAGGCCACCCGCGAGGGCATCCTCGACGCGGCAGTGGCCTGCTTCCACGAACACGGCGTGGTCGCCACCACGCTGGCGATGATCGCCGCGCGCGCCGGCTATACCCGCGGCGCGGTGTACTGGCACTTCAAGAACAAGACCGAAGTGCTGGAAGCGATGATCGAGCGCGACCGCATGCCCTTCGTGCAGCGCCTGCAGCGCACCTACGCGCCGCAGCGGCAGACGCCGGTCCAGGACCTGCGCGCCGTCATCCGCGTCTCGCTGGCCGAACTGGCCGGCGATCCGCGCCAGCGCAGCCTGATGGAGATCCTGCTGCGCTGCGAACAGTCCAGCGAGAGCCAGAGCATCCAGTCCATGCAGCGCCAGAACTCGCAGGAGGAACTGGACATGGTCACCCGCGCGCTGGAGCGGGCGCGCGACCTGGGCCAGCTCCGCGCCGGCGTCGACGCCGCCACCGCCAGCCGCATGCTGCACATCAGCCTGACCGGCGCGCTGTACAACGCCATGGCCCAGCCGGAGGAGTACGACCTGGAACGCGACGGCCTGATGGTGATGGACGTGGTGCTGCAGGCCTATGTCCGCGAGGAAGTCTTCCAGCCGGGCGTGTTCCCGGACGAAGCCGACAGCGCCGGCTGGGACGCCTGACCCGGCATCGCCGCCATGGGTGCAGTCCGGGCCGCGGTTCACGGGCCGGCAAAGCGCCGCCTCCTGCACCTTGATGACTGCCCGCTGCATGCCGCGCGCATGCCGGCTCAAGTTCGCGACGCCCGGGCCGATGCACGGCGCGACCGGCATGGGGCCGGAAGAGAGGCAGACAGACAGGCGATGGACATACAGCGATACCACCACGACCACGCGCGGATCCTGGAACAGATCGACGCGCTGCGGGCTTTGGCGCGCGCAGGCGTGCGCGAGAATGCCGAGAAAATCGGCCAGCTGATCACCTGCACCGCCAGCCACATCAAGTTCCACCTGGCAGCCGAAGACCAGGTGCTCTACCCGACCCTGGCGCGCTGCGGCAAGGCGGACGTGGCGGCGATGAGCGAACGCTACCGGATCGAAATGCAGGGGCTGGCCGAAGCGTTCGCCGGCTTCGTCAGGCAATGGCGGGTACCGGCGCGGCTGGCCGCCGATCCGGAAGGATTCCGCCGCGACGCCAATACCGTGCTGCGGGCGCTGTTCGAACGCCTGCAACGCGAGAACGCCGAACTGTACCCGGCCGCCGGACGCGTCTGACGACACCGGCATGAACAACAACGGCGCCCGAGGGCGCCGTTTCCGTCGATGCGGTCCGTTTACAGGATGTAGCGGCTCAGGTCCGGATCCTGCACCAGCTCGCCCAGGTGGCCGTCGACATACGCGGTATCGATGGCGAGGGTCTCGCCGTCGCGGTCCGGGGCCTCGTAGCTGAGCGTATCCAGCAGCCGCTCCAGCACCGTATGCAGGCGCCGGGCGCCGATGTTCTCCTGGCGCTCGTTGACCTGGAAGGCGATCTCGGCCAGCCGGTCGATGGCATCGGCGGTGAAGCTCACCTTGACGCCTTCGGTGGCCAGCAGCGCTTCGTACTGCTTGGTCAGCGCCGCCTTGGGCTCGGTGAGGATGCGCACGAAGTCGTCCTTGCTCAGCGCGCCCAGTTCCACGCGGATCGGGAAGCGGCCCTGCAGTTCCGGAATCAGGTCGCTGGGCTTGGCCAGGTGGAACGCGCCGGAAGCGATGAACAGGATGTGGTCGGTCTTGACCGTGCCGTACTTGGTGGACACGTTGGAGCCCTCCACCAGCGGCAGCAGGTCGCGCTGCACGCCTTCGCGCGAGACATCGCCACCAGACGAGCTGGAATCGCCGCGCTTGGCGACCTTGTCGATCTCGTCGATGAACACGATGCCGTGCTGCTCGCAGGCCTCGATCGCGGCGCTGCGGATGTCGTCCTCGTTGACCAGCTTGCCGGCCTCCTCTTCCACCAGCAGCGGGCGCGCGGCCTTGATCGTCAGCGTGCGCTTGTTCGACTTGCCGCTGCCGAGGTTGGCGAACATCGAACGCAGCTGCTGGCCCATTTCCTCCATGCCCGGCGGGGTCATGATGTCCATGCTGACGTTGGCCGCCACTTCCAGCTCGATCTCGCGTTCGTCCAGTTCGCCGTTGCGCAGCATGCGCCGGAACTTGATGCGGGTTTCATTGTCCTGCGCCGACGGCTCGTTGCGCGCGGCATCGGCGTCGAAACCGATGCCGACGCTGCGGCGCGGCAGCAGCGCATCGAGGATGCGGTCCTCGGCCTTCTCCTCGGCCTGGGTGCGCACGCGCACCTTGGCCTGTTCGCGGTACAGCTTGACCGCGGTGTCGGCCAGGTCGCGGACGATCTGCTCCACGTCCTTGCCGACGTAGCCAACCTCGGTGAAACGCGTGGCCTCGACCTTCACGAACGGCGCGTTGGCCAGCGTGGCCAGGCGGCGCGCGATCTCGGTCTTGCCGACGCCGGTGGGGCCGATCATCAGGATGTTCTTGGGCATCACCTCGTTGCGCAGTTCGGCCGGCAGCTGCATGCGGCGCCAGCGGTTGCGCAGGGCGATGGCGACCGCGCGCTTGGCGTCGTGCTGGCCGACGATGTGCCGGTCCAGTTCCTGCACGATCTCGCGCGGGGTCATGGTGGCGGAGGAGACTTCGATCTTCGACATGGATGTGCTCACGAATTCGGGGGGAGTGCCGGCCGCTGGCCGGCAGCCTCGGCAGGTCGGGAACGCTGCGGTTGCCGGCCAGCGGCCGGCACTACCGCCTTACAGTTCCTCCACCACCACGTTGGTGTTGGTATAGATGCAGATGCCGCCGGCGATGTTGATCGCCTCGGTGGCCACGCCACGCGCATCCAGATCGGTGTGCTTGAGCAGCGCGCGCGCGGCGCTCAGCGCGTAGGAGCCGCCGGAGCCGATCGCGATGATGCCGTCCTCCGGCTCGATCACGTCGCCGGTGCCGCTGATGATCAGCGAGGTTTCCCTGTCGGCCACGGCCAGCAGCGCCTCGAGCTTTCCGTAGCGGCGGTCGGTGCGCCAGTCCTTGGCCAGTTCCACCGCCGCGCGGGTCAGCTGGCCATGCTTCTCGAGCTTGGCCTCGAACAGTTCGAACAGGGTGAAGGCATCGGCCGCCGCGCCGGCGAAACCGGCCAGCACCTGGCCGTCGCGACCGAGCCGGCGCACCTTGCGCGCATTGCCCTTCATCACCGTGTGGCCCAGCGTGACCTGGCCGTCGCCGGCGATCGCCACGTGTTCGCCGCGACGTACGCAGCAGATGGTGGTGGCATGGAAAACATTCGGGTTCTGGCTGGGATCCATTGGGAGGCCTCCGGGGTGTCCCGGCAACAATGGGGGCAGCGCCGGGCGGTTCAAGCATCCCCGGCGAAGCCGCCGCGGCTTGATTCAGGTCAAGCAGCGGCCGGGCCGGCAGGCCGATCATGGCGGCGTGGCCCGGCCACGCGAGGAACCCCGTGCTTCCCTACCCGCTGCTGCTCATCGCCCACCTGTTCGCCGCCGTGATGTTCGTCGGCGCGGTGTTCTTCGAGGTGTTGATCCTCGGCAGCGCGCTGGAGCGCGTACCGGCTGGAGTGAAGCGGCGCGTCGAATCGGCGGTCGCCCAGCGCGCGCGCCGGCTGATGCCGTGGGTGCTGGCGCTGCTGTATGCCAGCGGCCTGGGCATGGCCTGGCATTACCGCGCGGCGCTGGCGCAGCCGCTGGCCAGCAGCTTCGCGCTGATGCTGGCGCTCAAGATCGCGCTGGCGTTGAGCGTGCTCGGTCATTTCATCGTGGCGATGCGCACGCGCGGCCATGGCGAACGCATCGCCCGCCGCTTCCAGCGCATCCACGTCAGCGTGTTCTGCCACATGCTCGGCATCGTGCTGCTGGCCAAGGGGATGTTCTATTTCACCGGTTGATCCTGTCGCCGGTGCCGGCGGGGAAGCACTGCCGGCACACATCACCCCACCCGGTCGGCGCGGCAGAGATAGCAGCCATGCCGGGCGCTGTGCAGGTGCACGTAGGCAACGCGCGGATCGTACAACTGCGCGCGCAGCCAGCTGCCGGCCTGTCCGCCCTCCACCACCTCGGCGGCCACGATGCAGTCGCCGTGGTCGTAGGCGCGCACGGAAACCAGCCGCTGCGCGACATACGGCGGCAGCTCGTTGGCCGCCAGCCGCGCCGGTACCGCACCGCGGCGGATGAAGACCGGCCCGCTGGCGCGGTACGGCGAGGCCGCCGGCTGGTGCCAGTAGGGCAACAGCAGCAGTTCCTCACCGACGGCGGCATTGCACAGGCTGACCCGGCACGGGAAGCCGCGCGCACTGTCGGCGATGCGGCGCACCGCGCCATGCGCGGCCAGTCCGGCATCGTCGAGATCGAACAGGGGCTGCAGCGGCGCAGGATCGATGCCGGAAAGCAGGAAGTCGGCCATGGCGTAGTGGTTGATGGGGAGACGCCCGCAGGATGCCGCCCGCATGGCACGCCCGCCGGCCATATCCGGACATCGCATTGCCTGCTCCCGCGCTTGCGGAAACGCCGGGACTCAGTCCGGCTCGGCGGGGCTGCGCCGTTTCGCGCGCGGGTGCGCGGCGTCGTAGACCTTGGCCAGGTGCTGGAAATCCAGGTGCGTGTAGATCTGGGTGGTGGCGATGTCGGCGTGGCCGAGCAGTTCCTGCACGCCGCGCAGGTCGCCGGAGGATTCCAGGATGTGGCTGGCGAAACTGTGCCGCAGCATGTGCGGGTGCACGTGCTTGAACAGCCCCTGCCGCTGCGCCAGCTGCCGGATGCGGATCTGCACCGCGCGCTGGCTGATCGCGCCGCCGCCGCGCCCCGGGAACACCGGCTTGTCGGTGCCGCCACCGCTGTCCTTGCGCCACGCCTGCAACGCCGCCATGGCGTGCGAGCCGACTGGCACGGTGCGCTCGCGGTTGCCCTTGCCGCGCACCAGCACCATCGCGCTGGCCAGGTCGAGATCGCGCCAGCGCAGCGCGCACAGCTCGCTCAGGCGCAGGCCGGAGGAATAGAACAGTTCCAGCAGCGCGCGGTCGCGCAGGCCCAGCGGCGCATCGGTCGGCAGTTCGACCAGTTGCACCGCTTCGTCGGCATCGAGCACCTGCGGCAGCTTGCGCGGCGCCTTCGGCGCGCGCAGTCCGGCCGCCGGGCTGCTGTCGATCGCGCCATTTTTCAGCAGCCAGGCGTAGAAGCTGCGGATCGCCGACAGGCGCCGCTGCAGGCTGCGCGGCGACAAGCCACGCCTGTGCCCGGCGGCGATGAACTCGCGCAACTGGTCGGTCGCCAGCGCGCGTGGTGCGCCGGCGCCCTGCGCGTCGCACCACTGCGCCAGCGCGGTGAGGTCACGCCGGTAGGCGTCGAGCGTATGCGCCGACATGCGCCGCTCGACCTGCAGGTAGGAAAGAAACGCTTCGACGGCGTCCATCGCCGCTTACGCCTCAGCCGCCGCGGAAGCGCTGCAGCGCCACCACCAGCGACTCGCCCATCATGCGCAGGAACAGCGTGCCCATCCCGGGATAGAAGCGGTTCGGATCGTGGCTGCCGACCGCGATCAGGCCGACGCCCGGCAGCGGCAACAGCGCGGTGGACAGCACCTCGCCGACACGCTCGGCGTACAGCACCTCGTTCTTCTCCGGCTGCAGGCGGCCGCAGATCGGCTCGCCGTCCTGCAGGCAATCGTGGAACGGCGCCAGCCGCGCATCGCCGGAAGCGATGACCTGCAGCCACGGCGCCTGTTCCAGCTCCGGCACCGGCTGCAGGCTGACGATGCGCACCAGGTCGCCGGCGAAATCCTCTTCCAGCGAGGCGGCCATCGCGCGCAGCGTGTCGGCGGCGCTGGTCTGCCGCATCAATGCCAGGGTCAGCTGGTGGGTGCGGACCGCCAGGCGCTCGTTGACCTGCGCGTTGACGCCCAGGTCGGCCAGCCGCCGCGACAGCTCGCGGTTCTTGTCGCGCAGCACTTCCAGCTGGTAGCTGGCCAGCGACGCGGTCGGGCCGTCGTCGCGCGGCACCACCAGGGTCAGCGCCAGGTCGGGGAACTGCTTGAGGAAGCCGGGATGGCGCCGCAGCCAGGCCGCGACTTCATGGGCGCCGATTTTCTCCAGGGTGTCGTTCATCCCATCCACTCTCCATCGAATACGAAGGCCGCCGGGCCGGACATCACGATCTGCGCGTCGTCGGCCGGCCATTGGATGCGCAGCTCGCCGCCGGGCAGCGACACCACCGCGTCGCGCGCCAGCCGTCCGCGCTGCATCAGCACCACCGCCGCGGCGCAGGCGCCGCTGCCGCAGGCCAGGGTTTCGCCGACGCCACGCTCGAACACGCGCAGGCGCACGTGGCCATTGTCCAGCACCTGGGCGAAACCGACGTTCACCGACTCCGGGAACGAAGCGTGCTGCTGCAGCAGCGGCCCCATCCGCTCCACCGGCGCCGCGTCGATCAGGCCGACCTCCAGCACCGCGTGCGGGTTGCCCATCGATACCGCACCGAAGCGAACGTTCTCGCCCTGCAGCGGCACCACGTATTCGTCGCGGGCGCGCGGGAAACCGATCAGCGGGATCTGCGCCGGTTCGAATTCCGGCTGCCCCATCGCCACGGCGTAATGCCCGCCGTCCAGCCGGCGCACCGCATGCGTGCGCAGCGGGCTGTCGATCAGGAATTCATCGCCCTGCGCCGCGCCGTCGCGCACCAGCCAGGCGGCCACGCAGCGCGCGCCGTTGCCGCACTGCTGCGAGGTGGAGCCGTCGGAGTTCCAGATGCGATAGGACGCCACCGAAGCGGCATCGCGCGGCGGCTCGATGGTCAGGATCTGGTCGCAGCCGACGCCGCGATGCCGGTCGGCGATGCGCGCGGCCAGGTCCACATCCGGCGGCGGCGTACCGTCGCGCAGGTCCAGCACCACGAAATCGTTGCCGGCGCCATGCATCTTGGTGAAACGCAGGCGCGGTGCCGCCGGCCTATTCATGATCGTGGCCGTCGGCCTTCTGGTCCTGTGCCTGATTGCCGGCTCCGGATTGGCCGACGGGCGGCGCGTCGGCCGGCTTCACTTCCTGCTCTTCCACCGGTACCGGCTTCTGCGGCATCACCAGCGGCCCCTTGTTGCCGCAGGCGGTGAGGACCAGCAGCGCGCTTGCGGCTGCAACGAGCATCAGGGGACGGGACGTCTTGTTCATGGCCCGAGTATAGCCACTGGCATGCAGGGCCGGCCGCGGCTGGCGGCCTCGGCCATGCCGGCGATTCATCAACACTCCCCGCCAGTGGCCGGCATCACGCCTGCGGCGGCAGCGGGCGCGTCCACAGCCAGGCGCAGACGCAGGCCATGCTGCCGATCGAGAACCATTTCACCCAGGCCAGCGGTACGCACCAGAGCATGATCAGCGCGCAGGCCAGCATGGTCGCGGTGGCCATCCACTTGCCCTTGCGGCTGACCGCGCCGTGCGCCTGCCAGTCGGCGATGGCCTTGCCGAAGCGTGGGTGGGTCAGCAGCCAGCGGTGCAGGCGCTCGGAACCGCGCGAGGCGGCCCAGGCCGAGATCAACACGAACACCGTGGTCGGCAGCCCCGGCACGAAGATGCCGACGATGCCCACGCCGAGGCTGGTGTAGGCCAGCAGCCACCAGGCCCAGCGCAGGCGCACCGGGCGTGGCTCCGGGGGCGTTGACGGTTCCGGCATGGGCGCGGGCGCCGTCAGTGCGCCACGTCCAGCTGCGACAGCACGAACGCGTAGGACTCGGCCAGCTCGTGGTAGCGCTGGAAACGGCCGGACTTGCCGCCGTGGCCGGCCTCCATGTTGGTGCGGAACACGATGGGATGCGTGCCGGTGTTGACGTCGCGCAGGCGCGCCACCCACTTGGCCGGCTCCCAGTACTGCACCTGCGAATCCCACAGGCCGGTGCCGACGAACAGTGCCGGATAGGCCTGCGCGCGCACGTTGTCGTACGGCGAATAGCCGAGCATGTAGTCGTAGTACGGCTTCTGCTCCGGGTTGCCCCATTCGTCGTACTCGTTGGTGGTCAGCGGGATGCTGGCGTCGAGCATGGTGGTGACCACGTCCACGAACGGCACCTGCGCCACCATCACCCGGTAGTCGCCCGGCGCCTGGTTGGCGACCGCGCCCATCAGCAGGCCGCCGGCGCTGCCGCCGGACGCGGCCACGCGGTCCTTCGCCGCCCAGCCCTGCGCCACCAGCGCGCGGGTGACGTCGATGAAGTCGTTGAAGGTATTCTGCTTGTGCAGCAGCTTGCCGTCCTCGTACCAGTGGCGACCCATCTCCTCGCCGCCGCGGATGTGGGCGATGGCGTAGACCATGCCACGGTCGAGCAGGCTGACCACGCTCTGGTTGAAGTACGGATCCATCGACATGCCATAGCTGCCGTAGGCGTACTGGTACAGCGCGGCGCTGCCGTCCTTCTTGAAACCCTTTTTATAGACCAGCGACACCGGCACCTTCGCGCCGTCGCGCGCCGCCACCCACACGCGCTCGGTCTGGTACAGCGACGGGTCGTAGCCGATCACCGGCTGCTGCTTGAGCTGGCGGCGCTCGCCGGTCTTCACGTTGAGCTCGTAGGTGGTGGCCGGCGTGGTCAGCGAGGTGTAGCTGTAGCGCAGCCAGTCGGTCTCCGGCTCGGCGTTGACCGACAGGCCCATCGAATACGCCGGTTCGTCGGCCTTGACCAGTTCGCTGCGGCCGTCGGCGAACAGCAGGCGCACGCGCTCCAGCGCCTCGGCGCGTTCGGCGATGGCGGTATAGCCGTCGAACAGCTCGAAGCCTTCCACCAGCACCTGCGGATCGTGCTTCACCCAGTCCTGCCACTGCGCGCGTGCGGTGGCGCCGTCCGCCGCGGTGACCAGCTTGAAGTTGGTCGCGCCATCGGCATTGGTGCGGATCACCCAGCGGCCGTCGAAATGGTCGGCGTCGTATTCCACGTCGCGCGCGCGCGGCGCCAGCACGGTGAACACGGCCGGGTCGGCGGCCGGCGCATAGCGCAGCTCCGAGGACACGGTGCTGTCCACGCCGATGGTGATGTAGCGGTCGTCGCGGGTGCGGCCCACGCCCATGTAGAAGCTGTCGTCGTCTTCCTCGTAGACCAGCGCATCGCTGCTGGCCGGCGTGCCCAGCACGTGCTTCTTCACCCGCACGGTGAGCAGGGTCTCCGGGTCGTTCTCGACGTAGAACAGGGTGCGGTTGTCGTCGGCCCACACCACGTTCGGCGACACGCCCTGGATCACGTCCGGCAGCAGTTCACCGGTGGCGAGGTCCTTGAACCGGATCGCGTACTGGCGGCGGCCGACGTCATCCTCGGCCCAGGCCAGCAGGCGGTTGTCCTGGCTCACTTCCATGTCGTCGACGGCGAAATAGCCCTTGCCCTCGGCCATGGCGTTCAGGTCCAGCAGCACTTCCTCAGGCGCCTGCATGTCGCCCTTGCGGCGGGCGTGCACCGGGTAGTCCTTGCCGGTCTCGTAGCGGGTGTAGTACCAGTAGCCGCGCTCGCGGTACGGCACGCTGGCGTCGTCCTGCTTGATGCGGCCGACGATCTCGGCGTAGAGCGTCTCCTCCAGCGGTTTGAGCGGCGCCATCAGCGCGTCGGTGTAGGCGTTCTCGGCAGTGAGGTAGGCCAGCATCGCCGGGTCCTTGCGCTCGTCGTCGCGCAGCCAGTAGTACTCGTCCTGGCGGACCGCGCCGAACGGCGCCTTGACCGGGTGGGGACGCTTTTCGGCATCGGGCGGAACGGGCGGGGTGGCGACGGCGGTATTCATCATCAGGCTTGCGACCAACAGGCAAAGGGCGGGTTTCATGGCACGGGCTCCGTGGACGACACGCTGCCGCCCGGGCGATGGCCGACAGTGTGCCATGGGAGCGCAGGCCACCCGACTGCGGCGGGCGGCCTATGATGTCGGCGATGAACGCCCCCGCCCCCACGCCGTCCGGCTACAGCCGGCGCAGCCACGAAATCGCCCCGTTCCACGTCATGTCGCTGCTGGCGCGCGCCAACGCGCTGGAACAGGCCGGCTTCGATGTGATCCACCTGGAGATCGGCGAGCCCGATTTCACCACCGCCGAGCCCATCGTGCGCGCCGGCCAGGCCGCGCTGGCCGCCGGCCATACCCGCTACACCGCCGCGCGCGGGCTGCCGGCGCTGCGCCAGGCCATCGCCGGCTTCTACCGCAGCCGCCATCGGCTGGACATCGACCCCGAGCGCATCCTGGTCACGCCCGGCGGCTCGGGCGCCCTGCTGCTGGCCTCCAGCCTGCTGGTCGACCCCGGCCGGCACTGGCTGCTGGCCGATCCCGGCTATCCCTGCAACCGCCATTTCCTGCGGCTGGTGGAAGGCGCCGCGCAACTGGTCCCGGTCGGCCCGGACAGCGGCTACCAGCTCACCCCGGAGCTGGTCGAGCGGCACTGGAACGCCGCCAGCGTCGGCGCGCTGGTCGCCTCGCCCGCCAACCCCACCGGCACCACGCTCGATGCCGCGCAGCTGGCCGCCCTGTCGGCCGCGCTGAAAGCGCGCGGCGGGCACCTGGTGGTGGACGAGATCTACCACGGCCTGACCTATGGCTTCGACGCGCCCAGCGTGCTGGAAGTGGACGACGAGGCCTTCGTGCTGAACAGCTTCTCCAAGTACTTCGGCATGACCGGCTGGCGGCTGGGCTGGCTGGTGGCGCCGCAGCGCGCGGTTCCCGAACTGGAGAAGCTGGCGCAGAACCTGTACATCAGCGCGCCGTCGATGGCCCAGCACGCGGCGCTGGCCTGCTTCGAGCCGGAGACCATCGCGGTCTTCGAGCAGCGCCGCGAGCAGTTCCGCCAGCGCCGCGACTACCTGCTGCCGGCGCTGCGCGCACTGGGGTTCCGCATCGACGTCGAACCGCAGGGCGCGTTCTACCTGTACTGCGACGTGAGCGCATTCACCGACGACGCGCAGGCGTTCTGTGCGCATTTCCTGGAAACCGAGCACGTGGCGTTCACGCCCGGGCTGGACTTCGGCCATCACCGCGCAGGCCAGCACGTGCGCATCGCCTATACCCAGGAGGTGGCGCGGCTGCAGGAAGCGGTGGCGCGGATCGGGCGTGGGCTGGAGAGCTGGGGACAGGTCATCGCTTCGCGCTGACACCCCACGATTCGCGCTGCAAACCGCGGGCCCCGTCTTTCGCTTGCCGCACCCCGCGCCTTCGGCGCGCCCCCTGACCCGGGGGGCTTTCCTCCAGATACATCCTGGTAGTGCCTGCAGTTTTTCCGGAGCGAGGAGATTTTCTCCCTCCAAACGACAACGCCGCCTTGCGGCGGCGTTGTCGCCTGCATCCTGTTGCTGTCACTTCCTGCTGAGCTGCTCCCACAGGAAGCTGTAGGCCAGCGCCGACATGTGCGCGGCCTGCGCATTGTTCGCCGCGCCGCCGTGGCCGCCTTCGATGTTCTCGTAGTAGGTCACGTTCTTGCCGGCGTCGATCATCTTGGCCGCCATCTTGCGGGCATGGCCCGGATGCACGCGGTCGTCGCGGGTGGAGGTGGTGAACAGCACCGGCGGGTAATTCTTCTTCGCGTCGAACAGGTGGTACGGCGAGAAGGTCTTGATGAACTCCCAGTCGGCCGTGTCCGGGTTGCCGTACTCGGCCATCCACGAGGCGCCGGCCAGCAGGTGGCTGTAGCGCTTCATGTCCAGCAGCGGCACCTGCACCACCACCGCACCGAACAGCTCCGGGTACTGGGTGAGCATGTTGCCGGTGAGCAGGCCGCCGTTGCTGCCGCCCTGCACGCCCAGGTGCCTGGCCGAGGTGATCCGGCGGCTGACCAGGTCCTGCGCCACCGCCGCCATGTCCTCGTAGGCCTTGTGGCGGTTCTGCTTCAGCGCCGCCTGGTGCCAGCGCGGGCCGTACTCGCCGCCGCCGCGGATGTTGGCCACGACGTACACGCCGCCCTTGTCCAGCCACGCACGGCCCATGCCGCCGGAGTAGGACGGGGTCAGCGAGATCTCGAAGCCGCCGTAGCCATACAGCAGGGTCGGGTTGGAACCGTCCAGCTTCATCGCCTTGTCGTGCACCACGAAGTACGGCACGCGGGTGCCGTCCTTGCTGGTGGCGAAGTGCTGCTCGATCACCTTGCCGCTGGCATCGAAGAACGCCGGCATGGTCTTGAGCACTTCCGGCTGCTGGCCGATCTGCGCCAGGGCCAGCGTGGTCGGGGTCAGGTAGTCGGTGACGGTCATCCACACCGCATCGCTTTCGTCCGGGTCCACTGCACCGACACCGATGGTGCCGAACGCCGGGGCGCCGGTGAAGTCGCTGCGGGTCCAGCCATCGGCACCGTGCGTCAGCACCTGCAGGCGGTTCTTGACGTCGTCCAGCACGTTCAGCACGACATAGTTCTTCGTCCACACCGCGCCGGCCAGCGAGGTGGTGTCGGTCGGCGCGAACAGCACGTCGAACTCGCGCTTGCCGGCCATGAAGTCGTCGAACTTCGTCGCCAGCAGCGAGCCGGCGGCATAGGTCCTGCCGCCCACGGTCCACGGCTCGCGCAGTTCCAGGGTCAGCCATTGGCGGCGCACGGCCTTCTCGGCCGAGTTCGGCGCGTCGATCTTCGTCAACGCGCCATCGGCGCCGATCAGGAACAATTCGTTGTTGTAGAAGGCGATGGTGCGGCTGACGAAGTCGTGCTCGAAGCCCGGCGTGTCGTCATGCATCGCCGCGATGTACATGTCCTCCGGCGTGCCCTCGTACACCGGGGTGGCCGCGGACATCGGCGTGCCGCGCTTCCAGCGCTTGACCACGCGCGGATAACCGGAGGTGGTCATCGTGCCATCGCCGAAATCGGTATAGACGAACACGTTGTCGCGGTCGATCCAGCCCAGGCCGCCCTTGGCTTCCGGACGGAAGAAGCCGTCCTTGATCCAGTCCTTCTTCGCGATGTCGAATTCGCGGGTGACGTCGGCATCGGCGCCGCCGCGCGACAGCGCGATCAGGCAGCGGGTGTATTCCGGGCGCAGGCAGTTGGCGCCGTGCCACACCCAGTTCTCGCCCTCGGCCTTGTTCAGCGCATCCAGGTCCAGCACGGTTTCCCACAGCGGCTCGGCCTTGCGGTACTCCACCAGCGTGGTGCGGCGCCAGACGCCGCGCTCGTGCTGCTTGTCCTTCCAGAAGTTGTAGTAGTAGTCGCCGATCTTCTCGACGCCGGGGATCTTGGCGTCCGAATCCAGCACCTGGCGGATGCCGGCTTCCATCTGCTTGAACTGCGGGCTCTGCGCCAGCCGGGCCTCGGCCTTGGCGTTCTGCTCCTTCACCCAGGCCAGCGGCTTGTCGCCGGTGACGTCCTCCAGCCAGGCGTACTTGTCCTGGTCGGCGTCAGCGGCCATGACGGCCCCGGACAGGCTTGCGGAAATCAAACCCGCGGCAAGGCAGGCGGAAGTGAATCGGGACATGATGGCTCCATGCGGTCATAAGCCGCGAACGCTAGCACAGCGCCGGTGCCGCCTTCCCCTGTCGAAGGTCAGGCCGCCCGCACCGCCGTACCGCGGCGCGGACGGCGCAGGCGCCGGGCCTGCGGCCGTTGCCGGTTGCCCGCCGCCCGTGGCCGCATGCGCCATGCCGCCGGCAGGCGGAACCGGTACAGCGCCCACCACGCGCTCAGCGGCATGCCCAGCAGCCACAACGGCAGCCAGCCGATCCAGACACTGCTGCCGCGCATCGCCGGCCACACCAGCACCAAGGCCAGCCCGGCAAGCACGGCCTGCCTGACGCAGCGCAACACGCGCGGATCGGGATATTCGACGGTATTGCTGCGGGACGACTCGGCCATGACACGCTCCGGTAACGGGTTCAGGCGCATGCTGCCGGTCGTCCATCTCAGGGGTTGCGACCGGGCATTGACGCATCCATCGCCGCCCATCGAACATGCTGGCGTCACCCATCAAGGCGCTCCGCCCCGCAATGCGACCCATCCCTGCGTTCCTGTCCGCTTTGTTGCTGAGCCTGACCCTGCCGCTGGCGCCGGCCCTCGCGCAGGACGCCGCACCGGCGGCCGTCGAAGCCAGGGGCGTCGCCGAAGGCCCGATCGACCTGCAACGCTTCATGGGCCGCTGGTACGTGATCGGACGGGTTCCGAATTTCGTCGAGCGCGGCCATGTCGCCAGCATCAACACCTACAGCCTGCGCGGCGGCGACCGCGTCTCCATCCGCTACCAGTACCGCGATGGCTTCGATGCGCCGGAAGAGGAAATCGACCTGCGCGCGCGCGTGGACGAGGACAGCGGCAACCGCCGCTGGCGTACGTGGTTCTACAAGGTGGTGCCGACCCACTCGCGCATCCTGGAAGTGGCGCCGGACTATTCCTGGGCGCTGATCGGTTACCCGGGCCGCGAGATGGCATGGATCTTCGCCCGCGAGCCGGACATGGACGCCGCGCTGTACCGGCAGCTTGCGCAGCGCCTGCGCGACCGCTACGAGGTCAATACCGACAAGCTCAAGCGCGTGCCGCAGCACCCGGAGCAGGTCGGCAGGCTGGGCTTCGAGGTTCCCAACCAGAAGTGACCCTCGCCCCGCCCCGCGGAACCGGGCGGGCTTGACCTGCATCAATCGCCGCCCACCGGCGGCGCCCTAGCATGGCGGTCTCCAGCAGGACACCGCCATGCGCATCGACTCCATCGCGACACCCGGCCCACGACCGGGCCGGCAATCATGAATGCCTGGTTCGACCGCCTGGTACTGGCCTGCACGCGCCACGCTATCGACCGGGTCGACGACGGCATGGTGGAACTGTTCGCCGGGCGCCAGCGGCTGGCTGCCATCGCCGGCCGCGCCAAGGCGCACGCCGGCCTGTGCCGGCGGGATCCCGAACGCGAACGCGCCGTACTCGAGCGCGCGCGACGGCGCGCGCGCCTTCGCGGCCTGGAGGGCGAAAGCGTGGTGCCGGTGATGCAGACCCTGATCGCCCAGGCCCACCATCGCCAGCTCACACCGGCCGCTTCCCCGCCCGCTTCCGAAGGCATCGCCATGTCCATTCCCTCCCCGTCCGGCCTCGCCTCCCGCCTGCTGCGCTGGCTGCCGCCGCCACGCTACTGGCGCCCGCTGCTGTCGCGGATACCGGAACCGGTGCATGCCCGGGTGGTTCCGCGCGTACTCGAACGCGCCGTCTCCGCGCCGGAGGTGCTGCGCAGCCTGGAGGCCCTCGAAGGCCGGCGGCTCGGCATCGACGTGCGCGATCTCGGCCTGCGCTGGGTGATCGAGCTGGCCGATGGCCGCCTGCGTTTGGCCGAGGGCGATGCGGAAGCCACGATCCGCGGCAGCGCCACCGACCTGTCGCTGCTGGCCAGCCGCCAGGAGGACGCCGACACCCTGTTCTTCCAGCGCCGGCTGGAACTGACCGGCGATACCGAACTGGGCCTGCTGCTGCGCAACCTGCTCGACCGCATGCCCTGGGAAGCGATACCGCTGGCGCAGCGGATCGCCCTGCAGCGCGGCAGCCGGCTGCTGCGGGCCGCGCGCGAGGCCCATGCGCGGCGGCATTGAGCGCAAGCGCATCCCGCCTCGCGGGCGGGATGCACGGGCTCATGCGGTCGTGCGCATGCCCGGTTCGCCATGCCAGTAGCCGTTGCGCTGGCCGATGCGGGCAGGCGCCACCACGCTGGCGCGGGCGGCATCGAAATGCCGCACCACCGCTTCCATGCCCGCGGCCTGCGGATACAGGCGCAGGATGTCCACGCCCAGCGCACGCAGTTCCGGCAGCTCCGGGCCAAGGTCGGTGATTTCCTCGCCCTGCACCGAGATGCCGTTGATGCGCAGGAACGGGCGCCCTTCGCGGGTGGCCAGCGGCATGCCATCGGGATGTTCGATGCAGCGGAAGCCGCACTGGTCCTTGGGCACGTCCAGCGCGCGGGCGGTGAAGCAACGCGCCGAGTACGACAGCGGCAGGCGCCCCCACGCCGTCACTTCCAGCTCCGGCATTGCGCCGCCTCCGGCGATGCAGGCATCAGCCAGTTCGCCGATCAGCGCGCGGCCCTGCTCCACGCCCGGCACCCAGCGGCGCAGCCCGTCCTCTGCCAGCATCGCCAGCGCGCGGTGGTTGTAGACGTTGAGCGAGGGCCCGGCCACGAACGGACGGCCCTTTTCGCGGCACAGCTGCACCGCCGACAGATCGTTGGCCTCGATCCAGAAACCGCCGTGCGACACCTGCCGGTCGAGCACGCTGAGTTCGGATTCGGCCTCGATCAGCGCCAGCGTGGACAGCACGACCTGCTTGCCCGACGCCGCCAGCTCCCCGGCCAGCGCCAGCCAGTCCGCGGTGCGCAGCTCGCGGCGCTTGCTGCACACGGTTTCGCCGAGGTAGACGATGTCGAGCGGCCAGTGGATCGCCTCGCGGTAGAACGCGAACGTACGTTCGCGCGGCCAGAAGTACTGCAGCGGACCCAGGCTGAGTTTCATCGTTGTTCCTTCAGTGCCAGGCGCGGTGGTACGGGCCCAGCGTGGTCTGGTGGCCTTCGGCGTGGCGCGACAGCTCCGCCTGCCATTCCGGCCGGAGCTGCCAGCGCGCTTCGTCGGCCATGACCTGGTCGATGGCCCTGCGCCAGGTACGCGTGACCGGACCGACATAGGCCACGCCACGCTGGCGGCCCTCGATCTTCAGCGCGGCCACGCCGATCTGCTTCAGTCGCGGCAGCAGCTCCATCGTATTGAGGCTGGTGGGTTCCTCCAGCGCATGGAAGATCTCGTTGCCGACCTCGAAGCGGCCCTTGCACACGGTGGGATAACCGGCCGGCTCCTCCGGCTTGAATTCGTCGATCAGCACGTCGTTCAGGCGGACGCTGCGGCTGCCGTCGTGCTGCTCTTCCCAACGCACGAATTTCGCCGGCGAACACACGCCGTGGCGGTTGGGCGAGGTGCCGGTGACGTAGCTGGAGAGCTGGCAGCGGCCTTCCACCATGATGCACAGGCTGCCGAAGGCGAACACCTCCAGCGCCACCGGCGACTTCTCGCACAACCGCTCCACCTGCTGCAGCGACAGCACGCGCGGCAGCACCGCGCGGCTGATGCCGAAACGCTCGTATGCATAGCGCAGGGCCGGCGCGGTGGTCGCCGAGCCCTGCACGGAAAGATGGCGCGGCAGCCGCGGATGGGTGCGCGCGGCGTAGTCCAGCACCGCCATCTCGGCGGCGATGATGGCATCGGCGCCCAGTGCCGCGGCCTTGTCCACGGCGGCATGCCAGTCCTTCAGGCGCGCGCTGTCGGGATAGGTGTTCAGCGCCAGGTAGACGCTGGCCTTCCTCGCATGCGCATAGCGGATGCCGGCGCGCAGCTCGTCGTCGGAGAAATTCAGGCCGGGGAAGGCGCGCGCATTGGTCTGGTCGCGGAAGCCGGCATAGACCGCGTTGGCTCCCGCATCCACCGCCGCCTGCAGGGCCGGCAGATTGCCGGCGGGACATACCAGTTGCATGCGGTGGCTCCAGCGCGATGGAGCCGGCATGATCCTGCCGGTGGCCGCGCACGTCCTTGACATGGGTCAAGCTGCGTCCGCGTACGGCGTTGACGTGGATCATGGGCGGCATGCCGGGCGCGTGTGATGCTGCGTCGCAGGTGGGCATCTCCCATCGTCCCGGAGAAGAACGATGCGACGCACGACCCTGCTTTCCGCCTCCACGCTCATCCTTGCAGGCGCGTTGTCCGCACAGCTGGCCACCGCGCAGTCGGCGCACGCCGCCCACGCGCACGCGCCAGCTGCCGCCACGGCGCCCGCGCCCGCGCCCGCGCCCGCGCAGCGCTGGACCACCGACGCACCGCTGCGCGAAGGCATGCGCGGCATCCGCGTGGCGGTGCAGGCGCTGGAGCACTACGAACACGGCCACATGGGCATCGCCCAGGCCCGCAGCACCGCGGCGCTGATCGACACCGCGGTCGACGGCATCTTCGCCAACTGCAGGCTGGAACCCGATGCCGACGTGGCGCTGCATGGCCTGCTGGCGCAGTTCCTGGCCGGCGCCGAAGCGGTGCGTACATCGCAACAGGTGCCGGTGCAGGAGATCGCAGGCATGCGTTCGGCGCTGGCGCGCTACCCGCAGCTGTTCGACGACCCGCAGTGGGACGCCACGGCGGACTGATTCAGTCCGCCATCGCCGTGCGCCACAGCGCATCCACGCGCCGCTCCACCGCCGGATCGAGCCGGATCGGCCGGCTCCAGGTGCGGCTGGTCTCCGCCGGCCACTTGTGGGTGGCGTCCAGCCCGAGCTTCGAACCCAGGTTCGGCGTCGGGCTGGAAAAATCCAGGTAGTCGATCGGGGTGTTCTCCACCAGCATGCTGTCGCGCGCCGGGTCCACCCGCGTGGAGATTGCCCAGATCACCTGCGGCCAGTCGCGCACGTCGATGTCCTCGTCGGTGACGATCACGAACTTGGTATAGGTGAACTGGCGCAGGTAGGACCAGATACCCATCATGATCCGCCGCGCATGGCCCGGGTACTGCTTGCGGATGCTCACCACCGCGACGCGGTACGAGCACGCTTCCGGCGGCAGGTAGAAATCCACGATCTCCGGGAACACCTTGCGCAGGATCGGCACGAACACATCGTTCAGCGCCATCGACAGCACCGAGGGTTCGTCGTGCGGCGCGCGCCCCATGTAGCTGCCGTGGTAGATCGCGCCAGCGCGCAGGCGCATGCGCTCGATGGTGAGCACCGGGAAGGTGCCCTGCGCGTTGTAGTAGCCGGTGTGGTCGCCGAACGGGCCTTCCAGCGCGGTGTCGCCCGGCTGGATGAAGCCTTCCAGCAGGATCTCCGCGCCGGCCGGCGCGTCCAGGCCGGTCAGGCCGCTGCGCCAGACGCGGGTGCGCGAGGCGCGCAGCAGGCCGGCGAATTCGTATTCGGACAGCGTGTCGGGCAGCGGCGCCACGGCGGCCAGGAGGGTCGCCGGATCGGCGCCGATCGCCACCAGCACCGGGAATGGCCGGTCGGGGTGCGCGGCCTGCCAGTCGGCGAAATCCAGCGCGCCGCCGCGGTGCGGCAGCCAGCGCATGATCACCCGGTTGCGGCCGATCACCTGCTGCCGGTAGATCGCCACGTTCTGCCGCGCCTGGCGCGTGCCGCGGGTGACCACCAGGCCGAAGGTGACCAGCCTGCCGGCATCCTCCGGCCAGCAGCGCTGCACCGGCAGCACGCCCAGGTCGACGTCCCCGCCGCTGCGCACGTCCTCGTTGAACGCGGCCTCGTCCACCCGGCGCGGCGCCACGTGCGCCAGCTGCGCCAGTTCCGGCCACTGCGCCAGCGCCTGGCGCAGGTTGTCCGGCCAGCGCGGCTCCTTGACTGCGGCCAGCAATTCGCCGAGTTCGCGCAGCGACGCCAGCGGCCGCCCGGCCAGGGCCAGTTCGATGCGGCGCCGGTGGCCGAACAGATTGCCCAGCAGCGGATGCGCCGAGCCGGTGGCCGGCATCAGCAGCGCCGGTCCCTGTGCCTGCAGCGCGCGCAGGCACAGCGCCGTGCTTTCCAGTTCAGGGTCCACCGGCACGGGGAGTTCGCGCAGCTGGCCGCGTGCGCCCAGGTGCTGCAGGAAACCGCGCAGATCGTGGAAGGCCATGCGGCGGCTCCGTGCCATCGGGGCCATCGATTCTGGCGAGGGCGCCACCGCCGCCCCATGACCTGGGTCAAGCCGGCCGGCTTTGCGCGGCGGGCAGCCTCAGTCGTAGTTGCTCAGCGCCAGCGACAGCAGCGCCTTGGCCTGCTCGCGCAGCGACTGCGGTTCGACGATCTCCGCATCCGAGCCGTAGTGCAGCACGTCCATCAGCAGTTCGCGCGAGACGCTGTACGGCACCTTCAGCTCGTAGCGGCCGTCGGCCAGGAAGCGGCCCTGCTGCTTGGAGTGCCAGTGCTCGTCGGCCACCCAGCGCGCGGCCTTGGCGCTGAACACGATGGTTGCCCAGCCCTTGGGCGCGCCGGAGAAGATGCCGTAGCCGGCGCCCAGCTGCTCGTCCAGCTCGCCGTCGGGGATGTCGCGGGCGACCTGGTCGATCACCCGCGCCTTGTGGATGCGGTCCACCGCGAAGCTGCGCAGCGCCTCGCGGCCATGGTCCCAGGCGTCGAGGTACCAGTTGTCGCGGTAATGGGTGATGCGCTGCGGCGAGACCGTGCGCCGGGTGACCTCGTCGGTCGAACGCGCGCGGTAATCGAAGGACAGCTGCCTGCGCTCGAGCACGCCCGAGGCCACGGTGCGGAAGCTGGCCTCGTCGAGCTTGCGGCCGCGGTGCGGGATCACCCGCACCCGCTCCACCGGCCACGACGAGGCGCCGGCCTGGGCCGCCAGCAGGCTTTCGATGCGCTGCTGCAATGGCGCCAGCACCGAGGACAGCACGCCGCCGCCGGTACGCGCCAGCAGGTGCTGCGAGGCCAGCAGCGCATGCAGCTCCTCCGAGCTGAGCCACAGCCCGGGCAGTTCGAAGCGGTCGCTTTCCCCGCTCTGGTAGCGGAAACCGGCCTCGCCGTCGCCCTCCACCGGCGCCATCAGGGCGTCGCGCAGGAAGGCCAGGTCGCGGTAGACCGTGGCCCGTGAGCAGCCCAGTTCATCCTGCAGGCGCGCCACCGTGATCGGGTAGCGGGCGGACTTGAGCTGGCGATGCAGTGCGTTGATGCGTTCGTAGCGGTCCATGGCCCGATTATGTCCGACTCGGCGCTGAATGGCGCGCGGCAAGGAGGCCGCCAGGCTTAACCGGGGGCGAAGCGGCCGGGAGGGGGCGGCTGGCGGGGCGGAGCCATCCGGTATCATGAAAACGCTTCCCGTTCCCGACTTCTCCCGGAGATCTCCCGATGTCCCTGCGTGTTTCCCTGTTCCTGCCGTTGCTGTTGTGCGCCCCGATGGCGTGGGCGGACGATGCCTCCGACCCTGCCGCGATGACCTCGCCCTGGAGCGGCAGCGGCGGCGAACTCGGCTTCGCCTCGGCCCACGGCAACAGCACCACCGAGAGCTTCAACGGCCGCCTGAAGCTGCGCTACACCGACGACGACTGGGTGCACAGCATGGACCTGTTCGGCCTGCGCTCCAGCGCCGAGTACAAGCAGACCGCCGACGACGGCAGCACCTACCGCAAACGCCAGACCACCGCCAACCGCTACACCGCCAGCGCCGGCAGCGCCCTGCAGCTGGGCGAGCACCGCCAGCTGACCGCCACGGTGCGCTATGAAAGCGACGATTTCGCCACCTACGACCGCCAGGGCAGCTTCGGTCTGGGCTACGGCACCCGCCTGATCGATGGGAAGCGCCTGGTCCTGGACACCCAGATCGGCCCCGGCGTGCGCCGCTCGCACAATTCCGAGACCGACGAGAACCGCACCGGCCTGATCGGCCGCGGCCTGTTCGACCTGAAGTTCGGCCTCACCGAGAACACCGACCTGGTGAACACCCTGCTGGTCGAGTCTGGTTCGTACAACACCTTCGCGCAGAACGATTTCGGCGTTTCGGTGGCGATGAACAGCCACTTCGCGCTGAAGGCCGGCTGGCAGGCCCGCTACAACAGCGACGTGGCCGAGGACAAGCGCAAGACCGATACCCTGACCACGATGAACGTGGTCTACAGCTTCAAGTAAGCCGCCCTCCTGGCGCGATACCCGCAGGAGCGCACCCAAGTGCGCTCCTGCGTCGTTTCCGGGCCTGTCTACCGCAGCAGTTCGCCGGCACCGGCATCCAGCAGTTGCCGCGCCACCGCGCGGCCCAGCGTCTCCGGATCGCTGCCGGGCCCCTGCGCCTCGGCGCGGACGCTGCGCCCGTCGGCGACGCCGCCGACCAGACCCTGCAGCCACAGGTCATCGCCGCGCCACTGCGCCAGCCCGGCCACCGGCACGTGGCAGCTGCCGTCCAGCGCTCGGTTCATCGCCCGCTCTGCTTCCACGCAGGCGCGCGTGCCCGCATCGTCCAGCACCTCCAGCAGCGCGATCACGCCGGCGGCATCGGCGCGGCATTCCACCGCCACGGCCGCCTGCGCCGGCGCCGGCAGCCATTGCGGCGCGCGCAGGCGGTCGCGGATGCGTCCGCCCAGTTCCAGGCGTTCCAGCCCGGCGCAGGCCAGGATGATGGCGTCGTAGTCGCCGGCATCGAGCTTGGCCAGGCGGGTGTTGACGTTGCCGCGCAGGTCGCGCGACTGCAGGTCCGGGCGCAGCGCGCGCAGCTGGGCCTGGCGGCGCAGCGAGGAGGTGCCGACGACGGCGCCATGCGGCAGCGCGTCCAGCGTGGCGTAGCGGTTGGAGACGAAGGCATCGGCAGGATCGGCGCGCTCCAGGATCGCCGGCAGCGCGAACGGCGCGTCCAGTTCCATCGGCACGTCCTTGAGCGAATGCACCGCGCAGTCGGCTTCGCCGCGCAGCATCGCCAGTTCCAGTTCCTTGAGGAACAGCCCCTTGCCGCCGATGGCGGCCAGCGAGCGGTCCAGTACTTCGTCGCCGCGCGTGCTCATCGGCACCAGTTCGACCGACAGGCCCGGGTGCGCGTGGCGCAGGCGGGCGGCGACGTGTTCGCTCTGCCACAGGGCGAGCGGGCTCTTGCGGGTAGCGATGCGCAGCATGTTCATGGCGCCATTATCGGCGCAGTGCTCACGTGCCGGCCAGTTCCGCCTTCAACGCCGCCACGCAGCGGCGGCTCACCTCCAGCGGCTGCGCCACGCCGCGCAGCACCGCCTGCACCTGCCCGGCCGCGGTCCGCCGCAGTTCCTGCAGGCGTCCCCGGGAAACCAGGCAGTTGCGGTGGATGCGCACGAAACGCGTGCCGAACTCTTCCTCCAGCGAGCGCAGCGACTCCTCGATCAGGTCCTCGCCATGGACGTGGTGGACCACCACGTACTTTTCCTCGGCCTGCAGGTAGAACACATCCTCCAGCGGGATCAGCCGCAGGTTGCCGCGCAGGCGCGCGCACAGCACCCGGCGCCCGGCCGCGGCGGGTACCGCCGCGCCGACCCGCCCGGCGAGGAAGGTCCGGGCCCGTTCCAGCGCGGTTGCCAGCCGCTCGCCGCGCACCGGCTTCATCAGGTAGTCGATGGCGGCCGCCTCGAACGCCGACAGCGCATGCGAGTCGTAGGCGGTGCAGAACACCACCGCCGGGCGCGGCTCGAGCCGCGCCAGATGCCGCGCCACGTCCAGGCCATCGATGCCGGGCATGGCGATGTCCAGCAGCACCACGTCCGGCTGTGCGCGCGCGCAGGCATCCAGCGTCGCCTGGCCGTCGCCGGACTCGGCCACCACCACCACGTCGCCGTGGGCGGACAGCAGCATGCGCAGGCGTTCGCGCGCCAGCGGTTCGTCATCGGCAATGAGCACTTTCATCGCCATCCCCTGCCCTGCAGTCCTCCCCGGATGACGCATGTTAGCCAACCCCGGCACGGACCGGCAGCTGCCGGCCGTCCCCGGGGGCCGCCGCCGGCGTCAGTCCTGTGCGAAACGCGCCTGCAGCCAGTCGCCGAGGGCCTGGATCTCCTCGGCGCAGACCTGGTGCGCCATCGGGTAGCGGTGCCACTCCACGCCGAAGCCCAGCTGCTTGAGCACCTGCATGCTGTGCTCGGCGATCTGCACCGGGATCACCGGGTCGCCGCTGCCGTGGGCCATGAATACCGGCTGCGCGGTGGCGTCTTCCGCCAGCTGCGCGGCGGCGGCATCCACTTCCGGCAGATAGCTGGACAGGGCGATCAACCCCGCCAGCGGCTGGCGCCGGCGCAGGCCGGCGGACAGGGTGATGGCGCCGCCCTGCGAGAAGCCCGCCAGCAGGATGCGGCCAAGGGGAATGCCGCGCGCCTGCTCGCGCGCGATCAGCTCCTCCACCTGCACCACCGACTCGGCCACGCCGGTGGCGTCGGCACGGCTGCGGAAATCCAGGCTGACGATGTCGTACCAGGCGCGCATCGGCATGCCGTTGTTGATGCTGACCGGGCGCTTGGGCGCATGCGGGAACACGAAGCGGATCGCCGGCCAGTGCGGCCGCACCAGCTCCGGCACGATCGGCGCGAAGTCATGGCCGTCGGCACCCAGCCCGTGCAGCCAGATCACCGACCATTCCGGCGCCGCGCCGGTTTCCTGTTCCACTGTTTCCAGCATTGCATGCGACTCCAAGGGACCGGGGCGCATTATGCCTGTGGGCGGGAGGCAAGGCCGATGCTGGTCGTTTGCTGTTGCTGTGATTTTGCTTTTGCCCTGGTTTTTGACTTCCGTATCCCCTTCCGCAGCGACGGAGCCGGCGGGAAAAACCCGAAGGGCGACGCACATGGATGTGCGTCGTTTTTCTACGCGACATGGATGTCGCGTAGAAAAATCCCGCTGGCGGAGTGGACCCGGCGCGCACAGCGCGTCGGGCGTGGAGGCAGGGCGTGCTTTCTTTGGGCCACGTTTCTTTGCACGAGCAAAGAGGGGCTTTTTCAACAGCCGAATGGCTGGTCAAGGTGGCTCGCGCCCCGAAGGGGAGCGAAAGCCTTTGATCCTGTTTCTGCCTTGCTCTGGCTTCCTCTAGACGTCTGTACCAACGCGATAGTCAAAGGACCAAGCCAGAGATCAAGGCAGAGGCCAAACATGAAAGCAGAAGCTTGAAAGCAAAGCTTTCGCCCCTGCTTCGCAGGAGCGAGTTACTTCTCTTTGCTCGTGCAAAGAGAAGTAACCAAGAGAAAACACGCCCCTGCCTCCGCGCCCACCGTGCCTGCGGCACTCCGGGTCCACTCCGCCGCCGGGATTTTTCGACAGGACGTCCCTGTCGTGTCGAAAAACGACGTGCATCCATGCACGTCGCCCCTGCGGGGTCTTGTCCGTCGGCTCCGTCGCTGCGGAAGGGGTTCTGAAAGCAAAAGGCACAGCAACAGCAACAGCAACAGCGAAAGCAAAGGCAAAGGCAAAGGCATCTTCACCCTTCAACCCGTTACGACACCCGATCCTTTCTACAGCCGGAAACCAAACCAGAAACCGCGGCCGTCAACAGAACAAGGAGCCGCCCTGCTACTCCACGGAAAGCGGCTCCTGCATCGCCGCAGCACGCAGTTCGGCCGCCCGCACCAGCACCAGCGGCGGCGCGCTCTCCTCGGGGATGGACAGCAACCGATGTCGCCGCAGCCAGTCGCCGATCTTGCGCGAAGAGGTGAGGCCCACCACCGGCACCGCCAGCGCCATGCCGATCACCACCGGCGCCATCCATGCCGCCAGCGACGGCGATACCGCATAGGCCATCGCCCCCATCGCCAGGCCGAACACGCTCAGCCCGCCATAGCTGCGCAGCAAGGCGACCCACGAGACACGACCATCGTCGCGCTGCTGCGCATCCCAGCCCGAGTCCTTGCCGGCCAGCACTTCGGCCACGCCGCGCGACTGCACGTACATCACCACCGGCGCCATCAGCGCGGCCAGCAGCGTTTCCAGCAGCACCGAGACGAATGCGCGCAGGGCGCCGCCGCACCCCTGCCGCTCGCTGCGCGCGCTGAGCATGGCCACGTAGCCCATCGCCTTGGGCGCCAGCAGCACGCCCATGGTCACGACGAACACCCACAGCACGCCCTGTTCGTCCAGGCCGCGCCAGTAGTGCACCGGCGACAGCCGCAGGTGCAGTTCCTCGGCCAGGTCGATGCCGCCATGCACCAGCGGGATGGCCATGCCGATCAGCATCAGCATCGCCCACATCGGCGCGGTGAAATAGTGGCCGATGCCGACCAGCATGTGCACGCGGCTGATCCAGTGCAGGCCGGCCGCGGTGACCACTTTGGAATGCTGCAGGTTGCCCTGGCACCAGCGGCGGTCGCGGATCAGCAGGTCGGTCAGCGTCGGCGGGCCCTCCTCGTAGCTGCCCTGCAGGTAGGGCACCATGTGCGCGGCCCAGCCGCCACGGCGCATCAGCGCGGCCTCGACGAAATCGTGGCTGAGCACGTGCCCGCCGAACGGCTTGCGTCCCGGAAGTTCCGGCAGGCCGGCCTGCTCGGCGAAGGCGCGGGTGCGGATCACCGCGTTGTGGCCCCAGTAGTTGCTCTCCGCGCCATGCCACCAGGCCACGCCATAGGCCATCACCGGGCCGTAGACGCGTCCGCCGAACTGCTGCATGCGCGCGAACGCGGTACGCCCGCCGACCACCGCCGGCAACGACTGGATCAGGCCGACCCCTGGATGGTTCTCCATCGCCGAGGCCAGGCGCACGATCACCTCGCCGGTCATCAGGCTGTCCGCGTCCAGGATCAGCATCTGCGGATAGGCGCCGCCGAAACGCCGCACCCAGTCGGCGATGTTGCCGGCCTTGCGCCCGGCGTTGTCGGCGCGGCGCCGGTAGAACAGCCGGCCACGGCCGCCACTGGCCTCGACCAGCCGCGCGAACACCTGTTCCTCGGCACGGCCGATGGCCTGGCGCGTGGTGTCGCTGAGCACGAAGAAATCGAAGCGGTCGAGCTGGCCGGTGGCCGCCACCGATTCGTAGATGGCCTGCAGCCCGGCCATCATCCGCCGCGGGTCCTCGTTGTAGGTGGGCATCAGCAGCGCGGTGCGGCTGCGCAGTTGCGGCAGCGGCGCATGCGGATGGATGCCCAGCTTGCGCCGCCCGCGCAGCAGGGCCTGCAGGCCCGCCAGGCTGCTGACGAAGGAAAACGCGATCCACGCGAACAGCAGCACGAACAACCCCAGCAGGCAGGCTTCGAGCACGTTGATGCCGCCATTGGCCAGCACCCCGGCCATCATCCAGGTGGCTACCGCCGTCATCGCCACCGTGCTGCCGAACACGTACAGCCGGCGCAGCACGATGTTCGGCGGCGAGGTGTCCTGCCGCCGCCCCTGCAGGCGCCCCTGCCGCAGCGACTGCACGGGCATCGGCAGCGGGCTTTCCGCCGGCAGCACCGCGATGCCGGCGTCGCGCAGGGCGCTGGACGCATCGCTCATGGCTTCCACCGCGCGCCGGAACGCGCCTGGAAGGAAGGAAGCGCCGTCACCGGCAGGGGGACGGGAACGGAGGAAACAGGGCTTCCGTGGTGCACGGGGCTCTCCGAGAGACAGGCAAGCGCTAAAAGCTAGAAGATCGAACCTAAACAGGCTGCGAACATGCCCGGTGCGGCGGATCGACCGCATCGCCGGCACCTGGCCCGCATCCCCGGCCAGGCGGCGACGGCATCATCGATGCCACCGCCAGGCACCCTGCCCCCATGGCGGCCGCCAAGCGGCGGCCGGCTCAGCGCGCGGGCGACAGCAGGCCGCGGCGGCGGTACCACCATTCCAGCGGCACGGTGACCAGCGGCGGCACTGCCGCCAGCAGGGCCAGCAGCAGCGCCCACAGCGGCCAACGCTGCCGCACACCGGCATGGACACTGGCCACCACGTAGAACAGGAACGCCAGCCCATGCAGGCGCCCGAACAGCCACACGCCCAGTTCGGTCGTCTGCGTACCGTACTTGAGCAGCATGCCGACCAGCAGCCCGGCCCAGGTCGCGCCCTCGATCAGGGCGGCGACAGCAAACAATTTTCCGGCGGCGGACATCGGCTTCGCGGGCATCGGCACGTCGTCATCGAACAGGAGGACGCGGATTGTAGGCGACCTTCGCCCGGCGGGCCGGCTCCACCATGAATCATGCAGGATCCGTGCGGGCCGGCGACCGTCCCCGTGCGCCGTCCGTTCGCATGCCCTGCGGGTTCGCAGCGGCAGTTCCGGGCGCCTGCAACGCCCAGAACGCCATCGGCCATGCGGGACTTCCCCTGAAACAGCCCTCAGATGAAAGCCACGCCGGTTCTGGCCTTCAGTTCCTCCAGGCCGACGCCCGGAGCCGCTTCCACCAGCGTGAGGCCAGCATCGGTGACGTCGAACACTGCCAGGTCGGTGATGATGCGGTCGACCACCCCCACGCCGGTCAGCGGCAGGGTGCACTCGGACAGGATCTTGTGCTCGCCGTTCTTGGCGGTGTGCTCCATCAGCACCACCACGCGCTGCACGCCCGCCACCAGGTCCATCGCTCCGCCCATGCCCTTGACCATCTTGCCCGGCACCATCCAGTTGGCCAGGTCGCCCTTGTCGGTGACCTGCATCGCGCCGAGGATGGCCAGGTTGATGTGGCCGCCACGGATCATCGCGAACGAATCGTGGCTGCCGAAGTAGCTGGCGCCGGCGCGCGCGGTCACGGTCTGCTTGCCGGCGTTGATCAGGTCGGCGTCTACTTCGGCGTCGGTCGGGAACGGGCCGATGCCGAGCAGGCCGTTCTCCGACTGCAGCCATACGTCCACGCCTTCGGGGATGTGGTTGGCCACCAGCGTCGGCAGGCCGATGCCCAGGTTCACGTAGGCGCCATCGGTCAGTTCGCGCGCGGCGCGCTGCGCCATCTCGTCACGGGTCCATGCCATTTCAGTTGCCCTCCGCGCGGATGGTGCGTTGTTCGATGCGTTTTTCCGGCGTCGCGTTCAACACGATGCGGTCCACGTAGATGCCCGGCAGGTGCACCTGGTCCGGGTCGATCGCGCCGACCGGCACGATCTCCTCCACTTCCACCACGCAGACCTTGCCGGCCATGGCGCAGGCGGGATTGAAGTTGCGCGCGGTCTTGCGGAACACCAGGTTGCCGGCCTCGTCGGCCTTCCACGCCTTGACCAGCGAAACGTCCGCCTTCAGCGCGGTCTCCATCACGTAATGCTTGCCGTCGAATTCGCGGGTTTCCTTGCCCTCGGCCACCACGGTGCCGTAGCCGGTGGCGGTGAAGAACGCCGGAATGCCTGCGCCGCCGGCACGCAGGCGCTCGGCCAGGGTGCCCTGCGGGTTGAACTCCAGCTCCAGTTCGCCGGCCAGGAACTGCCGCTCGAATTCCTTGTTCTCGCCCACGTAGGAGGAAATCATCTTGCGGATCTGTCGGGTTTCCAGCAGTTGGCCGAGGCCGAAGCCGTCGACGCCGGCATTGTTGGAGATCACGGTCAGGCCGGTCACGCCGGAATCGCGCAGGGCGGCGATCAGGGCTTCGGGAATGCCGCACAGCCCGAAACCACCGACCGCCAGGGTCTGCCCGTCGGCGACCACGCCGGCCAGTGCTTGGGCCGCATCGGCAACCACCTTGCCGCGCCGCCCGCTCAGGGTTGAAGGATCGCTCATCGCATCACGCCCACAGTCAAAGGATGGCCGCATTCTAGCCCCAGTCCCTTACCGGCCCTCTTGGACCTTCGTCCAGCCGCGGACGGCCCAGTCACCGCCAAGCGACTAAACTGGGCGCCTTTCCACACATCGACAGGTTACCCGCATGCCATTACCCGCGTTCAAGGCCTACGACATCCGCGGCCGCGTGCCCGAGGAGCTCAACGAGGATCTCGCGCGAAAGATCGGCAAGGCCTTGTCCGCCCGGCTTGGCGACGGCCCGGTAGTGCTGGGCCACGACGTGCGCCTGACCAGCCTGGGTCTGCAGGACGCGCTCGCGGACGGACTGCGCGGCGAAGGCCGCGAGGTGATCGACATCGGCCTGTGCGGCACCGAGGAGGTCTATTTCCAGACCGACCATCTGGGCGCGGCCGGCGGGGTGATGGTCACCGCCAGCCACAACCCGATGGACTACAACGGCATGAAGCTGGTCAAGCAGCAGGCGCGGCCGATCAGCTCGGATACCGGCCTGTTCGCCATCTCCGATGCGGTGGCCGCTGACACCGCGCCGGCGCAGGCCCCGCGTGCCGGACAGGTCGAACGACACGACAAGAGCGCCTACATCGCGCACCTGCTGTCCTATGTGGACGTGGCCGCGCTCAAGCCGCTGAAACTGGTGGTCAATGCCGGCAACGGTGGCGCGGGCGCCATCGTCGATCTGCTCGCACCACACCTGCCGCTGGAATTCGTGCGCATCTGCCACGAACCCGATGGCCGCTTCCCCAACGGCATCCCGAATCCGCTGCTGCCGGAGAACCGCGCCGCCACCGCCGATGCGGTGTGCGCGCATGGCGCCGATTTCGGCATCGCCTGGGACGGCGACTTCGACCGCTGCTTCTTCTTCGACCATACCGGTCGCTTCATCGAGGGCTACTACCTGGTGGGCCTGCTCGCCCAGGCGATCCTGGCGCGCAATCCCGGCGGCAAGGTCGTGCACGACCCGCGCCTGGTGTGGAACACGGTGGAAATGGTGGAAGCGGCGGGAGGCGTGCCGGTGCTGTGCAAAAGCGGGCACGCCTTCATCAAGGAGAAGATGCGCTCGGAGAACGCCGTCTACGGCGGCGAGATGAGCGCGCACCACTATTTCCGCGAATTCGCCTATGCCGACTCGGGCATGATCCCGTGGCTGCTGATCGCGCAGCTGGTTTCGAGCAGCGGCCTGTCGCTCGCCGAACTGGTAGAAGATCGCATGGCCGCCTACCCGTGCAGCGGCGAGATCAACTTCAAGGTCGCCGACGCCAAGGCCGCGGTCGAACGGGTGATGCAACACTTCGCCGCGCAGTCGCCCACGCTGGACCACACCGACGGCATCAGCGCTGATTTCGGCGACTGGCGTTTCAACCTGCGCAGCTCCAACACCGAGCCGCTGCTGCGGCTCAACGTCGAGACGCGCGGCGATGCGGCGCTGCTGCAGGCGCGTACCGACGAAATCTCCACCCTGCTTTCGGCCTGAGACCCATCATGAGCAACATTACTCCCGTCATCCTGTCCGGCGGCTCCGGCACCCGCCTGTGGCCGCTCTCGCGCGAAGCCTATCCCAAGCAGTTCCTGCCACTGGCCGGCGAAGCGACCATGCTGCAGGCCACCTGGCAGCGGGTGGCGGCCATCGCCGCGCGCGGGCCGCTGGTGATCGCCAACGAGACGCACCGCTTCGTCGCCGCCGACCAATTACAGCAGGTGGGCGCGCAGCCGCAGGCGATCATCCTCGAACCGGTGGGGCGTAACACCGCACCGGCCATCGCCGTGGCGGCGCTGGAAGCCACCCGCGATGGCGCCGACCCGCTGCTGCTGGTGCTGCCTTCGGACCATGTGATCGCCGACGAGGCCGCCTTCCATGCCAGCGTGCGCCAAGCGGCGGCTGCGGCCGATGCAGGCAAGCTGGTGACCTTCGGCATCGTTCCGACCGGCCCGGAAACCGGCTATGGCTACATCAAGGCCGCGCCCGGCGAGGGCGCGCGTGCAGTCGAGCGCTTCGTCGAGAAGCCCGACCTGGCCACCGCTACCGATTACGTCGCCAGCGGCCAGTACCTCTGGAACAGCGGCATGTTCCTGTTCCGCGCCTCACGCTACCTGCAGGAACTGGCCCGCTTCAACCCGGCCATGCTCGAACGCAGCCGCGCCGCCTGGGAAGGCGCGCGCCGCGACGCCGATTTCACCCGCCTCGATACCGAAGCCTTCGCGGCGGTGCCCTCCGACTCGATCGACTATGCGGTGATGGAAAAGACCGCCGATGCGGTGGTGGTGGCGCTGGACGCAGGCTGGAACGATGTCGGTTCGTGGACCGCTCTGCGCGATGTCTCCACCCAGGACGGCGACGGCAATGCCCATCACGGCGACGTGATCGCCATCGACTGCCGCAATACCTACGCCTACGGCGAACGGCTGGTGGCGCTGGTCGGGTTGGACGACGTCATCGTGGTCGAGACCGACGACGCAGTGCTGGTCGGCAACGCCGATCGCATGCAGGAAGTCAAAGACGTAGTCGCACGGCTGAAGGCGGAAGGCCGCAGCGAGGCCACCTGGCACCGCAAGGTCCACCGCCCGTGGGGCGCCTACGACTCCATCGACAACGGCGAGCGCTTCCAGGTCAAGCGCATCACGGTCAAGCCTGGTGGCACGCTGAGCCTGCAGATGCACCACCATCGCGCCGAACACTGGATCGTGGTCAGCGGCACGGCCGAGGTGACCCGCGGCGACGAAGTACTGCTGCTCAGCGAGAACCAGAGCACCTACATCCCGCTGGGCGTGACGCACCGGCTGCGCAACCCCGGCAAACTGCCGCTGGAACTGATCGAGGTACAGTCAGGCAGTTATCTCGGCGAAGACGACATCGTGCGTTTCGAGGACACCTACGGGCGCAGCTGAAACACCGTCCCGCTACGGGGTGACCCCTCGCCGGGTAGCAGGGCCGCCCCCCGGAAGGATTGGCCGGGAATGCTCCAGCGGGGCGACGCCCCGCTCTACAGCGGCATCTTCCTGCACGGAGCGGCTTTGCCGATCTTCGCGAAGGACTGAAAAAATCCCGGCCAATGGCCGGGATTTTCGTTCGTGCCCGCAGCGATCCGTGTCAGCCGGCCGCGATCTCCGCCATCACCCGCTCCAGACCGTCCTGCCAGGAGGGCAATGCGATGCCGAAGTCCTGTTGCAGCCTGCGGTTATCCAGCACCGACCAGGCCGGCCGCTTCGCCGGCGTCGGGTACTCCGAGCTGGGAATGGCTTCCACCGCCGGGGCCTTCGCCAGCACGCCGGTGGCCAGCGCCTCGGCGAAGATCGCTTCGGCGAAGCCATGCCAGCTGGTCTGCCCCGACGCGGTCAAATGCCAGGTCCCGGACAGGCCGCCCGGATGCCGCAGCGCCTGTGCGGTGACATCGGCGATCAATGCCGCCGGCGTCGGCGTGCCGATCTGGTCGGCCACCACGCGCAGCTGGTCGCGCTCGGCGCCCACGCGCAGCATGGTGCGCAGGAAATTGCTGCCATGCGCGGCATACACCCACGCGGTGCGGAAGATCAGATGGCGCCCTCCCGCAGCGCGCACCGCCTCTTCGCCATCGCGCTTGCTGCTGCCGTACACGCCCAGCGGCGCGGTCGGCGCGTCCTCGCGGTAGGGTGCGTTGCCCTGCCCGTCGAAGACGTAGTCGGTGGAGTAATGCACCAGTGGCACGCCATGGGCGGCGCACCAGCGCGCGATCGCGCCGGGGGCTTCGGCATTGGCGCGGAACGCCGCTTCCGGCTCCTGCTCGGCGCGATCCACCGCGGTATAGGCCGCGGCATTGACCACCACCGAGGGCTGAACGTGGTCCAGCAGCGCGGCCAAGCTGCCGGGCCTGTCGAAATCGGCCACCTCGCAGGCGCTGCCATCGGGCAGGGTGCCGCTGCGGGTGGTCGCCACGACCCGGCCCAGCGGCGCCAGCGCGCGCAGCAGCTCACGACCGACCTGGCCGTTGCCGCCGAACACCAGCACCGTCATGGAACGTATACCGGCAACCGGTCCTCGGCGATGTCCTTCAGAAACGGGACATTCTCGTCTTTGGCCGACAACGTGGGCACACTGATCGGCCAGTCGACGGCGATGTCGGCATCGTTCCAGCGCACGCCGGCATCGGCCTCCCTCACGTACACGTCCGTGCACATGTAACTGAACACCGCACGCTCGGACAGCACGGCGAAGCCATGCGCAAAGCCTTCCGGGATCCAGAACTGGCGATGGTTCTCGCCGCTGAGCAGCACCGCTTCCCAGCGCCCGAAGGTCGGCGAGCCGCGGCGGATGTCCACGGCCACGTCGTAGACCTCGCCTTCGAGCACGCTCACCAGCTTGCCCTGCGGCCGCGGCCACTGGTAATGCAGGCCGCGCAGCACGCCCTTGACCGAGGTGGAGACATTGCTCTGCACGAACTTCGTCGGCAGCCCATGTTCGGCGAAACGCTCGGCGTTCCAGGTCTCGAAGAACATGCCACGCGCATCGCCGAACACCGCCGGCTCGATCACCATGCAACCCGGCAGGGACGTTCCAGTCACTCTCACGGAACAACGCCCCGCTGCAACAGCTTCTGCAGGTACTGGCCGTAGCCGTTCTTCAGCAGCGGCGCGGCCAGCGCCTCCAGTTCGGCGGCATCGATCCAGCCCTGCCCATAGGCGATTTCCTCGGGGCAGCAGACCTGCAGGCCCTGGCGGGTCTGGATTGTCTCGATGAAGTTGGACGCCTCCAGCAGCGACTGGTGGGTGCCGGTGTCGAGCCAGGCGTAGCCACGCCCCAGCTGCTCCAGGTACAGCGCGCCCGCATCCAGGTAGCGCTTGTTGAGGTCGGTGATCTCCAGCTCGCCGCGCGGCGAGGGCTTGAGCTCCGCGGCATGGTCGCTGGCGGTGCCGTCGTAGAAATACAGGCCGGTGACCGCATAGTTGGAACGCGGATTCTCCGGCTTCTCGACCAGGCCGACGACCTTGCCGCCCTGGTCGAACTCGGCCACGCCGTAGCGCTCCGGATCGTTGACCCAATAGCCGAACACGGTCGCGCCGGCATCGCGGGCGTCGGCGCGCTTGAGCGTGGCGCGCAGGCCATGGCCGTGGAAGATGTTGTCGCCCAGCACGAGGCAGCTGGGTTTGCCGGCGACGAAGTCGCGGCCGATCAGGTAGGCCTGGGCCAGTCCGTCGGGGCTGGGCTGGACCGCGTACTGGATGTCCATGCCCCACTGCGAACCGTCGCCCAGCAACGCCTGGAACAGGGCCTGCTCATGCGGCGTGTTGATGATCAGCACCTCGCGGATACCCGCCATCATCAGCACGCTGAGCGGGTAGTAGATCATCGGCTTGTCGTATACCGGCAGCAGCTGCTTGCTGACGCCCTTGGTGATCGGATACAGGCGCGTGCCGGAACCTCCGGCGAGGATGATGCCTTTGCGTTGGGTCATGTCGTCTCCGAAGATTCAGGCGGCGGTGCCGATGCGCTGCAGGCGATAGCTGCCATCCAGCACGCCGTCGACCCATTCCTGGTTGTCCAGGTACCAGTCCACGGTGAAGGCGATGCCCTGTTCGAAGGTATGGGCCGGCTCCCAGCCCAGTTCGTCCTTCAGCTTGGAGGCGTCGATCGCATAGCGGCGGTCATGGCCGGGGCGATCGGTCACATGGGTGATCTGGCTGCTGCGCGGCTGGCCGTCCTCGCGCGGACGACGCTGGTCCAACAGCGCGCAGATCGCCTGCACCACTTCGATGTTCTGCCTTTCCGAGTCGCCGCCGACGTTGTAGGTCTCGCCCACCCGGCCCTTGGCCAGCACGGTGCGGATCGCCTCGCAGTGATCGGCGACGAACAGCCAGTCGCGCACCTGTTTGCCATCGCCATAGACCGGCAGCGGCTCGCCGGCCAGCGCCTTGGCGATCACCAGCGGAATGAGCTTTTCCGGGAAGTGGTACGGGCCATAGTTGTTGGAGCAGTTGGTGGTCAGCACCGGCAGCCCATAGGTGTGGTGGAACGCGCGCACCAGGTGATCGGAGGCGGCCTTGGACGCCGAGTACGGCGAATTCGGCGCATAAGGCGTGGTTTCGGTGAACTTGCCGGTCTCGCCCAGCGTGCCGTAGACCTCGTCGGTGGAGACATGCAGGAAGCGGAAGGCCTCGCCCTTCGCCGCCGGCAACGCCTTCCAGTAGTCGCGCACCGCTTCGAGCAGGCCCAGCGTCCCGACCACGTTGGTCTGGATGAAGGCGCCGGGACCGTCGATCGAGCGGTCCACGTGGCTCTCGGCGGCGAAGTTCAGCACCGCGTCGGGCTGGTGTTCGGCCATCAGGCGCTCGACCAGGCCGCGGTCGCCGATATCGCCCTGCACGAAGACGTGCGCCGGATTGCCCTCCAGGCCCGCCAGCGTGCGCAGGTTGCCTGCATAGGTCAGGGCATCGAGGTTGACGACCTTGATGCCGCGGGCGACCGCCTCCAGCACGAAATTGCCGCCGATGAAGCCGGCACCGCCGGTCACTAGCCAGGTGGGCACTATTTGTTCTCCTGTTGGAATCACATCCAGGCAGGCCATTCCCGGCGCTGCCAATCCTCCGCCCAGCATACAACGACGGGAGTATTTCCTGCTTCTGCCCCCTCGCCGCCCCCGGGCAATGAGAAGCACGTCCCCGATAGACCTGCCCCTCCACCGCAACCAACCCTCCATTTACCTTGACGGCAATTTTAATGCCGACGACATCCTGTGCTGACTGGATGAGCTGACGCTTAAAAAGGGCCGCAACTACGTCACGCAGGTGCGCCATCCGGCTCTGGCGGGGGGCCAGCTCACAGCTGACGTCCAGGGACGCCAGCGCCGGCATTACACCGTATCGATCGACTTTGCCGCCAACACCCGCACATCACGCAGCAGACTGCGAAACCAGTGCAGCTGCCCGATGGGGGCAGACGGCAATCATGTCACGGCAACGCTGTTGGCCGTATTGGAACAAGCGCCGGCTGATCCCGTGCCCGGGCAGCCACGACCGGAACTGCGCGCATCCCTGTCCCGCTGACACGAGCATCAATCCGCCCCCCCGTGCCCGACAGGCACGGCGCCAGCAAAGTCCTGGCCTATGTCCTGTCAGCGCACCGGTATCGGTCCGATATCCATGTCTACCAGACTGCGCTGAAAGCCGACGACTCGATCGCCTTCGAAAAACTGCTGGCACCGGCCCCGACCTGATTTTCGACCCGCCCAATTACATCACCCCGCATGACATCGCCGTGCTGCTGCAACTGTGGATATTCCGGCAAGACAGGCAGGCCGCTGATCGCATCGAGCTGGCCTCCCTTCTGGAACTGATCATCGCCGCCGGCCGCGGCTGGGTACACACCCCCACGATGGCCAAAAGGCTTCCTGCTCGCGCCGGCCCATTGCGTACCTCCCTTCTGGCATGGGAGGAGCTGGCGGGCGAAGCCGGCGCCCTGATCGCCCCGGCACTCCACATCGAAGGGGGCGCCGAAGGCATGGTGATGGGCCACTCGGCCTGCTGCCTCGATCCGGACACCGGCAAAGTGGGGTCACTGGAACTGCCTGTTGCCGCGGAAGAAGTCCATACATTCCTGGGGCGCCGGCGTTGCAGGCCTGCGAACGCCAGCTGGTCACATATGCCCTGCGGCAGATCAACCCGGATCTGCCGACACCGACCACACCTACGCCCGAAGCGCCAGCGCAGGCCGTGCCGGTTCTGCTCCTTCACAGCAGCAGTGTTCTGTCCAGCCAAATGGGCGCACATGCCATCTCCCGCCCTGTGCGACTTGGCCACGCTGGCCTGGCGATATGGCGATCACCTGCTCGCCGATGGCGACCTGTCGCTGTTCACCACCGATACCGATGGTCAGTCCTGCTTGCTGCCTCGCAATATCCGCCATGAAGCAGACTATCGACAGCAACTGCAGAGCGCCGGCCTGCCAAGCCTACGTCTACCATCTGCTGATCCTGGACGAAACCCAGCAGGTCAAGAACCCCAAGAGCCGCGCCGCCATCGGCCTGCGCACGCTCCACAGCCACCACCGCCTATGCCTGAGCGGCACCCCGCTGGAGAACCATCTGGGTGAACTGTGGACCCATTTCGAGTTCCTGCTGCCGGGACTACTGGGCGACGAAAAAACCTTCAACCAGCATTGGCACCACCCCATTGAGTGCGGCGGCCACACCTTGCGCGCGCACCTGCTCGCCCGGCGCCTGCACCCATTCATCCCGCGCCGGCGCAAGCAGGACGTGGCCCGTGAACTGCCTGTTTTCCCAGTTCACGACCATGCTGACCCTGATCTCCGGAATGCTGGGCAAGCATGGAGGACATCGTTGCCCTGCAGGCGCGCAAGGCCGCCTTGGCCAACGCCATCCTCGACGGTGGCGGCAATACCGCCCTCCGTTTCTCCGCCGAAGATCTGGATGCCCTGCTGGCCCCTTGCCTCCGGCCGAAGGAGCATCCGACAAAGGTGCGCGTCGACGTCGGGGCGAATGAGCCGGCGCATCGCCATACGCATTCGCACGGAACTCTCCCTCCCGCTAGAATCGGGGCTTTCCTCCGTCCGGCATGGCGCCGGCCCCTGCAACCGAAGGATCCCGCAGCACATGAAAATCCTCGTCGCGTACAAGCGCGTGGTGGACTACAACGTCCGCATTCAGGTCAAGCCGGATGGTTCCGGCGTGGTCACCGATGGCGTCAAGCTCTCGCCGAACCCGTTCGATGAAATCGCCCTGGAAGAAGCCCTGCGCCTGCGCGACAAGGGCATCGCCAGCGAGGTCGTGGTCGCCACCATCGCCCCGGCCGACGCCCAGGCACACCTGCGCAACGGCCTGGCCATGGGCGCCAACCGCGCCATCCACGTGGTCACCGACCAGGCCATCCAGCCGCTGACCGCCGCGCGTGCGCTGCTCAAGCTGGTGGAGAAGGAGCAGCCGGACCTGGTCATCCTCGGCAAGCAGGCCATCGACGACGACGCCAACCAGACCGGCCAGATGCTGGCCACGTTGTGGACGCGCCCGCAGGCCACCTTCGCCTCCAAGGTCGAGATCGAAGGCGGCAAGGCCACGGTCACCCGCGAAGTCGACGCCGGCCTGGAAACGCTGGAAGTGGACCTGCCGGCGGTGATCACCACCGACCTGCGCCTGAACGAGCCGCGCTTCATCAAGCTGCCGGACATCATGAAGGCCAAGGCCAAGCCGCTGGAGACCCTGCAGCTGGCCGACCTGGGCGTCGAAGCCGCCGATACGTTCAAGACCACCCACTACGCCGCCCCGGCCAAGCGCAGCAAGGGCGTGATGGTGAAGGACGCCGCCGAACTGGTGGCCGCACTCAAGCAGAAGGGGTTGCTGTAATGGCCAAGATTCTCGTCATCGCCGAACACCTGGACGGCAAGCTCAACAGCGCCGTCGCCAAGACCGTCTCGGCTGCCGCCGCCATCGGCGGCGACATCGACGTCCTCGTGCTGGCCGCCGACCCGGCCGCCATCGCCGCGCAGGCCGCGCAGATCGCCGGCGTCGGCAAGGTGCTGACCGTCGCCAACCCGGCCAACGAACACGCCGTGGCGCAGGTGCAGGCCCCGCAGATCGCCAAGGCCGCCACCGGCTACAGCCACGTGTTCGGCGCGTCGACCACCACCGGCAAGGACCTGATGCCGGCCGTGGCCGCGCTGCTGGGCGTCAACCAGGTCTCGGACCTGATGGCCGTCGAAGGTCCGCACACCTTCAAGCGCCCGATCTACGCCGGCAACGCCATCATCACCGTCGAGGTGCCCGCCGACCAGGTGGTCGTGGCTACCGTGCGCGCCGCCTCCTGGCCGGAAGCGGCCAAGGGCAACAACGCCGCGGTCGAAGCGATCAGCGTCGACGCCACCCTGCCCTCGCACACCCGCTTCGTCGGCCTGGCCGCCGGCAAGAGCGACCGCCCGGACCTGCAGAGCGCCAAGCGCGTGGTCTCCGGCGGCCGCGGCGTGGGCTCGGAAGAGAACTTCAAGGTGATCTACCAGCTGGCCGACAAGCTCGGCGCCGCCGTGGGCGCCTCGCGCGCCGCGGTCGATGCCGGCTACGTGCCCAGCGACATGCAGGTCGGCCAGACCGGCAAGATCATCGCCCCGGAACTGTATGTCGCCGTCGGCATCTCCGGCGCCATCCAGCACCTGACCGGCATCAAGGACGCCGGCACCATCGTCGCCATCAACAAGGACGGCGATGCGCCGATCTTCGAGGTGGCCGACATCGGGCTGGTCGGCGATCTGTTCGCCATCCTGCCGGAACTGGAAGCGGCGCTTGGCTAAGCCCCTTCCGACAGCTTAGAGTGTCGCCCTGATAATCCAGTGGATATGGAATCCCAATGACCGCCATTGTTCCGGTGAATGCGCTTGCCCGCCACATCTCCCCCTTGGCAAGTGCATTGAGCAGTGCAGCCGTAGAAGTGATTGAGAGCGGCTACTACGTGCTCGGCCCCAATGTAAAAGCATTCGAATCGGAATTCGCCACATGGTGCGGCGCCTCCGAGTGCGTAAGTGTTGCCAATGGCACCGAGGCACTGGAACTGGGACTGCGCAGCCTGGGCGTAAAGCAGGGCTCGTCGGTGGCTGTGGTCGCCAATGCGGCGATGTACGGAACCACCGCCGTACTTGCCTGCGGCGCGGAACCTGTGTTTGTCGATATCGATCCATCGACCTGCACCATTGACCCTGCCGCACTCGATGAAGCAGCAAGCCGGCAATCCATCGATGTGGTCATCGTGACGCATCTATATGGCAGGCTCGCTGACATGTCCGCGATCATGGCGCTTGCGGATAAGCATGGTTTCGCCGTGTTCGAAGACTGCGCGCAGGCGCATGGCGCAAAGGACCACTCAGGCCGCAAAGCCGGGACTTTCGGCAAGGCCGCAAGCTTCAGCTTCTATCCGACGAAGAATCTGGGAGCTCTGGGTGATGGCGGCGCGATCATCACCAACTGCGCCGAGACGGCCGAGACCCTGAGACAACTGCGGCAGTACGGCTGGACTTCCAAGTACCGCAATGAGTTGGCTGGCGGCCGGAACAGCCGGCTTGATGAATTGCAGGCGGCATTTCTGAGGATCATGCTGCCACTGTTGGAAGGATGGAATGACCGCCGCCGGGAAATCGCCAACCGCTACTCCGACGAGATCCATCATCCTGACATCAAGGTTCCAGCTCGCGGAGGCGACGACTTTGTTGCCCATCTGTATGTGGTGCACACCGATGACCGCGCAGGCCTGCAGAAGCATCTATCCGGGGCGCACGTCGCAAGCGAGGTGCATTATCCGATACCGGATTACAGGCAACCCATCTTCGGCAACGAGTTCCAGGGGATCTCGCTTCCCTGGACCGAAGCTTCATGCAATGCCGTGGTGACGCTCCCCTGTTTTCCCGAACTGACCGACGACGAAGTATCGCGCGTGATCGAGGCTTGCAACGGGTGGTGAAGCCTCGTTACTCAATCGTCATTCCCGTCTACAAGAACGAAGATTCCATTCCTTCGTTGCTTGTGGCACTGGAACAGCTGTCGGAACAGCTCGACGACACGCTTGAAATCGTATTCGTTGTCGATGGCAGTCCAGACAGGAGCTTCGCGAAACTTGAGCACGGCCTGAGAGACAGCAGCTTCCAATCCCGCCTTGTATTGCTTTCCAGAAACTTCGGTGCGTTCGCGGCAATCCGCTGCGGGCTGGCCGAGGCTACTGGAGAATATATCGGCGTAATGGCCGCCGATCTGCAGGAACCACCATCACTGATGCTGGATTTTTTTGCGTCACTGACCAGCAAGCCCCTTGATGTCGTATTCGGCCAGCGTCTCGCACGCCAGGACCCAGGCCTCAGCAAGCTTGCCTCGCACCTCTTCTGGGCCACCTATCGCAGGCTGGTCCAGCCTGACGTACCGGAAGGCGGCGTTGATGTATTCGCCCTCACCGCAGCGTTCCGCGACAGGCTGATAGCACTCAATGAAGCGAACAGCAGCCTGCTGGGCCTGCTGTTCTGGCTCGGTGGCCGCAGAGAGTTCGTCGGCTACGGCCGGCTCGAGCGCGAACATGGCAAAAGCGCATGGACACTCAGGAAAAAAATCACTTATCTGCTGGACAGTGTTTTCGCTTTCTCCGACCTGCCGGTAAGGATCCTGATGGCTGCCGGCCTGCTTGGACTCGGCGTCGCCTCGGCCCTCGGTCTGATGGTATTGGCAGCACGTCTTCTTGGCGTATACGAAGTTCCAGGCTATGCCGGATCCATGCTGGCTATACTGTTCTTCGGTGCACTGAACACATTCGGCATCGGCATTGTCGGGAACTATGCGTGGCGCGCCTATGAGAACACAAAGCAGCGCCCACTGAACATCATCTCCCTGCGCCTCGAATTCCCCGGAGCAAGAACTTGAATTACTTCGTCCATGAAAGGGCACTCTGCGAATCCGCGAATATCGGCGAGAACACACGGATATGGGCATTCGCCCATGTTCTTCCCGGAGCGCAGATCGGCGCCGGCTGCAACATATGTGACGGCGTGTTCATAGAGGATGATGTGGTTGTCGGCGACAACGTCACCGTCAAATGTGGCGTTCAGCTCTGGAATGGCGTGACTCTGGAAAGCAACGTCTTCGTCGGTCCGAACGCCACATTCACGAACGACATCCGACCGCGCAGCAAGGTATATCCGGAAGCCTTTCTACGCACCGTGATAGAGCAGGGAGCGAGCATCGGCGCCAATGCAACCATTCTTCCCGGAGTGAGGATCGGCCGTAACGCGATGATCGGCGCCGGAGCCGTCGTTACCCGTTCGGTTCCGCCCAACGCCATCGTGGTCGGCAACCCCGCAAAAATCATCGGCTATGCGGATGCGGGCACGGGTGTTGGTTCCAGCGAGAAGGATGCGCCCGTTTCGGCGACGCCGGGGATTCGTACATGCTCGGTACGGGGTGTGCAGCTGCATACCTTCAATGCGATTCCGGACATGCGCGGGAGCCTGTCCGTTGGCGAGTTCGAGCGTGAAATCCCGTTCTCGCCCAAGCGCTATTTCCTCGTCTACGATGTACCTACTGCAGAAACCCGTGGCGAGCACGCGCACTTCAACTGCCACCAGTTCCTGATCGCCGTGAAGGGTTCGGTCCATGTCGTTGCCGACGACGGCAGCAGGCGCGAGGAGTTCGTACTGGATCGACCCAACCTCGGCCTGTATCTGCCGTCCATGACCTGGGGCATTCAATACAAGTACTCCGAAGATGCCGTACTACTGGTCTTCGCCTCCGATTTCTATGACGCCGATGACTACATCCGCCGTTATGATGCCTTCCTTGACGAGATCAGAAAGGTCGGCGGGTGATCACCCAAGTGTTTCAGCGCGTGCGCTCCGCCATTGCCGCCTCGAGCTTCCTGCGATTCCTCGTTTCCGGCGGACTGAATACCGCCATTACCTACCTCATCTATCTTCTTCTACTGCAGAGCTTTGGCTACCGCATAGCCTATTCGGCAGCGTACGCATTCGGAATCGTATTCGCATATCTGATAAACCGGATATTCGTTTTCCGGACCCATGCCGGGCTGCGCTCAATGCTTCTTTTCCCACTGGTTTATGTTGCCCAGTATCTGTCCAGCATGGCTGTTTTGTGGACATGGATCGAGCGGCTGCACCTCCCTGCGCGCTTGGGGCCCTTGGTCGTAGTCGCGATCACCGTTCCGCTTACCTATCTGCTCTCACGCTTCGTATTCACCCGGAAGAAGGCTTTACTCCCCTGATCCACCGCGGGTGAGGCAGGCAAGCATATGGCGGACCAGATGATGGATGCCGTCATTCAGGCAATCTCCAGAAACTCGCCGGCAGGTTGCCTGCGGCAGACGTCACTGGCACCGCCTTGGCCAAGGCGCGCGGAGAAAGTATCCAGAGAGCCCTCGCTCCGCGTACGGGCAGCCGCCGCAATGACGCCTGCCCACTACTGCTCGGCCCGTACCCGACCGTCGACCGGCACTGACGCTTCAGTGCCCCCTGCTCCGCGTCGATGATGGGAACTGGTCAAACCAGCTCCCCGCTCCAACTACACCCCATCGCTCGCGGCGCATGCACGCACACTACGCACCATCCGCTGCTTTCTTCCGTCGGAATGCCAGCCATCCTCCCAGCAAGGCAATCAGCACCCCCAAGACATAGCACAGATAACCCGGGACATTGGATGGCCCGACGAATTCAAGATTTACCGTCCATTTTCCAGGGGGAATCGACCAGGTCCGCAACGATTGTGAGGTGGCCTCGACTTCCACGGGAGTACCGCAGCGACCGGTAGTGTCACACAGTCGCAGACGCCAGCCCGGCCACGCGATTTCATTCTCGATCACGCGTACTCCGCGCACGGTCTCGACGAGGTAAACAACCGACTCCGCCGAATATTTCCGGAAAGACACCTTCACGCCCGTCGAATCGCCGACCGCCGGCGCCGTCGCCAGCGCTTCGTCAAGCAGGGGAACGGTATCACCCCCCACTGCCGGAATAACCAGCAACTGCTGCGGGTGACTGACAAACGCCAACAGCGCCCCTCCTCCTTCGCCGTACAGAGAACTCAACAGCAACTGATGCGGCTTCGACAGCCGGAGATTGTCGTAGCCAAATACACAATAGCGGTGCGAATAATAGCAATGATTATAGTGGGAGCTATCACGCAGGGTAATCGCATCCTGAAGGTTGCCACCGACCACCGCGCGCGCCGGACGCCGCTCTATCACCAGCGGCTGTCTGCCACTCGTGAAATCGCTGAAATGCCCCCCGAAAGACTGCATCTCTACATCGCTGTTCCACGCGGGTCGCCATGTCAGTGGCTGGGAGCGGTGGTACATATAACCGTTGGTTGCAGTCACCACGATTAGAGCTATCGCCCAGATACCACTCACCATCCTGCCTCGTGGCCGTGCCGACGACAGCGCGATTACGACCAGCGCCAGTGCCAGTACCACCGCCCCTGTGGCCAGGGCGAGAACCAACGACGCCCCATCAAAGCCATGGAAAACCCCCGCCAGTACAGCTGCCGTAAAAACCAGCAGCATCACGGCGGAACGCACAAGGGCGCTCTGCATCGGGACACTTCCCGACAACAGGCGCTGCCATCCACTGGCCGAAGCAAGTATCAATCCAAGATGGATGACAGGCCTCCAGTCGGCCAACGGGAATCGACTGACCCCTCCGCCGGGCAACAGGTGCAGAAATTCGGGAACATGCGGAACAAGCATGCAGAACACCAACCCGAATACCGTCATTGCCAGCCCGAACCGCGCTAAGGGCTCACGCGGCGTCAGCCAGCAGATTCCCCAGAAGACCGTCAGCGGCAACCAGAGGCTGCGCATGGTTGGATCGCCAGGCACTGCATCCGACAGATAGGGCAGAAGAAATGTAAACAGCGCCATGTTGCCCACCGGCGGCGGGTCGAACGACTCGCGCTGCAAGCCGACAGCGCCGTTGAGCAGAAATGGCATCCATTTTGGCATCGCCATCAGCAGGCCGCACAGGACGGCACAGCTCAGCAGGACGAGGTAGCGCCGTCGTCCCACTGGATCCTTGCATTGCCATGTCTGCAGCAATACCCACACGGCAGATGCATAGGCAAAGGATACGATTGCCCCGGGATAGGCACACACCAGAAGCTGGGAAAGAATCAATGCTGCGGCGGGTATGCCCCACCATTTCCGGGTCAGAAATTCCGGATGCAATGCAAGAATCAACCACGGAAACCAGGCCGCAGCACGCACGATATCCACATGCTGCTGATTAGAGAAGAACGTAGCGCCGTAGTGGTATGCAATCCCGGCAAACAGCGCAACGGCCAGCGGGCTCCCCAGGCGCCGCAGCAGCAGGCAGCAACCAACCGCGCCGAAAAGCACATGCAGCGCCTGGAACACAGTCGCCACATGGACTGAATACTCAACCCCCAGCGCGTGGAGCAGCGTCAGTGGCAAATACCAACCGCCTGCCTGGATCGCAAGAAAAGCAGGAAAACCCAGATTGGTCCACGGCAGCCAGCTGGCCGGAGCCGTAACTCCTCCGATGTCGTACCAACCAAAGCTCTGCGCGTGGTATCCACCGAGAAAGTCCCATGGAAACGTCGCGCGGCCGGAATAATGCCGCTTGAACGTGACGTAATTGAACAGCGCCAACACCAGTACCGGCATCGCGCCCAGCCACAGCAGGCGCAGCCAGCGCGGGTACACCCTGCTTCCAGTCTTCGTAGAATTCATAAAAATTCACCGGCACCGATCATCTGGGGCGGACAACTCCGACATAGGGCACAAAAAACGGGCCTGAACTGCCGTCATGCGCCGTTACATAGATTTCGGCCGATGCCGAGCCTGCCGGTGGGTCCAGAAGCATGGTGAACAATCGTGGAGCCTGTTCCGGTGCGACGACCTTGATCTGCGCTGCGACCAGGTCAGATTTTTCGTCCAGCCAATTGACCTGCAAACGCATACCTGCGGGACCTGCCTCTCCTGTCGAATAGGCCTCATACGCGATCACGGCACCTTCGATATCGGCAACCGGCACACGCAAGGTCCCCACCCGACCACCTGATATCTCGACGTCGGTTTCCGCGGCAGGCGCGGCCCCCTGCCACGCCCAGCCATTCCAGCCATTGTCCGTCCCCCCCAGTGCACGCGAGCCGTCGATCATGTCCAGCGTTGGATGAACCAGCAGTGGCAACACAGATCCGGGAACGACATACAGCCGAGTCGGTGCTCGTACGCCATCGGCATATGCCAGCGCAAAGTCGTAGGCATCCAGGGATGCACGATTCAATGCACTCCGTGGATCGAGGCATGGCAACGTCTTCAAATTGATCCAGCAGAACACGTCGCCATTGGTCACATCATTTCCCTGCAGGGCATTGCCGCCAAGAACCCATTCCAGGTCGCCATCAGCGATGCCGAGAACCAGCCCTCGTTTCCCCAGTGGCGCGGCGCCATGCATCGCCGCCGCCAGCTTTCCGGCGGCATGCGATGCCTTCACATTGTAAATCCCATCGTAACTGCGCATCGAAAGATGGAAGGCACTGACCCCAAGCAGGGAAATTAGCAGCATGTTCCGCAACAAGGAGGTCGGAATGGACAACACGAAAAGTGCGGCAAAAGCACTGACCGGGAACATCCACCGACCATCGGCCTTCTCAGCCCCCGGCAGGCTGGAAATGGCGACCGTGGCCACGATCATCCCCAGCAGGACGATGCTGATGAACAGCGACCGTGGCCTCCACGCGGCCCTGGATCTGATCAGCGTCGATATCCAGAGGAAAGCAAGAACCACTGCGAAGCCATACCCGGCCAGCCTTCCTTCCCGGGTAGCTGCGTTGAAGTATCCCGTGAACCACTCCAGACCGTAATTCGTACCCAGCAATACATTGGACAGAAAATGGAGAAATGTCCTGATGTTGCCCATTCCCACGGAAACCGTCTGACCGGCCGTACCGGTCATCACCGAGAATGTCGAGAGCCACTTCGTGGCCAGCACGAACATGGAAAGCGGCACAGTCCAGACGAGCACTCCCGCCAGCGCAAGCAACCGCCGCTCCCGGGCAGGGCGCGAACGGTCAAACAGTGCCAGGAGCACTCCCGCGGAGCCCAGCACGAAGAGGCCAGCGACATACGTCTCGTACACGAAAATAGTGAGCACCCCCATGCCGATATATACGGCGCAGCCCGCGACTGAAATCCGCTGCGCGAATACAAGCCCGCACAGGCAGGAAACCGTCCCCAGAAACAGCGCCAGCCCCCAAGTCCCGATGATTCCCGAAAGATAATCATGGTAAAGAACCATGCCAAAGCGGGAAATCAGGACGCATGCGGCTGCCGCCATGGCCACCGGTACACTGGCCGCAAGGTATCTGCGTCCGAGGATGAAGACCAGACTTGCGGCCGACCACATGCCAAGAAAATTCAGAATGGCGGCAACATATCGGGGAGCCTGCCACCAGGTCAGCAATGCCCAGATTCCATTGAAGATGAACCTGGGCTTGTATTCGTTTATCCGGAAAAAGGCTTCCGGAAGCGAGGAGCTGGTCTTTGCAACGAAGAACGGAAAGAGCTCGTCACCAAAATACGCGGATTGATAGCCGAACAACGTCAGCAACAGCGCAAAGCCGCCCATCAGCGCCAGTTGGAAGGCGAGACCTGATCGAACCAACATTGAATCATTCATGATTGATGCTTCCTACTCCTTGAACGGTCCGTCCCTGCATATACAGCGGCGTCATGGGCAATCGCTCCACGTCCCGGATGCGCGTGTCATCCACAGTGGACCGGCCGATCAAGCCCCCAGGAACGGAAGGCAGCGGAGCATCGACGGCGTTCGCAGCCACCATGGACTCAATTCGTCCGTCTCGTCGAAAACCACCCCGGATGGGCCTTCCGACCCACCCGGGATACCTCCATCAGCTCGATGGCCGCAACCTTACTGGCACGGAACCTCGTCGAGAACCACCTCGGCCAGCGCCGCGGAATCCGCACCATTGACCAGCTGGATTTTCGTGCCTTTCACCGCCCAAGGACCGCTCTTGTCCTGCCCCACCGCTCCGGCAGCCAGCCAGAGCTTGGGAGCTTCACCCGGCGACACCCAGAATATCTGGACGCCTTCGGTACGCCCAGTCGCATTCCAACTGACATCAAGCGCAACCCCACCATTCGCAACCGCACAGCCATCAACAGCACCCGGCGACACCTTCAGCATGCCGGCGGGGTCTTCAAGCGAAGCCGGCAGCTCGCGCTTCGGGGCTGCCGCAGCTGCAGGAGCCGCCTCCCCTGCAGGCACGGGCTCGCGGGAACAACCCGCCGCAAGACAGATGACAGAAACGACCCCGAGCGACAGCAGATATTCACGAACCATACAAGCACCTATCACATGACCTGGATTATTTGAAAAAGCATCATCATGAACATCGACGATGCCACCGTCCGCACATCACCATGAAACGAAAAACATCTGGAGAAAACCGACTCATCGCCACGACAGCCATCACCCACGCACATCGAACTCCAATGCCCTGGAAAGAATGTTCCAGACCGCCATCCGTGAATAATTCGCCGCAATGAAATCCCTGGAACGACCAGAAACATCGGCCCAGTGAGCGGAATCCCTGACAAGACGGACCACATGTTCCGCCAGCGACGGGGCATCGTCGCCAAAGCACATGAAATCCGACGCTCCCGCCAACCCCTGCATGCCGGTACTGGTGGTGACACATGGCACACCGAACCGCAGACTCTCGAGAACCTTGCCCTTCACCCCGCCACCAAAACGCAGCGGGGCGACTGAAACCAGCGAAGAGCAATAATATTCGGCCAATCGCTCATCACTGACGTAGCCGGTGACCTCGACATCATCCCCCGCCAGTTCCCACACACTCGGATGTGGATTCGAACCCACCAATGTCAGCTTGATTCCCGGCAGTTCACGGCGCACCAGCGGAAATATCTCCCGGACGAACCAGCATGCCGCATCGACATTGGGCGGATGCGCAAAACCGGCGACAAACAATATCCCCTGCCGATCCGCCGGCGGAGACAGCAGCTCGCCCGGAACCGGCTCATACGCATACAGAGGAATCGTCTCCGCCGTTGCCGGCGCCGGCCCGTTCACCGCCAGCCAGTCCCGGACATGAGCCGTTTCGCTGGCCGACGGATAGAGAATGACGTCCGACTTCCGCCACATTTCGTATTCGAAATCACGGATACGCTCCATCTCCGCTTCCAGCGCCGCATCAGGCAGAAGCTTCATCTGCTCCTGCATCCGCAGGTGATGCACATCGTGTCCGTAATAGACGACTCTCGCACGGCTATGCTGATGGACCGCGTCGATCAGATTCACCGACACATGCGGGCGATTTAGTATGACCGCATCGAGATACCGGCCGTTCTCGCGGATCCATGAATCAAAGCGGCCCACATGCTCTCCGCCGTGCAGGACTTCGACACCGATCCGCTGCAACTGCGGCGCATAATCCGGGTCGTAATAGAGGTTTTCCGGCCAGAACGATACCTGGACGCCTTCACTGACCAGCAACTGGATCACCTGCCAGGTCGCACGCGAGCCGGCATCACGATCCGGCTGCGGCACGTAATGATCAACGACCAGAACATGCCTGCGCCCCCGCGAACGATCCCGCGCCAGAAACACACTGTCCGCATTGGGGAAATGCTGGCTACGCAGGACATCCATCCAGCGCTCCAGGAATTTCTCGCGATTGACCGCCTGGTAGGCCTTGATCCCGCTGCCTTCGTCGGTGCCGTTGGAGACGCCCTCGTAATGCACCACCACTGACGCCGGCTGCATGTAGACCTGATAGCCCGCGGCACGCACCCGGAAGGCGATGTCGGTATCTTCGTAATAAGCCGGGATGTAATGCTCGTCAAAGCCCCCCAGCTCATCCCAGAGCGTACGCGGTAACATGATCGAAGCGCCGGAGACATAGTCCACCGTCTTCAGATAGCCGTAGATCGCGCGCGACGGGTCATCCAGCCGGCCGAAATTCCAGGCACTCCCATCGTTCCAGACGATACCGCCGGCCTCCTGCAGGCGCCCGTCCGGGTAGACCAGTTTCGATCCCACCAGGCCCGCATCCGGCTTCTGCTCGAACACCTCCAGCAATGCCTCCAGCCAGCCCGGCATGACCTGCGTATCGTTGTTCAACAGGCAGATGTACTGCCCGCGCGCCAGCTTCACCGCGGCATTGCAGGACAGCAGGAAACCCAGATTCCGCGGATGTTCGTGGTAACGCAGGCCGGGCACCCCGGCCAGACAGGCGATATCCGGGTCGCCGGACGCGTCTTCGGCAACAATGATTTCGTAGGCAACGCCAGGCCCCACGCTTTCCACGATCGAACGCACCGCGGCGGCGGTGTACCCCAGATTGCCGTATGCCGGGATGACGATCGAGGCCACGGGATGCTCGAACACCGGCACCACCAGCCCGGCCACCGCCGCATGCGGCTCCTGCGCTTCCGGATGTTCCACGGCCAGATGAAGCGGCTGCGCCGCTTCCACCGCATGGGCGCGACGCATCAGCCAACCCTTGACCGGTGCGCGCAACGGGCTCAGCAACCGGCTGCGTGCGACCGCCGAGCCCTGCAGAGACTCCAGGACGTTGCCCCATTCGCCGCGGAGTACCCGACCCGCAAACCGCAGCGGCCGGGTCCAGGCCCACGAACGCGATGCAAGCACCTGCGACAATTGTCCGCTGAGCTCGCGGCTGACTTGCCGCGCATCCTCCAGCTCCCGGAGCAGGTACTCCCTCTGGTCCAACTGCTCCGCGCGCTGGCTGCTGACTTCCACCGTGATCGCATCCAGCGAACCACGCGCGGAATTCAGCTGTTCCTGCAACTCGCGCCGCATTCGCACCAGCTCCTCCTGGATATCCCGCCCCCACTGCTCCATTTCCAGCTCCTGGATCTGCTTCTCCCGTGCCAATGCCTGGAGCGCGCGCTCGGCGCCCTCCACCTTGGCTTCCAGGTCAGTCCTGTTCCTTTCGGATTCGGTTTGCAATTGCTGGTACGAGGTGCCCGATTCCATCAGCGCCCGCTCCAGCTCCCGTATCCGTTCCCCTTGTACGTGATGACCTTGCTGTAGATCGGCATGAGCGGTGTGCAACGACACCAATTCAGCATCCAGCGATCGCGCCCAGTTTACCTGTTCTTCATGCTTATGCTGCAATCCCGCATGCATGCCCTGCAACGCGGACAACTCCTGGTCCAGGGACTGCGCCCAACCCACCCGCTCGTCGTATTCCGACTGCAGCCGGGCATGGGTGTCCCGCAGCACCGACAACT
>NZ_LDJG01000017.1 GCF_001431425.1 Stenotrophomonas nitritireducens
CGTTAGATGGGTATAAGGGACCGCGTCCATCCCGGCCAGCCGCGGGGCGAAATCGCCGTCCTGCGCGGCCAGATGCAGGGTCAGCCCCGGCAGGTCGCGCTGCAGCTGCTGCAGGCGCGGGATCATCCAGCGCGCCAGCACGCTGCCCGGGCAGCCAAGCACGAAGGTGTCGTTGCGTTGTCCCCGGCGCAGCGCGGCCACGCAGTCGCGCAGTTGCGAGAACGCCCCGGAGGCGGCTTCCTGCAGGCGCCGGCCGGCGGCGGTCGGGCGGATGCCGCGGCCGTCGCGCTCGAACAGCACCACGCCGAGCTCTTCCTCCAGCGCCCGCAACTGGCGGCTGACCGCGCCATGGGTCACATGCAGTTCGTCGGCGGCCACGCTGACGCTGCGCAGGCGGGCGGCGGCCTCGAAGGCGCGCAGCGCATTGAGCGAGGGCAGGGCGTGTTCGTCCTTCATGGCGCACATCCCTGTGCGCCACCCTTCGGGCGGCTTCGCCGTGAATAACGACTGTCCTGCCGTTCTTTCATGGCGCACACCTGTCCGCCATGGATGGCGGGAATGCCGGTTTTGCAGGAGCAGAAACCGGCTGTGCGCCACCCGTCGGGCGGCTTCGCCGTAAATAACGGCTGTCCTGCCGTTCTTTCATGGCGCGCACCTGTCCGCCATGGATGGCGGGAATGCCGGTTTTGCAGGAGCAGAAACCGGCCGTGCGCCACCCTTCGGGCGGCCTTCCGGTGAAAAGCGCCTGTCCTGTCGTTCTTTCATGTGAGTTTTTCTAACACATGCCGGCCCAGATATCGATTTTCATCTTCGGGACCGTGCGCTACGGTGCAGGCCTGTCCTGCCGACCGCGATGCCATGACCCCCGCCCCGATCACCGATTTCCATGCCTTCCCCGATGCCCGCGGGCATTTCGGCCGCTTCGGCGGCAGCTTCGTCGCCGAGACGCTGGTCGGGCCGCTGCAGGAACTGGCCGCCGCCTACGACCAGGCACGGGTCGATCCGGCCTTCATCGCCGCCTACGACAAGGACCTGAAGCACTACGTCGGCCGGCCCAGCCCGATCTACCATGCCGAGCGCCTGAGCCGCGACGTGGGCGGGGCGCAGATCCTGCTCAAGCGCGAGGACCTCAACCACACCGGCGCGCACAAGGTGAACAACACCATCGGCCAGGCGCTGCTGGCCGCGCGCATGGGCAAGACCCGCATCATCGCCGAGACCGGCGCCGGCCAGCACGGTGTGGCCAGCGCCACCGTGGCCGCGCGGCTGGGGCTGGAATGCGTGGTCTACATGGGCTCGACCGACATCGAGCGGCAGAAGATCAACGTCTACCGGATGAAGCTGCTCGGCGCCACGGTGGTGCCGGTGAGCAGCGGTTCGGCCACGCTCAAGGACGCGCTCAACGAGGCGATGCGCGACTGGGTGACCAACGTGCGCGACACCTTCTACATCATCGGCACGGTCGCCGGCCCGGACCCGTATCCGCGCATGGTGCGCGACTTCAACGCCATCGTCGGGCGCGAGGCGCGCGCGCAGATGCTGGAGGACTACGGCCGCCTGCCCGATGCGATCACTGCCTGCGTCGGCGGCGGTTCCAATGCGATCGGCCTGTTCCATGCCTTCCTCAACGACCGCGACGTGAAGATCTACGGCGCCGAGGCGGCCGGCGACGGCATCGCCACCGGACGCCATGCCGCGTCGATCTCGGCCGGTCGTCCCGGCGTGCTGCACGGCAACCGCACCTACGTGCTGTGCGACGACGATGGCCAGATCACCGAGACCCATTCCATTTCCGCCGGCCTGGACTACCCGGGCGTCGGCCCGGAACACGCCTTCCTGGCCGACAGCGGCCGCGCCCGGTATGTCGGCATCACCGACGACGAGGCGCTGGCGGCGTTCCACCGCCTGACCCGCACCGAGGGCATCCTGCCTGCGTTGGAATCCAGCCACGCGGTGGCGCAGGCGATCAAGCTGGCGCGCGAACTGCCGAAGGAAGCGCTGGTGCTGTGCAACCTGTCCGGGCGTGGCGACAAGGACGTACATACCATCGCCGCACGCGAAGGGCTGGTGCTGTGAGCGCGCCGCTGCTGCGCGGGAGCGCGCTGGCCTGTATCGCGCTGGTGCTGGTGGCCTGCAAGCCGACCGACCCCGGGGTTGCGCCGGCCACGCCTGCACCGCCCGCCGCTTCTGCTCCAGCGTCCGACGCGGCGCCGCGGGCGGCGGCCGGCGATGCCGCGGCGCAACTGGCCGCCGTCGGCGAGCTGCGCATCGGCGCCCCGTTCGGCAAGGCGCCAGGCGATGCGGCCTTCAAGTCCGCCGGCATGCGCGAAGTCATGGAAGGCGACTGCGAGTACTACGACCGCGGCACGTTGCCCGAAGGCATGTCGATGATGGTGATCGCCGACCGCATCGCGCGTTTCGACGTGGATGGCGAAGGCGACCCCGGCGTGCGCGTCGATGCGCGGCCGGCCGCCGCGCCGCCGATTCCCTTCGGCCTGTGGGTAGGCATGGATGCGGCCGAGGCGAAGAAGCGTCTGCCTGCCGGCGTCGTGGTCAGCCCGCATGCCTATGTGTCGCCCGATGGCGACTACCTGACCTGGACCGACAAGCGGGCCAACCTGGCCCTGCGCCTGGAAACCCTCGGCGGCGTGGTGACCTCGATCTACTGGGGCCAGCCGGACGCGGTCGAACTGATTGAAGGATGCGCCTGAGATGTCCGTGACCCGTATCGACGAATGCTTCGCCCGCCTGCGGGCGTCCGGCCGCAAGGCGCTGATCCCGTTCATCACCGCCGGCGACCCGGCCTTGGAAGCCACCGTGCCGGTGATGCACGAACTGGTCGCCGCCGGCGCCGACGTGATCGAACTGGGCGTGCCGTTTTCCGACCCGATGGCCGACGGCCCCACCATCCAGCGCAGTTCCGAGCGCGCGCTGGCGCGCGGCGCCGGGCGGCGCTATGTGCTGGATACCGTGGCCCGGTTCCGCGAGCAGGACGCGCTCACTCCGGTGGTGCTGATGGGCTATCTCAACCCGGTGGAAATCCGCGGCGCCGCGCAGTTCGCGGCCGAGGCGGTCGCCGCCGGCGTGGACGGCGTGCTGCTGGTCGACCTGCCGCCGGAAGAAGCGCAGGAGACCCGCGCCGCATTCACCGCCGCCGGCCTGGCCCTGATCCTGCTGGCCTCGCCGACCAGCAGCCAGGCGCGGCTCGACGGCCTGTGCGATGCCGCGCAGGGCTATCTGTACTACGTCAGTTTCGCCGGCGTCACCGGCGCATCGGAACGGCTGGACAGCGCCGCCGCGGGCGAGCGCCTGCGCCTGCTGCGCAGCCGTTCGACGGTGCCGGTGGTGGCCGGGTTCGGCATCAAGGATGCGTCCAGCGCCGCGGCGATGGCGGTCGATGCCGATGGCGTGGTGGTCGGCAGCGCGCTGGTCGCGGCGATGGCCGAGGCCGGTTCGGTGGCGGAGGCGGTACGCGCGGCGGGGGCGTTCATGGCGCCGTTGCGGCAGGCGCTCGACGCCTGATCGGCGAAGCCGGCGCGCGCCGGCGCACGGTGCAGGGATAATGCGGGCCGGCTCCGTTCCGCAGGACGACATTTGGATCTTTCATCGGCGCATGCCGGCGGCCGCAACCCCGGCATCGATGCATTGCGCGGCGCCTCCATCCTGATGGTGGTACTGCACCACCTGGCCCTGCGCATTCCGCTGCGCGATACCGCGCTGGGCGACATCCTGCCGCGGCGCGTGCTCGATGCGCTCAGTTACAACGGCTATGAGGCGGTGTTCGTCTTCTTCGTGGTATCCGGCTTCCTGATCGCGTCGCATTCGTTGCGGCGCTGGGGTTCGCTGTCGTCCATCGACCTGCGTGCGTTCTATGTGCGCCGGGCGGCTCGCATCCTGCCGTGCCTGCTCCTGCTGCTGGCGGTGCTGAGCGCATTGCATCTGGCCGGCGTGCCTTTCTACGTGATCGACGGGAAAGGGCAGTCGCTGGGCGGCGCGCTGTTCTCGGCGCTGGGCCTGCACCTGAACTGGTACGAGGGCCGCACCGGTTGGCTGCCCGGCGGCTGGGACGTGCTGTGGTCGCTGTCGATCGAGGAAGTGTTCTATCTCGGTTTTCCGCTGGCCTGCCTGCTGGTGCGCGGACGCACGCTGCTGACCGTGCTGCTGGCCCTGTCCGCGTTGTCGCTGCCGCTCACCCGCGCGGCCCTGGCGGGCAACGAGATATGGCAGGAAAAGGCCTATCTTCCCGGCATGGCGGCCATCGCCACCGGCGTGCTGACCGCCCTGCTGGTCGAACGCTGGCAGGCGCCGCGGCGGACCGCGCGGCTGCTGCGCCTGGCCGGCGGGCTGGGCCTGCTGGCGGTGCCGCTCTGCGGGCGCGAGCTGTGGGCCTCGTTCGGCAACGGTTACATGCTGGTGCTGACCGGTTCGGCGGCGATGCTGATCGCCGGCCTGCAGCCGGGCGGAGCGGGTGCGCCGATGCGCGCGCTGGGCTGGCTGCGCGCCTTCGGCCGGCTCAGCTACGAGATCTACCTCACCCACATGTTCGTGGTGTTCGCCCTGGTGGCGCTGTACCGGCACGGCGGCAGCGATGTCCGTTCGGGATTCTGGTGGTACCTGCCGCTGCTGGCCCTGTGCTGGGCGCTTGGCGCGCTGGTGGCGCGGTTCTATTCCGATCCCTGCGACCGGGCCATGCGGCGGCGTTGGCTGGGGCTGCCCAAGGCGGACGCCCATGGCCTGCAGGCCATGGCGGCAGGTGCGGTCAGTCGCGATCGCGGGTAGCGCCGGCGGCGTCGCTGAACAGGTCGGCCGGTCCCATGGGGGGCAGGGCGCCTTCGAGTTCCAGCAGGAACTGCTTGGCCGCCAGTCCGCCGCTGAAGCCGGTGAGCGCGCCATGGGCGCCGACCACGCGGTGACAGGGCAGGAAGATGCCCAGCGGGTTGCGGCCGTTGGCCGCGCCTACCGCGCGGGCCGCGGTCGGGCGGCCGATGCGTGCGGCCAGGCGGGCATAGCTCGTGGTCTGCCCGTAGGGAATGTCCGCCAGCGCGAACCAGACCTGGCGCTGGAACGGAGTGCCCTGTGGCGCCAGGGGCAGGTCGAAGATGCGCCGGTCGCCGCGGAAATATTCATCGAGCTGGCCCTGCGCCTGCCGCAGCAGCGGATGATCGCCCTCGCGCCAGCCATCGCGCGGCAGGAGCCAGGCATCCTGCGGGAACTCGAGCGCAAGCAGTCCGCGGTTGCTGGTGACCACGGTGAGCGGCCCGAGCGGGCTGGGGACAGGGCGGAAGTGGATCGTCATCGTGTTTCCCGGCGGGCAGGCGCGGCGTTGGACCGCGCCGGCGTACGCTACCGTCGGTTTGCCGCCGCGCGCTAGACTGTCGGCCCTGTCGCGGCCTGCGGGCCGCCCTGAACGGAACCGTCATCCCGCATGAGCTGGCTCAGCAAATTGATGCCCTCGGGCATCCGCACCGACAACACGCCCAACAAGAAACGCAGCGTCCCCGAGGGCCTGTGGGAAAAGTGCAGCAGTTGCGGTGCCGCCCTGTACCGGCCGGAGCTGGAGGAGAACCTCGAGGTCTGCCCCAAGTGCGGCCACCACATGGCCATCCGCGCGCGTGCGCGCCTGGCAGCGTTGTTCGACGCCGACAGCACCACCGAGATCGCCGCCCGCCTCGGGCCGACCGACCTGCTCAAGTTCAAGGACCAGAAGAAGTACGCCGAGCGCATCAAGGCTTCGCAGAAGAACACCGGCGAGTACGACGCGCTGGTGGCCATGCGCGGCACGCTCAAGGAGCGTCCGCTGGTCGCCGCCTCGTTCGACTTCGCCTTCATGGGCGGCTCGATGGGCTCGGTGGTCGGCGAGCGCTTCGCGCTGGCGGCCGAGACCGCGCTGGAGATCGGCGCGCCGTTCGTGAGCTTTTCCGCCAGCGGCGGCGCGCGCATGCAGGAAGGCCTGTTCTCGCTGATGCAGATGGCCAAGACGTCGGCCGCGCTGGGCAGGCTGCGTGCCGCCGGCCTGCCGTACATCTCGGTGCTCACCCATCCGACCACCGGCGGCGTGTCGGCCTCGTTCGCGATGCTGGGCGACATCAACATCGCCGAGCCGCAGGCGTTGATCGGCTTCGCCGGTCCGCGCGTGATCGAGCAGACCGTGCGCGAGAAACTGCCCGAAGGCTTCCAGCGCTCCGAGTTCCTGCTCGAGCACGGTGCCATCGACCAGATCTGCGACCGCCGCGAAATGCGCGAGCGCCTGGCCGACCTGCTGGCCATGCTGATGCGCCAGGAGCGTCCGGCCAGCGACGTGGCCGCCGCCTGATGGCGGCCCGCAGGTATTTCGGTACCGACGGCATCCGCGGCCGGGTCGGCGAAGGCGCCATCTCCGCCGATTTCGTGCTGCGCCTGGGCAACGCCTACGGCCAGGCGCTGGTGCGCGCGACCCAGTCGCGCGGCAGCGGCCGCAAGCCGCTGGTGGTGATCGGCAAGGACACCCGCATCTCCAACTACATGTTCGAGGCCGCACTGGAGGCCGGGCTGGTCGCGGCCGGCGTGCACGTGCAGCTGATGGGGCCGATGCCGACCCCGGCGGTCGCGCACCTGACCCGCTCGCTGCGCGCCGACGGCGGCATCGTCATTTCCGCCTCGCACAACCCGCACCACGACAACGGCATCAAGTTCTTTTCCGCGCAGGGCGAGAAGCTCGACGACGCGACCGAGCTGTCGATCGAGGCCGCGCTCGAGCAGCCGTTCTCGACCGTGGCCTCCGAACGCCTGGGCAAGGCGGTGCGCACGCGCGATGCGATCGGCCGTTACGTGGAGGCCTGCAAGAATTCCGTGCCGCGCGACTTCGACCTGGAAGGCATGCGCATCGCGGTGGACTGCGCCAACGGCGCGACCTACCAGGTGGCGCCGCTGGTGCTGCGCGAACTGGGCGCCAGCGTCGATGCGATCGGCATCGATCCCAATGGCGTGAACATCAACGACGGCGTCGGTTCGATGCACCCCGAAGCGCTGGCCGCCAGGGTGCTGGCCAGCGGGGCGCACCTGGGCATCGCTTTCGACGGCGACGGCGACCGCCTGTTGTTCGTGGACAGCGACGGTGGCGTCCACGATGGCGACGACCTGCTGTACCTGCTGGCGATGGACTGGAAGGCCAGCGGCCGCCTGCACGGGCCGGTGGTGGGAACGCTGATGACCAACTACGGCTTCGAACAGGCGCTGTCGCGGGCCGGGATCGGTTTCCTCCGCGCCAATGTCGGCGACCGTTACGTGCACAAGGCGCTGCTGGAGCACGACGGCGTGCTAGGCGGCGAAGCGTCCGGCCATCTGCTGTGCCTGGACCGGGCCACCACCGGCGACGGCATCATCAGCGCGCTGCAGGTGCTGGAAGTACTCAAGCGCCGCGGCATCACCCTGCAGGAAGCGTTGGCGGGGCTGAGGCGGATGCCGCAGCAGACGGTCAACGTCAGGGTCGGGCAGGGCGCATCGGCCAAGGCGATGGTGCAGTCCGACCTCGTGCTGGCCGCGCTGGCCGCCGCACAGCAGGCGGTGGCGGGCCACGGCCGCGCCTTCCTGCGCCCGTCCGGCACCGAGCCGGTGGTGCGGGTGACGGTTGAAGCCGACGACGCCGCGCTGATGCAGGCCACGCTCGAACGCCTGGCCGAAGCGGTCAGGGCCGCGGCCTGATGCGAAAACGCCCCGGAATCCGGGGCGTTCTGCTTTTTGCCGGCGCATTCCCGGCGGTACCCCTTCGGGCCATCGGCCGGCGATGCCGGGAATCGCCCGGGGCGATTGCCCGTGGCGGTGGCGGCGTCGATGGCCTTCAGCCGGTCACGGCCCGGCCACCATGCCCTTGCGGTGGGCCTTGAAGCGATTGAAGAACGGCGCGATCAACGGGCTGTAGCTGCTGGCGATGCGTTTGCGCAGCCACTTCGCCGGGCGGTTGCGGATGGCGAAGCGGTAGATGTGCTCCGGATCGCCGCCGACGAGGTTGCGGCCGAACGGGTGGGTGGTGTGCAGATGGCGGAAGCCGAGCTCGCGCGCGATCCGCACGTAGTCCTCGTCGAAATCGCCATAGGGCCAGCACAGGGTGTCGGAAGCTTCGCCCAGTTCCCTGCGCAGTTCTTCGCGTGCCCGGACCAGGTCGTCGCGGATGCCCGCGCATTTCTCCTCGCGGCTGATCTCCCGGCGCAGCCAGCGGGTATGCGAATGGGTGTGGCAGTGCATCTCGAACGTGCCGGCGGCGATGGCCGCGCGCGCTTCGCTCCAGCGCATCATCACTTCGTCGGCGCGGCCCTGGTTGAAGATCGCATCCTCGCAGCCGCGGTGGTCCGGCGTGGCGGGCAGCGGCGCATCCCCTTGGCCCGCGTGCGGGCGCACGTCGCCCTGGCCCATCCAGCCGGTGACCAGGAACACCACCGCGTGCATGCCGTACTTTTGCAGGATGGGGTGGGCATGCACCCAGTTGTCCAGGTAGCCGTCGTCGAAGGTGATGAGGATGGATTTGCGCGGCACCGGCGCGCCGGCCAGGAAGCCGGCGTACTGCTGCATGGTCAGCGAGGTCCAGCCATCGGCGGCCAGCCAGGCGATCTGGCTTTCAAAGTTTTCCGGGGAGACCGTGATCATGCCCGGCGACGGGCTGACGTGGTGGTGCATCAGCACCGGTACCGACTTGGCGTGGGCCATGTCCCAATTCCTCGAGCCACTGGTGGTAATGATGTTCGGTGGCTTCGCAATGCCCGGCCACGGTGAAGCGGTGTTCCTGATGCAGCCATTCCCGGCCGGCCCGGCCCATCTTCCGCCGCAGTTCGCCCGAGGTGGCCAGTGTACGCAGTGCGGTGGTCAATGCGGCCTGGTCGCCGAGTTCGACGAGCAGCGCATTGACCTGCTCGGCCAGCATTTCCGGGATGCCGCCCACGCGCGTGGCCACGATCGGCACGCCGGCCTCGGCGGCCTCAAGGAACACGGTTCCCGCGGCTTCCTTGTGGCTGGGCAGGGCGAATACATCGAACCCGGCCATCAGGCGCGCGGCATCGTTGCGGTAGCCGGGCAGGTGGATCTGGCGCTGGATCCCGTACTGCGCGCTCGACGCCTTCAGCCGCGACATGACGGGCTCGCCGTCGCCGATGATGAGCAGGTGCAGCTTCGGGTTTTCCCGGCACAGCGGCGCGATCGCATCGAGCAGGTCGAGGTGGCCCTTGGGCTCGCGCAGCACGGCCACGCAGCCGACGACCACATCGTCGTCGTCGAAGCCGAATTCGTCGCGGACCTCGGCGCGCAGCCGTTGCAGTTCCTGCCAGGAGCGTTGCATCGGCTCCTCGCCGGTGGCCTGCGGCGATTGCGCCATGGGCGGCACCACGCCGATCCGGCCGGGGGCGATGCCGCGTTCCTGCAGCAGGCGCTTGACGAACTGGCTGACGGTGATGATCCGGTGCGGCAGCCAGGTATAGGTCAGCAGCGAGTGCACCGGACTCATCAGGTGGCGCGAGCGCACCACCAGCGGGGCGCCCGCCAGGCGCGCGCCGGCCGCGGCGATCAGCGCGTCGCGGCGGCTGGTGACGTTGACCACGTCGTAGCGGTGCGTGCGTACCAGGTCGCGTACCGCGGGGATGCCGCGCAGCAGCCGGGGCAGGCCGCCCATCTCCAGCGTATGTACGACGAAGCCATGGCTGCGGGCCGCTTCGGCCAGGCGGGCGCCGGGCTGGCACAGCAGCGAGAGATCGTGGCCGCGGGCGCGCATGGCCAGCAGGTGGCGGAGCAGGTAGATCTCCTGCCCGCCCATGCCGCGGGCGGCTTCGGTATGCAGGATCTTCAGCGGGCGGTCCGCCAGGGATGCGGGTTCCATACGGAGTGGGCGCGGAGTTGGAGGGGGCGGGAGGTGCGTCGCCGGTCCAGTACCGGCCCGGGTTGAGGGGATTGTATCTTTTTGTATCAGTGTATCCACGGCCGGCCGCCGGGGCGATCTGTCACAATGTCCAGACGGGCGACAGGTGCTGCCGGCCCGCATATCCACGACAAGCCTCCATGACAAGCCAGGAACCGCTGTGAGCAAGATCCCAACCCTCGACATCACCCGCTTCGACAGCGACCGCGAGGCCTTCGTGGCCGAGCTGGGCGCGGCCTATCGCCAGTGGGGGTTCGCGGGCATCCGCAACCATGGCATCCCGCAGGCCGACATCGACGCGGCCTACGATGCCTTCAAGGCCTTCTTCGCCCTGCCCGAAGAGGTCAAGCGCAAATACCACGTGGCCGGCGGCGGCGGCGCCCGCGGCTATACCCCGTTCGGCGTGGAGACCGCCAAGGGCTCCAAGCACTTCGACCTGAAGGAGTTCTGGCACATCGGCCGCGAGATCCCGGACGATTCGAAGTACCGCGAGGTGATGCCGCCGAACCTGTGGCCGACCGAGGTCGAGGGTTTCCGCGAGCGCGGCTACGGCCTGTACCAGGCGCTGGACAACCTGGGCTCGCGGGTGCTGTCCGCCCTGGCCCTGCATATCGGACTGCCGCAGGACTACTTCGCCGACAAGACCAACAACGGCAACTCGATCCTGCGCCCGATCCACTATCCGCCGATCACCACCGACGACATTCCGAACGTGCGCGCCGGCGCCCATGGCGACATCAACTTCATCACCCTGCTGGTCGGGGCCAGCGCGGCCGGGCTGGAAGTGCAGTCGCACGAAGGCGAGTGGGTGCCGTTCACCTCGGACGCGGACACCATCGTGGTCAACATCGGCGACATGCTGCAGCGCCTGACCAACCATGTGTATCCGTCGACCATCCATCGCGTGGTCAATCCCCCGGGCGAACTGGCCCGCCAGCCGCGCTATTCGGTGCCGTTCTTCCTGCACCCGAACCCGGATTTCCTGATCGACGTGCTGCCGTCGTGCATCACCCCGGACAATCCGAGCCGCTACCCGGAGCCGATCACCGCGCACGGCTTCCTCGAGGAGCGCCTGCGCGAGATCAAGCTGAAGTAAGCGCACGAAGGCCGCCGCGAGGCGGCCTTCGTCATGGTGCCGGTCGCCGCGCATTTCCCTGCATCCATGCCGATGGCGGCCAGTACTACCGGTTGCGGGTGGGGCGCATCCGTCCTGTCCCGTGTTGTCTGCCGGTTGTCCTGTGGCTGTCCGTAGTGGGCTATCCTTCGCCCACTTTTCATTGGGAGTCGCTCCTGAATGCGCCGCAAGATCGTTGCCGGTAACTGGAAGCTGCATGGCAGCCGTCAATTCGCCACCGGACTGGTGGGGCAGGTGGCTGCCGGCCTGCCGTTGGATGGGGTCGAGCTGGTGATCCTGCCGCCGCTACCCTACCTGGGGGATCTGGTCGAGTACTTCGAGGACACCGCCCTGGCGTTCGGCTCGCAGGACGTCAGCTGCAACGAGAAGGGCGCCTACACCGGCGAGGTGTCGGCCGCCATGCTGGTGGACGTGGGGGCCGCCTACGGGCTGGTGGGCCATTCCGAGCGCCGCCAGTACCATCACGAAAGCAGCGAGCTGGTCGCGCGCAAGTTCGTGGCGGCGGCCAATGCCGGCCTGGTTCCGGTCTTGTGCGTCGGTGAGACGCTGGAGCAGCGCGAGGCCGGGCAGACCGAGCATGTCATCGCCGCGCAACTGGCGCCGGTGCTGGAGCTGGCCGGGGTCCAGGCCTTTGCCGGGGCGGTGGTCGCCTACGAGCCGGTCTGGGCCATCGGCACCGGCCGTACCGCCAGCCCGGAGCAGGCGCAGGCCGTGCATGCCTTCATCCGTGGCGTAGTCGCCGGGCGCGATGCTAGAATCGCTGATTCGCTGCCGATCCTGTATGGCGGCAGCGTCAAGCCCGACAATGCTGCAGAGCTGTTCGCACAGCCTGACGTCGATGGCGGGCTGGTAGGCGGCGCTTCGCTGGTGGCGGCAGATTTCCTGGCCATCGCGAGGGCGGCAGCCGGTCGCTAACGGTGGAATTGTCCGGGACGGATTTCAAATGCTGATGTTGATCCTCAATGTGGTCTATGTGCTGGTGGCGGTCGCGATGATCGCGCTGATCCTGATGCAGCGCGGCTCCGGCGCGGCCGCGGGCTCGGGTTTCGGTGCCGGTGCATCGGGTACGGTGTTCGGCGCGCGCGGCGCGTCCAACTTCCTGTCCAAGTCCACCAAGTGGCTGGCCGTGGTGTTCTTCGGCATCAGCCTGTTCATGGCCTGGTATGCCTCCCATGGTTCGCGCCCCGCCGAACAGGGGCTGGGCGTGATGTCCCAGGTGCAGGCGCCTGCCGCTCCGGCGGGCGAGCTGCAGTCCGTTCCGCAGGCCGCGGCCGCGGGCGAAGTGCCGCAGGCGACGCCTGCGGCAAATAATCCGGCGCAGGGCGAAGAAAAGCCCGCCGAGGGCTCGCATAAAGACTGAAGACGGTTACAATACGCGCCGCACTGCGAAGCCGGTGCGCTGACGTAAGTAAGCCCAGGTGGCGGAATTGGTAGACGCACTACCTTGAGGTGGTAGCGACGCAAGTCGTAGGGGTTCGAGTCCCCTCTTGGGCACCATGAGTTTGTTATGCGGGTTATGCGGGATGCGGCAGCTCCCGCCGTGGCAAGTCCCGTCAATCCCCATGCGCGGGCGCCTGCAGGTGTCCGGGCAGAGGCAAGAGAGAATCGCTGTGCTGGCCGAATATTTGCCGTCCCTGCTGTTTCTGATCGTCGCCAGCGGCATCGGCGTCGCCCTGATGCTGATCGGTCGTTTCCTTGGCCCCCGCAGCCCTGACGAGCAGAAACTGTCGCCGTACGAGTGCGGCTTCGAGGCGTTCGAGAACGCGCGCATGAAGTTCGATGTGCGCTATTACCTCATCGCCATCCAGTTCATCGTCTTTGACCTGGAAATCATCTTCATCGTGCCCTGGACCCAGGTCTTCATGGAGCTGGGCGCGCGTTCGCTCGTCACCATGGGCCTGTTCGTGGGCATGCTGTTCCTCGGCTTTATCTACGTGTGGAAGAAGGGAGCGCTGGAATGGGAGTGATTCAGACTCTCGATGGCCTGATGAACAATCCGATCCCGGAAGGGCGGGTTGACGACATCCTCCGGCCCGAAGGCGACAACCCGCTGCTCGAGAAGGGCTACGTCACCACCAGCGTCGACGCCCTGCTGAACTGGGCGCGCACCGGCTCGATGTGGCCGATGACCTTCGGCCTGGCCTGCTGCGCCGTGGAGATGATGCACGCCGGCGCCTCGCGCCTGGACCTGGACCGCTACGGCGTGGTGTTCCGCCCGTCGCCGCGCCAGTCCGACGTGATGATCGTCGCCGGCACCCTGGTCAACAAGATGGCCCCGGCGCTGCGCAAGGTCTACGACCAGATGCCCGACCCGAAGTGGGTCATCTCGATGGGCAGCTGCGCCAACGGCGGCGGCTATTACCACTATTCGTATGCGGTCGTGCGCGGCTGCGATCGCGTGGTGCCGGTGGACGTCTACGTCCCGGGCTGCCCGCCGACCGCCGAGGCGCTGGTGTACGGCATCCTGCAGCTGCAGAAGAAGATCTGGCGCACCCAGACCATCGCACGCTGATCCCCTTTCAAGTCAAGAGCACGCCAGCCCCCATGGCCCAGCAAGCACCTTCACTCATCGACCGACTTCGCGCGCGTTTCGCCGGTGCGCAGGTCTCCGTGGTCGAACCGCGCGGCGAAGTGACGCTGGAGGTTCCGTCGGCCGACTGGCATGCCGTCGCCGTCGCCCTGCGCGACGAGTTCGGCTTCGAGCACGCCACCGATCTGTGCGGAGTCGATTATCTCGGCTTCGGCAGCGACGAGTGGGATACGGCCGACGTTTCTTCGCAGGGCTTCAGCCGTGGCGTGGAAGGCAAGGGCGCCGGCCGCTTCGCCTGGGGCGAATTCCCCAGCCACGAAACCGCCGAAGGCGCGCAGCCGGACGCGCTGCCGAAGCAGCGCTTCGCCGTCGTCGTGCAGTTGCGTTCCTACCAGCACAACCAGCTGCTGCGCATGCGCTGCTTCGCGCCGAGCGAGGCGCTGCCGGTGGTGGCGTCGCTCACCGGCGTGTGGCCGGGCCTGAACTGGTTCGAGCGCGAGGCGTTCGACCTGTACGGCGTGATCTTCGAAGGCCACCCGGACCTGCGCCGGATCCTGACCGACTACGGTTTCGTCGGCCATCCGTTCCGCAAGGACTTCCCGCTGATCGGCAACGTCGAAGTGCGTTACGACGAAGAAAAGAAGCGCGTGGTCTATGAGCCGGTGACGTCGGTCGAGCCGCGCGTGGGCGTGCCGCGCGTGATCCGCGACGACGCCCGCTTCGAGACCGCCGAAGGCGAGCGCGCGCAGACGGAGGCAAGCAAGTGAGTGAGTTCCATCAGGCCTCCGAGGCCTTCGCCAGCAATCCCGCCGAAGGCAGGCAGGAGATCCGCAACTACACCATGAACTTCGGCCCGCAGCACCCGGCCGCGCATGGCGTGCTGCGCCTGATCCTGGAGATGGACGGCGAGACCATCATGCGCGCCGACCCGCACGTGGGCCTGCTGCATCGCGCTACCGAGAAGCTGGCCGAGTCCAAGCCGTTCAACCAGTCGATCGGCTACATGGACCGCCTGGATTACTGCTCGATGATGTGCAACGAGCATGCCTACGTCCGCGCCATCGAGACCCTGGCGGGCATCGAGGTGCCGGAGCGTGCGCAGTACATCCGCACGATGTTCGACGAGATCACCCGCATCCTGAACCACCTGATGTGGCTGGGTTCGAACGGGCTCGACCTCGGCGCGATGGCGGTGATGCTGTATGCGTTCCGCGAGCGCGAGGAGCTGATGGACTGCTACGAGGCGGTGTCCGGCGCGCGCATGCACGCGGCCTACTACCGCCCGGGCGGCGTGTACCGCGACCTGCCGGACACGATGCCGAAATACAAGGAGTCGCGCTGGCACAAGGGCAATGCGCTCAAGCGCCTGAACGCCGCCCGCGAAGGCTCGATGCTGGACTTCCTGGAGAACTTCACCAACGAGTTCCCGGCGCGCGTCGACGAGTACGAGACCCTGCTGACCGACAACCGCATCTGGAAGCAGCGCACCGTCGGCATCGGCGTGATCACCCCGGAGCACGCCCTGGCATGGGGCATGACCGGCGTCATGCTGCGCGGCTCGGGCATCGCCTGGGACCTGCGCAAGAAGCAGCCGTACGCCAAGTACGACGCGGTCGATTTCGACATCCCGCTGGGCACCGGCGGCGACTGCTACGACCGTTACCTGGTCCGTATCGCCGAGATGCGCCAGTCCAACCACATCATCAAGCAGTGCGTGCAGTGGCTGAAGGCCAATCCCGGCCCGGTCATGGTCCGCAATTTCAAGGTCGCCCCTCCCAAGCGCGCGGAGATGAAGGACGACATGGAAGCGCTGATCCACCACTTCAAGCTGTTCAGCGAAGGCTACTGCGTGCCGGCCGGCGAAACCTATGCCGCGGTCGAGGCGCCGAAGGGCGAGTTCGGCTGCTACCTGGTGTCCGACGGCGCCAACAAGCCGTTCCGCGCGCACCTGCGCGCGCCCGGCTTCGCCCACCTGTCCTCGCTGGATTCGATCGTGCGCGGCCACATGCTGTCGGACGTGGTGGCGATGATCGGCACCTACGATCTCGTGTTCGGCGAGGTCGACCGGTAATGCCGGGCAAGCGCACAACGCCCGGTGCCAGCGCGGCCATGCTGCTGCAGGCATCGGTTTCCCAGGATCTGCTATTGGTTGAGGTCGGCCGATGAAGGCGACAGGTAATTTCGAGGCGGCGCGCGACGTCGACCCGATGGTGGTGTTGAGCGACAAGACACGCGCTCACATCGATCACTGGCTGACGAAGTTCCCGCCGGAGCGCAAGCGCTCGGCGGTGCTGCAGGGCCTGCACGCCGCGCAGGAGCAGAACCAGGGCTGGCTGAGCGACGAGCTGATCGCCGCGGTGGCCAAGTACCTGGACCTGCCGTTCGTGTGGGCCTACGAGGTCGCCAGCTTCTACTCGATGTTCGAGACCGAGAAGGTCGGCCGCAACAACGTCGCCATCTGCACCAACATCAGCTGCTGGCTCAATGGCGCCGACGACATCGTGCGCCACTGCGAGAAGAAGCTGGGCATCAAGCACGGCGAATCGACCCCGGACGGCCGCGTCTACCTCAAGCGCGAGGAAGAGTGCCTGGCCGGCTGCGCGGGCGCGCCGATGATGGTCATCAACGGTCACTACCATGAGCGCCTGACGCTGGACCAGGTCGACGCGCTGCTGGACGGGCTGGAGTAAGGCATGGCACACCACGAATCCAGGGGTCCGGTCGGTCCGGCGCCGCTTCCGCACAACGTGGTCTACACCACGCTGCACTACGACACCCCGTGGTCGTACGAGAATTACCTCAAGACCGGCGGTTACGCCGCGCTGCGCAAGATCCTCGAGGAGAAGATCGCGCCGGCCGACGTGATCGAGATGGTCAAGCAGTCCGGCCTGCGCGGCCGCGGCGGCGCGGGCTTCCCGACCGGCCTGAAGTGGTCCTTCATGCCCAAGGACGCGCCGCAGAAGTACATCCTGTGCAACTCGGACGAATCCGAGCCGGGCACCTGCAAGGACCGCGACATCCTGCGCTACAACCCGCACTCGGTGGTCGAGGGCATGGCGATCGCCTGCTACGCCACCGGTTCGACCGTGGGCTACAACTACCTGCGCGGCGAGTTCCACCACGAGCCGTTCGAGCACTTCGAGCAGGCCCTGGCCGATGCCTACAAGCACGGCTGGCTGGGCAAGAACGTGCTGGGCAGCGGCGTGGACATCGACATCTACGGCGCGCTGGGCGCCGGCGCCTACATCTGCGGCGAAGAGACCGCGCTGATGGAGTCGCTGGAAGGCAAGAAGGGCCAGCCGCGCTACAAGCCGCCGTTCCCGGCCAATTTCGGCCTGTACGGCAAGCCGTCGACGATCAACAACACCGAGACCTATGGCTCGGTGCCGGCGATCATCCGCAACGGCCCGGAGTGGTTCAAGGGCCTGAGCAAGACCGCCAATGGCGGCCCGAAGTGCTTCTCCGTGTCCGGCTGCGTGCAGAAGGGCGGCAACTTCGAAGTGCCGCTGGGCACGACTTTCGACGAACTGCTGGAAATGGCCGGTGGCCTGCGTCCGGGCCGTACGCTGAAGGCGGCGATTCCGGGCGGCGTGTCGATGCCGGTGCTGACCGCCGAGCAGCTCAAGGGCCTGCCGATGGATTACGACACCATCCGCGCGCTGGGCTCCGGCCTGGGTTCGGGTGCGATCGTGGTGCTGGACGACAGCGTGTGCTGCGTCAAGTTCGCCTGCCGCATCAGCCAGTTCTTCCACAAGGAATCCTGCGGCCAGTGCACGCCGTGCCGCGAGGGTACCGGCTGGATGCATCGCGTGCTGGAGCGCATCGTCGCCGGCAAGGCGACGATGGAAGACCTGCACCAGCTGCGCACCGTCGCCGGCCAGATCGAAGGCCACACCATCTGCGCCTTCGGCGAAGCGGCGGCATGGCCGATCCAGGGGTTCCTGCGCCAGTTCTGGGACGAATTCGAGTACTACATCGTCAACGGTCATTCGAAAGTTGACGGCAAGAAGGTGGAGGCTGCTGCCGCATGAGCGCGCAACCCATGAACCCTAGCGAGGCGCCGGTGGTGCCGGAAGGACACGTCACCATCGAGATCGATGGGCAGACGATGTTCGCGCCCAAGGGGTCGATGATCATCCAGGCCGCCGACAAGGCCGGCATCCCGATTCCGCGCTTCTGCTACCACGAGAAGCTGCCGATCGCGGCCAACTGCCGCATGTGCCTGGTCGACGTCGAGAAGTCGCCCAAGCCGTCGCCGGCCTGCGCCACGCCGGTCATGGACGGCATGAAGATCCAGACCCGCAACGAGAAGGCGCTCAAGTACCAGCGCTCGGTCATGGAATTCCTGCTGATCAACCATCCGCTGGACTGCCCGATCTGCGACCAGGGCGGCGAGTGCGAGCTGCAGGACGTGTCGCTGGGCTACGGCCGTTCGGTCAGCCGCTTCAACGAGCGCAAGCGCGTGGTGGCCGACGAGGACATGGGGCCGCTGGTCGCCACCGAGATGACCCGCTGCATCCAGTGCACCCGCTGCGTGCGCTTCACCGCGGAGATCGCCGGCACCTATGAGCTGGGCGGCATGTACCGTGGCGAAAACCTGCAGATCGGCACCTACGACGGCAAGCCGCTGACCACCGAGCTTTCGGGCAACGTGATCGACGTGTGCCCGGTCGGCGCGCTGACCAACAAGGTGTTCCAGTTCCGGGCCCGCCCGTGGGAACTGACCGCGCGCGAGTCGCTGGGCTACCACGACGCGATGGGCTCGAACCTGTTCCTGCACGTGCGCCGCGGCGAAGTGCTGCGCGTGGTGCCGCGCGACAACGAGCTGGTCAACGAGTGCTGGCTGTCCGACCGCGACCGTTATTCGCACCAGGGCCTGTATGCCGCCGACCGCGCGGTCAAGCCGCTGCAGAAGGTCAACGGCGAGTGGAAGGAAGTGAGCTGGGCCGAAGGTCTGGCCGCCGCCCGCGAGATCCTCGACGGCAACCGTGGCGATGACCTCGGCGTGCTGGTGCACCCGTCCACCTCGAACGAGGAGGGTGCGCTGCTGGCCCGCCTGGCCACCGGCCTGGGCTCGAACAACCTCGACCACCGCATCGACAACCGCGACTTCTCCGACGCCGCGACCGCCGAGGTGTTCGGCGCTTCGCTGGCCGACATCGAGAACGCCGACCGCATCGTCCTGCTGGGCAGCAACATCCGCCACGAACTGCCGCTGCTGCATGCGCGCCTGCGCAAGGCGCAGACCCAGAAGGGGGCGCAGATCTTCGCGGTCAATCCGGTCGATTTCGATTTCGCATTCGCACTGGCCGGCAAGCAGATCGTCGCGCCGTCGACGTTCGTCCAGGCGCTGGGCGATGCCGGGCTGCGCGAGGCGGTGAAGGCCGGTGGCAACGCCGTCGTCATCGTCGGCGCGATCGCCGAGAACCATCCGCAGGCGGCCGCGATCCGCGCTGCCGCGCGCGATTTCGCCGCGGCCACCGGCGCGAAGCTGTGCCGCATCCCGCAGGGCGCCAATGCCATCGGCCTGTCCCGCGCCGGCGTGCTGCCGGCCGGCAAGGATGTCGCCGCGATGCTGGCGCAGCCGCGCAAGGCCTACGTGCTGTACGGCATCGAGCCGGGCCTGGACTTCGCCGACGGCGCCGCCGCGCGCAAGGCGCTGGCGGGTGCCAAGGTGGTGGCGTTCAGCCAGTTCGCCTGCGCCTCGACCCGCGACGTGGCTGACGTGATCCTGCCGATCGGCGCGCTGCCGGAAATCGATGCGACCCTGACCAACCTCGATGGCCGCGACCAGCAGGCCCGTGCCGGCGGCAAGCTGCCGGGCGAGGCCCGCGAGGGCTGGCGCGTGCTGCGCGCCCTGGGCGGCGACCTGCAGCTGGCCGGCTTTGGCTTCACCGATCTGGCGGGCCTGCGTGCCGGCCTGCAGCCGGTGCAGGTGAGCGTGGCTGCCTCGGCGCAGCCGCAGCTGGCGGGCGAGGGCCTGGAAGTGGCTTCGACCCCGGCGATCTACCGCACCGATGCGGTGGTGCGTCGCGCCGAAGCGCTGCAGGCACATCCGCTGAACAACGCGCCGCGCATCGTGCTCAACGCCGATGACGCCGCGCGCCTGCAGCTGGTGGAAGGGCAGATGGCCAAGGTCGGCACCGACGCCGGCAAGGCGACCCTGCCGGTCGTGGTCGACGCGCGCGTCGCCGCCGGTACGGTCTGGATTGAATCGGGCCACGGCGCCACCGCGCCGCTGGGTGCCGCTCGGGTAACGGTGGTGGCTGCATGAACGAGTTGCTGTTGAACGCGGTCGATCCGCTGCACCAGTGGTTCCTGACGCTGGGCGACATCGGCATCGTGCTGTGGACGGTGCTGAAGATCCTGGTCATCGCCATGCCGATCATCGTATCGGTGGCGTTCTACGTGCTGTGGGAGCGCAAGCTGATCGGCTGGATGCACGTGCGCCACGGGCCGATGTATGTCGGCCTGGGCGGCCTGCTGCAGGCCTTTGCCGACGTGACCAAGCTGCTGTTCAAGGAAATCGTGCAGCCGGCCAACGCGCACCGGACGATCTACGTGCTGGCGCCGCTGATCGTGCTGGCACCCTCGTTCGCCGCCTGGTCGGTGGTGCCGTTCGATTACAAGCTGGTGCTGTCCAACGCCAACGTCGGCCTGCTGTACCTGCTGGCGATGACCTCGCTGGGCATCTACGGCGTGATCCTGGCCGGCTGGGCGTCGAACTCCAAGTACGCCTTCCTTGGCGCGATGCGCTCTGCCGCGCAGATGGTCAGCTACGAAATCGCGATGGGCTTCGCCCTGGTCGGCGTGATGATCGCCGCGGGCAGCCTGAACCTGAGCGAGATCGTGCTGGCGCAGAAGGGCAGTTCCGGCCTGTTCGACTGGTTCCTGCTGCCGCTGCTGCCGCTGTTCGTCGTGTACTGGGTGTCCGGCGTGGCCGAGACCAACCGCGCGCCGTTCGACGTGGTCGAGGGCGAGTCGGAAATCGTCGCCGGCCACATGGTCGAATACTCCGGCGGTGCGTTCGCGCTGTTCTTCCTGGCCGAGTACGCCAACATGATCCTGATCAGCTTCCTGATCTCGATCTTCTTCATGGGCGGCTGGCTGAGCCCGATCCAGGGCTGGGTGACGGCGGACGTGTCGCCGTGGGTCAACTGGATCTGGAACGGCGGCTGGCCGTGGCTGCTGGCCAAGGTGTTCTTCTTCGCCAGTTCGTACATCTGGTTCCGCGCCACGTTCCCGCGCTTCCGCTACGACCAGATCATGCGCCTGGGCTGGAAGGTGTTCATCCCGCTGACCATCGCGTGGATCGCGGTGACCGCATTGCTCGTGTTCTACGGCGTGATCCAGAGAGGCGTTTGATTCATGAAAAAGATCACCCACTATTTCAAGAGCCTGCTGCTGCTGGAGCTGGTCTCCGGCATGTGGCTGACGCTGAAGTACGCGTTCAAGCCCAAGTACACCGTGCTGTACCCGATGGAGAAGTTCCCGCAGTCGCCGCGCTTCCGCGGCCTGCACGCGCTGCGCCGCTACCCGAACGGCGAGGAACGCTGCATCGCCTGCAAGCTGTGCGAGGCGGTGTGCCCGGCGTTGGCCATCACCATCGATTCGGCCAAGCGCGAGGACGGCACCCGCCGCACCACGCGCTACGACATCGACCTGTTCAAGTGCATCTTCTGCGGTTTCTGCGAGGAGAGCTGCCCGGTGGACTCGATCGTGGAAACCCACATCCTCGAGTACCACTTCGAGAACCGTGGCGAGAACATCGTCACCAAGCCGCAGCTGCTGGCCATCGGTGATCGGCTGGAAGCCGAGATCGCCGAACGCCGCGCCGCCGACGCCGCCTTCCGCTGAGGACCGAAAGATGGATTGGGTAAATATCGCTTTCTGGTTCTTCTCGATCGTGGCGGGGCTTTCGGCCCTGTCGGTGATCAGCGTGCGCAACCCGGTGTATGCCGTGCTGTGCCTGATCCTGACCTTCTTCTCCATCGCCTGCGTGTGGCTGCTGGTCGGTGCCGAGTTCCTCGGCGTCACCCTGGTGCTGGTGTACGTCGGCGCGGTGATGGTGCTGTTCCTGTTCGTGGTGATGATGCTCGACGTGGAAACCGCCAGCCTGCGCGAAGGCTGGGTGCGCTACCTGCCGGTCGGACTGGTCGTCGCGGTGGTGATGCTGGTGCAGATGCTGACCCTGATCGGCATCAAGGCGCGCATGGCCGTGCCGTTCCCGGCCGACAACGCGGCCGCCGTCGCCGCCGACAACTCCAATGTCACCTGGCTGGCGCGCAGCCTGTTCACCGAATACCTGCTGCCGTTCGAGTTCGCCGCGGTGATCCTGACCGTGGCGGTGATCGCCGCGGTGATGCTGACCCTGCGCCGCCGTACCGGCGTGAAGACGCAGAATCCGTCCGAGCAGACCCGCGTCCGCGCCAGCGACCGCCTGCGCATCGTGAAGATGGCGGCCGAGAAGCCGGTCGTGCTGACCGATACCAAGCACAACGAAGGCGGCGAGGAGGCCAAGCCATGATTTCCCTGGGCCACATGCTCGCTCTTGGCGCGGTGATGTTCTGCATCTCCGTCGCCGGCATCTTCCTCAACCGCAAGAATATCATCGTGCTGTTGATGTCGGTCGAGTTGATGCTGCTGTCGGTGAACATCAACTTCGTCGCCTTCTCGCGTCAGCTCGGCGATACCGCCGGCCAGCTGTTCGTGTTCTTCATCCTGACCGTGGCCGCGGCGGAAGCCGCCATCGGCCTCGCGATCCTGGTGACCCTGTTCCGTACCCGCCACACCATCAACGTGGGCGAAGTCGATTCGTTGAAGGGCTGACCCACAGATGGAAATCACTCTCTCCAAGAGCCTGTTGATCGCAGTGGTGCTGGCACCGCTGCTCGGCAGCGTCATCGCCGGCCTGTTCGGTCGCCAGGTGGGGCGCAAGGGCGCCCAGTACGCCACCATCCTCGGCGTGGCGGTCAGCTGCGCGCTGTCGATGCACACCCTGTACCAGTTGCTGTGGGGCGGGGCGCAGCCGTTCAACCAGAACCTCTATACCTTCTTCGAAGTCGGCCAGTATTCGGCGCACGTCGGCTTCATGGTCGACCGCTTGACCGCGATGATGATGGTGGTGGTGACCTTCGTGTCGCTGCTGGTGCATGTCTACTCGATCGGCTACATGGCCGACGATGACGGCTACCAGCGCTTCTTCAGCTATATCTCGCTGTTCACCTTCTCCATGCTCACCCTGGTGATGAGCAACAACTTCCTGCAGCTGTTCTTCGGCTGGGAAGCGGTGGGCCTGGTGTCGTACCTGCTGATCGGCTTCTACTTCAAGAAGCCGAGCGCGATCTTCGCCAACATGAAGGCCTTCCTGGTCAACCGCGTGGGCGACTTCGGCTTCCTGCTGGGCATCGCCGGCGTGCTGTGGGTGTTCGGCACCCTGGACTACGCGACCGTGTTCGCCAACGCGCCGCTGCTGAACGACCCGAACGCGCTGATCCAGGTGTGGTCCGGCTCGATCAACCTGTTCGGCCACCCGGTGCAGGTGCTGGGCGAGCCGGTGATCTGGTCGATCGCCACGCTGATCTGCATCTGCCTGTTCATCGGCGCGATGGGCAAGTCGGCGCAGGTGCCGCTCCACGTGTGGCTGCCGGACTCGATGGAAGGCCCGACCCCGATCTCGGCGCTGATCCACGCCGCGACGATGGTGACCGCCGGCATCTTCATGGTCACCCGCATGTCGCCGCTGTTCGAGCTGTCGCAGACGGCGCTCAACTTCATCCTGTTCATCGGTGCGACCACGGCCTTCTTCACCGGCCTGATCGGCATCGTGCAGAACGACATCAAGCGCGTGGTCGCCTACTCGACGCTGTCGCAGCTGGGCTACATGACCGTGGCGCTGGGCGTGTCCGCCTACTCGGGCGCGGTGTTCCACCTGATGACCCATGCCTTCTTCAAGGCGCTGCTGTTCCTCGGTGCCGGCTCGGTCATCATCGGCATGCACCACGAGCAGAACATGATGAAGATGGGCGGCCTGCGCAAGTACATGCCGATCACCCACATCACCATGTGGATCGGCACCCTGGCCCTGGTCGGCACGCCGTTCTTCTCCGGTTTCTACTCGAAGGACACCATCATCGAGGCGGCCGAGCTGCATGCCCACGCGTCCGACAGCTGGGTAGCCACCTACGGCTACTGGGCGGTGCTGGGCGGCGTGATCGTCACCAGCTTCTACAGCTTCCGCCTGCTGTTCCTGACGTTCTTCGGCAAGGAGCGTTTCCGCGACGCGCACGAGGACCACGGCCATGACGCGCACCACCATGACGAGCATCATGGCCATGGCGCGCACGAGCCGCACGAGTCGCCCTGGGTGGTGACCCTGCCGCTGGTCCTGCTGGCGATCCCGTCGATCCTCATCGGCTTCTTCACCGCCGGTCCGATGCTGTTCGGCACCGACTGGGCCGGTCATGCCAGCGGCAACGGCATCCCGGGGCAGGTGATGTCCTTCTTCACCGGCATCGTCGACTTCTACGACCCGGCGCGCGACACCATCGCCGAAGTGGGCAAGGAAGGCTGGCATGGCGCCGTGCAGTTCGCGCTGCATGGCCTGACCGCGCCTGCATTCATCCTGACCGTCGCCGGTTTCGTCCTGGCCTGGGTGTTCTACATCTGGAAGCCGGAACTGGCCGGCCGGTCCCGCAAGGCCCTGGCGCCGGTGGTTTCGGTGCTGGAGAACAAGTACGGCTTCGACAAGCTGTGGATCGAAGGTTTCGCCGGCGGCAGCGTCAAGCTCGGCAAGGCCGCGCGCGCCGTGGACAGCAACGTGGTCGACGGGGTGGTGAACGGTGCGGCCCGCGTGGTCGAGCTGGCCGCCAACCTGCTGCGCCGCACCCAATCCGGTTTCCTCTACCACTACGCCTTCGTGATGATCATCGGCCTGATTGCCCTGCTGGGCCTGCTGATGCATTTCTGGCGTTGACCTGTACGGAATAAGAAGACGTGTCGAACTGGCCCCTACTCAGTATCCTCATCTGGCTGCCGATCCTCGGCGGTGCGTTGATTCTTGCCGTGCGCAACGCCCAGGCCGCCCGTTGGGCGTCCCTGGCGGTGGCACTGCTCACCTTCCTGTTGAGCCTCGGCCTGCTCGCCGGCTACGACCGCACCGCCGCCGAGGTGATGCAGTTCGTCGAGCAGCACCCGTGGATCCCGGCCTACGGCATCGGCTACAACCTGGCCGTCGACGGCATCGCCATCGCGCTGGTGCTGCTGACCACGCTGGTGGGCGTGCTGGCGCTGATCGGCGCCTGGGGCGTGATCGACAAGCGCGTGAACCAGTACGTGGCCGCCTTCCTGATCCTGGAAGGCGTGACGGTGGGCATCTTCGCCGCCACCGACGCGATGCTGTTCTACGTGTTCTTCGAAGCCATGCTGATCCCGATGTTCCTGATCATCGGCGTATGGGGCGGGCCGCGCCGCATCTACGCGGCGATCAAGTTCTTCCTCTATACCTTCCTCGGCTCGGTGCTGATGCTGGTGGCGCTGATCTACCTGTACATCAAGGGCGGCAGCTTCCAGCTGGCCGACCTGTACCAGCTGCAGCTGTCGGGCAGGGAGCAGACCTGGATATTCTTCGCGTTCCTGATTGCCTTCGCGGTCAAGGTGCCGATGTTCCCGGTGCACACCTGGCTGCCGGACGCGCACGTGGAAGCGCCGACCGCCGGTTCGGTGATCCTGGCCGCGATCGCGCTGAAGATCGGTGGCTACGGTTTCCTGCGCTTCAACCTTCCGATCGTGCCGGACGCCAGCAGCGAATGGGCCTGGCTGGTGATCGCGCTGTCGCTGGTGGCGGTGATCTACGTCGGCCTGGTGGCGCTGGTGCAGGACGACATGAAGAAGCTGGTGGCCTACTCCTCGGTCGCGCACATGGGCTTCGTCACCCTGGGTACCTTCACCGCCCTGTGGCTGGTGCGCGAGGCCGGCAATGCCGACGCCGCGCGCCTGGGCCTGCAGGGTGCGATGGTGCAGATGATCTCGCACGGCTTCGTGTCCGGCGCGATGTTCTCCTGCATCGGCGTGCTCTACGACCGCCTGCATACCCGACGCATCGCCGACTACGGCGGCGTGGTCAACGTGATGCCCTGGTTCGCCGCCTTCGCGCTGCTGTTCTTCATGGCCAACTCCGGCCTGCCGGGCACCAGCGGTTTCGTCGGCGAGTTCATGGTGGTGCTGGCCAGCTTCCAGTGGGAGCCGCTGGTGGCGCTGGGCGCGGCCACCACGCTGATCATCGGCGCGGCCTATTCGCTTTGGCTGTACAAGCGCGTGTTCTTCGGTGAAGTGGGCAACGCCCACGTGGCCGAGATGAAGGACATCAACGGACGCGAATGGCTGGTGCTGGGCGTGTTCGCCGTCGGTACGCTGGCGCTGGGCGTGTATCCGCGGCCGCTGACCGAACTGATGGAGCCCTCCATCGCCAAGCTGGCGATGCAGATCGCATCGAGCAAGCTGCTGTAAGCGGCCCCGTCGAGAGTATTGATTCCAGGATTTGATGATGACAACGCCGACGCTACTGCCGTTGACCGCCGCCGACCTCCCGCCGCTGCTGCCCGAACTGGTGGTGATCGGCGGAGCTTTCGCCCTGCTGATCCTCGACCTGTTCATCAGCAACCGCCACAAGGTCTGGACCCACTTCCTGTCGGTCGCCATCCTCGCTGTCGCCTTCGCGCTGCTGCTTGGCGGCGTGGGCGGGCAGGGCGAGGTGTTCCATGGCATGTTCATCCGCGACAACGCCGCCGACATCATGAAGACCGTGGTGGTGCTGGTCAGCGGCCTGACCCTGGTCTATGGCTGGAGCTACCTGCGCGAGCGCAGCCTGTACCAGGGTGAGATCGCGGTACTGGTCCTGTTCGCCACCGCGGGCATGATGATCCTGGTCTCGGCCGGCAGCCTGCTGATGGTCTACCTGGGGCTGGAACTGCTGGCGCTGTGTTCCTACGCCCTGGTGGCAAGCAACCGCGAGAACAAGCTGGCCGCGGAAGCGGGCATGAAGTACATCGTGCTCGGCTCGCTGGCCTCGGGCCTGCTGCTGTACGGCATGTCGCTGATCTACGGCGCCACCGGCTCGCTGCACCTGGACGTGATCCATGCCGCCGCCGCGCACTCGGACGAGCGCATGCTGCTGCTGACCGGCGCGGTGTTCATGGTCGCCGGCGTCGCCTTCAAGCTCGGCGCCGCGCCGTTCCACATGTGGCTGCCGGACGTCTACCAGGGCGCCCCGGCGCCGATCGCGCTGTTCATCAGCTCGGCACCGAAGCTGGCCGCGTTCGGCATGGCCTACCGCCTGCTGGAAGCCGGCGTCGGTCCGCTGTCGACCGAACTGCAGTACGTGCTGGCCGGCCTGTCGGCGCTGTCGCTGGTGGTCGGCAACCTGATGGCCATCGCCCAGACCAACCTCAAGCGCATGCTGGCCTATTCGACCGTCTCGCACATCGGCTTCCTGCTGATGGGCGTGGCCGGCGGCGGCGCGGCGGGCTACTCGGCGGCGATGTTCTATGCCGTGGCCTACGCGATCATGTCCACCGCGGCCTTCGGCGTGATCATCGCCCTGTCCCGTGCCGGTTTCGAAGCCGAGAGCATCGACGACTTCAAGGGCCTGAACGCGCGCAACCCGTGGATGGCCGGCCTGATGCTGTGTGCCATGTTCTCGCTGGCCGGCATCCCCCCGTTCCTGGGCTTCTGGGCCAAGCTGGCGGTGCTGGGCGCCGCGGTCAACGGTGGCCTGCTGTGGCTGGTGATCCTGGGCGTGATCAGCGCGGTGGTGGGCTGCTTCTACTACCTGCGCGTGGTCAAGGTCATGTATTTCGACGAGCCGGTGGGCGAGCCGCTGGCGCGCAACAACGACCGCATCCTGGGCATCGTGCTGGGCGTGAACTGCGTGGCGTTGCTGGTGCTGCCGGTGGCCTTGGGGCCGCTGCTGGCCTGGATGCGCAACGCATTTGCACATTTGTCGTAAAAAACGATACAAAACGGCGCGATTCATGTAATATGCGCGCCCTGAGTTGATGGCGACGCTGGCAAGCCGGCGTCGCCGGACCATCGCAAGATGGTCGACCGGAACGGGATCGTTCCGGGTTTCGGCGGAACCCCCGGGTTTCCTGAAACAATGAAGTAAAAAAGACTTGCGGTAACGGTCCAATTACTTCATAATTCCGCTTCTGCTGCGGGGTGGAGCAGTCTGGCAGCTCGTCGGGCTCATAACCCGAAGGTCGCAGGTTCAAATCCTGCCCCCGCTACCAGTTTCAGTCTTCTTCAATCTTGATTGTCGAAGGCGGAATCTGGGCTCGAAGAAACGCTTGCTTCCGTTTCTTCAACCGGAATCCAGTCACCGGATTCATACCGGACAAAGGGCCCAGTCGGGCCCTTTGTTGTTTCCGCAAAACGAAAAGTCCGGCTGGGTTTTTCCGTTATCACCATTATCGAAATCAAGGCAGGCTGTGAGCGACAAGGCTACTGAAATCGCGAATCTGCTGGGCCCCACCGTGCAGGCGCTGGGCCTGGATCTGCTGGGCGCCGAGTATCTGCCGGCGCCGGGCGGCGCAACGCTGCGCCTGTACATCGACGTGCCGCTGGCCGAGCAGCCCGAGCGCGTGGTCAACATCGACGACTGCGAGCGGGTGAGCCGCGAGGTGTCCGCGCAGCTGGACGTCGAGGATCCGATCAGCGGCAACTACACGCTGGAAGTGTCCTCGCCGGGCGTGGACCGCCCGCTGTTCACGCTGGAGCAGTTCGAACGGCACCTGGGCGAGTCGGCCAAGGTCGGCCTGAAGCTGCCGCAGGAGAACCGCCGCCGACTGCAGGGCGAGATCGCCGCGGTGGACGCGGCCGCCGGCACCGTGACCTTCACCGTCGATGGCAGGCCGTTCGTGGCCGCCTTCGACAACATCGACAAGGCGCGCATCATTCCGGACTGGGCCGCGCTCGGCCTCGCTCCGACCAAACCGACCGGTCCGGCCCCCAAGCAGGGCGGCGCGGCCAAGAACAAATCCAATAACGAAACCGCGGCCCGCAAGCCGCGCGCGGAGTAAGCCGATGAGCAAGGAACTTCTGCTGGTAGTCGACGCGGTCGCCAATGAGAAAGGCGTGCCGCGCGAAGTGATCTTCGATGCGATCGAGGCCGCGCTCGCCTCGGCGGCAAAGAAGCGCTATGTGGACCAGGACGTGCTGGCGCGCGTGGCGATCGACCACAAGGACGGCAGCTACGAGACCTTCCGCCGCTGGGAGGTCGTGGCCGACGACGTGGTGATGGAATCGCCGGACCGCCAGATCCGCATGATGGACGCGATCGACGAGGCCGATGGCGTCGAGATCGGCGACTACATCGAAGAGCAGATCGAGAACCCCGACTTCGGTCGCATCGCCGCGCAGGCCGCCAAGCAGGTGATCGTGCAGCGCGTGCGCGAGGCCGAGCGCCAGCAGGTCGTGGACGCGTGGAAGGATCGCGTCGGCGAACTGGTGACCGGCGTGGTCAAGCGCGCCGAGCGCGGCAACATCTACGTCGACCTGGGCGGCAACGCCGAGGCCTTCATCCCGAAGGACAAGGGCATTCCGCGCGACGTGCTGCGCGCAGGCGACCGCGTGCGCGGTTACCTGGCCGAAGTGCGCTCGGAGCCGCGTGGCCCGCAGCTGTTCATCAGCCGCGCCGCGCCGGAATTCATGATCGAGCTGTTCAAGCTGGAAGTGCCGGAAGTCGGCCAGGGCCTGGTCGAGATCAAGGCCTGCGCCCGCGATCCGGGCGACCGCGCCAAGATCGCGGTCATTGCCCACGACAGCCGCACCGATCCGATCGGTGCCTGCATCGGCATGCGCGGCTCGCGCGTGCAGGCCGTGAGCAACGAGCTCAACGGCGAGCGCGTGGACATCGTGCTGTGGAACGAGAACCCGGCCAATTTCGTCATCAATGCGATGGCGCCGGCCGAAGTGCAGTCCATCATCGTCGATGAGGAAAAGCACTCGATGGATCTGGCCGTGGCCGAAGAGCGCCTGGCCCAGGCCATCGGCAAGGGCGGCCAGAACGTGCGCCTGGCCAGCCGCCTTACCGGCTGGCAGCTCAACGTGATGACCCAGGACCAGGTCGCCGCCAAGTCGGAGGCCGAGCAGGCCGTCGCCCGCCAGCTGTTCATGGACAAGCTGGAAGTGGACGAGGAAATCGCCGGCATCCTGGTCAGCGAGGGCTTCAGCACCGTCGAGGAAATCGCCTACGTGCCGATCGGCGAACTGCTGGCGGTGGAGGGCTTCGACGAGGACATCGTCGAGGAGCTGCGCGCCCGCGCCCGCGATGCGCTGCTGAACGAAGCGCTGGCGGTGGAAGAGGGCGCCGAGGAAGGCGTGCCGGCCGAAGACCTGCTGGCGTTGCCGGGCATGGACGAGGCAACGGCCTATGCGCTGGCCGGCAACGGCGTGCGCACGAGTGAGGATCTGTCGGACCTGGCTGCCGACGAGATCCTGGAGTTCGGCATCGAAGGCATGGACCTGGAGCGCGCAGCGGCGCTGGTCCTGGCCGCCCGCGCCGAGGAGATCGCCCGTCTGGAGCGCGGCGAATGAGCCAGCGATGAACAGTGCCCTGAGCCGCTCAGGGCGTAGACTCCGCGCTGCCTTCGTCCGTATCGAGGGGGCGCCAACAAGATCATAGGATCCGAATGTCGCAGCAAACCACCATCCGCAAGCTCGCCCAACTGGTCAATACGCCGGTGGAGAAACTGCTGGAACAGCTGGCCCAGGCCGGCATGAAGTTCAGCGGTCCCGACCAGGTCGTGACCAGCGCCGAGAAAGTGAAGCTGCTCGGTTTCCTTCGCCGTTCCCACGGCAAGGACGAGCCGGTCGCCGACGAGGCTGACGCCGCGCCGAAGAAGATCACCCTGAGCCGCCGTACGCAGCAGGAAGTGACCGTCAATGCCGGCCGCAGCAAGACCACGGTCAATGTCGAGGTGCGCCAGAAGCGCACCTACGTCAAGCCGGCTGCCGGCGCGCCGATGGATGCGGATGCCGAGCGCGCCGAGATCCTGCGCAAGCTCGAGGAGTCGCGCCAGCGCAACCTCGACGAGCAGCGCATGCTGGCCGAGAAGGACCGTGCGCGCGACGAGGAGATCGTGGCGCGCCAGAAGGCGGCCGAAGATGCCGAGCGCGAGCGCGCGGAGGCCGAGCGCCAGGCTGCGGAGGATGCCGCCAAGGCGGCCGAAGCGGCCAAGGCCACGCCTGCGGCGCCGGCCGTCAGGCAGCCGATCATCGAGACGCTGACGCCGCGTCCTACGCGCACCACCTCGACCACGCCGCGCCCCGCGGCTCCGGCACCTGCGCGCGACGATCGCGGCAGCGCGCATGCCAAGCCGGGCAACAAGTCGTCCCGTGGCGGCCAGTCGGAAGACGAGGGTGGCAAGCGCTTCGGCGGTCAGCTGCACCTGTCGCCGTCCGATCGCGCCCGCCGCGGCAACAACAGCAATTCGCGCGGCCGCCCCGGCGCGCGCGCGCCGCAGGGTCGTCGCGGCAACGAGCAGTCGCGCGGCGGTGGCGGCAGCCACGGCTTCGAGCGTCCGACCGCACCGGTGGTGCGCGAGGTCGCCATCGGCGACACCATCACCGTGGCCGATCTGGCGCAGAAGCTGGCGCTGAAGGGCGGCGAGGTGGTCAAGGCGCTGTTCAAGATGGGCGTGATGGCGACCATCACCCAGTCCATCGACCACGACACCGCCGCGCTGGTGACCGAGGAACTCGGCCACAAGGTGGTGCGTGCCGGCAACAACGATGCCGAAGACGCGCTGCTGGCCATCACCGATGCCGATCACGGCGACGCCGTGCCGCGTCCGCCGGTGGTCACCATCATGGGCCACGTCGACCACGGCAAGACCTCGCTGCTGGACTACATCCGCCGCACCAAGGTCGCCAACGGCGAGGCCGGCGGCATCACCCAGCACATCGGCGCGTACCACGTGGAAACGCCGAAGGGCGTGATCAGCTTCCTCGACACCCCGGGCCACGCCGCGTTCACCTCGATGCGCGCCCGCGGCGCGCAGCTGACCGACGTGGTGGTGGTGGTGGTGGCGGCCGACGACGGCGTCATGCCGCAGACCAAGGAAGCCATCCAGCACGCCCGCGCGGCCAATGCGCCGATCGTGGTGGCGATCAACAAGATCGACAAGTCCACCGCCGATCCGATGCGGGTCAAGAACGAACTGCTCGCCGAGCAGGTCGTGGCCGAGGATTTCGGTGGCGACACGCAGATGGTGGAAATCTCGGCCAAGACCGGCCTGGGCATCGACGACCTGCTGGATGCGATTTCGCTGCAGGCCGAAGTGCTGGAGCTGAAGGCCGTGGCCGAAGGCCGCGCCGCCGGCGTGGTCATCGAATCGGCGCTGGACAAGGGCCGTGGCCCGGTCGCGACGGTGCTGGTGCAGCAGGGTCAGCTCAAGAAGGGCGACTACCTGGTGTGCGGCATCCAGTACGGCCGCGTGCGTGCGCTGTTCGACGAGACCGGCCGGCAGGTTGCCGAGGCCGGCCCGTCCATCCCGGTGCAGGTGCTGGGCCTGTCCGGCGTGCCGGATGCCGGCGACGACTTCGTCGTGGTCGAGGACGAGCGCCTGGCCAAGGACGTCGCGCAGCAGCGTGAAACCAAGCGTCGCGAGTCGCGCCTGGTCGCCACGGCGGGCAGCCGCATGGAAGACATCATGGCGCAGATGGGCAAGGGCGAAGGCCAGCAGGTGCTGAACCTGCTGATCAAGGCCGACGTCCAGGGCTCGGTGCAGGCGCTGAGCCAGTCGCTGGTGGGGCTGTCCAACGACGAGATCCGGATCAACGTGATCCATTCCGGCGTCGGCGGCATCACCGAATCCGACGCCAACTCGGCGGTAGCTTCCAAGGCCACGGTCATCGGCTTCAACGTGCGTGCGGACGCTTCGGCCCGCCGCATCATCGAATCCAATGGCGTGGACCTGCGTTACTTCTCGATCATCTATGACGTGATCGACCAGGTGAAGCAGGTGGCTTCGGGCCTGCTGGGCGTGGAGATCCGCGAAGAGATCATCGGCATCGCCGAGGTCCGCGACGTGTTCCGCAGTTCCAAGTTCGGCGCGGTCGCCGGCTGCATGGTGGTCGAGGGCGTGGTCAAGCGGAACAAGCCGATCCGCGTGCTGCGCGACAGCGTGGTGGTGTTCGAGGGCGAACTGGAATCGCTGCGCCGCTTCAAGGAAAACGTCGAGGAAGTCCGCAACGGTACCGAGTGCGGTATCGGCGTGAAGGCCTACAACGACGTCAAGGCCGGCGACCAGATCGAATGCTTCGAGCGCATCGAAGTGCCGCGCACCCTGTAACAACGCAGTACCGGCCGGCCCGCGCGATGCGGGCCGGCCACGCTTTCCCCCGCAGCAATCAGACGAGCGAGAATCCGTGCCCAAGACCTTCCACCGTACCGACCGAGTTTCCGCGCAGATCCGCCGCGATCTGGGCACGCTGGTGCATGCCGCCGTGCGCGAGCACGGGCTGCCATCGGTCAGCGTTTCGGACGTGGAAGTCACCCGTGACATGGCCCATGCCAAGGTGTTCGTCACCGCGCTGATGCCGGAGCGTTCGGTCGAGGCGGTCAAGGGTCTGCGCGAGCTGGCCGGCGAGCTGCGCATGGCCCTGGCCCGTGCGATGAAGCTGCGCCATGTGCCGGAGCTGCATTTCCATTACGACGATTCGGTGGATCGCGGCGAGCGCATCGACAATCTGCTGCGCGATCTGCCGGATACGCTGGCGGCGCAGGCCGGCAGCGAAGCCGACGACGAGTAAGTCCGGCCCGGCGTTGCGCCGACCATTTCTGCTGGGCATCCTCCGTTCCTGTACGACACCCACCGCTTCCGGTCCGACCGGCGGCGGGGTGCCGGTTTCCTCCTGTTCCCGCCGGCATGCGGACGACCGCGCCGGTCCGACAAGGGTGTTGCATGCGTCCCCGTATCCAATTCCGCCGTCTGGACGGCATCGTCCTGCTCGACAAGCCTGCCGGCATGAGTTCCAACACTGCGCTGCAGGTGGCGCGGCGCCTGTTCAGGGCGGAGAAGGGCGGGCATACCGGCAGCCTCGATCCGCTGGCTACCGGCCTGCTGCCGCTGTGCTTCGGCGAGGCAACCAAGATCGCCGGGCTGCTGCTGGGCTCGGCCAAGGCCTACGATGCCGACATCGCGCTGGGCGCGACCACCGATACCGACGATGCCGATGGCGCGGTGCTGCTGCAGCGCCCCGTACCGGCCATCGACGCGCAGGCGCTGCGGCAGGCGCTGGAGCCGTTGACCGGGCACATCCGCCAGCGCGCCCCGATCTACTCGGCGCTGAAGCAGGGCGGCGAGCCACTGTATGTGAAGGCGCGTCGTGGCGAAGCCATCGAGGCACCGGAGCGGGATGTCCACGTGCAGTCCATCGAGGTGCTGGAGCAGCAGCCGGAGCGGCTGCGGCTGCGCGTGACCTGCGGCTCGGGAACCTATATCCGCAGCATCGCCCGCGACCTGGGCGAGCGGCTGGGCTGCGGTGCGCACATCACCGCGCTGCGCCGGCTGTGGGTGGAGCCGTTCCTGTCCCCGCGCATGATCGGCCTGGACGAACTGCGCGTCCTGGCCGAGGGCGGGGACGATGCGGCCCTGCTGGAATGGCTGCTGCCGCTGGAGGCGGGACTGAGCCATTTCGGCCGGGTCCAGCTGGACGCTGGCCGCGCGCAGCGCTTCTGCATGGGCCAGCGCCTGCGCGAGCCATCGTGGCCGCAGGGCCTGGTGGCGGTGTTCGCCGACGATGGCAGGGTGCTGGGACTGGGGCAGGTGGATGCGGCCGGAATGCTGGCGCCGCAACGCCGCTTCAATCTCTGAATGGCCGCTGTTTGCTGTCCGGAACCCAGTCGCGCCTTGTCGCGACAGGCGCGTATCGTTACAATTCTGCGGCCCTTTGCCGGGCACCGGTCCGCCGTCGGCGGTCCGCATTCCTTAAACGGCGAGCTGCGCGGTGCGTCATCAGCACGTTCCTGCCGGCCACGCATCCAGAGAAAACATCATGTCGATCGACACCCAGAAAGTTATTGAAGACAACAAGCGCGGCGCCAACGACACCGGTTCGCCGGAAGTCCAGGTCGCCCTGCTGACCGCCCGCATCGAGCAGCTGACCGAACACTTCAAGCTCCACAAGAAGGATCACCACAGCCGCCGCGGCCTGCTGCAGCTGGTCAACCGCCGCCGCAGCCTGCTCGACTACCTGAAGAAGAAGGACGTCGAGCGCTACAAGGGCCTGATCGAAAAGCTTGGCCTGCGTCGCTAAGCAGCAACCCCTCCGCGGCGCAGCGATGCGCCGCGGTTTTGTTTTTGCAGTTCAACAGCATTCCCGGGACCGGAACAACCGGCCGCCCGCTGGCGACAAGGGTCGCCGACGGTCCATTCGCAGACAGCATCCCCAAGGACACCCTCCGTGGCAAAAATCACCAAAACCTTCCAGTACGGCAAGCACACCGTCACGCTTGAGACCGGCGAAGTCGCCCGTCAGGCCAGCGGTGCCGTCATCGTCAAGATGGACGACACCGTACTGCTGGTCACCGCCGTCGCCGCCAAGAGTGCGCGCGAAGGCCAGGACTTCTTCCCGCTGACCGTTGATTACCAGGAGAAGTTCTACGCCGGCGGCCGTATCCCGGGTGGTTTCTTCAAGCGCGAAGGCCGTGCGACCGAGAAGGAAACCCTGATCTCGCGCCTGATCGACCGTCCGATCCGCCCGCTGTTCCCGGAAGACTACAAGAACGAAGTGCAGATCATCGCCACGGTGATGTCGCTGAACCCGGACGTGGATGGTGACATCCCGGCCCTGATCGGCGCTTCGGCTGCCCTGGCCCTGGCCGGTACCCCGTTCATGGGTCCGATCGGCGCCGCCAAGGTCGGCTACAAGAACGGCGAGTACATCCTGAACCCGACCGTCAGCGAACTGGCTGACTCGCAGCTGGAGCTGGTCGTCGCCGGTACCTCCAATGCCGTGCTGATGGTCGAATCCGAAGCCGCGCTGCTGTCCGAAGAAGTGATGCTGGGCGCCGTGACCTTCGGCCACCGCGAAATGCAGAAGGTCATCAACGCGATCAACGAGCTGACCGTCGAAGCCGGCACCAAGCCGTCGACCTGGGAAGCCCCGGCCAAGAACGACGCGCTGATCTCCGCCCTGAAGGAAGCCATCGGCCCGCGTCTGGGCGAAGCCTTCCAGGTGCGCGACAAGCTGCAGCGCCGCGACGCCATCTCGGCGATCAAGAAGGACGTGGTCGAAGCCCTGGCCGGCCGCGTGGCCGCCGAAGGCTGGAACCCGGCCGAGCTGTCGAAGGAATTCGGCGAGCTGGAATACCGCACCATGCGTGACTCGGTGCTGGACACCAAGGTCCGCATCGACGGCCGTGCGCTGGACACCGTCCGCCCGATCGCGGTGAAGACCGGCGTCCTGCCGCGTACCCACGGTTCCTCGCTGTTCACCCGCGGCGAAACCCAGGCCATCGTGACCATCACCCTGGGCACCGCCCGTGACGGCCAGGTCATCGACGCCGTTGCCGGTGAGTACAAGGAAAACTTCCTGTTCCATTACAACTTCCCCCCGTTCTCGGTGGGCGAGTGCGGCCGCATGATGGGCCCGAAGCGCCGCGAAATCGGCCACGGTCGTCTGGCCAAGCGTGGCGTGCTGGCTGTCATGCCGTCGCTGGAAGCCTTCCCGTACACCATCCGCGTCGTGTCGGAAATCACCGAGTCGAACGGCTCCTCGTCGATGGCCTCGGTCTGCGGCTCGTCGCTGGCCCTGATGGACGCCGGTGTGCCGGTGAAGGCGCCGGTGGCCGGTATCGCCATGGGCCTGGTCAAGGAAGGCGAGCGCTTCGTCGTCCTGTCCGACATCCTGGGTGACGAAGATCACCTGGGCGACATGGACTTCAAGGTGGCCGGTACCGCCGAGGGCATCTCCGCCCTGCAGATGGACATCAAGATCGAAGGCATCACCGAAGAGATCATGAAGCAGGCCCTGCAGCAGGCCAAGGCCGGCCGCCTGCACATCCTGGGTGAAATGGCCCACGGCCTGACCGCCCCGCGTTCGGAGCTGTCCGACTACGCACCGCGCCTGCTGACCATCAAGATCCACCCGGACAAGATCCGCGAAGTGATCGGCAAGGGTGGCTCGACCATCCAGGCCATCACCAAGGAAACCGGCACCCAGATCGACATCCAGGACGACGGCACCATCGTCATCGCGTCGGTCAATGCCATCGCTGCCCAGGCCGCCAAGGCCCGCATCGAGCAGATCACCTCGGACGTCGAGCCGGGCCGCATCTACGAAGGCAAGGTCGCCAAGATCATGGACTTCGGCGCGTTCGTCACCATCCTGCCGGGCAAGGACGGCCTGGTGCACGTCTCGCAGATCTCCAGCGAGCGCGTGGAGAAGGTCGGCGACAAGCTGAAGGAAGGCGACGTGGTCAAGGTCAAGGTGCTGGAAGTGGACAAGCAGGGCCGCATCCGCCTGTCGATGAAGGCCGTGGAAGAAGGCGAGGGCGTGTCGGCCGAATAAGCCGGACAGCTCTGCTTGATATCGGAAAAGCGGGCCACTGGCCCGCTTTTCTTTTGGTGGCCTCGCAGCCGAGGGGCCGGTTCCGGACAACGGCGATGATGCTCCGCGGCGCTGGGCAGCGCCAGGCGGGGCTTGGCCGATGAGGCTCCAGCGGGGCGTTGCCCCGCTCTACAGTCGGATTGGATCGTGGCGGTCCGGTGGCGCCAGGCGGGGCTTGGCCGGTGAGGCTCCAGCGGGGCGTTGCCGCGCTCTACAGTGGAGGCGGATCGTGGCGGCCTTGTAGTGCCGGGCTGCGCCCGGCACGCCTTTCCGGTAAGGCCCCCGCGGAGCGCCTGATCTTTGGGCCGCGGACAGGCGCTGGCGGGAATCGCGCCGTTGCTCTGCCCGTCGCCATCGAGTTCCGGCCCCGACCTTCGCGCAGGGCCTTTTCCGCTGCACTGGCATGTCACTTCCCTACAGCCCTGGCGTTCCCGTCCCGTCAGCATGGAGATGAGCCGGTGGCAGGGGGAGGCAGGGAATGTGGCGATGGGCCAGCCAGCGCGCCGGGCTGTCATGGCGGCGACGGCGAGCCGCCGCACAGCCTTTGCTCGGCAAGGCCGCCGCGGCCTGTTTTCTCGCCGGCATCGGTGCGGCGTTGTGGATGCCGGCCCTGCCGCCTTCCTGGTTGCGTTGGATGCTGCTGTTGGCCGGGCTGGCGATCTGGGGAGCGGGGGCCAGGGTGTGGTGCGGGGCGCTGCTGGCCGGTGCCGGCTGGGCGTCCCTGCATGCCGGCTGGGTTCTGCAGGCGCAGCTGCCGCCGGCACTGGAACGCAGCGAAGCCGTCATCGTGGGTACCGTGGTGTCCCTGCCAGAGGCCGGGCCCAGGCGGACACGGTTCCGCTTCCGCGTCGATGATGCCGCGGCCCAGCCTGCCCCACTGCGCGGACGCCTGCTGCAACTGGCGTGGTACGACGATTTCGGAAGTACGCAGCCGGGGCCGCGGACGGAGGTGCATGCCGGCACGCGCTGGCAGTTGCAGGTGCGCCTGCGGGCGCCGCGCGGGCTGGCCAATCCGGGCGGCTTCGACGCCGGGCGCAATGCGCTGGCGCAGCGGATCGCCGCCACTGGACTGGTCGTGAGCAAGGGCGGCAGGGCGCTGGCGATGCCGTCCGGAATCGATGCATGGCGCGAGGACATGGCCGGAAAGATCGACAGCGCCGTCGGCGCCTCATCCTCGCGCTATGTGCGGGCATTGGCGGTAGGCGACACCCGTGCGCTGGACGATGGCGACTGGCAGATGCTCAGGGCCACCGGCTTGACCCATCTGATCGCCATCTCCGGCTTCCATGTGGGCATGGTCGCCGGCTGCATCGCATTGGCCGCGGCCGGCTTATGGTGGTTGCTGCCCTGGCTGGGACGATGCTGTCCGCGTTCCCATGCCGCGGCCATCGCGGCCGTGCTCGGGGCCGCCGGCTATGCCGCGGTGGCCGGTTTCGCCCTACCGACGGTGCGCACGGTGCTGATGGTCGCCGTGGTTGCGCTGGCGCGGCTGGGGCGTCGCCACGGCAGCGTTGCCGGCTCGCTGGCGCTGGCGGCCCTGGTGGTGCTGGCCTGGGATCCGTTGGCGATGCTGATAGCCGGGTTCTGGCTGAGTTTCGCCGGCGTGGCCTGGCTGGTCTGGTGCCTGCCCGAGCGCATGCACTGGCTGCGCGGTTTCCTTTCCGCGCAGGCGGTGGCGACGGTGGGGCTGCTGCCGTTCACCGCGGCGCTGTTCGACCAGGCTTCCCTGGCCGGGCCGCTCGCCAATCTGATCGCCATTCCATGGTGGAGCCTTGTGGTGGTGCCGCTGGCCGTGCTGGGCACCGGATTGGAGGCCGTGCTGCCAAGTGCCGGGACATGGCCGTGGCGCGCGTCGGCGTGGTGCTTCGACCTGAGCTGGCCGCCACTGTCGTGGCTGGGGAGCAGTCGCTTCGCGTTGTGGTGGTTGCCAGAGGCGCGGAGCGCGGCGGTGCCGCTCGCGCTTGCCGGCGCCGTGTGGCTACTGCTGCCGGGCGGCATTCCCGGCAAGCGGCTGGCGCTGCTGCTCTGGTTGCCTCTGCTGTGGCCGGCCCGTGAGCTGCCCGGGCATGGCGAGGTGGAGCTGGTACTGCTCGATGTGGGGCAGGGACTGTCGGTGCTGGTGCGCACCCGTGACCACCACCTGCTCTATGACGCAGGGCCGGCGGTGCGCGATAGCTTCGATGCGGGCGAGCGCGTGGTCGTGCCGGCGCTGCATGCCTTGGGGGTGGGCCAGCTCGATGCCGTGGTCGTCAGCCATGCCGACAACGACCATGCCGGAGGTGTGGGCGCGGTCCGCGCCGCCATGCCCGTGGACGACTGGCGCGGGCCACCGGGAATGCCGCTGCCTGCAGCCGGCGACAACCTGACCGAGTGCGCGGCCGGCCGGCGCTGGCAATGGGACGGGGTCTGGTTCGAGTACCTGCACCCGCATGCTGGTTTTCCCTATCTGGGCAACGAGTCCAGCTGCGTGCTCCGGATAGCGACCCGCCATGGCGCGGCGCTGCTGACCGGAGACATCGGTCAGGTCATCGAGGAGGCATTGGTGCGGCGGCAACGGCCGTCGTTGCAGGCGGAGGTGGTGGTGGCGCCGCATCATGGCAGCGGCGGCTCCTCGTTGCCGATGTTCATCGCGGCCACGCGCGCACGCCTGGTGCTGGTGTCGGCCGGTCATGGCAACCGGTTCGGCCATCCCAGGCCCGAAGTGGTCGAGCGCTGGCGCGGAGCCGGCGCCGAGGTGCTGGCAACTCCCGCGAGTGGCGCGGTCAGGGTGTGGCTGGGAGAGCGCGGCCTGCAGGTGCGCGAGCGCCGCAGCTGGCGTCGTCGCCTCTGGGATGCTGCTGGGCGGGCACGGGCGGCTGTTATCCTATCGGAGGACGAAAACACGGCCGCCGCGCCGGAGGGTTGAAACGTGTGGGAACTGGTCAAGGCCGGTGGTTGGCCGATGGTGCCGCTGCTGCTGCTGGGCGTGCTGGCGTTGGCGATCGTCCTGGAGCGCTTCTGGAGCCTGCGGCGTAACGAAGTGCTGCCACCAGGCCTGGGGCAGGAGGTCCGCAACTGGGCGGCGCGCGGCAAACTGGATGCTTCCCACATCGAATCGCTGCGCGCGAATTCGCCGCTGGGCGCGCTGCTGGCCGCCGCGCTGGAAGCCCGCAATCGTCCGCGCGACCAGATCCGCGAGCGCATCGAGGACACCGGCCGGCATCTGGTGCATCGGATGGGACGCTACCTCAATGCCCTGGGTACGATCGCCTCGGCTGGCCCGCTGCTCGGCCTGCTGGGCACGGTGATCGGAATGATCCAGATGTTCCTCGGCATCCTCGACCATGGCGTGGGCGATGTGAACCAGTTGGCCGGCGGCATCGGCAAGGCCCTGGTGTGTACCGCCACCGGCATGATCGTGGCGATCCCGGCGCTGATGTTCCACCGTTATTTCCGGGCGCGCGTCGATGGCTATGTGATCGAGATGGAACATGAAGCTGGCGCGCTGCTGGATACGCTCGATGGTCGCCCGGCGGTGATGGCCGCGACCAAGCCGGCCCCGCAGGCCGCGGCTGTGGCCAAGGCCTGACTGCGCATGCGCATCCGCAATGACCGGGCCCAGGACGAACCGCATATCGATCTGGTGCCGCTGATCGACGTGATCCTGGTGCTGATCATCTTCTTCGTGATCACTACCACCTTCGACGCACGCTCCACCCTGCAGGTGCAGCTGCCCACCGCCAGCGACCAGCGCAACGCCGAGCCGCCGCGCTCGCTCAGCGTGCTGGTCAATGCCGACGGCCGCTATTTCATCAATGACCAGGAAGTGCTGCGCACCGACGTGGAATCGGTGAAGCGGACCATCATCCAGGTCGCCGGCGACGACCGCAGCCAGACCGTGCTGCTGCGCGCCGACGCGCGCACGCCTTACCAGGCCGTGGTGACGGTGCAGGATGCGCTGGGCCAGCTCGGCTTCCGCCGCATCGCCATCGCCACCGCGCCGGAGGCGCAGCAATGAGCGGGCACGCCACTCCCTGGCAGACATACCGGCGCCTGCTCGGGTTCGCCAAGCCCTACCGTGGATTGCTGATGGTGGCCGCGCTGGGCATGCTGATCGAAGCGCTGGCCGGTGGCGGCTTCCTCCTGCTGATGAGCCCCATCACCAACAACCTGGTGAATCCGGAGGACATCAATTGGTGGATGCCCATGGCGATCGTGGGCCTGTTCCTGCTGCGAGGAGTGGCGGGCTACCTGACCGACATCGGCATGGGCAAGGCCGCGCGCAGCATCGCCCGCGACCTGCGCGTGCAGGTGCTGGGCAAATACCTGCGCCTGCCCGGCCTGCAGTTCGATGCCGAGCCGGTGCCGTCGATGCTGGTGCGGCTGGGCTCGGACAGCGACCAGGTGGCACAGGCGGCCGTCGACGCGATGAAGGTGGTGTTGCAGCAGTCCCTGCAGGTGCTGGTCTCGCTGGCGACGATGCTGTGGTACAGCTGGCAGGTGACACTGGCCATCTTCGTGCTGGCGCCGCCGCTGGCCTGGGTGATGAACAAGGTCGCCAAGCGCTATCGCCGGATCAGCCATCGCATCCAGGAAAGTGGCGCCGAACTGCTGCAGGCTGCGGACCAGACGCTGTCCAGCCAGCAGGAAGTCAAGATCTACGGTGCGCAGCGCAGCGAACTGGAACGCTACGGTGCGTTGGCCGACACCAACCTGAAGCTGGCGATGAAGGTCGAGGCCACGCGCAGCATTTCCTCGGCGATGGTGCAGCTGATCGGCGCGGTCGGATTGGCGGCGCTGCTGCTGATCGCCGGCCATGAAGCGTCGGCTGGGCGTTTGTCCGTGGGGCATTTCGTCTCGATGATGCTGGCGATGATGACCGTCATCCCCGCGCTCAAGCAGCTCACCAATGTGCAGAACATGACCCAGCGGGGCATCGCCTCGGCGCAGCGCCTGTTCGTGGTGCTCGATGCGCAGGACGAGCCGGACAAGGGCACCCTTGAACTGCGGCGGGCCGAAGGACTGCTGGAGTTCCGCGACGTCACCGCACGCTATCCGGGGCAGGTGCGGCCGGCGATGGAGGGCATCAGCTTCGTTGCGCGCCCGGGCACGGTGACGGCGATCGTCGGCCGTTCGGGCAGCGGCAAGTCCACCCTGATCAAGCTGATCCCGCGCTTCTACGAGCCGGAGTCCGGGCAGATCCTGCTCGACGGCCGTCCCGTGCAGGATTACCGCCTGGCCGACCTGCGCCGGCAGATCGCGCTGGTCGGGCAGCAGGTGGTGCTGTTCGACGGCAGCATCGCCCAGAACATCGCCTACGGCGAACTGCTGGAAAGCAGCGCCGAACAGCTGGAACAGGCCATCGTGGGCGCCAACGCGCGCGAGTTCGTCGAACAATTGCCGCAGGGCATGGATGCGCAGGTCGGCGCCAAGGGCGGCCGGCTGTCCGGTGGCCAGCGCCAACGCCTGGCGATCGCGCGGGCGATGCTCAAGGATGCGCCGATCCTGATCCTGGACGAAGCCACCGCGGCGCTGGACAACGAGTCCGAGCGCCTTGTGCAGGATGCGCTGCAGAGGCTGATGCCGGACCGCACCACGCTGGTCATCGCGCACCGCCTGTCCACCATCGAACATGCCGACCAGGTGCTGGTGATGGACCAGGGGCGGATCGTCGAGCGCGGCACGCACCAGGAACTGCTGGCGCTGGGCGGCCTGTACGAACATCTCTACCGCATGCAGTTCCGGGAAAGGCAGGTCTGATGGCCGGCAAGGGAACACAGACGCCGGCATGGTGGTATGACGGCGCCCCGGTGCCGTGGACGGCCCGCCTGCTGGCGCCGGTGTACGGCGCCGTCGCCGGGCTTCGTCGGGGCCTGTACCGCCGTGGTTGGCTGCGCCGCCGCCAGGTGCCGGTGCCGGTGATCGTGGTCGGCAACATCACCGCCGGCGGCACCGGCAAGACGCCGTTGACCATCGAGCTGGTGGAGCGCCTGCGCGCGGCGGGCTGGAAACCGGGCGTGGCCAGCCGCGGTTATGGTCGCGACGATGCCGGCAGCGCCCGCTGGATCACGCCGGACCTGGCGCCGGGGCTGGGCGGCGACGAGCCGGTGCTTATCGCCTGGAAGACCGGCGTGCCAGTGCGCGTGGACCGGGATCGCGTCGCCGCGGCCAAGGCATTGCTTGCGGCCGGCTGCGACGTGGTGGTCTGCGACGACGGGCTGCAGCATTACCGGTTGGCGCGCGACATCGAGATCGAAGTGGTCGATGCGCAGCGGCGTTACGGCAACGGCCGGCTGATGCCGGCCGGCCCGCTGCGCGAGCCGGTAGCGCGGGCCCGCGACTGCGATTTCCGGGTGATCAACCAGGGGCAGGCCAGCGATGCCGAACAGGCGCCGTCGGCTTCCGGTTTTGGCGAATGGGCGATGCGGCTGCGCATCGACAGCGCCCGCCCGCTGCGTGGCGGGCGCGAGCGCTCGCTGCAGGGATTCGCCGGCCAGCGCGTGCATGCCGTGGCCGGCATCGCCCATCCGCAGCGTTTCTTCCAGATGCTGCGCGCCCGCGGCATCGGCGTGGTGCCGCATGCGTTCGCCGATCACCACCGCTATCAAGCGTCGGACCTGTCCTTCGGCAGCGAGCTGCCGGTGCTGATGACCGAGAAGGACGCGGTGAAGTGCAGGGCGTTCGCCACCGACTGGCACTACGCGGTGCCGTTGCAGGCCGAACTGCCCGCGGCGTTCTGGGTCGCGCTGCTGGACCGGCTGGGCAAGCTGGCGCGGGCGTGATCCTTCTGCGGCAGGCGCGCCCGATGCGGACGCTGCGTGCCGGATCCGCGCGCAGCGCCGGATGCGCGGGCCGTGATGCGGGCTGCCAGGCCCGATACGGAAGACCGGCTCCCGCCAGCGTGCGAGGGCAAATGCGAATCCGCGCGACGCCTTGCCGCGCCGCCATATGTCGCCACGGCCCCAGCCCTTATCCTCATCCGGTCTTTCTCTCCGGCGGTGCCGCCTGCGGCCGTCGCGCGGAGGGGAACCACCAAGTTCTGCCCGGAACGGGCAAGGAGTGCAGATGAACGCGGTTCCTGAATTCGTTGTGGCGATCCCGGCGCGCTATGCGTCCACCCGCCTGCCGGGCAAGCCGCTGGCCCTGCTGGGCGGGCAGCCGATGGTCGTGCACGTGGCGCGGCGCGCCCTGGCCGCCGGCGCCCGCGAGGTATGGGTGGCCACCGACGACCGGCGGATCGCCGATGCGCTCGACGGCCTGGATGGCATACGCGTGGCGATGACGCGCCAGGACCATGCCTCGGGCACGGACCGCCTGGCCGAGTGCGCACGCCAGGCCGGCTGGGACGGGCAGGCGATCGTGGTCAACCTGCAGGGCGACGAACCGTTCGCGCCGGCGGCGGGCATCCGCGCGGTCGCCGCGACGCTGGCGGCCAGCGGCGCGCCGATGGCGACCCTGGCCACGCCCGTGGAGGACGCCCGGACACTGTTCGATCCCAACGTGGTGAAACTGGTGCGCAACGCGCAGGGAGACGCGCTGTACTTCAGCCGCGCGCCGATTCCCTGGCACCGCGATGCCTTCGCCCGATCGACGGCGCAGCTGCCGCAGGCGCAATGGCTGCGCCATATCGGCATCTATGGCTACCGCGCCGGCTTCCTGCAGCAGTTCGCGGCGATGCCTCCGGGCACGCTGGAGCAGATCGAATCGCTGGAACAGCTGCGCGTGCTGGAGGCGGGTTTCCGCATCGCCGTCGCGCTGTCGCCCGAGCCGTTCCCGCCGGGCATCGATACCCCGGAAGACCTCGCGCATGCCGCCGCGCGGCTGGAGGAAGGCCGGTGAAGCTGCTGGTGGTGTGCCTGGGCAACATCTGCCGCTCGCCGATGGGCGAGGGCGCCCTGCGCGCCCGGATCGAGCGCTCGCCGCTGGCCGGGCGGATCGAAGTGGATTCGGCCGGCACCGCCGGTTGGCACCACGGCAAGCCACCGGACCCGCGGGCCGTGGCCTGCGCGCGTCGTCACGGCGTGGATATCTCCGGCCTGCGTGCGCGCCAGCTGCAGCCCGCCGATTTCCTGCATTTCGACCATATCCTGTGTGCGGACCCGGACAATCTGGACGATGCCCTGGCGCTGGCACCGCCCGAGGCGCGCGCACGGGCCGCGTTGCTGCTGCCCTGGGCCGGCATCACCGCCGCCAGCGTGGTGCCGGATCCCTATTACGGCGACGACACGGATTTCGAGCACAGCTGGACGCTGCTGGAGGCCGCTGCCGAAGCGGCGGTGCAGCGCCTGTCGGCGCGGCCCGACTCCGGCATAATCGGCCCATGAACGCTCAGCCCGCGATGGATCTTCCCAAGTCCGGCACCTGGCTCAACGCGGTGCCTTCCACGTTGCAGGACCACGCGGGCCGTCCTCTGGTGCTGGCCTTCGTCAATGCCGCCTCGGTCTGGTGCGTGCAGCGGCTGCTCGAGGTGCTGCAGTGGCAGGCGCGCAATCCCGGGCGCCTGCAGCTGCTGGTGGTACAGGTCCCACGCTTCGATTTCGAACGCGAGCCGCAGCCTGCCCTGAAGCTGCTGCGTCGCCATGGGGTCACCGCGCCGATCCTGCTGGACGCGCAGTGGGAGGCCTGGCGCCGCTTCGGCATCGAGGCATGGCCGACCCTGCTGCTGATCGACGCGCAGGGCCAGGAGCGCGAGCGCCTGGTTGGCGCGGCAGGCGACCTGGAGCGCTGCCTCAACGCGCTGTGCGAGGGATTGGCGCGACCGCTGGACGAGGATCTCCGCGCGGTTCCGGAAACCAATGTGGAACCGCGCCTGCCACTGCGTTTCCCGGCGGGGCTGGTGGCAAGCGCCGACCGGCTCTATGTCGCCGACACCGGTCACCACCGCATCCTGGAGTGCACCCACAACGGCCGCGTGCTGCGCCAGTTCGGCGTGGGCAGCGCGGACCTGGTCAACGGCCCGGCGGGTGAGGCAGCCTTCAACCGGCCGCATGGGCTGGCGCTGGAGCGCGAGATGCTCTATGTCGCCGACACCGGCAATCATGCGCTGCGCCGCATCCACCTGCCCAGCGGGCAGGTGGATACGCTGTGCGGCACCGGCCGCGCCGGCGATCCGGTGGCCGGCGTGCTGGCGCAGCCCTGGGACAGCCCGCTGAACCACCCGCTGGATATCGCCATCGCCGACAACCAGCTGCACATCGCCATGGCCGGCGACAACCATATCTGGAGCTACGACCTGGGCATCCGTTCGCTGCGCTGGCGCGCGGGCGCCGGTGCCATGGAAGTGCGCGACGGTGGCGGCCACCTGGCCGCGTTCGCGCAGCCCTGCGGCGTGGTGGCGGTGCAGCAGGTGCTGTACGTCTGCGACGCGCTGGGCTCGGCGATCCGTTCGGTGCAGCTGCGTGGCGACGTCGTGCAGACGCTGGTCGGGCAGGGGCCGTGGGAATTCGGCAATACCGACGGGCCGCGTGTCCGCGCGCATCTGCAGTATCCGCAGGCGATCGCCATGGGCAGCGAATCGCCGCTGCTGTGGATCGCCGACGCCGGCAACGGCTGCCTGCGCATGCTGCGCCTGGGCGGCGGCGACCTGTCCACGGTCAACCTGCCGCGGCGCCTGCATGGTCCGGCCGCGCTGTCGGTGGCCGCCGGCGCGGTGTGGATCGCCGAGACCGATGCGCACGCCATCCTGCGTTTCGACCCGGTGAGCGGCGAACTGGGCCACGTGCCGATCGAGGAATGAGCGCAGCGGCGACAAGCGGGTTCGACGGCAAGGCGTATGCGGCAGCACTGAGCACGGCGCCGGGCGTCTATCGCATGTACGCGGCCGACGACACGCTGCTGTACGTCGGCAAGGCCGGCGCGCTGCGCAAGCGCGTCGGCAGCTATTTCAACGGCTCGCCGAAGAGCCGGCGCATCATGATGATGCTCGCGCAGGTGGCGCGGATGGACGTGACCGTCACCCGCACCGAGGCCGAGGCGCTGCTGCTGGAGAACCAGCTGATCAAATCGCTGGCGCCGCGCTACAACGTCTCCCTGCGCGACGACAAGACCTATCCGCAGGTGCTGCTAACCCGCGAGCAATGGCCGCGTATCGCCCTGCACCGCGGTCCGCGCTCCGTGCCGGGGCGTTACTACGGCCCGTATCCGGGCGTGGGCGCGGTGCGCGAGACGCTGAACCTGATGCACAAGCTGTTCAAGCTGCGCAGCTGCGAGGACAGCGTGTTCCGCAACCGTTCGCGCCCATGCCTGCAGTACCAGATCGGCCGGTGCAGCGCGCCCTGCGTGGAACTGGTGGCGCAGGCCGAATACGACGAATCGGTGCGGCGCGCGGCCTTGTTCCTTGAGGGCAGGAGCGACCAGCTCGCCGACGAGCTGGTGCAGGCCATGCAGCAGGCCAGCGACGCGCTGGAATTCGAGCGCGCCGCGCGCCTGCGCGATCTGGTGGCCTCGCTGCGCAGCATGCAGAACCGGCAGTACGTGGACGGCCGCGCGGCCGACCTCGACGTGCTGGCCTGTGCGATGCAGGGCGCCAGCGCCTGCGTGATGCTGCTGGCGTTCCGCGATGGCCGCAATCTCGGTACGCGGGCCTTCTTCCCGCGCACCAACGGCGAGGACAGCGCCGAGGAAGTGCTGGCCGCTTTCGTATCGCAGTATTACGTCGAGCACGCGCCGCCGCCGGAGGTGTTGCTGGATCGTGGGATTCCCGACGCGGAGATGATCGAAGCCGCGTTGACCATTGCGGCCGAGCGCCGGGTCGCGCTGAAGTGGAACGTGCGCGGCGAGCGCGCCGGCTACGTGGAGCTGGCCAGCCGCAACGCGCAGATCACCCTGGCCAGCGAACTGGACAGCCGTGGCGCGCAGCATGCGCGCAGCGAGGCCGTGCGCGAGCTGCTGGGCCTGGCCGAGCCGGTCAAGCGCGTGGAATGTTTCGATATCAGCCACACCATGGGCGAGGCGACGGTGGCCTCCTGCGTGGTGTTCGATGCGGCCGGCCCGGTGCGTGCGCAGTATCGGCGCTACAACATCAGCGGCATCGAGCCGGGCGACGACTATGCCGCCATGCGCCAGGCCATCGACCGCCGGTTCCGCCGCGCGGTGGAAGAGCAGGGCGTGCTGCCCGACGTGCTGCTGATCGACGGTGGCGCCGGACAGCTCGCGCAGGCGCAGGCGGCACTGGCCGATCTCGGCGTCGAAGGCGTGCTGCTGGTCGGCGTGGCCAAGGGCGTGGAGCGCCGCGCCGGCCATGAGGCGCTGGTACTGCCGGATGGGCGCGAGCTGCGCCCCGGCGCGGCATCGCCCGCGCTGCAGTTCATCCAGCAGGTGCGTGACGAAGCGCACCGTTTCGCGATCACCGGGCATCGCGGGCGCCGGCAGAAGGCGCGCATGACCAGCCGGCTGGAGGATATCCCCGGCATCGGCCCGCGCCGCCGTGCCAGCCTGCTCAAGCATTTCGGCGGACTGGCCGGATTGAAGGCCGCCGGCGAAGCCGAGATCGCGCGCGTGGAAGGCATCAATGCCGCCCTTGCAACGCGCATCTACGCTAACCTTCACGGACTGTCGATCCCGGATCCGGCAGCGGAGTAAAGCTGTAATGACCCTGACCGTACCCACCTGGCTGACGCTGCTGCGGATCGTGATGATCCCGGTGCTGGTGCTGGTGTTCTATCTGCCTTACACCTGGGCCAACTTCGCCTCGGCGGCGGTGTTCGGCCTCGCGGCGATCACCGACTGGCTCGATGGCTGGGTCGCGCGCCGCTACCAGATGCATTCGGCGTTCGGCGCCTTCCTCGACCCGGTGGCGGACAAGCTGATGGTCGCGGTGGCGTTGTTCCTGATCGTGCAGGGGCACCCGACCGCATGGATGGCGTTCTGGGCCGCGGTGATCGTCGGCCGCGAGATCGCGGTGTCCGCATTGCGCGAATGGATGGCCGAGATCGGCCAGCGCGCCAAGGTGCGGGTGGCGATGATCGGCAAGATCAAGACCACCGCGCAGATGATCGCGCTGTTGTGCCTGCTCTATTCGGTATCGCCGAAGACGCCGGTGGCGAGCATCTGGATGGGCTGGCCGATATTCCACATCGGCGACTGGATGCTGGCGATCGCCGCTTTGCTGACGCTGGTGTCCGCGGTGCAGTATCTGCGCGCTGCATGGCCGAGCCTGCGCGAGGATGAAATCGCCGCGCGCTCGCAGTCGAAAAAAAGATGAAACAAGGCTGTTGACAGGCAGGCGATTGCATGTAGAATTTCGCCTCCCAAGCGGGAATAGCTCAGTTGGTAGAGCGCAACCTTGCCAAGGTTGAGGTCGCGAGTTCGAGTCTCGTTTCCCGCTCCAATTTATGATCTACAGACTTCCACTGACGTCTGTAAGTCATTGAAAAGAGGAGCTTCGGCTCCTTTTTTCATTCCAGCGAAAGCCACGGAAGTCCACTGACAGCCACCATTTTTGAGGCCAAAAACAAGGCCAAAGAATGCGGGTCGTGCCGGTTCCGGGTTGTTGCTGGGGTTGGATCGGGATGACAAGCAGCATCGGGCCTAAGTCCAAGACTTAGGAGCTTGATGATGACACTCTCTGATCTGACCGTGCGGCAAGCCAAGGCCGCCGAGAAAACCTACAGCATCCCCGACACCGATGGCCTCGGCCTGGTGGTCGCCCGCACCGGCGGCAAGTCGTGGCATTTGCGCTATTACTGGCTCGGCAAGCAAAAGCGCATCTCCCTGGGGAACTACCCCGAGATCGGTTTGCGCGAAGCGCGCACCTTGCGCGACGAAGCCCGGGCGCTTCTGGCAAAGGGCGTCAACCCCCATACCGATCGGAAACAGAAGCGACACGCGGTCAAGCTTGCGGCCGACTACACCTTCAAGGCCGTCTTCGATGCGTGGGTCGAGCATCGCCGCAAGGAAATCAAGGAGGGCAGGAACAGCACGCTGTCGCAAATCCTGCGGATCTTCAACAAGGACGTGCTGCCTAGCCTCAAGCAGATGTCGATCTACGACATTCGCCGGCCCCAACTCCTGGGCGTCCTGGCGAGGATCGAGGAGCGCAAGGCGTTCACCACTGCCGAGAAGGTCCGCACCTGGCTGGGGCAGTTGTTCCGCTATGCCCTCGTCATCGTGGAGGGGCTGGAAGCCAATCCGGCCTCCGACCTGGACGTGGTGGCCGAGCCCAAGCCCCCGGTGAACCACAACCCCTACCTGCATCTTCCGGAGCTTCCCGAGTTCCTGCACAAGCTCAGGCTCTACAACCCTCGTGGTTGGCAGACCCAACTCGGCATCCGGCTGCTGTTCCTGACCGGCGTGCGTACCGGCGAGCTGCGGCTGGCGACCCCGGACCAGTTCGATCTCGACCGTGGCCTGTGGATCATCCCGCCGCAGATCGTCAAGCAACTCCAAGACGAGATGCGCAAGGCCGGCAAGCGCCCGCAGGACGTTCCGCCCTACATCGTGCCGTTGTCCGTGCAGGCCATCGAGATCGTGCGCTACCTGTTGGGTGTGATGAGGCCGGCCCAGGTCCATCTGCTCACGCACCGCAGCGAACTCAAGAAGCGCATCAGCGAGAACACCCTCAACGCGGCCTTGAAACGAATGGGCTACGAGGATCAACTGACCGGTCACGGCATCCGCGGAACCATCTCGACGGCGCTCAACGAGATCGGCTATCCCAAGATTTGGGTGGACGCGCAGCTTTCGCACTCGGACCCGAACAAGGTGAGTTCGGCCTACAACCACGCCAAGTATGTTGAGCCGCGCCGCCGGATGATGCAGGACTGGGCGGATCGTCTCGATCTGCTCGAACAGGGCCAAGTGGAAGCGGCCAGCGCGCACCTCACGATCCATATTGAGGGCGTGCCGGCCATGGCAGAGGAGGACAAGCCCAACACCATCGTCGCTGCTGCTTCTGCGGCATCCGTTCCGCCTGTGGTGGCCGAACCCATCGTCGTGACGCCAAACGACGGGGGAATCACATTCCAGCGACTGTCGCAGGTACCACCGCCCCCGACGCATGCGCCAGAGCCGGAGGTGTCTGTCATCCAGCGCGAGCGCGAGGAAATGCTGGTCATCTACGAATCGCCGAGCAGTCTGCCGGTCCCGCTGTTCGGCAAGTTGGCCGGGAAGTCCAAGGACCAGATCAACCGCGAGCTGAAGGCGGGCAAGCTGCTGTCCATCAGCTTGGGCAACCGCGGGCAACGCGTGCCCGACTGGCAGCTGGTACCCCTCAAGCACAAGCTGGCACAGGTGCTCATGAACCAGTGCCCGCATGCGGATCCGTGGGACCTGTACCGGATGCTGACCCGCCCACATCCGGACCTGGGTGATCGCGCAGCCATCGACATCGTGACACCAGGAAATTTGGGCATGGTCGTGCGGGTCATCGCGGGCACCCAGCAGCAGCCAAACAGGCCCGGACCTGACTCGTCTGTGCAAGGTATTCCAGAGGAGACTCGCCAGCGCATTCAACGGTTGCTAAATGATGCGGCAATGCTCGAAAGTGCCTGACGCTGTTGGCGCGCATCCAGAACTGACCCACTTTCGGCGGTGATGCGCGGGTAAAACTGACCCACCTGAAGCCCACATCCTGAGCATCTTTTGCTCGGGGGATTTCAGGAGTGATCACCATGGTCATGTTGGCCAAGATCCGGCGGATGCATTTCCGCGATGGCCTGCCGCTGCGCGAGATCGCCAAGCGCACGGGCCTATCCCGCAATACCATCCGGCGATGGCTGCGCAGCGGCCAGTCCGAGCCGGTCTATCCCAGGCGAGCCTCGCCCTCCCGGCTCGATCCCTACCGGTCCCAGTTGGAGACGTGGCTGCGTGCCGACAGCCATCGTCCCCGGCGGGAACAACGCACCGCCAAGGTGCTGTTCTCGCAGTTGCAGGCGATCGGCTATCCGGGCACCTACACCCGGGTGACGGCCTTCATCCGCCAGTGGAAGGCGGCCGGCGGCGCCAGCCGCCGCCCGGCCTTCGTGCCGTTGCACTTTCCTCCGGGTGAAGCCTTCCAGTTCGACTGGAGCCGCGAGTACGCCTTCGTCGGCAGCCACGCCAAGATGCCGCTGGATCTCGCCCACGTGAAGCTGGCCTGCAGCCGCGCCTTCTGGTTGGTGGCCTATCCCACCCAGAGCCACGAGATGCTGTTCGATGCTCATACCCAGGCGTTTACCGCCTTCGGTGGCGTGCCGCGCCGCGGCATCTACGACAACATGAAGACGGCGGTGGACGGGATCGGCCAGCACCGGGAACGGCGGGTCAACGCCCGCTTCCACGCCATGACCAGCCACTACCTGTTCGCCGCGGAGTTCTGCAACCGCGCCGCGGGTTGGGAGAAGGGGCGGGTCGAGAAGAACGTGCAGGACCGGCGCCGACAGATCTGGATCGAGGCCGGGGCCCGCCACTGGCCAGATCTGGACACCCTCAACGCCTGGCTCGCCAGCGAGTGCCGCGCCGCTTGGCCGATGCAGGCGCATCCGGATGCCTCCGACATCACCGTGGCCGAAGCTCTGGAGGACGAACAGCCCCACCTGATGCCGATGCCCGCGCCCTTCGACGGCTACATCGAGCGGCCGGTGCGGGTCAGTTCGACCGCGCTGGTCAGCTTCCAGCGCAACCGCTACAGCGTGCCGTGCGAACACGCCCACGCCGTCGCCAGCCTGCGCGTGTATCCCTTCGAACTGGCCGTGGTGGTCGGCGAGGCCGAGGTCGCCCGCCACCGGCGCAGCTTCGAGCGTGATCGGGTCCACTACGACTGGCAGCACTACATCGCCCTGGTCCAGCGCAAGCCGGGGGCACTGCGTGACGGCGCGCCGTTCCTGTCCATGCCCGATCCGCTGCGCAAGCTGCAGCAGGTGTTGCTGCGCCAGCCTCACGGCGACCGCGCCATGGCCCAGGTGCTGGCCGCCGTACCCGTGCACGGGCTCGAAGCGGTACTGGTGGCGGTGGAACTGGCACTCGAGTCCGGCCTGGTGCGCGCCGACCACGTGCTCAACGTGCTGGGGCGATTGCAGCATCCGGACCGCACGATCGAGACGGTCGCCTCGCGAGTGACGCTGCGTCATCCGCCGGTGTCCGATCCGGCCCGCTACGACGCCCTGCGGGAGGCAGATCATGTCGACGCCTGACCTGCCGCTGCGCATGCAGCAGCTCAAGCTGCACGGCATGGCCAGCCAGTGGCCCGAACTGCTGGCCAAGATGCGCCTGCACACCATGGAGCCCGAACACTGGATGGCCGAACTGCTGCAGGCCGAGTCCGCCGAACGGCAGGTTCGTGCCCAGGCCAACCAGATGAAGGCCGCACGTTTCCCCGTCCATCGTGACCTGCTCGGGTTCGACTTCGCGGCCAGTCCCGTTGATCGCGCACTGGTCGAACGACTCCACCAGGGTGACTTCATCCACACCCCCGAGAACGTCGTCCTTGTCGGTGGACCGGGCACCGGCAAGACCCACCTGGCCACCGCCATCGGCATCCAGGCCGTGCGCCAGCATCGCCTGCGCGTGCGCTTCTTCTCCACCATCGAACTGGTCAATGCGCTGGAGAAGGAACAGGCCCAGGGCAAGGCCGGGCAGATCGCCCTGCGCCTGACCTATGCCGACCTGGTCATCCTCGATGAACTGGGCTACCTGCCGTTCACCCCCTCAGGCGGCGCGCTGCTGTTCCACCTGATCAGCAAGCTCTACGAGCGCACCAGCCTCGCCATCACCACCAACTTGGCCTTCTCCGAATGGGGTCAGGTGTTCGGCGACGCCAAGATGACCACCGCGCTGCTGGATCGCATCACCCACCACTGCCACATCCTGGAGACCGGCAACGACTCCTGGCGGCTGCGCAACAGCACCGCCGCCAACAAGACCAAAGCCAGAATCAGGGCAAAGGAGGCCACCACCCAGACCACCAACTGATACCCTCAGCCCCGTACACCGGGTGGGTCAAAGTTCAACGCGCAGCCTGGGTCAGTTTTAAGTGCGCGCCAACAGACGTTGGCAGCGGGGGAGCCGCTGAGGTGGCCGGCGCGCCATTGGGCGACGCCCCATCCAACGGCAATACCGGCAGCAACCAGCGTCAAGCCGGCAAGGATGTTTCTCGAAGAGGTATTCATGGCGAGGGTCTCCACTCAGTCCGCGATCAGGCTGTTCAGTCGGGCGACGAGGCTGTCGCGCTGCGCTCCGAGGTCGATCAGACGCATGCGCGTCTCCAGCACCTGGGCGCGTGCACTGAGCACAGCGCTCAGGTCCCCCTTGGCGGATCGGTAGTTGCTCAACGCAAGCGCCGCTCGGTTCCGTACCAGCTGCAAGCCGGCGGTCTGCAGGCGGTCGATCTGGCTGTTCAACGCTTGGAGTTCGGCGGCGCTGTCGTCCAACTCCTGCAAATGTCGCCGCGCCACGTCTTCGCGTTCGGCGTCCAGACGCTCCAACTCGTGCCGTTTTGCCTCGATCATGGGCACTTGGCGTCGATCTTTCTGCCAAGGCAGATCGAATGTCACCTGAAATGACACCATGTCGCCCCATCGGCGATCACGCCGGCTATACGCTATCTCCCAGGCCCAATCGCCGCGGGTCTCTGATTGGGCTTCGCGGGACTCGGCCCGGGCCATGCTTTGCATCGCCGGATAGAGTTCAAGCTCCGCGTGATTCGCCAGTTCTGTGCGCAGTTGCGCGACGGGGCGAGTGAGCGGGCCTGGATCGCCTTGCAGTGCTTCGTCGGCCCTGGAGCCCACCCAGCGCCGCAATGCGGCCCTGGCCTTGGCCCGGTCCCGCTGTAGATCGTCACGGCGGTCCGTGAGTGTCAGCGCCTCCTGTTGCGCGACCAACAGGTCGCCAGCCTGGGCGGTGCCGCCGGCGACGCGAGCGGGGAGACTGTCTTGCAGGCGCTGGTTCTCCGCGAGCAGTTCCGTCAGCAGTATCTCCCGTTGCTCCACCGCCTGCGCGGCGATCCACGCCAGGCTGAGTTCCTGGCGGATCTGCAATCGCTGCAAAACCAGCGCCGCGCGTTCTCGATCCACACGCGCCTGCGCGCTGGCGACCTGGGCGTCGCGCTTGGCCCTGTTGGGCACTTCCTGCATGAGCGCCAAGCGCTGCATCGTCATGGATTCGCGCGTCATGCTCCAGCGATCCATGCCGCTGATGGGGTAGTTTTCGATGCCGAGCGAGAGCTTGGGGTCGGGCAGCGAGCCTGCTGCCTTCTGCACGGATTCGGCGACGTTAACCTGCAACTGCTGCGCGCTTATGCGTGGGCTCTGCTGCTCCGCGATAAGGCGTGCCTCAGCAAAATCGAGGGCGTAGGCTACAGGCGAGACAAGCGCACTGCCCGCCAACGCGATGCTGATAGCTTTCAGACGATGCACTCGCATCGAGGCCGGCATTGTGCCTCGGCCGTACGCCGACGGGCGCCCCTCGGGGGCGCCAAAAAAGGGAGTAAACATGGTTGTCCTCGGAATTGGTATTCACGAAATCACGTGGTCTGCCGCATCGGTGCGCGGCGAGCACGGACACATAAATCAATTCCGCAGGACTTGGAACGTGAGGTAGATCGGCGGAAAGCCCGCGCGGGGATTGGGAGGAATGTAGGTAACGTGCCGCCTGAGGGCTACCCGGTCGAGAACCAACCCGGGCAGCGAGTTGGCGAGCCACATCACGTGCGCCGCGAGAAACTGAATGTCCAGCCCCTGCCATGAAAGCGCCGACTCCCGATCGCCACTGCAATGAGCGTGGCACAACTGTGGCGCTTCGCTGTCCATGGAATCAGGCATGCCGGTGCAATCCGACATTGGCAACTTGTCAGCCTGCTGCATCGAGATCGTGGCACGCATTTGCGTGGTTTCCACAGATGCCCTCGGGTCTGGCTTGGGACAGACGTACATCGCCATCGCAACCTGCGAGAAAAGCAAGGTTACGACTAGGCCGCTGGTAATCCAGCGGCTCCATCTTGCGAGAAGGCGCCTTAAGCCGATCATGCGGACATACTATTGGAAGTTGTAGGGAGTTGAATTGATCAAGGTCAGTTTCCAGGATGAATTGATGCGTCTGGACGGCGCCTTGGCCCGAACCGGCACCCGCTGCAAATCCACCGGCAAGGGCGGGCACCGCACGTGGTTGTCATGCTTTACGCGCCTCGGCAACTCGCAAGGCTCTAAGCTCAAATCGATCAGCTACAAGATTCGTCTGTCCCGAGAGTCGCTGCAGGTGCGTAATGACCTCGTAGGGGCCATCGGCTATTGGGCGCGTGCAGATTCCGCACTGGCTAGCGGTTTCGATGCGTGATCGCGAGGAAATCCCTACGCCATATCCAGCTGCGACCCAGAGCAATAACATCTCAAAAGAACTGACATGCTGGACATTCGGCCTTTCCGTTGATGACATGGAGGACAGGTACTGGTCCAGCGAAGGAGAATATTCGGCCTTCCATCGAAACACGGAGTGCTCCTTAAGTTCGTCTATTCTGATTGACTGCTGCCGGAGCAGTGGGTATCGCAGCGGCGTGGCAAGAGCTGTCGCCTCGAACCAAATAGAAAGACTCTTCAGCGAAGAATCGCTCACCTGCTTCAGAGAAAGGCCGACGTCGAAGCGCCGTTTGTAGAGGCCCGTAATGAGATCGCTCGCCGTAACCTCATTAAATTCCATAGAAACTTCGGGCTCCTCCGCGCGCTGCAGGGCAAGCAATGCAGCTAGGTACGAAGAGGCCACACCAGGCGCTATGGCGAGCCTGAGCTGTGGGCGTGGGCTGGTGGCGTCGTGCATGAGAGGCCCCAAGAAGCGATAAGACAAGGATGGAAAGTCTTCATGATAGCTAGTTTGAGTTAAACTTAACGTGGTTAAATTGTTTGGACTGTTCGACGCTTCCAAGGATGGAGAAGCGAACTGTCCGACGAGGCCGTCCCCCAGGAACTACCACTTTCGACGCCGAGCCAGCGTTGGCATTCGGAGCGGCCGTTCGTGTCGCCCGCCTGACGCAAGGTGTTGCTCAGGAAGAACTGGCTGCGAAAGCAGGGATCGAGCGATCGCACATGGGCAAAATAGAGCGTGGGGAGCACATGCCCACTCTCGCTCTGATCTTAAGAATCGCCGCCGGACTCAAGCTCAGTGCTGCGGAACTCGTCAGCGCAGCCGAACGCAATCTTCGTGCCGCGGCGCACGATTCAGATAGGCATTGACGCTTTAGTCATCCGGAGGTCCTCGCAGACGTTCGATGAAGCGATCCAGCGAAACCGATGAGTTGCTGCTTTCTGGCCGAAGCAGATAGGTTGTGATTACCGCCGTGTCCTGCGCCAGAGGGCGAATCACCACGTCCGGCCTCTGGCTGATGGGAATCTTGGTCGCCGTCATGAAACCAATCCCATAGCCTGCGCCGACGAGCGTTAGCATCATGTCCAGCGACGACACTTCTTCGACAACGTTGAGTCTGTGTTCCAGAACCTGTAGCAGCCGATTTAATTCTCGGCAGTAGCCTTCGCAGGCCAGTTTGTCGCACAGAACCAGTGGGTGACCCTGAAGTTCGTTCAGCGGAACTTGCTTGTGCGCAAGAAGCGAGTGCCGCGCTGGCACGGCGATCACAATCGGGTCTCGCCAGATCGGTTCAGCCACGATGCCTTCGCCAACATCCGCCGCGTGTGCAAATCCGATCGTGAAGTCGCCAGACCGTAGGCCCCGTATCTGCTCGGTCAGCGGTACCTCGGAGAGACGTATCTCGACCTCGGGCTCTTCCGCGCGGCAACGAGCTAGGAACGCCGATAGTCGTGGGTCCATCGCACCATCGGAAATTGCAATGCGCAGGCTGCCCCTCAGGCCCGCGGCAATGGCTCTGGCATTTTCACGCGCTTGCTCCAGGACAGTGAAGAGTCGGCGGGTGTCCTGCAAGAATGCCGCCCCCGCCACGGTCAGCCGTGTGCCCCTGCGGTCGCGGTCAAACAGCGTGACCCCAAGCTCATCTTCCAATTCCTTGATCGCGCGAGACAAGGGGGGTTGCTCTATATGCAGCCTCTCGGCCGCCCGCGTGAAATGCAACTCCTCTGCCAAGACGACAAAGCATCGTAGATGACGCAACTCCATAAATCGGGCTCCTCGCAAGTTCTCATTCGCGCCAGATGTCCCGTGGACGAATCACGGTGGACGGGGAGGCTGGATCCATTTCAGGGAAGTTGATGCGCTTGACATCGCAAAAACTGGCACCTTGAGCGCTCGTGGTTGCTCGTGACGCGTCCCAAGCGCGCGCGCCCAATCGGGGCGCGCGTCTCTGTCACACTGTGCAGAAGCTTTGAAAAGCACCGCACACCCGCGGCGTCATCCGCCGTGCTCTTTTTGTAGCAGCGACCCGAGGCGAGCGACTTCATTGCTGGTGATCGCGATGTTGCGCCCATCCTTCGTCGACACCGAAGCTCCGACATTGAGATAGACGGCGCGCCCGAAGCGGCTTTCCTGTGCCATCTTTCCGTCCTTGAAGATGTACAGCGTTCCCCCGTCAGCCAAGGGAACCATTTCCTTGGCTGCTTGGGCTGCTGCATGACCGGCGAAGGCTGGCACGGAGAGAGCGCTCAACAGGGCGGCAATGACAATTTGCGATTTCATGATCGACTCCTTTGTAAAAACGACGACAACTTGCGCCGCGTCGTTAAATGTAGAAGCAGGCGGTCTACAGAGCGCTTACCCGTGCATTACATTCAATTCATGTGCTGTCATCTGCCGCCCATGAAGGACTAGGTTCCAGTGGGAGACAAGATGCCAAGCCATGCAACGCTCGCCAGAACCAAAACGGCCAAGGTCGCCTCCGTGAACAGACTCTGTCTAAGCTTGATGACTGCCTGTGCGCGATTGCCTGCCTTCAAAGCAGCCTCCAGGCTCGGGCTCAACCGATACCGATTGGCAGCAGCCAACGCCAGCATGCCTGCGAAAAGCAAGAGCTTTACCATCAGCAGCCGGCCATACAGCGTCGAGATGAGCGGATCAAACGATGGTCCGGCGATCAACAGGTAATTGAGAATTCCACTCACGACGAGTGCAGCCACGATCGCTGTACCTATGCGAGCAAAGCCATTCGACGTCCGACTGAGGACCGCTACCGGGTCTTGCGCGACATCCTGCTTGTGGGATGCCAGCATCAAGAACGCCACCAATGCGCCCACCCAAGCGCCCGCTGCCCAGAGGTGCGTGATATCCGACGCAAGATGGATGTAGCCGCGAACGCCGTCGTCCATCGCGCCGTGGCCTGCCCACGCAAGGGTCGCCAGCGCCACGCCGGTGGAGAGCGCCATCACTGCAAATCGCAAGGTAGCGTTCAATTTCAACATTGCGACGAGCACACACACCAACAGCGCGAGGATGCGAATGCACCAGGCGATGCCCATGTGCGTGCCCGTAATGAGCATGTCGAAGACGTGCGTTGACAGCTCCGCGTAGCTCTGGGCACCGGACATGGCCTTGGCCATGACCGTCATGCCCCACATCGACAGGGCAATGCCGATGGCAGCGGATGCGCCAATGAGGACGCGATAGCGGCGCGAGATCGTCGAGGATCGCTCGTCGTTGCCCAAAGCATAGAGACCGAACATGGCGACGCCAAACGCCGCCGCCAGGTCCAGATACAGCGCCAGGCGCAGGACGATGGTCAACCAATCCCCGGCCATGGGCTTACTTCACCTTGAAGGTGACGTTACCCGTGATCGGATGCGTGTCCGAGGAGACGGCACGCCATTCGACGCGATAGTCACCGGGCTGGAGCGCCTGTGCCGGCGTGATGACCATGGTCTTGCCGTCGCCGGCAGCCGCGACGCTGGCGTTGATCTTCATCGGGCCATGGCTCGCCATTCCCGGCATGCCAGTCATGACAAGGCTCGCGGCGGAGAACTGCGGCACCAGCGTCTCGGAGAACTTCAGTTCGATGGTGGCTGGCGCAGAAACCTGCGACTTGTCGGCCGGCGTTGAAGACACCAGCGAAGGATGCGCGAATGCGGCGGTGGCGAACAGACCAGCAGCGATCGGCGCGACGAGCTTGGCGATGAAATGTGAACGGGTCATAGAAGTTTCTACCTGGATGTGTGAGGTGTGGTTTAAGAACGAAATGCCGAGATAAGGCTTGCACCTTTGCAACGGCGTGGAACGAAAGAAACGGTTTGCTGGGCGATAGCAGGCTCCTGTAGTTTCAGAAAGAAAATCCGGTCACAGTCGGCTCGCTCTCAGGCGCAAGGCGTTGCCAACGACCGACGCCGAACTCAGGCTCATCGCCAATGCTGCGATCAGCGGCGACAGCAGCCAGCCCGTGAGGGGATAGAGAACCCCGGCGGCGATGGGGATGCCCAGCGCGTTGTAGAGGAAGGCGAACATGAGGTTCTGCTTCATGTTGCGCACGGTACTCACCGAGAGCGTGCGAGCGACAGCGATGCCACGCAGGTCACCCTTGACCAGCGTGACCTGGGCGCTGTTCATCGCCACGTCGGTTCCCGTTCCCATGGCGATGCCCACGTCTGCCTTCGCCAAGGCCGGCGCGTCGTTGATGCCGTCTCCGGCCATGGCGACGATGCGTCCTTCTTTCTGCAGTCGCTCGATCAACATGAGCTTGTCCGCCGGCTTGACCTCACCATGCACCTCGTCGATGCCTAGGCGTGCACCGACGGCTTTGGCGGTGGTCTGCCCGTCCCCGGTGGCCATGATGACCCGCAGGCCCGCAGCCTTCAACGCGGCCAGGGCCTCGGGGGTGCTGCCCTTGACCGGATCGGACACGGCGAGCAAGCCCGCGAGCTGCCCGTCCACCGCCAGGTACATGACGCTGGCCCCTTCGCCGCGCAGAGCTTCGGCCTGGGGTACGAGCGGTTCCACCGATACGCCAGACTGTTCCATCAGCACTGTGTTGCCCAACGCCAGTTGCCGGTGCTCAACCTTTCCGCGCACGCCGATGCCGGTTCCCGATTCAAAGCTCTGAGGCTTCACGAGTTGGAGGCCCTGGGCACGCGCGGCCTGCACGATGGCGTCGGCCAGGGGGTGTTCACTGCCCTGGTCCAGGCTGGCCGCAAGACGCAGCACCTCATCGTTCGTAAAGCCGGGGGCTGCGACGACCTGATCGAAAGCAGGTCGGCCTTCGGTCAGGGTTCCTGTCTTGTCGATGACGAGGGTATCGACCTTGCGAAGATTCTCGATCGCCGCGGCATCGCGGAACAGCACGCCCTGCGTGGCGCCACGGCCCGTTGCGACCATGATCGACATCGGCGTGGCCAGACCCAGCGCGCACGGGCAGGCGATGATCAGGACGGCCACCGCATTGATCAGTCCATAGACCCAGGTGGGCTGTGGCCCGAAGAATCCCCATACAAGGAGCGTCGTTACCGCAATGGCGACGACGGCCATCACGAAGTAGCCGGCAACGACATCGGCCATGCGTTGCATCGGTGCCTTGGAACGCTGCGCCTGGGCGACCATCTGGACGATCTGCGATAGAACGGTGTCCGAGCCGATCCGCTCCGAACGCATGACCAGCGCGCCGCTGGTGTTGAGTGTGGCCCCGATGACCTTGTCGCCCACGCGCTTGCTGACGGGCAGCGGTTCGCCGGTCAGCATGGATTCGTCAATCGAGCTGCTGCCCTCGTGCACGATGCCATCCACCGGCACCTTCTCGCCGGGTCGGATGCGCAGCAGGTCGCCGACGTGCACATGGCTGAGTGGCACGTCTTCCTCGCTGCCGTCCGCATTGATGCGCCGCGCCGTCTTGGGTGCCAGCCCCAGCAGCGACTTGATGGCTGCCGAAGTCTGGGAGCGGGCCTTGAGTTCCAGCACCTGGCCGAGCAGTGTCAGCGAGATGATGACGGCGGCGGCCTCGAAATACACGCCGACCCGTCCCATGGACATGAAGGAAGCTGGAAACACTTCCGGCGCAACGGTTGCCACAACGCTGTAGATGAATGCCGCACCCGTTCCCAGGCCGATCAGTGTCCACATGTTCGGGCTGCGGTTGACCACGGACAGCCAGCCGCGGGAGAAGAAGGGCCAGCCGGCCCACAGCACGATCGGCAACGACAGCACCAACTCGACCCAGCTCTGTGTAGCCATGTCCATCAGGTGCAGCCGCTCGCCCAGCATCGCCAGCGCCAAGACCACGAGCGTCAGCGGCAAGGTCCACCAGAAGCGACGCGAGAAGTCACGCAACTCCGGGTTGTCGTCATCGAGGTCGGGCAGCAGAGGCTCCAGCGTCATCCCGCACTTGGGGCAGGTTCCCGGATGATCCTGGCGGATCTCCGGGTGCATCGGGCAGGTGTAGATGGTTCCGGGCGCGGTTGGCGATGCCGCCGGGGCCGGTGAAACTGCGGTGCTGGCATGGTGATGCGGTGCATGGCCGCTGCCTGTGCCTATGCCCGCGTCACCGCTGGCATATCGCGCCGGATCGGCGTCGAATTTGGCCTTGCATCCGGTGCTGCAAAACAAGTACGTGTTCCCCAAGTGCGTGGAACGGTGCTCCGACGCCGCCGTGACCGCCATGCCACACACCGGATCTCGCGTCGCGGCATCGGGCTGCGTGTGGCTTGAGGACCCGCCCGCGTCGTCACTTCCAGCATGGCTGGCGTGATGGTGGTGCGTATGCGGGCCGGACGTTGTGGCACCCGCCGCCATGCCTGCGTGCTCATGTCCTGAAGACTTGCTGGGTGAATTCATAGTGACAAGTGCCCTCCGCCGTTAACCTTTGGTGTCTGGTGATCGCAGCAGGCCGCAGGCGCGCAAGGAGACAAGCGCGGCGTCGCGTGCTCGCACGGTGCGAGTGCCTCGACTCATTGCTTCTGCTCCTTGGAGGCTGCGGCACCTTCCTTACCCTGACGCGCGGCATGATCGTGTCCGCCGTGGCCGTGACCACGGTGCATGAACAGGTGCATCAGCGGACAAGCCGCCAGCAGCAGGAAGGGGAGATAGCCGGCAACATGTGCCGTATGCTCCTTGAGCAGGAAATACGCGGCGACAGCGGCGATGATGAGGAACGCCACGCCGTAGCGCGATCGCCAGAACCGGGGGCGATCGCTGGGGGTCTGTGTGTGCTGATGCTGCATGGCATATCTCCACGGAGAAGGGTTGATGGATGGTCAGCGATGCGACTGATAGACCGTGCTGCTACCGTTTTTCCCAATCAGCAGCACGTCGTAGGCGTCCTTGCGTCCACCATAGGCCGGACCATCCATGCCGGGCGAACCGACCGGCATGCCGGGCGCCGCGAGGCCGATGGCCTGCGGGGCTTCGCGCAGCAAGCGTTGAATGTCCGAGGCAGGCACATGACCCTCGATGGCATAGCCGCCGATCTGCGCCGTGTGGCAAGAACCGTACTTCTGCGGGATGCCCAGCCGCGTGCGCGCTGCGGTGTTCCCGGTGTCGAGAACCTGCACATCGAAGCCTGCGCCTTGCAGGTGTGAGACCCAGTCCTTGCAGCATCCGCAGCTCGGGTCCTTCCAGACCTTGGCAATCGGTCGGCTCTGCGCCAGGCTCGGTCCTGCGAGTGCCATCACCAACAAGCCAGCGATCAATGCCTGGCGTCTCGGCACTTTGCCCTGGCTTCTGTCGTAGTGCATGTTCATGGATCGCCTCTCATCAGATGATCAAACCCGCTAGGTTCTAGAACCAGAATCGCACGCCAGCCACCCAGCGCGTCTGCTGCGCACGGCCGCCTTCGGCACGCACATAGTCCGCGGTGCGTCCGAAGCTGCCCGCCCGTTCCACGCCGATATAGGGGGCGAACTGGCGACTGAATTCATAGCGCAGGCGCAAGCCAGCAGACGCTTCGGCCAGGCCCTTGCCGATACCGCGTTCCGGGTCGTCCTTGCCATAAAACTGCAACTCGGCGCGAGGCTCCAGAATCAGTCGCTGGGTCAGCAGCAGCTCGTAGCTGCCTTCGACACGCAGCGCCGTACGTCCACCACTTCCCACGTAGCCCGTCGCCTCCAGCTCGAACCAGTAGGGGGCGAGGCCCTGGATGCCGAAAGCCAACCATTGACGGCTCGGGCCTTCCCCGTTATCCACCCGAACGCCGAGCTGGGTGTCCCAGTACGGTGCGACGGCGTGCCCCCAGAGAAGCTCGGTACGCGATTCTTCGAGCTTTCCTTTGGCGATATCGCCTTCGGCCTTCACGACGGCCTTGTTGTAGGTCGTCCCATACCACGCCTGGAGGTCGTAGGCCGTGGAGTCGTCTCCTTTGCGCGTGAAGCGGCGTTCCAGAGTTTCGCCGCGCAACGAAAAGAACCTGTGTTCGTCGGCCAGCATCAGCCGCGGCACACCGGGTACGGCGTAGTCGCCCGATCCCAATGTCAGGCCATTGGAGTAGCCATGCGGATCGCGGGCGTCAGGAGGCGCCGACCCGCCCTGCATCTGCATGTTGCCGTGATCCATGGCCGGGGCCGCGGTCGAGCCGCTCGCCGACGTCGCGTGACCCGCGTGCGGGTCGGCGGCAGGAGCCACGGTCTGAGTGGATGGCGCGGCCGTTTGAGCGTCGGCCTGGCCGTGCGCTGCATGGTCGTTCTGTGCTTGTGCCTGGGCGGCGACGCTTACCAGGGCCAGAAGCGTCGTGGCCAGTGCGCGAGTGGGGAGTGCTTTGGACATTCTTGGTCTTCCTTGTGCGCTGGGTTCAAGACACCACGACTTCGCGGAACATGCCGGCATCCATGTGGAACATCAGGTGGCAGTGCCACGCCCAGCGGCCGAGCGCGTCGGCTGTCACCAGGAAGCTGATGCGTTGTGCCGGCTGCACCGGCAGGGTGTGGCGGCGCGCAAGGAAGCGACCGTCGGGGCTTTCCAGCTCGCTCCACATGCCGTGCAGGTGCATGGGATGGGTCATCATGGTGTCGTTGTGCAGAATGACCCGCAGCCGCTCGCCGTGTTTGAAGTGCACCGGCGTGGACTTTCCGAACTCCAGCCCGTCCAGGGACCATGCGTAGCGTTCCATGTTGCCCGTGAGGTGCAGTTCGACCTCCCGGCCGGGGCCTCTCTTGTCCAGCGGCCCCGACGGGGTATGCAGATCCGCGAGGGTCAACACGCGCCGACCGTTGTTGCGCAGTCCGATGCCGGGGTCATCGAGGTTGGTGCGCGCCATGTCAACGCGCATGTCCGTGCTGGCACCATACTCGGTGCGAGCGTGGCGAGCAGTAGTGCTGGGCACGGCCAGTCCCCCCGCCGCCGCGGCGTGTTGGCTGTGATCCATCGCCATGCCACCGTGGTTCATGGCGCCGTGATTCATGCCTGCCATCGCCCCATGATCCATCCCGGACATCGAACCCGAGCCCATCCCGGTCATCCCGGTCATGCCCGTCATGCCCGTCATGCCCGTCATCCCGGTCATCTCCATGGCCTGGCCGGACCCGCCATGGTCCATGCCCCCCATCATGCCGCCCATCATGTCGTTCATGGTCAGCCATTCGACCGGATCGAGGGCAGGCACGGGAGCTTGAAGACCTTCACGCACGGCCAGCGTGGCACGCGCGTAGCCTGTCCGGTCCATCGCCTGGGCGAAGATCGTGTAAGCGTCATCCCGTGGCTGGACGATCACGTCGACGGTTTCGCCAGGACCGAATCGGAACTCATCGACGGTCACCGGCTCCACGTCAACACCATCGACGTGCACCACCGTGAGTTTCAGTCCTGGAATGCGTACGTCGTAGAAGGTGTTGCCCGCACCGTTGACCATGCGCAGCCGCACGCGCTCACCCGGTCGGAACAGCGCCGTCCAATTGCCGGCGGGGGTGACGCCGTTGGCCAGATAGGTCAGCGTGGTGGCAGACAGATCTGCGAGATCCGTCGGATTCATCCGCATCTCGTTCCACATCTTGCGCTTGTCGATCGCAGCGGCCGTGCCTTCGCGCGAGGCGTCCCGGAAGAAGTCGAAGACGGTAGGTTGGTTGTAGTTGTAATAGTCGCTTTGGGACTTGAGCTTGGTGAACACCCGCATCGGGTCTTCGTCGGTCCAATCCGAGAACAGCAGCACGTGGTCACGGTCGGCGTGGATGGTCTCGGCGCCAGCGGGGTCGATGATGATCGCCCCGTACATGCCCGTGAGTTCCTGGAAGCCGGAGTGCGAGTGGTACCAGTAGGAGCCGCTCTGCTGAACCTTGAAGCGGTACGTGAAGGTCTCGCCGGGAGCGATGCCATTGAAGCTGATGCCCGGCACGCCATCCATCTGATACGGCAGGATGATCCCGTGCCAGTGAATGGATGTGGCTTCACGCAGCTTGTTGGTTACACGGATTGTGACGGTGTCACCCTCGCGCCAACGCAATGTCGGTGCCGGCAGCGAGCCGTTGATGGTCGTAGCCACGCCTGGCTTGCCCGTGAAGTTCACGGGCGATTCGGCGATCACCAAGTCGAACTCGGTGCCCTTCAGCACAGGGGCGGCACCGCGCGTCGCGGAGCCTTGCTGGGCAAATGCCTTGAACGCCGGCGTGGACAGCCCAGCGAGAACGCCGCCGGCGGCTAACCCTTGGACGAAACGCCGACGAGAAAGGCCCTGTGTGGGCACGATAAAAAAGGGTGAACGAGGCGGCATGGCCTGAAATCCTCCATAGATGACTCGGAAGTCGTTCTAAACGCCACCCCATCCTGAGCGGCACAGTTCGACGCAATGCAGGTCATGCTATGGGTTGGGCACTTTCCATCGAATGACCCCTGAATTACATTCATGTAATGTTCGTGTCATGTTCGTGGAAGCTGGCAACCAGTAAATTGCTGATTGAAAGTGGATGAATGCGTACATCGTGAGCGGCTATTTTTCCGCGCCGTAGCGATTTCATGGGACATGCGATGAAACTGCTGGTCGTTGAAGACGAGAACAAGACGGCGGATTACGTCCGCCAAGGTCTCATGGAGGCGGGATTCGTCGTGGATCTGGCGCGCAACGGATTGGACGGACACCACCTGGCCATGGGCGAGACATACGATCTGGTGGTCTTGGATGTCATGCTGCCGGATGTCGATGGCTGGCGCATCGTGCGTGCCCTTCGAGATGCCGGTAAACAGGTCCCTGTGCTCTTTCTGACGGCGCGTGGCGGTGTAGACGACCGTGTCAAGGGATTGGAACTGGGAGCGGACGACTACCTCGTCAAGCCATTCGCGTTCTCTGAGTTGCTGGCGCGGGTGCGGACGCTGCTGCGACGCGGAAGCGCTCCGAGCCAGCCTGATCGCATCCAGGTTGCCGATTTGGTGCTGGACTTGGCGCGCCGGCGCGCAACGCGCGCTGGCCAACGCATCAATCTCACCAGCAAGGAGTTCGCGTTGCTTGAGCTCCTGGCCCGTCGCCAGGGGGAGGTCCTTCCACGGTCTCTGATCGCGTCGCAGGTATGGGACATGAATTTCGACAGCGACAGCAACGTCATCGATGTAGCCATCCGCCGTCTACGCGCGAAGATAGACGATGCGTTCAATCCGAAGCTCATCCACACCGTGCGTGGAATGGGATACACGCTCGATGCGCCCGATGATGCCCCTGCGCCATAAGCCGCGGCAAAGCCGTCCAGCGTCGCTTGCATTGAGGGTCACGGCCCTCGTTGGTATCGCCACGACCTTGGTGTTTCTTGTGTTCAATTGGGTCATTCTCCGGTCGTTGGAGCACCACTTTGCTCAACAGGATGCCCACGAACTGGAGGCAGTGACAACCGCTTTGGCTCAGCCCTTGCACCAGCTTGCAAGTGACATCGCAAGCGACGAACTGAAGCAACACTTGGCCAACGCAGTCGCAGGACATCATGGGATGACGTACGGCGTCTACGATGGGGCTGGCAATAGCATCTATGCCACGCCCGGTCCTGACCTGTCTAAACTTGCCAGTAGCAAAAAGTTGGTCAACCGCATCACCGCTGACGATTTGATCGTGTGGCAGGAGGATCAGAGGTCATATCGAGGTGTGGTGCTGCAACTGCCTGCTGACGATTCAGCGGCGCCCGGCTACCGCATCGTCGCTGCCATGGACATCGGCTTTCATCTCGACTTCCTGGCGGAGTTCAAGCGCATGCTCTGGTGGGCAACCGGCTTGGTCATGTGTCTGGCGCTCGGTGTGGCTTGGCTGGCGGTGCAGTGGGGCCACCTGCCGATTCGCAAGGTCAATGAAGAGATTCGGGCGATTCGCTCTTCAAAGCTGGATGTGAGGCTGGATCCTCGGGATGTGCCGATCGAACTGGCGGAACTGGTATTCGCCTTCAACGATATGTTGGCGAGAATCGAGGAAGGCTTCACCCGGCTATCACACTTTTCCGCAGACATCGCGCACGAGTTGCGCACGCCCGTCACCAACCTGGTCACGCAGACTCACGTGGCGCTTGGCCAGCCGCGCAGCAACGAGGAATACAGAGAAATCCTCTATTCAAATTTGGAAGAGTTTGATCGGATGGGACGCATGATTGGTGACATGCTGTTTCTTGCCCAAACGGAAAATGATCCCCGCAACTTGCGTCTGTCTACCATTGATCTGTCCGAATTGGTGCGGAGTCTGTTCGACTATTTCGAGGCGCTGGCAGAAGATAGCGGCATTACGCTTGGTGTTAAAGGGGCGATCGGCAGCATAGCGGCGGATCGGGAAATGCTCACCCGGGCGCTGAACAATCTTCTCTCGAATGCAATTCGACACACGCCTCGCGGCAAGAGCATCACGGTCTTGCTTTCGCAGGACGAGCAGTGGACAACGATCAGTGTGGTCAATCCCGGTGAGAGAATTCCTGAGCGCGATCTACCAAAGCTCTTCAACCGCTTCTACCGAGTTGATCCGGCACGGCAACGAAATACGGCGGGCGCCGGTCTTGGCCTTGCCATCGTGAAATCGATTGCGGAGGCACATGGTGGCTCCGTTGCCGTGACCTCCAGTGAGCTTGTCACCAGGTTTGACTTGGTATTGCCCCATCTGCGGCAGTAGTCCGAGGGCGCTGCGGTCCGTCCAGCCAACTGGCGTATCTCTTTGCCTGATTCTGGGATCTACCCGGCCGGCCACGTTGCTACGCGAGCGGGACATTTTTTCTCCGTGACGTAAGCGTCCGGCAATCCCATCTTGAGATAGACCCAGTGTCGAGGCATCGTGTGCACGATGAACATCACGCACACTATGGCGAACGACACGATCGCCCAGCGCCCCAAGCGGCACTACTACTCCCCGGAACTTAAAGGCCAGATCGTGGCCGAATGCCAGGTCTCCGGCGCGTCAGTGGCCGGCGTAGCGCTTGCACACGGAATCAACGCCAACATCGTTCATCGCTGGATGCGCGAGCAAGCAGACTCCCTGTTGCCAGCGCCCCGGAATGAGTTCGTTGCGCTGAATCTGCCTCCACCAGTTGAACAGCTCCCAGCAACCGAGACCAGCTCGCCGCCCGTGTCGCGTGCGATTCGCGTTGATGTTCGGCGCAGCGCCAGCGTAGTCACCGTGAACTGGCCCCTGGAAGATGCAGCGTCATGTGCAGCGTGGCTGCGCGACTGGCTCCGATGATCCGCATTGATGCGCTGTGGCTCTCCACCGAGCCGCTGGACATGCGAGCAGGCACCGAGACGGCGCTCGCCCGGGTAGTGGCTGTCTTTGGCGCAGCGCGCCCACACCACGCCTATCTGTTCGCCAATCGACGAGCCAACCGCATGAAGGTGCTGGTGCACGACGGCATCGGTGTCTGGCTGGCGGCCCGGCGCCTGAATAGCGGCAAGTTCGTCTGGCCGCGCGATGCCGCCACCACCGCCACACTCAGCCGAACGCAGTTCGATGCGCTCGTGCTGGGCCTGCCCTGGAAGAACGTCGGCGAGGCTGGAGTCATCACTGTACTTTGAGTGCTCCGGTCGTTGGCCAGGCAATCAGCGCTTGCACCGATGCGCGAATGTGATGTTAGCCGCATCATCTTCTCCCGTGATCACCGCAGACCACCTTGACACCCTGGAGCCGCAGCAGATGCGAGCGGCCCTGCTGTCGTTGATGGGTGAGCTGGCCGAGCGAGACGGCGTGATCGCACGCCAGGGCCAAGAGGCGGTCTTCAAGCAGGCGCAGATCGACAAGCTCACGCACGAGAACGCACTGCTCAAGCGCATGAAGTTCGCCGCACAGTCGGAGCGCTTCAGCGCCGAGCAGAAGAGCCTGCTCGATGAATCGCTGGATGAGGACCTGCAGGCGGTGGCCGATGAGATCGAGCAGGCCACGCCGCCAGTGGCAGGCCGCCAAGACAAGCAAGTCCCCAAACGCGCCCCCCTGCCGGCCAACCTGTCGCGGCGCGAGATCCGCCACGAGCCCGAGTCCACCACCTGCGCCTGCGGTTGCCAGATGAAGCGCATCGGCGAGGACGTGGCCGAGAAGCTGGACTACGCGCCCGGCGTGTTCACGGTGGAGCGCCACATCCGGGGCAAGTGGGCCTGTGCCCAGTGCGAGACGATTCACCAGGTGCCTGTCGATCCTCACATCATCGACAAAGGCATCCCTACCACTGGGCTACTGGCGCAAGTGCTGGTGGCCAAGTACGCCGACCACCTGCCGCTGTACCGCCAGGAAGCGATCTTCGGCCGCGCCGGCCTAGCCATCCCCCGCTCCACGCTGGCGCAATGGGTGGGCTCGTGTGGCGTGCAGTTGCAGCCACTGGTTGACGCCATGAGGACAGAGCTGCTGCAGCGCCGCGTGCTGCATGCCGACGAGACGCCGGTGTCCATGCTCAAGCCGGGCAACGGCAAGGCGCACCGGGCGTACCTATGGGCCTATGCCACGGGCGCCTTCGAGAACATCAAGGCGGTCGTCTACGACTTCTGCGAATCGCGCTCGGGCGAACACGCCCGGCGCTTCCTGGGCGACTGGAGAGGCAGCCTCACCTGTGACGACTTCAGCGGCTACAAGGCCTTGATCGCAAGTGGTGTGACCGAGGTCGGCTGCCTGGCGCACGCGCGGCGCAAGTTCTTCGATTTGCACGCGGCGAACCAAAGCCAGATCGCCGAGGTCGCGCTGCAGCAGTTCGCGCGGGTCTACGAGATCGAGCGTGAGGTCAAGGAGATTGCGACCGATCAGCGCCAAACCATCCGGCAACAACAAACGAAGCCGCTGCTTGATGCCTTGCACCAGTGGATGGTGCTGCAACGCCAGAAGGTGCCGGAAGGCTCGGCAAGCGCCAAAGCGCTGGACTACAGCTTGCGGCGCTGGGAGGCTTTGACCCGGTTCGTCGATGACGGACAGCTGCCCGTGGACAACAACTGGATCGAGAACCAGATTCGGCCGATTGCCATTGGCCGCAACAACTGGCTCTTTGCGGGCAGCCTACGAGCTGGTCAGAGGGCAGCAGCCGTCATGACGCTCATCCAGTCAGCACGACTCAATGGGCATGATCCCTATGCGTATCTCAAGGACGTTTTGGCTCGCTTGCCGACGCAACGGGTTAGCCTGGTTCACGAGTTGCTACCGCATCGTTGGTTCGCACCGAGCTGAATGTCGTTATTTGAGGCTCCGCTCAGCGAACGGTTGGCCAGCTTGCCCCAGTGGCGCTGCGCAGCGATTCAAGTGCACCGCAATCGCCAACGCATACCCCTCCCGCACAGGTACTGCGGATGGCACGCAGTTGCTTGCGCAGCGCCTGCAACTCGGCGATTCGCTGCTCTACCAAGCGCATTTGATCGTCTAGCAAGGCATTGACCTCGTCGCAGGACATGGCGGGGTCGTCCTGCAACTGCAGCAGAGCCCGGATATCGTCGTGCGACATGTCCAGCGAGCGGCACCGAACGATGAAGGCCAACCTGTCGACATGCTGTTGGCCATATTGCCGATAGTTGTTGGCGGCCCGCAGGGGCGCCTGCAGAAGGCCCTCTGCTTCATAAAAGCGCACCGCGGGAACGGAGCACCCTGCCAATGACGATAGTTCACCGATTTTCATATTTGCCTACCTACCGCTTGACTCTACAGCTACTTGAGGGTTTCTAATACGGGACATGAGTACATGTCAAAGCAGTAGCTGCTCGAGCAGTTGCAATTCGCAGACGGTCGACGAGGCCCCAAGCGCCATTGCTTCCGTGGAGAGCACATTTTCAGTTCCGGGAATGGACTGCCCCTCCGAGGAGAACCTCATTCGCATGGCGCTGGGTGGTCTGACCGGGGTTGGGCCGATGACCTTCGATCTGGCCCATCGGCAGCTCCGGGTGGTGCACTCGGGCGAGCCCGCCAGGATCGCCCAGAAGCTGACGCCCCTGAACTTGGGTGCGGTTCTGCTGACAAGCGAGAGGCGCACCGAAGGCGGGCAGTGGAAGACGCGTTTCTCCGTGCCGAAGATGGATTGCCCGTCGGAGGAGAATCTCATTCGGATGGCGCTGGCCGATGCGTCGGCTGTTGCGGCACTGGACTTCGATCTGAAGGACCGTGTACTCACCGTGCAGCATGGGGGAAGTACGCAAGAGCTGCTGGGCCGTCTCATCCCTCTCAACCTCGGCGCGCAAGTGTTGGACAGCGTGCAAAGCGACGAGTCTACGGCCCCAGACGCAGAGGGGAATGCCTCTGAGGCTCGGACCTTAAAGCTGCTGCTCGCTATCAACGGTGCGATGTTTGTCTTTGAGTTGATCGTTGGCCTGATCGCCCAGTCCACAGGTCTCATAGCGGACTCGCTTGACATGTTCGCCGATGCGGCGGTCTACGGACTGGCGCTCTATGCGGTGGGCCGCGCCGCCGCCTTGAAGATGAAGGCAGCGCACATCGCTGGTTGGTTGCAAGTCGTGCTTGCGCTTGGCGCGCTTTTGGAGGTCGTTCGGCGGGCAGTTGTGGGAAGTGAGCCGGCGTCCATGCTCATGATGAGTATCGGGCTGGTCGCATTGATCGCCAACGTCACCTGCCTGGTGCTGATCGCCAAGAAGCGGGATCGGGGCGCCCACATGACGGCAAGCTACATTTTTTCTGCGAATGATGTGATCGCAAACGCGGGGGTGATAGTCGCTGGTGTTTTGGTCGCTTGGACGGGCTCCTCGTACCCTGACCTCGTGATTGGCGCAGTCATTGCGCTGATAGTGCTCAGCGGTGCCCGGCGCATCCTGAACCTCCGATAGCCAATCTAGCGGCATCCCACACCGATGCCTAGCCAAGGTGGGATGGCCGGCCGCTTACTCCGTGACTGCCACGTGCCCAGTCCTAGCGGCAGGCGCCGACATCATGCGCTTGTGTATCCCATCGCTACGTCCACACCGCACGGGAGGGCCTTTGCTCGGCCGCGATCCGGTCACAGTTCCGGACACCGTTCGTAGATAGCCTCCGATCGGTGCCGAACGTCTGCCTGCTCGGCACATCTGGCGCGCGCTCACTTGGCGGTGTGCGCTGAGCCCCTGAGGTGAGCTGGTCTGCTGGTTCGCTGCGCGGGGTATGTACCCCGTAGCTGGGTACAGAGAGTCTTTTTGATCAAGATCAAGGTACTGCCTTCACCTCAGCTCTATGCTGAGCTTAACAAGCCACATTTGGCACGGGTCGATCATGCTCAGAAACTATCGAGGACTTTTTAGCGGGGCCATGGAAATCTCCGGTGTTCAGCCCCATTCTTCTGGCATACCTGTTTTATGGATGGGCCTGATCAGCGCCCTGCACTCGAATGCGGGAATCTCGCCAATCGACAAGGGTCAACTTCACGAAGGAGCATCGCCATGAATATTCCGCCCGATCGAAGTAAGAGCACAGGAAACGGCCCGAACTGGTCTCGCATCAACCAGTGGCTGCTGTGGCTCGGCCTCGCCGCCGCCGTTGCCTGGATGTTCTACCGCCACAACGCCCATCTTCTGCAACTGCTTCCCTTCCTCTTCATCCTCGCCTGTCCGTTGATGCACATCTTCGGCCATGGCAGTCACGGCGCACATGGCGGTCATGACCATCAAGATCAGCCGCCTCGGGGCGATGAAGGGGGTTCGCCTGCGCGCCAATCAGACGACCGGAGCCGCCCGAAATCCGTCGACCAGTCCGGGCACCACCACTGAAACCACCGGAGCATCATCATGGAAACCATCGAACTCAAGGTTGCCGGCATGACCTGCGCCTCCTGCGCGAACTCGGTCAGCAAGGCGCTCAAGCGCGTAGCTGGTGTGCAAGACGTGCATGTCGATCTCGCTCGCGGCGCAGCGAGTGTCACCGGCGACCAGACGGCCCAGAAGACGCCTGAGCTGATCGCGGCCTTAGCTGCCGCGGGCTACGAGGCATCCGCTGATTCCTCGCCGGGCATTGCGGCGGGTGCCGGTGCCTCCCATGCGCCGGCCGCTGCCCGTTCAAAGGGGCATGGCGGCTGCTGCTGCCGCTGATCGACGCCATGGACGCACGCACGAACTCCCAGGGTATCGCCGCCGCACCGCTTGGGCTCTTTGCTGCCTACTGGGGCGACATGCTGTGGCGGACCGTCGCGTCCGGCGAAGCGCTGAGACAGCGCGCCAACAACATGACCGAACACGAAGCGGCGGGTATGCCGCCGCTGCTCCACTTCGAGTCAGAGCAGGTGGCTGACGGCCACGACTTGCAACCGGCGAGCAACTACCGGCTCCTGCGTGTCACTCGCTGTGGCACCGACGCCTTGGAGAAGCATGTGCGCAAAGGCGCCGCGCCGGTGCTGGTGGTCGATCCACGCGCCGGCCACGGCCCTGGCATTGGCGGCTTCAAACGCGATTCTGAAGTTGGCATGGCACTGCTCGAAGGCCATCCCGTGTACTTCGTAGTGTTCGATCCGGAGCCCGTCGAGGGCCAGACCATGGGCGCAGTCGTCCAGACCCTGGCCACATTCATCGACATGGTGGCCAAGCGCCACCGAGGCAAGGCCCCGATCGTCTACGGCAACTGCCAAGGCGGTTGGGCGATCACGCTGGCGCTGTCGCACTGCGAGCACCGTGCCGCCTTGGCAGTGCTCAATGGCTCGCCGCTGTCGTACTGGGCAGGCGAGAGAGGCATCAACCCCATGCGGCTGCTCGGTGGGTTCACGGGCGGCATCTGGCCGGCGCACTGGGCGTCGGACCTCGGCGCCGGGCGATTCGACGGTGCCTGGCTGGTCCAGAACTTCGAGGCGTTGCGGCCCGAGGGCGTGTTCAAGAAATACGACACGCTCTTCGCGCAGCCGGAGACTGAGCGCGATCGCTTCCTGGAGTTCGAGCGTTGGTGGAATGGCTTCTACCAGCTTGCCCGCGAGGAAATGTTGTCGATCGCAGGCGATCTTTTCGTAGGTAATCACCTGGAGAGCGGCGAGGTCGTGGTCGATGGCCACTGCCGCGCGGATCTCAGCCGCATTGGCGCACCGCTGGTGGTCTTTTGCTCCAACGGCGACAACATCACACCGCCCCACCAGGCGCTCGGCTGGCTCAAAGCGGTATATCCGACGACCGCAGACCTGGTGGCGGCGGGCCAGCGCGTGGTGTACCTGCTGCACCAACATGTTGGCCACCTTGGCATCTTCGTCTCCGCGGGGGTGGCGCGACGCGAGCACCGCGCCATCTTGCATCATGCCGAATCGATCCAGGCACTCAAGCCTGGACTCTACGAGATGGTTCTGGAGGACAGCGCCTCTTCGGAGTCGGCCGCCGCTGCGCAGTTCCAGCCGCGGCGGCTGGAAGACCTGCCTTACGACGCCAACCCGGCGGGGTTCGACAAGGTCGAAGCACTCTCGGAGATCACCGAGCGCTTCTATTCGCAGTGGGTGTCGCCGTGGGTCCGCTTCGCCGTCACCCCCGACTCGGCTCGTGAACTTCGCGCGCTGCACCCCATGCGCGTCAGTCGCAAGGTCTGGTCCGAGCAGGTGACCCCGGCCCTGGCGCTGCTGCCATGGGTGCAACGATGGCTTGAGCAGTGGAGTGCGCAGGATCCCCATCGGGTCGAAAATCCTTGGTATCAGCTTGAGCGAACTGGTGCAGACGCGATTGGGCAGGCCATGGAATCATGGCGCAAGAGCCGGGACCTGTGGGCTGAGCTTGTGTTCGAGCAGGCCTATGCCAACTGAACGACCCTCCACTGTGGCTGCAAAAAGAGACGCTCACGGGTCGCAAGCAGCACGCTCCTTGTCGGAGGCGATGCGCCTGCCACGGCCGATTTCGCTTTTCAGCGTCGTCCAGGCACGGATCAAAGTTGGATTCTCCCGTATCACCACGCCAGCAACGGCGCTACAGCATCGGAAGCATGGGCCTGATCGGCGGCCTCGCGTGCTGCTAGCGCCGAGCGAAACTTGGCAATTCGATCTGATGAACGTTGCCAATGGCGGCGACGTCGGCACTGACCGGCGCTGACGGAGCTCCGACATGCGCGTCCTCGCCATCAATGCCGGCAGTGCGACCCTGAAGTTCGGAGTTTTCGAGTCGGCTCGTACCTTGCCATTGATCGACTCGGCGATTGATCATCCTGCGGTGGATGCTGCGACCTTCGAGGAGATCGAGCGGCACTTGCACAGGGCGGGTGTCACAACGCTCGATGGCATTGGTCACCGCGTCGCACACGGTGGCCCACTGTTGAGCAACGCGGTGCTCGTGGATGAAGAAGTCGAACGCGAGATCGGCAAGGCTTCGGCTCTGGCGCCGCATCACAATCCTGCCGCATTGGCCGGCATACGCCTGACCCGTGAGCGTTGGCCCGGCGTGCGCCACGTCGCGGTCTTCGACACCGCTTTCCATGGCGACATGCCCGAATACGCCCATTCCTATGCTGTTCCGCCATCGTGGCGCGCGGCAGGGGTACGGAGATACGGCTTCCATGGCCTGTCCCACCAGGGTGTACTGGCCGCCGTCAGCACCGAGCTGAAACGGCCGCCGTCAGAACTTCGTATCGTGAGCTGCCACATTGGAAGCGGCGCCAGCGTCTGCGCGATCGATCGCGGAAGGTCGGTCGATACATCTATGGGAATGACCGCGCTTGAAGGTCTTGTGATGGGCACGCGCTGTGGAGACCTCGACCCTGGCGTACCCGGCTTCGTCGCACGCGCACTGGGTTTGACGTTGGCGCAGATCGAGGCGGCGCTTTACAGCGACAGTGGACTCAAAGGATTGTCGGGTGAGAGTTCGGACCTGCGGATTGTGGAGAAGCGCGCGGGAGAAGGAGTCGCAGCCGCCCAACTGGCAATGCAGGTTCACGCGTACCGCGTGCGCAAATACATCGGCGCCTACGCCGCCGCGATGGGCGGTTGCGATGCTGTGGCCTTCACTGGCGGAGCTGGAGAAAATTCGGCCGCGTTGCGTCGGCGCATCGTTGATGGCCTGGAGTTCATCGGCCTGGAACTAGACGAAGAGCGCAATCGCGCCTACTCGCCCAACACTGAAGTCGCCCAGTTGCAGTCATCCCGATCCGCCGTCGCCGTGCTGGTGGTTCAAGCACGCGAGCAGTTAGCGATCGCGCGTGAGACGTTCCGAGCGCTGAATGACCAGGCAAGTGGTTTGGTATAGGCAATGAACTGGGACAAGACCACGATAAGTCTTCCTCCGGGCCGGGAGCCACGCCCGTTGATGCTCGCGCCGATGATGGTACAGTTGCCCATCCAACCGCACGTTGAAGGAAGGAACGGAGCGGTTCAGACACCGGGCCCTTGACCCATGTGCAGCACCTGGGTTCAAACTCGCTCGAAAGTGAAGGGATTCAAGACAACCTTGCTGGAGGATGGTGATGCAACTCATTGAATGCGCCAAGGCGGCAGGCGTCACACCGGACACGTTGCGTCACTACCTTCGGGTGGGGCTTGTGGTGCCCGATGGCCGGGGCACGAACGGCTACCGCGCATTCTCGGATCGAAGCGTCGCCCGGGTTCGTTTCATACGCAATGCATTGGCCCTCGGCTTCACGCTCAAGGACGCTGCAGAGTTTGTCGAGATGAGCCAGCGCGGTGCATCGCCTTGTCCGCGCGCGCGGGCGCTGCTGAGCGAACGGCTTGACGAGCAGGCCCGGCGGCTGAAGGAGGCGACAGATTTGCATCGCCGCATGCAGCAGGCAGAGCGCGACTGGAAGCGGCTGCCGGACGGCGTCCCGGATGGCCATTCCGTCTGCGGTTTGATCGAAGGAGCGGATGCGGACGTTCAGCGCAATTCGGTGCGCGCGAAGTCCCGTCGTGTACGCGCATGAATCGCTCTGATCATCGTCGACATTCCCCGGCATCACGACGCTCTACGTACATGCGGTGCAGCGGTTGTGGTCGTGCCGATCACGCCAGCGCCAAGTATGAGTCGTCTATCCACTTCGCAGCATCCGCTGCACACGAGCGAGCGAGGCGCCCCCAATGAGCCACCTCACGACACGGGATCGAACCGTATCGCCCGACGGATATGCCGCCGCGCTACGGATCTTGCGCCGGCTGCTGGCCGGCATCGAGCGCCCGCCGGCGTTGCGTCTGGGCGATATGCTCTTGCACGAGCTCGAATCGCACCCGGAATACACCCTGATCATCCGTGACCCGGGTCTGCTGCGTCGCTTGGTCCTGCGCCCGGATCCGCTGCTGCTGGCGGAAGCCTATTTCCGCGGCACCATCGACATTGAGGGAGACCTGTACACCGCGCTCGGGCTCAAGGCGCATTTCGAGAGGTTTTCGCTCTCTTGGCGCGACAAACTGGCCCTGTTGCGCGACGCACTGCTGCTGCGCGTGTCCGACCAGGACGGGTTGAAGCCCTCGCGGAGTCTGGCCTCGCGCGTCGCACGTCGCTTCTCCCATCGCCATTCGCGTCAAACCGATCAGGCCGCGATCTCCTTTCACTACGATGTGTCCAACGCGTTCTATGGCCTCTGGCTCGATGCCGAGAGGGTCTACTCATGTGGCTATTTCAAGGCGACGGATGACACGCTGGACCAGGCTCAGCGCAACAAGCTGGAGCACATCTGCCGCAAGCTGCGCCTGCAGCGAGGCGAACGCCTGCTCGACATCGGCTGCGGCTGGGGCGCGCTCGTGTGCTGGGCGGCAAGAGAACATGGCGTCCGTGCGCACGGCATCACGCTCAGCCAACAGCAACTCGAATACGCGCGCGAGCGCATCCGCTCGGAGGGCCTGCAGGATCTCGTCACCGTTGAACTGCGCGACTACCGTGACCTCGAAGGCACGGCCGTTTTCGACAAGGTGTCAAGCATTGGCATGTTCGAGCACGTGGGACTCGCGAACCTACCGGCCTACTACGCGGTGGTCCAGCGGGTTTTGCGGCCAGGAGGACTCTTCCTCAACCACGGGATCACCCATGACGAGGAGGGCTGGAGCCGAACCGTCGCGACCGAGTTCATCAACCGCTACGTCTTCCCCGACGGCGAATTGGACTGCGTCAGCAATATCCAGCTAGGGATGGAGCGCTCCGGCTTCGAGATCCATGACGTCGAAGGTCTTCGACCCCACTACGCGCTGACCTTGCGTCATTGGGTCCAGCGACTCGAAGCGCGCCGGGAGGAGGCCTTGCGGGAGGTCGATGAGGTGACCTTCCGCATCTGGCGCTTGTACATGGCGGCGTGTGCACTGGAATTCGAGGCCGGGGGGACTGGGATCTACCAGATCGTCGCGTCCAAACGCGACGGCGGAAGCTGGCCCGTGCCCTTGACCCGCTCTGATCTTTATGGATAACACAGCCATGAACGCTAGATGGCCGTGCCGCTGGCGCGCGAAAGACGATCACAGACGCCAGCCTTCCCAATCTCGCCGTCGCGCTTACCTGCGTGCCGGCTCTCAAGGACTTTCCACATGAACCACGAGCTTCCCTGGGTCGCCGAGCGCGTCCGCGTGTTCCGCGAGTCTGATCCCGAGTTCGCCCGCTGGGCGCGCGGCCACGGCCCCATCACCCACAACGATCTCACGCAACTGCGAGTCCACGATCTCGCACAGGTGCTGGTTGCCGAAGGCAAGGCGAGCGACACAACCGCGGTGTATCGCACGCTCTGGTCGGCGGACCGCCTGGCCGTGGCAGGCATGTGGTTGACGGTTCACATGACCTATGCCGACCGGGTCTATCCCGATGGCCGGGAGATGAGAGCCGAGGATTTCAAGGAGACGCCGGAGGGGCATACCGGTGGGGCGCTGAACATCGTGCCGGCCTATGTCGGCTACCTGGCCGCGAACGCGCTCAGTGGGTTGACGCGTGGCTGGTTGATGGGCCAGGGCCATTGCGTCGCGGGCATCGATGCCTGCAACCTTCTGGTGGGCAACATGACGCCGCGCCACGCCGAGAGATACGACCGCAGCGAAAGCGGCCTCACGCGCTTTGCCCGGGATTTCTATAGCTACGCGATCGACGCACAGGGGCGTCCCGCCTCGCCGCTGGGCAGCCACGTCGGCCCGAATACGGCAGGCGGTCTGTCCGAGGGCGGCTATCTCGGCTTTGCCGAACTGCAGTACGTGCACATGCCCTTGCCCGGCGAGCGGCTGGTGGTGTTCCTCAGCGACGGCGCTTTCGAGGAGCAGCGTGGCAGTGACTGGGCGCCGCGCTGGTGGCGGGCAGAAGACAGCGGCTTCGTGGCACCGTTCATGATCCTCAACGGTCGCCGCATCGAACAGCGCAGCACCATGCAGCAGCAGGGGGGCCGAGAATGGTTCCACCAGCATCTGCGGCTGAACGGCTTCGACCCGATGGAGATCGACGGCACCGACCCCGCCGCGTTCGCCTGGGCCGTTCACGCGATGGAGGAGCGGTTGTCGGCCTGCGCGGCTGGAGTTTCGCAGGGCACCGTTCAGTACCCGGTACCCCTCCACTACACCATCGCCGAAGCGCCCAAGGGATTCGGCTTCCCCGGTGCTGGAACCAATGCCGCGCACAACCTGCCGCTGGAGGGGAACCCCCGGGTCGACCAGATAGCGCTTCAGCAGTTCAACGAGGGTGCTCGCGCTCTCTTCGTGCCGTCGCACGAACTCGACGAAGCGGTCGCACTACTGCGCCGGCACGAAGTGCAGCATCGTCCCCTGGAGCGGGACCATGCCCTGGCGCACCGCCAGGTGGCGGCCCCCAGACTTCCGGTTCCGCAGTGGCATGTTGCGGGCCAGGGCGAGGTCTCGCCAATGGCGGCACTCGACGGAGCCTTCGCGGCCCTCGTCCAAGCCAACCCACAGCTGCGTCCGCGGGTAGGCAATCCGGACGAGCTGCGCAGCAACCGCATGGGCCAGACATTGGACCTGCTCAAACACCGCGTCTTCACGCCCGAACCGGGCCTGGCGGAGGCCGTCGATGGCGCCGTGATCACGGCGCTCAACGAAGAAGCGGTGGTCAGCGCGGCGCTGGGCAACAAGGGCGGCATCAACTTGGTCGTCTCTTACGAGGCATTTGCCGTCAAGATGCTGGGCGCGCTGCGCCAGGAAATCCTGTTCGCGCGACATCAGGCGCAGGCAGGCACACCACCCGGATGGCTGTCGGTGGTCACGGTTGCGACGTCCCACACCTGGGAGAACGGCAAGAACGAGCAGTCGCACCAGGATCCGACGCTGGCCGAAGCGCTGTTGGGCGAAATGTCCGACACCTCGCGCGTGTTGTTCCCGGTCGATGCCAACAGTGCCGTTGCGGCGCTGCGCGCGGCCTACGCCTCGCATGGCCAGTTCTGGACGCTGGTCGTTCCCAAGCGGGCCGTCGCCAGCCAGTTGAGTGCCGAGCAGGCCGAACGCTTGGTCGATCAGGGTGGTTGGGTGGTGAAGCCCTGCGACGCCCCCGACGTGTTGCTGGTTGCCATCGGCGCATACCAGCTACAGCAGGCCCTGCTTGCGGCGCGGCGCCTCGAAGCCGCTGGACATCGGACCGCAGTGACCTGCGTCATCGAGCCGGGCCGCTTCAGAGCACCCCGCGACGAACGCGAGCAGGACTTTGTGGCCGGCGACCAGGCCTTGCGCGCCCTGTTCCCGGAGACTGCCGCCGTGCGCGTCATCGTCTCGCACATGCGACCCGAGCCGACGCTGGGCCTGATGCGTCGGATCGATACAGGGGCGCGGCAGACCCGTGCCTTGGGCTACCAGGCGCGCGGCGGGACACTCGATGTGGCCGGCATGCTGTTCGCGAACCGTTGCACGTGGGCGCACGTCGCGGCGGAGGCGGCTCAAGGGCTCGGTGTCGATCCGCAGAGCTTGCTGAGCGCCGAGGAGTGGGCGGCCGTGCAGGGGCGTGGCGACCCGCGCGTCATCACGGTCTCGGCTTAACCCCCTTCCAGCACGACCCACGACCGGACGCTGATTGCGCCGACGCACTCTGCTTCTTCATGTGCGTTGCCAGGTCGCACTGGGTTCGGATGTCTGACGAATGGCTGTGGGACCGATGGCCACGTCGCGCCTGAATGTCGTCCTCCCGTGCCAAGTAGCACTTCCTTGTCCGGGCGTTCAGCGCGAGGCGTCAACCATTTTCCCGCGCTGGAGAGGGGATTTGCCAGGCGAAAGCATCCGCGCAATCGCCAACTGAATCGCCCGTCTGCGCGCCTCGTGCTCCTGCGAATCCCTCGCCGCCGGTGCCATGCACCACGTTTGCACGATCGTCGCTACCAGTCGCACGATCTCATCAGGCGTGAAATCCGCTGTGATGCGTCCTTCCGCCTGGGCAGCGGTGATGGCCGCATGTTTGGCTTCCAGTACGCTGTGACCGGCGGGGAGCAGGAGCACTTCTTGGCCTCGCTCCAGGTGGAACCAGGTCATGAGCCGCCATAGGTGCGGCCGCTCGGTGAGCAAATCGTAGGTGCGCCCCGCATAGCCGGGAAGATCGTCCGCATCGAAGCGCTCGTCCTGCGCCGCGGCGAGGATTTCCCGGCTGAGCACGGCGTCGAAGAGAGCCTCCTTGTCCCCGAAATGGACATAAAGCATCGGCTTGCTGATGCCTGCTGCCGCCGCGATCCGGTCAATTCGTGCCCCCGCCAGCCCGTTCTCGGCAAATTCCCCCAGCGCAGCGTCCAGCAGCATTTGCTGGGTCTCGGCGGGACGTCTCTTGGCCATGGGCCGTTACTCCTCAACAACATTTCATCCGAGCGCCCATCATCGCTTGACACGGGCGCCATTAACTTACAAACTAGTTGGTAAGTAAACCACAGGAGTGCATTTATGTCCAGACATTGGTTCCTCACCGGCGCATCCAGCGGCATCGGTCGCCATCTTGCTGAAATCATCCTGGCTTCGGGGGATGACCTCACGGCCACCGTCAGGCGTCCCGAGACGCTCGACGACCTGGCAGCACGCTACGGTGACCAGCTCGTTGTCGAACGGCTCGACGTGACCGTGAAGGGGGACATCGCACCCGTGGTCCAGCGCGCCGAGGCCCGCCGCCCGGTCGATGTCCTGGTCAACAACGCCGGCGGCGGCATCATCGGCGCCACCGAAGAGTTTTCCGACGCGGACATCGAAGGGCAGATCAGCCTCAACCTGCTGGCGCCGGTGCACGTCACGCGGGCCTTCATTCCCGCCATGCGCACACGGCGAGCCGGTCGGATCATCCAAATCTCCAGCGCCAGTGGCCAAGGCTCCCTGCCGACCAGCAGTCTTTACCACGCCGCGAAATGGGGTCTGGAAGGCTTCAGCGAATGCCTTCGCCAGGAACTGGAGGGGTTTGGGGTCTTCGTCACACTCATTGAACCGGGCGGCGCTCGCACGAGCTTCAGCCGCAATTTGCAGTACGCGCCGGCGAACCCCGCCTATCAGGACACGCCCGCTGGACAGATTCGCGCGATGTTCGAGAACGCGGGTGACGAGTTGTACACGCTCGATCCGCAGAAGATCGCGCACCGGATCTTCGACACGGCCACGAGCGAGAAGCCACCGCTTCGGGTGGCGCTGGGCGGTGACGCCTTCGGCGTCATCCAGGCGGCGCTCAAGGGCAGGCTGTCTGCCCTTGAAGCGCAGGAGAGTCTGGCGCGATCGGTGGCCTTCGATAGCTGATCGCTGTTTCAGGTCAAGCCCAGGGCGACGGCAAAGCCAGCAGCAGCCATGGCCGCGTACGACGGGAGCACTCTCCATGCGAGCGCCCTACCGCCCAGCGACATCAACAGGACAAGTTTGGTGACCTGATTGACGGATGCGGCGATGAACAAGGCCAGGGTGGCCGAAGCGGCGGTGACGGCGCCCTCGGTCACCAGGCGGCCAATCGAGAGCGTGATCGCATCGACGTCCACCAGACCCGAGGCAGCGGCGGTCAGCATGACGCCAGCATCCCCGAAGCGATCGGCAAGAAAGCGGCCTGCCAGCATCACCGCGGCCAGGAAGGCTGCGAACTGGAGCGCGGAGCGCAGCTGCAATGGGTTGCCAAGCTGAAGTTCGGGCAAGTCGTCGGCGGGCGACCGCGCCGCCAGGAACGTCCCCAGAACACCGCCAGCCACGGCCATGGCCACGAAGATGACCACCGGGTCCCAGCCGATGCCGGGGGCTGCGATGGCGACGAGAGCCGCCATGCGCGCAAACATGGCTGCGCAGGCGAGCGCCGCCCCCGCCGCTGCCAGTGGATGCCAGCCTGGCGTCTGCCCGGCCCAGCGCGCCAACGTGGCCGTGGTGGCGGTGCTCGACACGATCCCGCCGAGCAGCGCTGTGAATACCAGCCCTCGTTTCCTGCCGAGCGAGCGCATCAGGACGAACCCAGCGAACGACAGCACTGCCAGCAGGACAACGGCCCACCAAAGGCGATAGGGATTCAACGCCTCATAGGGGCCAAAGCCACGATCAGGGAGTACGGGCAGTACGACCACGCTGATCAACAGCAACTGCGTGCCGCTGCTGATCTCCGCCTCGGACAGCTTGCCGACGCCGGCGTGCAAGAGCTGCTTGAAACGCAGCAGCGCCAGCACGACCACGGCGGCGACCGCCGAAACGCGCCAAGCGCCACTGGTCGCCAGCGCCCCGATGGCGAAAGTCGCAAGGGCGGCGACGGACGTGGTCAGTCCCATCACGGCATGCATATGCGCCGTCACCAGGTAGCCCACCACCAGATACACCCCGACGAGTACGAGCAGAGCGATGAGCATGCCGGCTCCCCAGCGCTGGGCCAGCAGCCCGCCAAGGCCGCCGAGCAGGCCGATCAGCGCAAAGGTGCGAACGCCCGCGACGCGATGTCCCTCGGGCCGCTCGCGTTGCTGCCATCCCCGTTCCAGGCCGATCAGAAGTCCCGAAGCGAGTGCCAGCCCGAGCCCGACCAGCGCGGGATCATCGAATTCACTCATCGTCGAACCTGGACGCGGTCACGGATGAAATCACGCTGCAGTCCCAGCGAAGCATCGGTGCGCGCCATCGACACCTGGGGATCGGTCTCGATGCCGCTCAAGGCGCGAATGGCATCGATGGTCTCGGGGATTACGATCGCCTGGTTGAAGACCTGGTAGGTGTAGTACGCCTGATCGCCATCGACCGAAAGCACGTCCTCCCACAACGCGACCTCCCACAGGTCGCCGCGCGGGCGGCCGAGATCGGCCATCAGTTCCACCGTGCTGTTGAGGGCCACGAGACCATCCGAGGATCGCACGAACGCGATCCGTGGCGCAGCGCGAAAGGCCGCCAGCACCTCGTCGCGCGTGGCCGGCCTCGTCAGTTCGACCCACCAGGTGTGCAGGTGGCTGCTGTTGTGCGGCGCCTTGACCGCGATCGTGACGACGTCCAGGTCCGGGATCACAGTGCGCGCGTCCGGTCCCTGATGGCTGGGGATCGTCTTCTCCGGCACGAGCGTGTTGATGATGCCCTCCGCATGCGCCTCCCACGGGTCGGAAGCCCGGCGGATCAGCGTCCCGCGGGCTCGCTTGAGCAGGCCCGCTGTCCGAAGCGCCCCCAGGGTGCGCACGATCGACGTCGTGTTGCAGGACACCACCCGGGTGGAGGTGCGGCCGATCGCGGTTGCGTAGTTCTCCTGTGCGACGAACGAATGACCGGTCAACGCGTGGGACTCGCCGCCATGGAAGATGGACTTCACACCGGCAGCGTCGTACGCCCTCTTGTTGACCGCGGCGACTTTCTTGGGTGTGCAATCGACCACGACGTCCGCGTTGGCGAGCAGGTCGGCCAGATCGCCCGCGACAGGAAGCCCCGCAGCACGCATCGATTGTGCGGCTTCAGCGGTCGCCGCGTAAATCGGGAAAGCGCGCTGCGCGGCCACCTGCAGGCGATAGTCGTGCACCACATCCGCGACGCCGGCTAGCGCCATGTCCTCCTGGAGTGCGACCGCATCCGCCACCCGCTTGCCGATCACACCGTATCCGTTCACCGCCACTCTGACCTTGTTCATGCCTGACTCCTTGCTTGATGAGGCGCCTCAGCCGCGGCTGCGCGCGATGGAAAACGTGAACCGGATCGCCAGCGCATAGCCCAGCAGCGCGAGTACCGGCATGTCGCCCCAGCGCGGGCCCACGCCGTGCTGCATCAACAAGCTCGATGCGATGTACAGGCCGAGCGTCACGAGCGCCAGCGCGACGCGACGGCCGAGGCGGTCGATCCCGCTCAGCATCCTGGCATCCGGCTTGATCGACAGTTGCAGCAGGTCACCCTGCCGCAAGACGCTGTGCAGACGCCGCGCCATCAGGGAGGGCAGGGCGTGGGCCGCGTTCCCCAGTTCATATGGCAGACGCTGCGATGCCGCAGACTTGGGCTCGTCGAAGACGCCCGTGGTCGTGTGGCGAGAGATGGCTTCGATGATGGAAAACTCGGGTGCCAGCAGGCGCACCGTCCCTTCGAGCAACAACAGGGTACGCGTGAGCACGAGGAGGTCCCTGGGCAGCCGGACTTCCTGGGTCCGGCCCGCCGCCACGAGCTGCGCGAGAGCACCTGAGAGCGACCAGTCCTTCAGCGGCCTCTGTGCGCAGTCTGCGACCAGGGCACGCACGACAGGCACGAACACGGCCCGATCGGTGCCGTCGCCGAGCAGGCCCAGGTCGAGCCAGGCATCGACCACCCATTCGGCATCCTGCTCGACGAAGGCCAGGGCGAACGCCACCAGCGCCCGCCGCATGTTGCCGTCGACCCGGCCCACGATGCCGAAGTCGTGCAGGCATATGCGGCCATCGTCCATCACGAAGACGTTGCCGGGATGGGGGTCGCCGTGGAAGAAGCCATCGCGGAAGATCTGGGCGACGTAGCTGTCCACGAGTTTGCCCGCGGCCGCCACCGCGGTGGACGAAGGCAGACCGTGCAGGTGAGCTCCGTGGCTGAACTGCTGGACCATGACGGTCGGCGTGCACAGGCCGTCCACCACGTCGGGGATCACGATGTCGGCAGAGCCGCGCCAGGCGTCGGCGAAACGTCGCACGGAAGCTGCCTCGCGCGACAAATCCATCTCGTAGCGGAAGTTGGCCGCAACCTCGTCCACGATGGCTGCCAGCCCCCAGCGACGCAGCGAGGGCACGAGCCCCTGCATGACCAGGACGATGCGGCGCAGGATGCGCATGTCGGTCTCGGCCTGCTCGGCCGCGCCAGGGCGGCGGATCTTCACCACCACTTCCGTCCCGTCCGGCAGGGCTGCACGATGAATCTGGGCGATCGAGGCCGCGGCGAGCGCGTGCATGTCGAAGCGTGCGAAGAGCTGCTGCCATGGGCGGCCGAGCGCCGCCTCGACCTCCTGGACCGCCTGCTCGGGAGGAAACGGCGCCACATTGGCCTGCAGGCTGGCCAGAGCCTCTTGCGCATCGGGCGCCAGAATGTCGGCCCGCAGGCTGAGATGCTGGCCCAGCTTCACGAAGGTCGTGCCCAATCGCTGCAGCACTTCGGCGAAGCGGTCGGCCGCCCGGTGGGTATCGCAGCGCATCAGGCCCCGGTGCCAGGCCACCCAGAGCAGGAACCCGCTCAGGGCCATAGCGATCTGCGTGGCCCGGCGCAGCGCCGAGCGTTGCGTTGGGCGGCCCGCAAGACGCACGGTGGAAACGGGGCGGTTCGGTCGCGTCATGGCTCATCCAACCTGTTGCGCAGGCGGCCCGCATGCCAGGCTGCGATGTTCGAGATGGTCTCGTCGAGGATGCGCGCGATCGCCTCCGACGTATTGAACCCGACATGCGGTGTCACGAGCACACGCGGATGCGTCAGCAGTGGGCTGGATGCCGACCAGCCGGTATCGCAACCCAGTCCGCCGCAGCCCGTGGGCACTTCGGGAGACAGATCCCCTTCCTGTTCCAGCACGTCCAGTCCTGCTGCGGCGACGGTACCTGCCTCCAGTGCGTGCAGCAGGGCGGCCTCGTCGATGAGCGCACCCCGTGCCGTGTTGATCAGTACCATGCCCGGTTTCATGCGCGCGAAGGCCTGGCCATCGAGAAGGTGGTGCGTGGCCTGCGTGGCCGGAACATGAAGGCTCAGAACATCGCTGCTTTGCAGGATCTGCTCCCACGTCACCACGCGGACGCCGGCGATGGGTGCTGCCGTGATGTCGAGCGATGGGGCGAGGGCCGGGTCGTACGCGAGAACTTCCATGCCGAAGCCCAGGGCGATACGGGCCACGTGGCGCCCGATCCGGCCCAGCCCGACGATGCCCAGCGTCTTTCCTTCCAGCTCGAAGCCGGTGAGGCCGCGGTAAGCGAAAGAACCTTGGCGCGCCCGCTCGTGGGCTTGTGTCAGATGGCGAGCCACGCCCAGCAGCAGCGCGAAGGCATGTTCGGCGACGCTGGCGGACCCATAGTCCGGCACGTTGCACACGGCAATGCCGCGTCGGCGGCAAGCCTGCAGGTCGATGTGATCGAAGCCCGCGGAGCGCGTTGCCACGAGCCGCACGCGCGGCAGCAACCGGAGCACCGATTCGTCAACGCGCGTGCGCACGAAGACGCACAGCACCTCGGTGTCTTCATCGCCGACATCGGATACCACCAGGCGTTCGTTCTGGACGAAGTGCGCGTGCCAGTGGGTCGGAAGCCGTTGCTGCAGCGCGGCCTGGTCCGCCGGTGCGATGTCGGAGAACAGAACGGACAGACGGTTTTGTGCGGTCATGAGCCCTCCTCGATTACCCGGTGCAGGGACAGGATGCAGAACGCGGCGATGAAGTGCCCGGTCTTGGTGCCTTGCGCGAGTTCCGCTTGCGCGAATACCGTCGGCAGCCGGCCGGCGACCGCATCGCGCATGGTCTCGAATCCGTCGAGCAACTGAACCGTGAAGAACGCCGCGCGGCGCATCGGGCCCTGCGTGCGGCCGCAGTCCGCGTAGGCCAGTGCGGGCTTGAATCTGGCCGGAGAATTCGTCATGGCACGGCCAGCCTCGCTCGGGGCTCACGGAACTGCCACAGCACGATGAAGCTGAGCACAGCGGCAAAGAAGCACCACACCGAGATGAACCAGGTTGCATAGAACATGTAGGCGGCGATTGCGGAGACAAAGGCGGCCACCCCAAAAGCCGCCACGCGCCGGTGGCTAGAAACCATCAGGCTTGCGCAGGTGCCGATCAGATACAGGGCCATCGTGGTCATCACGTAGAAGTGCGGAGAGTCGTAGAGGATGTGCTGGCCGACCACGCGGGCCGTGATGGGCAGCTTCACCAGCATCGCCAGCAGGTACAGACCGACGAGCGCGCCCGCGACTGCAATGGCCACCAGAACCCGACGGCGCCAACGGACGCTCTCCAGCGCCAGCGCAGCCAGCGGGACGTAGATCGGCCACAGGACGTGCGAGAAGAACGAGTAGAGATGCGTCAGCGCCACGTTCAGCAAGGGCGCGCGGTCGGGGAACGTCAGCCACAGCATGCCTTCGAGCAGTTGCTGGACCCCGAACAGCAGCGGGATGGCGGCATACGGCAGTTCGCGCCGTGAGCGGGCCCGGCGCATGGTGACGGTCCCCAGGCCCAGCAGAACCGCTGCGGCCGTGAAACTGGCGGGTGCGGAAAAGCACATGGGCAGTCATCTCCCCTCGATCGTGAGCGTCATGGCGAGCGCGGCGCAGCGGCTCATGGCGCGCCGGCTTCCATCAGTTCCTGCACCGCTGTCGCCAGCGGTGCCACCACGCTGATGCCGTTAGAGACATGCGGCACGGTGTCGCAGGTCACCACCCGCTGGGGCCCTGCCGCAAGAAGTGCGTGGTACGCGTCGGCGGCGAACAGGGCGTGCACCCCAATGCACACCGGTGGCGGCAATCCCACGCTGCGCACACTGGCGATTGCCTGGATCATCGTGCGCGCGCTGGACACGATGTCATCGATGAGCACAGGCTGGCGGTCTGCCAGGGCCGCGGTGTCGGGAAGGCTGACCTCCACGTCCTTGTCGCCCCGGCGGATCTTCTGCAACACCGTGAACGGCGCGCCAGCCAAGCGCGCGACTTCCTGGACCCATTGCTCGCTTTCCGCATCGGGTCCGATCAACACGGGACGGTCCACATGGGCTGCGACCCAGGCCGCGATGGCGGGCGCGGACTGGACCACACGGGTCGGCACCCGGTAGACCTCGCCGAGCGAGCGGTAGCGGTGCAGATGGGGATCGACGGTGACGATACCGTCGAACACCGTCGACACCAGCGCAGCGAACGTGCGGGACGTGATGGCTTCGCCCGTGTTGAAGCGCCGGTCCTGACGCAGGTACGCCAGGTACGGGGCAGCCAGCAACACGCGGGTGGCGCCGAGGTCGCGCGCTGCGTCCGCGGCGAACAACAAGGGCAGCGCCTTGGCGTCCGGCTGTGCCAGGCTGGCCACGATCACGACGGTGCGGCCGGTGACGTCGGCGTCCAGCCGCACCAGCGACTCGCCGTCCGGGAACCGGTGCAGTTGCAGGGCAGCCCGCTGCGCGCCCAACGCCCGGATCAGTCCATCGGCGAAGTCTTCGTCGCCCGGCAGGTGAAAAACGAGAGGTTTCATAGGTTCTCCGAAATCTGGAAGATCGGTGGGCGCGAGCGGACGAACTGCAGCGCATAGGCCAGCTCGCCCGGCGCCTGGGCGTGCAGCGTGAAGAGCGGCTGTCCCGCTTCGACCTGGTCGCCCAGGCGCGCATGCACGTCGATGCCGGCGGCAGCGGCGGTCGGTGCTCCGGCGAGCTTGGCCGCCCGCGCGAGCAGCCGGTTGTCGATTCGGGAGACCCGTCCCGTGGACGGCGATGCGACGGTGTGCCGATGCGTTGCCACCGGGATGCTGCGCAGGCCGCCCTGCTCAGCGCAGATCGCCTCGAACGTGGCCCAGGCGCGGCCGTCGGCCAGCACCTGCGTGGCGAGCGTCAGGCCGCCGCCGGCGGGCGCTGCACCGCCCATTTCGAGGATGTCCGCCGCCAGCCGCAACGCTCGCTCCCGCAGGTCGGCCGGGGCCTCGGGCGTCCCTTGTAGGACGGCCAGCACGTCGCGGGCCTCCAGTGCCGGGCCGATCCCGCGGCCGACCGGCTGCTCACCATCGGTGACGCGCAAGGCCACGTGCAGGCCGATGGCGCTGCCCACCTCCTGCAGGCGCCGACCGAGCGCCGCCGCGGCCTGCGCGCTGCGCACTTTGGCGGTGGCACCCACGGGCAGGTCGATCAGCACATGGGTCGAGCCCGCAGCGGCCTTCTTGGACAGGACCGAGGCGACGAGCTGGCCCTCGCTGTCCAGGTCCAGCGGCCGCTCGACGCGGATGAGGATGTCGTCGGCGGGGCTGAGCCGTACCGAGCCGCCCCAGACGATGCAGCCGCCCGTGCGTTCGACCACGCGCCGCATGCTTCGCACATCCAGGTTCACCGGCGCCAGCACCTCCATTGTGTCGGCCGTCCCGGCCGGCGAGGTGATGGCGCGCGAGGAGGTCTTGGGCATCGTGAGGCCGCAGGCGGCCACGATGGGCACCACGAGCAGGGTCGTGCGGTTGCCGGGCAGGCCGCCGACGCAATGCTTGTCCACCACCAGCGGGCGCCCCCAATCGATGCGGTCACCGACGCCAATCATGGCTTTCGTGAGCGAGACGGTCTCCGCGAGGTCCAGGCGATCGCCGGCGCAGGCGGTGATGAAGGTGGCCAGATGCAGGTCAGAGTAATGGCCCGCCGCGACGTCGGAGATGATGGCGCTGAACTCGGCATCGCCCAGGGCATTGCCGTAGACCTTGGCCCGGACATGGCTGAGCGAATCCAGCGGCGGTGCATGGGTCACCGTGACCAGCTGGCCCGGCTGCGCCCCCAGCGACGCCCATGCCGATTCGGACAGGCCAGCGACGTTCTCGGCCAGCCAATCCCCATCGACGACGCTGAGCGTCGCCACGATGCTGCGGCGGCCGGCCGTCAGCTGCACGCGCGCCTGGGTCGTGAAACCCTCCGACCGGCAGACAGGGCAGTCGCGCCGCATGTAGACCACCGGCTCCTGATGGGTGTCGATGCCGGTGCGCCACGCCTGCAGCGTGTTCACGCCATCCTCTCCGGTGCCGGTGCCGGTCTCGTGCAGGTGCGCCGTCATACCAGATCCACCGTCTGCAGGTACTCGGGCACGGCAACCGACCAGCCCAGTTCATGGTCGATCCGCGCGCGCAGCGCATCGGCCGCCTCCGGCTCGCCGTGGGTCACGAAGGTTCGGCGCGGTGTTTGCGTGAAGCCGCGCATCCACGCGAGGATCTCGTCGGCATCGGCGTGGGCGGAAAGGTTGTCGAGCGAGGCCACCTCGGCGCGGATCGGCACGTCCTGGCCATGGATGCGGACGGTGGACGCGCCGTGCACGATCGCGGCGCCACGGGTGCCGCCCGCCTGGTAGCCGGCGAACAGGATGGTGTTGCGATGGTCGGGCGCGAATGACTTGAGGTGGTGCACCACGCGTCCTCCAGTGGCCATGCCACTGGCGGAGATGATGACCATCGGTCCACGACCGGCGCTGAGCGCCTTGGACTCCTCGACCTTGTTGACGATCTTCGCGGCATGGCACATGCCCTCGCATTCCTCGGGCGAGAGCCGGTGCTCGTCGCGATGGGCGTGGTACAGCCGTGTGGCATCGATGGCCATCGGGCTGTCCAGGTACACGGGCAGGTGCTGGTGGATGCGCCCTTGCTTCTTGAGCTGGTAGATGCCGTACATCAGGCTCTGCGCTCGGCCGACAGCGAACGCTGGGATGACCACGACCCCTCCACGGGCGGCCGTCTTGTTGATGACAGTCTCCAGCTGCGCCAGTGCGTCGGACGCTTCATGCTTGCGGTTGCCGTAGGTGGATTCCACCAGCAGGTAGTCGGCGCCGGGGACCTGCACCGGCGGGCGCAGCACCGGGTCGTTGGGCCGGCCGATGTCGCCGGAGAAGAGCACGGATCGCCGGCCGTCGTTGAGGTGCACGAAGGCCGAGCCGAGCATGTGCCCGGAAGGCGTCAACCGCGCGGTGAGTCCGGGCAGCGCCTCGAAGTCCTGAGAGAACGGACGTGGCGCGAACAGCTTCAGGCAGCGCTCGGCGTCCTCACGGGTGTACAGCGGCAGCGCGGGCTGGTGTTTGGAGAAACCGTGCCGGTTGGCGAACTTCGCCTCTTCCTCCTGCAGATGGCCGCTGTCGGTGAGCAGGATCTTGCACAGCTCGTGCGTCGCGGACGTGCAGTAAACCCGGCCGCGAAAGCCTTGTCGCGCCAGCAGTGGCAGGTAGCCGCTGTGGTCGATGTGGGCGTGGGTGAGCACGACCGCGTCGACGGTCTTGGGCGCGACCGGCAGCGGCTCCCAGTTGCGCAGGCGCAGCTGCTTGAATCCCTGGAACAGGCCGCAGTCCACCAGAATGGTCGCGTCGCCATGGCGCAGCAGGTATTTGGAACCGGTCACGGTGCCGGTGGCACCCAGAAACTGAAGTTGCATGGTAGGTCTCCAAGGATGTTGTCGTTCAAAGAAGGACCGGCCGATCCGGCAACTCGTTGCCGTGGTCCGCGCCCCGCGGAAAGTGCTGCACCAGCAGGTGGCTGACGGCCACGATGCCTTCCAGGGCTCCGGCCTCGAAGCGTCCCTGCGCAAACTGGGCTTCCATGCGCTGGCACACAGCCGACCACCTTTCGGCACCGCAGCAGGCATGGATGCCGCGATCGGCCACGATCTCCACGGCCCGGTCGGCCAGCAGCACGTAGATCAGGACGCCGCTGTTGTGCGCCGTATCCCACACACCCAGGCGTGCGAACAGGTCCAGCGCCCGCTCGCCCGGCGATTGGTTGCGCCACAGTGGCGATCCGTCCAGCGCACCCTCGACCACGAAGCGCAGTTGGCCCCCATGCTGGAACTCTCCCGTGCGGATGGCCTGCTCGATCGCATCCAGGGCACGCGGGGGGAAGGCGCGGCGGACTGCGCGATCCGTGGTCGCAAGGTGGCGAAGAAGTCGTTGCATGTTCATCTCACCACCGTCCTGACGCGCCGCCGCCACCGAAGCCGCCGCCGCCGCCGCGGAATCCTCCGCCCGGCCAGCCGCCTCCCCGGTGGCGCCCGTGCAGGCCGCCGTGGCCACCCATGCCGATGCCCAGCAGCGTGACGAGGAATCCCGCCAGTCCAGCCACCGCGGCCACCGCGAAGGTGCCCACCAACAGCCACGCAGCGGCACCCAGCACGCCAGCCGTGACCAGGGAGCCTGGAAGGCGGCCGAGGGCGTTGCGCAGCACTCCGCCCAGCATCAGGGCCGCGACGAACAGGAAGGGCCAGGCCTGCCCGATGTCGTTGGTCTGCCCCTGCCGCCGTGGGTCCGCCGCAGGCAGGGCCTCGCCATCGATCACCCGCATGATCTGTTCGGCGCCTGCGGCGATGCCGCCGTCGAAATCGCCCTGGCGCAGGCGCGGCGTGATCACCTCGTCGATGATGCGCCGCGATACCACGTCGCTCAGCGCACCCTCGATGCCGTATCCGACTTCGATGCGCACGGTGCGGTCGTCCTTGGCCACCAGGAGCAACGCGCCGTCGTCCACCTTGCGACGGCCGAGCTTCCATTGCTCTACCACCCGCAGGGTGTACTGCTCGACGGGTTCGGGCCGCGTCGAGCGGACCATCAGCACGGCGATCTGCACGCCCTTGCGTTGCTCGAAGGCCCGAAGCTGCGCATCCAGCGCGGCGACACGATCGGCGGCGAGCGTTCCCGTGAGATCGGTGACGCGCGCCTGCAGCGGGGGAACGGCGACCAACTCCTGCGCGGACGCGACCGAAAGGAACAGGCTCAGCAGCAGCCAGGCCAGAGCGTGGGCCAGCCGAAGAGGGGCCGCCGGAGAGAGCACCGCTGTTCTGGGCGTTCTCATGTCAGGGGCGCGCCGCCGGCGCCGAGGCGCCGAAATCGACCTGTGGCGGCGCCGCCATGGCCTTCTCGTCGGCGACCGAGAAATTGGGCTTGACGACGTAGCTGAACAGCTTGGCCGTGATGTTGGTCGGGAAGCTGCGCGTGAGCACGTTGTAATCCTGCACCGCCTTCACGTAGCGCCCACGCGCCACGGTGATGCGGTTCTCCGTGCCCTCAAGTTGGGCACGCAGGTCTTGAAAAGCCTGGTTCGCCTTGAGTTGCGGGTAGTTCTCGCTCACCACCAGCAGCCGGCTCAGCGCGCCGGACAGTTCGCCCTGTGCCGCCTGGAACTTCTGGAACGCCTCGGGGTTGTTGACGAGTTCCGGCGTGGCCTGGATCGAGGTCGCCTTCGCGCGGGCCTCGACCACCCGGGTCAGCGTCTCCTGCTCGAAGTTGGTCTCGCCCTTGACGGTCGCGACGATGTTGGGGATCAGGTCGGCGCGCCGCTGGTACTGGTTCAGCACCTCGGACCAGGCGGACTTGGTCTGCTCGTCCAGCCGCTGGAAGTCGTTGTAGCCGCATCCGCTCAGCGACAGGGCAAGCGCTGCGAGCAGGGACATCAGGATCAGTCTCATGGTTCGGTTTCCGTGGAAGTGAGAAAAGTGCGGGACGGTGAAGCGCTCACCAGGACGGGGTTGGCTGGCCACCAACGCCGCGGAATGAGCAGCAGCGCGAGGGTGGCGGCCAGTGGAATCGACAGCCACGCAAAGGTGCTCTGCATCACAGCGCCGAATAGCCATCCGGTGGCGGCCGATCCCAGTGTTTGTCCGAGGCCGGCTGCCGCGGCGAGCCCTCCCATCGCGATACCGAGCCGCCGCGCCGAGGTGCCGGCAGCGAGGTAGGCCAGGGTGGGGAGCACGAGACCCGTGCCCGCAGCCGTGAAACTCACGCCGACGTACAGCCACATCTCGCTGCCATGGCGGGCCAGCATCAGGAGCCCGGCGATGCCCAGGACCATGCCGCAGGCCAGTACGCGGCGTGGGTCGGCGCGCTCCAGCAGGCCGGTGAAGAACAGCACCGCGTTGACGCCCAGCATCACCAGACTGCACTCGGCGAACATCAACGACACCTCTCGGGAGGAGAGATCGGGGTGGCGCTGGCCCTGCAGCACGATGCCGAGTTCAAAGCCGGCAAGCACGAACATGACCACACCGTTGAGAATCCAGAGCGCCAGGGAGCGGCTCCGGGGTGCTCCGTCGTGATCGGCTGCGTCCGCCTCTCCAAGGGAGGAAGGTGCGGGAAGCGTTGCGGCCAGGCCCAGCATCATCAGCGCGCCGAGCGCGGCCGAGAGTGCGATTACGAGCGTGGTCGATGAGCCCTGTACCAGCACGCTCAAGAAGCCCAGGCCGACAAGCCGTTCTGCAGCGGCGTTCAGGCCGGGGCCGAACAGGAACCCGAGCAGCGACATCGCACCCAGCCATGCAAAGCGCCTGGCGCGAATCGATTCTGGGGTGTACTGCGCGACGAGCGCCGGCACCACCGGCACGACCGCGGCCACAAAAAAGCCCGTCGCGCCGCGCAGCGCATAGATGCCGACCACGCCCAGGGACTCGGGGCGCAGCAGCGGGAGCAGGCTGGCCACGTAGCCGATCAGGCCCACCAGCAACACGCGGGCACGCCCCAGCCTGTCCGCCAGCATGCCCCACAGGGGCGCACCCAGCAGGATGCCCGCCGTGTAGATGCCGCTGAGGTAGCCGACATGGCGCGCAAGCGCCGCAGGATCCGCGTCGCCCATCAAGGGCCGCAGCCAGTCGGGGATCAAGGGCATCAGTGCCCCATATCCGGCCGAGACGACGAATACGGCCGCAGCGAGCCAACCCAGCTGCGCGACGCCGAGGTCTTGCTGGCGGGTGGGCCCGGATTCGCGCGGTGATCGCATGGCGCGGCTCTCTACCATGGTGGCCCGCCGCTCAGGCTGACGCGGCCGCTGGGACACTGGCACGCGACGTCACGCGCTTGATCCCCGGCAGGCGCGTGCGCTTGAGCATCAGCGCATTGATCGCGACGATCGCGGAACTGCCCGACATGGACAATGCAGCGACCTCGGGCGACAAGGTGAACGGATACAGCACCCCGGCCGCCAGCGGGAAGGCGATCACGTTGTAGGCCACGGCCCACCAGAGGTTCTGGTGCATCTTGCGCAGCGTCGCCCGGGACAGTTCGATGGCCCCGACCACGTCGTAGGGGTCACTCTTCATCAACACCACCTGGGCGCTTTCCATCGCAACGTCCGTCCCCGCGCCAATCGCAAAGCCCACGTCGGCCTGCGTCAGCGCCGGAGCGTCGTTGATGCCGTCGCCGACCATGCCGACCTTGTGACCCTGCTGCTGCAGTTCCTTGATCTTGGAGGCCTTCTGCCCGGGCAACACATCCGCAAGCACGATGTCGATACCCAGTTCCTTGCCGATGCGCTCGGCGGTCGCCTGGTTGTCGCCGGTCAGCATCGCGACCTTCACGCCGCGTGCCTGCAGCTTGGCGATCGTCTCGCGCGAGGTCGGCCGCACGGCATCGGCGATCGCGATGAGGCCGATCAGCCGGCCACCGCGCGCGACGTGGACCACAGTGCGCCCCCCGCCTTGCAGCCGCGCCGCCTCGCTGGCAAGGGGGGCCAGATCCACCTGTTCCGACTGCATCAGCAGCCGGTTGCCCAGGAGCACCGTCTCGCCCCCGATAGTGGCCCGTGCGCCTTGCCCATCGATGTTGGTGAAGTTCTCGGTGACCTCCGTCGGCATGTCTCCCGCACGCTTGAGCACTGCGAGCGCGAGGGGGTGCTCGGAGAACTTCTCCACCGCGGCGGCCGTCGCCAGAAGCCGCGTCTCCTCGACACCGGGCGCGGCCACCATCTCGACGACATCGGGCTGCCCCAGTGTCAAGGTGCCGGTCTTGTCGAACACCACGACCGTCAACTTGGTGGCGTTCTCCAATGCGGCCGCATTCTTGAAGAGAATGCCGTTCATTGCGCCCAGCCCGGTCCCGACCATGATGGCCATCGGGGTGGCCAGCCCCAGCGCATCAGGGCATGCGATCACGAACACGGTGATGGTCAAGGTGAGTGCGAACAGTAATGTCTGTCCCATCACCCAGTACCAGACGCTGAAGGTCAGCAGGCCAATCACGATCGCCGCCAGCACCAGCCACTGGGATGCGTGGTCGGCCAGCAGCTGGCCGGGGGCCTTCGAGTTCTGGGCCTCCTGGACCAGCTTGACAATCTGCGCCAAGGCCGTGTCCGCGCCGACCTTCGTGGCCTTGTAGCGAAAGCTCCCGCTCTTGTTGATGCTGGCGCCTACGACGGTGCTGCCCACGCCCTTCTTGACCGGCATGGACTCGCCCGTCAGCATCGACTCGTCCACTTGCGACGCGCCCTCGACGATCTCGCCATCCACCGGGATCTTGTCGCCGGGCTTGATCACGACCAGTTCCCCGGCTGCAACCTCGGCGGTCGGTACCTTGGTCTCCACCCCGTTGCGCACGACCGTGGCCATGGGTGGGGCGAGATCCATCAACGCGCGAATCGCGTCGGATGCGCCCGCGCGGGCGCGCATCTCCAGCCAGTGCCCCAGCAGGATGAAGACCAGCAGCACCGATGCCGCTTCATAGAACACCTCACCCTCGTAGAAGAAGGTCGCGCCGATGCTGAACAGGTAGCCGGTGCCCACCGACAGCACGACCAACGTGGCCATGTTGGCGACGCCGTTGCGCAGCGCGCGCCACGCCGCCACGTAGAAAGGCCAACCTGGATAGATGATCGCGGCACTTGCGAGGAAGAAAAGAAAGAGCTTGTCGTCCAGCCCGAACGGCGTCTGGAAGTCGCCGAACATCTTCCCCATCGGGGAATAGAAGAACACGGGAATGGCGAAGACCAGGGCCACGAAGAAGCGATTGCGCATGTCCCGAGCCATGTCCTGCATCGAGCCCGACCCGTGGCCCATGTCGTGCATCATGTCGTCCATCGCAGGGTCGCCTGCGTGGGCCTGGTGCGCAGCATGGGCGGCGGGCGTCGTGGCCGCAGCCTTCGCGCGTGCGGCCGTGGCGGGGGCATGCGCGTGGTGCCCCTCATGCCCCATCTCTTGCGCCTGACGTGCGGGTGCGCCGTGATGGCCGTGCACCGCATGGCTGGGGTCGGCAGAGACGCCAGCGGCGGGCGCGCACACGTGCTTGGGCGTCTGCTCGCCACGGCAGTGATAGCCGCATTCGGCGATGCGCTGGCGCAGATCCTCGACACTGAGTTGTCCCTCATCGAGATGGACCGTTGCGCTTCCCGCAACATAGTTGACATCTGCATGATGGACGCCGGGAAGCTGCAGCAGCTTGCGGCGTACTCCCTCCGCGCTCAGGCTCGATACGAGCCCTCCGACTTCAACGTTGATCGACTTCATGGCTGTTCTTCCTGTTCGCTGTGTTCGTGGTCTCAACGAGCGAGTCGGCCCGAGTCCAGGCAGTCCTGCGAGAACTCGAAGACGATCTCCCGGTCGGGAGCGATGACCTTGTGCTTCTTGCCGGCGTAATGCAGCCGGGAGAGGATGTCTCTGATCAGGTTGAGCCTCGCCAACCGTTTGTTGTCGGCGTGCACGACAGACCAGGGCGCCGCGGCCGTATGGGTGCGCATGAACATCTCGTCGCGCGCCCGTGTATAGCCGTCCCAGTGCTTCAGCGCGACGGCATCCACCGGGCTCGACTTCCACTGTTTGAGGGGATCACGGCGGCGTTCCCCGAGCCGGCGGCTCTGCTCCTTCTTGCCGATGTCGAGGTAATACTTCAGCAGCTTGATACCGGAGTTGACCAGCATCTCCTCGAACTTGGGCACTGAGTTCATGAATTCCTCGTGCTCCTCGGCGGTACAGAAGCCCATCACCGGTTCCACGCCCGCACGGTTGTACCAACTGCGGTTGAACACCACGAGCTCTTCGCCAACTGGCAGGTGCGGGACGTAGCGCTGGAAGTACCAGCCCGTGCGATCCCGGTCGGAGGGCTTTCCTAGCGCGACGACCCGTGTTTCCCGAGGACTCAGGTGTTCGACCAGCCGCTTGATGCTGCCGTCCTTGCCTGCGCCGTCCCTTCCCTCCAAGAGGATCAGGATACGGTCGTTGCATTTGATGAAATGCCGCTGCAGTTTCACCAGTTCGATCTGCAGCATGTGCAACTGTGCTTCGTAGTCCTCGCGGCCGATCGAGCGTGTCGCTGTCTCGTCGCGCGCTGAGCCGTGGGCAGTGCCGGTGCCGTCCACATCGGCCTTGTGCTTGGCGCCTTTGGCGCCCTTCTTGTTCTTTGCCATGGGTTCTCCGTTAGGTCTGGTCGCAGGCGATCAGCATTGCGTGTGTCGACGCCCGGCGGGGCGCGGCGCTCATGTCCGCATCCGAGCGGGAGCCGCAGCCATCGCCTTGTCCGTAGGCTGCAGCCAGGTACGGTCGATTGATGCGCTGACGCCAGCGGGTCTTCTTCATGTCAGCCTCGCTGGCGCGTGTCCGAGAGGGAGGGAAGGAAGCGCGGCGTGCGCGCGGCATAGGCGTCGAACTCGGCGCCGAACTGCTTGCGCATGTCCTTCTCCTCGTTGACAGCCAGCCTCGAGTACATCACGACGAGGAAGGGGAACATCAGCAGCGTCAACAGCGTCGGCCACTGCAGCAGAAAGCCGAAAAGGATCGCCACGAAGGCCACATACTGCGGGTGCCGAATCCTGGCGTATGGGCCGCTCACGGCAAGTTGGGCGTGCCGTTGCGCGTGGTAGAGCACCGTCCAGGCGCTCGACAGAAGCCAGAAGCCGCCCCCGATGAAGATGTAGCTCGCGATATGAAGCGGGCTGAAGTGAGGGTCGCCGCTCTCGCCCAGCAGGGTCGACCAGAGATGGCCGCTGTTGTGCGACAGCAAGTCCAGACTGGGATACTTGGTCTGAAGCCAGCCGGACAGCACGTACAGCGTCAGCGGAAAGCCGTACATCTCGACGAACAAGGCAACAATGAACGCTGCGAATGTCCCGAAGGTTCTCCAGTCGCGCGAGGTCTGCGGTTTGAAGAAGCTGAAGGCGAACATGATGAAGACCGCCGAGTTCACGAGGACGAGCAGCCAAAGCCCATAAGCGGGCGCATCGTGGTTCATTTGCGCTCTCCCGGGTACGGTGGATTCGCCTTGCTACCGTCGCCTGGTACGGCATGGCGATGCATCAGCACATGAGCGATGACGCAAGTCGCCAGGAGGACCAGTGGCAGCGCGGCCAGGTAGTGCCCGCGGTGTTCCGTCAGCAGCATGTAGATGCTCACGGCCAGGAAGACCAGAAAGCCCAGGAACCATCGCGAGCGCGAAAACCTTGGACCGGTGCGGTGAGAAGTTGTCATGGTCGTCCTCCTCACTTCGCCGGCTCAGGCATCCGGTCCATCATCATCTGCATCATGGACTGGCACATGTCCATGCGCATTTCGAGCATTTGCTGCCGCTCAGCTGTCGGCGCCGACTCGGCTCCATCCTTCATTGCGCCCATCATCGCCATGCCAGCCCGCATGGCCTGCATGTGTTCGGCCATGAGCGCCTTGCGCTGCGCAGGCGTCTTCGCAGCCACCATCCGTTCGTGCATGGCCTGCATCGACTTCAGTTGCGCATCCATGCCCTCGGTGGTCGGCGCCCTTGGCGTCTCGGCCGCGGTCGGACTCGCACCTGCGGGGTGATGGGCCTGATGGTTGTCCTGCGCGAACGCAGACAAGGTGACCAGTGCGGCGCCAACGATGGCCGCGATCGAATGCGTGAATTTCATTTCTCTCTCCTTTAGCCGCGGGTGCCTGCCATTGGGGCGAAACCGATGTCGCCGCAAGCGGACAAAGCCCTATGAAAACTCCGTAGTCGGGTACAGAGTCAAGGCTTATGAGTTGTGCGCCGGGTGTGACCGACACGGCAACTCAAAGGAGGCGCTACAGCGCGAGACGCTCGAACAGCAGCCACGACGGCCGCTTGGGAGGTGGTCGCTGGTGACCCCTCGATGGGATGGCTCGCAGAGCCAACGTCGGAGCCAGCAGCTGGTCTCCATAGGCGGGAGGCGCCAAACCGACGAGGTCGAACGCGAAGGTTGGTGCTTTCTGAATGGCGGACTGGTTGACGTCGCCGCAGAGCTTCAGGCACGGGGCCTTCGACGGGTCGTGGGAACCTTCTTCGTGCTCACCATGGAGGCCTTCATGATTTCCATGCCCGGACGATGGGACATGCTCATACCCGACAGCATGCCGATGTTGCTGCGGAGACTCCAGAAGGCAGGCATTGGCCACCCCGGCCCCGAGCGCAAACAGCCATACCCCGAGCACCATCCACACGATGGCGCGAATCCTGCGGTGGTTGAGAAGTGTGCGCATGTGCGGCCTATTGACCCATTGACACCTGTGATTCTATTCCCAACTGAGCTGCGGGAAATTGATTTGGATCAAATGGAGGCAAGGGTCAACTACGCGGTACTGCGTTATTCTGTGTTGCTCGTGAATAGACAGTGGATCGCTCGATGAACGAAGGTTTGGGTGATTGGATGACGGTTGGCAGGCTGGCGAAGGTCGCTGGCGTCGGCGTGGAGACAATCCGCTACTACCAGGGACGCGGCCTGTTGCCGATCCCGAAGAACGCCGGCAGCTTCCGGCGCTACCCCGCTTCGATGATCCAGCGGATCGGCTTCATCAAGCGCGCTCAGAGCCTTGGGTTCTCGCTGGACGAGGTGAAGTCGCTCTTGGATCTGGAGGATGGGCGGAATCGCCGGGCTATTCAGACGGTGACACGGCGGCGCCTTGACCAGATCGATGAGAAGGTTGGCGACCTTCAGCGCATGCGAGGCGCTCTGAGAGACATGCTGGAGAGGTGCGAAGACACGGGAGAGGCGCTTCCTTGCCCTATCATTGCTGCGCTCATGGGGCCTTTGAATACGTCCGAATGATTGCGCGCTGTGAGGAACAGACGAGACCCAAGGAAAGCGAACGAGGCCTGTCACACTTCGTTGGTAATGGTCGTGCGGACTGTTCGCTGCACAAAAATGCCGAATGAATTTTCCGCAATCTCACGGCCGACTTAGACGACGTGAACTGCGGCGGTCGGCGTAGCGGATACATCGCCCTACGTCGACCCTGCCGGCGCGATCCACTCAGTCGACTGTCAATCTCACAAGTCCCGCCTATTCTCGCTCAAGGATACGCGCACCGGGCCCCTGGCCTGCGAGTATGTCGCCCGGATTACGCAACGGGCACTCTTTGAGAGAGAGACAACCGCACCCGATACATCCCCCGAGTTCGTCCCGCAGCCGCATCAACTGCGTAATGCGGTCGTCAAGGTCTTCACGCCACCTAGACGCCACACGGCGCCAATGCGCAGCAGTCAGATGAACGCCCGGCTGATACTGCCCGAGAGCGTCGAGCACTTCGTCCAGCGATAGTCCGGCCCGCTGCGCGACTTTGACGATGGCCAGATACCTCAAGATAGCGGGCGAGTATCTCCGCTGATTTCCGGACGTGCGTTCGCTCTGGATCAGGCCCTTGGACTCGTAGAAGTGGATCGTGGATACGGGCAGGCCGCTGCGCTGTGACACCTCTCCAACCGTCATGCGAGGCTCGCAACCTAGCCTTGTCAGTCTTGCGGGTGAGTTGGCCTATGGAGCGATTGTTTCCGCGGATCATCCTGGCGCTTCGGTGCGGGAAATGGTTTTGCTCAGCGCCGCAAGGCAGACTGCCTTACGTGGCGGGCGAGGACGTGGCGCGCACCGCTGCGGCGGTACTGCGGGCGGACCCTGTTCCGCCCGGAGAGCTGGCGATCACCGGCCCGCAGGCTCTCACCGCCGAGGCGCTGGTGAACAGCATCAATATCATCTTCGGAGCCAGCATCGACCTGGTGCCCGTCAGTGAGGAAGCCCTGGCGCTGCATCTGCAGGTCTCGGGCTTTCCGAAATCCACGGTGCGAGAGGCGCTGATCATCGAAGAGGTGTCCAAACGCGGGCTGGCGCCGTTCTCCGACGGTGTCATCGAGCAGATGACCGGTCAGCCGCCGCGCAGCATCGAGGCGGTGCTGGTCGAACACCGCCTCGATTTGCTGTTGTCCACCAGCACCCCCCGGCTTTGAGACGAGTCGACTTCTTCGACTCTAGAGGCTGCAGGCGTGCTTGCTGCAGTACATGATCCACGCCGAGACGATGATGAAACAACGATCTGTACGAACAGCCACCCCGACGACGGTGGTCGCCAAGCCTTTTGCCACGGAACGTGTGCCAATTGTTGGCGACGTCGCCAGCCTCGGCGGCGTAACCGTGTCCAACGTTCGTTTCTATGAAGCAGAGAGGTTGATCCATGCTACGCGCACGGCAGGCAACCAGTGCCTCTATGGGCCCGTATCTAGGGAAGGTCTGAACAAGTCCACGGATCACGCCCTGATGCGTTGAACGTTGCAAAGGAGTTCGCTGCGATGAGCCAGATCAGCTTCTCGGACGCGGAGTACGCAGGCAAGCGCAAGAAGACGCGGCGCGAGGTCTTCCTCGAAGAGATGGAGCAGGTGGTGCCGTGGAAGGCGCTGCTGAAGGTCCTCGAGCCGCACTACCCGGTGGCCGGCCGTGGCCGCAGGCCGTATCCGCTGGACGCGATGCTGCGCGTGCACCTGATGCAGAACTGGTTCGCGCTTTCGGACCCGGCGATGGAGGAAGCACTGTACGAGATCGCATCGCTTCGCAACTTTGCCGGCCTGAGCCTGAGCGAGCCGATCCCGGACGAGACGACGATCCTGAACTTCCGGCACATGCTCGAAGAGTCGGACCTGGCCGAGGACATCTTCAAGCAGGTCAACGCGCACCTGTCACGCAAGGGCCTGCTTCTGAAGCGAGGCAGCATCGTCGATGCAACCATCATTGCTGCGCCCAGCTCCACGAAGAATGCCGAAGGCGAACGCGACCCCGAGATGCACCAGACCAAGAAGGGCAACCAGTGGCACTTTGGCATGAAGGCGCACATCGGCGTGGATGCTGATAGCGGTCTGGTACACACCGTGACGACGACGGCGGCCAATGAAGCAGACGTCGAACAGGTCGCCGATCTGCTTCACGGAAAGGAAGAACAGGTGTGGGCCGACTCCGGCTACCGCGGTGCGCAATCGCGTGTGCAGCGCGACGATCTGAGGTGGCATATCGCCGCCCGGCCGAGCGACATCGCGAAGTTGCCTGAGGGTCGTGCGAAGGCGCGGCTTCAGAAGAGCGAACATCGCAACGCCAGCGTGCGCGCAAAGGTAGAGCACCCGTTTCGCGTGATCAAGCGCCAGTTCGGCTTGATGAAGGTGCGCTTTCGTGGCCTGCAGAAGAACACCGCGCATTTGCTGACGCTGTTCGCGCTGTCCAACCTTTGGATGGCGCGACGACAGCTCATGCCAGAAGTCCGTCCGAAAGCGGCGTGAAGGCCGCAAACACGGCCGAACCCCCACCTTGACGCGACCGCGATCGCAAGTCCTATGGACCATTTCGACTCGAACGGCCTGTGCGCTGCCTGCGTTTCGAGTTGTTCAGACCTTCCCTAGCACCTATGCCAGTTTCAAGTAGGGATTGTTCGGTGGCCGCTCATCGAACAGTTGGCCAGGGTCATCGAGTAAGTAGCCATGCAGCTTGCGCGACTTGCGCGGGCCGGTGACCTCGCAGGTCCAGATGTTTAAGCTGCTGGGCTGCTTGCGATGGACCTGCAGCTTCTCGAAGCGCTTCTGGACCCATTGCCAGTCGACAACGGCATCCTGCTTGGCGAGTGCTGGAACTTGAGGATGCTCCTGGACATAGCGCTGAAACACCCCAGGGCTTACCAGGAACACCGTGTCGTCCACGGTATGCACCAGTGCCTTGGCATCGTTGAGAATCAGCTTTCGGCTCTGCAAGCCATGCCTAAGCCAGCCCATGAAGTGCTCGCCCGAAGGCTGCTGTGTCGATGCCGAAGATTTAGACGCTGGCACAGGCAGTACCAGCGAACTCGTTGCGAAGGCCGGGACGGGCTCTGCATCCTGTCGCGTCGCAAGGAGGTGTCCGGAGCCCACCATCGCCAGCATGTCTTCCATGACGTCAGGCAGGGGCTGAACTGCGGGCGGTGAAGCCAAGTTAGCGGGGCTGCTGCCTTCCCAAGGTGGCGTCGTCTGTTCTTCCAAGACAGGCTTCGCGGCAGTCATAGGCGGGGCAGCCTCCGAGCCAGCATCCTTCTCGATTGCCGCAGCGTCGATTGCCACCGTGCCGGTAAACGATGCTGGCCGTTCGCCAGCTTCCCAGATCAGCGCGGGAGCTAGACGCAGCAGGGTAAATGAGTGGGACCAGCCGGTCGCACTGGTCACGGTCGCGCGCCAGACCGCCTTCCCGTCCGACGTCGGCTGCAATATGCCGTGGTCCTGAAGCACGTTGAACACCGCAGTGTTGTTCGTAGGGATGCCATCGATGCCCTCTGACAGCAGGTGCGCACGTAGCTTGTCCGAAACCGTCTTGCTCACCAGCCACAAGGCGTCCTCGGTGAGCCAGCCATCGGAGGCTTCGGGCTGGTTCAGCTTCAACTCTTCCTTGAGCAGGTAGCGCAACCCGTCCAGCAGCTTGCGTTGCAGCGCGTGCTTGGGGGCGGCCATAGCGCGCGCGGGATCGCCTCCCAACTCTTGGGCCACGGAAGCGCGGTCGGCCTGTACGACAAGTTCGCCCAGCACGCCGGCGTGCTCGTACTGGCCGGCCAGGACGTAGAGCAGCGGTCCCCACAGGTCGGGATAGCCACTGAGCCAGTCCAGGGCATCACGGTCGAGGAGTTGGCGGTAGAGCAAACCTGTCGCAGCGCTGTGGAGCCGATATTCTCGATCGTCGCGGTAGCGGAAGCGGTATGGCTGGTGCAGCGGGCCGTGCCAGGGGTGCCACAGCGAGCCGTCGGCCAGTTCGACGTGCAGATCGACGGCGATCTTGCCGATGTCGTGCAGCAGCGCGGCATAAGCGACTGCGGCAGTCCAGGCTTCAGACTGCGCCGCCTGGTCTTCGGGACTGGCGCCAATGGGCAGCAGATGGGACTGCCGCAGCTTGAGCGCATAGGCGACGATCTCCAACCCGTGATCCAGCATGCCGCCGGGGTAAGCGTGGTGATGGCTTTCCGATGCGGGGAATTGTTGGACCAACTCGGCGTAGTGCTCCAGCGGCGTGCGGTATAGGGTGGCGAACTGCCGCCGCGACAGCGACGTGCGCTGCCAGATGTGTTCCAGCAGCTTCTGCCGGCGCGGTGTTGCCAGCAGCGATGCGGCCGATTCGGGCCGCAGCAACCCTTTCGGGAGGTCGGTGGCGGGCGCTGGCGACGGGGCAGCGACCGGGGGCCGTTTTCGCTGGAACAGGGAGAGCATGCGGGTGTCCTCTGGGGGGCCGGCCGGGAGGCCTTTTCGCCTTTTCGAGGTAGGGCCTTTCCCCTTGCACCCCATTCCCTTGCCGTTTCGGCCCTTTGGCCTTTAACCGTTTCGGTATAGCGGGGCATGGGGTGCGGCTCCAGCGTCAATGGGGAACCCGCTGGAATGGATTGGACAGCGAGCCGGTGCCGGTCGCGGCTCTATGCTGCCTGGACGCCACTTCCGCCAGGCAGGTGCGTAAGGCGACAAAGTTGACAAACGCGACAAGGGAGACTAGAGTGAATCCTGTCTCAAACCTGCCTGGGAGATCACCATGCCCAATGCCATTGAATTCATTGCCGACCATCTGCCGCGCGTCACGGTGGAGGATGTGCGCCGCTTCGCGGATACCGTCGAAATCCGGGATGCCACGGCTTTCGCGGCCGAGTTGCAGGCGTTCGTCCACGAGCGTGTGGAGGCGGTGAAGCTGCCCGCCAGCCTGGAAGCGGAGACGGTGCAAGAGGCCCTGGCACGCAAAGCGGGCGCGCTGCGCGCCGAGACGCGCTGGGCGCCGAGTGAAACCGACGTCCAGCGTGGCCGCGCTGCGCTGCTGGAAACCTTCAACCAGCCGCACAACCTGGCGATCCCCGAGTACGCCAAGCTGGCGGACAAGTCGCGCCAGCAGATCTACAAGGACATCCTCGCGCGCCGGCTGCTGGCGCTGAATGTGGGGCCGCGCGGCCAGAAGCTGCCCGACTGGCAGCTCGACCCGGTGAAGCAGCAGTTGACCCAAACCGTGCTTCAGGAGGTCGAGGGCATCGACCACTGGACGATCTACCGCGCGCTGTCCGAACCGCTCGAAGGCTTGGGCGGACGCTCGCCGGTGGATACGGTGACGCATGGCACGATCGATGACGTGGCCGAAGCGGTGTTCAACGTGCTGGGCGTCCAGGTGCATTGAGGCAAGACTGCCATGAGCCGCGAACTGCCTTTGTTCCTGATCGATGCGGGTGAACTGCTCCAGCATGTGAGCCGCGTCGTCTATCGGGGCAGCCCGCTGTACTATGGCCGCAGCGGCACCAATCGCTACGACGACCCGGCGCGGACCTACGGCGTGCTCTACCTGGGCCGCGACCTGCCCACGGCGCTGATGGAGTCGGTGTTTCACAAGCACCAGTGGCTGGCGGATGAAAAGCGCTCGATCGCGCTGAAGGAAGTCGAGAGCCGGCTCTTGCGCGCCGTGGGCGTCCTGGACGACGTGCGGCTGGCCGATCTCACGGCCGAGGGTGTCATGGCGGGTTACTTCGGCCTGAACCTGGAACAGTTGGCCAGCCGCGACTACACGCACACGCAGCAGGTGTCCGCGCAGGTGCATGCGATGCTCGGAGACGACGGCCAGCCGCTGTTCGACGGGGTGCTCTATCCGTCGCGCAACAACTATCCCGCCAAGAGCATCGCCCTGTTCGAGCGTGCGGCAGCAAAGGTTGGCGTTGTCGATGACATCGACCTGGTGGACCATGTGGACTGGCCGCGCTTCGTTGCCACGTATCGCGTCGGCGTGGAACCCGACCCCGGCCCGGTGGAACCGGATGACGAAGCGTCCTGAAGCAGCAAGAGAGCACATTGAAGCCCCAAACAGAATGAAATGGACCAAACTGGAATAGGCCTCTGTAGCAAGAGACGACCATGAACACCACGACCCGCATCAGCACTGCAGAACGCCTCGGCCGCACCTTTGGCCGCGGATGGCGCGCCTACGCGCGCGGCGAACGTCGGGCGTCGAACTGGTTGGTGTCCAAGGGGGTGCCGGCGGCCATTGCCACCGCGCTCGTGCGGGTGGTCAAGCTTGTTGCGCTCGGGATTCTGGTGTACACCACCTTCTGGCTGGCCCTGCTGCTGGTGTGCGTCATGGTCGTTGCCTGGATGGCCCGTAACGCCGACTTGGGCGAAGGGTTGCCCGAGCCAGAGTGGCGAAACGGACCAGCAGGATTCGGCCTATACACCTATGACGGTTTTCGCATTGATCCTCATGTCGAGGACGACTAGCAGTCATCACTTCTTCGAAACTGCATTGATCGCAATGCTTCCGCCCCTCCCGCCAGCAGCCTTGGCATCTCCGGTGGCACCAGCGAGGCCTTGGAGCACGTTGCCGGCGCGAACGCCCGCCCAAGCCAGGGCCATGATCCAGAACGTGGGCAGTACGATGAACATCGTGCCCGTGACGAACATCAGGAGCATGTCGCCGAAAGCGTTGTTCAGGCCCACCAGCGGGTCGAAGTTGGTATGCGGCCGGTTCCAGCCGAAGCCCCAGCCATAAAGCGCATCCAGGATCGTTGAATCGATCCAGCGCGCAAGCTGAAACCAGAAGTCCGTGAAAAACAGCGCAAACTGCACGACGCTGACCGTGACGACCGTCTTCAGGTCATAGGTGCCCACGACCAACACGAGCGGAATGCAGATGACCAGCGCCATTTTTAGCAATGCAAGCACCATGGGCAGGGCCTGCCTCGCGACGTCCATGGCTGGAAATGCAGCAATCGCGCCGACTGCCATCCCAACATCGCCCGTGGCCCGCGTCACGATGTTTGGCAAGGTCTTGTCGATCTGGCCACCGTAGTCCGTATAGACGCTGCCTTGGTTCAACTTCTGCTGCCGCGGTGACGCGATCGTGCGGATCACCGAATCGTCCACCTCGGCCCGGCTCAGGAAGCCAGCCCAGCCCGCCAGGCGATTGAGCAGGCTCGGGTCCACCTGACCCAGCAAGCGTGCCCGCAAGCCATTGCTCCCATCGCTCCACCACTGGCGGCAGGTAGGGTAGCCGCCACCGCTGGCCACCTGCGCAAGCCCTGCGTCGCGGGTGCTGTCATAGGGCCAGTCCTCGCGCGGGGTGCTGGAACGGTATGTGTCGTAGTAGCCGTTCGTGTCCGTGAAGAAGCGTGAGCCGATCCAGGTCACGTCGTGCATCTGCTGCTCATCGAGTTGAGGCCGCTGCATGAACAATTTCGCCCGCGCAGCCCCATAGCAATCCCGCGAGAAATCCGCTACTTCCTGAGCCAACACTGGGTCGTCAATGCGAGTCGCGTCGATCTCCATGCGCATCTGCCGCAGGTCCGTGCCGCACGGGATTGCCGCCACCGAAGCGCCGGTGACGGCGCGCGAGAGCGTGTGCATGAACGCCCACCACACCGGCACCTTCGCCGACTGGTTGTTGATGGTGCTGAAAGATTGCGACCAGCCGGTATTCGAGGGCTGCGGCACACTGACCTGGCACTGGGCCGAGCGTGAGCTGTCGTACTGGATGGTGTTGAGGTCCACGTCGATGAACGGGATGCCCGCGAACATCACCACCACGATGGCGACGAAGACCCGGTTCTCGATGCGGGCGGCGCTCAGCACGCCTTTATTGCCCTCGTCGGCGCCTTCTGCACGGGCCTTCAACCACTCCTGCACGATGATCGCCACGAAAGGCAGCGCGAAGACGCCGCTGGACACCAGCACGGCCCAGATGCCGTTGTTGACGATCCAGGACACCAGCGTCAGGTAGTACTCCAGGTAGTCGGTCGTGAACAGCGTCATGGCGCCATCTCCCCTCAACCCGCCTGCATCAGCAGGCTGGCTTCCAGCGCCACGATGGCGACGACGCCCGCGATCTCGGTGCGCACCAGGCGGCGCCGCGCCTGGGCGTCGTCCTCACGTACCAGCAGCCGGCGGCGCATCCAGATCCACCCGTACACCGTCGCCCCGTATAGACACAGCCGCCACACGAAGAAGTAACCCGCGGCGGCGAGCCACCGCTCCCAGCCGGCCACGCTGCCGACCAAGTAGATGCCGGCGATGTTGGCCGCGACCGCGTCGGCAACGATCAGCACCGTCCACAGCAGCGCCTTCGCCGCACGCCGGCTGAACAGCCAGCGCAAGGGGCGCCAAGTCATGCGCGCCGCGCTCATGGCCTGGCTCCTGGATTGCCCTTCTGCAACTGGTCGAGGCGGTCGGGCACCGGATCGCCCTCATAGATGCCGCGCGAGCCTGCCGCGCGCGTGCCATGGCGCTGGATGATCGCCATCGGCGAGTTGTTCGCCAGCTCGCGCCGCAGTTCAAGTTCGGTCTTGAGGTTGCGGATCTCCCGGTCGAGCGTGTCGCTCTCGTGGTTCACGGCCTCGACCGCCAACTCGTTGGCTGCCACGTTGGGCTCTTTCTTGCCGGTGAGCAGCGTGCGCTGGAGCAGCAGCGCCTTCTCCAGCACCGACGACAGCGCCACCTCGGACGCGAGGCGCCGCGCCAGCAGGTCCTGGTCGGGCTCATCGCGCAGCGCCTCGATCACGCCGCGCGTGATCGGCAGCGACGTGCTGCCAGCCTCGCGCAGGTTCTCAAAGGTGGTATTGCGCGTGCCGGAAACCAGCTCCTGAAGGACCTCCAGCTTCGCCTCGTACTCTTCCTGGATCAGCGGCGTCAGCCCGACGCCGGGCACCGTCTCGGTCTTGGTGCAGGAGTCGCACGTGCGCTGCACCTGCTCTCCGAGGACCCGCGTGGCCCATTCGGTCGCCTGCTGCGGCGACGTCCAGGTCTGGCAGGACAGGCTCGCGCAACTGGTGGACGCGATGGAGGAGGTGTCCGTCACGCCGCGACCGTTGACCAGGTTGTAGCCCGCGCGGGTGACGTCGCCGACCACCCGGATGGCGGACTGGCCCGCACCACCGGCATTGCTGCCGCCCACCCAGGGAACGCCGTCGTTGCCGCGGCGCGTCTCGGCCTGCTCGACAGCCGACACGGCATCGTTGCTGCCAACCGCGTCACGCAAGGCCATGCCTTCGGCCATTTGGCTCCAGCCAAGCTGGCCACCCGCCGTCTCGGCCATCTTCTCCGCCATGGCGCGGCACGTCAGCTTGGAGCGGTCGAAGTCCAGCCGCGCCTGCAGCACGCCGTTGGTCAGCAGGTTGTACAGGCCCGGATCGGCGCGCTGAATGATCAGCGCCGGCAGCGATGCAACCGCGCTGGTCGCGCTCTGGATCACGTTGCTCATGATCTGCTGAAAGCCGTTCGTGATGCCGTTGAGCTGATTGCGCAGCGTGGTCTGGATGCTCATATCGCCGCAGATCAGGTTGCTGTTCCACCCCACGCCGACCCCGATGGAGCGCATGCCGGCCGCGCGGCCCATGGACACCGCACTGCCACCGCCGATCGAGTACATGACGTCATCGCCGAGGACGGGGCCGCTGTTCTGGTATCCGACCTGCGCCCACGCCAGGCCGCAGACCAGAGCGAGCGTGCCGGCCAGCGCCGTCGGGCGCAGCAGGCGGCACGCCTTGGCGGAAAGGTTGATCGGTTCAGGACGCTTCATCGTGGCACCTCAGAGGAAATCGACGCTGCCCAGGAACACCTGCCCGCGGCGTTCGCAGCACGCATAGGGACGCCACAGCGCCCAGGCGTAGTCGCCTTGCTGGGCCTGGGTCAGCGTGCCGCTGTGCGGGAACACCACGCAGGTGTTGGACAGGCGCGGCGTCAGCTCCTGCCACTTGCCCGTAGAGGCATCACCCTCCATCAGCGCGCCGGCCGGCCAGTAGCCGTCGCGGGCGTTGGCAAGCAGCGGCTGGTACACGTGGATCTGCCCGCGGCGCGTGACGACATCGCCCGCGCGCTGGGCCACCACTGCCCCGGATTTGTGGTCGTCGGTCTGGTGCAGGAAGCCGCCGCGCGGATAGACGTTTCCCCAGAGATTCATCGTGGTGCGCGCACCGACCTCGCGCATGCCCGGAATCAACGCCTCCGGGTAGGCCATTTCAGGCACGTTGTAGCGCCAGGCCAGCGTGTCCAGGGTGCTGAGCAGATACGGCATGAAGGCCGTGCCCGCGCCCTGGCAGAAATAGCCCGACGACGACGCGAACTGGTTGAACACCTCCCCGCCAGGATGGCCGATGACATCGCTGTTCTTGAATTTGGCGAGGTTGTTTTCGTGGTCTTCGTTAGTGGTCCCATCGCCGCCGGCCTGTGCGGAGGGATTGGGCGTGCTCATCGCCTGCACCTCGACCCAGGGGTTCTCGCCGGTGTTGCTGTAGCTGGAGACGACCGCATCGGGCACGTAGTGCCTGACCTTGACCGACGTGCGCACCGAGCAGCCGCCATAGGTGCAGTACAGCCAGTAGCAGATGCCCACCACCCGGTACTCCAGGCAGTCCGGCGACATGACGGACGAGACGATCGTGGCGGTGTTCAAGGCGTAGCTGCCTGTGGCGGTGGCCAGCAGCAGCGAGGCCACGGGCACGCGCAGGCGGCGCAGCAGATCGAATGGGCGCGTCATGGCTGCGCCCTCCGGTGCTGCTCGATGCGCGCGATGGCGCGGGCGACGTCCGGCTCGCCATAGACCACATAGCGCTGGTCCACCACCACGGCCGGGATGGTCGTGACACCCAAACTCCATGCGTCGGTCACGCCTTGGTAGGCCATCGCGATGCGGCGCTGAAGGTCGGCGCCTCCCTGGTTCAGGCCTTGCCGGACGATGGCTGCTGCCCGCTCAGGGTCGGCTGGAAGATTCGCGGAAAGCTCGGCCTCCATCCGGGGCGTTTCGTCCAACTCGATCAGTCGCTCGCCACCCATGGTCTTGACCGGGTGGCGGCTGTCGGTGACGACCACCACGTCGGCGGCGAAGGTGGCCGGGCTGAACACCGCCAGAGACACCGGCAGCGCTACGGCCAGGCCAAGGGTTCGCCAGCTTGGTGCGAACCGGATAAAAGCTGCTGGCATGTCATGCGCCCCGGAAGTTGATCAGGGCCATAGTCAAACGCCGAACCCCATGCGGGCCCAACAAACAATGCGCATCGCGGCCACCCCGCATAGCTGCTTGTGTCGCCACGAAGAAAAAGCGGAGGCCGAAGCCTCCGCGCTGATCAACGAAGCAGTGCAACCTTTACAGCAGGCCGGACTCCGCAAAGGAGAACGGGGCACCCTGGCCGATGATGATGTGATCCAGTACCCGCACATCGATGAGCGCGAGTGCGGCTTGCAGTTGCTGGGTCAGCATGCGATCCGCGCTTGACGGCTCGGTGATACCCGAGGGGTGCTGGTGGGCGAAGACCACCGCGGCGGCATTCAACTCCAGCACACGCTGTACGACGACACGCGGATAGACCGAAGTCGAGTTGATCGTGCCCCTGAACAACGGCTCGTAGGCCAGCACCTGGTGCATGCTGTCCAGGAACACAGCGGCGAATATCTCATTGGGCTCGGCGACCAGTTTCAGACGCAGGTAGTCCCGCACAGCGGCCGGTCGGCTGAGGCACGGCCCAGCTTTGAAAATCCGTCTCTCCAGCAGCACGATGGCTTGCTGGATGATCCAGTCCTCGTGTTGGGCAGCGATGGCGGAAAGCGACTCCAGGCAGGAGTCATTGACGACGAAAGACATGGCGAACCTCCAGACGGTGAGATCGGAGGGCGCGCGCCCTGGGAGGGCAAGCCCTCCTGGGGAACGAACAAGGTGCATCCATCACCGCGGCAGCGGTGATCGTTCGCGGCCAGGATGCGAGGCGAACGGGTTTCGGTCAGCGCAGTGGACTGCGCCGTAGCCTTGAAGACCGGGGCTACCTGGGCATGTCGCCGACGACGTCGGCAGGCATTTCCGATGTAGTAGGTGTGGCGGCGGGATCGCCGGCCGCGAGCATGTCCATGGCCGACAGCAAGGCATCGCCCTCGATCGGACCCTGCAGCAGGATCGCCTTGCCGGTTTCGCGATCGTGCAGCCGCAGCGACGGCGTGGCGGTCACGCCGCTGCTCGTGGCTTCCGCAGTTTGGGCGCGAATCGCCGCGTCGGGCCGCTCGCTCGCGATGCACTGCTCGATGGGTGGCGTAAGGTCGGGGTAGCGCAGGTCCTCGGGCAAGCCCTGACCGTCGCTGCGCGTGTGGGCATATACCCACTCGACGGCCTGCCAGAAGGCGGCATGACCGCTGGCTTGGCCCGCGCATTCCGCCAGGCGCGCTTCCGCGGACGCGGCCGGCTCATGCGCTGCCAACGGGAGGTGATGCCATTGCAAGGCCACGTCCGCATTGCCGGCCACCCAACGCTTGAGCACTGGGAAATAGGACCGGCAGAACGGGCATTCGAGGTCCGCGTAGAGCGTCAGCGTGAAGCGTCCTTCCGGATTGCCCATCTGCCACGGAGGCCCAGCCACCTGCGTCTCGCTGACTGGCGCTGAAGTCTGAGGCGTGGACTGCCCGGGCCAACGGGACACGAGCCAGATCAGCAGCAGTGCAACCAGCGCTGCGGCCACTGTCCAAGGCCAGCTGGGCCGCCAGTGCCGACGGCGGAACGCCTGCACCTGCATCGGAATGGAAGGACGTTTCTGTTCCAAGGCGTTCTCCGGTGTACGGCAGATTCAGGGCAGGTCCAGGGTCGGCGACTCGATGCCACGTGCCCGGTCGATCTTCTCAGCCACCTTGAAGGCGGCATCCAGCTCGCTGACGCCGTGCTGCTGCATGAGCTGGTAGCGTTCTGCCTTCTCCTCGGGCTCGGTTTGCGCGAGCGCGAGGTAGAGACTTGGCGGCACGGCGCGGAACAGCACTTCCATGCTCTTGGAGAGGATGACGCCCTCGGTGAACTTGCCCGCTTCCTTGCGTGCGGAGAGCATCAGCGCCTTCTGCGCCGGCGAGAGTTCGCGGAAGCGCGCGATCTTCTCCACCTCGTCCGGCGGCATCGACAGGCACACCCACCACTCGATCATGTTGAGCATCGGCTCCGCTGCACGTGGCAGGTCGTCGATGTTCTGCGTCGCCAGCCAGAACCAGGCGCCCAACTTGCGCCACATTTTTGTAATTTTCACGACATAGGGCGCGAGCAGCGGGTTCTTGGTGATGATGTGACCTTCGTCGGTCACGTTGACGATCGGCCGTCCCAGGTACTGGTCGCGCTCGGCGATGTTGTTCACCGTGCTGATCAGGCTGATGTAGGCGATGGAGAGCTGCGCGTTGTAGCCCTCGCGGGCATAGGTCGCCAGATCGACCAGCGTGATGTCGGCCTCGGGCCACGGCGTGCCGTCGCGGTCGAACATCTCGCCGTCCGTGCCTTGGCAGAACATGTCCATCGCGTCCGCCATCTCCAGCAGCCGCGCACGGCGCATCTCGGGCAACGTCGGGTCCTGGCCACGGGTGCGCAGTGCATTGCGCACATCGCGCGTGAGCACGGTGCGCTTCTCCGCCACGCAATGTTCGGCGGCGTCGAGGATGCACTGGCGGATCAGCGAGCGGTCGGCCCGCGTCATCCGCGCTTCTTCCTTGTCTTCGCCGCCCGTGATCATCAGCCGTGCCGTGATCTCCAGTTCGCCGAGCACGTCGCGCTGCTCATCCGCCTCCATGGCCGAGGCATCCGGTGGCAGGTCTTCGTCCAGGGCATCGGCATCGAGCGTCTGCACGTCGCTGGGCGTTTCGATCAGCCGGCGTGCGTCGGCGAACGGCGCCAGGCTGATGCCCGATCCGGGGGCCAGCTTGACCCGGTTCACGGTCAGGCCCAGGCGCCGCGCGAAGTCGCTGAACAGGCCGAAGCTGTTGCCGGCTTCCACGATGAAAAGCCGCGGCCGGTAGATGGCCGTCACCTGGTTCAGCAGGTTGTTGAGCGTGGCGGACTTGCCCGAGCCCGTAGGGCCAAACAGAAACAGATGGGCATTCATCTGCCGATCCAACCTGTTCAAGGGGTCGAACGTAATCGGGCCGCCTCCGCGATTGAACATCGTGATGCCGGGGTGCCCCGTGCCCTGGGCGCGGCCCCACACCGGCGACAGGTTCGCCGCGTGCTGGGCGAACATCAGTTGCGTGTACCACCGGCGCCGGTCCTTGCCGGGGTTGTAGCAGCACGGCAGCCAGCGCAGGTAGCTGTTGAGCGGCGCCACCTCGTCGTCCTCGCGCACCGGCTGCAGGCCGGCGTTGAGCATCACGTTCGCGAGGTCCAGGCCGCGCCGATCCAGTTCCGCCTCGTCGCGCCCGCGTAGGTAGAACGCCAGAGTGCCCCGGTAGAGCTTGTGCGCGCTGCCGATCAGGGAGCGGGCTTCATGCACGTCCTTGAGCGTCTGCTCCGACGCCAGCGTCTCGCCCACAGCTTTCTTCGCCAGATGGTTGAGGTCCGATTCGAGGACGTCCTGCGGCGTGGCCACCATGGTGAGACACATCAAGGTGTCCTCGGGCATCTGGTCGAACAGCGTGTTGATCGCGTCCCCCTTGCGGGTCTCGCCGGTCAGGTGCCCGGTGCCGGGCGGCATGCGCAGCCGGTCGGTGATCAGCACGCGGTGCGGCATGCCGTCGAAGTACCAGGCCCCTTGCGCCACGTCCGAGCGCGGCTGCCCAAAGAACAGCCGCTGGCTGAAATCCCGCCCGCTCGCCAGCTCGATCTCGCCGGCCTCGCTTTCCTCGGTACTGTCCGGATAGCGCGCCAACGCGTAGAAGCGCTCCCGGTCCTCCACCCCAGGCCCGAGCAGCGTGGGGCGCGGGTTGAACCACCGCAGCAGCCAGTCGTGAACGTCCGCTGCAACCATGCGCCGGGCCTGGATGCCGGCATTCGCCAGCCCGCCGCACAGGCGATCGCAAACGATGCCCAGCATCTGCTCGGGTGTCTGGCCGCGGCGGTTTGCCTGTCGCTGACCGCTCGCGCGGCGGTACACCACCATGCGCACGCGCCGCGTCTGGCCGCGCCAGCGCAGCCGCGTGACCACCGTGTCCTCGAACAGGCCGCCGGGCTTGGCCACAGCGCGCAGGTGGTGGCCGAAGAAGCGCAGGTAGAACTCGGTGAACGCCGAACCGCGCGCACGTGACTGCACGTAATCGCGCAAGGTCTGCATGTACTGGTCGAAGCTCGGTTCGTCCTGTGCATAGAGCTGGAGCACCCACGGGTTCTCGTCCAGTTCATCGAAACTGTCCTGAAGCGCGTTTTCCAAGGCGTCGCGGGCATGCGCGAGCCAGCCAGGCTCCCGGCCCTCGGTGCCCAGCGGCACCAGCTCGAAGAAGGCGGCCACGGATTGACCGTCCTCCAACAGCATCGCCTTAGACTCGGGCAAGAACTCCACCCAGGGCAGCAGTTCCACGAAGGACGGGGCGACGTCGTACAGCGCCTGCTCCTCGGCCACGGTCGCCGGCCTGCGGCCCTGCACCGGGGCGCCGGGTTCGGGGATGCCGACCTGCTGCAGGGCATCAACGTGGCGCTGCCAGCCGTCCGGCTGCTCATCGCCAGCCGGGCCGCTGATGCTGGCGCCCGTCAGCTTCGACCAGGGAAGTTTCCACCGCATCAGTAGTCCTCCACGCGCTCGCCCGGCATCGCGTACTGAATGCGCTGGTACAGCGGGAAGACGGTCGTGTAGCCCGGCACCGGCACGGGATCGGTGCCGGCCAGGTGCGGGTACACGTACATCACGAGATCGGGATTGGGCAGGCGCTGGAACTGGCGATGAACCTCGTTGCGGGCGGTGCGCGTATAGCGCATCTGCTCGGCAGGCGCGGCCTGCATGTCGGCGTCGGTCAGCGGCCGACGCAGGCTCTGGCGCGCATCGAGCAGTTGGCGACCGGCATTCCGTCCGGCTGCGCCACCGCCGTCGCCGGCCTCCTGCTGCCAGATGTCCATCATCGTGCGGTCACCGTGGGTCAACAGCTTTTCCTTGCTGGTGGCGCAGCCGGCGAGCACCGCGACGGCGAGGGCCAGTGCTAGGCCACGGGCCAGGTTAGTCAAGTTCAAGGGCATGGCTTTCTCCTGCGCGGTGATCGACCTTGCGGCCTTCGGGATCGAAGTCGATGGCGAGCGGCTTTTCGAGGTGGACGGCAACCTTGGCGCCGGGTTGGACATAGACGGCGGCGAAGGCTTGGCCGTAGAGCTTGTTGACCCAGGCCGACATGTCCCGGACACCGCCCGCGAGAATCTGGCCGACCGCTTCTTGGCCGGTGATGCCCACGGTGCCGATGGAGCCGTCCGAGCCGACATAGGACATGCGGCCGCTGCCACTCTCGATGAGCGAGGCCACACCGGCACCGGCCGCGGTGATCAGGGCCTGCGAGCCGAGGTATTGCTGGGCGTTGCTGCGCCGCTCGCCGCTGACGCAAGGAATGCCGTGGGGATCGCTGATCCAGCCCAAGCCGTCGCGCTGTTGGTTGTTCTGCTGGTTGCCCTCGCGGTCTTCGGGGATCGTGCGAATCGTGCCGTCGTTGAAGACGAACGTGATGCTGCGCACCTGACCTCGCACGCACGAGAGCGTCCAGTCGCCCGAGGCGGTGCCGCTGAACACGGCGCCGGCCACGTCGGGAATGTCGATGCCATTGGCGGTCAGGTTGTCCGGCCCGACCAGAACTTTGAACGGATAGGGATCGTTGACCGTGCCGTCGATCGGCACGCGGCCGATCAGGGCCGTCATCGCCACCGATCCCATTAGCGTCGAGTTGGTCGGCACGGTATAGACCGGCTTGGCATTCTTGACCCCGGCGGCGCGGGCGCCCGCGTTGGCCACGGTTTCAGCGGTGGTTTCGAGCGTGCTCTGCGCCGGGCCGAAGCTCGTGGGGAAGCTCATGCCGCCGCTCGCGCCACGCCCCCCGTTGCGCCCCTCGGCGGGCTTTGCGTCGTCCGGCTCGACCCACCGCACGCCGCCCTCCATGCCGGCCTCGTCGCCGCCCTGCAGCCCCAGGCCCACGGGCAGGTCCGCATGGCCGCCGCCGCGCCCGCCGATGCTGTCCAGGCGCCGCTGCAGGTCGGCGAGCAGCCCTTCGGTCTGCTGGCGCGCGCTGGCCGCCTGCTCTTGGTCGCGGCGCAGGTTGGACCGCTCGGATTCGAGCGCCGAGTTGATGCGCTGGTCGATGGAGTTCTCGCGCTGGCGCAGCCGCTGGTTCTCTTCACGCTGCGACTTGTTGTCCGAGAGCGCGGTCTGAAGCTCGGTGCGCAACTGCTTCACTTGGGCAACGAGCGTCGCCACGGTGTCGCGCGGGGTGTCGCCTTCGATGCCCAGCGCCTTCATTTCCTCGGGCGTGAGCTGGGCGCCGTTGTCCGCCACGGGTGGCGCCGTGCCGCCTCCACCCGAGAACAGCCGGATACCGGCGAACAGCACCAGGATGGCGACAGGGATCATCAGCCACTTGAGCAGGCCGTTACTGCGCATGGCGGGCCTCCTTGGCGTTCTCGTCGCCGTCCGGCTGCGGCAGATGCACGGCAGGGTCGAAGCGGTGAATCGCCGGCAGCAGCGACTGCGCGAGGCCGCGGCCGCGCGTGACCAGGTACAGCACGGTCGTGTCCTCGGTCGTGCCGCGCGGGCCCAGCGCCTCGTGCTGGAAGGTGGCGGTGAGGAAATCGCCTTGCAGCACGCGCGGGTCGAGCGCGACCCAGTCGGCGCCGGTGTTGGTGAGGCGCACGGCAGTCACCCATTGGTCTTCCAGGCGCCACGACGCGAGCACGGCCGCGCGCACCGGCAGCGTTGGCATCAGTGTGTCCAGGTCGAGGTCGCGGGGAAGGTTGACCCGCATGACGCCCGGAAGCGGCTCGACGGTGCGCAGCGGTGCGTAGAGGTTCTGCGCGGCGAAGCGCGTCAGCACGACAGGGACCGGAGTTTCGCGCCGCGCGGTCCGCGCACCTGCCTGGCCCTGGGCGCGTGCCGGGGCCTCGGCACTGTCGGCCTGCTCGCCATAGCGTCCCGGTGCGCTGTCACCCTCGACGATGCGCACCGGCTCCAGCTCGGCTTCCCCGTCCTTGGGCGGTTCGGCTACGATGTCCAGCAGGATCAGCGCGCCCGTGTCGGCGTCCTGCAGTTGCAACCGCGTGGGCTCGATCGGCTCGCTGGCACGCAGGTACACCGCGCCGCTCGCACTCTGCACGCGCAGGCGCTCGCCCACGCCTGCGGGCACGCCCACGCGCACGTTCCGGTCGATGAATACGATGCGTTCCTGACCGACCTTCAGCGGCACTGCCAGTGGCATGCGTTCCCAACGCAGGATCTCCACCGCCTGGGCGACGGGTGCCGCGGCCACGGCCAGTAGCCCCAGCAGCGCGAGTACAGGATGCTTCATGGGGTGTTTCCTCCTTGAGGCGCTTGCGGAGACAGGCCACTCGGCGCCGGGCGCGTCGGCTCCGGTGCACTGATGCGCTGGGGCGCGCCGTCGTAGCAGTCCAGCGCCAGGCCGAACGGGTTGCGGGCGGGATCGACGTCCACCCGCGTGACCTTGATCGGATAGCGCACCAGGGCGCGCTTGACCTGCTCGGCGCCGTAGTACTCGTCCGCCGTGATGTCCAGCGTCACCACCCAGTCGCGATCGGACACGGTGCGCACGCGCGCCGTGGGGTCGTCGCCATAGCCGCGGCCGGGAATCTCGTAGATGCCGCGCACGCGCTGACGCAGCTCGCCCGTGGAGCGGCGGTAGTCATAGTCCGCCCGCAGGAAGGCCTGGCAGGACGGGGTGAGGTACGGCGAGAGCGTGTGGAGGTTGCGCGAGTAGTCTTCTTCGCCATTGGTTGGCCAGCGGTTGAGGGTCTGGAACACGTAGAACGTGAACGCATAGACCGATTCGGGCGGCACTTCCCACCACTTGCGGGTACTGCCGGAGCGCAGGTCGGGCGGGACGTGGATGGTCAGGTCGCGCGGCGCGCTCCACCAGCCGCCGCCCATGACCAGGGCGACGACGACCAGCGCGCCCGCGCCCAGGCGCAAGGTCTTGATGTGCGCCTGCAGATGGGTAATCTCGTTTTTGAAGCGGCTCATCGCATGCTCCTGCGGGTGGACCAGAAGCCCGAGCGCGAGATCAGCACATGGCCACCGACCCAGCCTGCCATCAGCGGATGGCGCGTGGCGATGCGCCATTGCAGTTGCCGATACAGCCAGGTGTCGGGACGCCCACGCTTGAGGCGGCGCAGGATGCCGCCGCCGATGAAGACGCCGAGCGCCACGCCCAGGACGACGAACGTCGGCGCCAGCGCGATCGTGCGGAACACCCAGGACAGCGGCGCGCCGACCAGCAGGCCGGCGGCGCCGGACAGGCCGCAGCAAATCCAGAGTTCGTCAGCGGTGAGGCCGCGCACCACAACGGGATGGCGGTTGAGCCGGTGCGGAAGGAAGGTGACCGTTCCGTCCGCACGGACGTGCTGCTGCTCGGACATACCGGCCTCGCTTACAGGATGCCGGTGGCTTCGGTGAGCAGCCAGATGCCGATCACGAGCAGCACGGCGCCGATGGCGACCGTGAGGCCGAACTGGCCCCACGTCTTGCGGCCGGTGTGGATCTCCGCGTAGGTCCCGTAGGCGTGGTAGCAGACGCCGATGAACATCGACGCCACCACCAGCAGGGCCACGAGCATGATGATGTCGTAGCCGTAGTTGCGGATGGTCTCCATGATGCCGTTGCCGGTGCCGCGCGTGGGGTTCTCCAATTGCGGCAGACCTTGCGCGAACGACAGCGCGGGCAGCGCGGCGGCGCCCAGGGCCACGGCGGCGCGCTGGGCAAAACGGGAAGTGAGGTTGCGGTTGTGCATGGTCGGGCCTTTCAGGTCAGGACAGAAGGAAGAAACTCAGGACGAGGTACATCGCGACGAAGCGAATGCAGACGCCGAGGAACTGGCGCTGGTTGAGGCGGCTCTCGGACCACCCCACGTAGGCCGTTCGGATGGCCCAGACGCCCCACACGAGCAGGACCGCGAGCACGACGCCGACCAGGACGGTCGCCATCGCGGAAGGCGCGATACCGCTGTTGGCTTGAAATGCCGAGACCTGGGCGCCGTTCATTGCTCGCCCTCCGCAGTCGTCTTCGGCGATGGCGAAGCGGCCCGCTCGGTGCGGTAGTCGCCGGCCAGTTCGGAGGGGTCGCGCGGCTGAGCGCGTGATGGCGTCAGGTGGAACTGGATGCCGGCGCGCACGCGCGCCAGGTCAGCCAGCAGCCGTGGGTAATCGAAGTGGTAGCGCTCGCCCGGCTGGATGGGGGCATGCGCGGCGCTGTCCGCGACGGTGCGTTCCAGCGCGTCGAGCTGGCGCAGCGCGGCGACCAACTCCTGGCGCTGCGCCGGGGACTCGGCCAATGCCATCGGGGACTGGCCCAGCACGAGGGCCGTCACGAAAAAAGTGGGCACGCCGCGATGCGCGGCGCGCAGCCAGATCGAAGCCACCATCGCGCCATTCCTGTGTGATCAGCAATGGGTTGATCGTGGAGATCAGGGCTGTTTCAGGCCGCAAACAATAGGAACTGGCGGACGACCGGATTGGGCATGCTGCGAGCGAACCTACAAAAGCCCGGGTCGCGTTTCGATTATTGCGTTTTTCGAGTATTTCGAATATGATCGGCTCTGCAACCGTTTTCGCTTAGGAGCTACCCATGACCACCGCCACTGCCCAATCCAAGATGACCCTTCCCGCCGCGGGAGAGGTGAAGGCAGCCGTCCAGGGTCAACGTGCCTTGGCGGCTTACCTCGCAACCCAGTTCGAGACGCAGCACATCCAGATCTTTGATGACCACAAACAGGCTCATCAGGTGGAACTGCCTACCTCGGCTTTACGCCTGCTGGTCGACATCCTGGCCGAGTTGGCCGATGGCAATGCAGTAAAGGTGGTGCCCGTCCATGCAGAGCTGACGACCCAAGAGGCGGCGGACTTGCTCAACGTGTCCCGTCCCCATTTCGTCAAGCTGCTCGAAGATGGGGTGTTGGCATTTCATCGCACCGGCAAGCACCGCAGGGTGAGGTTCGCCGATCTGATGCAGTACAAGGAAGCGCGCGAGCGCGCCAGTGAGCAGGCGATGGCCGAACTCGCTCAGCAGTCGCAAGAGTTGGGAATGGGATACGAATGAGGCATTCCCCATTCACCGCCGTCTACGACGCGTGCGTTCTATATCCCGCGCCACTGCGGGATTTCCTGATGTGGCTCGGCCTGTCTGGCCGCTTCCGGGCGCGGTGGAGCCAAGCCATTCATGAGGAGTGGAAACGCAACCTGTTGATCAACCGCCCCGATCTCACCCGGGTTCAGGTCGACAGGACGTCGGATCTCATGGACCGGGCAATTCCGGACGGCTTGGTGGAGGGCTACGAAGCGCTCGTGGCAGGCCTGACATTGCCCGATCCGGACGACCGGCACGTCCTGGCTGCGGCGATTCGCTGCGGTGCGAGCGTGATTGTGACGTTCAACGAACGGGATTTCCCGAACGATCTGCTGGCTCCGTACGGCATCGAATCGCAGCACCCCGATGAGTTTGTGGACAACCTACTGGATCTGGACGCGGCCGCCGTGGTGTCGGCTGCGCAGCGCCAGCGTGCCCAACTCAAGCATCCGCCGATCGAGGTGGACCGCTATCTCGAAATCCTGCTGCGCCAGGGCCTTGTGCAAACGACCAAGGTGCTGGCGACCTATCGCACCATTCTCTGACCCGCCGAGAGCCACGGATGACCAAGAATCCTTCATCAGACGCCACTTTGCCGAAAGGCATCCATCGAAGCTGGAAGCTGCCGGACACGTCGCTGGGCGCCCTGTGGGATTCCATCGTCATGGACGAAGCTCTCAAGAAGCAGTTGCTGTCACAGGCGATCGTCAACTTCACGGTGCGCCCCAAGGTGGAGCGCACGGTACTCCCCCTGCACGGCGTGATCTTGTTGGTCGGCCCGCCGGGGACTGGGAAGACCTCCTTGGCACGGGGCTTGGCGCATCGTGTGGCCGAATCTTTTTCTTCTGCGAAGTTTCGATTGCTGGAAGTAGAGCCTCACACGCTGACGAGCTCTGCAATGGGAAAGACTCAACGCGCCGTGGCAGACCTGTTCTCGCAATCGATCGCAGAATCCGCAGCGGCGGGCCCGACGATCGTCCTTCTGGACGAGGTCGAAACGCTTGCGGCTGATCGAGCCAAGCTCAGCCTGGAAGCCAACCCGGTTGATGTGCACCGGGCCACCGACGCGGTGTTGGTGCAGTTGGACATGTTGGCCGAACGCAACCCGCATCTGCTGTTCGTGGCCACCAGCAACTTCCCACAGGCCGTCGACAGTGCCTTCCTATCTCGTTGCGACATGGTGATGGAGGTGCCACTGCCCGGCAAGGATGCCTGCAAGCAGATCCTGGTGGACTGCCTGAATGGCCTGGCAAAGACATTTCCGGGGATTGGCAAGCTTTCCTCGGCTCACCAGTTCGACGCGTGCGCTGGCGAGTGCGTCGGATTGGATGGTCGGGCCATTCGCAAGGTCGTAGCCAACGCCCTCGCGGCCGACCCGCAAGTGGCTATCGATCCGAACAAGCTTTCCGTAGAGCACCTGCGCAGTGCGATACGACAGGCAACGCAAATGCGCCTTCAAGGAGGGAAGCAAAAATGACCACCGTTGTCAGCCGGACGTTTCGCAGCTCGCCGCACCGCGATGCGTTGCAGACGTGGGATGCCATTGTCGAACTGCTCACTCAGGGCAAGGACGGCACGGCTCGCTCTGAACTCAGGGCCGTGGCGGGCGTGGCCGCCAGCTTGATCGCCGACCAGGCACCCAAGAGCGCGCCCATCGTTGCGACATGCGATGGACCACGGACCAGGATCTACTGCCTCTTCGACGAAGACGCGATCGATGGTGATGATGCCAACGAAGAAGTCTTGGGGTTCGAGCCGTTGAAGGGAGACTGGGGAGTCTCGCTGCCGTGTCCGAAGGAGCAGCTCGGCTGGGTGCAAACCGCGCTCAAAAAGCACAGTTCTCGCATCATTGCACGGGACTTGAGCCAAGGAATTGCCACGCAGGCGCAGGCCGATGCTGGACAAGCGCTGTCGCTCGACCTCGGAGGTTTCCTCAAGTCATGAGCACCGTCGCCACCTACTCGTACACGCACTCGGTTACCTATGTGACCGACAACATCCTCAAGAGCTTGAAAGACATCATCCTGCTCAGTGGGCTGGACCCCGAGCACTTCGCGGATCGCTGGGAGAGCAATACCCGAGCCATCAAGACGTGGCTCGGGACCGGTGATCTGCGCAAGGTGATTCTGGAGATCTACAACCCGGCAACCGACAAACTCGTGACCCGATGGGATATCGACATCGTGTATGGGTGGTCCGATGGCGACGGCAGCTTCTGGACAGATACCGAGCAGTTGAAGTACGCGATCAAGAAAGCTGGGCTGCTGCCATCGCAGGCCAAGTACAAGTTAATGCTCGATACAAAGCCAGGGCGGCCTGATGTGGAGGGGTGGAGCAAAGGAAGTTATCGCTCGACGGATGGAATGGTCAAGCAGAGCCTAGGCTCGACTGTCGAACACAGCGGCCTGGCGGGTCAGGCCGGATATTGGAGGCAACGCTGATGCTGTCGATCGATGAAGCTTTTCGCAAGTTCAAGTCGCGTCTGGAACTCAACGAACGCGAACAGAAGAATGCCTCGCAACGCCAGAACGAAGTGCGGGACTACCTGCAGACCAAGTTCGGCATCGCGCGCAGCTTCCTGACCGGGTCCTATGCTCGATACACGAAGACGAAGCCGCTCAAGGATATCGACATCTTCTTCGTGCTGAAGGACTCGGAGAAGCATTACCACGGCAAGGCCGCATCGGTAGTGCTGGATGATTTCCACTCTGCATTGGTGGAGAAATACGGTTCGGCGGCCGTGCGCAAACAGGCGCGCTCGATCAACGTGGATTTCGGTGTTCACATCGACGCGGAGGACAACACGGACTACCGGGTGGTCAGCGTGGATGCGGTGCCCGCATTCGACACCGGCGACCAGTATGAGATCCCCGATACGGCGTCCGGAAAGTGGATCAAGACGGACCCGGAGATCCATAAGGACAAGGCGACCGCAGCGCACCAAGCCTATGGCAATGAGTGGAAAGGTCTCGTGCGCATGGTGAAGTACTGGAACAACAATCCCAAGCACGGCGATCAGAAGCCGGTGAAGCCCTCGTTCCTGATCGAGGTAATGGCCCTTGAGTGTCTTTACGGCGGCTGGGGAGGATCGTTCGATCGCGAGATCCAGTCGTTCTTTGCCACGCTTGCCGATCGTGTTCATGACGAGTGGCCGGATCCCGCCGGACTTGGCCCGGCAATCAGCAACGATATGGATGCCGCGCGCAAGCAGCGCGCGCAGCAGCTGCTGTTCCAGGCGAGCCAGGACGCAAGCATCGCCATCGACCACGCGCGTCGTGGTCGCAATATCGAAGCGCTTCGCGCCTGGCGCGCACTGTTTGGCCCCAAGTTCCCACTGTCCTGATTCCATCGGCTTCCATACACGTCCCATCGAGGTACAGCATGTCCCAGTGGTCGCTTTCCCAGCTCCTGTCGTCCCTGCATGAAGACATCCAGCAGCGCTTGTCCGTAGTACGCAAGACCTTCGGTCACCCGGGTGCGAAGGGGGATGCGAGCGAGAACGTCTGGATCGACATGCTGGATACCTATCTGCCCAAACGGTACCAGGCGGCGAAGGCGCATGTGGTGGACAGCCTGGGGAACTTCAGCCAGCAGATCGATGTGGTGGTGTTTGATCGGCAATATTCGCCTTTTATCTTCACCTACGAGAACGAGACGATCATTCCAGCCGAAAGCGTGTACGCCGTGTTCGAGGCCAAGCAGACGGCTGACGCGGGGCTTGTGGCCTATGCCCAGGAGAAGGTCGCCAGTGTGCGCAGGCTGCACCGCACGAGCCTGCCGATCCCGCACGCTGGCGGGACCTACCCAGCGAAGCCGTTGATTCCGATTCTGGGTGGCTTGCTCACCTTCGAGAGCGAATGGAGTCCTGCATTGGGCCCATCCATGGACAAGGCGCTGAACGCAAACCTCACCGAGGGGCGTCTGGACATCGGATGCGTTGCCGCCCACGGGCACTTTTTCTATGACCAAGCCAGCGGCGCGTACAGCTACACCAACGAAAACAAGCCGGCGACCGCGTTTCTTTTCAAGCTGATCGCGCAGCTTCAGTTCAGTGGAACGGTCCCCATGATCGATGTGGAGGCTTACGGTCAGTGGTTGACCAAGTGAGGGGTCGCTGTGGCAAGCATACGTTCGGAGTACCACCGGTTCCTGGCGCACTTGACGCAGCGGCACGTGCACGACGACGTGCGCCGGCTGGCGCACCTGGTGCTCGATCACCTGCAGCCACTGGCCGAGGTCGGTGCTGCACGCCGGGGGCGCTCCACGCGCTTGGCGCCGCTGGCCATCGCGCATCTGGCGCAGATGCCTGTCGCCTACGACGGGGACGCGCGCGGCCCCGAAAACGGGCCGGCGCTCGGGCGACTGCACCAGCTCGAAGTCGGGCCGTTTCGAGGATTCATGCGGCAGGAGACGTTCGACCTCAGCCATGACATCACCTTGGTCTACGGTGCCAACGGCACCGGCAAGAGCAGCTTCTGCGAAGCCTTGGAAGTGGCGATGCTCGGTTCGATCAGCGAAGCGCAGGCCAAGCGGGTCGACCAGCGGACGTACTGCAACAACGCTCGCCTGCGCCGCCACATCGCGCCAGTCCTGTCGTCTACGGCGGCGGGCGAGGCGCAGGCCGTCCAGCCCGACGAAGCTGAGTATCGCTTCTGCTTCATCGAGAAGAACCGCCTCGACGATTTCGCCCGAATCGCCGCGCGGACCCCGAGCGATCAGCGCCAGCTCATCGCCACCCTGTTCGGCGTGGACCAGTTCAGCGAGTTCGTGCGCGGCTTCAACCCCTCGCTCGATCAGGACCTGATGCTTGCCGGCGTGCAGGCGGCGCAGCTGGCGCAGCGTCGCCTGCAGTTGGCGAACTCCGAACAGACCATCGCCGCCTACCCGCAGAAGATCGCAGCGGTCGAGGGCCTGGAACAAGCTTTGGCGCAGCGCATGTCACCTGGCGCGACCTATCAAACCTGCGTGGACTGGCTGCTGGGTACGCCGCAGCAGCAAGGACGGCTACCGTATGTCCAGGCTCAGCTGGACGCCAACCCGCCTGCCATTCACGAGGTGACCCAGGCCCGCCTGCAAGCGTTGCTGGCAGAGGCCTACCGCGTCCAGGGACTGTGGCAAGCGTCTTCCGCGCAACTCGCGGCCCGCGCCGGCGAGGTGTCGTACGCGAAGCTCTACGAGGCCGTGCAAGCGTTGGCGGACGGGGCGACCGCGTGTCCGGCATGTGGAACCGAACTGGCCGCCGTGGCGCAGGACCCGTTCGCCAGGGCGCGAATGGGCCTGGAGCAGCTCGCGCAACTGGCCGTCCTGCAGCAGCAGGAGGCCGGGCATCGGACGCAGTTGAGCGAGGCGGTCCGAGCGCTGTGTGACGAAATGCGCCGCGTGGTGGCGGCGGCTGGGGTCGCTTGTCCTGCCGAATCGCAGGCCGCGGGCCTGCCACTGCTGCCTCCCACGTCGGCGGGCAATTGGCTCGGCGGCGGGGTGAATGGGGACCAGCGCGCCTGGCAAGCCCTCTTACGGATCGCACAGATCATCGAAGGCTTCGACGCGCAGGCGCGCGACGTGAATGCCCAGCGCGGCGCGATGGCCCAGGAGCGGGACCGCCTGCAACAGCATCAGCTGGAGATCGAACGGCTGCGGACCATGCGCACGACTGCGGATCAGGAGCTGGCGGCCGCCCGCCAAACCGTGGCCCAATTCGACGACGCGAACCGCGGCCTGATCCAGGCGGCCACGGACGAAATGCCGGTGGTGGTGCACCATCAGCGGGTCAAGGCCGCCTACGACGGCTTCCTGCCCGAGATTCAGGCATACCTGACCGCTCTGCCGGGGGTTCTGCTACAGGGGCTGGGAGACCAAGCCCGCCATCTCTACAACGCATTCAACCGGGCCGATCCGCCCGGCGATCTGCTGCACGCGCTGTGGTTGCCCGTGGCCGAGAACGGCAAGATCGAGGTGGAGTTCGCCGGCGAGCCGGGCGCGCGCTACGACGCGTTGATCGTCTTCAGCGAAGGGCACATCAAATGCCTGGGCCTGGCGATTCTGCTTGCCAAGAACCTCGCGCAGGGCTGCCCCGTGGTCATATTCGATGACGTCGTCAACGCGATCGACGACGACCATCGCGATGGCATCTGGCGTACCTTCTTCGAGGACGGTTTGCTCCACGGCAAGCAGGTTATCCTCACCTCGCACGCAGAGGAGTTCCTGCACCGCATCCAGCAGGAGTTGGGCGTGCGCCGCGCCGCGGCCATTAAGCGCTACAAGTTTCTCCCGCATCAGGGAGAGCACGAACTGCGGGTCGACAGCGACCCGCCAGCGAAGAACTATGTTCTTCTGGCCCAGCAGGCGTTGGCGGCTGACGAGAAACGCGAGGCACTGCGTCAGGCCCGGCCGGCGCTGGAGAGTCTGACGGACCGCCTGTGGACGTGGCTGGGTCGGCGGGCGGACGGCCGGATCGACATCAAGCTGAGCGGGCCCCGCGCGCCTTGGGAGCTGAACAATAAATGCACCAAGTTGCGGTCGGCCGTCGAGCGTATCGCGGCGCAACATGCGGGTGCGCCGGATGCCGTAGGGGCGTTGGTCCGGCTGCTCAATGTCAGCGGTACGAGTATTGAATGGGGTTACCTCAATAGCGGTGTGCACGACGCTCAGCGCGATCATGAGTTTGATCGGGCGACGGTAAGAACGGTCGTCGAGGCGGTTACGGCGTTGGATGCTGCTCTTGATACCCTGCAGAACCGATGAACGGCACACGGCTTTGCAGAGCCGTGCCGCCCGTGTCACCTCATAAGTACTTCTTGAAGCTGCCTGCGGTCAGGCTGACTGCCATCCCCAGCAACGCCGCGCTGGGCAGCAGGATGACCAGAGGATGCACCGATATGGGCAGAGCGAGATAGGTGACCCAAGGCAGCACGGCCAACGGCATCAGGCTGGCCTTCGCGCGGTGGTAGATGAAGCCGGATTCGCGGCCCGCGCCGAACCGGCGCACATCCCGTCGCACCAGGCCGTCAATCAGGCCGACGAATGCCGCCGTGAGGATCAGCGGCAGCGTGAGCACCAGGACCAGCAGGCGCACCAGGAAGGTGAGCGTCGTGAAGGCCGCAGCGATCAGGTAGCTTTCGGCCCAGACATAGACTTGGCTGATGTAGTAGCGGAAGTTGCGGCTCTGCCCGTGGCTGGGCGCGCGGACGCGCTCGGCGGTCTGGCTCATGCGCTCCAGCAACCCCGAGCGCACGAACACCCACTCGTACCCGGTATCCACCAACTCGTGCGCCGTGCGCCCGGGCTCCTGTACCACCACGCTGCGCGTGAAGTGGTTGGACAGGTGCCCGAGTTCGTACCGCAGCATCTGCTGGGAGTGGCGCCAGCCCTGGTCCTTCCAGAACAGGTGCATGCCGGCGCACTCCACCACGATCGAGAACAGCAGCGAGCCAATGAGCACCCCGAGCAGCCGGAACGGTAAGGTGATGGTGCCGACGATCAAGCCTTGGCGATGGTTCTGCTCCCGCTGCGCGGTCGAGGCGGCATCCTTCATGGCACGGCCTCGTTGCCCGCGCCATCGTCGGCGCCGGTGGCCACCGCGCCGGGCTCGGCCGCAGCGGCATCGTCCAGCAGGTCGTCGGGCAAGGCCGCATCCTGCAAGGCCGACGAGCTGGTGAACTCCCACCACTGCGTGGCCTCGCTGTAGCTCTGGCGCATGTACCCGGCCAGTTGCTGCAGGTCCGCCGGCATCACTTCATCCGGGTCCGGCGCCGGCAGCGGCATACGCACCTTCCAGAGCTGGCCGCCCTGCAGCAGCGCGAAGCACTGGCCCTTGGGCAGGCCGACGACGTGTGACGGCTCGATCATCGGCACGCTGGCCATGCTGATGCGGTCCTGGGTGTTCGACGTGAAATCCGTCGCGCCGCGGATGTCTGAGCTGTCCGTCGCGCCCGAGACGATGGTGGTTGTATAGACCTCGACCTTCGGCAACTGCCTCGTCAGCAGTTCCGCGGTGGCCGTCTCGCGCACGCGCAACATGAATAAATTGTTGAAATTCCCGATCACTTGGCCGGCCTTCGCGCGATTTCCGATGCGGGCCTCGATGTCCGAGAGCGTCTGCGTGTACGCCGTGACTTGCAGGCCGGCACCGCCGCCCTTGTTGATGAGCGGGATGAATTCATCGCCCATCAGTTCATTGAATTCGTCGGCATGAACGTTGATCGGCACGCGAGCGCCAGCCACTGCGCCGGGCAGGCCATCGTCGATTCCGTGCTTGTAGATGTGTCCGGCCACCGAAACCAGGTCAGAGAACATCGAATTGCCGACCGCTGCGGCGACCTCGGCGTCAGACAACGCATCCAGACCCACATAGACGATGGCCCGCTTTCGGATGACCTGCATCCAGTCGAAGATCGGGCGCGGGTCGGCCAGGTCGGAGTAGTTCGGCGCCAGGAGATGGGCGATCTTGCCGCTCGTGAGCTTTTCCAGCAGCGGCAGCAGCGATGCAACGATCTTGTCGAAGTAGGTCTTGTCGTAGCGCACCGCCGAGCGCAGGCCATCGAGCACAGGGTCGTAGTTGCGCGCCTGGGAGAGGTATTGCTCCAGCGCCACCACACGCTTCTCGCGCCCGATCATGTTCCTTGGGATGTTCTTCTCGTTGAGCTTGGCCTCGATCTGGACGATCACCTCCCAGGCCTTGGGCTCCGTCTTGGCAAAGTAGTGCTGGGCGTACTCAATGAACAGCGCGTCGATGTTGATGACGTGGCGCTGGATCAGCATGTAGTCCGGGCGCTGCCCCAGTTCCACCAGGGCGCGGGCGATGATGTTCACGAAGCGCCATGCGAACTCGCGGAACGCCGCGCTGTTGCCTTCGCCGGAGAGCTGCCCCGCGATGCGTGTCGCCACTTCCGAGATCCGACCGAAGCGGCCCACGGCGTTGTAGCGGGCGCTGATTTCCGGCCAGCCCAAGTGGAAGATGTAGAACTCGCCTTCGCGGCCAGCGCGCTGGGCTTCGACGTACATCCGTTTCAAGAGATCGGCATCCCCCTTGGGGTCGATGACGATGACGACCTCATGCTCGCCGGCAGCATTCCTGCGACGGATGTCCTGCGTGACGAACAACTCGGCCAGGCGCGTCTTGCCCACCCGCGTGGTGCCCAGCACCAGCGAGTGCCCGACGCGCTCGCCCAGCGGCAGGCTGACGTCCACTTCGTCGGGCTCGATGCCGTGCAGCCTTGGCAGGCCGCCGACAGGCGGCAACGGGCGCACGGGGTTGAAAGGCGCGTCCCAGCCGGTGAGCTTCGGCAGGCGCGAGAGCGGCAATGGCGCGAACTCCAGCCGTTCCTCCAGGCGCCTGGTCAGCCGGTAGGCCGGCGTCGGCTCGACGTAGCGGCGGAACTCGGGCCGGTACGTCTGCATCAGCCGATGCGTGTGCTTCTGCTCCCAGAGAAAGCCGCGCCCCACGAATAGGCGCTGCTGGCTGACCGGCACGTCCTTGCTGGTCATCACGTAACGCGGCAGACGGCGGATGTTGCGCCGGTAGCGCAGGATGATGCGGGCATCGCGGTAGCGGATCGCGCCGTAGGCGCCGAACGCCAAGGCGCTGCCGATGCCCATGGCCGGGCTCAGCGCGAGCGACCATGGGGCCACCAGGCACAGAAACGCGGCGCCTGCACACGCCGCGACGGTGTATAGCTCCACCGCTGGGCGTAGCAGAACCTCGACCGGCTGTTTGCCCGACATGGCTTCATTGCTCGATGCCGGTGGCCGTGATCAGCGCCGGGTAGTGCCGCAGGCCCAGGCGATCGGCCAGGTCGTCGCCGGCCACGGGCGCGAGCGGCACGCCCGGCACCAGGGCGCGCAGCCGCGCCAGGCCCTGCGCGGTCTCGACGTTGACGACCAGGCCGACCGCGCCACGTTCGCGCAAAGCGGCGGCGCGGCGCTGCAACCAGGCCCGGGAAGCCTCGTCGTCGCCGATGACCACGAACGGCCGCAGGCCGGGCGCTTCGATCACCCGTCGCGCGACGGTGCCGGGCGTGAGCTTGGCGCTGCGCACCGGCAGCATCGCGGCTTCGTCCGCCCGTGTGGCAGGAACCTGGGGCGTCGGGATGGACGGCCGCGCCGGTGCGTTGGCGCGCGGCTGGAGATTCAGGGCTTCGTAGTACGGCAATGCCGACGTGCCGCCACGGTCCTCGACAACGATCAGTGGCTCGCCGGCACGCGAGGCCAGCGGCAGGCCTGACAGCAGCATGAGTAGGCCCGTGAACGCGAGATGGGCGGGATGGGGTTTCGTCATGGGGAGGTCTCCTGGCGCGCCGCGAGGACCGCGGCGGCTGGTCGCGTGCCCTGCACGCGGGCAAGGTGGCGCGACACGCTGCGCCGATAGCGGGCGGCGGGCTCGCCGCCTGCGGGGCGGTGGTAGCGGCCGATCGCCAGCAGCCAGTCCTCGCCGGGGGTGTGCTGCTCCTTCAGGATCTCGGCGGCAACGGCCAGGTTGCGATACGGATCCAGCAGGTCGCACGCGCCGGTAAAGCGGTGCTTGTGGTAGCCGAGGTTGATCTGGCCCAGGCCCGCATCAATGCGCGTGTGCGGCGTGGCGCGCATCGCCTGCTGCAGGCCAGCGCAGGCGTCGGCGCGCGTGGCGAAGCGGCGCGACTGGCCGGCGACGTTGAGGGACCACGGCCACGGCACCAGGCGCCCGTTGCGCCGGATGCCGCTCTCCTGCAAGGCCACGGCGTAGAGCACGGTCGAGGGGATGCCTGCGCGCTGGGCGGCAAGCTGGTAAGCCGGTGGCGGAACCTCCTGGGCCAGGGCGGCAACGGCATACAGGCCGGCAGTGAGCACCAGTGCGCGCAGGGGCATGGCTACGGCTGGCGCTGCCATTGGCCGTTCACTTCGCGCACGGCGGCGGGCAGATCGCCGGGCAGGCCCAGTGACAGCCAGCGGCCGCCGTCGTGGTTGAGCGTGATGCTGCCGGCGCGCACGCGCGCCGGGTCGATCTGCGCGCGCTTGGCCCAGTCGCGGATGCGCGCGTCATCCTGGCGGCTGCCCACCATGTACAGGTCGAACTCCGCGCCCGAGGATTGCAGGCGCTGCACGAGCTGTCCGCAGGCTGCGCAGCCGTCCTTGACGAACACCGCCATGCGGCCGCTGCCGCGCAAGGGACTGCTGGATGGGCCGGCGCCCGGCTTGTCGTCGGGCAGGTTCACGCGCTGCATCCCCGGATTCAGGCGCTGCCAGGCCTCGTCGTAGGCGCGCTGGTAGGCGAGCAGCTTCTCGACGCGGCGCGCTTCCACCTGCACCTGCAGTTCCGCATAGCGGCGCCGTTCTTCGTCCGTGCGAGCTTCGATGCCCAGGGCGGACAGCGGGTCCAGGTTGGGCGAGTAGATACCCAGCGGCCCATCCATCAGCTCGCGGTAGCGTGCCCATTCTTGTGGCTGCAAGCCCCATTCGGTTGCCACCCGGTCGTCCAGCACGCGGGCGGCCAGCGGGCGCTCCTGGCTCTGTGCGTTGCGCGCCGAGGTCGTTGCGGGCTGCTGCGCCCAGGCGGGCCATTGCGACGACGCCACCAGGACCGCGAAAAGGAGGATCGACGGCTTCATGGGGTGCTCCGGTCAGGGAATCGCCACGCGGCGGGTCTGGTTGCCGGCCTGGAACACTGCGGTGTTGCCCTCGATCGCCTGCAGGCGCCACGGGCCGACCGCATCCCCGGGCAGCAGCACCTGAAGTTGGGCGGGCGTGAAGTCCCCGATGCTCGGCGCGACGGACACGCTGCGCTGGCCGGCGCGCAGTTCGGCGCCGACGACGCGGAATGGCAGCGGCGGCAGCTCGGTCTTGGAGGCGGCGGACGTGCGCGATGCGCGCCGCTGGGCGGGTGCGGTGGCACGCGCGGCGGCTTGGCGCGCCTTGATCTGCTCGACCTCCGCGCGCAGCGCCTGGAGGTCGTCGGCCGCTGCGTAGCCACTGAGAGATTTCTCGACCTGGGCCGCGCGTGCTTCCAGAATCTGGCGGGTGTCTTTGAGGTCAGCGTCCGTCGCGACGGCCGGGCGCTGCTGGATGGCCTCGATCGTCTCGGCCAAGCCAGTTGCCTGCGCTTCCAGGCGTTGCAGGCGGGAATCCAGCCGCTCCTGGTCGGCCTGGTCGCTGAGGGCCTGGTAGCCCAGGGCCGCCAAGACGCTGAGGAAGATCAACCAGAGCCACATCAGGCTCTGCACCACCACGGCGGCGGTCGATCGCTGGGCAGGTTGCGGGGCGTTCATGGCTGGCCTCCCGAAACCATGGGTGCCAGCGGGAACGTCTGCACCGCCTCGGTGGCGGGTGGCTCGGATGGGGACTCGGCGACCGCGCGATCGCCGGGCCGCTCGAAGCAGATTTGCCGTGCGCGGTCATCCGCGTGCAGTTCCCAGGCCGGGCCAGCCAGCGTGAGCAGCGCATCGCGCAAGGTCATGGGGCCGAGGTGCAGGTGTACCGCCGGCAACGGCAGCGCGTACAGCTCGATCACGGCATGCGCGGTCTGGCACAGGCCATAGCCGCTGCGTTTGAGCACGTGCCGAAGCCCATCCCCGACCGTGGCGCGGGCATCCTCGGGCATGGACACGTCGATGGTCTGCAACAACAGGTCGCGCTGCGCCGCCATGGGTGCCAGTTCGACCAGTGTGTAGCGGGCGTAGCGCACGACCGGGATGTACTCGGAAGCCTCGGGTTCAGGCGCGGCCAAGACTTCCGCGATGGTGTCGGGCGCGACCGGCGCAGTCGTCGTCGCGCAGCCACCGGCCAGCACCGACCACAGCAGGCCGAGAAATCCCGCCAGAAGGCGGCGTTCGGGATAGTGAAACCACGGTGGAGAGGGGCACATAGCTCGGCGTCCTGAAACATCCAGCCCTCACCATCGCCGCTCAGGCCGCGAGCGGCAGCAAACAATGCGAACCAGGCAGCGTCCGATTTACCGGGAGCGGCAAAAAAAACGGCCCCGAAGGGCCGTAAGTGGAACGTGTCATGCGGCGACAAGCTGCCGGGCCAGTGCGACCTCGACGGAATCACCGTCCTGGTTCAGGACATCGAGCCCGGATTCGGGCACGTCGCCCGAGGTGGACTGCGAGACCATGATCTTCTTGGCCATCAGCTCCAGGCAGGTCATCTGCGAGGAACCGGCGTAGCCGAGGTAGATCACACGCACGGGCTGCTTCTGCCCGATGCGCCAGGAGCGGCGTGCCGCCTGCTGGAGCGAGTACACGTTGTAGCCCGACTGCATGAACACGATCGTCGGGAACTCCAACAGGTCCAGCCCCGTCTTGACCAACTCGGGGTTGGTGATGAGCACGTCGATGCCACGGTCCAGTTGCTCGGCGATCCAGTCTTCGCGGCGGCTGGCATCCACGCTCGCGCGCAGCACCGCCACCTTGAAGCCTTCCTGCTCCAGCAACACCTTCAGGCGCGACGTGGTGTCGCGCGTGCCGGTATAGACCGTGTAGGCCAGGACCTTGCGGCCCTGCGCCTTCTCCTCTTTGCAGATGTCGATCAGCTCACGCTCCTTGGGGCTGATCTCGAACTCGTTGAACTGAGCCGGGACAAACGCCAAGGTGTTGCGCGTGCGCGGATGCACCACGGTCTCCGACCGGAAGCAGCAATCCGGCCAGGCCAGCAGCACGTTGAGGACCACACCCAGCAAGGTCGTATCGCGTCGCGCCAGAGCCTGTTTCAGCTCCGCGGTCAGCCGACCCGCCAGATCGCGGTAGGCCGCGGCTTGCGCCGTGTCCATCGCGACTTCACGGAACTCCTCGTCATACGGCGGCAGGACGTTGCCACCGATGTCCTTGAGCTTGAGAAAGATCGTGAACGGCAGGATGCAGCGCAGCACGCCCTTGGGGCCAAACCCCGGGGCCTTGACCGTGCGCACCGATACCTTGGTGCCCTTGGCCGTCTTGTGCGCCGTGCCGGTGCTCTCGGAGTAGATGTCCTTCAACACCCCGTGATCGCGCATGAACGCCATCGCAGCCGAGGTCATGCTGCCGCTCGTGGTCGGGCGGTAGCCGTCTTCGATCATCCGCCCCGGAAGGGCTCGGAACAGCAGGTGGAACAGGTCGTCCCCGTAGCCGCCCATCAACGTGCCGGTCAGCAGCAAGGTCTTGCGAGCCTTCGCCGCCAGCACGCCCATGGCCTGGCCCTGGGCACTGCCCCCGTTCTTGTACTCATGTGCCTCATCGGCGATGAGCAGGTCGAACGTGCCTTGCGGCAGGTAGCGTTTGATGAACTCGGACGGCTGATAGCCGCCCTCGCCAAAGCCGAACTCCATGTTGGCCATCGCACGTTCCATGCGCGTGGCCTGACGGTCGGAAAACACCAGCTCGCCGTTGCCATCCATGAGGTTGATGAACTCATGGATGTTGTCGCCGAGCATCGACGCCAGGAACCCGTCACCGAACTTTTGCATCAGCTTCTGCGCGGTGACCTCTCCGATGGTCGGTATGCGCTTTAAGGCTTTGAGCACGGCCGAGGACTGGTCGCTGCCGGACAGACTGCGCGGGCGGATCAGTGTCCACAGGGGCGCGGCGCAGTGGCCGCACTTCCTGCGGCACTCCTCGGCTTGGAGCGCGATCGGGTTGACCGGCTCGCCGTCGAGGTCGGTGATGACCGTGCCGCAGTCCGGGCAGGCCGCCACGTCGCCGTGGCGGGTGCGCCGCGTGGTGAAGACAGGCTTCCAGTGAAAGCCCATCCGCATCCTGACGCGCCCCAGGACGAAGAACTCCTGGCCCGTGGGCTGCACGCCCAACTGCTCGCGCAGCTTGATGAGCTTGACGAGCGTATCCGGCCCGTTGAGTACCCACACCTTGGCACCGGCCACCGTCTCCTGGATCTCGCGCCGCCACTTGTAAACCAGGTGGGGCGGCGACAGCACCAGAGTGCGGCGATAGCCTTCGGCGTTGAGCACGGCGGCCGTGGCAATGCCGACGGTCGTCTTGCCGCAGCCCATCTCGCCATTGACGATCGCAGCACGTTCGCCACGGTCGATCAGCAGCTCGGCGGCGGCGTGGACGACTTCGGCCTGGGCTGGGAACAGCTTGCGCTTGAGGCTGGCGACCACCAGTTGCCGGTGCGCCTGCGGTTGGCCGGTATAGACCGGCGGATTAGCGCTGTTGAGGGCGTCGAGTAGTTCGTCGCCGAACTCGCCGACAAAATCCTGAAGGCTCAGGGTCAGAGGGGAAGATTCCGCGTCGAGCAGTTCGCCCTGTACGGGCGCGGATTCAGCGGCAGTGGTTTCGAGATCGAGGGACATGGTGATGCTCCAAAGAAAAATGGGGCATGCACCACCCCCAGCGGGGCAATGGCATGCCCCGTGGTGGGAAGAGAATCGACGCGTGGCTGAGGGTGGTTGAAGGTGCTGGCCTGGGCGGCCCGCAGGTGAGCCGTGCTCAGTCTTCGGACGGAAGCACGATGACGGTTGCGCAGCGCTGCGAATCGGTGACGATGCGAATGGCGAGCCCCGGATGGATCACGTAGTGCGATTCCAGCGACGCGCCCGATTGAAGCGCGCTGCTGTTCGTCTGCCATTGCTGGATGTTGACGTCGCCCCAGTCGCCACGGGTGTGGCGCCTGAAGTACGGGATCGGGTCCAGGCGACCCGCGCGGACCAGGCGGTCTACACCTCTGCTGAAGATGAGCGCCCCGATGGGGAACGCCAGCCGCTGGCAGTAGGTTTCGATGCGATGCGATGCCATGGGCTCCTCCTTGATGAGTCATTGAGCCACGACACCCCTGCCGGAGTGAAGTGGCTCCGTCAGGTGGATGAGGATGACGATGTGGGGCCTCAGATCAGGTCCCGCTCTTCGGGAAGCTGGACCACCGTGGTCTGGTGGTCCTCGCTGGTCTTGACGATCAGCGCCAGGTCCGGCGTGATCCTGAACTGCGAGATCATTAGGTTGTCCTGTTGGATCGCCACGTCGTTGGCTTGGCGTGTGGCCTCATCGATCTCGCCCCAGTCCCCGCGCACATGGCGCTGGACATAGGCCAAGGGGTCGATCAGGCCTCGCCGGGCCAGCCAATGCACCTTCTCGCTCAACTTCAACGTACTCGGTGCGAACAACGGTTGCTTGTGCGGCGCAGGCCGCTTGAACGGATTGGGGATCATGGTGTTTCTCCTTCGAGTTGGTACAGCAGGACGGCAGCGCGTCCGGTGGATCAGCGAATGGTCAACACCTCGCCCCGTGTCGCGGAGCCAGGTGTCATGTCCCACGCGCGGATGACGGGAACGAACTTGTCGGTGAGGATGCGGGTCTCGGCGATGGAGCCGTCTTCGCGTTCGGTGAACTCCCGCTGGAGCGTCTTGTCCTTGTGGGTGTCACCTTTGACGACGAGCACGCGCCCGGTCTTGGAGCGCACAACCCCCGAGATCGCACCCGCGGCCAGAGCCAGGGCGAGATGCCAGCGGGACAAGGCCCGCGCCGGTGGACGCAGCGATTGCTGCGCAGCCCCCAGGTGCGTGTCCTGCGATGGCCACAAGCCTTGCAGCCTGCCAACCTCATCGGCGAACTGCTCGGGCTCCATCGTCACGCGGAAGAAATGCTCTGGCTCGGCCGGGCTGGCGGGGACGATGTACGGCAGGAACGGCCACTCGCTCGGCAGTTCCTCGGCTTCGACTTCGCCTTGCCCTACCTGCAACAGCAGATTGCGCACGGCCTTGACGCCATCGGGCACCTGCTCGCGCTGGCGCACCCGGCGTCCGAAGATCACCACCTGCTTGAACTGCGTCTCCACCGCTCGGTAGATGCGCAGGTCCGTGTAGTGGCGCGTCAGCCAGCCGACCAACTCCGCGTCGAGCACGTAGCCGGGGACGATGAAAACCAGCACGCCGCCGTATTGCAGCAGCGAGAGCGTGCGCTGGTAGAACAGCTTTTCAAGGCGGGCACGGCCCTGGCCCTGATAGCCGATGTTGCCGTTGACGTCCTTGGACAGGTCCCCATACGGCGGGTTGAGCCAGAGCAGCCCGAAGGACTGCTTGGAGACCATCGTGTCCATCAGGTCCGCGTGCAGGCAGTGATCGACCAGGCCGCGGGCATGGCGCGCCCGCTCCGCGTCGAACTCGACGGCGAACGCCTTTGCCTGCTCGCGCCCGAGGGCATGGGCGGCTTCGGCGATCGCCACGCCTTCGCCGGCGCAGGGATCGAGGATGCACATCGGCCCGTCGCTGGGCATCAGTGCGTTGAGCGCTCTTTCGAGCGTGGGTTCGTCGGTCGGGAAATATCCGTTCTTGACGAAATTGCGGGCGAGCCGCGGGAACATGAGGGCCATGGAAGTCTCCTGGTTGGCGGGGATGAAACACGGAAGTACGCCAAGGCGTGCCTCCGAGGGTGGGTCAAGCCGCTACCGCTTCCGGCGTCCAAATCTTGGCCGGATACGGATAGGCGGTGAGCGCGTCGCTGCGGATCAGGGAGCCGAGCGCCAGGGTCAGCGCCGGCACGTCGATGGCGAGCCGATGGCCTTCCAGCGGCCCGAGGGCGAACGGAAGGCGGGCCAGCATCTCGCGGGTTTGCAGCAGTTCCAGCACGGTCTCGCGCCAGTGATCGAGCAGCGGCAACGGGCAGGTGTCCCGCACCAGCATCCACAGGCGGTCAAGCCTGTGGGCGCTGTCGCGTGGCAGCAGTGCCAATGCGCTGGCGTTGGCCTTGTCGGGCTTGACGCAGCGCCGGTCGAACAGCCACACGTTGGACAGCGAGCCGAACAGCGTCCGCCGGTACGCGCGCGTGATGCGCTTTTCCAGGCGATCGACGTTGCCGATGAATACCGGGACGCTGCCGCCCTGGTCGGTGATGACGTGGAACTGGTCCAGTCCCTGCTCGTCGCGCCCGAGGGTCAGGCGAGCGAGGAACTGCTGGACGGCGGTGTCCCGCGCCCAGATGGACAGGAAGATCAGGTTGCCCTGGTCATCGCCGACGCAGGCGTCGGCCATCACGTCCGGGCATTCGTCGATGCGGTACAGCGTGGAAGAAGTGTTTGCGGGCATGGTGGTGTCCTCGGATGAACGGGAACAGCACCGCCCGCTGGGGCAAGTACTGCCCCAGGGGGTGGAAGAAAACCGCTCAGTCCGGCTCGAACTGCCGGGTGTGCGGGTTGAAGTGAAGCGGCTCGTCCGCCGAAGTGATCGGCGTGAAGCCTTCCAGGTAGATGTTGTTGAGGTACTGGTCGCGGTAGGTCAGTGCCTGCCGTGCCTGGTCCTCGGTGAGGCCGTTGTCGATGAAGTACGCCAGCATTTCCTCGTCGGAGGACACTTCGTCGTTGGACAAACTCCCTTCAACGAGTGCCAGCAACGAGGGCGGAAGCGTTGCCAGGATCGGGTCCATGTCGGTTCCTCCTGGCTCAGGCCATCGACGCCGCGGCGGATGCCGCGGATGCCGTGGGTGTGCGCCGCCGGGCGTGGTAGGCGCGAACGCCTGCACGCCAGTCGGCGGACTGCTCCGGTGCGAGGTCCAGATAGGACAGCGGGCACGTGTAGTAGTACGGGTGCATGGACTCGTCCAAGGACTTGTAGCCCCACTGGCCGCCGCTTCGTTCAAGCAGATCGCAGCGGATGTAGCGCAGGGACTGGCCCGGTGCGAGATCACGATGCACGCCTTCGACCTTGGCGGTCACTTCGGCGACGGACCACAGCACGTTGCCGCGCAGGGTGTGAGCGATGACCTTGACGCTGGCGCGCTCGGTCTCTTGCGGTGCGATCAGTTCCGCGATCAGTTCGGACCGCGATTGGTTTGAGAAATACCAGCCCATGAGAGGCCTCCTCGAAAAGTTGAGCTGAAGGCCTCCCCGTGGGGAAGAACCCCCAGCGGGTGATGGAATGCCGCATCTGCGGCGAAGGAACCTATGCGTCGCCCTCAATCCCAGTCGTCATCGTCTCGATCACAACCGGCCGGGCAGTAGCCGAACTCGATCCCGTGCGAGCAATAGCCATGCTCCGCATTCCAGTCCTGGGTTTCCTGCCGTTCGGCAGGTGTTGCGTAGTCCCATTCCTGGGCCGCGATTTCGAGAGCCTGAGCACGTTGCTCATCCGGCAAACGATTGGCCTGTGCGTCGATCGCCGAACTGAAGAGCGTCACGTAGTGGTCGTAGGACAAGCCGCAACCGCGCTGGGCGTGTGCGGCGGCCGCTTTGCAAAGGTCCCGCCACGCGGGTTCATCCAGCGTTGAACGCGGGGTATCGCAAGCGATGGTGGACATGATGGAGACCTCCAGAAAATGGCCAGGGCCTCCCCCGCATGGGAAAGGAACCCCGGCGGGTGGATGAAGAACACCGCGCATGCGGCGTCTGCGATCACGCAGGTTTTGGTTCGGCCTGGCGGCTCCACTCCTGCGTCTTGAAGTCCAGCGCGTAGCCCAGCTCGCCCAGGCGGGCGATCTGCGCGCGCAGGGTGCGGCGGTCGATGGTCGAATCCAGTTTCACGGACTCGCCCAGCGGCCACAGCAGGCCGAAGAGCGCGGCGTCACCGTCTTCGGTGCTGCCGGGGGCAGCGGCCGTAGCAGGCGGTGGCGCATCCACGCCGAAGGGCGTGGTATCGACCAGCGGGTCCGCGGACGCCTGCACGGGTGCGGGCTTGGCGGGCCTGGACGCTTTGGTGGGCTTGGCCGGCGTTGCCGCAGGCTGCGCCCCTTGCTCTTCATCGAGCGGATCGACGTCCTGGGTGGCGAAGCTGCGGGCTTCGTCGCGGCTGAGTTTGTCGATGCCGTTGAGCGTCATGCCGTCGAGGCTGGCACGGATCTCGAACCGCATGCCGCCGCCGACCGGATAGGACTTCGGGAAGATGTACCTGATGATGAATTCCCCGTCGTACTTGCCTTCGGGGTACTGCTCCAGCTCCGGGTCTTTGACCTCGAAAGTACCGAGGTGCGTCGCGAGGCGGCCAACCGTGAACGGGCCGTTCTTGCCGCGGATGGTACGCAGCGTGAGCTGGCCGGGGACGACGATGGGCGCAACAGATTTCTCGGAAGCCGATGGGGTTGCCATGATGGTTCTCCTGATGATGAATGACGGGCCGCCGACGGCACCCGGTGGATGAGAGGAAATGGCCTCGCCCGAGGTGGGCGAGGTCCGCGTGGCATCACGCCTTGAGCTGGCGCATGCCTTCGGCCAGCAGCCACAACGCCCGGTTCAGGCGCAGGTTCTGGTCGATGCCTTGCACCGGACGGGTGCGCTGATTGCGGCCGTTGGCCGTGCGTCCGTTCAGGCCCCCTTTGACTAGGTTCTCCTGGACGCGGTTGAAGACGGCCCACAGGTCGTTCTTGCGGTCGTCCCATCGCCGAGGGGCCAGCAGTTGGCTCTCGGTGACAGGCGTGGACTTGGCCGGATCGTCGTACTTGAGTGCGAGCGCAGAGTTCGCAAAGACCTCCGCTTCGCCCTCATCGAGGGTGATGGTGCGCATCGCATCGCGCGCGTTATGCACGCGCTCGAAACCTTCGAGGACTCCGTAGGCACCTTCGATCACCTGGCTGGCCACGTCGCCCTTGTGGGGAACGCGGATGTCTGCGGTGGTGTCACCGCAAACCAGGCCGTTGTGGCAGACGAACCGGAACATGCCGGCGAGCATCTGATAGCTGCTCGTGCCGTCATGGCTGTTGAGCAGGATGATCTCGTTCGCCTCGTCGCCGTTGATCTGGCTTGCATGGCGAAGTCGGATGAGGTGCTTCGTGTACTCGCGCCGGTCTTCGTTGCGCACGCGCGTCTGACACACCATGAAGGGCTCGAAGCCCTCCTGGCGCAGCTTGGTCAGCACGGTCGAGGTCGGTATGTAGGCATACCGATCGGACCGGCTCCCATGTGGAGCGTCGGCGAAGATCGACGGAACGACGGCACGAATGCGGTCGTCCGAGAGTGGGCGATCAGAGCGCAGGATCGGGGATTGCGGAGCAAAGCGGGATACCAGAGACATGGCTGATCTCCTTTGAGAAATTCGACAACCGCGTGGCCGTGAGACCACGCGGAACTCGGGGGATGAAATGCGCAAGCACGCGTCCTGGGGACGCGGCGTACGTGGGGAGGAAAAGCGACAAGGCCCCGTGAGAGGCCGTGCCGGATCAGAACGAAGCAGCCAATGCCGGCTCCTGCTCCTGGACTTGCGCCTCGGGCTCGCGCTCGGCGGGCTCGGTGGCCGTGTCGATGGCATCGTCGGCTTCGGACGCGGATGCGTCTTCGGCCGGCGGCGCCTCGGCTTGCGCCTGGCTCGTCGGATAGACCTGGGTGCCGTCGATCTTGATGAGACCGATGTGGACCAGCGTCGATTCCAGGCTGGCGGCCGGTTCCCCGGCGTGCTCACCCTTGGTGCGGATGTACGGATCGATCTTCATGTCGTTCAGACGGAAGGCGATCAGCACCTTGCGGTCACCCTCGACGGCCTGAACGCACCGGCGAACCAGGTGCTCGGCTTCCGGGGTGGCGACGATGGTGTCGAAGTACCGATACTCCGGTTCATCGACAGGCCCGGCCAGTGCCGCGACGGTGCAAGAGAGGAACGAGTCGCCAGCTTTTGGGGTGACGTCCTTCACACGATTGAGATAGCCGATGCCGCGGGTGATCAACTCGTGCTGCTCGATCGAAGCCAGTTCGGCCCGGTCGATCAGTTCGGCCTTGAGCAGTCGCGCCTTGAGGGACGCGGCGGCCTGACCCTTCTGCTCACCCTTGTCGCGGATGTACACATCGCCCCACAGGTCACCGAGGCGAAAGCGCACCAGCGGGCGCTGCTTGGGATCGTCAACGCCGATGTAGCGCTGAACGAGCTTCTTGGCCTCGGCACCCGAGACCTTGACGTCGAAGTAGCGGTAGCTGGGGTCCCGGGCGGGGCCGACCAGCGCGGCGATGGTGCATGCCAGGAAAGGCTGCGCACGGCGGCCGCCCCGGACGGGCACTTCACGGACACGCTGGATGTAGCCGATGCCCGAGGTGTGGAGGTCGAAATACGATTTCTCGTTGGACGTGGTGTTCATGGTGAATCTCCATTGGGATGAAGCGGAGACACACCGGCCCACGCATGCGGGGAAGGTGCGTGACCCCGCGGTGGGTTGATAAGGCGAAAGCATCCGCCACCAGAGGCTGGTGGCCGCTCGCGGAAGGATGCGGTGCGAGCTGGCTCGGTCACGCAGTGGGAACTGCGCCGCAACCTCGAAGACCGATGGTTGCCTGGCATGTCGCTGACGACGTCAGCAGGCATGGGGCCAGCATGGCGGGGCCTCGCGCGCGCGGCAGCAATCAATCGGCACCCGGGCGCTTCCCTTTGTCCGCGCCACCCGGCGCCTGTCACAGGCACTTGGCGCCGCGCAGGTGCTCGGGGGTATCGGCGCGCGGACGGCCGGGACGGCTCCAGGCGCCGCCACCGCGCGCGCCGATCAGCCGCCAGCCGGCGGCGCGCAGGCTGGCGCCACCTTCGTCGGGCATGGTGTAGGTGAGCAGGCGTATGTAGCCCAGCGCCCTTGCCGCCTGCCAGGCCGCGCCGTAGAGCTTGCTGCAGGCGCTGGGTGTGCCGTCGGTGCACAGCCGCGTGACTTCCAGCGTCCAGGTGCCGCGCGACCGGGCGGCCGACAATGGCCACGCCGTGGATCAGGTCGCTGTCGCTCAGCGTGACGGCCAGGGCGAACTTCGCGCCCTGGACCGGGCGGTGGTGGCGATGGTGCGACAGAACGAATGCATTGGCCGTGCGCAGCGACACCGGTAGGAGGTGCAGCCTCGGCGAGGTCGATGGCGTGTTCATGCGGTTGTCTCCGGTGGCATGCCGGCGTTGTGGCCGGCGGGGCGTGCCTCGGCGGCTGGAGACAAACGCGCACGCGCGGCGATGGCGGCGGTGCGAACAAAAGAAGGCCCCCGATGCGGGGGCTGCGAGGCGGTTGCCGCGTCAGGCGGGAGGCACCACTGCTAAGGACAGGTGCGTGGCGGTGGCGGAAAGCACGAGATCGTCCGCCGAGTGCTGGAGGCGCGTGAACAGGCCGTCCTTCGGGTCGAAATACTCCGCGAAGTCATCGCCGCCCAGCTCGCGGCCGGCGAGGTGCCACCAGTCATCGAACGGGTCGGTGTCCGGGTTGCATCCGACGGCGTAGGCGAGCAGTGCCTGGCGCCCATCCGGGCGACGCTCCCCACGCTCGGCGAGGAAGTACACGCCCTGATCCTTGACCAGGACAATGCGGCACTGATTGGGGACGTCTCAGAAAACGGAAAAAATCGTACGCTAAGCCGGTTGCAGCGGTCGTAGCGGCCTGAACTTGCCCGCGCCGATCTTGGCGCTGCTGCGCCAGAGGTAATCGCCGGTCAGGTTGATGTGCTCCCAGCCCAGCGGCGACAGGTACTGCAACAGGGCGTCATCGACAGTCTGGCCGTGACCGCGTAAGGCGTTTGAGGCCCGTTCCAGATAGACCGTGTTCCACAACACTATGGCCGCCGTCACCAGGTTGAGGCCGCTGGCCCGGTAGCGCTGCTGCTCGAAACTGCGGTCGCGGATTTCGCCCAGCCGGTTGAAGAACACGGCGCGGGCTAGCGCGTTGCGGGCTTCGCCCTTGTTCAGTCCGGCATGCACGCGGCGGCGCAGCTCGACGCTTTGCAGCCAGTCCAGGATGAACAGCGTTCGCTCGATGCGGCCCAGCTCGCGCAGCGCCACGGCCAGGCCGTTCTGGCGCGGGTAGCTGCCGAGTTTCCTGAGCATCAGCGAGGCCGTCACCGTGCCCTGCTTGATCGAGGTGGCCAGCCGCACCTTGGCGTTGATCGCCTTGCCGGACGCCTGGAACTGCTGCTGATGCTTGTGCTTGGCAGCGTTGAACAGCTTGCCCAGGATGCGGTCGTGCAGGTCGATGATTTCGTCGGTGACGGTGGCCATGCCCTCGATGGCGAGCGCACCAGGGTCGCGTAGCGGCGCTGTGCCTCGAACTTGGCCAGATCGGCGGGCGTCATCTGGCCGCCTTCGCGGGCGATCTTGAGCAGGCGGTTCTGGTGCACCGACCGCTCGATGCCGGAAGGCAGGTCGAGCGCCTGCCAGGCTTTGAGGCGCTCGATGTGTTCGAGTATGTGGCGCGAGTTCGGCTTGACGGGCGACTGGCGCAGCCAGGCCAGCCAGGTCGTCTTGCCGTTGTCGTGGCGCTTGAGCAGATCGTCGAGGCGGTGCCGGTGGGTGGCCGACAGGGGATCGGACAAGGCCGCGTAGATGCGGCGGTTGGCGCGGCTGTAGGCGTTCATCGAACACCTCCCTTTTCCTCATCCGGCGCAACAGGACAGTTGCTTCACGTCCTTGTTGAAGGTCTGCGCCGCGAGCTTCAGTCCCTCGACCATGGTCAGGTAGGGGAACAACTGGTCGGCCAGCTCCTGCACGGTCATCCGGTGGCGGATCGCCAGCGCGGCCGTCTGGATCAGTTCGCCCGCTTCCGGCGCGACCGCCTGTACGCCGATCAGCCGCCCTGAGCCAGCTTCCGCCACCAGCTTGATGAAGCCGCGCGTGTCGAAGTTGGCGAGCGCCCTCGGCACGTTGTCGAGCGTCAGCAGCCGGCTGTCGGTCTCGATGCCGTCGTGGTGCGCTTCCGCCTCGCTGTAGCCCACGGTCGCCACCTGCGGATCGGTGAACACCACCGCCGGCATCGCCGTCAGGTCCAGCGCCGCGTCGCCGCCGGTCATGTTGATCGCGGCGCGCGTGCCGGCCGCCGCCGCCACATAGACGAACTGCGGCTGGTCGGTGCAGTCGCCGGCAGCAAAGATGTGCGGTGCGCTCGTGCGCATGGCGCGGTCGATGACGATGGCTCCCTGCGCATTGACTTCGACGCCTGCCGCTTCAAGGTTCAGGCTGCGCGTGTTCGGCGCGCGACCGGTGGCGACCAGCAGCTTGTCGGCGCGCACTTCCCCCTGCCCGGTGGTGAGCACGAATTCCCCGCCCGCATAGGCAACGTGGCTCGCCTGGGTGTGGTCCAGCACCTCGATGCCCTCGGCGCGGAAGGCGTCTGTTACGGCTTCCCCGATGGCCGGGTCTTCTCGGAAGAACAGCGTGCTGCGCGCCAGGATCGTGACCTGGCTGCCCAGCCGGGCGAAGGCTTGCGCCAACTCGACCGCCACCACGGAGGAACCAATCACGGCCAGCCGCTCGGGGAGCGAGCTGCTTTCCAGCGCCTCGGTGGAGGTCCAGTGGGGTGTGTCCGCAAGGCCCGGGATTGGCGGAAGCGCCGGGCTCGCGCCGGTGGCAATCAGGCAGCGGTCGAAGTTCACCTCGTGCGTGCCGCCGTCAGCGGTCGCCACGGTCAGCGTGCGCGTGTCCCTGAACCGGGCCTCGCCGCGCAGCACGGTGATGGCCGGAGTGCTTGCCAGGATGCCTTCGTACTTGGCATGGCGCAGCTCCTCGACGCGGCCTTGTTGCTGGGCCAGCAGCCGCTCGCGCAGTACAGCGGGCGCTGCGGCCGGCAGGCCAGCATCGAACGGGCTTTCGCGGCGCAGGTGGACGATGTGCGCGGCGCGGATCATGATCTTGGACGGCACGCAGCCGACATTGACGCAGGTGCCGCCGATGGTGCCGCGCTCGATCAGCGTGACGCGGGCGCCTTGCTCCACGGCCTTCAAGGCAGCCGCCATCGCCGCGCCGCCGCTGCCTATCACAGCCACGTGCAGCGCTTGTTCACCGCCAACATGCTTCGTTTCGCCACCGAGCCAGCCCAGCGCCTTGTCTAGCAGGCCGGCAGGCTTGTTCGGCGTGTCGGTAAGCCGTGCGCGATAGCCGAGCGTGGCCACTGCGGCAACCAGCGGGGCCACGCTCACGCCTGCATCCGCCTCGATTTCGGCCTGCCGCTGCGGATAGGACACCGAGGCCGCGCGCACGCCGGGCACGTTCGTCAAAGCCTGCTGGACGTGCTCGGCGCACGACGTGCAGGTCATGCCTTCGATGTGGAGGGTGATCGCCTCGGCCATGATTACGCCCTCACTGCTTGACGCTGGACGGGTAACCCGCGTTTGCGGTGGCCTTGGTCAAGGCGTCGGCATTGGTCTTGGCCTCGTCGAAGGTGACGACGGCCTCCCGCTTCTCGAAGCTGACTTCGGCCTTCTCGACGCCGGCGACCTTGGACAGAGCCGTCTTGACCGTGATCGGGCACGCGGCGCAGGTCATGCCGGGCACCGACAGGGTGACGGTCTTGGTGGCAGCCCAGGCGGGCGCGCTTAGAGCGGCGGCCAGGGCGATGAGGGTGGTGAGGGTGGTGAGTTTCTTCATGGTGATCTCCTTTCAGTAGAACAGCGGCAGGACGTAGGGAAACGCGAGGGCAACCAGAACCAGGGCGGCCACGATCCAGAAGATCACCTTGTAGGCAGTCCGCACTTGGGGCACGGCGCAAACGTCGCCGGGCTTGCAGGCATGGGCTGGTCGGAAGATGCTGCGCCAGGCGAAGAACAGCGCGATGAGCGCTGCGCCGATGAAGATCGGCCGATACGGCTCCAGCACGGTCAGGTTGCCGATCCACGCGCCAGAGAAGCCGAGCGCGACCAGGACAAGGGGGCCGAGGCAGCAGGCCGAGGCGAGGACGGCCGCGACGCCGCCGGTCGCCAGTGCGCCGCAGCCGTTCTTGGGTTCCGACATAAGGTTCTCCTTCCGGGACTTCGCTTGATGCTGTAACGTTACTTCCGTAGTCAACTACGGAGTCAAGCGCCATGGAGAACGCTCAAGAGAATCTGACCATCGGGGCCTTCGCCAAGGCAGCCCGGGTCAACGTGGAGACGATCCGCTTCTATCAGCTCAAGGGCTTGCTACCCCAGCCGGAGCGGCCCTACGGTCGCATCCGCCGCTACGGGCAGGCGGACGTGGCGCGGGTGAAGTTCGTGAAGTCAGCCCAGCGCCTGGGATTCAGCCTGGATGAAGTCGGCCAGCTCCTGAAACTGGAGGACGGCACCCATTGCAGCGAGGCGGCCGAACTGGCTGCTCACCGGCTGGCCGATGTGCGCGCACGCATGGCGGACCTCACGCGGATGGAAGAGGCCCTGTCGACGCTAGTGAGAGAGTGCAACGCGCACCATGGCAATGTTTCCTGCCCGTTGATCGCAGCTTTGCATTGCTGCTAAAGGGCCCACTTCGGCTCTTAGCGTACGATTTTTTTCCGTTTTCTGAGACGACCCCTGATTGGCGATGGCTTCGGTCAGCACGGGGCGCAGGTCAGCGCCTTTGAATCGCAGTGACATGGATGAAATCTCCTGTGTGGAAGAATGAGAAAGGCCTCCATCCGATGGGATGAAGGGCCTGTAGTGCACGCGGCCGGAACGGCTGGAACGCCGTGGCGGATGCCTCGGGTCAGCCGCAGGACCGCCCGGTTTCGCTGCGGGGCGTCATGCCGGGACGGCCTGGCGCTTGCGGGCCGCTTTCGCGTCGAGGATGCTCACGTCGATCTGGCGCCAGCGCCCGTCGTCGATGAGCCTCTCCAGCACTTCGCCGAGCATGTCGAAATACACCTCGTCGTGCCGATCGACCAGTTCGACCGATTCACCGTTCTGACGGTGCAGTTCCACCACGTAGGTGTCTCCGCCGCGGTCGTAGAGGATCGTCACCCGGCCCTCGAACTTCGCGGTCGAGACCGTGAAGCTGATCGCCGGCGGGGTCTCGATGATCTTGGAGGGCGTGGGATCGACCCAGGTGAAGTCGCGGGCACCGGCATCCACCAGCATGTGGGTGATGCGCCGGAAGCGATCGGGGGCCGGCATCTCCTCCAACTGCTCGATGAGCTGGCCCAACTCCATGCACTGCGGCGTGGGAATGGGCAGCTTGGCCGGCGCCGAGCCGAGGATGTGCCTCGTGATGGTGTACGGCGTGCCGTCCGAAGTCTCCTCGGTGATGACCTCCGGCGTGTCCGCGCGCAGTCCGTCGAAGCGACGACGGGCATAGGGTTGGACATGCACCTTGGCGCCTTCGGCAGGAACCGTGGTCACCAGGCTGGGATCGAGCACCGCGAACTCGGAAGGCTTGAGCTTGACGACGATGGCATCGTCGGTCGCGGCGACCACCTTGCCGTCGAAGGGTTGGGGGTCGATGGCGAAGCCCAGCGTTGAGGACAGCGGCTGATCATCGAACACGCGGTACTTGAACGACCGCACGTTGCGGGGCACATGGCCTGCGACCAGCGAAGGCATCATGGATTTGATGAGGGAACGATCCATGGGGAAACTCCTTGAGGAAAAACAAGGGATTCCCCGCCCGCAAGGGAGAGGTCCCTTGTGGGTGGCGTGGATGGACGCGGTAGGTCCGTAGGAAGAAACGACCAGCACGGTTTCCCGCGCTTGCAGCCTCGAAGGTCTCGACTGCCTGGGCATGTGCCGGCAACGCCGACGAACATGGGGCAAGCATGGCCCTGGGGCGGTCTGCCTGCCCGCAGGAAACGGCACCGCACCACAACCGTTTTCCTGTGCTGCGGGCAAGAAAAAGCCCCTCGAAAGGGGCTGGAGGAATCAGGCTTGGTACACGAAGTAGTGCTCGCGCTGACGCGGAAAGAACACGTGTTTCCACGTGTCGCCGCTTGTGTTGCCACCGTCGAAGACGACCATTTCGTAGTCGTCCACGTCGGTGTCCACCAGGTCGGCGCTGGCGATATGGCGCATGTGCAGCGTGCCGCTCATGCGCTCGAATACCAGGATCTGGCCGATGGCATCTTCCTGGCTCATGGCGTTGACGCAGGCTCCGAGTTGGTGCTCGAAGTCGGATGCGGGTGTGATGAGGTCGGGGAACATGGGATCGCTCCTGTGAAAGTGCGCCGGCCCGGCTCTCTGGCGGGAGACCGGGCCGGCATGCGGTGAGGACAAGGAAGGCCGGGGATGTGTGTGGCAGCTATTCGCCGGCCAGCGATAGGCCCGGCAACACGGGTGCGTCGGCATCGAGGATGAGGATGCGCACGTCGGCCTGGCCGGCCAGTTCAAGGATCTGTGCCAGCTCGTCCGGCATGCCCTTGCTGCGGTGCTCCTGCCGAAGCTGCTCGGCGGCGATCCCCTCGACGTCCTGCAGGTGCTGGTCCGTCCAGGGCGTGGAGATCAGCTTGACGCCGATCGCCGGGCTGTAGGGAATCCGGAACGCGATGAACAAAAAGGCCTCCGGCGTCGCGAGGTCAGCCAGGTTGGCCAGGTACTGGCCGGTTTCGCGGCTGATGTGCGCGCTGCTGATTTCCCAGCACCGGCTGTAGTAGCCGGTCTCGAAGCTCAACCGCTGCACGACTTCCCGTGCGGCCTCGGCCGAATAGGTGTCGCCAATGTGGACGGGGCGGCCGTCGAAGTCGTCGCCGTGGATCGCGTACACCACGGCACCCACCATGCCTTCGCCGCTGCCCCCTTCAGCCGCGTCGCATTCGGCGATCAGTGCGGCGCCGACAGGTTCGGTGCCAGTCCTGACCACCGCGAAGTCGCTGGTGATGATGCAAGGAGAAGAAACCAGCGCCGCGTCGCAGAGGTGCTGCTGGCTCGGGTGGATGTTTCGCCAAACATGCGGGCTTCCGTCCTCGTAGCTGATGGACAGCGTGCGGACGATTTTCAGATTCCAGTAGCCGCGTAGAAAGGGATTGGGATTCTGGGACATGGGATTTCTCCAACAGAATAATGATGGAGCAAATCCCCGCCACCGGGAATTGACCCCGGTGGGTGGAAAGAAAGGAAACAGCGTCAGGTGACGCTGATCGTTGGCGTTTGGGCCAATCGCTCGGCGACGCGCCGGCGCAAATTCATGCGGAATGGCTCGTCGCTGACGCCCGCCAGCAGATTGATGGTCTCCAGCGCGATCAGGGCCGAAGCCTCTTCGATGTCGGCGGCCACAATGGTCTTGCGCAATTGGTCGCCGAGCTGGAGGGCCTGGGAGGAGGAGCTGATGAAGCGGACCTCGCGGCTCAGGTAGCAGCCGTTGCCGCCGAACTCGAACAGCCGCGGCTTGCTGCAGTACCAGCAGCCCTCGAACTGGATGGCGGTCAGGTGGTGCCCGTCATCGAACCGGGTGGCGATCAGAAACAATGCGTCGAGATCGGCGGTGTCCTCGAACGAATGACGGTCGATCAAGTTCCCCAGCTCTTCGTCCTCATCGGCACGGAAGTGCACGGCGAGCAGTTCGAGCAGCGGCGGGATCGACAGCCCTTCGTCGTCCGGCATCGGAATACCGAGTTGCGTGGCCAGGTCTTCCAGGCCATCGAGCACGTCCGGCCATTGCGGATTGGTGGTCTCGGCGATCTGGGCGATGTAGGCCTGCCCGTTGCCGGGGTGGCTCTCGTCCAGCGCGAAGGCGCCGAACAGCGCCTGGATGACGGGCGTCACACGGTCGAGCACGAGAACGCCGGTGGCTTCGTAGTAGTTGTTGGCCATGAAGGCTCCTTTCGATGAATGAACGGAGCCAGCCCTTGCGGACGATGGCATCCGCAGGGGAAACCGCCTGATGCCGGATGGCGCTGGGCGGGGAGAAAACGCGAGGGACATGGCCTCGAACGAGGCGCATGTCCCTCATGGGGTCCCGTGAACGCAGTGATGAAGGTGTGCCAGGGACCGGCTCACCAACCGCTGTAGTTCAGCAGCAGGTCGGCGATCACCTGGCGACGTTGCAGATCGAGACCATCGAAGTCCGACAGTCCTTGGAAGTGGCAGCGCTTGAGCATGGCACCGCCCTCGCGCGCGTTGTAGAAGCTGAACATGGCGGACAGGAACATGCGTTCCCCGCTGCTCAGGACGCCGAGTGCGTCGTTGGCACGCAGCATGTCGGGACGCAGATCCCACTTGCTCTTTGCCTGGTTCAGGCCTTCGCGCGTGCCGTCGCCAAACCATTGCGGGCCTGCGATCTCGACGCCGCGCTTCCAGACCTCGAAGAAGGCTTGGGGCGCGGCGGCGAAATGCTGCTCTTCCCGCATGATCTGATCGACGACTTCCTGGGGCAAAAGCTGGTTCATGACGTGGTTCCTCCAGTTGGATCAGGGTGTGGCGAGCTGGGACCAGCCGCCTCTTTCGAGGGCACGTTGAGCCGCGGCATAGCTGCGGAAGTACTGGCAGGATTCCCGCGAAACGGGACCTTCTGTATCGCGCGTGCCGATGTAGTGGCCGGCGGCGCTATGCAGGATTTCGAGCGGCAGGAACTTGCCGCAATGGATCAAGGCCAACTGGCCGAAAGAGGCTTGCTGGGACATGGACGGGCTCCTTGGAAAAAGCGGGGCCTCGTCCCTCACGGGATGGCAGCTCCCGCACGCGGTTGAGAAAAAAGCATCGGCGTCACGGGTGACGCGCGTCCGCAGACTCGATGCGATGGCGGACTGGCGGGTAGCGCGGAAAGAATCCGCGGCAGCCTGGAAACTCTGGCTGCTGGCATGGTGCTGACGAATCAGCGACACATGCGGGCAGCTTCATGCGCGAGGCGAGCCGCGTCAGCCGGAAATCGGCATTTGCAACAGCCCCGATTGGCGAACGCGGAAAAAAGAAAGCCCCGCAATAAGTGCGGGGCTGTCAGGAGGATGAGGCGAAACTGGGTCAGCGAGGCCTGTCGCCCAGTACATGCTGCTTCCACAGGGCGAATGCCTCGTCCGGTCCCAGCTCTGCGAGGATGACGATGGGCTGGCCCCGACGGGCACGCAGCGATGCGAAATACGCTGGCCGGTCGGCGATGGCGTTGAGCTTGATGCCCTTTAGGAACAGCAACTGGCGGGGGCGAACTTTGGTGGTAACGCAGGCATGATTGCGCTTGTTTGGGGCAAAAGGGCCAGCGAAGCGGGCGGACACGGCCAGAAAACCGCGACGAACTACTTGTACTTGCCAGGCGAGGCGAACGGGTGACATCAGCATATCGCTATGCGGTAAAGAAGACCGTCCTAAAGCTTGCAGGATCCCGGCATAGCTTCATCATCACCTCTCCGTGACGGCTCATTGGAACGAAAAAGGCCAGCATCGCCGTGATGGACTTTCATAATTGCCAGGTCAACTGGCTTGCGTGCTGTTTATTCACAGCAAGGCATTGCGACGTCGTTGCAGCAATCGCCGCCATCGCAACAGGGCGTTGCAGCAAAAGCGGCGGTGGGCGCTAGCATGAGGGCCAAGCCGCGGCCGCTCATGCTGGGGGCCGTTCTCTTCAGATTGGTGTCCTGCACCGTGTGCATTGCGAATTTCCGGATCGTCCCAATGTCACTGGGACTCCTTTGTGGCGGCCGGGTTCTCCACGCTCATGAACGACTGGGCCACCAGCGCGATCGCCCCGCCCACGATGGCCATGTCAGCGATGTTGAAGGCGGGCCAGTGCCAGCCGTGCAGGTGAAAGTCGATGTAGTCGATAACGTGCCCGCGCGTGGCGCGGTCGAACGCGTTGCCCAATGCGCCGCCCAGAATGAGGCTGTACGAAAGGCCTTCCGTTTTGCGCAGCGGCCGGGAGAGCAGCCATGCGAGCCATGCCGATATTGCGAACGCGATCGCCAGAAAAAACCACCGCTGCCAGCCGCCCGCGCCAGCAAGGAAGCTGAACGCCGCGCCGGGATTGAGAGCGTGAACTAGGTTGAAGAATGACGCCACCTCGTGCGACCAACCCAAGGGAGTTGTCGCGTCAATGTAGCTCTTAGCTGCCTGATCGCCGGCGAATATAACGATCGCGAGTGAGTACCACTGCGTCTTGCGAAGAGATGGTTCATCCATTGTTCATGCCGCCTTGAACTTCAGGAGGCGCAGCCCATTGACGACAACCAAAAGACTTGCCCCCATGTCAGCGAACACAGCCATCCACATGGTGGCATGCCCTGTGAACGTCAACGCAAGGAACACCGCCTTGATGCCAAGGGCCAGAACGATGTTCTGCGTGAGGATCGCCGCAGTGCTACGCGACAGCCGGATGAAGGCGGGGATCTTGCGCAGGTCGTCGTCCATCAGGGCGACGTCGGCTGTTTCGATCGCGGTGTCGGTGCCGGCCGCGCCCATGGCGAAGCCGATGTCGGCACGGGCGAGCGCGGGCGAATCGTTGATGCCGTCGCCCACCATGCCCACCTGGCCCTCGCCGCCGACCAGGCTTTCGATGGTCTTGAGCTTGTCTTCGGGCAGTTGGTCACCACGGGCTTCAGAGATTCCGACCTGGGCAGCGATGGCCGCGGCCGTGTGCTGGTTGTCCCCCGTCAGCATCAGCGTGCGCACACCCAGCGCCTGCAGGTCGGCCACCGCCTCACGGCTGGTTTCCTTCACGGTGTCGGCCACTGCAAAAATGCCGAGCACGGTCGCATCGTCCATCAGCAGGATCGCTGTCTTGCCTTGGCGCTCCAGGGTCTCCAGCCGAGCCTGGAGCGTCGCTTCGCTCAGGCCCAGCTCCTGGGCGAGCCTGTGGTTGCCCATGTGCAACATGCGCCCGGCGACGCGGCCGCGCACGCCGCGGCCAGGCAGCGCCGCGAAGTCGTCGACCTCGTGCAGCGCGATGCCGTCACGGTTCGCCTTGCGGGCGATGGCCTGAGACACAGGATGGTCCGAGCGTGCCGCGAGGCTTGCGGCCCAGGCGGCAACTTCCTGCGCCTCGCCGATCAGCGGCACGAAGTCGGTCTGCTCGGGCTTGCCATGTGTGAGTGTGCCGGTCTTGTCCAGGGCCAACGCCTTGAGCTTGCGCCCGCCCTCCAGGTAGACGCCACCCTTGATCAGGATGCCGCGTCGGGCGGCAGCGGCCAAGCCGCTGACGATGGTGACCGGCGTGGAGATGACCAGAGCGCAGGGGCAGGCGATCACCAGCAGTACCAGGGCCTTGTAGACCCAGTCAAACCATGCGCCGCCGAAGGCGAGCGGCGGCACGACGGCAACCAGCACGGACACCGCGAACACCGCCGGCGTGTAGACGCGGGCGAACTGGTCGACGAAGCGCTGCGTGGGCGCACGGCTGCCCTGCGCGGACTCCACGGCATGGATGATGCGCGCGAGCGTCGAGTCGCTGGCGCCTGCGGTCACCTTGTATTCGAAAGAGCCGGTCTCATTGATGGTTCCGGCGAAGACCTGGTCACCTTCGGCCTTCTCGACGGGCAGGCTCTCGCCGGTGATGGGCGCCTGGTTGATGGCCGATCGACCCGAGGTGATCAGGCCGTCCAGTGCGATGCGCTCGCCAGGACGCACGCGGACCACCGCGCCCTTTGCGACCTCCTTGGCCGGCAGCTCTGTCCATGAGCCATCGGCCTGCCGCACGGTCGCGGTCTCGGGCGCCAAGTCCATCAGCCCCCGAATGGCGTTGCGGGCGCGGTCCAGCGACTTCGCCTCGATCACTTCCGCCAACGCGAACAGGAACATGACCATGGCGGCCTCCGGCCAGTGGCCGATCGCCATGCCGCCGGTGACCGCGATGGCCATCAGGGCGTTCATGTTCAGGTTGAGGTTCTTCAGCGCGATCCAGCCCTTCTTGTAGGTGCTGAGGCCGCCGGTGAAGATCGAAACCAGTGCCAGCACGATCACGGCCCAATGATTGCCGTCGTTGACCCAGTACACGCCTTCGGCGGCCACCGCCGCAACGCCCGAAACCGCCATCGGCCACCAATTGGTCTTGTGCGCGGCCACCGGGGCATCGCGCGGCTCATCAGTCCTCTGGACCTCGGCTTCCATGCCCAGCGATTCGATGGCTTCGACTGCCGGCTTGATCGCGTCGGGTGTGTGCCGAACCGTGAGCGTGCGCTGCATCAGGTTGAAATCCATTCCCTGCACGCCCGGCATGCCTTGCAGCTTGCCGCGGATCAGACTTTCCTCGGTCGGACAGTCCATCTTCGCGATGCGAAGTACCGTGGTGGCTGTCTGCATGTCCTGCCGCGCAGCCTGCATTCCAATGGAAGCAAGCGCCTTCTCGATCGGCGCTGAGGTCGCCAGCGTGTGCTGGACTCCCAGCACACGCTGCATCAGATTGAAGTCGAGCGCGGTCACACCCGGCAGCTTGCCCAGCCGGTCGCGGATCAGCGCTTCTTCCGTCGGGCAATCCATGTTCTCGATCCGGTACGTCACCCGCTCGCCGATCGGCGGCGCGGAAACGGCAGCGGTTGGTTGCTGCTGCAGGGCCGAGGATGGGATCACAGCCGCGGCTTCGATCGGCCCCGTGTGGCCGAAGGTCTGCTCCTTGGCGCGCATGCCGATCGAGGCCAGGACCTGCTCCATCTGCGCGCGTGCCTGAGCGAGGTGTTTCACCGACAGGGTGCGCTCAGCGAGGTCGAAGTCGAGGTCCTGAATTCCCTCGACTGCCCCGAGGTGCGAGCGGATGAGTTTCTCCTCGCTCGGGCAGTCCATGTTCTCGATGCGGTAGGTGGTCGACACGGCGGCGTCTCGGACAGCCTGAGCCTTCATGCCCACCGAATTCAGCGCTTGCTCCAAGGCATCGGCCGAGACTTCGCGGTGCGAAATGGTCAACAAACGCTGCGGAAGATCGAACAGGAGCCGCTCGACACCGGGCATGCCCTCCAGCGTTCGCCGCACCAGTGCTTCCTCATTGCGGCAATCCATGTTGCTCACGTGGAAAACGGTGGTTTCAGTGCTGGCCTGCTCACTGGCGCACGCCGTCTGTTGGCCATTGCCGCCGGAGCAGGCGCATGGGCTGGAAGGTTCTTTGTTCATAGATCGCTCTTCATTGACAAGGTTTTCCCCGGATGCCATCATTAGAAAACCTCTAGTAGATATAGAGTCAAGTTTTTTATAGGAAGCAACCATGATGCGGATCGGTGAACTGGGCAAGAAGGCAGATTGCTTGGTGCAGACCGTGCGCTTTTACGAGTCAGAAGGCTTGCTGCCCGAGCCTGCACGTAGCGAGGGCAACTTCAGGCTCTATGACGAAGTCCATTTGCAGCGCTTGCTGTTCATCCGCCGCTGCCGGGCGAAGGACATGACGCTGGATGAGATCCGTCAACTGCTGAACTTACGGGATCGGCCAGAGTTGGGCTGCGGCGAGGTGAACGCGCTGGTCGACGCTCATATCGCGCAAGTGCGGACCAAGATGAAGGAATTGCGCGCCTTGGAGCGCGAGTTAATGGATCTGCGACGCTCCTGCGATAGCGCCCGAACCTCGCGCGAGTGCGGCATTCTCAACAGCTTGGCCGAGCCCGCCTGAAGCTCGAGCGTGTCATCGGTGCTGGAAGTGATCGGGTCCAGTTCTGAGAGCCACGTGCCGCGCTCCATCATGCGAAAGCGCGCGATTCTGACGTTTTGAGACGGCGTGCGACCGAGGGCGTGGCCCACAGGAGCCAGCGCGAGCCGGACGACCTGCGCGCCGCAATCTCCGCCACCTTACGGGTTCTCCAGGCCAGACCGAGCATCGCGGCGTGGCTGCGCAGGTGCAGGTGCAGGCCAAGGTAGCAGTGCGCCACGACGCGGCCCGACTCATGGGCACGCCACGCAACTCGCGATCGCTTCGCAAGAAGCCGCAAGGCCCGACTCGCGCAAGAATGCGACGTGGGCAAGATCGTATAGCCAGCAGCGCAAGCGTTTGCCGCTGCTGGCCGGCTCCGGAAGGGATAGACAAGCTGCGGGCCGTAGTCCATTGGAAAGTCCATCTTTCTTGAGTGTCACTCTTTGGCGCCCAGCGTGTGCTTTTGCGACCGGAAAGCGCTGAACAAGTGGCCCCCGGGCATCCAGAAATCGCCGTAGTTGACTTGGGCGTCTTCGTGCTCACGCTTGTGATGCCAGCGATGGGCTTCAGCCACCCCGATCAACAATCCCAACGGCCCGACCCGGTATCCCAGATTGGAGTGCTGGAAGGCCAGATGCACGACCAAGAAGCCGAGCCATGCGCCGACGGCCAACCACAGCTTGGAACGCCGCTACTGGCTCAACGGGGAGTGGAAAGGCCGCCCGCCCTCTAGCAAGGCGGCACAAGCGAGCGCGACGATCACTGTGAGTAGCTCCGTCGGAAAAGACGGCCGGCCGGTCGCGAGCTCGCCGAAGAGCACAACCGCAGTGGCGCCACGGATCAGTGGATAGCAGCCATACCGGATGACAGTCGCAATGAAGGGGGCGCATTGGTGCTCATCTGTTCTGTCCTAAAGCTCTGACTGGATTGGAAAACCTTCTAGCTACGGTAGAGTCAAGGGCGTCCGGGAAGACCCTGTGGCAAGTTCGTTGCATCTGCGCCTTGACTCTCCAGCCGCTACAGGCTTCAGCATCCATCGATTTGGAAGGAACAATGCATGGCTGAAAACCACAGAAATCACGAAAACGACGAGTTGGGCCGCCTAGATGCGAGCGATGCGAAGGACCGAAAGATTCTTCTGACTGTGTTGCTGATCAACCTGACGCAGTCCGCCGCCGGCATTGCCCTTGGCATCTGGGCTGGCTCTACGGCGCTGATGGGCGCCGGGTTGGACAACCTCGCCGATGCGTCGGTCTATGCGGTTAGCCTGTATGCCGTCGGTCGTGCGGCAACGGTCAAGGTGGGCGCGGCCCGCTTGTCGGGTTTCTTGCTAATCGGCCTGGCCGCGCTGCTGCTGTTGGAAGTCCTACGCCGCTTCGCTGGAGGGGAAGAGCCTGTCGGCCCAGCCATGATGGCCATGGCCGCGCTGAACGCGGCTTTGAACCTAGTGTGCCTCAGACTACTGCGCCGCCATCGCGGGGAAGATGTGAACTTCAAGGCGTCAGCGATCTTTACCAGCAACGACTCCATCGTCAATGGTGCGATTGTGCTGTCCGGGGTGCTGGTGATGGGGTTCGGGTCGAACATCCCGGATCTGGTGCTGGGCGTCATCGTGGCCGCAATCGCAGCGAATGGGGGGCGGGAAATCCTGCGCGAAGCATCGGAAACAGCTCGCCGTAAGGCGGGCACATAAGGCATGTTTTCGCCCAGTTCATCCCGAGGTTTACCTCTGCAAAAGAGGTAGTCCAGCCTTTGGGCTACGGCCTCGGCTGCAGCCGAGCGTA
>NZ_LDJG01000018.1 GCF_001431425.1 Stenotrophomonas nitritireducens
CGAGGCCGGCGTGGTGATCGGCACGCTGCCGACCGGGCCGCGCAATGCCATCACCGACGTGGCCGGGGTCGGCGTCGGCCATGCGACCTTGAACGAGGGCACGCGCCTGCATACCGGCGTCACCGCGATCCTGCCGCATGCCGGCAACCTGTACCGGCAGCGGGTGCCGGCGGCGATCGTCGTCGGCAACGGCTACGGCAAGCTGGCCGGCATCACCCAGGTGCAGGAGCTGGGCGAACTGGAGACGCCGATCCTGCTGACCGGGACGTTGAGCACCTGGAAGGTCGCCGACGCGACGGTGGACTGGCTGCTGCGCCAGCCGGGCATGGAACAGGTGCGTTCGATCAATCCCGTTGTCGGTGAGACCAACGACGGCTACCTCAGCGACATCCGCGCCCGGCCGGTGACGCCGGCGCTGGTGGAGCGCGCCCTGGCCTCGCCGTCCTATGCCGACGTGGAGGAAGGCGATGTCGGTGCCGGCGCCGGCACGGTCGCCTTCGGCTGGAAGGGCGGCATCGGCACCAGTTCGCGGCACCTGTCCGCAGCCGATGGCGGCTACACGGTCGGGGTGCTGGTGCAGAGCAATTTCGGCGGCGAACTCACCATCGCCGGCGTGCCGGTCTGGAAGGCGCTGCCGGACCCGGCGGCGTACGCGCGCAGCCTGGCAGTGCCGCCGCCGAGCACCGGCGACGGCAGCATCATGATGGTGGTCGCCACCGATGCGCCGCTGGACGCGGCGCAGCTGCAGCGGCTGGCGAAGCGGGCGCTGGTCGGGTTGGCGCGTACCGGCTCGGTGATGTCCAACGGTTCGGGCGACTACGTCATCGCCTTCTCCACGGCGAAGGAGAACCGGCGCGATCCGGAGGTGGCGGTGCAGCCGGCGCGCAGTGTCGCCGGCGAGGCCATGTCGCCGCTGTTCCAGGCCGCCGCCGAGGCGACCGAGGAAGCCATCGTCAATTCGCTGTTCCGCGCCCATACCGTGCAGGGTCATCGCGGCACCGCGGCCGCGCTGCCGCTGGAGCCGGTGCTGGAAGCGGTACGGCGGGCGAAGGCGGCGGTGCCGGCTTCGCACTGACGGCACGCTTTCCAGCGCGCAGCGGCACCCCATGCCGCATGGCCGCGACGGTGCCGCTGTCGTCGCGCTCACCCCGAACGATGGAGAACCCATGCACGCACTGATCGCCGCCTTGCCGCACTGGCGCCGGCTCCCGTTTGCGGCCGCGCTGGTGGCCTTCGTCCTCGCCTTGCCCTGCGTGGCGCCGGCCGTCGCCGCGCCCGCGCCGCCGTCGGCCGATGGCCTGCAACGGGAGCTCGACCGGCTCATCGCCCCATTCGACGGCAAGGTCGGCGCCTATGTGCTGGACCTGCGCAGCGGCCGCAGCGCGCAGGTGAACGGTGGAAGCGGTTTTCCGATGGCCAGCACGGTCAAGGTGCCGGTCGCCGTACACATCCTCGCCCTGGTCGACGAGGGCCGGCTCGACCTGCGGCAGCAGGTCCTGCTGCAGGCGGCGGACATCTACCCGGCGATGGGCGGGCCGATGGACATCCATCTGAGCGCGGGTTCGGCCATCACCGTGCGCGACCTGCTGCACATGATGTTGACCGTCAGCGACAACAATGCAACCGACATCCTGATCCGCCTCGGCGGCGGTCCGGCCGCGGTGGACGCGCGCATGCGCGCGCTGGGCATCGGCGGCATCCGCGTGGACCGCTACATCTGGGAGATGCTCGCGCACTACATGGGCGAGCTCGAGGTGTCGGCCGACCGGCCGATCAGCCATGAGGCCTATGCGGTTCTCGACGCGACCGTGCGGAGCGTCGAGGAACAACGGCGCTTCACCCGCCTGTACAACCAGGACCCGCGCGATACCAGCACGCCGGCGGGCATGGCCGAACTGTTGCGGCGCATCTGGGAGGGCAGGGCATTGCGCCCCGATACCACCGCCGTGCTCAAGGCGATCCTGCTGGACTGCCGCACCGGGCAGGGGCGGCTGAAGGGCATGCTGCCCGAGGCCACGCCGGTCGCGCACAAGACCGGCACGGTGGACGAGGTGATCAACGACGTGGGCGTGATCACGCTGCCGGGCGGCAGGGGCGAGATGGTGGTGGCGGTGTATCTCGTCTCCGGCGCCGGCGACCAGACCAGGGACCGGATGATCGCGCAGGTCGCGCGCGCCGCCCACGATTACTTCGTGTTCGTTCCGTAAGGGCCGGAGCGCGGCCGCGACGGTTCAGTTCAGCAGCCGCGCCAGCTGCGTGCGGTTGGCGACGTTCAACTTGCGGAAGATGGAGCTGATCTGGGACTCGATGGTCTTGCGCGAGCGGCACAGGCGCTCGGCGATGGCTTCGTTGCGCAGTCCCGAGGCGACCAGGCCGGCAACCTTGCGCTCGCTGGGCGAGAGGCACTGCAGCACGGGCAGGGCGCGTGCGGAGGGCGCTTCGGCCGCTTCATCGGCGTCGCCGTCGGGCGCGAGGATCAGCAGGTGCTGCGCATGGCGGAAGGAATTGCCGGGCGCCGAACTGATCTCCACCCGCAGGGCCTCCCCCGCGCGCTGCGGGTGCGCGATGGCGAAGCTGGTCCGTTGCCCGGGCGCGGTGGCCACGCCGGTGGCGTCTTCCATCCAGCGGCGCAGCGGCGCTTCGATCGCGCGCGGCAGGCGCCCGCTGCGTTCCGTATCGGTACTCCAGCGCCGGCAGATGCGCTTGGCTTCGCGCGACATGTAGGACGGCGCCAGCGCCTGGTCCACCAGCACCGCGGCCAGCGGCAGTTCGTACAGCAGGTCCTCCACCGCCTTGTGCCGCAGGCGGTCGGATTCGAGCATGCGCACGCGCTGCAGGCTGGCGTCCAGCAAGGGATACAGTTCGGCCAGGAAGGCCAGTTCGGCGTCGGCCAGTTCGGTGTGCGCGGTGAGGATGCGGATGCTCAGCACCGCTTCCAGCCGCGTGCCGTCCCAGAATGCCAGGTGGATGAACTCGCGCCAGGCCGGCGCGGGGTTCTGCGCCCGGAGCCGTTCCGGCGCAAGCGCATCCTGCGAGGCGATCTGCGAGAACGTGTACCAGCGGATCCGCGGGTTCGCGTCCAGATAGGGCGCGGCCACTTCCAGGCTGGTGACCAGGCGGGTCCCGTCGTCGCCGGTGCCGGCCAGGTGATGGCGGCCCTGCAGCGGCTGGTAGCCGTCGATGTCGAACAGCAGGCTGCAGGAATGGCAGGGCAGCGCCTTGTTGATCAGCGCCGCACAGGCCTGCCACAGCGAGGCCATGTCGAGCGCTTTCACCAACGCCGCGCGTTCGACGGCCAGTCCGTCCGCATGGGCGGATGCGCGGGTGGCATCGAACATCAACATGGCATCTCCCGGGAACTGCGGACATCGCGGCGGCGGCATCGCGCGCAGGCATGCGGCGAACGGCGTTCATGGCTATGTAACAGCGGCCCACCGCGCTGGCAAGTGGCGGAGGAGGTGGACGCCGGCGCGATGGATGGCGGTCGGACGCGGCGGGGAATATCCGGGTTTTTCCCGATTCGCGGCGGCGCGCGATATGGTCGAATGGCAAGGGTCATATCGAGCTCGGGCAAAGGTGGCAGCCATGCGATACACGAATGAACGGCGGCACGCAGGAAGGGAGGCGAAGCCATGAGCGCAGCGCCCGGCAGGGTGGTCCTGCACATGCCTTACCTGTTGTTCCTGGGCGAGGAGACCAATCCGCTGAAGGCCAAGACCGCCTTCGGCCTGCGCGACTGGAGCGCGCCGGACTGCATCGGCCAGACACGATTGCCCGGCGGTGGCATCGACCTCGGCCTGCCGGAGATGGACCCCGCCGCCGCGGCTGCGGCCGGCGCGCGTTCGCTGGTGATCGGCGTCACCCCGGTCGGCGGACGCATTCCCGCACATTGGGGGCCATTGCTGATCGCCGCGGTCGAAGCGGGCCTGGACATCGTCAGCGGGCTGCACACGCCGCTGGAATTGGTGCCTGGCCTCGCGTCGGCGGCTGCGCATTCGGGCGCGCGGCTGGTGGACGTGCGCCGTCCGCCGGACAACCTGCCGCGCGCCACCGGCAAGCGGCGCAGCGGCAAGCGCGTGGCCATGGTCGGCACCGACTGCGCGCTGGGCAAGAAATACACCGCGCTGGCGCTGGCGCGGGCGATGCGCGGGCAGGGCGTGGACGCCGATTTCCGCGCCACCGGCCAGACCGGGATCATGATCGCCGGCGCCGGCATCGCGGTGGATGCGGTGATCGCCGATTTCATCGCCGGCGCCGCCGAATGCATCTCGCCGGAAGCCGCTCCCGAGCACTGGGATCTCATCGAAGGGCAGGGGTCGTTGTTCCATCCGGCCTATGCCGGCGTCACCCTCGGCCTGCTGCACGGCTCGCAGGCCGATGGCCTGATCCTGTGCCACGACCCGCTGCGCACGCATCTGGTCAGCTGGCCGGATTACCCGGTGCCGGGCCTGGCGGTGGCGCGCGACCTGTACCTGCAGGCGGCGCGGCTGACCAATCCCGGCGCGCGCCTGGTCGGAGTGAGCCTGAACACCTCGGCGATGGACGATGCCGCCGCGCAGGAAGCGCTGGAACGCGCCGGGCGCGAGCTCGGCGTGCCTGCCTTCGACCCGATGCGCAGCCGCCTGGACCAGGTGGTCGCCTCGATCATGGGATGAGGCGACGACGATGCGTACGCTGCACGCCAGGCCGCATGCCTGGAAACTGAGGGAACCGTTCGCCATCGCCCGCGGCGTGCGGAGCGAGGCGCGCGTGGTCATCGTCGAACTGCACGAGGATGGCCTGGTCGGCCGCGGCGAGGCCGGCGGCATCGCCTACCAGGGCGAGACACCGGAAAGCATGCTCGCGCAGATCGAGCAGGTGCGCGCGGAAATGGAGCGGGGCTGCGACCGCCACGACCTGCTGCGGCTGCTGCCTGCCGGCGGCGCGCGACATGCGCTGGACGCGGCGCTGTGGGATCTGGAAGCCCGGCGCAGCGGCGTGCCGGCGTGGACACGCGCGGGCATCGGCCAATGGCAGCCGGTCGACAGCGCGGTGACCATCGGCATCCGCGACGTCGCCGCCTACGAAGCCACCGCGCGCGCGCATGCCGACTACCCGTGGCTCAAGGTGAAGGTTGGCAAGGGCTCGCCGCTGGACGCGGTGGCCGCGGTGCGCCGCGGCGCGCCGCGGGCGCGGTTGATCGTCGATGCCAACCAGTCGTGGAGCGTGGACGAACTGCGGGCTTACGTACCTGCCCTGCAGCCGTTCGGCGTGGACCTGCTCGAGCAGCCGGTAGCGGTGGCGCACAGCGACGGACTGCGCGGCTACGACGGCGCGATTCCGGTCTGCGCCGACGAAGCGCTGTCCACGCTGGACGATCTCCCGGGACTGGTCGGCCGCTACCAGTTCGTCAACATCAAGCTGGACAAGACCGGCGGCCTGACCGCCGCGCTGGAGCTGGCCGCGGCGGCACGCGCGGCGGGTTTCCGGCTCATGGTGGGCTGCATGCTGGGCGGTTCGGTGTCGGTCGCACCGGGCATGGTGCTGGCGCAGCTGTGCGAAGTCTGCGACCTGGACGGCCCCTGGCTGCAGGCCGAGGACTGGCCGGGCGGAATCGTCTACCAGCGCGGGCGCATGTCGATGCCGGAACCGGCGCTCTGGGGTTGAGCGCGCGTTGAGCGCAACCACCAGGCCGGTCGCGGCATGACCGCGGCCGGCCTTCCGCATGCGGCTTCAGTCCTGCGCGCTTGACCAGTCGACGGCCGGGTAGTCGCCCGGCCCCATGAACGCGCGCAGTACCTGCTTGTAGGCGGCCGGCCCGTTCTCGCTGTTGGTGAACAGCACCAGGCTCTCGCCGCTGGCCGGGTCGAGCATGAACAGCGCCTTGAAGCCGGGGTTGTCGCCCCAGTGCCAGACCAGTTGCCTGCCGTCGGCGTCCTGCAGGCCGACGCCGAGTCCCCAGGCGATGAACGGGTCGGCCGGGCTGGGCGAGGCCGGATCGTCGGCATCGCTGGAGGGCGCGAACATCAGCGCGTGCGTGGCCGGCTTCAGTCCTTCGCCGCGATACAACGCCTTCTGGATGAAATTGTCGTAGTCGTGGGCATTGGTGACCAGCGTCCACGCCGTGTTCTCCCAGGCGAACACACGGTCCGGTTCGGGCGTGCCGTCCTTGTCGTGGCCGGACGCGTTGCGCGCGTCGAAGGCGTGGTCGGTGAGGTAACTGCTGCTGGGCATGTCGAACCGCGAGAACACCTCGCGCGCGGCAAGCGCGTTCCAGCTCGACCCGGTGATGTGTTCGAGGGTGCGCTGCAGCAGGTAGAAGCCCTCGCCGGAATAGGCGTAGTGCTCGCCGGGCGCGAATCTGCTTTCCAGCGGCGTGCGGTCGATCGCCGGATCCGACGGCGATATCTGCCAGTTGCGCAGTCCGCTGGTGTGGTTGAGCACCATGCGCGCGGTGATCCTGCGCGCCAGCGGGTTGTCCCGGGTTCTTGCCGAATGCCAGTAATCCCACAGCGGTGTGTCCAGGTCGAGTTTCCCTTCATCGACCAGGTGCAGCGCGATGTAGGCGCCGACGACCTTGGACAGCGAGGCTGCCTGGAAAACCGTATCGCCGCCTACCTTCGCCGCCGCGCCGCTTTTCAGTACGCCATGGCAATACGCCTCGGAGATTCCCCCGCGCGTATGGATCAACTGCGCGCCGGGAATGGCGTGGGCGCGCATCGCCGCATCGAATGCTTCGCGCCTGGCCAGCGCATCGCCGGTTCCGGCCGATGCGGCCATGCCGCAGCCGCGACTGGCGGCGGGCGCCGGAGCAGAGGGCTGCGCGTGTGCGTCTGCGATGGAGAACAGCGCGAGCGCCAGAACGGTCGCGCGAGGTACCTGGATCTTCATCTTTTCCCCGGTCTGTTCGAAAAGGTGGTGACTGCCGTGCATCGCGGCGCCTGCGGGCGCGGAGCGATCGGAAAGCGCGGTACGCAGGGCGCCATGGACGGATTCCGCAATGCTGTCATGCATGCCGGCCGCGGCAACCATACCGCATCCGCGAGCGCATCAAGGCGGTTTGAAGATGCTTTTTTCAAGCTGTTTTTCATTGTTTCCGATGCGACCGGCCGATGCCTGCGAAAGTCGCTTCCGCGTGCGAAGAATCGGGGTTTCTCCCGATGCGCGGCCGGCCGGGCAGCGCCTAGGATCGATGGCACGTTCCGGGAAAACGCGGCCCGCAGGCTCGCCGCGACGGCTGCCGCCGTGCGACCGGAACCTTCCGGGTCGGGCATGGCATCCGGCGTTGCCAGGTGCAGCGCCGACAACCGCGTCCGTGCCCGGAAGCAGGACAGGAGCGTCCTGCGCCACATATCGCCATCGCCGCAACGCCACCCAGCCGATCCACGCCGAGCAACCGGGGAGACGAACCATGATGTCCAGCCGCCACCAACAACCGCAGCGCCGTCGCCTGGGAGTGGCGATCCTCATGGTCCTGGCGATGCCCGCCGCGGCATTGGCCGCCGGCACCGCGCATGCCCAGGAGGCGACGCCGGCCGCGACCCGCGAGGGCGGCGAAAGCACCGATGCCGCCCGCACTCTGGACAAGGTCGAGGTCACCGGCTCGCGCATCAAGCGCGCCGAAGTCGAAGGCCCGTCGCCGGTGGTGGTGATCACCGGCGAGGACATCAAGAAGCAGGGCTACAGCACGGTGGCCGAAGCGTTGCAGACCCTGACCCAGTTCAACGGCGATGTCGTCGGCGGCGAGTTCAACGCCAGCTCTACCCAACCCGATGCCTCGTTCCTCAACCTGCGCGGACTGGGCGTCGGCTACCAGCTGATCCTGCTCAACGGCAAGCGCATGACCGAGTACGCGGCCAGTTCGGGCGCCGCATCCACCGGCGTGAGCGTGGGCAGCATTCCGGCGGTGGTGGTCGAGCGCATCGAGGTGCTCAACGGCGGCGCGTCGGCCATCTATGGTTCCGACGCCGTCGCCGGCGTGGTCAACATCGTCACCCGCGACAACTGGGAGGGGAACCACCTGCGCGTGCGCGGCGGGACCACGACGCGCGGCGGCGGCGATACCGGCCAGTTCCAGTTCAGCGGCGGCAAGGCGTGGGACCGCGGCAGCGTCACCTATGCGTTCGAACAGCTCAACCGCGAGCCGATCTTCTCCTGGCAGCGCGGCAACATCATCCGCACCGGCATGAACGCGCCGGGCAATGCCGGTACCGATCGCCCCACCTTCGGGCTGGACACCGCGTTGATGGATGCCGGCTACAACGACTATTACTGGCTGGGCAAGGACGGCCGCCTGCTCTACGCCGGCGACGTCGATCCGGCGACCGCCGCGACGGCGCTGGAACATACCTGCCGCAACATGGGGCGCAACTATTTCCCGATGTACGGCTCATCCAGCGCCGCGCTGCCCAATGCCTGCGGCAACGCCAACTATTACGACGGCGATACGCTGGCCAACAAGCACGACAAGACGTCGGCCTACGTGTCGGGCCACTTCCGTTTCAGCGACGACGTGGAGGGGTACGGGCAACTGCTGGTGCAGCGCTCCCGCAGCGAGGCCGCGCACCGCACCAGCATGTACCTGTACAACGCCGGCAGCGCCTACGACGTGGAGATCGGCCAGTTCGAGTACTGGCGCGCGCTCGATCCCAACGACATCGGCGGCGCGCCGATGCGGGTATGGGAGGAGACCACGATCAGCGCCAACGCCGGCGTGCGCGGCACGATCGGCGACCGCTTCGACTGGGATGCCAGCGTGAGCCTGTCGCGCGACGAGATGAAGAGCAGCTGGAAGCAGCTGATCACCGACCGCGTCCATCGCTACCTGTTCGGCGAGGCGTTGGGCGAGGTCGACGGCGCACCGCTGTACCGGATCGATCCGGCGGTGCTGTTCGGGCGGGTAAGTCCCGAGCAGTACGCATCGATGGTGGACACCATCCACAACCGCAACCTGTCGCAGACCGCGCAGGCGCAGTTCGTCCTGAGTGGTTCGCTGTTCGCGCTGCCGGCCGGCGACGTGGAGATGGCCTCGGTGTTCGAAGCCTCCCATTCCAAATACGAGCTGCGGCCGGACCGGCGCAGCCTGAGCACGTACGCGGGCGCCGACAAGACCTTCAACCACACCGGCGTATCCGGCGGCGGGCCGCGCGACCGCTATGGCGCCGGTGTCGAGTTCCGCATCCCGCTGCTGCAGCGCCTGGTCGCGAACGTGGCCGGGCGCTGGGACAAATACGACGACATCTCCGACGTGGGCGACGCGACCACCTGGCAGGCCAGCCTGGAATGGCGGCCGTTCGACAGCCTGCTGCTGCGCGCCAGCCGCCAGACCAGCTTCATGGCGCCGAACATCATGTGGCTGTACGGCGAACCGGTGACCAACTATGACGACTACATCACCAACTACTACCTGTGCCGCCTCGACGGCCTGGACCTGACCACGACGGCGGGGCTGGCCCAGTGCGCCACCGATCACCACGAAAGCGCCTGGTACGTGGAAGGCGGCAACAACAGCCGCCTGCATGAAGAGACCGCGACCTCCAACGGCCTGGGCATCGTCTGGGACGTCACCGACAAACTGTCGCTCAGCGCCGATTACTGGGAAATCAAGCTCAAGGGCAAGAGCCAGTACCTGGATACCGCGACCCTGATGAGCGAGAACGCCAGCTGCCTGCTGGGGCGGCGCGTGGACGGCACCGCGGTCGATCCGAATTCGGGCGCGTGCGCGATCTACCTGGCTTATGTGCAGCGCGACGCGGCCGGTGGCGTCACCGAGTACTTCCTCGATGCGATCAACCAGGCCGGCGTGCGCACCAAGGGCGTGGATGCGAGCCTGAGGTATGCCTGGAGCTGGGGCGCGTACGGCGATTTCAGCCTCAACGCCGGCTACAGCCGGACCCTGGCCTACGACGTGCAGGTCGCGGCCGGCGACCCCTGGCAGGACTACATGGGGTGCTCCTATTCGGCGACCTACAGCTGCGGCGACCAGCCGCTGGCCTTCCGTTCCCGCACCAACTGGACCGTGGGCTGGAACCGGGACGACTGGACGGCCAGTGTCTATGGCTACCGCAACGGGGCGCGGGTGAACTACCAGGCCAGCGCCAAGCTGCCATCCTATGTGCAGTGGAATGCGGGCCTGTCGAAGAAGATCACCGACAACGTGCGCCTGGGCGTGGACGTGACCAACCTGTTCGACCGCTATGGACCGAAGGACGCGAGCATGACCTGGTACCCGTTCTACCAGAACATCTACGGCATCCAGGGCCGCGCGGTCTACGTGAATCTGGACATCGATTTCTGATCCGGCGGCGCCGGCCCCGATAGTGCGTTGGCGGGCGGCATCCATGACGCCCGCCGGGGCCGGGTCCGGCATGCCTGCCGGTGCCGCGCTGGATCGTTCCGGCAGCCGCCACTGCACCGAGCAAGAGGCGGCGTTCCCTGTGACGCCACTGCGCCGCGTGGCTAGAATCGGGCCCACGAAGGGCCGGATGCCCGGGCGGAGAGCGAGATGAAAGCAGGCAGGTGGGGAGTTCTGCTGGTCCTGGCGATGTGGGCGGCGCACGCCGGGGCTGCGGTGGATATCGGGCAGTTCATCCGCAAGGACGAATTCAACGAAATCAAGATATCGCCGACCGGCGAGTACTACGCGGCGACCGTGCCGCTGGAGGACAGGACCGCGCTGGTGATCTTCACGCGCGATGGTCTCAAGTCGACCGGCATGTTCAAGCCGATGGCCAATGCGCACGTGAATGGTTTCGAGTGGGTGAACGACCAGCGCGTGCTCATCAGCATTGCCCAGAAATTCGGCATGCTCGACCAGCCGCAGCCGACGGGAGAGATCTATGCGATCAATGCCGACGGCGGCCAGGTCGATCTGCTGGTCGGTTTCCGCGTGCAGGGCAATGGTGCCGGTACCCGCATCCAGCCGAAGAAGGTCGAGGATGTTGCGGCCTTCCTGATCGATGTACTGCCCGGCGATGACCGCAACGCGGTGATCGCGGTGTGGCCGCTGATGGGGGACGATCCCTTCACCAGGGCCGAAAGGCTGGATGTGCGCAGTGGCCGTCGGATCACGCTGGCGCGCGCGCCGGTGCGGCGCGCGAGTTTCGTCACCGATGCCGATGGCGAGGTCAGGCTGGCGTATGGCGCCAATGTGGACAACGTCGAAAAGCTCTATTACCGGGATGCGACGGGTGCCGACTGGCGCCTGGTGAATGATCCGGCCAGCAGCGGCAGGGTCGAGATTCCCCTGGGGTTCTCGCAGGACAACCGGCTCGCCTACCTGCGGGTCCGGGGCGAGGACTCGGGCACCGACCGCATCGTCGCCTGGGACCCGGCAAGCAACGCGCGTACGACCATGCTGCACCACGCCGGTGCCGATCCATTGACGATCATCCATCGCAACGGCACGTCGATTCCGGTGGGCGCGCAGGTAATGGATGGCCGGCATCGCAACCTGTTCTTCGATGACGATTCGCCGGAAGCCCGCCAATACCGCAGTCTGGAGGCGGCCTTCCCCGACCAGTCCGTCCGCATCACGTCCAGCACCCGTGACGGGAAACTGCTGCTGATCCGGGTGTGGTCGGGCAACAGCCCGGGAGATTTCTACCTGTTCGACACGGAACAGAAGAAAGTGGCCCATGTGGTGAGCAGCGGCAGCTGGATAGACCCGGACAAGGCGGCCAATGTCGAACCGTTCACCTTCAAGGCCCGTGACGGACTGGCCGTCCATGGCTATCTGACCCGGCCGCGTGGCGTGGCCGGAGCGCTGCCGATGGTGGTGATGCCGCACGGCGGGCCTTTCGGCATCTTCGATGCGTGGCAATACGACAGCGATGCGCAGATGCTGGCGGCCGCCGGCTATGCCGTCATGCAGGTCAACTACCGCGGGTCGGGCAACTACGGCCTGGCATTCCAGAAGGCGGGCGCCCGGCAGTGGGGCGGCACCATGCAGGACGACCTGACCGATGCCACGCGATGGGCGATCGAGCAGGGTCACGCGGACCGGGCGAAGATCTGCATCTATGGCGCCAGTTATGGGGCTTATGCGGCGCTGATGGGGGTGGCGAAGGAGCCGTCGCTGTATCGCTGCGCGGCCGGCTATGTCGGTGTCTACGACCTGCCGATGATGCAGCGCGAGACGGGCCGCAAGCGCCGCAGCCTCGGGAACTGGTCCAGGGACTGGGTGGGCGATGACATGGCGGCCCTGGCGGCCGTTTCACCCAACCGCATGGCGGAACGGATCAAGGTCCCGGTGTTCCTCGCGGCGGGCGGGGAGGACGAGGTCGCGCCTGTCGAACATACCCGGATGATGGAGGCGGCCTTGAAAAAGGCCGGCGTCCCGGTCGAGTCGCTTTACTACGACACCGAGGGCCACGGCTTCTATACCGAGCCACACCAGCGCGAGTACTACGGCAAGTTGTTGACGTTCCTTTCCCGGCACCTGGGCGGCGACACCGCGAAGTAGGCCCGATACACCGGCTGCAGGAAAAACAACGGCGCCTCGCGGCGCCGTTGTCGTCTCCGCCATGGCGCGCGCTCAACGCACCCCGTGCATCATCCGCTTGAGCAGTGGCGAGGCGAGCAGGGCGAGCACGGCGCAGCCCAGGCCGATCCACATCAGCAGCCAGAACAGGTGCTCGTAGCGGGCCGCGGCCTGGGCGATGTCCATCACCTCGCCTTCGGGCACGTCGATGGCGGCGAGCTTGCCGAACAGGGCGGCCAGGGTCTCGGAGAAGGCGGTGGCCAGGAACCAGGTGCCCATCATCAGGCTGACCACGCGCGGCGCGGCGAGCTGGGTGACCGCCGACAGGCCCACCGGCGACAGGCACATCTCGCCGATCTCCAGGACCAGGTAGGCCAGTACCAGCCACCACACGCTGGCCATCTGCCCGGTGGCGCCGACGTGCTGCGCGGCCAGCGCCAGCGGTACGAACGACAGCGCGCCGAACACCAGCCCGAACGAGGACTTCAGCGGCTTGGACGGATCCAGCCCGCGCTTGTCCAGCCATGCCCACAGCGCGGCGAACAACGGCGCCAGCAGTACCAGGAACAACGCGCCGAGGTAGGTCAGCGAACCGGCGGTCTGCGGCAGCACCAGGCAGTCGCGCACCAGCATCGCCAGCATCGCCGCGACGATGACGGCGAACAGCACGCGCGGCGCATTGGAGGCAGGGTCGCGTTCGGACAGGCGCGCGGCGACCACGAAACCCAGCGGCGCCAGCAGCAGCGAGGCGATCGACCACGGCAGCGGCGTGCCGTCGCGGATCACCAGCGACGGCACCAGGTCCTTGGTCAGCAGGCGGTCGGTGAAGGTGACCCACGAACCATAGGTCTGCTCGTACAGGGTGAAGAACACCAGCGCCATGAAGATCAGCGCCATCAGCGCGATCATCTGCTGGCGCTGCACCGGCGTGCAGCGGGTGCCGGTGAACCAGGCGAACCACAGCAGCACCCCGCCCAGCACCACGACCATCAGCATCAGCGCCAGGCTGATTTCGCCGCCCAGGGCGAAGGCGCCGTTGGCCGCGGCCCACATCAGCGCCGCCACCGGCAGCACGCAGGCGATGGCGATGGCATAGATCAGCCATTCGCGCGGCAGCCCGGCCACGCGCTCGCGCAGCGTCGCCGGCTGCGGCGGTTCGGCGTGGCCCTGCAGGTATTTCTGGCCCCACAGGAACATCGCCAGCCCGACCAGCATGCCGATGCCGGCGGCGCCGAAGCCGTACTTCCAGCCATAGGCTTCGCCGAGGAAACCGCAGACCAGCGAGGCGAACAGCGCGCCGAGGTTGATGCCGGCGTAAAACAGCGAGAAGCCCGAGTCGCGGCGTGGGTCGTTCTCCGGATAGAGCTTGCCGACGATGGTGGAGATGTTGGGCTTGAGGAAGCCCACGCCCATGATGATCAGCGCCAGCGACAGGTAGGTCGCGCCCAGCGCGGTGTCGTCGCGCACCACCTCGCCGCCGGCATGGTGCGCGGCGTGGCCCTCGAAAGCCATGCCCAGATGGCCCAGCACCAGCAGGATGCCGCCGAACACCACGGCCTTGCGCATGCCCAGCCAGCGGTCGGCGAGCAGGCCGCCGAACACCGGTACGCAATACACCAGCCCGCCATAGGCACCCAGCAGGTCCAGACCGGCCTTGTCGCCGAACAGGTGGTACTTGGTCAGGTACAACAGCAGCAGCGCCTTCATCCCGTAGAAGGAAAAACGCTCCCACATCTCGGTGAAGAAGCAGACATAGACGCCCTTGGGGTGGCCGAGGAAGTCGCTGGACGGGGAGGCGGGAGTGGCGTGCATCGGGGAGCCGGCGGCGGAATCGGTGGGAAGTATAGGAGCCGGGTGCGGCGCGGGGCGCCGATCCGCGGCCATCCACCCGCCGAAGCGCATTCCAGTGCGCGAACCGGCATTACCGGCAAAGCCCCACTGCGCATCGCGGTGCGCTCCTGCGGTTTGGCGCGCTGCCCGCCGCCGGCCGCATGCTGCGGCACGACTGGACTTGCCGTTAAGCGGACGTTAGCGTGACAGCGTTTTTTGCCAGCGGGAAACCTTCCATGAACAATGCTGCACCTCCGCAGCTCACCTTCCGCGCGGTGGTCCTCGCCATCGTGCTGGCGGTCGTGCTGTCCGCCGCCAACGCCTATCTGGGCCTGTTCGCCGGCCTGACGGTGGCCACGGCCATTCCCGCCGCCGTCGTCTCGATGGGCGTGCTGCGCCTGCTCGGCGGCGGCACCATCCTGGAGAACAACATCGTCCAGACCGGCGCCTCGGCCGGCTCGTCGATCGCCGCGGGCGTGATCTTCACCATCCCGGCGCTGATCCTGATGGGCTACTGGCCGGACTTCAAATACTGGTGGGTGCTGGGCATCGCCGGCCTCGGCGGCCTGCTGGGCGTGCTGTTCTCGGTGCCGCTGCGGCGCTCGATGATCGTCGAGGACCCGCTGCCGTTCCCCGAGGGCAAGGCCGCGGCCGAAGTGCTCAAGGCCGGCGAGAACCCCGGTCCGGGGCTGAAGATCCTCGGCGTTTCCGCCGCCATCGGCGGCATGGTCAAGCTGGCGGCCGCCAACGGCCTCAAGGTCATTCCCGACAGCTGGGCGATCGCCGGCTATTTCGCCAACAACAAGGTGATCGGCTACCTCGGTACCGGCCTGTCGCCGGCGCTGCTGGGCGTGGGCTACATCGTCGGCCTGAACGTCGGCATCGTGGTGCTGTCCGGTGCGATCCTGTCCTGGCACATCGCCATCCCGCTTTACAACGCCCTGTTCCTGGGCAGCGACCCGCAGCTGGCCGCCGGCATCGCCGGCGCGCCGGCAGCCGACGCGGCCTTCGCCATCTGGTCGTCCAAGATCCGCTTCCTCGGCGTCGGCGCGATGCTGGTGGGCGGGGTATGGACCCTGTTTTCGCTGCGCAAGTCGCTGCTGGCCGGCATCAAGAGCGGCTTCGCGGCCGCGCGCAAGAGCGCCGGCGCCACGCAGCTGGCCGAGACCGAGCGCGACCTGCCGATGAAGTGGATGCTGGTGGCGCTGGTGCTGTTCGTGCTGCCGCTGCTGGCCCTGTACCAGGCCATCGTCGGCCAGTGGCACGTCAGCGTGCCGATGACGATCATCATGATCGTGGCCGGCTTCCTGTTCGTTTCGGTGTCCGGCTACCTGGCCGGCCTGGTCGGCTCGTCCAACAACCCGGTCTCGGGCATCACCATCGCCACCATCCTGTTCGCCTCGGTGGTGCTGCTGATGCTGCTGGGCGAGGGCGGCAAGGTGCAGGTCGGCGGCGCGCCGCTGGGCGCGGTGGCGGCGATCATGATCGGCGCGGTGGTGTGCTGCGCGGCCGCGGTCGGCGGCGACAACCTGCAGGATCTCAAGACCGGCTACCTGGTCGGCGCCACGCCGTGGAAGCAGCAGCTGATGCTGGGCATCGGCGCGTTCTCCTGCGCCCTGATCATGGCGCCGGTGCTGAACCTGCTGCAGGAGGCCTATGGCATCGGTTCCAAGACCCTGCCGGCGCCGCAGGCCAACCTGATGGCCTCGGTGGCCAAGGGCCTGTTCGGCGGCGAACTGCCCTGGACCATGATCATCATCGGCGGCGTCATCGGCGCGGTGGTGATCGCCATCGACGGCTGGCTGAAGAAGACCGGCAAGCGCTTCCGCGTGCCGGTGCTGGCCGCGGCCATCGGCATCTACCTGCCGCTGGAGCTGATGGTGCCGATCTTCCTCGGCGGCCTGCTGGCGCATCTGGTCGCGCGCTTCCACAAGGTGCGCGCCGACGACGAGGCCGCGCTGGACCGCGTGCATCGCCCCGGCGTACTGTTCTCGGCCGGCCTGATCACCGGCGAGGCGCTGATGGGCATCGCCATCGCCCTGCCCATCGTCATCACCCAGAACCCGGACGCGCTGGCGCTGCCGCTCAGCCTGGGCGCCTCGGCGCAGTGGGTGGGCCTGGCGGTGCTGTTCCTGGTCGGCTGGCTGCTGTACCGGGTCGGCAAGAAGGGCGAACAGGCCGCTCCGGCCCAGGGCTGATCCCGGCCCGGCCCGCGTTTCCACGCGCAAAGCCCCGCTCCGGCGGGGCTTTGCTTTTGCAGGCGGCAGGCGCGGGCATGACTTCAAGCCTTTGCACGACGGCGCCGGCCCCGCCTACCATCCATGGTTTGCCTTGTTCCGGGAGAATCCCATGAAGCTCCGTCACGCCCTGCTGCCGTTGTGCCTGCTCGCCGCGCTGCCCTCGCTGGCCAGCGCCCGCGGCTTCGAAGTCCGCGACATGGTGAAGCTGGACCGCGTGTCCGCGCCGCTGCTCACCGCCGATGGCGCGCAGGTGATCTTCGCCAAGCGCGTGGTCGATGCCGACCTGAAGGCCAGCAGCAGCCTGTGGATCCGCGACCTGCGCACCCGCGACATTGCCCCGCCGAAGCAGCTGTCGCCGGAAGGCTGGAACGTCAACTCGGCCGCGATCGAAGGCCAGAACGTCTACTTCCTCAGCGCCCGGAACGGCAGCCAGCAGCTGTACGTGATGCCGCTGGCCGGCGGCCAGCCGCGCCAGCTCACCGATTTCGCCCTGGACGTGGACAGCTACCGCATCTCGCCGCAGGGCGACCGCGTGCTGTTCAGCGCAGACGTGTTCCAGGACTGCGGCTCGGACCTGGAATGCACCAGCAAGCGGTTGGATACGGGCAAGGCGCTGAAGAGCAGCGGCAAGGTGTTCGACGGCATGTTCGTGCGCCATTGGGACACCTGGGCGGACGGCCGCCGCAACACGCTGTTCGTGGCGCCGCTGCCGGCAGCCGGCGCAGCCGCGGTGAAGGGGGCTTCGGCGATCAGCGCGACGCTGGCTGGCGATGCGCCGTCCAAGCCGTTCGGCGGCAATGACGACTTCGTCTGGTCGCCCGACGGCAAATCGGTGGTGGCCAGCATCCGCGTGCAGGGCAGCCAGGAGCCGTGGTCGACCAACTTCGACCTGTACCAGCTCGACGCCGCCGGCAAGAAGGCGCCGGTCAACCTGACCGCCGCCAACCCGGCCTGGGACGCCGGTCCGGTGTTCAGCGCCGACGGCAAGACCCTGTACTACCGCGCGATGAAGCGCCCGGGCTTCGAGGCCGACCGCTTCGGCCTGATGGCACTGGACCTGGCCAGCGGCAAGGTGCGCGAGATCGCGCCGCAGTGGGACCGGTCTGCCGATGGCATCACGCTGGCCTACGATGGCACCACCATCCTTACAACCGCGCAGGACATGGGCGAACACCCGCTGTTCGGCATCAATATTGAGCGTGGCACGGTGGTGAAGGCTGTCGGCGATGGTTCGATCAGCGGCTTCGACGTTGCTGGCCGCACCTTGGCGTTTACCCGCAATACCCTGCAGAGCGGCGACCAGGTGTATGCCGTCACCAGCAGCGCACCGGGTTCGCCGGTGCGCGCGATTACCCCGAGCGCCGGCGAGATGCTGCCGGACGTGAAATTCGGCGAGTTCGAGCAGTTCTCGTTCAAGGGTTGGAACGACGAGACCGTGCACGGTTACGTGGTCAAGCCGCACGACTACCAGGAAGGCAAGAAGTACCCGGTCGCGTTCCTGATCCACGGTGGCCCGCAGGGCAGCTTCGGCAACGGCTGGAGCTACCGCTGGAACCCGCAGACCTATGCCGGCCAGGGCTATGCGGTGGTGATGATCGATTTCCACGGCTCCACCGGCTACGGCCAGGCCTTCACCGACGCGATCAGCCAGCACTGGGGCGACCGTCCGCTGGAAGACCTGCAGAAGGGCTGGGCCGCGGCGCAGCAGAAGTACGGCTTCCTCAATGGCGACAAGGCCTGCGCGCTGGGCGCAAGCTACGGCGGCTTCATGGTCAACTGGATCGCCGGCAACTGGAACGAGCCGTGGAAGTGCCTGGTCAACCACGACGGTGTGTTCGACCAGCGCGCCATGGGCTATGCCACCGAAGAACTGTGGTTCACCGAGTGGGAGCAGGGCGGCACGCCGTACGACGTCCCGCAGAACTACGAGAAGTTCAACCCGGTCAACCACGTCGCCAACTGGAGCAAGCCGATGCTGGTGGTGCAGGGCCAGCAGGACTTCCGCATCCCGGTCGAGCAGGGCCTGGCCACGTTCACCGCGCTGCAGCGCAAGGGCATCGAATCCAAGCTGCTGTACTTCCCGGACGAAAACCACTGGGTGCTCAAGCCGAACAACAGCATCCAGTGGCACGACACCGTGAATGCGTGGCTGATGCAGCATATCGGCCAGTGAGCGGTTTCCGGTTTTAAGCCGTAATCAAGGGCACGCCGGTTGCGGCGTGCCCTTTCCATTGGCGCTGTCCGCAACAGGTCGGCGCTTCCACGGATTTGAAGGGGAGAAGAGCGGATGGCGATCGCAGCGGCCGGCGCAATCATCAACAACGACATCATCGTCTTCGGGCTGATCGCAGCCACGCTGGGTGCCATTTTCTGGACCTCCAGCAGCAACCTGCCATGGCTGAAGAAGTTCTACAGCTTCGTGCCGGCGCTGCTGCTGTGCTATTTCATCCCCGGGGTCTACAACACCTTCGGCCTGATCGACGGCGAGAACACCCGCCTGTACAACCCGATCGCGCGCGACGTGTTCCTGCCGGCGGCGCTGGTGCTGCTGACCCTGTCCATCGACCTGAAGGGCATTCTCGGCCTGGGCTGGAAGATGCTGGCCATGTACGTGGCGGCGGTGGTGAGCATCATGTTCGGCGCGGTGGTGGCGTTCTGGCTGATGGGTTTCATCCATCCGGAGACGGTGGCCGGCGGCACCTGGGGCGGCATGGCCGCGCTGGCCGGCAGCTGGATCGGCGGCGGCGCCAACATGCTGGCGATGAAGGAGATCTTCGAGGTCGATGCGACCACTTTCGGCCAGTTCGCGGTGGTGGACGTCGGCGTCGGCTACGTGTGGATGGCGGTGCTGATCTTCTTCGCCTCGCGCGCCCCGGCGATGGACAAGCGCAGCGGTGCGGATACGACCGCCCTGGACGACCTGCGCGACCGCGTCGCCAGCTACCAGGCGCAGCATGCGCGCATCCCGGCGCTGGGCGACCTGATGGTGATGATCGGCGTGGCGTTCGGCGCGGTGGCGATCTCGCACGCGGTGGCCGCACCGCTGGCCGACTGGTTCGCCGCCCATGTCGGCTGGTCCTCGTCGGTGAGCCTGGACAAGCCGTTCGTGTGGGTGGTGCTGCTGGCGACCTTCATCGGCCTGGGGCTGAGCTTCACCCGCGCGCGCGAACTGGAGGGCGTGGGCGCCTCGAAGTGGGGCTCGATGTTCCTGTACTTCCTGATCGCCTGCATCGGCATGCAGATGGACCTGCTGGCGCTGCTGGAGAAGCCGTGGCTGTTCGGGCTGGGCGTGCTGTGGATCGGCGTGCACATCGTGCTGCTGTGGCTGGCCGGCAAGCTGCTGCGGGTGCCGTTCTTCTATTTCGCCATCGCCTCGCAGAGCAACATCGGCGGCCCGGCCTCGGCACCGGTGCTGGCCTCGGCCTTCCATCCGGCGCTGGCGCCGGTGGGCGTGCTGCTGGGCACGCTGGGCTACGCGGTGGGTACCGGCGCGGCCTATGTGGTCGGCATCACCCTGCGGGCGATGGCCGGCGGTTGAGGCGGCGGGTGTAGAGCTGGGCACCGCCCCGCTGGGGCCTTCCCGGGTAAGCCACGCCGGGCGTTGCCCGGCGCTACAGAACCCGGCGGCCTTGCAGAGCGGGGCACCGCCCCGCTGGTGCCTTCCCGGGCAAGCCATGCCGGGCGTTGCCCGGCGCCACAGAACCCAGCGGCCTTGTAGAGCGGGGCAACGCCCCGCTGGCGCCTTCCCGGAAACGTTCCCGCCGGGCGTTACCCGGCATTACAGGGACCATCGGCATCGCCTGCTGGAAACGAAGAAGGCCACCTCCCGGTGGCCTTCTTCGTTCCTGCATCGCGCCGGCGCTCAACAGCAGCGGAATCCCTTGCCGCCACCGAAGCGCGCCTCCTGGCGTTCGCGGAAGAAGGTCTTGTAGTCCATGACCTCGCGCTCGGGGTGCTTCTCGCGCATGTGCCGCACGTAGTTGTCGTAGTCCGGCACGCCGCAGCACAGGCGCGCGGTCTGCACCAGGCGCCGCCAGGTGCGGCGGAACGCCTGGTGCTGCCCGGCCGGGACCAGGGCGGTGCCCATTACAGGTCCACCTCGTGCGGCTTGAGCGCCACGTACGGCGTTTCGTGGTCGGTGCGCACCGGCGAGCGGCGGGCAGCGACTATCGTCTTGACCGAATACACCAGCACCGCGAACACCACGAACAGGAACAGCGCGGTGAGCCCGGCGTTGATGTAGTTGTTGACCATCACCTGCTGCATCTGCCCGAAGTCCTTGGACGGCGGCAGCAGGTTGCCGGCGGCGATGGCGTCGCGGTACTTGTGCGCCTGGGCGATGAAGCCCACCGCCGGTTCGCTGGAGAAGATCTTGATGAAGCCGGCGGCGGTGGTGCACACCAGCAGCCAGATCGCCGGGATGATCGGCACCCAGACGTACTTCTCCTTCTTGGCCTTGAACAGCACCACCGTGCACAGCAGCAGGGCGACGCCGGCCAGCATCTGGTTGGCGATGCCGAACAGCGGCCACAGCATGTTGATGCCGCCCAGCGGATCGGTGACGCCCTGGTACAGGAAATAGCCCCACAGCGCGACGCAGCCGCCGGTGGCGATGAAACTGGCCACCCACGAATCGGTGCGGCGCAGCGCCGGTACGAAGTTTCCGAGCAGGTCCTGCAGCATGAAGCGGCCGGAGCGGGTGCCGGCATCCACCGCGGTGAGGATGAACAGCGCCTCGAACAGGATGGCGAAGTGGTACCAGAACGCCATCATGTTCTCGCCCGGCAGCACCGCGTGCAGGATCTGCGCGATGCCCACCGCCAGCGTCGGCGCGCCGCCGGCGCGCGAGAGGATGGAGTGCTCGCCGATCTCGGCGGCGGTGGCGGTCAACTGCTCGGGCGAGATGGTGAAGCCCCAGTTGCTGACCACCTGCGCGGCGTTGGCCACGTCGGTGCCGATCACTGCCGCCGGGCTGTTCATGGCGAAGTAGATGCCCGGCTCGATGATCGAGGCCGCGACCATCGCCATGATCGCCACGAACGATTCCATCAGCATGCCGCCATAGCCGATGTAGGCGGCATGGCCTTCATTGGCCAGCAGCTTGGGCGTAGTGCCGGAGGAAATCAGCGCATGGAAGCCGGACACCGCGCCGCAGGCGATGGTGATGAACAGGAACGGGAACATGCCGCCCTTCCACACCGGGCCGCTGCCGTCGGTGAACTGGGTCAGCGCCGGCATCTTCAGTTCCGGCATCACGATCAGGATGCCGATCGCCAGGCCGACGATCGTGCCGATCTTGAGGAAGGTGGACAGGTAGTCGCGCGGCGCCAGCAGCAGCCACACCGGCAGCACCGCGGCGACGAAACCGTAGCCGATCAGCATCCAGGTGATCTGCACGCCGGTGAAGGTGAACATCGGTCCCAGCACCGGGTCGGCGGCAACCTTGCCGCCGTACCAGATCGCCGCCAGCAGCAGGACCAGGCCGACGATGGAGATCTCGCCGATCTTCCCGGGGCGGATGTAGCGCATGTACAGGCCCATCAGAATGGCGATGGGCATCGTCGCGATCACGGTGAACATGCCCCAGGGGCTGCCTTCCAGTGCCTTCACCACGATCATCGCCAGCACCGCGAGGATGATGATCATGATCATGAACACGCCGAACAGGGCGATGGTGCCGGGCACCGGGCCCATTTCCTCGCGCACCAGGTCGCCGAGCGAGCGGCCGTTGCGGCGGCTGGAGATGAACAGGATCATGAAATCCTGCACCGCGCCGGCCAGCACCACGCCGGCGATCAGCCACAGCGTGCCGGGCAGGTAGCCCATCTGCGCGGCCAGCACCGGGCCCACCAGCGGGCCGGCGCCGGCGATCGCCGCGAAGTGGTGGCCGAACAGCACGTGCTTGTTGGTCGGCACGTAGTCCAGGCCGTCGTTGTGGATCACCGCCGGGGTGGCGCGGGTCGGGTCCACGCCCAGCACCTTGTTGGCGATGAACAGCCCGTAGTAGCGGAACGCGACCAGGTACAGCGAGACCGCCGCGGCCACGATCCACAATGCGTTGATGTGTTCGCCGCGGCGCAGCGCCACGACACCCAGGCAGAGCGCGCCGATCAGGGACAGCAGCGCCCATCCGGCCTTGGAGAAACCTTTCATCGAGTCACCTCGCGGGAAGACCGTTGCAAGAGTCCTCCCGCGGCGGCCGGGGGTCAACGCTCCGGCGGCCTGGAAGCGTGCGACTTTGGTCTTAGGCCGGTGCCGCGACGGCGCATGGCCGGGCGCGACGACGCGCCGCTGACGCCGGAGCTGGAACGATCGGTTGCGGCGGTGGCGATTGGCGCGGCGGCGCGCGGCGCCCATTGTCCGGACATTGCAAGGGAGGCTTGACCATGAGCGACCAGAACCTCGCGCGCGTGCTGCGTACCATCCGCGGCATGCCCACTTCCGATGGCGCCGGCGTGCGCCTGACCCGGGTGATCGGCACGCCGGCGCTGCCGGACCTCGACCCGTTCCTTATGCTCGACGAATTCGGCACCGACCGCGCCGAGGACTATATCGCCGGTTTTCCGGAGCATCCGCATCGCGGTTTCGAGACCGTCACCTACATGCTCGACGGGCGCATGCGCCACCGCGACAACCATGGCAACGAAGGCCTGCTCACGCCGGGCAGCGTGCAATGGATGACCGCCGGCCGCGGTCTGGTGCATTCGGAGATGCCCGAGCAGGAATCCGGGCGCATGCGCGGTTTCCAGTTGTGGGTGAACCTGCCGGCGCGCGACAAGATGACCGAGCCGAAGTACCAGGAATTCGCCCCGGACCACATCCCGCAGGTGGCACCGGCCGAAGGCGTCACCGTCAAGGTGATCGCAGGTCAGGTGGGCGAGGTCCACGGCCCGATCGTGCAGCCGGCCACCGACCCGCTGTACCTGGACGTGGCGCTGGCGCCGGGGCGCGTGTGGTCGTACGAGCTGCCGGATGGGCACAACGCCTTCGCCTACGTGTTCGAGGGCGGGCTGACGCTGGGCGACGGCGAGTCCGCGCGCGCAGTGGCGCGGCATGAACTGGCGGTGCTGGGCGGCGGCCGCGGGCTGCGCCTGCAGGCCGGCGCGGAAGGCGCGCGCCTGATCGTGGTGGCGGGGCGTCCGCTGCGCGAGCCGGTGGCGCGCCACGGGCCGTTCGTGATGAATACCCGCGAGCAATTGATGCAGGCCTTCGTCGACTACCAGGAAGGGCGCTTCTGATTCGCTCGGCGCAGGTCGCGGCGCGGGCTCCATGGAGCGGGACAATGCCACGCCGGGCATGGCCCGGCGCTGCAGGGCGGCGCGCCGGCCATCCTGGCCTGCGCCTTGGCGGAAGCGACGGCAGGTCTTACTTGCCGGCGAAGTTGGCCGTGGCGTCGTCCAGGTTGCCGGTCAACTGCTGCAGCGCGGCCAGTTCGTTGACGTCGTCGGCGTCGATCCAGATCTGCGCGTAGCGGTTCCTGGCCAGCTTGACGGTGGTGATGCGCCGCGCGTCCAGCCCGGGCAGTTCGCGTCCGCCCATGTCCGGCTTGTACCAGTACAGGCTCTCGCCGGCGAAGCTGCCTTTCTCGGCGCGCAGGGCGCGGCTCAGGGTCAGGGCCGGGTCGCGCGCGGTCAGCATCACGTTCAGGACGGTACGGCCGTCGCCGGTGGTGGCCTTGCAGACGATGAAGTCGCTCTGCGCCTGCTCCTGCCACTGCAGGCCGCTGCTGGACGGCAGCAGCGGGCATTGCGTGGCCTGCTGCGCGGATGCGCCGGCACTGCCGGCCAGCAGCAGCGCGCAGGCGATGATACGGATGTGTTTCAGCATGCATTCCCCCGGAACGCCGGCCACGTTGGGCGCGACGGCTGTCGTGATGTCTGTCTGTAACCAACCCACCTGCGGGCGTTGTTGCCCCTGCCCGATGCACGCGTCCCCGTTGCGCGCCAGCTGTGTTTCCACGGTATTACAAAAACGCCGGTGGCGGCAAACCGCCGGCGGCGCAGACGCGACGGCCCCCGGGTGGGGGCCGTCGCGGGTGCATGCTGCGGGGGAGCGTCAGCGCTGGTCGCTGCCGATCCACTTGTAGGCCAGGCCGCCGATCAGCGCGCCCAGGAACGGCGCCACCCAGAACAGCCACAGCTGGCCCATCGCACCGGGGCCGGCGAACAGCGCCACCGCGGTGGAGCGCGCCGGGTTCACCGAGGTGTTGGTGACCGGGATGCTGATCAGGTGGATCAGGGTCAGCGCCAGGCCGATCGCGATCGGAGCGAAGCCGGCCGGTGCCTTGCCGTGGGTGGAGCCCATGATCACCACCAGGAACATCGCGGTCATCACCACTTCGCACAGGAAGGCGGCGGCCACGCTGTAGCCGCCCGGCGACAGCGCGCCGTAGCCGTTGCTGGCGAAGGCGCCGGCCTGGCTGCCGTCGATGGCGAAACCGGGCTGGCCCTGCGCGATATGCAGCAGGATGAAGGCGGCGAGGGTGCCGCCCAGCACCTGGGCGACGATGTAAGGCACCAGGTCCTTGCCGGCGAAGCGGCCGCCGGCCCACAGGCCGAGGCTGACCGCCGGGTTGAAGTGCGCACCGGAGACGTGCCCGAACGCATAGGCGCCGGTCAGCACGGTCAGGCCGAACGCCAGCGCGACACCGACGAAGCCGATGCCCAGTGGATTGCCGTCACCGCCGAACTTGGCCGCCAGCACGGCGCTGCCGCAGCCGCCCAACACCAGCCAGAAGGTGCCGAGGAACTCGGCCGCCAGTCGCTTCCCCATGCTCATCGTCTATTCCCCGCAGTGGCCCGGAGTGGGCGCAGGAAAAATAACCAAGAACCGTGATGGCGGCGTATCGAAAACGTTAACCGGCGCCTCAGCCCGGCAGCGGGATGAATTCCTTGTCGTCGCCGGGGATGGTGCCGAAGCGGCCGTCGCGCCAGTCGTCCTTGGCCTGCTCGATGCGCTCCTTCGAACTGGAGACGAAGTTCCACCACAGGTGGCGCGGGCCGTCGAGCGGCTCGCCGCCCATCAGCATCGCCTTGAGCGGGGTCTTGGCGCGCAGGCGCCCGCGCGCGCCCGGCTCCGGAATCACCAGGTGCTGCACCGGGATGTCCACGCCGTCGAGCTGCGCATCGCCTTCCAGCACGTAGAGCGCGCGCTCTACGTGCGAGGTATCCAGGTCGATCTCGGCGCCTGGCTCCAGGTCGATGGCGACGTTGAGCGTGTCGGCGAATACCCGTACCGGCGATTCCTCGCCATAGGCGCGGCCGGCGATCACCCGCAGCCAGGCGCCGTCGCGACGCTGCTGCGGCAGCTGGGCCGCGCCGAAGTGATGGAATTCCGGCGCGGTTTCCTCGTATTCCTTCGGCAGCGCCACCCAGGTCTGCATGCCGTGCAGCGGATGATCGTGCTCGCGCTCGGGCGGCGGCGTGCGTTCGGAATGGGCGATGCCGCGGCCGGCGGTCATCCAGTTGACGTCGCCGGGGCGGATGACCTGTTCCGAGCCGAGCGTGTCGCGGTGGCCGATGGCGCCGGACCACAGGAAGGTGACCGTCGCCAGGCCGATATGCGGATGCGGGCGCACGTCGATGCCCTGGCCGGGCGCGAACACCGCCGGGCCCATGTGGTCGACGAACACGAACGGCCCGACGCTGCGCGCCTGCAGCGTCGGCACGGCGCGGCGCACCTGGAAACCACCGAGGTCGTGGACGCGGGGGCTGATGATCGTGGTCATGGCGCGGGCTCCTTTGCGGGGATGGGCAGGATGGCATGCGCCGCACGCCCGTGCCGGCGGTCCGGCCGTAACGGACTGTTGCCGCGATGGATCAGGCGCCGCCGTCGCGGCGCGAGGCGATGCGGTCGGCCAGGCGCGTGGGTTCGGGCAGGCGGTAGTGGGTGAGGCAGGCCAGCACCAGCGGCAGGCAGGCCTGCACCGAGACGTGGTTGCCCGGCGAGATGAACAGTGGATTGCAGCGCGGCTTGCTGCGCAGCACCCAGCCGACCTGGCGGCCCTTGTGGAACAGCGGCGCGTGGTCGCCGCGCTCCGGTCCCGGTTCGGCGTAGTCGCCGACCAGGCGGCTCTTGCCCACGCCGATGCTGGGCAGCCCGGTCAGCACGCCCAGGTGTGCGGCGATGCCCAGCCCGCGCGGATGGGCGATGCCGTGGCCGTCGACCAGCACCAGCTGCGGCTCCTCCCGCAGTTGCCGCAGCGCCTGCAGCACCGCCGGCAGTTCGCGGAAACTGAGCAGGCCGGGGATGTAGGGCAGGGCGGTGGGCAGGCGCGCCAGGGTCGATTCGACCGGCTGCAGGCTGAAGCCATCCACGCGCACCGCCACCGAGCGGGTGATGCGGCCCTCGTCCTCGAAGCCGCTGTCCACGCCGGCCACGCGTGCCGGCAGGGCGGCCAGGCGGTCGTCCAGTTCCACGCGCGCGGCCAGTTCGACCTGTTGGCGGCGCAGCCCGGCCAGGGTGGCGGGGGCGATGTCGGCGGGAGGCAGGAAGCGCATGCGTCCAAGCCTGCCACTTCCGCGGTGGCCGCGCAGTGCAGGCGGAGGCGCGAAGGGAAGCGGCTACAATCGACCGGTTCCCTTTCCCCCGACCCGGAGACTTTCGCAGTGACCCGCAAACTCGTGCTGTTGCGCCATGGCCAGAGCCAGTGGAACCTCGACAACCGCTTCACCGGCTGGGTGGACGTGGAGCTGACCGAGCAGGGCCGCCGCGAAGCCGCCGCCGCCGGCCGGCTGATGAAGGAAGAAGGGCTGCAGTTCGATGTCGCCCACACCTCGGTGCTCAAGCGCGCCATCCACACCCTGCAGGGCGCGCTGGCCGAACTGGGCCAGGACTGGCTGCCGGTGAACAAGTCCTGGCGGCTCAACGAGCGCCATTACGGCGGCCTGCAGGGCCTGGACAAGGCCGAGACCGCCGCCAAACACGGCGAGGAGCAGGTCAAGGTATGGCGCCGTTCCTACGACATCCCGCCGCCGCCGATGGACCTGGAAGACCCGGGCCACCCGATCCACGACCGCCGCTACGCCGGCCTGGACCGCAACGCGCTGCCGGGCACCGAGTCGCTGGCCACCACCCTGGACCGCGTGCTGCCGTACTGGCACGACGCGATCGCCCCGCAGCTGAAGGATGGCAGGACCGTGCTGGTCACCGCCCACGGCAACTCGCTGCGCGCGCTGTACAAGTACCTCAACCATGTCTCGCGCGAGGAAATCCTCGAGCTCAACATCCCCACCGGCATCCCGCTGCTGTTCGAATTGAACGATGACCTGAGCGTGCAGTCGTTCCGCTACCTCGGCGATCCGGAAGCGGCGAAGAAGGCGGCCGAGGCCGTGGCCAACCAGGGCAAGGCGAAGTAACGCCGGCCTGCCCGACGCATCGAAACACCCGGCTTGGGCCGGGTGTTTTCGTTTGTGGATCGACTGACAGGGCGGGGTCAGCGGCGGCAGCTGGCCGGTTCGGCCTTGCAGGCTTCGTTGATCCGGTTGTCGCGCAGGCCCGCGTTCTTGCCGAGGACGTAGCCTGCGACCAGCTGGAACATGATCACCGCCAGCACGATGCTCACGATCCACAGGGTGATCTTGATGCGGTCGGCCGCTCCGATGCCGGAAGCGGGCCGCGCCGGCGCGGCTTCGCGACCGGCCAGTTGCCCCGGTTCGATACCCAGCGCGGCGGCCACCGCCATCCGCGACTCATGCGAGGCCTTGCCTTCGGCCTCCAGCCGCTGCACGGTGCGCGGGCTGAGCCCGGCCACGTCCGCCAGGTGTTCCTGCGACCAGCCGCGCGCCTCGCGCAATGTCCTGATCCGGTTGGCGTCGATCTTCATCGTTTTCTCGTCCACTGTGACCGCTCCGCGATGGTAAGGGAGCCGGCACGCTGCCGCGACGGCCCGCCCCGGACCACGACAGCGACACGCCAGATTCACGACAGGCCTTGCCGATCAAGGTCTTGCCGGACGCTCGGCCGGCCGCCGCGCCGGTGCCCGCCGGCCGGGCTATGCTTCGGCCACGGCGGCGGCGCGGCCGGTTTTTCCATCCAACGCACAGGGAAACCGCATGAACACGTCCACGGAGCGACGCCATTTCTGGCGTGCCCCCTTCCATTCACCGGCCCGCCTGGTCCGCGCCGACGGCCGCGTCCATGCGGGGCAGGTACACGATGTGTCGCTGAAGGGCGCGCTGTTCGAGGTGGGCGCCGGCGACGACTGCCGGCTGGACGAGTGCTGCCAGCTGCAGGTCGATCTGTCCGAAGACCTGCCGATCCGCATGCAGGCCACCGTGGTGCATGTGGAAGGATGCAACGTCGGCCTGCGCTGCGATGAGATCGACCTGGACAGCATCACCGCGCTGCGCCGCGTGATCGAACTCAATGCCGCCGATCCGGCCCTGCTGGAACGCGAGCTCGGTGCGCTGGTGCGGCACGGCTGACCGGCCGGGCGCTCAGCGGAAGAAGCGGCTCGGCGTCAGTCCGAAGCGGCGCTTGAACATGGTGGCGAACGCGCTGGGGCTTTCGTAGCCCAGCGCCAGCGCCACGTCGATGACCTTCTCGCCGACCGCCAGCCGTTCCAGCGCGCGCAGCAGCCGCGCCTGCTGCCGCCACTGGCCGAAGGTCATGCCCAGTTCGCGCGCACACAGGCGCTGGATCGTCTTCACGTCCACCTGCAGGCGCGCGGCCCAGTCCTGCAGGGTGGAGGCGTCGTCCGGCTGCCGTTCCAGCCGCCGGCCGATCGCGCGCAGGCGCGGGTCGGCCGGTTCGGGCAGGTGCAGCGGCAGCGCCGGCAGGGTCTGCATTTCGTCCAGGACCAGGCGCATCAGGCGGCCGTCGCGCGAGTCCTCGACGTACGGTTGCGCGACGCCGGCGGCGGCGCGGATCAGCGCGGCCAGCAGCGGCGTGACCGATACCGCCGAGGCGCCGGCCGGCGCCTGCGGCATGGCGGCCGGCGCGACATAGAGGCTGCGCATGCGCACCAGGCCGATGCAGTGCACCACATGGCCGGTGCCGGCGGGAATCCAGATCGCGCGCGTGCTGGGCACCACCCAGCGGCCCATGCCGGCGCGCACGACCAGCGCGCCGCTCTCGGCATACACCAGCTGGTGGCGGTCGGGATGGTGGTGCAGCGGAATGAGCGTGCCGGGGGCGTAGTCGCGGGCCTTGCAGTACACCGCCGTCTCCGGGCCGACGGGCAACGGCAGGCGCTGCCCCCGGCGGTCGCCAATGTCCTTTTCGAGAGGGTACATGACCATATCGCGCAGGAAGGGCGTGGCTGGCGACTCTACCATGCGCGCCGCTCCCCACTGCCTGGTGCCGCCATGTCCGCAGCCGCCCCCGTTGCCGCCTCCCCCACGACCACGCGCCGCCCGGTAGCGGTGGGCGTGCTGGCTGCGATCAGCGGTTCGCACCTGGTCAACGACATGATGCAGTCGCTGATCCTGGCGCTGTATCCGATCTTCAAGGGCCAGTTCCACCTGAGCTTCGCCCAGGTCGGCCTGATCACCCTGACCTACCAGCTCACCGCCTCGCTGTTCCAGCCGCTGATCGGCCTGCGCACCGACCGCCGCCCGGCGCCGTATTCGCTGCCGATGGGCATGGCCTCGACCCTGTGCGGCCTGCTGCTGCTGGCCTACGCGCCGAACTTCGCCACGGTGCTGGCGGCGGCGATGCTGGTCGGCATCGGTTCGGCCATTTTCCATCCCGAATCCTCGCGCATCGCGCGCCTGGCCTCGGGCGGGCGCCACGGCCTGTCGCAGTCCATTTTCCAGCTGGGCGGCAACGCCGGCACCGCCATCGGCCCGCTGCTGGCGGCGGCGGTGATCGTGCCCAACGGCCAGCGCAGCGTGGCCTGGTTCGGCTGCGCGGCGCTGCTGGGCATCGGCCTGCTGTGTTACGTGGGGCGCTGGTACCAGCAGCATCTGCTGGCCGTCGCCGCCAGCCCGAAGCCGCGCGCGGCCGCCGGCGAGGCGCGGCTGCCGTCGCGCACCGTGGCCTGGGTGATCGCGGTGCTGCTGGTGCTGATCTTCAGCAAGTACTTCTACATCGCCGGCCTGAGCAGCTACTACACGTTCTACCTGATGCAGAAGTTCGGAGTGTCGGTGCAGAGCGCGCAGCTGCACCTGTTCGGCTTCCTGCTGGCCTCGGCGGCCGGCACCCTGATCGGCGGGCCGGTGGGCGACCGCATCGGCCGCAAGCCGGTGATCTGGGCCTCGATCCTGGGCGTGGCGCCGTTCGCGCTGGTCCTGCCCTACGCCAACCTGGAATGGACCACGGTGCTGACCCTGGTCATCGGCTTCGTCCTGTCCTCGGCGTTCTCGGCCATCCTGGTTTACGCGCAGGAACTGATGCCGCACCGCATCGGCACCGTGTCGGGCCTGTTCTTCGGCTTCGCCTTCGGCATGGGCGGGCTGGGCGCGGCGGTGCTGGGCGTGCTGGCCGACCACACCAGCATCGTGTGGGTCTACAAGGCGATCTCGTTCCTGCCCTTGCTGGGCATGGTGGCGGCACTGCTGCCGGGCCCGCGCGCGCTGCAACGCTGACTGCGCCACGCGGCCTTCCGTGGGCCGCGGCATGCACGCGGAGTGACGGTGGCGCGCGGACGCTGCGCTACGATCCCGCGTTCCGGCGCCATGGTGTGTCCGTCCGCGCCGGTTTTTCTTCCGTGAGCGAGGAAACCGCGATGATCCCCAAGAACACGATCTGCCTGTGGTACGACGGTGCCGCGCTGGAAGCGGCCACCTTCTATGCCGAGACGTTTTCCGACAGCAGGGTGGTGGCCGTCCACCGCGCGCCCGGCGACTATCCCGCGGGCAAGCAGGGCGATGTGCTGACAGTCGAATTCACGGTGCTCGGCATTCCGTGCCTGGGCCTGAATGGCGGCCCGGCGTTCAGGCACAGCGAGGCGTTCTCGTTCCAGGTCGCGACCGACGACCAGGCCGAGACCGACCGGCTGTGGGACGCGATCGTCGGCAACGGCGGCGAGGAAAGCGCCTGCGGCTGGTGCCGCGACAAGTGGGGATTGTCGTGGCAGATCACGCCGCGCGCGCTGACCGCGGCCATCGCCGACCCCGATCCGGCCGCGGCCAAGCGCGCGTTCGAGGCGATGATGGGAATGCGCAGGATCGACATCGCCGCGATCGAGGCGGCGCGCCGCGGCTGAAGCCGCGCGTCGCGCGGCGGCTTTCGCCGCGGGCATGACCTTCGGCCTATCCGCAGCGGAGCGCCATCGCCTACGCTCGGAGATTGGCCGCGCGCAGGCGCGGCATTCCCTGCAAGGCCGGAGATCCGCATGACCCTTTCCAAGCTCGTCCCGTTGTCCCTGACCGTCGCCATCGCCGCCTCGCTGGCCGCCTGCGGCAAGACCGAAGCCCCGGCCGCCGAAGCGGCGAAGCCGGCCTTCGACCTGTCGCGGATCAAGACGCCGTCGGTGACATTCAGTGCAGCCGACCTGGACCCGGCCGTGTCGGCCTGTACCGACCTCAACGGCTTCGTCAACGGCAAGTGGCTCAAGGCCAACCCGGTGCCGGGCGACCAGGTGACCTGGGGCAGCTTCGAGATCCTGCGCGAGCGCTCGCTGGAAGTGCAGCACGCGCTGGTCGAGCAGGCCGCCACAGCCAACGCCAAGGCCGGCTCGGTGGAAGCGCAGATCGGCGATATCTGGAAGACCGGCTCGGACGAGGCTGCGATCGAAGCGGCCGGCATCAAGCCGCTGCAGCCGGAACTGGACAGGATCGCCGCACTCAACGACGGCGCCGCCATCGCCGGCTACCTGCGCCAGGCCTATGCGCAGGGCCAGGGCTTCCTGTTCTCGCTGTATGCCAGCCCGGACTTCAAGGATTCGGCCAACGTCATCGCCTACGTCGGCCAGGGCGGCCTGGGCCTGCCGGAGAAGGGCTACTACTTCGACGAATCGCAGGCCAAGATCCGCGAGGCCTACGTGGCCTACATCGAGCAGATGCTGGCCCTGTCCGGGGTGGACGCCGCACAGGCCAAGGAGCAGGCCAAGGCGGTGATGGAATTCGAAACCCGCCTGGCCAAGGCCTCGCTGTCGCGCATCGAGCTGCGCGACCCCGCCAAGCGCTACAACCCGGTCAGCGCCGCCGATGCCGACAGGCAGACCCCGAATTTCAGCTGGACCGCGCTGTTCGACACGCTGCAGATCCCGGCCAAGGACAAGTTCTCGCTGGCGCAGCCGGGCTTCTTCGGCGAGCTGGACAAGATGCTGGCCGACGTGCCGGCCGCGACCTGGCAGGCCTACCTGCGCTTCCACACCGTGGACAACGCCGCGCCGTACCTGAGCATGGCCTTCGAACAGGCCAGCTTCGACTTCTTCAGCAAGACCCTGCGCGGCCAGCAGGAAATGCAGCCGCGCTGGAAGCGCGTGCTCGAGTCGGTGAACGGCGCGATGGGCGAAGCGCTGGGCCAGCTGTACGTGGACGCGGTGTTCCCGGCCGAGTCCAAGGTGGCCATGCAGCACCTGGTGGAAAACCTGTCGGTGGCGCTGAAGGCGCGCCTGGAAACCCTGCCGTGGATGGGCGAGGAAACCAAGAAGAAGGCGCTGGAGAAGTGGGCCAGCTTCACCCCGAAGATCGGCTACCCGGACAAGTGGCGCGACTGGTCGGGCCTGGCCACCAAGGGCGACAGCTACCTGGGCAACATGCAGGCCGCGCGCGCGTTCAATTACCGCTACATGCTCGACAAGATCGGCAAGCCGGTGGACAAGACCGAGTGGGGCATGACCCCGCAGACGGTCAACGCCTACTACAACGCGACCAAGAACGAGATCGTGTTCCCGGCGGCGATCCTGCAGCCGCCGTTCTTCGATGCCAAGGCCGACCCGGCGCTGAACTACGGCGGCATCGGCGCGGTGATCGGCCACGAGATGATGCACGGCTACGACGACTCGGGCAGCCAGTTCGCCGCCAACGGCAACTTCGACAACTGGTGGACCGACGCCGACCGCGGCGCCTTCAACAGCCGCACCGACCAGCTGGTCGCGCAGTTCGACGGCTATGAGGCGCTGCCGGGCGTGAACGTGAAGGGCAAGCTGACCCTGGGCGAGAACATCGGCGACCTCGGCGGCCTGACCGTGGCCTACGACGCGCTGCAGATGGCGCTCAAGGAAGACCCGTCGAAGAACGTGGCGGTGGATGGCTACAGCGAGGACCAGCGCTTCTTCATGAACTGGGCCACGGTGTGGCGCCGCAACTTCACCGAGGGCGAACTGCGCGTGCGCCTGAACACCGATCCGCACGCGCCGGCCAACTTCCGCGCCAACGGCACGCCGTCGAACATGCCGGCCTATGCCGCCGCGTTCCAGTGCAAGGCCGGCGACCCGATGGTGCGTGGCGACGACAAGCGCGTGGTCATCTGGTGACCGCCTCAACGTGATGCGGTAATGAAAGGCCCGGCATTGCCTAATGCCAGTCAGTTAAGCCTTGGGTAAGACCATTCGGTTCGCCAAGAACGCAAAAAGGAGCGCAAAATGCGCTCCTTTTTGCATGGTTTGCAAGGTTGCAAATCCTTCGATAAACGGGATATCCCCGCTCAATAGGTTAATCAGCAGTGTCAAGTGAGCCGGGTGTGATGGGGATTTCCAAGCTTTCACCCCGCGCTTTTTACCGGCCACCATTGCCCATCTTGCTGAGGTTCTACACACTCAAAAAGCTCGGTGTATCGGTCGGGTCGGAAGCTGTGAATCGGGACGACTTTGCCGGGATTGATTGCAGCAACGAAGCGTTTCAGGTCAACCGGACTTGCATGACCGGAGGTATGAATCGAAACCTTGGGGATGTCATGTCGCGCGAGGAATGCTGCAACTTGCGCATAACTGCCGCCATCCCAGTATCCCTCCCATTGCGAATATATGTAACGCGCACCACTCAGGCACTTGGCGCGCTCAAGATCCGGCTGATGCAGGGGGCGAAAGAGCAGAGTCGATTTCATGGGTATCTCGGCTAGATCCTCGATGAAAATCCGATGCTTCGAGTGCCGTTTGAGTAGCTCGAACAGGCTGCCTTGCTTGATCTGGAGTCTCTGTCGATGGGGTACATACAGCTTCACGTCCGACCAGTCTGATTGCGGGATGTTGAGGTTTCCCGTCGCTTCCAGAATTGTGGCAGCGTAGAGATCCATGACCACTTGCCGGCCGCAACGCCTCGACGCGCGGAAGATGGACACGATGCGATCAATGTTTTGTGCTGAAGTGTGTACGAGCGCCAGACCCTTGGTCTGCGCGATTTCGTCGGCCAGTTGTGCTTCGATTTCGGCTTCGGTAGGGAAAGTGGCATCAAGTGCCAGTCGTGTCAGTGAGCTGCCTTCGACCAACAGGGCGTTGATGTTGCTTGGAGGCGCCGCGATCAGCCGTTCGAACAAGGCCGCCTTGCGGCCATGTCCACGGAAGTCCCCGCTATAGAACAGCCGATCACCACCTCCTTCGATCAGCAGGGCATATGCATCGAATGCCGAGTGGTCAACAAGATACGGAGTCACGGTGAACGGCCCGATCTCGATGGGCTGCCCCGATTGGTATTCCCAACCGGCTGATGGCACGGGCCAAGTGCCCGGTAGAAACGGGATGGCGGCTGCCAGTATCCTTCGCGCAGCAGCTCCAAGGCCGACTGGGATGGAGCCATCAACGTGAGCGAGAAGCCCGTAATGGTCCAAGTGTGGATGCGATATCAGAATGCCAAGAAGGGACTGGTCGCTGCCGTCTAATTTCAAACCTGCAGGGATCAGTTCCGCCACGTTCTCTGTCGCGTCCAGTGGAAGGCCCAGGTCGATAAGCAGGCGAAGGCCATTCTGTTCCACTTCTATGCAACTACCACCAATCTGCTTGCTGCCGCGGCGGATGCAGGCTTTCATGCGTTAGGAATTTCCTTTGGAAAATAGAGAGTCTCGGGAATTCACCCGAGATTTATAGAGCAAGGGTTGCTCAATTGCTGATCAGCTTTTCCATGTATCCAACAGAAGACGTACCTGTTCTGTCGTCAACATGGTGCATTCATGCATCGCATAGCCGCACAGGCTTGCACTGGCAAAGCGCAGGTCAACTTGCAGGCCGGGAGTGTTGAACTCGGCGATGCGCTTGTCGCATTCATCCAGAATGGGCATTAGCTTTTCCGAATGTGGTACGTATTCGGCGAGAACGAGCACGATTTGTATGTGGTCAACCACGGTATGAAATTCTTCGGTCGATTTGCCGCGTTCATATTTGATAAGATCCAGCTGGCTGAGTTGAGAAAACTGTGCTTCGATATTTTTACGAAGCCCGGTCAGGAAAGCGGCATTGGTCAGGTGGTCCAGTGTTTTTTTCAGGTGGCCGATTACACCTGAAGTGCCGGCCAATGCATCAAGTCCATACTTCATTTCAAACAACACGGGAACTAGGCATTTGCGATCACGGTGCTCGAGATTGCGGCGCCAGCGAACGCCAAGCATGTCGTAGCGTGCATCATCGTATTTGTGCTCAATATCGGTAATGAAGTAATGCGACGAGTTGGATGACTTGCTGCGGCTGTTGATGCGGGCCGTTACCTGCTGGAACTCGCGTTCCAGGCCGGACTTCACCTGTGGGTGGCGATCCATCAGACGCTTGAGTTCACTCAAAATGCTCACCACTTGGGCCGTATCGTCAATAGAGCGAATGCGGCGCTTCAAAATGTCCTGACAGCCGTGGCGGGCAAGACGGCCATCCAGAACGCTGTTGGTGTCGTATTTTGAATCGAATGTCAGCGAATAGCCGTCGCTGTCGCGCGTGACCTTGAGGAGTTGGCCGCCCCGGTAGTAAACCGTGATGTAGGTGCCGCGCAGCCCCATCAGCAATGTATCGTCGTCACGTACTTCCTGCAGAAGGGGGCTGAGTATCCCGTTTTTCAGATCGTGCATGAACTCAGATGACAACTGATGCGTAGCTGGCATGACACTTCCTTCGAAAATGATGAGGATGCCTGCTTCTATCACATCACATGCTTTTCTCAGAAGCTGAGACTATCCCTCGGTACGTCCGGCGTTTGGTGAAGTGGTGTTTGCGCTACCACGGGAGATTGCACGTGTTTGGGTTGAGTGAGTTGTCTGCGCAACTGCAATGGGGCGCTACCGGGTTCTTTTTCGCGGCGCACCTGTTGGTCGCTGCGCGCGCGCTGACCCGCGCCAACCGCGCGCCGGCCTCGCGCGCGGCGTGGGTGGCGGTGGTGATGCTGGCGCCGGTGGTGGGCATGGTCGCCTACCTGCTGCTGGGCGAGACCAGCATCGGCCGCGCGCGCTTCCGCCGCGTGGAACAGGCCCTGGGACGGATGGGCATGGCGGCGGCCGCGATCACCCGGCTGCCGGCGGCCGCGCCGGTGGCCGGTACCGCCGCACCGCTGCTGGAGCTGGCGCGTTCGATCAACGGCCTGCCGGCGGTCGGCGGGAACCGCGTGACGCTGCTGGGCGACGCCGACAGTCCCGCGGGCGCGCCGGAAAGCGACTGCCGCCGCGCGCTGGACACGCTGGTGGCCGACATCGAACAGGCCCGCGAGAGCGTGCACATCGCCTTCTACATCTGGCTGGACGATGGCGCCGGCGGCCGCGTGGCCGATGCGGTGGCCGCCGCGGCGCGGCGCGGCGTGGCCTGCCGGGTGATGGTCGATGCGCTGGGCTCGCGCGCCTTCATCGACGGCCCGCGCTGGAAGCAGCTGGGCGAGGCCGGAGTGAAACGGCTGAAAACGCTGGACGACATCAAGCGCCTGCAGCACATGGCGTTCAGCCGCATGGACCTGCGCGACCACCGCAAGATCGTGGTGATCGACAACCGCATCGCCTATTGCGGCAGCCAGAACTGCGCCGATCCGGAGTTCCGGGTGAAGCCGTCCTGCGCGCCGTGGATCGACCTGCTGCTGCGCTGCGAGGGTCCGGTGGTGGCGCAGGTCCAGTTCCTGTTCCTCAGCGGCTGGATTCCGGAAGCGGGCGAGAGCGGGCTGGACGGCTATGCGGTCGCGACCGTGCCGCAGTGGCATGAAGGCGGCTGCATCGCCACCGCCTTCGAGACCGGGCCGATCACGCGGCCCAACGCCATGGCCGACATGTTCGTGGCCTGCATCCATGCCGCGCGGCGCGAACTGGTGATCACCACGCCATATTTCGTGCCGGACGAATCCATCCTGCGCGCGCTCTGCTCTGCGCCGCGGCGCGGCGTGTGCACGAAGCTGGTGCTCCCGCGCCGCAACGATTCGTGGCTGGTCGGGCAGGCCAGCCGCAGCGCCTATGCCGACCTGCTGCGCAGCGGCGTGGAAGTCCACGAGTACCCGCTGGGCCTGCTGCACGCCAAGTCGCTGACCGTCGATGGCGAGATCAGCCTGGTGGGCTCGGCCAACATCGACCGGCGCAGCCTGGAACTCAATTTCGAGAACAGCCTGCTGATCGCCGACGCGCAGGTGACCGCCGCGATCCGCCGGCGCCAGGAAAAATACCTGTCCGTGTCCATTGCGGTGACGCAGGAACAGGTCGATGGCTGGTCGTTCGCCACGCGGCTGGTGCAGAACGCGGTGGCGATGATGTCGCCGGTGCTGTAAGCGCGCCGGGCGTGCCGGGACTCAGGCGCCGATGGCGGCGCGTCCGCGCAGCAGGCCGCGGAATTCCCCGAACAGGCGCGGATCGACCAGCCGGTTCTTCTCGCGGTTGAGGATGGCCAGCGCATCGTCCGCGCACAGCGGGCCGCGGTAGGGGCGATGCGAGGTCAACGCGTCGTAGCCGTCGGCGATGGTCAGGATGCGCGCTTCCAGCGGGATGTCCTCGCCCTGCAGGCCGTGCGGGTAACCGCTGCCGTCCCAGGCTTCGTGGTGATGCAGGATCAGCCGCGCCACGGCGGCGGCATCGTCGCGGCCGGTGGCCGCGAACAGGCGCGCGCCGCGTTCGGGGTGGGTGCGCATCTTCTCCATCCGCGGCTCGTCCAGGCGGCCGGGATGCAGCAGCACGTCGTCGCGGATGCCGATCTTGCCGACATCGTGGAAGCGCGCGGCCAGCGCCAGCTGTTCCAGCTGCGCGCCGGACAGCCCGCAGCGCTCGCCCAGCCCATGCGCCAACAGCGAAACCCGGTCGCAGTGCTGGTCGGTGTAGCTGTCGCGCTCGTCCAGCGCGGCGGCGAGCACGGCGATGCCGCAGCTGTCGTTTTCAGGCGGGAGGGACAGGCCAGGGGGCGAGGGAATCGGGAACATGGAGCGCCGCACCGCGGGGAAGGCGGCCTGGCCGGGAGGAGGGCGGTTATTGTCCCCGCCGCCTCCGTTCCTGGCAAACCCTTCATCCACTCACGCCGGCCGCAGGGTGGTCAGCAGCGCGCGCGCGGCGTTGAAGCGGTCCGCGCTTTCCGGCAGCGGATGCCGGATGCGCAGCTTGTCGGGGCCGTCCATCTGGTACAGCTTGGGCTGCTTCTGGATCAGCTGGATCACTGCCATCGGGTCGATGTCGGGCTTGGCCTCGAACACGATGCGGCCGCCGTTCTCGCCCAGCTCCAGCTTGCGGATGCCCAGCGCGTTGGCCTGCAGCTTGAGTTCGGCGATGGCGAACAGGTGCTTGGCCGCATCCGGCAGCAGGCCGAAGCGGTCGATCATCTCCACCTGCAGCTCGCGCAATGCGACGCTGTCGCGCGCGCTGGAAATGCGCTTGTACAGGGTCAGGCGCGTATGCACGTCGGGCAGGTAGTCTTCCGGGATCAGCGCCGGTACGTGCAGTTCGACCTCGGCGCCGCGCACTTCCTCGCCGCTGTCCAGGTCGGGCAGCTTGCCGGCCTTGATCGAGCGCACCGCGCGTTCGAGCAGCTCGGTGTACAGGCTGAAGCCGACCTCGGCCATCTGCCCGCTCTGGTCCTCGCCGAGCAGTTCGCCGGCGCCGCGGATTTCCAGGTCGTGGGTGGCCAGGGTGAAGCCGGCGCCGAGTTCGTCCATCGAGGCGATGGCATCCAGCCGCTTCTGCGCGTCGGGCGTGATCGAGCGCTTGTCCGGCACCACCAGGTACGCATAGGCGCGATGGTGCGAGCGGCCGACGCGGCCGCGCAGCTGGTGCAGCTGGGCCAGGCCGAAGCGGTCGGCGCGGTTGATGATGATGGTGTTGGCGTTGGGGATGTCGATGCCCGATTCGATGATGGTGCTGGCCAGCAGCACGTTGAAGCGCTGCTTCTGGAAATCCAGCATCACCTTTTCCAGCTCGCGCTCGGGCATCTGCCCATGGGCCATGCCGATGCGCGCCTCGGGCACCAGCTCGGACAGCTCGCGCTGCATGCGGCCCATGCTCTCCACGTCGTTGTGCAGGAAATACAGCTGGCCGCCGCGCGAGAGCTCGCGCTGGAACGCCTCGCGCAGCTGCGCGTTGTCCCACTGGGTGACGAAGGTCTGCACCGCCAGCCGGTTCGGCGGCGGCGTGGCGATGATCGACAGGTCGCGCAGCCCGGCCATGGCCATGTTGAGCGTGCGCGGGATCGGCGTGGCGGTGAGCGTGAGCAGGTGCACGTTGGCGCGCATCGCCTTGAGCGCTTCCTTCTGGCGCACGCCGAAGCGCTGTTCCTCGTCGACGATGACCAGGCCCAGGTCCTTGAACTTCACGTCCGGCTGCAGCAGGCGGTGGGTGCCGACGATCACGTCGATGCCGCCCTCGGCGACCTTGTCCAGTTCGGCCTTGATTTCCTTGGTGGACTTGAAGCGTGACAGCACTTCGACCTTGAGCGGGTAATCGGCGAAGCGGTCGCGGAAGTTGCGGTAGTGCTGCTCGGCCAGCAGCGTGGTCGGCACCAGCACGGCGACCTGCTTGCCGCCGCTGGCGGCGGCGAAGGCGGCGCGCACGGCCACTTCGGTCTTGCCGAAGCCGACGTCGCCGCAGACCACGCGGTCCATCGGCTGGCTGGACTGCAGGTCGCGCAGGGTGGCTTCGATCGCGGCCAGCTGGTCCGGGGTTTCCTCGAACGGGAAGCCGGCGGCGAACGGTTCGTACATGGCGCGGTCGATGTCCAGCGCCAGGCCGGCGCGGGCCTGGCGCCGCGCCTGGATCTCCAGCAGCTCGGCGGCGACGTCGCGGACCTTCTCGGCGGCCTTGCGCTTGGCCTTGGCCCACTGCTCGCCGCCCAGCGAATGCAGCGGCGCGGTTTCCGGCGAGGCGCCGGAGTAGCGGCTGATCAGGTGCAGCTGCGCGACCGGCACGTACAGGCGGTCGCCCTTGGCGTATTCGATCTCGAGGAATTCGCCGGGCATGCCGCCGACGTCCATCGCGATCAACCCGCGGTAGCGGCCGACGCCATGGTCCTCGTGGACGATGGGCGCGCCCTCGGTCAGCTCGCCGAGGTCGCGGATGATCGCTTCCGGTTCGCGCCCGGCACGGCGGGTGCGGCGCGCCTGGCCGGCGCGCTCGGGGAACAGCTGGCGCTCGGTGAGCACCGCCAGCGCCGGTTCAGACAGGGCGAAGCCATCGTCCAGCGGCGCGACCGTGATGGCGAAGCGCGGCGCATCGTCGGCCAGGAAGGCCGGCAGGCCCGGCACCACCGGCGGCCGCAGGTCGGCGGCCTGCAGCACTTCCAGCAGCGCCTCGCGGCGGCCCGGCGAATCGGCGGCGACCAGCACCCGGCCGGGGTAGTGCTCGAGGAAGGATTTCAGCGCCTGCCCGGCGGGTGCGTCCTTGGCGGCCACCGGCAACGGTGGCAGCGGCTGGTCGCCCAGCGCCTGCGCCTCGGCGATGCGCGGGTGGTCGGCGGGCCACACCTCCACGCGTGGCTGCCGGTTGAACTGCTCGCGCAGCCCGTCCGGCGACTGGTAGATCTCCTCCGGCGGCAGCAGCGGCCGTTCGATGTCGTGGCGGCGCTGCTCGTAGCGGCTGCGGGTCTGCGTCCAGAACGCGTCGGCCGCTTCGCCCACGCCGGGCGCGAGCACGGTCAGGAAACCCTCGGGCAGGTAGTCGAACAGCGTCGCCGTTGTGTTGAAGAACAGCGGCAGGAAGTATTCGATGCCCGAGGGCGGGACGCCGGCCTTCAGGTCCTGGTAGAGCGGGCTGCGGCGGGTGTCCACGTCGAAGCGCTCGCGCAGCGTGGCCAGCACTTTGGCGAGGCTGGCCTCGTCCATCGGCACTTCGCGGCCTGGCAGCATCTTCACCGCGCCGACCTTGTCCAGCGAGCGCTGCGATTCGGGGTCAAATTCGCGGATCGAGTCGATGTCCTCGTCCAGCAGTTCGATGCGCAGCGGTGCGCCGGCACCCATCGGGTAGACGTCGAGCAGGCCGCCGCGCACGGCGAAGTCGCCCGGGTCCATCACCTGCGGCACGTTGCGGTAGCCGGCGCTTTCCAGGCGGCGCTTCTCCGCATCCATGTCCAGGCGCTGGCCGACCTCCAGGTCGAAGCTTCCGCCGACGATGTAGCTCAGCGGCGCCAGCCGCTGCAGCAGGGTCTGCACCGGCACCACCACGATGCCGCGCGCGAGCGCGGGCAGGCGGTGCAGCGCGGCCAGGCGCTGGGAAATGATGTCCGGGTGCGGGCTGAACTGGTCGTAGGGCAGGGTTTCCCAGTCGGGAAACGGCACCACCGGCAAGGCCGCATCGTCGCCCAGCAGGGTCTGCAGGTCGGCGACGGCCTGGTGCGCGCCGTGGTTGTCGCGGGTGACTAGCAGCAGCGGCCCGGCGTGTGCCTGCGCGGCACGGGCCACGTGCCAGGCCAGCGCGCTGGTCGATGCGGGGGCGCGCCACCAGGCGCGGAGCTGGCCCGCACGGGGCAGCGGCGGAACGGGGTAGGGGGGGGCTAGCATGGACCGTCAATCTTAACAGACCGCCGTCTACTGCTCGGACATTGGCGCCGATTAGGTCAGCCTATTGGGCTCACTGAAAAATTGGGAGTGCAATCGGGGAGCGAAATAGGTTGCAGCAGTCTTTTGTATATCGTTGGGTTGCATGACGATAAGGTACGCCTGCGTTATGCGTCCAGCCAACGCGTCCTAAACTAGGTGTCGCTGGATGATGCAGAAGTGAGCGGAATTTCTCCAATCTCTCCATGCTATCGCCCTTGGCTCTCAGTCAGCGAGTTCTAGTAATGACGAAATGGCAAGGAGTCTCTGATAGATTGGTCATCAGGGCTGACGATAAATTTATTCATTCGTGAGTTTTTCGTCCAGCCAAGTTTTATGTTTTTTATTCAAAACACTGAGTAAGAAGTGTTGAACGTTTACATGCAGGCCTTGGAAAATTGCGCGTTCCGAATAGATCGTCAAGGCCAGACAGGCTTTCAGGACGGCATGCATATCCTTTGAAACGGCATCAGACTGCGCATTGGCGAGTTTGATATCCTCGAGCGCATCACGCAGTACCAACGTCTTTGAAGACGTGCTGTGCACGGATGTTGAAAGATCTGCGTAGAGCTTTGACAAGCTCCCAAGCCAAGCTTCATTGCCTTGCTTAAAACAGTCAAGCCATAAGCAGTGCTCCCGGAGCGATTTCATCTCCACGTAGTATTTTTGCCGACTCGTCAGCCAGCCGTACTCGATAGGATGATCGCGGAAATAATGGTGGCGCCAGAAATTCTCAACGACACTTCGAAGATAGAAGCGGGCCCCCCTTGCGTCGCCATTAATGAGGGCGTGAACCAGGTGAAGCGTGTCTGATGAGAGCTCCTGGAAGAATATCCGCTGATGTTCCCCCAGTTGCGTCATGGCGCGACTTAATGAGCCGAAGCAGACGGCGTATTTGTAGGCGGAAACGAGTAGTGTGCGCTGTTTCGGCAAATCTTCAAGGCGTCCCTTCTCCGCTGTTCCCCAGTATGCAGAAAAATCCTTCTTTACTTGCGCGACTAAAGGGTTGGCGCCTTGTGTCGACATTACAGGTCCTTGATTAAGCTTTTCCAGTTGGATATGAACGACTTGTCATGGCCATAAGAATCTAACTTACGCATTACGCGATCGATAATTTCAGCTCGCTCTTTAGGGCTGAGAGTGGAGAGGTATTTGATCACTCGTTTGATGTACCTGCCTCTCGCCTCCTTATTGGCTGGGGGTAAATTCAAGCCAAGTGCCATGACTATATCTCCCAAGGTGGGGAATAGCTCTTTGTTAGAAAGCACCTCTTCGATGGAGGCCGCCGAGCGGTAAGACATGGCAACATTGTGAATAAGTGGTGCCTGTCTGTATTTTTCCGGCGTAGGGCGTGAATTGGCCTGCTCCGGTAATGTGGAGTACATGCTCGGAGATTCCGGGTGTAAATGGGTGAGTGCCTTGACTGCATCGCGCAATCCGCTTCTGTCATTTTTTGCCCAGGTGGCAATCATTTCATTGAGCTCGTCGACGTCGAACTCAGACGCAAGATCGTATAGGCGAGAAACTAGAGAGAGATAGCGCTGGCGCGTGGCGCCATTCTTCTTAAATGATGACTTATTCATAGGTCTGAGGCTCTCCGTACGAACTCCGCGCAAATGCCTTCCAACGCGGATTTTACCTCTGCCAACTTTCCTGCCTTTGGAGACAGCTGTAGAGGTAAGTTGCCGTCTACAGCCTCAGCCACACCAGTTGTCTGAGCGATCAAATGTTTGAATACTTCACCTGGGTACTCGATGCGTACTTGCTCCATTGTCGCGAGCATTGCTTCAGTTTGTCGTACCTGCGTGAAAACAAGTCCCAATCTTGGCAACTCTTGGCCTGAACGCTCTTCGTAGTCCTGCATTGCTCGTTCAAGAAGCGGGAGGCCAAGAACCGAAAGCGGGTCTGGCTTGACCGGAACGAGGTATGCATCCGAAGCAAGAAAGGCGCTGTAGCTAAAAAGAGAGGCCGTGGGTGGGCAATCAATCAATACGTAATCGTAGTCGCCGCGGACTTTTTCCAGAAATACCCGCAGGCGATTTTCTGTCCCTCGTGGCGCCGCATCGAGCTTCATCAGGTCAAGGATTGACGGCAAAATATCCAGCTGCCATCCCCCTTTCTTAACTTTGATGACGGCGCTTGAGGGGGTTGGTTTAATGGGCGCAAATGCAGGCGCCCCTCCGACATTAGAGATAGCACCGGTTGGCGGTTGAAATACGCTTAAAACAGTGTGCTTCGTTCGTACCCAGTTCAAGTACTCGTCAGGGGACACAACCCATTGAGTTGCATTGAATTGAGGGTCAATGTCAACCAACAGAACACGGTACTTCTTCGCAAGTTCCCAGGCTAATCCCACAGCCAGCGTCGTTTTTCCTACGCCACCTTTCATATTGATTAGCGACACAACTTTCGCGCGGCTCATAGCACCTCCAGGGGACTGAAGCAATCTTAGCTCATGAAGTGCCGCACGTCCCGAATCGCAGGCGTCTCGTGTCTCATGCCCCTGGTTGCCGGGCTTGTTCGAACAGATAGCTACCGCCGGATTCAACCTCAGGGTAGGAGTCTAGAAGACCGATCACGCATGCACCTTCCATATCAAGCTGTCTGACTGAATGATGCTCGTCAACCTGACTTCCTCTGCGTGGCGAGCGAGCCACTACGCATAAGTTCAAGTGACCTTCATGCCATCAGGCCTCAGCCCTGCTCACTTAAGACATGAACTTTGTGCCGCTCATGTACCTTCGGTAGAGAACATGCGGGAGAACATGCTGTGCTTTGAGGCTGGATCAAGCGGAAGGGCAGGTGCTGGCTGCCGCCACATACTCCTGTTCGAATGCGCCAGACGGCACAGACGGCGACGGCACCGCCACCGTGCTGCGAACCTTACCTGGGGTCAGTTGCCCAGTTCCAGCACCATGCGCACCAGGCCCGGCGTGCCGGACGGGTGCGGCACCTGCTTGAAGCCCAGCGAGGCGGCCAGCTGCAGCATCGGTTCGTTGTCCTGGGCGATGTCGCCGTACATGCGGTCCAGGTACTTGCCGCGCGCCCACTTGACCAGCTTGCGCATCAGCTGCCGGCCAAGGCCCTGGCCGGCGAGGAAGCGGCTGACCAGGATGGCGTACTCGGCGTCGCGGGTGCCGGGGATGATCGAGGCGCGCGCAACGGCGCCGACCACGGCTTCGCCCGGCGGCAGCGGTTCGGCCGCGACCAGCGAGATCTCGGTCTTCGGGTTCGGGTGGGTCAGGCGCTGCGCGGTTTCGTCCGACAGCACGTCCACGGCCTGCAGGAAGCGGTCGCGGACTTCCTCCGGCCCGAACAGCGCGAATGCGCCCTGCAGCGGCGCGCCGTCTTCGGGGCGGATGGGACGGATGAGCAGTTCCCGGCCGCTGGGAGCCTTGAAGTTTTCATGCCACGGGGGCATGCGGTTGCGTGTAGCCATGACTGCGGTTCCTCCAGAGTCCGCCGATTCTTGCACCTGCAGCGTGAGGTTCTGTGAACGCGATTCAACCATGGCGACCGGGCAGGTGGCAGCGGATTTTCGTTGCCGGACTGTTGTCGAGCGCGATTACCCCAGACCGGCATGGCCGCAGGCGCGGGCCGTGCCGTCTCCTGCCGCAGAACGCGGCCGCCAGGTTCAATCGCCGTTCTTGATCCACTCCAGCCGCGTCGATGCGCCGGCTTCGCCCAGTTCGCGCTGCAGCACCGGCAATGCCGGGGCCAAGGCCTGGTCGAACTGCCAGGGCGGATTGAGCAGCAGCATGCCACTGCCGTTCAGGCGCAGCGGCGAGTCGTCCGGGCGCACCATCAGCTCGGCCACCAGCGCCGACTTGACCGGCAGCGCGGCCGCCTTGCGGAAGAACGGCAGCAGGCTGCGGCGCTGCTTGACCGGGTACCACACCGCGCACTGGGCCTGCGGCATGCGCGCCAGGATCTCGCGCAGCGTGGCGATGATCTGCGGGTACTCGGCGTCCTGCGCCTCGTAGGGCGGGTCGATCAGCACCAGGGCGCGGCCGATCTTCGTCTCGCCGGCCCTGGGCGGCAGCAGGGCGCGGATGCTGTCGTAGCCATTGGCGGCCAGCACCTGCACGCGGCGGTCGTGGGCGAACAGTTCCTTCAGCGCCGCCGCTTCCTCGGGCTGCAGCTCGCAGGCGGCCATGCGGTCCTGCCCGCGCATGGCCTGGGCGGCCAGCAGCGGCGAGCCGGGGTAGGCGATCAGACCGCCGACGGGGTTGTTGGCCTGGATCGCGCGCAGGTAGCGCTCCACCACTTCCGGCAGGGTCGGCGAGGCCATCAGCTGCCCGATGCCCGCTTCGGCCTCGGCGGTCTTGCGGCTTTCCTCCGCCGCGAGCAGGTAGCGGCCGCGGCCGGCGTGGGTGTCGAGCACGAAGAACGGCGTGTCCTTGCGCTTGAGCGCATCGATCAGGGCGAGCAGGACGATGTGCTTGAGCACGTCGGCGTGGTTGCCGGCGTGGAAGGCGTGGCGGTAGTTCATCGGTGCAGTGTACGGGCGCCGCCCGGGGGCGGCTATGCTGGCGCAATGTCCGAACAGCCCGCCCGCGTGCTCGTCGTCGAAGACGAGGCCGCCATCGCCGATACCGTCCTGTACGCGCTGCGCAGCGAGGGCCACGCGGCAGAACACTGCGCGCTGGGGCGGCAGGCGCTGGAACGGCTGCGCGGGGGCGGCATCGACGTGGTGGTGCTGGACGTGGGCCTGCCCGACCTGGGCGGTTTCGAGGTCTGCCGCCAGCTGCGGACGTTCAGCCAGGTGCCGGTGATCTTCCTGACCGCGCGCAATGACGAGTTCGACCGGGTGCTGGGCCTGGAGCTGGGCGCGGACGATTACGTGGGCAAGCCGTTCTCGCCGCGCGAGCTGGTGGCGCGGGTGCGCGCGCGGCTGCGGCGGCCGGCGCAGCCGGCACCGGCCGAGGCGGGCTGGATGCGGCAGGGGGCGTTCGCGATCGACCGCGAGGGGCGGCGGGTGCGCTACCGCGACGTGCTGCTGGACCTGACCCGCTACGAGTACGCGCTGCTGGCGGCGCTGCTGCAGCGGCCGGGGGCGATCCTCAGCCGCGCGCAGCTGATGGAGCGTGGCTGGGACCACGCCAGCGACAGCGCCGACCGCACCGTGGATACGCATGTGAAGACCCTGCGCGCGAAGCTGCGCGCGGCGGGGGCGGAGGACGATCCGATCCGCACGCACCGGGGCGTGGGGTATGCACTGGATGTCTGAAGTTCCTGGAAATCCGGCGCGTGCGATGGGGCGACTTTTGAAGCCCCTTCTCCTTTGCGGGGAGAAGGCGTGCTCCATGCGCTACCGGCGTGCATGCGTTGGAGCGCGGGGCGGAGGCAAAGCCAAAGCCAAAGCTTCGCGGCTCCTGATCGAACGAAGTGAGGCTCTTTCCAGTTCGTGGTTGAAGGCAACTGCAAAGGCTTTCGCTCCCGCTTCGCGTGAGCGAGTTACTTTTCTTTGCTCGTGCAAAGAAAAGGTAACCAAAAGAAAGCACGCCCTGCCTCCGCGCCCGACGCGCTGTGCGCGCCGGGTCCACTCCGCCGCCGGGATTTTTCGACACGACATCCCTGTCGTGTCGAAAAACGACGTGCATCCATGCACATCGCCCTTCGGGTCTTGTCCGTCGGCTCCGTCGCTACGGAAGGGAACCCGGAAGATCAAAAGCCGAAGCAACAGCAAAGCCATGAGCGACGGCAGCGGCTTCGACCCTGTGAGGTGGGCGTGCGCCTCGGCCTGAAACTCTTCCTCGGCTTCTTCCTGATCGTCGGCATCGCCGCGTTCTTCGTGATGCGCGTGTTCGTCGACGAGGTCAAGCCGGGCGTGCGCCAGGCGATGGAATCCACCCTGGTCGACGCGGCCAACGTGCTGGCGGTGGTGGCCGGGCCGGACCTGGCGGCCGGGCATATCGCCGATGGCCGCTTCGCCGCGCAGGTGGCGACCGCGCAGCGGCGCGATCCGCGCGCGATGGTGTGGCGCTTCCCCAAGCGCAGCATCGACTACCGGGTCACCGTGACCGACGTGCGCGGCATCGTCGTCTACGACTCGCGCGGGCAGGACGTGGGCCGCGACAACTCGCGCTGGAACGATGTCTACCGCACCCTGCGCGGCCAGTACGGCGCGCGCTCCAGCCCGGGAACGCCCGGCGACGTGGACAGCACGGTCATGCACGTGGCCGCGCCGGTCTACGATCCGGCCGACGGGCGCACCCTGATCGGCGTGCTGACCCTGGCCCAGCCCAACGACAGCATCGAGCCGTTCATCGCCGCCAGCCAGCGCGCCATCGTCGCGCGCGGTGCGTGGCTGATCGGCTCGGCGGCGCTGATCGGGCTGCTGATGACCTGGTGGCTGGCACGCGGCATCGGCAGCCTGAGCCGCTATGCGAAGGCGGTCAGCGCCGGCGAGCCGGTGCCGCCGCCCAGGCCGCGCGGCGACGAGATCGGCGATCTCGGCCAGGCCCTGGAGACCATGCGCCGCAAGCTCGAGGGCAAGGCCTACGTCGAGCAGTACGTGCAGTCGCTCACGCACGAGATGAAGAGCCCGCTGGCGGCGATCCGCGGTGCCGCCGAACTGCTGCAGGAACCCCTGCCCGAGATCGACCGGCAGCGTTTCGCCGCGAACATCGCCCAGCAGGAGCGGCGCCTGACCGAGACCATCGACCAGCTGCTGCGGCTGGCCGAGGTGGAGCAGCATGGCTGGCTGCAGCGGCGCACGACGGTGGACCTGGCGGCGCTGTGCCGGCAGCTCGCCGAGGATGCGGGGCCGCGCCTGCAGGCCGCGCGCCTGTCGCTGCACTGCGGACTGCCGGATCACGCGCCGGTGCAGGGCGATGCGTTCCTGCTGCGGCAGGCCCTGGGCAACCTGCTGGACAACGCGATCGCGTTCTCGCCCGAAGGCGGCCGGATCGGGTTGCAGCTGGGCGCGCAGGACGGGGGCTGGGAAATGGTGTTGACCGACCAGGGGCCGGGTGTGCCGGACTACGCGCTGGAGCGGGTGTTCGAGCGCTTCTATTCGCTGGCCCGCCCCGGCAGCGGGCAGCGCAGCTCCGGGCTGGGCCTGCCGTTCGTGGCCGAGGTCGCGCGCCTGCATGGCGGATATGCGCGCCTGCGCAACCGCGTGGAGGGCGGTGCGGAGGCGAGCCTGTGGTTGCCAATGGCGTAGGTGCCGGGCCTGCCCGGCACGGGGCCGCACCGGGAAAGCTCCCTGCGGGGCGCACCGCGCCTCTACGCCGGCGCTGATGCGTCGTCGCGCGGTGGGGCAGGTTACGGCGCCGGGCCGTCGGCGAAGGCCGGATGGTCGGCGCGCGGCCTGTCCAGGTGGTAGCCCTGCACCATGTCCACCCCCATGCCGCGCAGCATCTGCAGGGTGGCTTCGTCCTCGACGAATTCGGCCACGGTCAGCTTGCCCATGCCATGCGCCACTTCGATGATGGCGCGCACGAACACCTGGTTGTCGTGCTCGCTGGGCAGGTCGCGGATGAACATGCCATCGATCTTGAGCACGTCGGCCCTCAGGTTCTTGAGGTAGGCGAACGACGAGAAGCCGGTGCCGAAGTCGTCCAGGCAGATCGGGCAGCCGGTGTCGCGCAGCGCAGCGATGAAGCGCGCCGCATCGCCCATGTCCGAGACGGCCGAGGTCTCGGTCAGTTCCACCAGCAGGCGCCGGGGCGCGACATGCTGGCGGCGCAGCTGGCCGCCGATCCAGGCCGGCAGCTCGGGATCGTCGAAGGAGCGCCCGGAGATGTTGACCGCGATGGCCGGCAGGCACGGGTGCGCGGCCAGCAGGCGGATGCTCTCGGCGATGACCCAGCGGTCGATCTCCAGGATCTTGCCGCTCTTCTCCGCCGGCTCGATGAACTGCGCGGGCATGATGAGCTGGCCGGGATTGGCCTCGTCCTCCATGCGGATCAGCGCTTCCAGGTGCGCCAGGCGGCCATCTCCAGCGTGGTGGACCCCCTGGAAATGCAGGCGCAGCAGGTCGTGTTCCAGGGCCCGCGCGATGCGGTCGTTCCAGGCCAGCCGGCTTGCCATTTCCCGCGAGCTGTCGCGGTCCGGACGGTACACGTTCCAGCGGTTCTTGCCGGTGTGCTTGGCCTGGTACATCGCCGCGTCGGCGTGGGCGACCAGGTCCTCGGCGTTGTCGGCGTGGGCGGGGAAGTGGGCGATGCCCAGGCTGGTGGTCAGGCGCACGGTCTGTTCGTGCAGGCACAGCGGCGTCTGCGAGATGCGCAGCACGATGCGTTCGGCCAGGTGCTGGGCGTCGTCCAGGCTGGCATGCGGCATGAGCACGGCGAATTCGTCGCCGCCCAGGCGGAACAGGGTCTCGCCGCTGCGCACCAGGGTGCGGATCTCGACCGCCATGCGGTTGAGGACCGAGTCGCCGGCGCGATGGCCGAAGGTGTCGTTGATGTACTTGAACTCGTCCAGGTCGAAGAACAGCAGCGCGGCCTGGCTCGGCGTGCGTTCGGCGGCATGGAAGAAATGCGCCAGGTCGTCCTCGAAACGGCGCCGGTTGTACAGGCTGGTCAGCGGATCGTGCTGGGCCAGCCGCACCAGCTGCTCGGCGGTCTGGCGTTCGTGGGTGATGTCTTCCTGCACCCACAGCCGGCCTATGAGGTGGTCCTGCGCGTCGCGTACCGGGTAGGCGTCGTGCATGACGATGCGCCCGTCGTGCAGGCGGATTTCCAGCCGCTTGTGCAGGTTGGGGGCGATGGCCGCCTCGTCCAGGTGCCGGCGGAACGCCGGCGGGTCGAGCATCAGCCGCTGCGAGCTTTCCAGCCACTGGTCGGTGGAGCTGCCGACGACGGTGTTGCCCTCCGGGAAATCCCACATGGCGAGGAAGGCGGCATTGCAGTAGGTCGCGCGGTTCTCGTCGCTGACGAACAGGATGCCCAGGTTCATCGCGCCGAGCAGGGCCAGCAGGCGCGCGCGCTCCTCCTCCAGCCGGGTCATGAACTGGCGGCGCTCGTCGATCTCGGTCTGCAGCGCCTGCGCATGCGCGAACTGCAGGGCGCGCTGCTGCACCAGTTCCTCGACCATGTCGTCGAACGCGCCGGCCAGGTGCCCGAGCTCGTCGTCGCCCTGCATCGCGATCGGCTTGGGCTCGCCGCCCTGGCTGAGTTCGTCCACCGCCTGGGTCAGGCGCTTCAGCGGTACCGCGAACAGCGAACCCACCCGGCGGCGCAGCAGCCACATCGCCGGCAGCAGGCCGAGGATGCCGAAGCTGGAGACGGCCAGCAGGCCCCACATCAGCACCTGGTCCACCCGCGCCTGCGGCAGCAGGAACACCTGGTACCAGCCCGGACCGTGGATCTTCGACCACGCCACCCAGTGGCTGCCGTCCGGCGAGCGGCCGATCCCGTTGTCGGCATGGCCGTAGGCGATCATGCCGTGCACCTGCGCCAGCAGCGGGTCGTCCAGGGCCGACAGTTCCAGCTGGCCATCGGCGGCGGCGATGCGCCGGCTGAGTTGCGGATGCGCGATCAGCGCACCGTCCGCGCCCATGACCAGCTGCACGCCGGCGCCATCGTTATCGGCGGTACGGTCGATCAGGCTCTGGACCGAGACGTCGTGGCCGAGCGTGCCGGCCCAGCGACCCCGCCAGTCCAGCGGCTTGATCACCGACACCATCCAGGTATTGGCCTGCCGGTCCAGATAGACCGGTGTCCAGAACACCTTGCGCTGCGGGTTGCGGCGCGGGTCCGAGCCCTGCATCGTCGGATAGCCGGCATTGGTGGCGCTGGCGTCGGCGTTGCTGCCCCAGTCCATGCCATGGGCATAGACCATCAGGCCGTCCTCGACGAAGTCCATGTAGACCGAGAAGAACGGCGGCACCAGCGCCGGGCCCTGTTCGCGCAGCAGGTCGTAGGCGACCACCGCTCGCAGGCGCGCCGACTCGTCCAGGCCCTGCGGCGGCTGGTGCAGGTACAGGGTGGGTGCGCGTACGGGATCCACCAGCCCGGGCTGCAGCCGCCACAGGCCGTCGGCACTGCGCGCGAACAGCGTGTCGAAGCGCGCCAGGGTGGTGTCGCGGTCGGCATGGTCCAGCCGCCACAGCAGCTCGTGCTGCAGGCGTAGCACGCTCTGTTCGGCCTGCAGGAACTGGCCCTCGTTGGCCCTAGCGCGCAGGTCGACGGTGCGCTGCGCCACCATCGGCACGACCCGGTCGGTCACCACGCGCATGGCCAGGTAGCCGAACGCGGAAAGCAGCAGGAGGAGGGCGAGGAAAAGACCCCATATGCTCAGGGACAGCCGGTGGATCAGCGAAGTACGCGACCTGGCATGCAGCACGTGGGGTTCCTTGGGGACAGTGGCGACGCTGCCGGTGAGTGCCGGGCGGTGGGGCAACGCGGATTCATACTATGCCGCGACGGGTATCCGCAACCCGCCGCAGGCCCCGTCCGGCAACCGCCGCCGCCGGCCGCTTCACCCCCGCTTCAAATCCACCACAAACCGCGCACATCCGGCGCCATCACCCTGTGCCCGTTTCCACACGAGGATGGGCCATGACTTCCCTGAAACTGCTGTTGCGCTTCGCCGTGGTCGGCGGGCTGGTGTTGCTGCTGCTGGTTCCCCTGCTGCTGATCCGCGGCACGATCGGCGAGCGCGAGCGTTACCGCGACCAGGCCATCGAGCGGGTGGCGCAGAGCCGTGCCGGCGCGCAGTCGCTGATCGGCCCGGTTCGGGTGCTGCCGTGGACGCAGCAGCGCGAGGTCGAGGTGGTCGAGTCGGGCGCGCGCAAGACCGAACTGCAGACCGAGCACGGCTACGACCTGCAGATGCCCCGGCAGTTGCGCGTGCAGGGCGAAATGCGCCCGGACGAGCGCCGCGTCGGCCTGTTCCGGGTGCCGGTGTACAGCTGGCATGCGCGCCTGCAGGCCGAGTTCGCCGACGCCGCTTATTCCGCCACGCCGGGCCGCGTCTACGGCCAGCCCTACCTGGCGCTGGGCATCGCCGACGTGCGCGGCCTGGTCGGTACGCCGAACCTGCGCGTGGACGGGCGCGCGCTGCCGCTGCAGGCCGGTTCGCGGGCGCTGGAACCGACCTCCAAGGGGCTGCATGCCACGCTGCCGCCGTTGCCCGATCCGCGCCAGGGCACCCTGGCCGACGGGCGCAAGGTCGAGCTGGAGTTCGTGCTGGACGGCACCCGTTCGCTGGCGGTGGTGCCGGTGGGCGACGACACCCGCGTGGCGCTGTCCTCGCCGTGGCCGCACCCGCTGTTCGGCGGCAGTTTCCTGCCCAACGAGCGCAGCATCGACGATGCCGGCTTCAAGGCCGACTGGGCGGTGTCCTCGCTGGCGTCCGCCGCGCAGGAACAGCTGCGCCGCAGCCTGCGCAGCGAGGGCGGCAGCGTCGAGGCGCTGGAGGTGGCGCTGGTCGATCCGGTGGACGTGTATACGCAGGCCGATCGCGCCAGCAAGTACGGCATCCTTTTCGTACTGCTGACCTTCGTCGGTTTCGTGCTGTTCGAACTGATCAAGCGGCTGAAGATCCATCCGCTGCAATACCTGCTGGTCGGCCTGGCGCTGGCGATCTTCTTCCTGCTGCTGCTGAGCCTGTCCGAGCACATCGCCTTCTGGCAGGCCTACCTGGTGTCGGCGGCGGCCTGCATCGGCCTGCAGGGTTTCTACCTGTCCGGCGCGCTGCACAGCTGGAAGCGCGGACTGGGATTTTCCACCCTGCTGACCCTACTGTACGGTGTCCTCTACGTGCTGCTGGCCTCGGAGAACAACGCGCTGCTGATGGGGTCGCTGCTGCTGTTCGGGATCCTGGTGGCGATCATGTGGATCACCCGCAAGGTGGACTGGTACGACGTCGGCACCGGCCTGCGGTGAACACGATGCGACTGCGCGCACGCTTGTTGCGGCGGCTGCGGCAACTGCTGCCGCCGGGATTGGCCGGGGCGGTGCTGCGGCTGGAGCAGGCGGATGGCTGGTCCGCTTCTCCGCTGGCCGCACTGGCATTGGGAACGGCCGCATGCCGTGGCTGCCTGCGCCTGGAACTGGATGCCGCACTGGCGGAGCGTATCCGCCGGCGCGGCGCCGCGGGCCTGCCCGCGCTGGACGGCGCAGGCCGCTGGCGGGCGCTGGGCCGCCGCGGCCTGCGCTTCAGGGCAGTGCTGGAAGACCGGCGGCAGGTGGTGGTGTGCGATGCCCTGCACGAACGCCTGTGGCTGCTGTGGCGCGAGCCGGGAGCGGCGCGATGCGCACGCCGATATTGAAGCTCCGGCAGGCAGGGGTGCGATGCGCTTTCATCATGCTCCGGCGATGCTCGCGTTGCTGCCGGCCGCTGGGCAGCAGCAACGCGCGGGTGGCTGCACGGTTCCGGCCATCGGCGTGGCGGTATCGGCGCCGGCGCTGGCTTTCGCCGTCGTCTTACCGGTCATGCAGTGGTGCCCGGCATCGTGGGATGCCGCCATGGCGATGCCGCGGCTGCTCGTTTCGGAAGAACGCGGAATTCCGCGGCGCACGATGCAGTCCACCGTTTCGAGCGCGACGACTGCCTCGTCGCGGACGGGTACGGCGGCGTCTTTGGTGGCTGCGGTTGCAGTGCAATGCAGGGCTAGAATTCCGCCATGGACGCTTCTCCCGCCGTTGCCGCCCTGCGCGGCCCCGAACTGCTGCCGGTACTGGACGACGTGGCGCGCCTGCGCATCCGCGTGTTCAACGACTGGCCCTATTTGTACCAGGGCAGCCTGGACTACGAGCGCGACTATCTTGCCGCCTATGCGGCCACGCCTGATGCGGTGTGCGTGGTTGCGCGCGCCGGCGGCGGGGTCGTCGGCGCTTCGACCGGCCTGCCGTTGCTGGACGACGGGCCTGCGTTCCGGCAGCCGTTCGTGGCGGCCGGCATCGATCCGGCGCAGGTGTTCTATTTCGGCGAGTCGGTACTGTTGCCGGAATGGCGCGGACGCGGCATCGGCCATGCCTTCTTCGATGCGCGCGAGGCGCATGCGCGTTCGCTCGGACGCTTCGCGATGACCGCCTTCTGCGCGGTGGACCGTGACAGCGACGACCCGCGCCGGCCCGCCGGCCATCGCGACAACGACGTGTTCTGGCGCAGGCGCGGCTATGCGCGGCGGCCGGGCATGACCATGCACCTGCGCTGGGAGGAAACCGGCCGCGGCGAGGTGTCGCATCCGCTCACGTTCTGGACCCGCGCCCTGGAGCCTGCCGCATGAAGATCGCCGTCGCCCGCTATGAGATAGGCGCTCCTGTCGATTTCGCCGCATTCGCCCGCCGTCAGCGCCAGGAACTGGCCGAGGCCGCGGCGGCCGGCGCGCGCATCGCGGTGCTGCCCGAATACCTGTCGCTGGAACTGGCGGCCACCTTCGCGCCGGACATCCAGCGCGAGCTGCCGGCCTCGCTGGCCGCCATCCAGCGTTACCGGCAGCCGTGGCTGGAACTGTTCTCCGGCCTGGCCCGCGAACTGGACATGCACGTGGTCGCCGGCAGCTTCCTGCTCGACACCGGCCGGGGCCGTTACCGCAACCGCAGCGACTGGCTGACGCCGCAGGGCGCGCATCTGTGGCAGGACAAGCTGCAGCTCACCGGCTTCGAGAAGGCCACCGGGCTGATCGACGGCGGCGATGCGCTGAAGGTGTTCGAGGTCGACGGCATCCGCGCCGGCGTGGCGGTCTGCTACGACAGCGAATTCCCGTTGCCGGTGCGCGCGCAGCAAGAGGCCGGCGCGCGCCTGCTGGTGGTGCCCAGCTGCACCGACACCGAGGCCGGCGCCACCCGCGTGCGCGTGGGCTGCCTGGCGCGGGCGCTGGAGAACCGCATGTTCGTGGCGCAGTCGGTGACGGCGGGGCGGGCCGACTGGAGCCCGGCGCTGGACGTCAATACCGGTGAGGCGGCGGTGTACGCGCCGATGGACCGCGGCTTTCCGGCCGATGGCGTGCTGGCGCGGACCGGCGACGCCCGGCGCTGGGCGGTCGCCGAGCTGGATTTCGCCGCGTTCGAAGCCAGCCGCGCGCAGGCGCAGGTGGCCAACGACCGCGACTGGCCGGGGCAGTGGCAGCCGGCGCTGCAACGCGCGGTGGTGGACCCGGCCGGCAGCGACCCCGCACCGTAGGAGCGGCTTCAGCCGCGAAGGGGACTTCGCAGGCAAAGCCCCATCGCGGCTGAAGCCGCTCCTGCCGGAAGCGGGGCGGGGTTCACCGCATCCATGACCATTGGCCGGCTCGGAGGCACCCCATGCTGGCTAGACTCGGGCCTTTGTCGTGAGTGGCCACGGGCCGGGGAAAGAGATGATCAAGCGGTGCTTGCTGGTGTTGGGCATGGGGCTGGCGTTCGCCGGCAATGCGGCCGCGGCCGAGCAGGTGGACCTGGACATGGTGGGCAGGATCCGCCAGGAAGCCTTCCACCGCTCGCAGGTGATGGATACGTTCTCCTACCTCACCGAAAGCATCGGCCCGCGCCTGACCAACTCGCCGGCCATGGCCCGGGCCAACGACTGGACCCGGCAGAAGTTCGGCGAATGGGGCCTGGTCGACGCGCATGACGAGGCCTTCGACGGCTTCGGCCGCGGCTGGGAATTCGATTCGGCCAGCGTGGAGATGCTGGAGCCGCGCGTGACCCAGCTGTACGCGCTGCCCAAGGCGTGGACGCCCGGCACCAAGGGCACCGTGGAAGGCGAGGTGATCAAGGTCGAGATCAAGAAGCTGGCCGACCTGGAGAAGTACAAGGGCAAGCTGCGCGGCAAGATCCTGCTGCTGGGCGATGCGCGCGAGTACAAGCGCGGCACCGAGCCGGATTCGCACCGCCACGACGCCACCTCGCTGGAAGGGCTGCAGGAATTCACCATTCCCAAGTCCATGGACAAGGACCGCGCCAAGCGGCTCAAGGAGTACGCCGAGCGCCAGGAACTGACCCGCGCCATCAACGCGTTCCTCGCCGAAGAGGGCGCGCTGGCGGCCATCAGCATCAGCGGCTGGGACAACGGCATCATCCGCGTCGGCGGCGGCGGTTCGCGCAAGGCCGGCGAGCCGGTGGGTATTCCCGAGCTGGCGATGATCGCCGAGCACTACAACCAGCTGGCGCGCGCGCTGGAGCGCAAGCAGCCGGTGAAGCTGCGGGTCAATGTCGATGCGCGCTTCACCGACGAGACCGACCAGCCGGGCCACAACACGGTCGCCGAGATCCGCGGCAGCAGCAAGGCCGACGAGATCGTGATGCTGGGCGCGCACATGGATTCCTGGCACACCGGCACCGGCGCGGCCGACAACGCCGCCGGCGTGGCGGTGATGATGGAGGCCATGCGCATCCTCAAGGCGGTGGGCGCCAAGCCCAGGCGGACCATCCGCGTGGCGCTGTGGAGCGGCGAGGAGCAGGGCCTGATCGGCTCGCAGGCGTACGTGGCAAAGCACTTCGCGCACTATCCCGAACCCACCGACCCGGCGCAGAAGGCGTTGCCGGCCTCGCTGCGCGAGCCGACCGGCCCGCTGCGGAAGCTGCGCGACTACGAGAAGTTCTCCGTGTACTTCAACATGGACAACGGCTCGGGCCGCTTCCGTGGCATCTACGCGCAGGAGAACATCGCCGCGATGCCGATCTTCGAGGCGTGGCTGAAGCCGTTCAACGACGTCGGCGCCACCAGCGTGGTCACCCGCAACACCGGCAGCACCGACCACATCAGCTTCGACCGCGTCGGCCTGCCGGGCTTCCAGTTCATCCAGGACCGGCTGGACTATTTCAGCAACGTCCACCACAGCAACCTGGACACCTGGGACCATGCCGAGGCGGAAGACCTGAAGCAGGCCGCGGCGATCGTCGCCTCGTTCGTCTACAACGCCGCGATGCGCGAGGAGAAGATGCCGCGCAAGCCGCTGCTGGAAGACTGAGCGCGCTGCAACAGGGAAACGACGAAGGGCCGCATTGCGGCCCTTCGTCGTTCTGTTCCGGAGTGGCGACCGGCTGCTGGCCGGACAGGGGTTTTACTGCGGTATGGAAGACGCTGCCGACCAGCGACCAGCGACATCCGTCACGGCCCGCATCTGCGCGCAGGAGCGGGTCGCGCCGGTGATCGTTGTTCTGTGCAGGGCATCCGTTGGCGGTGCCGGCTCTCCCGCTCGTACCGCAACCCGGTAGTACCGGCCGCTGGCCGGCAACCGCGATGGCAATGATCCCGAGGCTGCCGGCCAGCAGCCGGCACTACCCGGCTGTATTCCGCGCCGCGCGGTGGACGCCGGCCAGCTTGAACGCGAGCACGGTGCCGAGGTAGCCGCTGCCGGTCAGCAGCAGGTTCCACAGGACGCGGCCGAGCGGCCGGGTCGTGCCGTGGGCGAAGGCATCGACCACGGCGATGGCGGCGGGGTGCAGCACGCGCCGGGTGAAGAGCGCCGCGCATGGCGCGATCCGTTCCCGGTAGACGTCGAGCAGCTGCAGGCCCGCCAGGCCCAGCAGCAGTTCAAGGCCGAGCGCGTCGAGCAGCGGGACCAGCAGGCGCAGTTCCCGGTGGCTGACGAAGGCAAGGATCAGCACCCAGGTGAGGATCTGGAAGGCCCGCTTCCAGAGTTTCCGGTTCCTGAAGATCGCGCGCATGGCGGGCCCGGTGCGGTCGAATCAGGTGGACGCGGCGCGCACCGCATCCGGCAGCGGCGCGCTCCTGCCGGTCTGCGTATCCATCCACACCACCACCACGTTGCCGTCGGAGTACAGCTTGGCGGGGTCCTTCTGATCGACGATGCGGTGGCCGATGGTCACGCTGCTGTTGCCCAGGCGCTCGACGAACAGTTCGACGACGATGTCGTGGGGCCACTCGATCGGCAGGCGGTAGTTGATGTTGGTGTTGGCCACCACCGGCGCGATGCGGTCGGTCATCGATATGCCTTCCACGCCCAGCATCCAGCGCACGCGCGCCTCTTCCAGGTAGGAAACGTACTTGGCGTTGTTGACGTGGCCCATCGCGTCCATGTCGCGCCAGCGCACGCTGATCGGCACGCGGGCCAGGTGCTTGTGTTCGGTGCTCATCACGAAACCTTCTTCTTGCCGGCGGGAGCCTTCCTGGCGGCCGTCTTCTTCGCCGGTTTTTCCTTGCGCGGCGGGCGGGCGTCGGGTTTGTTGGCAGTGGCAGCCGGCCGTTCCGGGCGCGCACTGGTGGAGGGCAGCATCTTGGCCAGGAACTGGCCGGTGTACGACGCCGGATGCGACGCCACATCCTCCGGCGTGCCGGTGACCAGGACGGTGCCGCCGCGATGGCCGCCTTCCGGGCCGAGATCGACGATCCAGTCGGCGGTCTTGATCACGTCCAGGTTGTGCTCGATCACCACCACCGTGTTGCCCTCGTCGCGCAGCTTGTGCAGCACGCCGAGCAGCGCCTCGATGTCATGGAAGTGCAGGCCGGTGGTCGGTTCGTCGAGGATGTAGAGCGTGCGCCCGGTGTCGCGGCGCGACAGCTCCTTGGACAGCTTCACGCGCTGCGCCTCGCCGCCGGACAGGGTGGTCGCGCTCTGGCCCAGCTTGATGTAGCTCAGGCCCACGTCGACCAGGGTTTCCAGCTTGCGGGCGATGGCCGGCACCGGCTCGAACAGCTTCAGCGCATCCTCGACGGTCATCTCCAGCACGTCGTTGATGCTGTAGCCCTTGTACAGGATCTCCAGCGTCTCGCGGTTGTAGCGCTTGCCGTGGCAGACGTCGCAGGGCACGTACACGTCCGGCAGGAAGTGCATCTCGACCTTGATCAGGCCGTCGCCCTGGCAGGCCTCGCAGCGGCCGCCGCGCACGTTGAAGCTGAAACGGCCCGGGGCATAGCCGCGCGCGCGCGCTTCCGGCACCTGCGCGTACAGCTCGCGCAGCGGCGTGAACAGGCCGGTATAGGTGGCCGGGTTCGAGCGCGGGGTGCGGCCGATCGGCGACTGGTCGATGTCCACCACCTTGTCGAACAGGTCCAGGCCATCGACTTCCCGGTACGGCGCGATCGGGTGCGAGGCGCCGTTGATCTCGTTGGCGGCCAGGGTGAACAGGGTGTCGTTGATCAGCGTGGACTTGCCCGAGCCGGACACGCCGGTGATGCAGGTCAGCAGGCCGGCCGGGATGTCCAGGTCCACGTTCTTGAGGTTGTTGCCGCTGGCGCCGCGCAGGTGCAGCGTCATCTTCGGGTTCGGCTTGTGCCGGCGCGCCGGGATCTCGATGGCGCGCTTGCCCGACAGGTACTGGCCGGTCAGCGAACGCGGCGCGTCCAGGATGTCCTGCAGGGTGCCCTGGCCGACGATCTCGCCGCCATGCACGCCCGCGCCGGGGCCGATGTCCAGCACGTAGTCGGCAAGGCGGATCGCGTCCTCGTCGTGCTCGACCACGATCACCGTGTTGCCGAGATCGCGCAGGCGGGTGAGGGTGCCGAGCAGGCGCTCGTTGTCGCGCTGGTGCAGGCCGATGGACGGCTCGTCGAGCACGTACATCACCCCGACCAGGCCGGCGCCGATCTGCGAGGCCAGGCGGATGCGCTGCGCCTCGCCGCCGGACAGGGTGTCGGCCTTGCGCTCCAGGGTGAGGTAATCCAGGCCGACATCGACCAGGAAGCCGAGCCGCTCGCTGATCTCCTTGACGATCTTGGTGGCGATCTCGCCGCGCCAGCCCGGCAGGCTCAGTTCGCCGAAGAAGCGCTTGGCCTCGTCGATCGGCAGCACCGCCAGATCCGGCAGCGGCCGGTCGGCGACGAACACGTTGCGCGCGGCCTTGTTCAGGCGCGCGCCGTTGCACTGGGGGCAGGGCCGTTCGCTGATGAACTTGGCCAGTTCCTCGCGCACCGCCGGCGATTCGGTCTCGCGGTAGCGGCGTTCAAGGTTGGGGATGATGCCCTCGAAGCGGTGCTTGCGCTGGCTGCGCCCGCCGTTCTCGGTGAAATAGGTGAAGGTGATCTGTTCCTCGCCGCTGCCGTACAGCACGGCCTGGCGCACGTCCTCCGGCAGCGACTGCCAGGGGGCGTCCACGTCGAACTTGTAGTGCTTGGCCAGCGAGGCGATCAACTGGAAGTAATAGGCGTTGCGGCGGTCCCAGCCGCGCACCGCGCCGGCGGCCAGCGACAGCTCGGGGTGCACGACCACGCGGCCGGGATCGAAGAACTCGGCCATGCCCAGGCCGTCGCAGCCCGGGCAGGCGCCGACCGGCGAGTTGAACGAGAACAGGCGCGGCTCCAGTTCCGGCAGCGCGTAGTCGCAGACCGGGCAGGAGTACTTGGACGAGAACAGCTGCGGGGCGGCCTGGGCGTCGTCCAGCGACTGCACGGTGGCCATGCCGTCGCCCAGCTTGAGCGCGGTCTCGAAGCTCTCGGTAAGCCGCTGCTTGATGTCCTCGCGCGGGCGGAAGCGGTCGATCACCGCCTCGATGGTGTGCTTCTGGCGCAGCGCCAGCGGCGGCACCGCGTCGATCTCGTGCAGTTCGCCATCCACCCGCACGCGCACGAAGCCCTGCGCGCGCAGCTGGTCGAATACCTGCACGTGCTCGCCCTTGCGCTCGCGGATCACCGGCGCGAGCAGCATCCAGCGCTGCTCGCCATCCAGTGCCAGTACCTGGTCGACCATCTGGCTGACGGTCTGCGCCTCCAGCGGGTAGCCATGGTCGGGGCAGCGCGGGCTGCCGACGCGGGCGTAGAGCAGGCGCAGGTAGTCGTAGATCTCGGTGATGGTGCCCACGGTCGAGCGCGGGTTGTGGCTGGTGGACTTCTGCTCGATCGAGATCGCCGGCGACAGACCCTCGATGTGGTCCAGGTCCGGCTTCTCCATCACGCTCAGGAACTGCCGCGCGTAGGCCGACAGCGACTCGACGTAGCGGCGCTGGCCTTCGGCATAGATGGTGTCGAACGCCAGCGAGGACTTGCCCGAGCCGGACAGGCCGGTGATCACGATCAGCTTGTCGCGCGGCAGGTCGAGGTCGATGTTCTTGAGGTTGTGCGTCCGCGCGCCGCGGATGCGGATGAAATCCATCGCCATGGGAAGTCCGGTCTTGGCCGCGGCCGGCGGTGCCGGACGCGGAGGGGGCAGGGGAGTGCAGCTGACGGCAGTCGATCAGCCTAGCGAGCTTGCGATTTGGGGGCAATTGCCGGAATTGCCAGTGCGCATGCCGGTCCGCGGCCGCGGTGCGGGCCATTGTTCATGATGCACATCCGCATGCGCCCCGTCCGGGCGGCTTCGCCGTGGAAAACGGCCGTCCTGCCGCTCTCCAGGCCCGGTTTCCCGGTCCTGGGGCGACTTGACCCGGGGGATGGCCTGCCAGTAAAATCCCGCTTCTGTCCGCCCTCGATGGTGGGTAGATCCCAAGAATAACTACAGAAGAGACATCCCATGTATGCAGTCCTGGTAACTGGCGGCAAGCAGTACCGCGTCGCGCAGGGTGAAACCCTCCGCGTCGAGAAACTCGAAGCCGAAGCCGGCAGCGAAATCAAGTTCGACACCGTCCTGATGCTCGGCGACGCCGACGGCATCAAGATCGGCGATGCCCTGAAGGGCGCTTCGGTGACCGCCAAGGTCGTGGCCCACGGCCGCGCCGAGAAGGTGAAGATCATCAAGTTCCGCCGGCGCAAGCACCACATGAAGCGCCAGGGCCATCGCCAGTACTACACCGAAATCGAAATCACCGGCATCGCCGGCTAATCCCAAGGAGAATCCGTCATGGCACATAAAAAGGGCGTAGGCTCCTCGCGCAACGGCCGCGATTCCAACCCGAAATACCTGGGCGTCAAGATCTTCGGTGGCCAGGCCATCGAAGCCGGCAACATCATCGTGCGCCAGCGCGGCACCCAGTTCCATCCGGGCGCCGGCGTCGGCCTGGGTCGTGACCACACGCTGTTCGCGCTGGTCGACGGCAAGGTCGAGTTCTCGGTGAAGGGCGCCAACAAGCGCCGCACCGTCAGCGTCGTCGCGGAAGTCTGATCTCCCGCACGCGCAGGCGCCCATGCCGCGGTGTGGGCGCCGCCGACGAGAGCCCCGCTTCGGCGGGGCTTGTCGTTTCCAGGTGATCCGCGCGCCCGTTATGGGGCGCGGCTGGGCAGGAGTCAGGGATGGTGAAGCGTTGTTGGGGCGTGGCCCTGCTGTCCGGCCTGCTGGCCTGCACGGGATGCGCCGCCGATATTCCCAGCGACCGCGCCACCCTGACGGTGGCCGGGCCGTTGGCATCGTTGCAGGCCGATACCCTGACGCTTCCGCCGGGTTCGCCGCAGTTGCCTGCCCTGCTGGCAGATCCGGCGGGCTGGCAGCCGGAGCCTGCCGCCGAAGGCGTCGAGCGCAGCAGTGTCCGCGGCGATTTCGATGCCGATGGCTGGTTGCGCACCTCGGTTTTCAGCTGGGACGACAGCCGCGGCTGGGAAGTCCACATGGCATACGGTGAGGGCGGGCGCACGCCGCCGGCCACGGTGCGGATCTGGATGCAGGCGCCGCGAGGCAGCGGGCAGCCGGACTGGCCGATGGGCGAGGGCACGGTCCGCTATGCTGGCGCCACGCGCATCCTGAGCTATAAAGGCCGGCGTCCCGGCGCCGAAGGCCGCGAGGACTTTGAAAGAAGCTTGACCCTGGGTCCATCCCACTGGGTCGAGCTGGAAGAATCGACCAGCGTCGCGCCCGATGGCGCCGCCGTCCGCAAGCGCCGCCAGGTCATGGCGCGCGACGCGCAGGGGCGTCCAGTGGACGACGCGGAGTTGCTGGATGGCGCGGAATACCGCGTCTCCAACCAGTATTTCCTGCCCGACGGGCAGGGCAACCCCCGCCGCATCGTGCGCCTGTACCGCGCCGCCGGCGCGGCGCAGGATGCGCCGGTGCTGCGGGCCGAAGTGATTTTGAGAACCTTGCGATACCAAGATGAAACTCGTTGATGAAGCCGAAATCTCTGTAATCGCCGGCAATGGCGGCAATGGCTGCGTCGGCTTCCGCCGCGAGAAGTTCATTCCGCTCGGCGGTCCCGACGGCGGCGATGGCGGCGACGGTGGCAGCGTCTGGCTGCGCGCCGACGAAAACCTGAACACCCTGGTCGACTTCCGCCACGAGCGCATCTTCAAGGCGCAGCGCGGCGAGAACGGCATGGGCCGGCAGGCCTACGGCAAGGGCGGCGAGGACCTGACCATCACCGTGCCGGTCGGCACCGTGGTCATCAACGTCGACACCGACGAGGTGATCGGCGACCTGACCCGCCATGGCGACCGCCTGCTGGTAGCCAAGGGCGGCAAGGGCGGCCTGGGCAACATGCACTTCAAGAGCTCCACCAACCGCGCGCCGCGCCAGGCACTGCCGGGCGAGGAGGGCGAGGAGCGTCTGCTCAAGCTGGAGCTGAAGCTGCTGGCCGACGTCGGCCTGCTTGGCTTCCCCAATGCCGGCAAGAGCACCCTGATCCGCGCCGTCTCGGCGGCGACGCCGAAGGTGGCCGATTACCCGTTCACTACCCTGTACCCGAACCTGGGCGTGGTGAAGGTGGAGAACTACCGCAGCTTTGTGATCGCCGACATTCCCGGCCTGATCGAGGGTGCGGCCGACGGCGCCGGCCTGGGGGCGCAGTTCCTGCGTCACCTGCAGCGCACCCGCCTGCTGCTGCACCTGGTGGACATCTCGCCGATGGAGGGGGGCGTGGAAGGCGTTTCCCCGATCGAGCAGGTGCGCGCCATCGAGCGCGAGCTGGGCAAGCACGATCCGGAGCTGCTGGAAAAGCCGCGCTGGCTGGTGCTGAACAAGGCCGACCTGATGTTCGAGGACGAGGCGCGGGCCGCGGCCGAGCAGGTGGTCAAGGAGCTGGGCTGGACCGGCCCCTGGTACCTGGTCTCGGCGCTGGGTCGCGAGGGCACCTGGCCGATCATGAAGGACATCATGGCCTTCTTCGACCAGCAGAAGCTGCTCGAGGCCGAGGAGCGCGAGGCGCAGGGCTGAGGTCGCCTGCGGATCGGCCTGCATGAAAAACCCGGCCGAGGCCGGGTTTTTCGTTTCTGCCGGGGCTGGCGGCGTTCCCGGGTGCGGCTTTGGGCCGCGGCGAGGGGTTGGGTCTCTGTAGCGCCGGGCATCGTCCGGCGGGGCTTTGCCGGGAAGGCTTCAGCGGGGCGTTGCCCCGCTCTACAGGGTGCGGATTGCTGGGGTTCCGTGGCGCCGGGCATCGCCCGGCGGGGTTTTGCCGGCAAGGCTCCAGTGGGGCATTGCGCCGCCTTGCGGGTGAGTGGGCTGGTGCCGGAGGAGGCAACAAAAAAACCGCCGGGAGCGGTGCTTGACGTCGCTTGTCGATGGTCTGCGGGGGTGCTGCCGCCAGGGAGGCTGGCAACAAAAAACCCGGCGCGGGGCCGGGTTTTTCGGGTCGGCAGCCTGTGGCTGCCGATGATCGCCCGGATCAGGCGGCCTTGAGGGCCTTGATGCGGTCGTTCAGGCGGCTCTTGTGACGGGCAGCCTTGTTCTTGTGGATCAGGCCACGCGCGCTGAAGCGATCCAGAATCGGCTGAGCAACGGCGAAGGCGGCTTCTGCGCCAGCGGCATCGTTGGCGTCCAGCGCCTTGATCACTTTCTTGACAGCGGTGCGCAGCATCGAGCGCTGAGCCACGTTGCGCGCGTTGCGCACGACGGTCTGCTTGGCGCGCTTCTTGGCGGACTTGATATTGGCCACGGTGGTGGTTTCCTGAAAATCGGTATGGTGGGAACAGCAAGCACGCAAGTATGATGGTCGGACGAATGAACGTCAAGTCAAGTTGTCAAGGGGGCCGTGGGTGAGTTCACCGCGCATGTTGCGGGGGCTGCTGTCGTTCAGCAGCATGACGATGGTCTCGCGGGTGCTTGGACTGGTGCGGGACCAGGCGATCTCCATCACGTTCGGCGCCAACGCCACGACCGATGCGTTCTGGGTGGCGTTCCGCGTCCCCAATTTCCTGCGCCGCCTGTTCGCCGAGGGCTCGTTCGCCACCGCTTTCGTTCCGGTGTTCACCGAGGTGAAGGAGACCCGGCCGCATGCCGACCTGCGCGAACTGATGGCGCGGGTGTCCGGCACACTGGGCGGTGTCCTGCTGGTGCTGACTGCGCTGGGCCTGATCTTCACGCCGCAGATCGCCTGGCTGTTCGCCGATGCCGACGCGGCCGACCCGGCCAAGTACGGCCTGCTGGTGGACCTGCTGCGGCTGACCTTCCCGTTCCTGCTGTTCGTTTCGCTGACCGCGCTGGCGGGCGGGGCGCTGAACAGCTTCCAGCGTTTCGCGATGCCGGCGCTGACGCCGGTGATCCTCAACCTGTGCATGATCGCCGGCGCACTGTGGCTGGCGCCGCGGCTGGAGGTGCCGATCCTGGCGCTGGGCTGGGCGGTGTTGGCCGCCGGCGTGCTGCAGCTGCTGTTCCAGCTGCCATCGCTGAAGGGCATCGACCTGCTGACCCTGCCGCGCTGGGGCTGGAACCATCCCGACGTGCGCAGGGTGCTGACCCTGATGGTGCCGACCCTGTTCGGCTCGTCGGTGGCGCAGATCAACCTGATGCTGGATACGGTGATCGCGGCCCGGCTCAGCGACGGCTCGCAGTCCTGGCTGTCGCTGGCCGACCGCTTCCTGGAGCTGCCGTTGGGGGTGTTCGGCGTGGCGCTGGGCACGGTGATCCTGCCCGCGCTGGCCCGCCATCACGTCAAGACCGACGGCGAGGGCTTCTCCAACGCGCTGGACTGGGGGTTGCGCATGACCCTGCTGATCGCGGTGCCGGCCATGCTCGGCCTGCTGCTGCTGGCCCAGCCGCTGATCGCGACCCTGTTCCAGTACCGGGAATTCACGTCCTTCGACACCCGGATGACCGCCCTGTCGGTTTACGGCCTGAGCTTCGGCCTGCCGGCGTTCGCCCTGCTGAAAGTGGTGCTGCCGGCCTTCTATTCGCGCCAGGACACGAAGACGCCGGTGCGCGCGGGCCTGGTCGCGCTGGTCGCCAACATGGTGTTCAACTTCGCCCTGCTTGCGGTGCTGTACCAGGTGATGGTGCCCGAGGCGCTGAAGGCCGAGGGGGTGATGGCCGCCCTGTCCCGGCAGCCGGGCCTGCACCTGGCGCTGGGCATCGCCAGCGCGCTGTCCAGTTACCTGAACCTCGGACTGCTCTGGTACTGGCTGGGCAAGACCGGGGTCTACCGGCGTCGTCCCGGCTGGGGCGGCTATGTCCTGCGGCTGGTGGTGGCCTGCGTGGCCATGAGCGCGGTACTGCTGGCGCTGCTGCACTGGCTGCCGGGCTTCACCGGCCTGGACAAATGGCAGCGCATCGGCTGCCTGACCCTGCTGGTCGGCGGCGGCGGGCTGACTTACCTGCTGGCGATGGTGGCCATGGGCTTCCGCCCGCGCGACCTGCGCGGGCAGTGAGGCGGGCATGCCTGCGCCGCCGCTATACTTCCCGGCTACACATGACGAAGCACCGGCCTGCGAGGGCCGGATCCGGGTTGAATGAGCAGGCTGTTTAGAAACGTCGAAGGCGGGGTGCTGTTCCCGCAGGGAAGCGTGGTCTGCATCGGTGCTTTCGACGGCCTGCACAGGGGCCATCGGGCGCTGGTGCAGCACGCGGTCGAGCGCGCGCGCGCGCTCGGCGTGCCCGCGGTGGCGCTGGCGTTCGAGCCGCTGCCGCGCGAGTTCTTCGCCCGCGACACCCCGCCGCCGCGACTGATGCTGGCCCGCGACAAGGTGGCCGCGCTGCGCGGGCTTGGCGTCGACAGCGTCGGCCTGCTGCGCTTCGACGCGAAGATGGCGGCCATCACCGCCGAGGATTTCGTGCGCGACATGCTGGTGCGCCGGCTGGGCGCGCGCGAGGTGTGGATCGGCCCGAAGTTCCACTTCGGCAACCGCCGCGGCGGCGACCTGGCCCTGCTGCAGGCGATGGGCGCCGAACTGGGCTTCGCCGCCGGCGAGATCGCGCCGGTGCACCTGAACGGCGAGCGCATTTCCAGCACCCGCATCCGCGAGCTGCTGGTGGCCGGCGAATTCGGCCATGCCGCCGACCTGCTGGGCCGGCCATATGCGATCGGTGGGCGCGTGGTGCGCGGGCAGCAGCTCGGGCGCACGCTGGGCTTCCCCACCGCCAACTTGCGTTTCCCGCGGACGCCCGCACTTTCAGGTATCTATGCCACCTGGGTACATGGTGTCTTCGAGCGACCGTGGCCGTCGGTGTCGAGCTTCGGCACGCGTCCGACCGTACAGGGCGTGGAGCCGCTGCTGGAAGCGCACCTGTTCGATTTCCACGGCGACCTGTACGGGCGCCACATCGAAGTCGAATTCGTCGCCAAGCTGCGCGACGAAGAGAAGTTCAACGACCTGCCGGCGCTGACCGAGCAGATGCACCACGACGCGCGGCAAGCCCGTCATATCCTCAACGAACAACGACTGCGAGCCACCGCGTGAGCCAGGACTACAAAGCCACCCTTCATCTGCCGGCGACGGAATTCCCGATGCGCGGCGACCTGCCCAAGCGCGAGCCGGGCATCCTGGCGCGTTGGGAAGAGCAGGGCATCTACGCGCAGCTGCGCGAGAACGCGAAGGGCCGCCCGTTGTTCGTGCTGCACGACGGCCCGCCGTATGCCAACGGCCAGATCCACCTGGGCCATGCGGTCAACAAGATCCTCAAGGACATCATCGTCAAGTCGCGTTACCTCGACGGCTTCGATGCGCCCTACGTGCCGGGCTGGGATTGCCATGGCCTGCCGATCGAGATCGCGGTCGAGAAGAAGTGGGGCAAGGTCGGGGTCAAGCTCGATGCCGAGCAGTTCCGCCAGAAGTGCCGCGAGTACGCCGAGGAGCAGATCAACCTGCAGCGCGCCGACTTCAAGCGCCTGGGCGTGATCGGCGACTGGGAGAACCCGTACAAGACGCTGAGCTTCGACTTCGAGGCCAACGAAATCCGCGCGCTGGCCAAGATCGTCGCCAACGGCCACCTGGTGCGCGGCGCCAAGCCGGTGCACTGGTGCTTCGACTGTGGCTCGGCACTGGCCGAGGCCGAGATCGAATACCAGGACAAGACGTCGCCGGCCATCGACGTGGCCTACGCCGCGCGCGATTCCAGGGCGCTGGCCGCCAGCTTCGGCGTCGATCTGCCGGCTGGCGTGGAAGTGGCGGTGCCGATCTGGACCACCACGCCGTGGACGTTGCCGGCCTCGCTGGCGGTGTCGCTGGGCGCGGACATCGACTACGCGCTGGTCGAAGGCCCGGCCCACGACGGCCAGCCGCGTTGGCTGGTGCTGGCCTCGGCGCTGGCCGAGCGTTCGCTGGCCCGCTACGGCGTGGCCGAAATGATCGTGCACGGCCACGCCAAGGGTTCGGCGCTGGAGAACCAGCTGCTGGCGCATCCGTTCTACGCCAACCGCGACCTGCCGCTGCTCAATGGCGAGCACGTGTCCGATGCCGACGGTACCGGTGCGGTGCATACCGCGCCCGGTCACGGCCAGGAAGACTTCGCGGTCAGCCAGCAGTACGGGGTGATGGACAAGTACAACGCCGGCCAGATCAACCCGGTCGATGGCCGCGGCGTGTATCTGCCTTCGACGCCGCCGGCCGGCGATGTCGAGCTGGCAGGCCTGCACCTGTGGAAGGCGCAGCCGCTGATCGTCGAGGTGCTGCGCGGCAACGGCTCGCTGCTGGCCTTCGCCGAAATCCAGCACAGCTACCCGCATTGCTGGCGCCACAAGACGCCGGTGGTGTTCCGCGCCACCCCGCAGTGGTTCATTTCGATGGACAAGGCCGGCCTGCGCGCCGACGCAATGAGTGCCATCGACAACGTCGGCTGGTTCCCGGCGTGGGGCAAGGCGCGGATCGCCAGCATGGTCGATGGCCGCCCGGACTGGTGCATCAGCCGCCAGCGCACCTGGGGCGTGCCGATTGCCTTGTTCACCCATCGCGAAACCGGCGAGCCGCACCCGCGCAGCGTCGAACTGATGCAGCAGGTGGCCGACCGCGTGGAGCAGGGCGGTATCGATGTCTGGTATTCGCTGGACGCCAGCGAACTGCTCGGCGATGAAGCCGCGCAGTACGAAAAGGTCACCGACATCCTCGACGTCTGGTTCGACTCCGGCGTCACCCACGAGGGCGTGCTGCTGGCGCGCGGCTTCGGCAAGCCGGCCGACCTGTACCTGGAAGGCTCCGACCAGCACCGCGGCTGGTTCCAGTCCTCGCTGCTGACCGGCGTGGCGATCGACAAGGCCGCCCCGTACAAGCAGTGCCTGACCCACGGCTTCACCGTGGACGAGCACGGCCGCAAGATGTCCAAGTCGCTGGGCAACGGCATCGAGCCGCAGGAAATCATGCGCACGCTGGGCGCGGACATCCTGCGCCTGTGGATCGCCTCGGCCGACTACAGCAACGAGATGTCGCTGTCGCAGGAGATCCTCAAGCGCAACGCCGACGCCTACCGGCGCCTGCGCAACACCGCGCGCTTCCTGCTCGGCAACCTGGACGGTTTCGATCCCGACCGGCACCTGCGCCCGCTGGACGACATGGTCGCGCTGGATCGCTGGGTCGTGCACCGCGCCTTCGAGCTGCAGGAGAAGATCAAGGCCGCGTACGCCAGCTACAACATGGCCGAGATCGTGCAGCTGCTGCTGAATTTCTGCAGCGTCGACCTGGGCTCGCTGTACCTGGATGTGACCAAGGACCGCCTGTACACGATGCCGGAAGACTCGCGCGGCCGCCGCTCGGCGCAGAGCGCGATGTACCGCATCGCCGAGGCGTTCGTGCGCTGGGTCGCGCCGATCCTGACCTTCACCGCCGACGAACTGTGGGGCTACCTGCCGGGCGCGCGTGCCGACAACGTGCTGTTCGCCACCTGGTACGACGGCCTGGCGCCGCTGCCGGCGGATGCGCAGCTCGGCGCCGCCGATTTCGAGCAGCTGCTGGCCCTGCGCGAGCAGGTGGCGAAAGTGCTGGAACCGATGCGCGCCAACGGTGCCATCGGCGCCGCGCTGGAGGCGGAGATCACCGTGGCCGCGAACGAGGAGCAGGCGGCGCACTGGCAGCCGCTGGCCGATGAGCTGCGTTTCCTGTTCATCAGCGGCGACGTGAGCGTGCGCCCGGCGACCACCGACGAGGTGTTCGTCAGTGCGCAGCCCACCGGCAAGGCCAAATGCGTGCGCTGCTGGCACTACCGCGCCGACGTCGGCAGCGATGCCGGCCATCCGGAGCTGTGCGGCCGCTGCGTCAGCAACATCGAAGGTGTCGGCGAGGACCGTCGCTGGTTCTGAACCGGCGGCGGTTGGCTTTCCATACACGGGACCGGCGGCAACATGCCGCGTCCCATCGTCCGCAACCCACAAGCCCCGAGACATGCAGACAAACACGGTCAAACCCAATGCCCTGATCTGGCTGCTGCTCTCGGCCGCGGTGATCGGCCTGGACCAGTGGAGCAAGGCCTGGGTGCTGGCCAGCCTGCCCGAGTTCACGCCGGTGCCGGTGATCGACGGCTTCTGGAACTGGTACCGCACCTACAACACCGGCGCGGCGTTCAGCTTCCTCAGCGATGCCGGCGGCTGGCAGCTCTGGTTCTTCACCGCGCTGGCGGTGGCCATCAGCGGCTTGATGGCGTTCTGGCTGTCGCGCACCGCGCGCGGCAACTGGCGCAGCGCGCTGCCGTATGCGCTGGTGATCGGCGGCGCCATCGGCAACGTCATCGACCGGCAGCTCCATGGCCATGTCGTGGATTTCATCCAGTGGTACGTCGGCGACCATTACTGGCCGTCGTTCAACGTGGCCGATTCGGCGATCGTGGCCGGCGCCATCGGCATCGCCCTGTCGGGCCTGTTCGATGGAAACAAGCACGCGCCGGGAGCGGGGAAGGGGAAATGACGCAGCGCGGTTCCGCTTTCGTTCCGCTCTTTTCCCGTTTCCGCCTTTAGAATCCCCCGCATGGACGTACTGCTCGCCAATCCCCGTGGTTTCTGCGCCGGCGTCGATCGCGCCATCGAGATCGTCAAGCGCGCGATCGAGACGCTGGGCGCGCCGATCTACGTGCGCCACGAAGTCGTGCACAACCGTTTCGTGGTCGACGACCTGAAGCAGCGCGGCGCGATCTTCGTCGAGGAACTGGACGAAGTGCCCGATGGCAACACGGTGATCTTCAGCGCCCATGGCGTCTCGCAGGCGGTACGCGACGAGGCGGGGCGGCGCGGGCTCAAGGTGTTCGACGCGACCTGCCCGCTGGTGACCAAGGTGCATTTCGAGGTCGCGCGGCACTGCCGCGCGGGCCGCGACGTGGTGCTGATCGGCCATGAGGGCCATCCCGAGGTCGAGGGCACGATGGGGCAGTGGCGCAGCGAAGCCGGCGCCGGTGCGATCTATCTGGTCGAGGACGAGGACGATGTCGCCGCGCTGGTGGTCGGCCAGCCGGAAAACCTCGCCTACACCACCCAGACCACGCTGTCGGTGGACGACACCCGCAGCGTGATCGCCGCATTGAGGACGAAATTCCCCGCCATCCAGGGGCCGAAGAACGACGACATCTGCTATGCCACGCAGAACCGCCAGGATGCGGTGCGCGAACTGGCGCAGCAGTGCGACCTGGTGCTGGTGGTCGGTTCGCCTAACAGCTCCAACTCCAACCGCCTGGCCGAACTGGCCCGCCGCGAGGGCGTGGAGTCCTACCTGATCGACGGCGCGCACGAGATCGACCCGCAGTGGGTGGCGGGCAAGCGCCGCGTGGGTCTGACCGCGGGCGCTTCCGCGCCGCAGGTGCTGGTCGACGGCGTGATTGAGCGCCTGCGCGACCTCGGTGCCGGCAGCATCGCCGAACTGGCCGGCGAACCGGAGTCGATGGTGTTCGCGCTGCCCAAGGAATTGCGCCTGCGCCTGGTCGATTGACCACGGGGGCGGCGAACCTCTAGAATCCGCGGCTCCGCCGGAATAGCTCAGTTGGTAGAGCGGCGCATTCGTAATGCGTAGGTCGTAGGTTCGATTCCTATTTCCGGCACCAGCTTCGAAGAAAGGCCAGACGCCCGCGTCTGGCCTTTTCTTTTGCCGCATGCGCGCGTTTTCAGTGGAACTGCAGGGTGAGCTGGAAATAGCGTCCCAGCGGGTCGTCCTGCCCCGTGGAGAGGCCGCCGTTGCCCGGCAGGTAATTCACCGGTTTCGTATCCAGCAGGTTGAGGATGTCCAGCGCCGCGGTCATCCGCGCGCCGATCCGGCGATCCAGGTGCAGGTTCCAGCGCAGCTGCGTCGGATTGCCGCACTTGCCGTCGCCGCGTTGCGTGGAAGGGCAGGCGGCGCCCGGCTGCCAGGCGCGGGTACTGCCGGCGTAGCGCGCATGCAGCGCGCTTCCCCAGTGCGTTCCCTGCCATTGCAGCGCCGCGGTGCCTGCCATGCCGGGCGTGGCATGGCCGAGCAGGTCGATCCAGCGGCCGCTGGCGCGCTCCCGGCGGCGCAGCGCCTGCTGGTGGATGGCGTCGAGCGAGAATCGCCATTGGCCGGCGGGCACGGCGCGCACGTAGTCGCCGTGCAGTACCCAGTTGCGTGAGACCGTCTGGCCGATGTTGTCGAAGTACAGGCGCAGCGACTGCAGCCGGCCGTGTTCGTCCAGCAGCCAGGTATCCGCGTTCCAGCCGGCATCGGCCGGGCGCAGGGCCAGGATCTCGTTGCGCAGCTCGACGCGGTTATGGGTGAGCGAGAGGGTCAGGTCGGGGCGCGGATTCCAGATGGCGCCCAGGGATTGGTTGCGCGAAGTCTCGGCTTTCACCCCGGTGTTCTCGATGACCTGCACGTCCACCAGGCAGACATTGTCCGCCGTGTGCGCGCAGGCCGGGAGGCCGGGCGACCAGGGCAGGGCCTCGGTGGCAAAATAACCCGGCGGGCGCCGGCGTTCGAACAGGCTGGGCGCGCGGTAGCCGCGGCCGCCGGACAGCAGCAGCGACCAGGCGGGCGAAGGGTTCCAGCGCAGGCCGGCGCGGGGCGAAAACGACAGTTCGCCGGCGTCGTGGTCCAGGCGGGCGGCCAGGTCCAGGCGCAGCGGCGCGGCCAGTGGCAGGCCCAGTTCGGCGTAGGCGGCGCTGCTCTGGCGGGAAAGGCGGCGGCGCCCGGTGGGCAGGCCCAGCGCCAGTTCGCCGTCCTCCAGCAGGCGGTCGGGACGCGAAGTCCAGGTTTCGTGCCGCAGGTCGATGCCACCGGCCAGCTGCGCCGCGCCGCCGGGCAGCTGGCCGAGGTCGCGGCGCAGGCCCCACCATGCCAGCCACTGGTCGGTGCGGCCGCGGTTGCGGGTGCGGGGGAACAACTGCGCGCGCAGCGCCGGGTCCAGCGGCGTGAATCCCGGGAAATAGCCGTCGGCCACGGCGTCGAGCAGCCGCGAGGTACGCACGGCGCCTTCGGTCGACAGCGTGGTTTCGCTGCGTTGCCGGCTCAGCCCGGCGTCCCAGCCGCCGTCGCGGCTGAGGCCGGCCGCCAGGTCCAGTTCGAGGCTGCGGACCGTGGGGCGCACGATGCCGCCTTCCTGGAATACATGGTTGATCAGGTCGCCGCCCGCCAGGCGCAGGGCCGCCGCCGTCGGCCCCAGTTCGTAGCGCTGGCGGGCGTGGCTGGCGCGCAGTTCGGCATAGGCATGCAGGCCGTTGCCCGCATCGTGCCGCCAGTGCGTGTACATCGCGGCGGTGGCGGAGGCCGGTTGCAGCGAGCGCGGGCGCGAGCTGTCGTACCAGCAGCCGCTGTCCTCGCGCATGCCGGAGGGACACAGGTAGGCGGGCAGGTAATAACCATCGCGGGTCAGCAGTCCGATCGGATAGCGCTGCCGCTCCCGGTGCCAGTCGCGGCGATCGCCGGCGACATGGTCGGCCTGCTGCAGGTCGATGCCGAGGAACCAGTCGTCGCCTTCTCCGCTGTGGCCGGTAGCGGCCTGCATCCGGTACTGGGCGCCGTCGCCCTGGTTGCTGATGCCGGTCTGCAGCATGGCTTCGGGGCCGTCGGCCTGGTCGCGCAGCACGATGTTGACCACGCCGGCCATGGCATCGGCGCCGTAGATGGCCGAGGCGCCACCGCGCACCAGTTCGATGCGTTCGACGAAGCTCAGCGGGATGCCGCCCAGGTCGGTGAGGGCGCCCTGCTGCAGCGACACCATGGGATAGCGCGGCAGGCGCCGGCCATTGACCAGGAACAGGGTGGCGCGCGGGCCCATCCCGTCCAGGCTGGTGGCCGCGGCGGCGCCGCCGGGAAGATAGGGCGAATCGCCGTCGCGCGAGGCATCCACCGGTGGCCGCCCGTTCATGCCGGGCAGGTGGCGCAGCAGATCGAACAGCGAGCCGTAGCCGCTGCGCCGGATGTCCTCGCGTTCGATGACATCCACCACCATGGTGGTCTGCAGCGAGGTGCGGGGCAGGCGGCTGCCGGTGACATGCACCGGGGCCAGCTCGACCTCCGGCGCCGTCGCCGGTTGCGGCACGCGCGCAGGCGGGACGGCGGCAGGGGGCGCTGGAGGCCTGGGCGCTTCGATACGCCGCACCGTGAATATCCCGGCTGGCGAGCTTGCGAGTTTCACCGGCAGCCCGCGCAGCAGCTTTTCCAGCGCGGCCTGGGGCGGCAGCGTGCCGCGGAGCCCGGCGCTGTCCAGTCCGGCCAGTTCGCGCGCGTCGAACAGCAGCGGGGTGTCGCCTTGCCGCGACCACTCGCGCAGGGCCTGCACCAGCGGTCCGCGCGCGACCTGGTAGTCCACCGGGCCGCCCGCATCGGCGGCGGCCATCGCCGGCATCGCGGCCATCAACGCCAGGCACAGCGCGCTGCGGCGCAGGCGGCGGATCAACGCCTCCATCCCGGCGTTCAGCGCGTGCCGCGCAGTTCGAGCGTGCCGTCGGCCCGCGCATGGGCGGTGACCGACCAGCCCAGCTCCAGCGCGGACAGCAGCGCGGCCTGGTCGCCAGCGGCGAACGTGCCGCTCACGGCCAGCGGCGCCAGCGCGGGATCGCCGATGACCAGCGGCGTGGCGGTGTAACGGTTCATCCGTGCGATCGCGACCGGCAGCGGCGTGGCGTCGAACAGCAGCCGGCCCTGCAGCCAGGCCTCGGCCTGCGGCGGCGACAGCGGTTGTGCAGGCTCGATCCGGCCCGATGGCAGTACCCGCAGTCGTTGCCCGGGCTGCAGGGCGCGCCGCATGCCCTGCGTACCGCGGCTGTCGATTTCCAGCGCGCCGTCGAGCAGCGCGATGTCGACCTGCCCGTCTTCCAGCCGTTCGACCTGGAAGGTGGTGCCGATATCGCGCAGCGTGCTGTTGCCGGCCTCCACCCGCATCGCGCGCCGCGACGGCGCCACCTGCAGCTGCATGCGGCCATGCTGCAGTTCGATGCCGCGCCGGCGCCAGCCGAACCGCGCGGTCAGGGTGGTGCGGGCGTCGAGCACCGCGACGCTGCCGTCGTCGAGAACCTGGCGTTGCGGGGCGAAGCCACTGTTCACGTAGGTATGCGCAGCGGGATTGCCATCGGTGACCAGCGCCCATCCGGTTCCCACCGCCAGGCAGAGCGCCGCCGCCGCGGCCAGGCCGAACAACGGCCGCCGGTACAGCGGGCGCCGCACCACGCGGCGCGCGCCGGCGCGCAGCCATGGGTCGTCGCGCAGCGCCGCCGCGCGCGCGTGCAGTCGCTCGGCGTCGGCCCAGGCGCGCACGCGCGCCGGGTCGGCGGCGAGCCAGTCCTCGAAGGCCTCGCGCTCGGCGCGGGTGCAGTCGGCGGCGTCCAGCCGTGCCACCCAGGCCGAAGCCCGGGCGAACAGTGCGTCGCGGGTCGGCGCATCGCGCTCCATCACTCCTCCCCGCCCATGTTGAAGGCGTCCACGCCCAGTTCCTGGCGCAACCCCTGCAGGGCGCGCGCGACATGCTTTTCCACGGTCTTGGCGGTGATGCCGCGATGCCGGGCGATCTGGCTGTAACTCATGCCGGTGATGCGGTTGAGCAGATAGACCTCGCGGCAGCGCTCGGGCAGTTTCAGCAGCGCCTGGCGCAGGGCGTTGAGCATCTGTCCCGATTCGGCCTGGCGCAGCGGCCCGGGCGTGGAGAAGGGCGCCTCGCTCGGCAGGTCGTGCTCGGCCAGGGGCAGGTGCGGCGCGGCGTGCGCGGAACGGCCGCGATCGGCCAGGCGGTTGCGCGCGATCCGGTACAGCAGCAGCTTCAATTCCCCGTGCGGATGCTCCCGGTAGCGGATCAGCCGTTCCATGCAGTCCTGCACGATGTCCTCGGCGTCCTCCTCGCTGGCGCCGCGCGCGCGCAGGAAGGCGCGCAGCGGACCGCGCTGTTCGCGCAGGAACAGGACGAAGGCATCGTCGATGGTGGCGGGTGTCGCGCCATCGACCGGGGCAGGAAAGGCGGACAGTCGGGGAATCCGTGGCGAGGGGAGGGGTGCAGGAGAGTGTACGCAGCACGGCGTCGACGGGAAGCACCCTCCGGGCAGGTGGATGCGCGGATGAATCCATTCATTTCCAGAGGGCGGGTGGACTGGGGGGGATGGGCGCCCCGGGGCGTTCTGCCTTGGTCCCGCAGGCGCGGGATGGGCGGGATTCCCCGCTGCCACCATGGAGAGAGAAGTGCGAATGAAACGATCGGTATTGAGTATGGCGCTGTCCGGACTGCTGGCCACCGCCGCTTTCGGCATGGCCGGGGACGCGAGCGCGATGACGGTCCACGTCAACGGCGACCGCATCTTCCTGAGCGGCGACGTCACCCTGGCGGACATCGTGGCGTTGCCGGCGATGCTGGCCAAGGCCGAGGCTGAGGGCAGGCCGTTCCGCGAAGTGGTGCTGCGCACCTCCAACGGCGGCGCGCTGATCAGCGGCGAATGGCTGCAGGCGGTGATCCGCACGGCCGGCCTGAACACGATCGTTTCCGGCCACTGCATTTCCTCCTGCTCGATCATGCAGTCCGGCGGCGTCGAGCGTTACATGGCCGGCGACCTGCCGACCGAAGCCGACTCCGTGCAGATCCACGCCGCCAGCTCCGGCGGCCGCGTGACCTACGGGCCGTCGCCGCGCATGTTCGGCATCTACACCGGCAACTACGGCGGCGGGATGGACGAGGAACTTCTGTACAAGGCGCTGTTCCAGGTCACCCAGCCCAATGGCCTGCTGGTCTTCACCGACCCGTCGCGCACCAGCGGCGATTCGGTCAGCTTCGATCCGGACGGTACCGGCCGCAAGAGCCAGACCTTCCCGGGCCAGGACATGTTCAACAACAACATCATGACCTCGGCCGACTACAACAACCCGGGCGATACCCTGCGGGTGACGTCCAACGTGACCGGCGACATCAACCCCGGCTACCTGCGTACCGGCAGGCTGCTGCAGGCGCTGGTGGACGACGACTTCGCGCGCTGGAACGACGACGACTATGGCACCACCTACATCAACCTCGCCGTCACCATCTACAACCTGGCGCAGAACGGCCCCAACGGCATCGGCCAGTTCTCGATCCAGGACTACCTGAGCGACCCGGGCATCCAGGCGATGCTTCGGTCCAAGCTGCGCCTGGACGAGCTGGACGTCTCGGCCCTGGCCAACTCCGCCGGCGTCATCAGCATCGGCAACGGTGCGATCTGGCGGACCGCGGCGACCACCGGCGCCGACCTGATGCGCGTGGACAGCGGCGCCATCGCCCTGGAAGGCGGCGCCCTGCGCACCACCGAGCTGCGCGTCCAGCGCGACGGCGCGCTGATCGGCCATGGCGACATCGGCTCGGCGACGATGGATTCCGACGCGCTGCTCGACGCCACCGGCCCCTCGTGGCGCGAGGACGGCTTCAGCCGCGTGGTCATCAACGGCCTGCTGATGCCGCGCGGCGGCGATCTCACCACCCATGGCTACGTCAACATCCAGCCCGGCTCGCTGGTCGCCTTCGACGTGACCGAGGCCGGCGGCGCGGCGGCCGGCCGCCTGCGCATCGGCGATTTCTACGATGGCGGCATGAACGAGGGTGCGCTGGTCGTGGCCCCGGGCGCGCAGCTGGCGCTGAACGTCGCCGAAGGCTTCTACGGCGCCGACTACGTGCGCGAACTGATCGACGGGCCGATCTACATGGCCGGCGCCTACCAGGGCTTCCAGCAGGTCGCCCGCCTGGGCGATGCCGGCTACAGCGCCAGCATCGCCGACGGCGAGGTGTTCCGTCCGCGCAACAACTCCCTGCTCAGTTTCAACGTGCACCAGACCGCCGACGGCCTGTGGCTGACCGCCAACACCGGCTTCGAGCAGACCGGGCTGTTCGCCAACGCGCAGTCCGGCGATGGCCTGGGCCGCGCGCTGGCCGCTGCCGCCAATGGCGGGCGTGCCGGCATGAAACCGCTGCTGGGCGCGCTGCAGTTCGCCGATCGCGACGTGATCCGGCAGCAGGCCGGCGCGCTGCGCGGCGACGCGCACGCCACGCTGCAGCTGGCCGACGCCGCGCTGGTCGGCGGCATCGGCAGCGTCATCCAGCACCACCAGTTCGACCTGCGCAGCAACGGCGGCGACGCCGATGGCCTGGCCGCACAGGCGGCGCAGGCGGCCTCGGCGCAGCCGGGCATGGGCAATGGCAGCCTGTTCAGCCAGCTGGCCATGCACCTGGTCGAGCCGGCCGCCAATGGCGAAGGCGAGGGCGGCATGCAGGGCGGCGACAGCCGCCGCGGCGTCGGCATCTGGGGGCGCGGTTTCGGCAGCCAGGGACGGATCGATGCACAGGGCAGCGTCGCCGGGATGAGCCAGAACATCGGCGGCATCGTGGTCGGCGCCGACACCCGCGTGGCCGACGACAAGGTGGCGCTGGGCGTGAGCGTGGCCGCGGCCGACATGTCGGCCAGAGCGCGCGACGGCGTTGATTTCCACGGCGATGTCCGTGCGCTGGACATCGGTGGCTATCTGGAGGCGGCCCATGCGAAGGGCTACGTGGCCGCTTCGGTGCGCTACACCGACCTGCGCCACGACACCCGCCGCAGCATTGCCGGCATCGAAGGCCTGCAGGCCCCGCTGCGCGCCAAGTACGACAGCAACGCGGTGTCGGCACGGCTGGAGCACGGCTTCTCGTTCACCACTGCCGGTGGCGCGGTGCTGCAGCCGTTGTTGCCGGTGGTCGACTACGCCCGCCTGTCCAATGCCCGCTTCGACGAGGGCAAGGGCGCCGGCGCGCTGGCCGGCCGCAGCGGCAGCCTGGAGAGCCTGCGCGTGGGCGCCGGCCTGCAGCTGTTCAAGACCTTCGACGGCCGCAATGGCGAGCGCATCACCCCGCACGCGCGGGTGCTGTGGCAGAAGGAACTGCGCGACACCCAGGCGCGCTTCACCACGGCCTTCGCCGCGGCGCCGGACCTGACCTTCGGCACGGCCAGCCAGGAACTCGGCGAGCAGCTGCTGTCGTGGAACCTGGGCGTCAGCAGCCGCGCCAGCGAGCGCCTGTCGGTGATGCTCGACTACGTCGGCGAACGTCGCGACGGCCAGACCGTGAACGGCGTGATGCTGGGTCTGGGCTACCGTTTCTGATCCATGGAAAGCCCTCCCGGTGGCCGGCGCCGGTCACCGGGAGGCAGTGGAAACGCGGCGCTGCGCGCGGGTGCGACAACATGTCGCATGCTGAACCGGGCTCCAGCTGCGCTGGATCATTGTCAATGCCTTTCTAAAGTGATGGGCGAAGCCTAGAATTGCCGGGCTGAATCCGGCAGTCCCGTATACGTTTTCCCCCTTGGGCAATCCATCGGGTGGTCGTTTCGCGCAAGCGTGCAAGGGAGTGCCGGACAAGGCCCCCCCTCGCAATTGGATCGACCGATGATTCCGTTGAAATCACTTGGACGCAGCCTGCGTCCGGGCCTGCTGCTTGCCTTGTCCGCGCTGTTGGCGGGCTGCGACGCGGCCATCCTGAACCCCAAGGGCCAGATCGGCCACGACGAGAAGACCCTGCTGATCACCGCCACGGTGCTGATGCTGCTGGTCGTCGTCCCCGTGATCGTGATGACCCTGGTGTTCGCGTGGAAGTACCGCGCTTCCAACACCAAGGCCCGCTACGAGCCGAAGTGGTCGCACTCCACCGCCATCGAAGTGGTGGTGTGGTCGATCCCGTGCATGATCGTGCTGGTGCTGGCGGTGCTGACCTGGCGCTCGTCGCATGCGCTGGATCCCTATCGGCCGATCGAATCGGAGCACGCGCCGGTCGTGGTCGAGGCGATCTCGATGGACTGGAAGTGGCTGTTCGTCTATCCGGAAGAGAACGTGGCCGTGGTCAACGAGCTGACCTTCCCGGTCGATGCGCCGCTGAACCTGAAGATCACCTCCGACACGGTGATGAGCGCGTTCTTCATCCCGCGCCTGGGCAGCATGGTCTATTCGATGGCGGGCATGGAGACCAAGCTGCACCTGGTCGCCAACGAGGCCGGCGAGTTCGAGGGCATGGCTTCGCACTACAGCGGCGCCGGCTTCAACAAGATGCATTTCACCGCGCACGCGGTGAGCGATGAACAGTACCGCGCCTGGCTGGACAAGGTCCGCGCCGGCGACAAGGTGCTGGACAAGGCCGCGTTCACCGACCTGGGCGCCGAGAAGAACCACGACTGGTATCCGGTGACCTATTACGGGCGCACCGAAGCCGGGCTGTTCGACTGGATCCTTGCCCGCCACATGGGTGAGAACCACCACTTCGGCATGAAGAAGCACGACCATGCGGCCGCGCCGCAGGATGCCGCCGCGCACGAGGGCCATGAAGGCCACGATGCCGGCGACAGCCAGCCGGACGCTGCCGGCGATGCCGGACACAACGCTGACGAGCACGCCGCCCATGCCGGGCACGGCGCCTCGGGAGAATGACAATGCTGGGCAAACTGACTATCGAAGCGGTCCCGTACCACGAGCCGATCATCATGATCACGCTCGGCGCGGCCGGGCTGATCGGCCTGCTGGTCCTGGGCCTGATCACCCGGGCCAGGCTGTGGGGCTACCTGTGGAATGAATGGTTCACGTCGGTGGACCACAAGAAGATCGGCGCGATGTACCTGATCGTCGCCTTCGTGATGATGCTGCGCGGTTTCGCCGACGCGGTCATGATGCGTCTGCAGCAGGCCGTCGCCGCTGGCGGCGCCGAAGGCTACCTGCCACCCCATCACTACGACCAGATCTTCACCGCCCACGGCGTGATCATGATCTTCTTCGTGGCGATGCCGCTGATCACCGGCCTGATGAACCTGGTCGTGCCGCTGCAGATCGGCGCGCGCGACGTCGCCTTCCCGTTCCTGAACTCGCTCAGCTTCTGGCTGTTCGTGTCCGGCGCGGGTCTGGTGATGATCTCGCTGGGCGTGGGTGAATTCGCGCAGACCGGCTGGCTGGCGTTCCCGCCCCTGTCGGGCAAGGAATACAGTCCCGGCGTCGGCGTGGATTACTACATCTGGGGCCTGCAGGTCTCCGGCCTGGGCACCACGCTGAGCGGCATCAACTTCTTCATCACCATCCTCAAGATGCGCACCCCGGGCATGAAGCTGATGCACATGCCGGTGTTCAGCTGGACCGCGCTGGTGACCAACGTGCTGATCATCGCCGCCTTCCCGGTGCTGACCATCACCCTGGTGCTGCTGACCCTGGACCGCTACCTGGGCATGCACTTCTTCACCAACGACGCCGGCGGCAACGCCATGCTGTACATCAACCTGATCTGGATCTGGGGCCACCCGGAGGTCTACATCCTGGTGCTGCCGGCGTTCGGCGTGTTCTCCGAGGTCATCGCCACCTTCTCGCGCAAGACCCTGTTCGGCTACAAGGGCATGGTGTACGCGACGGCCTGCATCGGCGTGCTGTCCTTCCTGGTGTGGCTGCACCACTTCTTCACCATGGGCTCGGGCGCCAACGTCAATGCCTTCTTCGGCATCACGACGATGATCATCTCGATCCCGACCGGCGTGAAGATCTTCAACTGGCTGTTCACGATGTACCGCGGCCGCGTGCACTTCACCTCGCCGGTGCTGTGGACGATCGGCTTCATGATCACCTTCGTCATCGGCGGCATGACCGGCGTGATGCTGGCGATCCCGGCCATCGACTTCGTGCTGCACAACTCGCTGTTCCTGATCGCGCATTTCCACAACGTCATCATCGGCGGCGTGGTGTTCGGCATGTTCGCCGGCATCACCTACTGGTTCCCGAAGATGTTCGGCTTCAAGCTGGACGAGACCTGGGGCAAGCGTGCGTTCTGGTGCTGGTTCATCGGCTTCTACGTGGCCTTCATGCCGCTGTACGTGCTGGGCTTCATGGGCGTCACCCGCCGCCTGCAGAGCTACCCGAACGCTGACTACCAGCCGTACTTCGTCGTGGCCATGATCGGCGCCTTCATCATCGGCGCGGGCATCCTGTGCCAGATCGTCCAGATCATCGTGTCCATCCGCGACCGCAAGAAGAACGTGGACCTGACCGGCGACCCGTGGGATGCGCGCACGCTGGAGTGGGAAACCGCTTCGCCGGTGCAGTTCTACAACTTCGCCACCCTGCCCAAGGGCGAGGAGCTGGACGATTTCTGGGAGCGCAAGCAGCGCGGTGAGGCCTGGCCGAAGCCGGCCAGGTACAGCGACATCCACATGCCGCGCAACACCGGCACCGGCGTGGTGATCGGCGCCTTCAGCCTGGTGTTCGGCTTCGCGATGATCTGGCACATCTGGTGGCTGGCGATCATCGGCCTGGTCGGCATGATCGGCACCTTCATCTACCGCACCTTCGACACTGACGTGGACTACTGGGTGCCGGCCGCTGAAGTGGAACGCATCGAAAACGAACACCGCCGCCACCTGGAAGCCCAGGGGCTGGTGAAGACCGAGGTGAAGGCATGAGCACGACCGCCCACGCGTTGAACCATGGCCACGCCGCGCAGGCGGCGGACCATGACCACGAGCACCACCACGACGCCGGCGAGAGCACCGTCTTCGGCTTCTGGGTGTACCTGATGAGCGATCTGCTCATCTTCGCCACGCTGTTCGTCACCTACGTGGTGCTGTCCGGCGGCACCAACGGCGGTCCGGGGGCGAAGGAACTGTTCGACCTGAAGTTCGTGGCCGGCGAAACCGCGCTGCTGCTGGTGTCCTCGCTGACCTTCGGCCTGGGCATGATCGCCATGCACCAGAAGAAGGTCGGCCTGATGTTCGGCTGGCTGGCCGTCACCTGGCTGCTGGGCGCCGGCTTCATGGTCATGGAGATCTGGGAGTTCAACCACCTCGTGCACGAGGGCTTCGGCCCCGACCACAGCGCCTTCCTGTCGGCGTTCTTCGCCCTGGTCGGCACCCACGGCCTGCACGTGAGCGCCGGCCTGCTGTGGCTGCTGGTGATGTTCATCCAGCTCAAGCGCAACGGCCTGACCCAGACCAACAAGACCCGCATGGCGTGCCTGAGCCTGTTCTGGCACTTCCTGGATCTGGTCTGGATCGGCGTGTTCTCTGTCGTCTACCTGTCGGGAGCCCTCTGATGTCCGCCCATGACAACCACGCCCACGGTGCCGGCGGCGAGAGCCACGGCAGCGTCAAGTCCTACCTGATCGGCTTCGTGCTGGCGGCCATCCTGACCATCATCCCGTTCTGGGTGGTGATGAGCGGCGGCCTGTCCTCGACCTTCGCCACCGCGATGGTGATCCTGGTCGCCGGCCTGCTGCAGCTGCTGGTCCACCTGGTGTTCTTCCTGCACCTGGACCGTTCCTCGGCGGCACGCTGGAACGTCAATGCCGGCCTGTTCACCGTGGTGGTGATCGGCATCATCGTCGCCGGCACGCTGTGGGTCATGTGGAACATGAACTACCACATGATGCACTGACGTCGGACGACGCCGTTATCGAAAAAGCCGCCCTTCGGGGCGGTTTTTTTGTGGTGGCGATCCGTGGTTGGCCGGTGATGCCCCAGCGGGGCGCTGCCCCGCTCTACAGGTCGGCGGGGTTCTGTAGCGCCGGGCAGCGCCCGGCGGGGCTTTCCCGGGGGCGATGGGCTTCGGGGAAATCGCGCTGGTGAGCCGGGCCCGTGATGCCCCAGCGGGGCGTTGCCCCGCTCTACAGGTCGGCGGGTTTCTGTAGCGCCGGGCAACGCCCGGCGGGGCTTTCCCAGGGGCGATGGGTTTCGGGGAAATCGCGCTGATGAGCCGGACCCGTGATGCCCCAGCGGGGCGTTGCCCCGCTCTACAGGTCGGCGGGTTTCTGTAGCGCCGGGCAGCGCCCGGCGGGGCTTTCCGGGGGCGATGGGCTTCGGGGAAATCGCGCTGATGAGCCGGACCCGTGATGCCCCGGCGGGGCGTTGCGCCGCTCTACAGGTCGGCGGGGTTCTGTAGCGCCGGGCAACGCCCGGCGGAGCTCTCCCGGGGGGCGAAGAGCTGCGGGGAAATCGCGCTGGTGAGCCGGGCCGGTGATGCCCCGGCGGGGCGTTGCGCCGCTCTACGGGAGATGCGGCCGTGCGGCCGATTTTCCTGGCAGTGTGTGGAGAGGCTTCCTGCCGCGTCGATGGAACGGGGCAGGGCGCTTGAGGCGTGCGCCGGCGTCGATCACGTCGCCTGGCGCAGGAAGGCTTCCGGATCCATCGGCTTGCCGAGGTGGTAGCCCTGCAGGAGATCGCAGCCCAACTGGTCGAGGAAGTCGCGCTGGGCCTCGGTTTCCACGCCTTCGGCTACGACCTGCAACTGCAGCGAGCGGCCGAGCGCGACGATCGAGGAGACGATGGCCGCGTCCTCGGCGTTGTTCTCCAGGTCGCGGACGAAGGCGCGGTCGATCTTCAGTTCCGAGGCCGGCATGCGCTTGAGATAGAGCAGGCTGGAGTAGCCGGTGCCGAAATCGTCGATGGCGATCTTCACCCCCATTGCGGTCAGCGTGTTGAGCAGCTGCAGGCTGGCCTCGACGTTCTTCATCGCGGTGGTCTCGGTGACCTCGAGGGTCAGGTGACCCGGATCGAGCGCGTGGCGCTGGAGCGCGTCGCGCACCGTGTCCACCAGCGACGGCGAGGTGAACTGCAGCGGCGACAGGTTCACCGCCATCGACCAGCTGGTATGGCCGGCGTCGTGCCAGGCGCGCAGCTGGGCGCAGGCGCGGTCGAGCACCCAGTCGCCGATGGGCAGGATCAGGCCGCTGCGCTCGGCGATGGGGATGAAGGTATCCGGGCCGAGCAGTCCGAGTTCGGGGTGCTGCCAGCGCAGCAGCGCCTCGGCGCCGATCACCGGCTGGCCGCTGCCCGGGAACTTGGGCTGGTAGTGCAGGATCAGCTCGTCGCGGGCGAGCGCGCGGCGCAGGTCCTGCAGCAGGCGCAGGCGCCGGGCGGCGCTGGCCTGCATGGCCGGGGTGAAGAAGGTGTAGCCGTTCCGGCCCGATTGCTTGGTGTGGTACATCGCCGCGTCGGCGTGCGCCATCAGCTCGCGTTCGCTGGTGGCGTCGTCCGGGTACAGCGCGATGCCGAGGCTGGCGCTGAGCTGCAGCTCGGCGGCGTCGATCACGAACGGTTCCGCCACCGCCGCGGTGATGCGCTCGGCGACGACCACCGCATCGTCGGTCGATTCCACGCCCAGCACCACGACGAACTCGTCGCCGCCGAGGCGGGCGAGGGTGTCCTGCGGCCGCAGCAGCTCGCGCACCCGTTCGGCCATGCGCACCAGCAGGCGGTCGCCGAACTGGTGGCCGTAGGCGTCGTTGACCAGTTTGAAGCCGTCCAGGTCGCAGAACATCACCGCCACCGAGGCGCCGTGGCGCTTGGCCTTCTCGATGGCCTGTTCGATCCGGTCCTGCAGCAGCATGCGGTTGGGCAGGCGGGTGAGCGGATCGTGCAGCGCCGCTTCCACCAGTTCCTGGTTGGCGCGCGCCAGCGAGTCGGCCAGGCGCCCGGTACGGCTGTGCAGGCGCTTGTCGAACAGCGAGGCGATCAGGGTGATGCCGATGATGCCCAGCGTGGTGACGATCACCAGCACCGCCAGCCAGTGGCTCTGCAGGCCGCCGTCGACCGCGGCGCCGCAGATGCTGCCGGCGGGAAAACGCGCGGCGGCCATGCCGGTGTAATGCATGCCGACGATGGCCAGGCCCATCACCAGCGAGGCGGCCAGGCGCAGCAGCCGGATGTGCCGGCCCTCGCGGCGCAGGCGCAGGGCGATCCACAGCGCCGCGCCGGACGCGCCGATGGCGACCAGGATCGAGGCGCTGAACCAGAACGGGTCGTAGTCGATGCCCGGCTGCATGCGCATCGCGGCCATGCCCAGGTAGTGCATGGCCGCGATGCCGCCGCCCATCAGCACGGCGCCGGCCAGCAGCCGCGGCCACGGCAGCCGCTGCCGCGAGACCAGCCACAACGCATAGGCCGAGGCGCCTACCGAGGCGGCCAGCGAATACAGGGTGATGGCCAGGTCGTAACCGACCGGGATCGGCAGGTGGAAGGCCAGCATGGCGATGAAGTGCATCGACCATATGCCCAGGCCCATCGCCAGGGCGCCGCCGATCATCCAGCCGTACAGGCCGCGCCCCGTGGCTGTCGCCAGGCGTCCGGCCATGTCCAGGGCCGTGTACGAAGCGAGGATGGCGACCAGCAGGGAGAAAACGACCAGGGTCGGGTTGTAGGTGCCAACCATTTGGGGGGAATCCGACGTTTCGTGGATGAAATAGTGCATCAACTAGCGGCGTGCGGGCGTGCTTCTTTAGTCGGGACGGTCGCATCGGCTGCGACGGCCGGCGGGTATCCTGTGCGCGCCCCCACCGAAGGAATCCCGATGGCGAAGAACCGCACCGCCTATGTCTGCAGCGAATGCGGCGCCGAATACAGCAAATGGCAGGGCCAGTGCACCGAGTGCGGCGTCTGGAACGTGCTCGGCGAGGTCGTGCTGGAGAGCGCGGCGGCGGTGAAGGCGCCGGCCGCGCGGCGCGGCGGCTGGGCCGGCAAGGTCGAGGCGCCGAGGATCACCGCGCTCAAGGACGTGCGCCAGAGCGAGCATGCGCGCGTGTCCACCGGCATCGGCGAGTTCGACCGGGTACTGGGCGGCGGCCTGGTCGAGGGCGCGGTGGTGCTGGTCGGCGGCGATCCGGGCATCGGCAAATCGACCCTGCTGCTGCAGGCGCTGGCGCGGATGGCCGGCACGCTGCCGGTGCTCTACGTCACCGGCGAGGAATCGCTGGCGCAGGTGGCCGGGCGCGCGGTGCGCCTGGACCTGCCGCTGGACGGCCTGGACGCGCTGGCCGAGACCGGCATCGAACTGATCCTGCAGCATGCCGCCGCGGCGCGGCCGAAGCTGATCGTCGCCGACTCGGTGCAGACGCTGTGGACCGAGACCCTCACCGCCGCGCCCGGCTCGGTCAGCCAGGTGCGCGAGAGCGCGGCGCGGCTGGTGCGCTTCGCCAAGGAGACCGGCACCGCCGTGTTCCTGGTCGGCCACGTGACCAAGGAGGGCGGCATCGCCGGTCCGCGCGTGCTCGAGCACATGGTCGATGCGGTGCTGTATTTCGAGGGCGAGAGCGGCAGCCGCTTCCGCGTGCTGCGCGCGTTCAAGAACCGTTTCGGCGCGGTCAACGAACTGGGCGTGTTCGCGATGGGCGAGAAGGGCCTGAAGGAAGTGCCCAATCCCTCGGCGATCTTCCTGTCCGGCGGCAGCACGCGCCAGCCAGGCAGTTGCGTGATGGTCACCCGAGAAGGTACCCGGCCGCTGCTGGTGGAGGTGCAGGCGCTGGTCGATGCCTCGCCGCTGTCCAACCCGCGCCGGGTCGCGGTGGGGCTGGAGCAGAACCGGCTGGCGATGCTGCTGGCGGTGCTGCACCGCCACGGCGGGGTGATGGTCGGCGACCAGGACGTGTTCATCAACGTGGTCGGCGGCATCCGCGTGCAGGAAACCGCGGTCGACCTGCCGGTGCTGCTGGCGGTGCTGTCCTCGCTGCGCGACCAGCCGCTGGCGGAGAAGACCATCGCCTTCGGCGAGGTCGGCCTGTCCGGTGAGATCCGCCCGGTGCCCAATGGCGAGGAGCGCCTGCGCGAGGCGGCCACGCATGGTTTCAAGCGCGCCATCGTGCCCAAGGCCAACGCGCCCAAGGCCGGTTCGGTCAAGGGCATGGAAGTGATCGCGGTCGAGCGGCTGGCCGAAGCGATCGAGGCCGCCTGAGCCATGCGCCCGCGATTCACCGCCGAAGGGAGGCAGCCGATGCGCCGCGCATGGGCCGGAATCGGGGTGCTGGGGCTGCTGCTGGCGCCGGCGTCGCAGGCCGCGTCCCTCTGCGTGGACCCGCTGGCCGTGGCGCGCGCGTTGTTCGAGGCGGGGATTGCCGCGCGCTTTCTGGATGCGCCCGATGCCCTGCTGAGCGCGGAGTTTTCGCGGGCGATGGCGGGCGAACGCGACTGCCAGGAGCGCGAGCAGGGCGTCTGCCGGCTGGACTACGACCCCTGGCTGGATGGCCAGGACGGCGACATCGACGGCGATGCCAGCTACCAGTGGCATGCCGCGTCGCCGGACAGCGGCGTGGTGGAGGTGCGTTTCCCGGTATGGGGTCAGGGCCACCGGACGCGCCTGGCGATGCGCCGGCAGGGGGATCGCTGCTGGCGGGTCGACGACCTGGTCACCAATCGCGGGGAATCGGTCCGCGAAGTGCTGGCACGACCGGTTCCCTGAGAGCGCCGGCCGCGACCGGGGGCCGGGTTACCGGGAGTGCCCGAGTACCAGTTCGATCACGAACTGGCTGCCGAAGAAGGCCAGCAGCAGCAGCACCATCGCCGCCAGCGTCCAGTGCACCGCCTTCACCCCGCGCCAGCCGTTGCGGCGCCGGCCGATCATCAAGGTGCCGAACACCAGCCACGACAGCACGCTGAGCACGGTCTTGTGCACCAGCTTCTGCGCCAGCAGGTCGTCCACGAACAGCACGCCGGTGACCAGGGTCAGGGTCAGCAGGCAGAAGCCGACGGTGATGGTGCGGAACAGCAGGCTTTCCAGGTCGGTCAGTGGCGGCAGGGCGCGCAGCCAGGGGCGGAAATCGCGCCGGCGCAGGGCGCGCTCCTGCAGCCACAGCATGATCGCCAGCAGTGCGGCGATGCTCAGCGTGGCGTAGGCCAGCAGCGCCAGCCAGGCGTGGGTGGCCAGTTGCCAGCCCAGCACCCGGCTCGGTTCGTGCCCGTAGCCGTGGTAGGCCAGCAGCAGCAGCGCCGCCATCGGGAACACCAGCACGCCCAGCGCCGCCATGCGTCCGCGCGCGCCCACCACAGTGGTGAGCAGGGCCATGCCCAGCGCCACCAGCGACAGCGCGGCGAAGAAATGCATGTCCGGCCCGCCGCTGGTATGCATCGCCACCATCAGGTGGTAGCCGCCATGCAGCGCCACCGCCGCCGATGCCGGCCACAGCCAGATGCGCGACCCGGAGGCGCGCTCGGCCGCCAGGCCATGGACGAGCAGCCCGGTGGACAGCAGGTAGAGCGCGACGGCGATGAGAACGATTGTCATCGGCACAGTTTCGCATACGGGCCCGCCGCTGGCGATGCAGGCATGGCCGCGGCGCGCCCGGCCGCACCGCCGGGCATGATCCGGGCGGCGGAATTCCGTCCCGGCGATGGCAGACTCGCGGCCAGTGCGCCCAAACGCGACAGCGCGCGACCCGCTCACGCGCTTGCCGGCCCGTCCGGCGACCGATGATGAAGACAGACCATCCCGACATGAAGCCGCCTCGATGTCCACACTGCGCAAGCGCCTCCTCGCCCGTAAATCCTTCGAAGCAGTCCGCGCCGATGCCGAACGCCACGGACTGCAGCGCAAACTGGGGGCCTGGCACCTGGTCATGCTGGGCATCGGCTGCATCGTCGGTGCCGGGGTGTTCATCATGACCGGCACCGCGGCCGCGAACTATGCCGGCCCCGGTGTGGTGCTGTCGTTCGCGCTGGCTGGCCTGGCCTGTGCGTTCACCGGTCTGTGCTATGCCGAACTGGCGTCGACCCTGCCGGTCTCCGGCTCCTCCTACACCTATTCCTACGCCACGCTCGGCGAGGGATTCGCGTGGGGGCTGGGCTGGCTGCTGATGCTGGAATACGGGCTGGCCGGCGCGGCGCTGGCGGTCGGCGTCTCCGGCTACCTGTCGAGCCTGCTGGGCGATTTCGGCATCATCGTGCCGGCCGCGCTGAACACGCCGCTGGTGCAGGGCGTGATGACCGAAGTCGGGCTGGTGTTCCGCATCAGCGGCGGCGTGAATCTGCTGGCGGCACTGTGCGTGCTGGGATTCGCCTGGGTCCTGATCCGCGGGATCAGCCAATCGGCCGCCGTGAACACGGTGATGGTCGTGTTGAAACTGTCGGTGCTGCTGCTGTTCGTGATTGTCGGTGCGCAGTACGTCGACACCGCCAACTGGACGCCGCTGATACCGCCGAACGAAGGCGACTTCCGCTACGGAATGGCCGGTGTGCTGCGTGCCGCGTCGGTGCTGTTCTTCGCCTATCTCGGTTTCGAGACGGTCTCGACCGCGGCGCTGGAGGCGCGCAATCCGCAGCGCGACATGCCCATCGGCATCCTCGGCTCGCTGGTCATCTGCACCCTGCTGTACGTGGCCGTCGCACTGGTGCTGACCGGTCTGGTGCCCTACCGCATGCTCGGCGTCCCCGATCCGATCGCGCTGGCCATCGACCATATCGGCCAGCCTGCCATGGCGCTGTTGATCAAGGTCGGTGCGGTGGCGGGGCTGTCGTCGGTGTTGATGGTCAATACCTACGGCCATTCCCGGATCTGCTATGCGATGTCGCGCGACGGCCTGCTGCCGCCGCTGTTCGCCCAGGTGCATCCGCGCTTCCGCACGCCGCACAAGGGCACCCTGGTGGTGGCCGGCATGGCCGCGATCGCGGCGATGCTGCTGCCGATCTCGATCCTCGGCGATCTGGTCAGCCTGGGCGTGGCATTCGCGTTCTCGATCGTGGCCATCAGCGTGATGTGGCTGCGCACGCACCATGCGGAACTGCCGCGCCCGTTCCGGGTGCCGCTGGGCGGGGTGCGCATCCGCGGCATCTGGATCGGTACCGTGCCGGTCTGCGCGCTGCTGCTGTGCCTGTGCATGGCCGGGCCGGTGCTGTACGACATCGGCGCCAAGGCCGCCAATGGCGACGTGTTCCCGGCGACGATCCTGGTGCTGTACCTGCTGGCAGGGGTCTGGATCTATGCGCGCTACGGCTACCGCCATTCGCGCCTGGGCGCGGCTCAGCGCGAGACATAAGCGCTCGGCGGCTCGCCGAACGCACGGTGGAACATCGCGGTGAACGCGCTCGGGCTCTCATAGCCGACATCGAGCGCCACCGACGTGATCGAGCGCCCGGAGGCCAGCAGCGACACCGCCTGCATCAGCCGCACCTGCTGGCGCCACAGTGCGAAACCCATGCCCAGTTCCTGCTTGAAAGTGCGGGTGAAGGTGCGCCGGCTCATGCCGACCAGCACCGACCAGGCATCGATGTCGCGGCGGTCCGCCGGGTCGGCGATGATCGCCCGGCAGGCATGCACCAGCCGCGGATCGGAGGGCATCGGCACGTGGTAGGGCGCCCCCGGCATCCGCCGGATCTCGTCGAGCAGCAGCCATGCGATGCGGCCCTCGCGGCCGTCCAGATCATAGGCGGCCGGGAATTTCACCACTTCCAGCACCAGCGCCTTGAGGAAGTCGGAGACTTCCAGCACGCGGCAGCTGTCGGGGGCGTTGTCATGCACCGGGTCGATGTACAGCGTGCGCAGCGACACCGCGCCGCGGCACGAGACCTCGTGCATGGTGTTCGCCGGCAGCCACACCGCGCGCTGCGGAGGGATCACGAAACTGGTCTGCGGCGTGACCACCGACATCACCCCGGCGCTGGCATACAGGAACTGCGCCCGCTCGTGGCAATGCCAGGGGTCGACGAAGCCGGCCGGGTATTCGTCCTCCAGCCCGATCATCGGCCTGGCGTTGAGCGGATAGTCCTGGCTGTGTTTCATGGAACGGCGGTGCGGTTTGTGTGGCATGGGCCGATCACACCGTATTCGTTGCGGACACGCAACACCATTCATGGCGGCCGCGCGGCATCTGGCCCGACCGCGAGAATCTGCGACCTTTCCCGGTCAGTGGTGCGGGTGGTCGCGGGGCTAATGTGGACCGCCAAGGAGGAATCATGGAACGCAACGAGCAGTCATCCACCGCCGCCCGCCACGACGATGTCGATCCGGAGGTCCGCACGTTCCTGCAACGCATGAACGCCGGTTACGCGGCATTCCCGGGCCTGGCCCAGGCTTCGCTGCCGGAAGCGCGGCGCATCGCCGAAACGGTGCGCGCGCAGTGGGTGCAAGGCGGCCCGGCGATGGCCGCGACCACCGAGCTGCGCGTCGGCGCAACGCACACGCGCATCCGCATCCTGCGGCCGCAGCACGGCGACGCCAGCCTGCCCGCACTCGTATACCTGCATGGCGGCGGCTGGACGATGTTCAGCATCGATACCCACGACCGCCTGATGCGCGAGTACGCCGGCCGTGCCGGCGTGGCGGTGGTCGCGGTGGATTACAGCCTGTCGCCGGAGGTCAAGTTTCCGCGTGCGCTGGAGGAGACGACGGACGTCATCCAGTGGTTGCGCGCGCACGGCGCCGAGCATGGCATCGATGCTGCGCGGCTGGCCGTCGGCGGGGATTCGGCCGGCGCCAACCTGTCCGTGGCCAGCCAGTTGCGCCTGCGCGAATCGGGGCAGCCGGTGGTGTCGGCGATGCTGCTCAACTACGGCGCCTACAGCGACCGGCCGACGCCGTCATGTACGCGTTACGATGGCCCGGACTACATGCTCGAGGTCGAGGAGATGCACCGCTTCTGGCTCAATTACCTGCGGGACGACCGCGACCGCGGCGACCCGTTGGCGATGCCCCTGCATGCCGACCTGCAAGGCCTGCCGCCGGCATTCCTGGCGGTGGCCGAATGCGACATCCTCGCCGACGGCAACCAGGCGATGGCGCAGGCGCTGCGCGACGCGGGGTGTACCGTCCAGGCCCATACCTATGCCGGTGCCACCCACAGTTTCCTGGAGGCGATGTCGATCTCCACACTGGCCAACCGCGCGCTGGACGATGCGTCCGCGTGGCTGAAGGAGCGACTCGGCGCGTGATGAATACCCTGTTCGATCCACATTCTCCCGACGATGTCCTGGCGCTGGTGCAGGGCTTCCCGCTGGCCTGGGTCATAGCCCGCGAAGGCGAGGCGCCCGCCACGCCGTTGCCGCTGCTGGCCGAAACCGACGCCGACGGCCGCATCGTGTCGCTGTTCGGGCATTGCGCGCTGCGCAATCCCATGGTCGCCGCGCTGCGTGCCGCGCCGCGCGCGCTGCTGCTGTTCCAGGGGCCGCAGGGCTACATTCCGCCGCGGCTGGTTTCCAGGCCCGCCTGGGGGCCGACCTGGAACTACGCCGTGGCGCGCTTCGACACCCGCATCGAATTCGTGCCGGACGAGAACGACGCCGCTTTGCGCCGCCTTGCCGCGCACCTGGAGGCCGGCCGCGATGATCCATGGACGGTGGAGCGCATGGGCGAACGCTATGCCCAGCTCGGCCAGCACATCATCGCGTTCCGCGCGCATGTGCTGGCCACCCACGCCACGTTCAAGCTCGGGCAGGACGAAGGGCGCGGGACGTTCGACGAAATCGTCGCCGGCCACGACTCCGCCGGACTGTGTGCCTGGATGCGGCGCATGCGGAAAGGGGACTGACCGCATGGCACGGCGCGCCGCGATCCTGTCGGGCCTGCTGCTTGCGCTGGCCATCCCGCTCACGGCCGCCGCCGCGGACCGCGATCCCTATGCCAGCACCTATCGCGCCGCGGACGCGCCGGCCACGCTGATCGTCGGCGCGACCGTGCTCGACGGCCTGGGCGCGCGCCTGGAGGGCCACGACGTCCTGGTCGAACGGGGCAAGCTAGTCGCCATCGGCCGCGCGTTGCCACGGCCGCCGGGCGTGCGGGTCATCGATGCGCAGGGTGCCTGGCTCACGCCCGGCATCATCGACGTGCATACCCACCTGGGCACGTTCGCGCAGCCGTACGAGCACGGCGCGCATGCGTTCGCGGACGTGTCCGAAACCAGCCGGCCGGACAGCGCCGATGTCTGGATCGAACATGCGATACGCGCCAGCGACCCGGCGTTCCTGCATGCGCTTGCCGCCGGGGTCACCACCCTGCAGGTGCTGCCCGGCTCCTCGTCGGTGATCGGCGGGCGCGCCGTGGTGCTCAAGCCGATCCCGGCCACGACCGTGGCGGCGATGAAGTTCCCGGGCGCGCCGCAGGGGCTGAAGATGGCCTGCGGCAGCAATCCTTCGCTGTCCGCGGAGGGGCGCCCTGGATTCCCCGACAGCCGCATGGGCGTGGTCGCCCACCTGCGCGACCTGCTGGCGCAGGCCAGTGCGCGGATGCGCAGCGGCAAGCGCGCGGCGATGCCGGATCTTGCGCAGGACACGCTGGCGATGGCGCTGCGGGGCGAACTCCAGATCCACCTGCACTGCTACCGCGCCGACGACATCGCCACGATCCTGGCGGTCGCCGATGAGTTCGGCCTGCGCATCGCCGCGGTCCACCATGCCACCGAGGCCTACAAGATCCCCGACCGGCTGCGCGAGCACGGTGCCTGCGCGGCGGTGTGGCCGGACTGGTGGGGCTTCAAGCGCGAGGCCGAGGACGGCATCCGCGAGAACGCGGCCTTCGTCGATGCCGCCGGCGGATGCGCGATCCTGCATTCGGACATCCCGGTACTGGGCAACCTGCTGCATGTGGAGACCGCCAAGGCCGCCGCCGCGGGCCGCCGCGCCGGCCTGGACATTCCGTCCGAGCATGCGATCCGCTGGATCACCTCCAACCCGGCGCGGGCACTCGGCCTCGACGACCGCATCGGCCGCATCGCGCCCGGTTACAACGCCGACCTGGTGCTGTGGAGCGGCGACCCGCTGCTCGTACGCAGCCGGGTGCGGCTGGTGATGATGGACGGGGTCGTGCAGATCGAGGATGGGCAACGCCCGCAGGCCGATTTCGAACTGGGCCGCCGTGCAATGGAGCCGGGACCATGATCCGCGAACGCATATTCGTTCTTGCCTGCACGCTGCTGTCCGTCACCGCGCAGGCCAGCGACAGCATCGCCATCGTCCATGCGCGCGCCCATCCGGTGTCGGCGCCCGTGGTCGAGGACGCGACGGTGGTGCTGCGCGACGGCCGCATCGTGTCGGTGCAGGCCGGCGCACCGGCGCCGGCCGGCGCCCGCGTGGTGGATGCCGGTGGCCGCAATCTGACGCCGGCGCTGTTCCATCCGGCCACCCAGATCGGACTGTCCGAGGTCGGCAGTGGCCAGGAGGCCACGGCCGCCGGCAAGCCCCGTGCCGGCTACGCCCTGCACTACGGCATCGACGCCAACACCCAGAACATCGAGCAGGCGCGCGCCGACGGCGTCGCAAGGGCGCTGGTGGTGCCATCGGCCGCCGGCGACGATGTGTTTTCCGGCCGTGCGCTGCTGCTGCGGCTGCGAGCCGGCGCCGATATCGTCGAGCGCACGGGCGACGTGGTGCAGTTTGCTTCGATCGGTACCGATGGTTCGCGCGCGCATTCGCACGCGGCGGCATGGCAGCGGCTGCACGAGGAGCTCGGTCGCGCGCGCGCGGCACCCGCGGCCGATGGCGGCGACCCCGAGGCCAGCGCCGACGCCGTCGCGCTGCAGGCGGTGGCAAGCGGGGCGGCGCCACTGGCGATCGCCGCGCACCGCGAGGCGGACATCCGCCAGGCCATCGCCCTGGCGCAGCGCTGGAAGCTGCGCGTGGTGGTGGTCGGCGGTGCCGAAGCCTGGCGTGTCGCGCCGGAGTTGGCGGCCGCCGGCATCCCGGTCGTGCTCGATCCGCTGGATGCGCTGCCATCGGACTACGACCGGCTGGGCGCGCGCCACGACAACGCGGCGCGGCTGCACCGCGCGGGCGTGAGCATCGCGTTTGCGGCATCGGCGCAGGGCATCTACACCAGCTGGAACGCCGGCCCGTCGCTGCGCCAGGCCGCCGGACTGGCGGCCGCCTACGGCCTGCCGGACGACGTCGCGCTCGCCGCCATCACCCGCGCACCGGCGCGGATCTGGGGGCTGGATGAGCGCATCGGCACGCTCGCGGCCGGTGCCGATGCGGACCTCGTCCTGTGGGACGGCGACCCGCTGGAACCGGCCACGGCGCCGGCGGCGGTATTCATCGCCGGACAGGAGATTCCGCTGCGCACGCGCCAGACCCGGCTGCGCGACCGCTACCTCCCGGCGTCGCTGCGACGCGAGGCCGGCCGTTGAGCCCGCACCGGTGGTTGCTGCTGGCCGCTGCCCTGCTGCTGGTGCCGGCGGCACGGGGGCACGATGGCGAACATGGCGTGCCGCCACCGCCGTTCCTGCTGCAGGGGCCGACGTTCGAGCAGGCCGAGCTGTCGGCCGCGCCGGGACAGGTGCTGCCGATGCCGGCGACGCGCCGGCTGGCGTTCGAGACGGATTGCGGCACCTGGTTGTCGCCCGACCTTTCGCCCGACGGTCGCCGCATCGTGTTCGAACTGCTCGGCGACCTGTACCTGATGCCGGCGCAGGGCGGGCGCGCCCGTGCGCTCACCCAGGGCGCTGCATTCGATTCGCAACCAGTGTTCTCGCCGGACGGACGCCGCATCGCCTTCCTCAGCGACCGTTCCGGTGCGGAAAACCTGTGGCTGGCCGATGCCGACGGCGGTTCGCCGCGGCAACTGACCCTGCTGGACGGTGATCCGGTCTTCGCCTCGCCGGCCTGGAGTGCCGACGGCCGCGCGCTGTTCGTCTCGCGCTACCGCGCCGACCGCGAGGCCTGGGAACTCTGGCAGGTCGACGCGGCCAGCGGCCACGGCGAACTGCTGGTGCCGATCCGCGAAAACGCCGGGCAGCCGCGCAGCACCTGGCGCTCGACCCTTGGAGCGGCGCCGTCGCGCGACGGACGCTGGCTCTACTATGCGGTGCTCGTCGGCCCGCGCGACACCGGGCGGGTGCCGGAATGGACCATCCGCCGCCGCGACCTGCGCGACGGCAGCGAGGAAACCCTGGTATCCGCGCCGCGCAGCCCACGCCCCGACCTGGTGCTCGGCACCGCGATGCGGCCGGCGATCTCGCCCGACGGCCGCTGGCTGGTCTACGGTGCCCGCTACCAGGCCAACACCGGGCTGCGCGTGCTCGACCTGCACACCCGCGAGGACCGTTGGCTGGCTTTCCCGGTGCAGCAGGACGAACTCGGCGCTTCGCACTGGCGCGACCTGATGCCGCGGCATGCGTTCTCGCCCGACAGCAGCGCCCTGGTCGTGAACATCGACGGCGAACTGCGCCGCATCCTGCTCGCCGACGGAACGCAGCACGCGATCCCGTTCCAGGCGCGGGTCGAACTCGACATCGGGCCTGCAACCCGGCAGGCGGTCGCGCAGGAGACCGGGCCGGTGCGTGCGCGGCTGGTCCAGGCACCGGAACCCTCGCCCGACGGCCGCCAGCTGGCATTCTCCGCGCTCGGTACGCTGTACCTGATGCCGCTCGATGGCAGCGGCACGGTCCGCCGCATCGGTACCGGAGCGCATCCGGCTTTCCATCCATCATGGTCGCCGGACGGGCGCGAACTGGTCTACGTGGACTGGACCGCGAAGGACGCCGGTCACGTCTGGCGCATTGCCGTCGACGAGCCGGCTGCGGTGCCGGTGCGGGTCAGCGCCACGCCGGCGTTCCATACCCGGCCGGTGTTCACCCCCGATGGTGAACACATCGTCGCGGTACGTTCCAGCAATGCCGTGCGCATGCACAGCTACATGGAGTACGGCCCGCTGCGCGACGCCGAGCTGGCGGTCTTCCCGGTACGCGGCGGCGAGGGGCGCGTGCTTGCCAAGGGGAGGATGGGCGGCCGGCCGCATTTCGATGGCGACCGGTCGCGGCTGTACCTGAATTTCGACGACGGCCTCAACCGGGTCGCGCTGGACGATGGCGCACGGACCCTGCTGCTGCGCGTCACCGGTCCCGGCTGGTACTTCGCCGAGGGCCGCGCGATGGTCGACGACCTGCAGCTCAGCCCCGACGGACGCTGGGTGCTGGCACAGATCGCGCAGCAGCTGCACCTGCTGGCGATGCCCGACGATGAGGGCCGCACGCTCGACCTTGCCGCTCCCGGTGTCGTCCACCGCAGACTGACTTCCGTCGGTGCTGATTTCTTCGGCTGGAGCGAGGGCGGGCGCAGCCTGCACTGGGCGCTGGGATCGACCTGGTACCGGCGCCCGCTGGACCCGGTGCACCTGCCGCTGGACGCCGCGGCGGATGCCGACGGTCCGGGCGCGGGCGTGCAGGCGTTCCAGGCGGTTGTCGAAATGCCGCGCGACACCCCGCGCGGGGCGTTGCTGCTGCGCGGGGCGACGGTGCTGAGCATGCGCGGCGACGAGGCGATCGCCGACGCCGACCTGCTGGTGGTCGACGAGCGCATCGCCGCGCTCGGTCCGCGTGGCAGCGTTGCGCTGCCCGCCGGTACGGTGGTCCGCGACGTCTCCGGGCGCACCATCATCCCCGGGCTGATCGACACCCATACCCATATTGCCGATGTCCGCCGCGACGTACTGGACCTGCAGAGCTGGGGCCCGGTCGCCAATCTCGCCTATGGCGTGACCACGCTGTTCGATCCCTCCACGCTCAGCATCGACATGCTGGCCTACCAGGACCTGGTCGAGGCCGGGCTGATGCCGGGCGCGCGGATCTTTTCCACCGGACCGGCGGTGTTCGCGTTCAACGAGTTCCAATCCTATGAGCAGGTGCGCGCGGTGCTGTCGCGCTACCGCGACCACTACCGCCTGGGCAATATCAAGATGTACCGCAGCGGCAACCGCCGCGTGCGCCAATGGGTGGCGATGGCGGCGCGCGAGCTGGGGCTGATGCCGACCACCGAGGGCGCGCTGTCGATGAAGCTGGGCCTGACCCACGTGCTCGATGGTTACGCCGGCAACGAGCACGCCCTGGTCGCGGTGCCCCTGCAGCGCGATGTGATCCGCTTGTTCGCCGGGGCTGGCACCGCCTATTCGGCGACGCTGATGATCGGCAACGGCGGCCCGGAAGGGCAGGACGATTTCATATCGCGTGGCGGCATCGCCCACGACCGCAAGCTGCGCCGCTTCGCGCCCGGCTTCATCGTCGACATGAAGACCCGCTCGCGGACCTGGCGCGAACCGGATGAATACCTGTACCGGCGCGTGGCCGCCGGCGTCGCCGAGGTGGTACGCGCCGGCGGCATCGCCGGGATGGGTTCGCATGGCGAGATGCCCGGCATCGGCATGCACTGGGAACTGCAGGCGCATGTGGCCGGCGGGATGACGCCGGCCGAGGCGCTGCATACCGGCACCCTGGGCAGTGCGACCGCCATCGGGCGCGCCGCGGAGTTCGGCAGCATCGAGCCCGGCAAGTACGCCGATCTCGTCGTGCTCGCACAGGACCCGCGCCAGGACATCGCGCATACGCTGTCGATCGTGCAGGTGATGAAGAACGGCCGCCTGTACGACGGCGACACCCTGGACGAACTGTGGCCCACGGCACGCGCACTGCCGCGTCCGTGGTACTGGGATGACCGTCCGCCGGGCACGCCCGATCCGGGCGCGGCCACGGCCAGTCCCTGAGCAGCCAGTCTCCATGCGCGCGGACGCCGTCCGCGCGGATCCTTCCCCCGGGGCAGAACCCCCGACAGCAACGGCAAAGGTGCACCAGTGCGTACCAGCATGACGACAGCAGCAACCATCAGAGGGAATACGCGGCCGGCCGGAGCGGTACCGCGGCAACTGCGGCAGGGGGCAGCCAGCCTGCTGCTGGTCGCCGGCCTGGCCGCCAGTGCCGGGACGGTCGCCGCCACGACGGACGCCTCCGCGTTCGCCATGCCCGGCAACCGCGATTGCGCCGAATGCCCCGAGATGGTGGTGGTGCCGGCCGGCAGGTTCATGATGGGCTCGGCCAGCACCGAGCCTGGCCACGACATCAATGAGGCGCCACGGCATGAAGTGGTGTTCGCCAGGCCGTTCGCCATCGGCAAGTACGAGGTCACGTTCGATGAGTGGGACGCCTGCGTGGCCGACGGCGGCTGCACCGCGGTACCCGACGAGGGCTGGGGGCGAGGCCGCAGGCCGGTGCTGTACGTGAACTTCGAGATGGCGGTCGGCTATACCCGCTGGCTGTCGGACAAGACCGGGCAGCCGTACCGCCTGCCCAGCGAGGCCCAGTGGGAATATGCCGCGCGCGGCGGCACCACGACCCCGTGGTTCTGGGGCGAGGACGCCAACCGGGCCTGCGAGTTCGGCAACGTAGGCGACGATGCGCTGCGCGTGGAGCGCCCGGAATGGCCGCTGCACGACTGCAACGACGGCTACGCCAGGACCACCGCTCCGGTGGGCCACTTCAAGCCCAACGGATTCGGCCTGCACGACACGGCCGGCAACGCCTGGGAATGGGTGGAGGACTGCTACAACCCCGGCTACGAGGGCGCTCCCGGCGACGGCAGTGCATGGCTCAGTGGCGACTGCGTGCGCCGGGTGGTGCGCGGCGGCGGCTGGTACAACAAGCCCGAGACGGTGCGTTCGGCGCAGCGCTACGCCGGCGACGACCCCGCGCGGCAGAACAATACCCTGGGTTTCCGCGTCGTCCGTCTGTTGCCCTGATCGGGCGACACCGCGCGGGCAGGGCGCTCCGAGGCGGTCGATCTGCAGCCGCGGGGCCGCATGGCTCCGGCATCCGGTCCGCTTCGGCGTTCTCCCCGATCCCGTGATGTCTGGCCGCAATGGCCGGGAATGCCGCCTGGCCTCGACGGCGCGTGTCCGCGCCGTTGACGTCGATCCGCTGCACGGGACTGGTGGCGGATCAGGCGAGGAACCGCCGGGGACGAGGCCACCGTTCCAGGAATCCCGCGCATACCCGCTCGGCACCGGGACACGGCTGATGCTCCGGACACGGGTGGCCGACCGCAGGGCGCTGCTGATCGCCGGATCACCGCCACTGCCTGCGATCCAGACTCCGGTTGCTTGAGCGGCGCTTGGGCAAGCCGGTGGTGCAGGCACGCAAGCGGGCGCCGTGGCGGACCCTCCGGCAGCGACCGGTTCCGGCTGACGATGCCCGATGCAATGTGCGGGAATGCCCGGGCCGGTCGCTGGCGGCCCGCCGTCCACTTTGTGGAGCATGGTCCAGCGTCCGGGCGGATGGGGCGTGGCTGCTGCCTGCCGGCGTGAGCCCGGCGCCCAGGTTGATGGATCGCGAGCATCCGCGCTGAGGCGGGACGCGTGGCCTGGCGGCCGGGGCAGCGCGGAGGCTGTCCATGCGGGGCGAGCGCACTGCCGAGGCGGTGCGCGGCCCGGTGCCTGGCCACACTCGCATTCATTGCCGCTGGGGAGCAGGCGCGGGCCAGCCATCGTTCCGTAGGGCGGATCAGGCCGCTTCGACCGCGATGTGGTCGTGGCGCCCGGACGGGAGCGATGCGGCGGATGCGCCGCAGCGGGCCGGCTACGTTCAGCGCCGTGCTCGGCGGTAATCGCCACAGGCAGGGGCGGTGCCGATGCGACAGGCCGCCATCGCACTCGCCGGCATCGCGCCGGTTGCTCCCGACAAACGAGACACGGATCTTCCGGCCCGCAGGCCGCACGCGCTCCACACGTGCCGATGCCGCGCGAAACGCGGTTCCGGCCGGTTACGCATGATCGTCCGGTCGCCGGCTGATATCTGCCGGCCAGGCCCCGTGGCGACCGGCGGATGCCGGCGCCACGAGGGTCTTCCTGCCGCGCTTACTGCGGCTGGTAGGTCAGCACCACGAAGCTGTCGGGATGGTAGCGGTTGGAGGTCTCGCCGTTGCCATCCGGTGGCGTGCGGGTGAACTCGGCGGTGACCACGAACAGCCGGCCGGTGCGTTCGTCCATGGTCATCATCCGGGCATTGGGACGGGTGGAGACGGTTCCGGCCAGAGAGTAGCTGTCCGGCCCCTCCTGGTTGATCACGGTCAGCGTGCCTTCGTTGTTCGAGGTGATGATGCGCTTGCGCTGCTCGTCGATGGCGAAGCCGTCGATGCCGTTGCCGATCGGCAGGCTGGCAACGACCCGGCCGCTGTCCGGATCCAGCGCGAAGAACATCGGATTGTCGCCGCCGCATGCCGCGAGGAGGCGGTTGCTGTGCGCCTGGTAGCGGACCTTGGAGACATTGCACGGCGCCGTCCAGCGCGCCCGTTCGGCCAGCGTCTTGGAGTCCAGGAGCAGGATCAGGTTGTCGCGGCGCGCCGGTGCGAACAGGCGTCCCTTGCCGTCGGTGGCCGGGTCGTCCATTTTCCGGAACGGAAACGTCTTGCTGCCCAGCAGTTTGCCGGTGGCCGCGTCCAGCGTGTACCAGGTCGATTCGCTGGGGCGCGTGCCGACGATGGCGTGGATGCGCCGGGTCAGCGGGTCATGGATGGCGCTGTTGATGCCACCGTTGCCGTCCAGCTGCAGCCGCTGGATCGGCTTGAGCGAATCCAGCTCGAAGCTCAGGAACGAGCCGTCGGTCATCGCCAGGTAGCCGCGGTTGTACTGCGGCAGCAGCAGCGGCCCGTTGGCGCCGACGGAATCGGCGACGGTGGTGACCGCCTTGTTGGCATCCACATCGAATACCGTCAGCCCGTCGGCGTCGCGCGCGATGAACAGCCGGTTGCTGTCCGGCTCCATCTTGATGTAGTCCCAGCCGGTATCGGTGCTGGGCAGGGTGGCGGTGGCGGTGAGCCGGTACAGCAGGTCGGCGGCATGCGCCGGCGCGAAGGCCGGCGCCAGTGCCGCCATGCAGGTCATCGTGGCGGCCGCAAGCAGGAACGGACGTGGGGTCATCGATTTGCTCCTCGATATGGGCGAAACAGGAATGTCCGCGGTGTGGGGTTGGCCGGCGGGCATCCGTGCGGACGCCCACCGGCAGCCGCCAAGCGGCGGATGCGGAGACAAGGCGGTGCCTTGCCTGTCCGCCGCCGCCACCGGGGCGGCAGCGGCGACTACAGCTTCCAGGTGAAGGTGGCGATGACCTGCCGGCCCTGTCCGTAGATGCAGTTGGAGATGCCCTCGCAACGGCCCACGTATTCCTTGTCGAACAGGTTGGTCACGTTCAGCGCCAGGCGCCACTGATCGCGGTTGTAGTGGACGATCGCATCCCACAGGGTGGACGGTTTGGTATGGATCACCTGCGCGTTCCACTGCCCGAGCAGGCTGCCGGCCGACGCGCTGAGGTGGCGGCCGCCGAGGCCGAAGCCCAGGCCGGCCAGATTGCCTTCCTGGAGGGTGTAGTCGACCAGGCCGGTCAGCTTGTGGCGAGGCGTGGTCGGCAACGGATCGCCGGTGGCGAAGCCGCCGGCATCGCGCACCACCTCCGTGTCGGTATAGCTGTAGGACGCATTGACGCTCCAGCGGTCGTAGATGCGCGCCACCACTTCCAGCTCGCCACCCTGCGCCTGTACCTCGCCGAGCTGGCGCCCGAACATCGGCGTCTGCCCCGACTGCACGTTCACCAGGTTGTCCTGCTCGATGCGGAACAGTGCGGCGGTCGCGAACAGCCGCACCCCGTCCGGCAGGTTGCGGGCGTCGTACTTCATGCCGGCCTCGACCTGGGTACTGCTGCTGGGCTTGAACGACTTTCCGGTCACCGAATCGGTGCCGAGCACCGGCTCGAACGAGGTGGCATAGCTGAGGTAGGGCGCCCAGCCGCTGTCGAACATGTAGTTCACGCCGGCGCGGTAGCTGAAGTGGTCCTGCCGGGTGGTGGTCCCGCTCTGGTGGTTGCGCAGTCTGACGTCGTCATAGCGGCCACTGAGGGTGACCACCCAGCGGCCGGCCTTGAGCTGGTCCTGCAGATACACGCCGGCCTGTTTCACGCGCTGGTCGTTGAAAATGGAACTCAGCTCGGGAGTGATGATCGGCGCAGCGCCATAGACCGGGTTGAACGCATCCAGCGGCGGTGCGGCGGCGAAGCCGAAGCGGGCGTGGTTCTTCAGGTCGCGGTAGTCGAAGCCCGCCAGCAGTGCGTGCTGCACGGCCCCGCCACCGAGCTTCCAGCTGAAACGGTTGTCCACCGCGAAGCCATCCACGTCTTCGGCGTAGGGATAGCTCGCGCGGTCGACGGTGCGCATGTCCGCGCGCAGGCCGGTGGAGTAGACGACTTTCTGGAACTCCTTGTAGTCGTACCACTTGGCGTTCTGCTGGAAGCTCACGTGGTCGTTGAAGGCATGGCGCAGATCCCAGCCGACCGCCTTCTGGGTCCGGTCGTAGGTGTTGTAGTCCGGCTCGCCCAGATTGCGCCCGCGCGGGATCACGCCGTTGGGATTGCCCAGCCGGGTGCCGTGCGCCGACAGGAAGCCATTGGTGTCGCCGCTGTTGTCGTCCTTCTGGTAGTAGGCCAGGCCGGTCAGGCTGGTGTCATCGCTGATGTCCCAGGTGAACGTCGGGGCGAAGTAGGTGCGTTCGCCCTTGACGTGGTCGGTCTGCGAACCGCGGTCGCGGTAGAGCAGGGTCGCGCGTGCGCTCAGGCCATCGGCCAGCGGTCCGGTGACCGTGCCGTGGACCTCCTTGTAGCGCTCGCTGCCGACCTTGACCCCCAGCTCGCCGCCGAACACGCTCTCGGCCCGGCGGCTGGTCAGGTTGTAGATGCCGCCCGGCGGGCTGTTGCCGTAGAGCACGGCGGCCGGCCCCTTGAGCACGTCCACCTCCTGGAAGCCGTACAGATCGACACCGACGTTGAAGATGACGGTGCTGATCGGCGCCTGCAGGCCGTCGATGTACTGCTTGGGGGTGAATCCGCGCAGGGTCAGGAAGTCGTAGCGCAGGTCGGGTCCGTAGTTCTCGCCGACGATGCCCGAGGTGTAGCGGATCGCCTGCTGCACGTCGGTGAAGCCGAGCAGGTCGATCTGGTCGCGGGTGACCACCGAGATCGACTGTGGCGTTTCGATCAGCGGCGCATCGGACTTGGTCGCGGTCATGCTACCGGACGGCACGTAGTTCGGCGCGCTGACGACGATGCGATCGAGGTCGATTGGGTTGGCCGGATCCTGCTGGGCGTTGGCGGTCAGCGCGGGCAGCAGGGCCAGCGTGATCGACGCGGCCAGCATGCGGCGGCGGGCGTGTCGGCGACTCGGGTGTTCGTGATCGGTGTTCATCTGTATCCCCGGTTAAGTCTGTCGGTGCTGGAAATGCGGACGGGTTCCCCCTCGTCACATCCGAATATGGGCTGGGTAACGCGAATCAGTTGCATGGCGAGGGCCGCATGCCGTCGCGATCAGGCCACAACGCTTCCGCGCAGGCGCTTTCGCGCATCCGCGGCCGCAACGGCCGGCTCCCCGGTGCTCTGCCGATACCCGCGACAGGCCCCCGTGCAGGCGCGGGCGATTGTAGGAGTGGTGGATGTGGCTGGCGATGGCGGCTCGACCGGCTGACGGGACAGGCAGTGGGTGCCTGCCGGTCCGGTGGCGCCGCAGGGGAGCCGCGGAGCGCCGTCGATGGGCGCCCCGGTCGCCTGTGCGAACCGCCTGTTCGAACGGGCCGGCGCCGCGGCCAGCGGCCACGGCCGCTATAATTCGCCTCTTTGCCAACGCTTCCGCAGGTCCCACCGCATGTTCGAGTCCCTGACCCAGCGCCTTTCCGGCACCATCGAGCGCCTGCGCGGCCGTGGCCGCCTGACCGAGGAGAACATCCGCGAGGCCACCCGCGAGGTGCGCATCGCGCTGCTGGAGGCCGACGTCGCGCTGCCGGTGGTGCAGGCGCTGATCGAGAAGATCAAGGTGCGCGCGGTCGGCCAGGAAGTGCTCAAGTCGCTGACCCCGGGCCAGGCGCTGATCAAGGTGGTGCGCGACGAGCTCACCGCGGTGATGGGCGCGCAGGCCAGCGACCTGAATCTCAACGTGCCGGCGCCGGCCATCATCCTGATGGCGGGCCTGCAGGGCGCCGGCAAGACCACCACGGTCGGCAAGCTGGCCAAGCACCTGAAGGAAAAGCGCAAGAAGAAGGTGATGGTGGTTTCGGCGGACGTCTACCGCCCGGCCGCGATCGAGCAGCTGAAGACCCTGGCCGAGCAGGTCGGCGTGCTGTTCTTCCCGTCGGCGGCCGAGCAGAAGCCGGTGGACATCGTCCGCGCTGCCATCGACGACGCGCGCAGGTCGTTTGCCGACGTGCTGATCGTCGATACCGCCGGCCGCCTGGCCATCGACGAAGCGATGATGGCCGAGATCAAGGCCCTGCACGCGGCGGTCAACCCGGCCGAAACCCTGTTCGTGGTCGATTCGATGACCGGCCAGGACGCGGCCAACACCGCCAAGGCCTTCGGCGAGGCGCTGCCGCTGACCGGCGTGGTGCTGACCAAGACCGACGGCGACGCCCGCGGCGGCGCCGCGCTGAGCGTGCGCTACGTCACCGGCAAGCCGATCAAGTTCACCGGTACCGGCGAGAAGGTCGACGGCCTGGATGTGTTCCACCCCGAGCGCGTGGCCAGCCGCATCCTGGACATGGGTGACGTGCTGTCGCTGGTGGAGCAGGTCGAGCAGCAGGTCGACAAGGACAAGGCGCAGAAGCTGGCCGAGAAGGTCGCCAAGGGCAAGAAGTTCGACCTGAACGACATGCGCGACCAGCTGGAGCAGATGCAGAACATGGGCGGCATCGGCGGCCTGATGGACAAGCTGCCGGGCCTGGGCCAGGTGCCCGAGCACCTGAAGCAGCAGGTCAGCCAGAGCAAGGAAGTGCCGCGCATGATCGCCATCATCAACTCGATGACCAAGAAGGAGCGCCGTAACCCGGGCCTGCTCAACGGCTCGCGCCGCGCCCGCATCGCGCGCGGCTCCGGCACCCAGCCGGCCGACGTCAACAAGCTGATGAAGCAGTACATGCAGATGGAAAAGATGATGGGCAAGCTCGCCGGCGGCGGCATGAAGGGCATGCTGCGCAACATGAAGGGCATGCTCGGCGCCATGGGTGGCAAGGGCGGCCTGCCGTTCCGCTGAGGCGCGGGCCTGCGCAATCCGGCCCCGGACCGGCAACAATGGGCTCCCCCTTTCCGGGAGCGAGCCCACGATGAATCCGCTCATCCGCCAGCGTGTGGACGATTTCCGCAACCGCTTCGGCCTGCGCCTGCCGATCCTGCTGGCGCCGATGGCCGGCGCCTGCCCGGTGGCCCTGTCCGCGGCCGTGGCCAATGCCGGTGGCATGGGCGCGATGGGCGCGGTGCTGTCCACGCCGGAACAGATCGGGCAGTGGATGGACGATTTCCGCCGGCAGTCGGACGCGCCGGCCCAGGTCAATGTCTGGGTGCCCGACCCGGCGCCGGCGCGCGACGCGGCGGCCGAGGCAGCGACCCGCGCCTTCCTTGAACACTGGGGACCACCGGTGCCGGCCAGCGCCGGCGATGCCGGTCCGGCCGATTTCGATGCGCAGTTCGACGCGCTGGTCGCGGCGCGGCCCGCCGTGGCCTCGACCATCATGGGCGTGTTTTCCGGGGAACAGGCGCGGCGCCTGAAGGCTGCCGGCATCGCCTGGTTCGCCTGCGCCACCACCCTGGACGAAGCGCTGCAGGCGCAGGCGGCCGGCGCCGATGCGGTAGTCGCGCAGGGCATGGAGGCCGGCGGTCACCGCGGCGCGTTCGAGGCCGCGCGCGCCGAAGCGCAGATGAGCGGCCTGTTCGCCCTGCTGCCGCGCCTGGCCGACCGGCTGGATATACCGGTGATCGCGGCCGGCGGCATCGCCGACGGTCGCGGTGTGGTCGCCGCCCTGCTGCTGGGCGCCAGCGCGGTGCAGGTGGGCACGGCCTTCCTCGCCAGCGACGAATCCACGGTTCCCGACGCCTGGAAGCAGGCCCTGCCCGCGGCGGAACCGGAACATACCCGCGCCACCCGCGTTTTCAGCGGCCGGCTCGGCCGTGCGCTGGAGACCGCCTATGTACGCGCAGCCGAAGCGGTCGATGCGCCCCGGCCGCAGCCCTACCCGGTGCAGCGCGGGCTCACTGCCGGCATGCGCCGCCAGGCGCAGGCCGACGACCGACTGGAGGCCATGCAGGCCTGGGCCGGGCAGTCGGCCTGGATGGCGCGGCGCGGGCCGGCCGCCGCCATCGTGCAGGCGATATGGCAGCAGGCGCAGGCGCTGCTGTGAGCCATCTGTCCTGCAATGGAGAGCCTGTCGATGCGGCGCTGGTCGGCGCGGCGCTGGTCAATTACGGGCATTTCACTTCGTTGCAGGTGCGCGGCGGCGCGGTGCAGGGCTGGGCCCTGCACATGCGGCGCCTGCAGCAGGGCACGCGCGAACTGTTCGACGCGGAACTGGACGAGGCGCGGCTGCTGGGCTGGCTGCGGCAGGCGCTGGCCGGGTGCGGCATGGCCGACGCCTCGGTGCGCATCACCGTGTTCTCGCGCGCCTTCGATTTCCGCCAGCCGCTGCGCGCGGTGCCGGTGGACGTGCTGATCGGCGTCGCCGCGCCGGCGGTGATGCCGGCCGGCGCCCGCGCGGTCCTGCCGGTGCGCTACCAGCGCGAGCTGCCGCAGCTCAAGCATGTCGGCACCTTCCCGCTGTTCCAGTACCGGCGCCTGGCCATGCGCCAGGGCTTCGACGATGCGCTGTTCGTCGATGCGGCCGGGCGGGTGGGCGAGGGCAGCACCTGGAACATCGCCTTCCTTGCCGGCGACGGCGTGGTGTGGCCGCGGGCCGAAGCGCTGCGCGGCACCGCCGAACAGCTGCTGGCCGCCGGGCTGGAACGGCAGGGGCTGGCGCAGGCGTGGCGGGAGGTCCCGCTGGAAACCTTGCCGGCTTTCTCCGGCGCGGTGGCCTGCAACGCCACCGGGCTGTGGCCGCTGGCGCACATCGGCGACTGCCGGTTCACGGACTCGCAGGCGCTGCTGGAACGGTTGCGGCAGGCGCTGGCGCTGGAGCCCTGGCAGCCGCTCTGAAGCGGCCTGTTCAGGCAGGCCGGCAGCCGGGCTTGGAATGGGCCGGGGGCGCGGCTATAATCGCCGGCTTACCGCGCCATCCTGGCGACTGGGCTACAAAGGAAAAACCACCATGGTCAAGATCCGACTGACCCGCGGCGGCGCCAAGAAGCGTCCGTTCTACCACATCATCGTCACCGACGTCCGCAGCGCCCGCGACGGCCGCAACATCGAGCGCGTCGGCTATTACAACCCGGTCGCCCAGGGCGCCGAGCAGCGCGTGGTGCTGGACATCGCCGCCGTCGACAAGTGGGTCGCCAATGGCGCCCAGCTGACCGACAAGGTTCGCAACCTGTACAAGGAAGCGACCAAGGCCCAGGCCGCTGCGGCCTGATCCTGGCGGGCCGCGCGCAAGCGCGGCCCGACTGCTTTATGAAGAAAGATTCCGAGCGCCGGATCCTGCTGGGCAGGGTGACCGGCGCTTTTGGTGTGCGCGGCGAACTCAAGCTCGAGTCCTGGACCGAGCCGCGGTTGGCCATTTTCAACTATCAGCCGTGGATCCTGCGCAGCCCGTCGGGGCAGGAGTCGCAGATCAGCGGCGTGCGCGGCCGCGAAGCCGCCAAGACGCTGGTGGCGACGTTCCCCGGCGTGGACGACCGCAACGTGGTCGAAGCCATGCGCGGCACCGAAATCTACATCGCGCGCAGCGCGCTGCCGCCGCCGAAGCCGGACGAGTACTACTGGGTCGACCTGGAAGGCTTGGACGTGCAGACCGTGGACGGCGTGAAGCTCGGCCGGGCCACGCACCTGTTCAATACCGGCGCCAACGACGTGCTGGTGGTGCGCGGCGACCGCGAGCGCATGGTGCCGTTCGTGATGGGCGACTTCGTCAAGTCGGTCGATTTCGACGCCAACCTGATCGTGGTCGACTGGGATCCGGAGTTCTGATCCCGATGCGCATCGACGTCATCACCCTGTTTCCCGAGTTCATCGCGCAGTCCGCCGCGCTGGGCGTGGTCGGTCGTGCGCAGGAACGCGGCTTGCTCGACCTGCACGGCTGGAATCCGCGCGACCACGCCGAGGGCAACTACCGCCGCGTGGACGACCGCCCGTTCGGCGGCGGCCCGGGCATGGTGATGCTGATCGAACCGCTGCGCGCCGCGCTGGCCGCTGCGCGCGCCGCCGACCCGACCCCGGCGCCGCTGATCTACCTCAGTCCGCAGGGGCGGCCGCTGACCCAGGCGCGGGTGCGCGAACTGGCGGCGCTGCCGCGCATGATCCTGCTGTGCGGTCGCTACGAGGGCGTGGACGAGCGTTTCCTCGCCGCCGAGGTGGACGAGGAGATTTCCCTCGGCGATTACGTGCTGTCCGGTGGCGAACTGGGCGCGGCGGTGATCGTCGATGCGGTCACCCGCCTGCAGGAGGGTGCGCTGAACGACGCCGAATCGGCGGTGCAGGACAGTTTCGAGGGCGACGGCCTGCTCGACTGCCCGCACTACAGCCAGCCGGCCAGCCACGCGCTGGGCGAGGTGCCGGAGGTGCTGCGCTCGGGCAACCATGCCGCGATCGCGCGCTGGCGCCGGCAGCAGTCGCTGCTGCGCACCGCCCTGCGCCGGCCCGACCTGCTGGACGAGGCCGGCCTCGGCAAGGTCGACCGCAAGCTGCTGGACGAGGCCCGCAAAGAGCCGTAGGCCAAGGGCTTGCCCGCCCGGGGCCGCGCCGGCCGACGGCCGGCAACCGCGGGAGTACCGGGTGCCGAGGGATTGCCGGCCAGCGGTCTGTACCACTGGCGCCGGGCCGGAAGGTCATCTATAATGTGCGGCTTGCTGCTGCCTGGCCGGTAGCAGCGGTTCCAACTACAACAAACGTGCAGCGCAATCCGGTGACTGCATGAGACCCCGCTGTCGAATCGACACGCCCACTCCGAATACATCGGTGCACCCATGAGCAAGCTGAACAAATCCATCGTCGCGGACTTCGAATCCGCCCAGATCACCCGCGAACTGCCGAAGTTCAGCCAGGGCGACACCGTCGTCGTCAACGTCAAGGTCAAGGAAGGCAACCGCGAGCGCGTGCAGGCCTACGAAGGCGTTGTGATCGGCACCAAGAACGCCGGCCTGAACTCCTCGTTCACCGTGCGCAAGATCTCGCACGGCTACGGCGTCGAGCGCGTGTTCCAGACCCACAGCGCGCTGATCGACTCGGTCGAAGTCAAGCGCCGCGGCAAGGTCCGCGCCGGCAAGCTGTACTACCTGCGTGGCCTGGAAGGCAAGGCTGCCCGCATCAAGGAAGACTTGGCTGCCGCCGCGCAGGCCAAGGCTGCCCGCCAGGCCGCCAAGTCCGCCGAGTAATCCCGCCGCAGGCGTCGCGCCTGTTGCAGCAACGGCCGCCCTCGGGCGGCCGTTTGCGTTTATGGCGCCGTGCTACAGGGCGGCCGCGTCCTGTCTTCCTGTAGAGCGGGGCAACGCCCCGCTGGGGGCATTACCGGGCAAACCCCGCCGGGCGTTGCCCGGCGCTACAGAGCACCGTGTCCTGTCTCCCTGTAGAGCGGGGCAACGCCCCGCTGGGGGGCATTACCGGGCAAGCCCCGCCGGGCGTTGCCCGGCGCTACAGAGCGGCCGTGTCCTGTCTCCCTGTAGAGCGGGGCAACGCCCCGCTGGGGGGCATTACCGGGCAAGCCTCGCCGGGCGTTGCCCCGGCGCTACAGGGCGGCCGTGTCCTGTTTTCCTGTAGAGCGGGGCAGCGCCCCGCTGTGGCATTACCGGGCAAACCCCGCCGGGCATTGCCCGGCGCTACCGGGCGGCAACGCCACGCTGCCGTTACGGCGCCGGTTCGGCGACGAGTACGTCGATGCCGCGGCGCTGCAGCCCTTCGCGGGTCGCTTCGTCGATGCCGGCGTCGGTTATCACGGCGTGGATCTGGTCCAGGTAGGCGATGCGGTGCAGGCTGACCCGGCCGAATTTGGAGGCGTCGGTCAGCACCACGATGCGCCGCGCACGTTCGACCATGCGGTGGTTGAGGCGCGCTTCGGCCTCGTCGTGGGTGGTCAGGCCGAACTGCAGGTCCAGGCCGTCCACGCCCAGGAACAGGGTGTCGAAGCTGTACGGGTTGAGGCTGGCCTCGGCCTGGCTGCCCTGCAGCGACAGCGACTGCTTGCGCAGCTGGCCGCCGGTGAGCAGCACGTTCATGCCCGGCGCGTTGGCCAGTTCCCAGGCGATGTTCAGGCCATTGGTCATCACCGTCACGTCGCGGTGCCCGCGCAGGTGGCGCGCCAGGGTCATCGTGGTCGAGCCGGAGTCGATGATGATGTTGTCGCCGGGCTGCACCAGCTGGGCGGCGCGCGCGCCGATGGACTCCTTCAGCGGCAGGTTCAGCGCATCCTTCTCGTGGATGTCCTGTTCCTGAGGCGGTGTGCGCACCAGGGTGGCGCCGCCATGGGTGCGCGTGGCCAGGCCCTGTTCCTCGAAATGGCCCAGGTCGGTGCGGATGGTCACCGCCGACACGCCATAACGCCCGACCAGTTCGGCGACCTGCACCGAGCCGTGCTCGATCAGCTGCTGCAGGATCTGCTGCCGGCGGGAACGGGTGTTGCGCATGGCCATCTCGTGCTTTCTCCGGGAAAGGCCGAGCTTAGCCGTTCGCAAGGTTCGGGTGGGCGGAACTTTCGCTGTGCTTGCGCATGCCGGCGGTATTGGCCGAACAGGCGCGCGCGTATTCGTCCAGGCACTGGCCGATGCGGTGCCGCGCCAGCGCGCCCGGGGCATTGGCCAGCGTGCCCTCGCGCACCGCGCGGAACTGCTCGGGCAGGTACTGGCTGAGCAGCACCAGCGGCGGCGCGTGTTGTTCCAGGTTGGCGAACAGCGTGCGCACCGCGTCCAGCAGCGCCGGCTCGCCCCAGTAGTAGCGGCAGCGGTCGCTGAAGGCGAAAGCGCGCAGCAGGCGCAGCGTGGCTTCGTCGCCGTGGTAATGCGCCTGCCAGTATTTCGGCTGCGCCAGCATCACCTCTTCCAGTACCTGCGGCAGGCGCGAGCGCTGCGCGGCGGGCAGCAGTTCGGCTTCGATCGCCGCCAGCGCGAACAGCGCTTCGCGATAGGCGAAGGTCGCGGCCGGGCCGACCTTGAGGATGGCGAAGTGGTCGCGCACCAGCGCATGCAGGCCGCTCTCGCGCTGGTAGTCGGTGGAGTGCGCCTCGAACACGATGCGCGGCTGCTTTTCGAGGAAGTCGGCCAGCTCGCCGGCGGCGGCCGCGTCGTAGTCGTGCACACTGCTGTGGTCGAAATCCACGCCCGGCTGCACCACCATCGCGATCACCCGCTGCCAGGCCTCGCGCAGCTGCGGCGTGTCGAAAGCCTGGCGGTGGATTTCCAGTGTCTGCGCGGCCGCGGCCGGCGTGGTCACCGCCAGCCCGGCGTCCAGCGAGGCTTCGCCGCCCGGGACGGGAACCTCGGTGCCGATCACGTAGACCGGCGGCGGCAGGTCGTGCGCGGCGGCGGTGCGTTCGGCGATGACAGCCAGTTCGGCCGAGCGCGCCGCGACGGTGGCGTCGGGCAGCGGCACCGGGTCGTCGGCGCAGGACATGCTGCAGTCCAGGTGGATCTTGTGGAAGCCGGCGGCGACATAGGCCTCGATCAGCACGCGCGCGCGCGCCATCGCCTCGGCCGCCGGCTGCTTCTGCCAGGCATTGGGGCCGAGGTGGTCGCCGCCGAGCACCAGCCGGTCGCGCGGGAAGCCTTCCTCGTCGGCCAGCGCCCGCACGTAGTCGCGATACTGCGGCGGGGTCATGCCGGTGTAGCCGCCGAACTGGTCGACCTGGTTGGAAGTGGCTTCGATCAGCAGCACGGTGCCGTGGCGCGCGGCCACGTGCATCGCCGCGCGCAGCACCTGTTCGTTGCTGCAGCAGACGCTGTACAGGCCGACGTTGTGGCCGGCGCGATGCCGGGCGAGCAGGGACTGCAACGGGGACATGGGCGAACTCCCGGATCAGGAAAAAGTGGGTTGGCAGGCGAGCAGGGCGGCGCCGCGCGCGCCGCCGGCATCGCCGAAGCGCGGCGGCACGATCGGCGGCACCTGCACGCCGGCGAACAGATGCGCGGCGATCGCCGCCGGCAGCTGTTCGTACAGCGGCGCGTACTGCGACAGGCCGCCGCCGAGCACGATCACGTGCGGGTCCAGCGCCAGGATCAGCGCGGCGAAACTGTGGCCGAGCAGGTCGCGGTGGATGTCCAGCGCCTGCCGCGCGCGCGCGTCGCCGGCTTCGGCCAGTGCGATGACGTCGCTGGCATTGGCGGCGCTGCCGCCGAGATGGCGTTCTATCATCGCCACACCGCTGCCGGAGACATAGCGCTCCACGCAGCCGCGCAGGCCGCAGCCGCAGTCGAGCAGCGGCAGACCGTGGCGTTGCAGCAGGTTGGCCGGCACGCTCCAGTGGCCCCATTCGCCGGCCAGGCCGTTGAAGCCGCCGATCAGCCGGCCCTGCACGCAGTAGCCGCCGCCGGCACCGGTGCCGAGGATCGCGCCGAACATGCTGGCGTAGCCGTCGGCGGCGCCGCCATGCGCTTCGGACAGGGCGAAGCACTGCAGGTCGTTGCCGAAATGCAGCGGCCGTTGCAGGCGTTCCTGCAGGTCGCGGGCCACGCACTGGCCGGTGATGGCCGGCACGTTGGCGCTGAGCTGGCGGCCGCTGCGGCGGTCGCGCACGCCGGGCAGGGCGATGCCGATGGCATGGGCGGCTTGTCCCAGCGCCGCATCGGCATCGGCGGCGAGGGTTTCGACGGCCTGCAGGAAGCCGGCGTAGTCGCCCTGCGGCGTGGCGATGCGCTTGCGCCAGCTCACCTGCAGGGCCGCATCGCAGGCCACCAGTTCGATCTTGGTGCCGCCGATGTCGATGCCGTAGCAGGCGCTGGCGGAGGACTCAGCCATGGTGGATGGTGACGCCCTTGACCACGCGGTTGACGGTGCCGTCGGGGAACGGGTTGTCCGGGGTCAGCCCCAGCGCGGCCGAGCGGCGCAGTGCGTAGAGCTGCGCGAACGGCAGCCAGGCCGGCGCCAGCCAGGCGTCGGGCAGGGCCGGCACCTGCAGGGTGAAGTCGTCGCCCGGGCCGATGTCCGAATGCGGGCCGACCGACAGCACCCTGCCGGCCACGCCGTCGCCGCGCAGTTCTTCCAGCAGGTCCTGTTCGTAGCGGCGCGCCAGCGGCTGCGCGCTGCGTAGCATCACCACCAGGGTGCGCGCATCGAGCGTGGACTTCGGCCCGTGGCGGAAGCCCAGCGGCGTGTTGGCCATCGCCAGCACGCGGCCGGCGGTGAGTTCCAGCACCTTCAGCGCGGCTTCGCGCGCCAGCGCTTCCAGCGGGCCGCTGGCCAGGTAGATCACGCGGTCGAACGGCTGCGCGGCGAGCGCGCCCACCGGCGCGTCCCAGCGTTGCAGGCCTTCCCGTGCCAGTGCGGCGACCTGGCGGATGCGCTCGCCGCGCTCGTTCCATGGCGCGCGCTCGAACACCGCCAGCGCCGCCAGCAGCATGCAGCTCAGGCTGCTGGTCATGGCGAAGGCGCGGTCGCAGCTTGCCGCCGGCATCAGCAGGGTGCAGGTGTCGTCGCGGCCGGCGCCGCGGCGCGCCAGTTCGCCGTCGGCGTTGCAGGTGATGTCGAGGAAACGGGCGTCGTCCACGTCGGCGCGCACGCGCTCGACCGCGGCCACGCTTTCCGGGCTGGAACCGCTGCGGCCGAACGACACCAGCAGGGTCGGGCGCTCGCGCTGCAGGTACAGCGCCGGGTGGGTCAGCAGGCTGGTGGTATGCACCGCGCGCACTTCCGCCGGCCACTGCGCGTTGATGTGGTCGGCGACCATCTCGGCGATGAAGCCGGAGCTGCCGGCGCCGGTGAACAGCACGCGCTGCGCCGGGTCGGACAGGCGCTGGCCGAGGAAGGCCAGCAGGCGTTCCTGGTCGCGCTCCAGGCCGCTGGCCAGGGTTTCCCACAAGGCCGGCTGCTGGGCGATTTCGGCGGCGGTATCGGCTCCGCCCAGGCGCTGCCAGGCGGACGGATCGGTAAGCGGGGTGGCGTCCATTCTTGGTTCCTGTTGGGCCAGCGCACGATCAGCCTTTTCTTTCGAAATGTCAAACATCGAAAGAAAAAAGAAAGAATTCTTTCGCGATGGTGCCGCTGCCCGTCTGCCGGTGCGGATCGAAAGGTTTTCCTGACGGACCTTTCGCTGCCTGTTTCACGTCGCTGAAGGGGATAAGGAAAGTGGTGCTTTGCACAAACTTTCGATTGATATAAAAATTCTTATCTTTTGCTTTCATTTTATTGACATCTTTCGAAACGCTGCCCTAGAGTCGGCGCAACCGCCATCGAATGCCCGCCTGAAGGGCCTGGGGAGCAAGGTGCACAAGCGCGTACGTCGTCTGCCACTGCCGGTGGCACTGCTTTCCGTCCTGCTGCTGCCGGCGCTGCCGCTGCATGCCGAGCCGGTGGGCAACCTGCGGTCGGTCGGTGCCGGCGATGGCCGCGATGGCGTGCGTGGCTGGGACCTGCTCACCGACAACGGCACGCGCATCCGCATCGAACTGCCGGCCGCTGACATCATCCGCGTGCAGGCCGGCCGCAAAGGCAGGCTGACCGGCGCCGGCGACAAGGCCGCGCCCATCGTGCTGCCGCAGCCCGGGGCCAGCGTGCAGGCGCAACTGGAAGAAGACGCGCAGGAAATCCGCGTACGCACCGATGCGCTGGTGCTGCACGTGCAGCGGCAGCCGCTGCGGCTGCGCCTGGAGCGGCTGGACGACGGCCAGCCCACCGCGCTGTGGCAGGAGCTGCAGCCGCTGGACCTGGATGCCGCGCAGAGCGTGCAGGTGCTGTCCTCGCAGCCCGACGAGGCCTTCTTCGGCGGCGGCCAGCAGAACGGCCGCTACCAGTTCAAGGGTCGCGAGCTGGAGATTTCCTACTCCGGCGGCTGGGAGGAGGGCGACCGCCCGAGCCCGGCGCCGATGCTGCTCAGTTCGCGCGGCTGGGGCATGCTGCGCAATACGTGGAGCGACGGCAGCTACGACCTGCGCCAGCCCGACCAGGCCACCCTGCTGCACCGCGAGGACCGCTTCGACGCCTACTACTTCGTCGGCGCCGGCCTGCCGCGCCTGATCGAGCGCTATACCCAGCTGACCGGCCGGCCGAACATGGTCGCGCGCTGGGCGCTGTCCTACGGCGATGCCGACTGCTACAACGACGGCGACAACATCAAGAAGCCCGGCAGCGTGCCCGAAGGCTGGAGCGACGGCCCCACCGGCACTACGATCGACGTGGTCGACAGCGTCGCCGCCAGGTACCGCGAAAACGACATGCCCGGCGGCTGGATCCTGCCCAACGACGGCTACGGTTGCGGCTACAGGCAGCTGCCCGAGACCGTGCAGGGCCTGGCGAAGTACGGCTTCAAGACCGGCCTGTGGACCGAGAACGGGGTGGACAAGATCGCCTGGGAAGTCGGCAAGGCCGGCACCCGCGTGCAGAAGCTGGACGTGGCCTGGACCGGCAAGGGCTACCAGTTCGCGATGGACGCCAACCGCCAGGCGTTCAACGGCATCCTCGACAACTCCGATTCGCGCCCGTTCCTGTGGACGGTGATGGGCTGGGCCGGCATCCAGCGCTACGCGGTGGCCTGGACCGGCGACCAGAGCAGCAGCTGGGACTATATCCGCTGGCACGTGCCGACCCTGGTCGGCTCCGGCCTGTCCGGCATGGCCTATGCCGCCGGCGATGTCGATGCGATCTTCGGCGGCAGCGCCGAGACCTTCACCCGCGACCTGCAGTGGAAGGCGTTCACGCCGGTGCTGATGGGCATGAGCGGCTGGTCGTCGAGCGCGCGCAAGCAGCCGTGGTGGTTCGACGAGCCCTACCGCGGCATCAACCGCGACTACCTGAAATTGAAGATGCGCCTGACCCCGTACATGTACGGGCTGGTGCACGAAGCCGCGCAGAACGGCGCGCCGCCGGTGCGCGGGCTGATGTGGGACAACCCCCGCGACCCGCACGCGCAGGATGAAACCTACAGGTACCAGTTCCTGCTCGGCCGCGACCTGCTGGTGGCGCCGGTGTACCGCAGCCAGGCCGCCAGCCGCGGCTGGCGCCGCGACATCCACCTGCCGCAAGGCGGCTGGTTCGATTATTGGGACGGCCGCCGCGTGCAGGCCGGCGCCGAAGGCCGCCAGCTCGACCGCCAGGTGGACCTGGCGACGCTGCCGGTGTTCGTGCGCGCCGGCGCGATCCTGCCGATGTACCCGGCCATGCTGTTCGACGGCGAGAAGCCGCTGGATGAAGTGACCTTCGACCTGTATCCGCAGGGCGACTCCCGCTACACGCTGTACGAGGACGACGGCAACACCCGCCGCTACCAGCAGGGCGAATCGAGCACGCAGCAGATCCGCATGCAGGCGCCGGCGCAGGGCAGCGGCCCGGTGCAGGTGCGCGTCGACGCGGTGCAGGGCGCTTACCGCGGACAGCTGGCGCAGCGCCGCTACGGCCTGCGCGTACTCAACCGGCAGGCGCCGGCGGCGGTGCGGCTGGACGGCCGTGCGCTGCCCGCACTGGCCGATGCGGCCGCCTTCGACGCGGCCGACGAAGGCTGGTACTTCGATGCCGGCGAACGCCGCGGCACCCTGCACGTGCGCACCGCGATGGTGGACATCCGCCAGCCGCTGCAGCTGCAGCTGGATTTCCCGGTGGCCGCCGCCGCGGCCGACGACGCGTTCCCGGCCGCGCCGCAGCAGGGCCGCGCGTTGCCGCCGGACAGCCTGCTGGTGGTCAACCGCCCGGCCGAGGAAAAGGGCTATCCGCTGGAAAACGCCTTCGACGACGATCCGGCGACCTGGTTCCGCACCGTGCGCAACCAGGCCATCCGCACCGGCGCCCACGAGTGGGTGATCGGGTTCGGCGAGAGGAAGATGATCGACGGCATTGAACTGGCGCCGCGCAACGACCAGCACTGGAAGCACGGCCAGGTACGCGACTACGAAATCTACATGGGCGACAGCAATGGCGAGTGGGGCGAGCCCGTCGCCCGCGGCCGCCTGTCGTTGAAGGAAGGCCTGCAGCGCATCGATTTCCCGGCCCATGCCGGCCGCCTGCTGCGCTTCCGCGTGCTGGGCGTGCAGAACCCGGAGGGCGAGGGCGGCAACGACCCGATGGTCACCGCTGCGCAGAGCACCGCCGCGCGCGCCATCGACGCATTGCAGCCGCGCGACGTCGGCCCGATCGCGCTGTCCACCTTCCACATCCTCGAACAACAGCTACCGGAGCGGCCGGCACGGCAGCAATACCTCTCCCAGCTGCCGCTGCCGGCCGCGCTGGCCGGGCAGGCGCGCGCCGACCAGTCGTTCCGGGGCGAGGCCGGCATGCGCATGAACGGCCTGCAGTTCCGCCGCGGCCTGGGCGTGGGTGCGCACAGCCGCATCGATATCGCGCTCAAGGGCCGCTGGCACCTGCTGCGCGCCGACCTCGGCATCGACGACGCCTGCCGCGCCGCCGGCGGCATGCAGTTCCAGGTCTGGGGCGAGGACCGCCTGCTCTACGACAGCGGCCTGGTGAAGGCGCCCGGCGTGGTCAAGCCGGAGCTGGACATCCGCGGCCTTTCCCGACTGAGCCTGCGCACGCTGGGTGCGCAGGGCAGCCAGCCCGCCCAGGTCTGTGGCAACTGGGCCAATGCCGTGCTGATCGGCGAGGAGGGCGATTCCGCCGACTTCGTCGCCCCATGACCTCCAGGTAACCGCAGCTCCCCCAATACGCCGACCACGGCCCCGCGGCCGTGGAACGGGATCGCATTGCCCGCCATCCGTTGTTCCGTGCCTCATCGTCAGGAGAGAGTCCGATGTTGCCAGCCCGCCGCAATCCCAACCGCTGCCTGTTCACACCGCTGTCGCTGGCCGTTGCCAGCGCATTGATCGCCATCGCCGCGCCTGCCCTCGCGCAGGATGCCGGCAAGGACAAAGACAAGGACAAGACCACCGAACTGGCCCGCGTCGAGGTCACCGGTTCCAACATCCGCCGCACCGATGTGGAGACCGCCTCGCCGGTGCAGGTCATCAGCAGGCAGGACATCCAGAACATGGGCGCCCGCACGCTGCTGCAGGTGCTGGACAACCTGCCGGCCGCGCGCCCGGCGCAGGTGGATTCCAAATCGTTGTTCACCGGTTCCGATGGCGCTTCGCAGGCCAACCTGCGCGGCCTGGGCCCGCAGGGCACGCTGGTGCTGCTCAACGGCCGCCGCCTGTCGTATTACGGCGCGCCGTCGGGCTTCCAGACCCAGTTCGTCAACATCGACGCCATTCCCGCCGCCGCCATCGAGCGCATGGAGGTGCTGACCGATGGCGCCTCGGCCGTGTACGGCACCGATGCGGTGGCCGGCGTCATCAACGTCATCACCAAGAGCAGCTACCAGGGCCTGGAAGTCAGCGGCACCTGGGACACCGCGCCGCGCTTCGATTCCTTCGGCGAGAAGCAGGCCAGCATCACCGGCGGCTTCGGCGACATGACCACCGACCGCTACAACGTCTATGCCAGCGTCAACCTGTACGAGCGCAACGGCATCCCGGACAGCGAGTGGTACGACAAGAACCCGGCGCAGTTCTACGTCAACAATCCGGACTACATCAAGAACCTGCGCCTGGACACCGGCAGCGCGCCGGGCGTGTTCAACCCGGGCTACTACTTCGCCTTCGACCCGGTGACCAAGGCGCGCGTGGACGAGGCCGCGCCGGGCTGCAAGAACGTGCTGCAGGTGAGCAGCGGCACGCGCTGCATCTGGCAGACGTGGATGAACCGGCAGATCAACGGCGGCGCCGATTCGCGGCGCGTGACCGCCTACGTCAACGGCCACTTCCAGGTGAACGACGCCACCGAGGCGTTCGCCGAGGTGACCTATACCGACATCGACCTGCGCGCCAACGGCGGCACGCCGCGCGCCTACGGCACCACCACCGGCAATCCGCAGAGCTGGTTCTCGCGCAATACCGGCAACACGGTCAACCAGTTCCTGTACCCGTTCCTCGGCCCGAACAACGAATACAACCACGCCAGCTCGGAAATGAAGGCGCTGATGGGCGGCGTGGTCGGCCTGAGCTACCTGTTGCAGGACGTGGGCGGCAACCACTTCGGCCAGCGCAACACCGACCGCAGCTACCGTGCGGTGACCGGCCTGCGCGGCAGCCTCGGCGACAGCGACTGGAGCTGGGAAACCGCCTTCGCCACCGCCGGCTCGCATTCGGTCACCTACCAGACCACCAACGTCAACCTGAAGGGCTTCGAGAAGGCCTTCGGCCCGTACACCGTCGATCCGGGTACCGGCCGCGTCATCATCTCCGACCATCCGGCGTACAGGTTCGGCGAGATCAGCGAAGCCAACGCCGCGCTGATCCGCGAAGCATTCCCGACCTTCGACATCCAGTCGTGGACGCGCCTGCATACCCTGGACGGCAAGGTCGAAGGCCCGCTGTTCAAGCTGCCGGCAGGCGAAGTGCGCGCGGCGTTCGGTTTCAACGCCACCCGCGAGACCTTCTACACCCCGGGCAACCCGGACGCCGCTAACGGCCTGATCACCCAGCAGGGCGGCTCGTGGTTCGACGGCAAGCGCAACACCTATGCGCTGTTCTCCGAAGCGGTGGCGCCGATCACCGACAAGCTGGAACTGGATGCCGCGCTGCGCCTGGACAAGTACCCGGGCTTCAGCGCCAACCTCGCGCCGAAGATCGGCCTGAAGTACCAGGCGCTGCCGCAGCTGCTGCTGCGCGGCACCTATTCGGAAGGCTTCCGTGCGCCCAGCCTGGCCGAGTCCGGCAGCGGTGGCGTATACGCGCAGATCGGCGGCTACCGCGACGAAACCCGCTGCGCCGAAACCAATGCGATCGCCGGCCTCCTGCGCCAGTCCAGCCGCACGGTCGACAAGGACCTGGGCAACAGCCTGTGGAACAGCGACTGCAGCCGCAACGTGGCGCGCATGACCCAGCCCAACCCGGACCTGAAGCCGGAGAAGGCCAAGATCGCGACGCTGGGCTTCGTGCTCGAGCCGACCGACTGGCTGTCGGTGTCGGCCGACTACTGGTTCGTGTACCGCCGCAACGAGATCGTCGCGCCGGACTACAGCAAGTCGGAAGAAATCAGTGCGATGACCCGCTTCCCGATCACCGAGACCGACCTGGCCAACCTGGCCGCGCTGGCCCGCATGTGCGCCGATCCGGCCAGCGGCGTGGCGTGCCCGGCGACCCTGCCGGGCTACAGCACCGGCAACGTGGCCAGCGTCATCGGCCAGTACAAGAACCGCGGCCGCACCCTGGTCGACGGCCTGGACGTGGACGCCCGCGGCCGCTTCGACCTGGGCGGGTGGGGCAGGCTGAACATCGGCGTGGCCGCGACCATCGCCAACCGCAACATGTACAACTCCGACGACGCCGACGGCTGGTACTACGGCAACGTCGTCGGCTACTACGACAACCCGCGCCTGCGCGCCACGTTCAACACCAACTGGACCTACGGCAACTGGGACACCGGCTTCTACATCAACTACGTCGGCGGCACCAAGTGGGCGTACGACCGGGTCGATGGCGAGGACAACAACGCGCAAACCTGCACCGGCAGCTATGTCGAGGCCTCGCCCAGCCAGTGCGAGGGCGCGCCTTCGTGGTGGACGGCCAACCTGAGCGTGAACTGGCGGCCGATCGAGAAGCTGAGCGTGGGCGTGACGGTGAAGAACCTGTTCAACCGCCTGCCGTTCTACGACCCGAACGACTGGATGAACTTCCCCGGCTACACCAACAACTTCGGCCGCATCTACAGCGTGACGGCTACGTACAAGTTCTGAGGATGCCCGGCCATTGCGCTCTCCCCTTCATGCGTGGCATGAAGGGGAGGGGCGCCGTGCGGGCCATCATCGTCGCGATCGAGTAAAGAGGACATGCAATGAAACGTAGGGAATTCATCCTGGCCGGCGCCGCCCTCGCAGCCACCAGCCTGCTGCCGGAAACGCCGGCCTGGGCACGCGCGCGCAAGATGCGGCTGGGCATGATCGGCACCGGAATGCGCGGCCAGGTACTGCTCAAGGAACTGCTGCGCCGCGACGACGTGGAGGTGGTGGCGCTGTGCGACATCGAGCCGATCATGCTCGGGCGCGCCACCGGCATGGTGGCCAAGGCCGGCAAGCCGGCACCCAGGACCTATGGCGGCGACGGCGACGTCAATGCCTGGAAGCGCCTGCTCGAACAGCGCGGGCTCGATGGCGTGGTCATCGCCACGCCGTGGGAATGGCACGCGCCGATGGCGATCGCCGCGATGCAGGCCAAGGTCGCGGTCGGCTGCGAAGTGGTGGCCGGCATCAGCCTGCAGGACCACTGGGACGTGCTCAACACCCAGCTGCAGACCGGCACGCCGTACATGCTGCTGGAAAACGTGTGCTACCGCCGCGACGTGATGGCGGCGCTGCAGATGGTGCGGCAGGGCCTGTTCGGTGAACTGGTGCACCTGCAGGCCGGCTACCAGCACGACCTTCGCGGGGTGAAGTTCAACGACGGCAATCCCGACCATCCCTACAGCAGTGGCGTCGAGTTCGGGCCCAAGGGCTGGTCCGAAGCGCGCTGGCGCACCGAGCACTCGGTCAGGCGCAACGGCGAGCTCTACCCGAGCCACGGCATCGGCCCATGCGCGATGTACACTGGCATCAACCGCGGTAACCGCTTCACCCGCATCAATGCCTTCGCCAGCAAGGCGCGCGGCCTGCACGAGTACACCGTGGCCAAGAGCGGCGGCACCACGCACCCGAGCACCCGGGCGCAGTTCAAGCTCGGCGACATCGTCACCACCACGCTGGCCTGCGAGAACGGCGAAACCATCCTGCTGCAGCACGACACCTCGCTGCCGCGCCCGTATTCGCTGGGCTTCCGCGTACAAGGCACCAAGGGGCTGTGGATGGACCTCAACCACGGCATCCACATCGAGGGCCGCAGCCCGCCGCATGAATGGGAGGACTTCAAGGCCTACCAGGACCAGTACGAACACCCGCTGTGGAAGCAGCATGCCGACACCGCCGCCGGTGCCGGCCATGGCGGCATGGACTGGTTCGTGATCCATGCCTTCGTCGAGGCGCTGAAAGCCAATGCGCCGATGCCGATCGACATTTTCGACGCCATCACCTGGAGCGCGATCACGCCGTTGTCCGAACAGTCCATCGCCAATGGTTTCCAGACCCTGGACTTCCCGGATTTCACCGGCGGCCTGTGGCAGCAGCGCAAGCCGATCTTTGCGTTCGACGGCGCTTACTGAGGCACGTCCCACGATCCCAGGAGCGGCTTCAGTCGCGCCCCGGCTTTCCCGGCGAGGGCCCGGTCGCGGCTGAAGCCAGCCTGCAGCAGGCGGTGCCGGCCTTTCAGGCCTCGGCGTCCGCGTCGGCCACCGGCGAAGGCGGGCAGGCCGGTACTTCCGCCGGCGTGGCCAGTTCCTCGGCATGCGACGGCGCGGCCATCATCTTCGCCTGGCGCCAGCCGCCCCAGCGGTAGTACGCCAGCGACAGCAGCATCGACACCAGCGAGCTGACCGGGAAGCTCCACCAGATGGCGTCGGCGCCCCAGTAGGGCTGCAGCAGCTCGGCGAAGGGCACGCGCACGCCCCACAGCGAGGCGGCCAGGATCAGCAGCGGCGCGATCACCGCGCCGGTGGAGCGCACCACGCCGGAGATCACGAAGCTCACGCCGAAGAACAGGAACGACCACACCGCGATGTGGTTCAGGTGCCGCGCCACCGCCAGCGCCTGGCTGCCGTCGGGCAGGAACAGCGCCAGCGAGTGCCGGTCCAGCAGGATCAGCGGCAGGATCAGCACGCCGGTGAGCAGGAAGTTGAACAACACGCCCTTGCGCGCGGTGCCGCGCACGCGGTCCCAGCGGCGCGCGCCCACGTTCTGCGCGGCCATCGACGAACACGCCGCGCCGATCGCCATCGCCGGCATCTGCACGTAGGTCCACAGCTGCAGCGAGGCGCCGTAGGCCGCGGCGGTATCGGTGCCGTAGTCGTTGACCATGGTCATCAGCATGATCATCGACAGCGAGATCAGCACCATCTGCAGGCCCATCGGCACGCCCTTGACCACCAGCGCGCGGAGGATGCCCAGGTCGATGCGGAACAGCGCCATGTCCTTGCGGCCCAGCCACAGCACGTGGCCGCGGTGGCGCATGTAGGCCAGCAGGCCGAGCAGCGACAGCGACTGCGCCAGCAGCGTGGCCCACGCCGCGCCGGCGATGCCCAGCTGCGGGAACGGACCGATGCCGAAGATCAGCAGCGGGTTGAGCACGATGTCCAGCGCCACCGATACCAGCAGGAAGCGGAACGGCGTGCGCGAGTCGCCGGCGCCGCGCAGGGCCGCGCTGAGGAAGGCGAAGGCGTACAGCGTCGGGGTGGCCAGGAAGATGATGCGCAGATAGGCCTCGGCCAGCGGCAGCGAGACGGCCGGCGTGCCCATCGCCGCCAGCAGCGGATGCGCCATGAACCAGCCGGCGATGGCGATCAGCACCGAGATGCCGATGAAGAAAGTCGCGCTGGTGCCCATCACCCGCCGCGCCTGGGCCACGTCGCGCGCGCCCATCGCCTGGCCGATCAGGATGGTGGCGGCCATGCCGATGCCGAACACCGAACCGATCAGGAAAAACATGATGTTGTTGGCGTTGGCCGTGGCAGTCAGCGCCGCCTCGCCGAGGAACTTGCCGACCCAGATCGCGTTGACCGAGCCGTTCAGCGACTGGGCGATGTTGCCGGCCAGGATCGGCAGGGCGAACAGCAGCAGGTTGCGCCCGATCGGGCCTTCGGTCAGCGAGCGGGTGGGGTGGGCGGCGGTCATGGGCGCAGGTCGGTGGCTGAATGCGGACACTAGCATCGCCGGTGTGACGATGCCCGCGGGTATCGTTACGATGGCGGCTGCTTATGGCCAGCGGAGGAAAGCGAATGCTGAAACAGCTGTGTGGCGCGATGGCGGTGCTGGCCTTGTCGGCCTGCGCCAACTCCGAACGCCTGATGGACGCCAGCGTGCGCCCGTCCGACCGCGCCGACTGCCTGGTCGGCAACGAGCGTGCCGACGCCAGGGACAAGAACGCCGTGCCCTCGATGCGCAGCAGGCGCTGCAACCCCGACGACAGCCTGAACTGGACCGTCGGCCAGTCGCGCAAGGATGCGATGGAAGTGGATTTCAAGAAAAAGAATGACTGACGGAAGTACCCCGGCGCCTGCCATCCGGCTCGATGTCTGGCTGTGGGCCGCGCGCTTCTTCAAGACCCGCAGCCTGGCCAGGCAGGCGGTGGAGACCGGCAAGGTCGAGATCGGCGGGCAGCGTCCGAAATCCTCGCGCGCGGTCCGCGTCGGCGATGCGCTGCGGGTGCAGCGCGGCGAGGAGATGTTCGAGATCGGCGTGCGCGGTCTCAGCGACACGCGCGGACCGGCGCCGGTGGCGCAGGCGCTGTACGAAGAGAGCGAGGCCTCGCGCAAGGCGCGCGAGGAACAGCGCCTGCAGCGCGCCGCCGCCCGCGACGGCTACCTGCCGCCGGAGCACAAGCCAGACAAGCGCGCGCGCCGGTTGATCCGCGCGCTGGGCGACATCGACGCCCTGTAGAGCGGGGCACCGCCCCGCTGGGGCCTTATCGGTGAAGCCCGCCGGGCGCTGCCCGGCGCTACAGAACCCAAGCGCCCTGTAGAGCGGGGCACCGCCCCGCTGGGGCCTTACCTGCCAAGCCCGCCGGGCGCTGCCCGGCGCTACAGAACCCCAGCGCCTTGTAGAGCGGGGCAACGCCCCGCTGGGGTCTTACCGGCCAAGCCCGCCGGGCGTTGCCCGGCGCTACAGAACCCAGCCACCTTGTAGAGCGGGGTACCGCCCCGCTGGGGTCTTACCGGCCAAGCCCGCCGGGCGCTGCCCGGCGCTACAGAACCCAGCCACCTTGTAGAGCGGGGCACCGCCCCGCTGGGGCCTTATCGGTGAAGCCCGCCGGACGTTGCCCGGCGCTACAGGGCACGCGGCGATGGTTTCTCCACGGGCTGCGGCGCCGGGTTCAGCGCTTGCCGCTGCCCAGCAGTCCGCTGCCGAGCTTGATCAGGTCGGACACGCCGAACTGGCCGTCGCCGTCCTGGTCCAGCAGGCTGCCGAGCAGGCCGCCGCCGATGCCGCCCTGCTGCACCACATGCTGCTTTTCCTGGCCGAGCATCTGGCTCAGGCCGCTGGCATCGGCCTGGCCGCCGCTGGACATGCGCTGCGCCAGATAGGCCATCACGATCGGAGCGAGGATCTTGAGCAGTTGCCCGGCACGTTCGCCGCTCAGGCCGGTGGCCTGGGCCAGGCCGGCTTCGGCACGGCCCTGGCTGCCGCCGAAGATGTGGCCGAGGATGCCGGCGCCGTTGGCGGCCGGACTGCCGCCGCCACCCAGCACCGAGCCGAGCACGTTGCCGATGTCCAGGCCGCTGTGGTTGTTCTGCAGCGCGCCAAGCAGGGCTTCGGCCCCCTGCGGTTTGGCGGCGTTGTTGCCCAGAGCGCCCATCAGCAGCGGCAGCGCCGCACTGATCGCGCCCGAAGCCTGCTGGCTGTCGAGGCCCAACTGCTGGGAGACCTGTTGCAGCGGCGCGCCCTGCAACTGGGAAAGGAGATCGTCGGTGAGGCTCATCGGAGCGTGGTCCTTGCAGTGGTTGAACACGGGCATGGTAGCGCCGCGCGGGTCTGGAATGATCGTGCCGGGCGCTGCAGCGCCCGTGCGGCAGTCCCGTGAAGGCAATGCCGGATGCGGGCCGGCAGCTGCATGAATGGTGGAATGCGGGGTTGCCGGTCGATACCCGATGCCGCCCCGGCAATCGTGCGCCTGCGCAGGCACCTACCGGGAATGCGGTGGGGCGCAGGTGCCGCCCCACCGCCATGGCCTCAGAGCGAGATGTCCTCGGCACCCGGCGTGGCCCTGGGGAATTCCGAGCCGGGCTGCGCCGGTTTGAACGGATCGGCCGGCGGCATCTCCGCCAGCTTCTTCAACGCCGCCGCCACGCCGGCGCCGTAGGCCGGATCGGCCTTGCTGCAGTTGTCCACGTGGCGCTGCTTGATGAAGTCCGGCGCGTCGCCCATCGCCCGCGCGGTGTTGTCGAACAGGCGCTGCTTCTGCGCGGCATCGTAGCTGCGGAACAGCGCACCGGGCTGGCTGAAGTAGTCGTTGTCGTCCTCGCGGAAATTCCAGAAGTCGGCATCGCCGCGGATCTTCAGCGCCGGCTCGCGGTACTGCGGCTGCTCCTGCCACTGGCCGTAGCTGTTGGGCTCGTAGTGCGGCAGGCCGCCGTAGTTGCCGTCCACGCGCATCGCGCCGTCGCGGTGGTTGCTGTGCACCGGGCAGCGTGCCGCGTTCACCGGGATCTGGTGGTGGTTGACGCCCAGGCGGTAGCGCTGCGCGTCGGAATAGGCGAACAGCCGCGCCTGCAGCATCTTGTCCGGCGACGGGCCGATGCCCGGCACCAGGTTGCTCGGCGCGAACGCCGACTGTTCCACGTCCTGGTACCAGTTGACCGGATTGCGGTTCAGTTCGAACTCGCCCACTTCGATCAGCGGGTAGTCGCTCTTCGGCCACACCTTGGTCAGATCGAACGGATGGACGCGATAGGTCTCCGCTTCCAGTTCCGGCATGACCTGCACGAACAGCTTCCACTTCGGGAAATCGCCGCGCTCGATCGCCTGGAACAGGTCGCGGCCATGGCTCTCGCGGTCCTTGCCGGCAAGCACTTCGGCCTGCGCATCGGTCAGCGCCTCGATGCCCTGCTGGCTGTGGAAGTGGAACTTCACCCAGAAGCGCTCGCCGTCATCGTTGGTGAAGCTGTAGGTGTGCGAGCCGAAGCCGTGCATGTGGCGGAAGCTGCGCGGAATGCCGCGGTCGCTCATCACCACGGTCACCTGCATCAGCGCTTCCGGCAGCAAGGTCCAGAAATCCCAGTTGTTGCGCGCGCTGCGCAGGTTGGTGTGCGGGTCGCGCTTGACCGCCTTGTTGAGGTCGCCGAACTTGCGCGGGTCGCGCAGGAAGAACACCGGCGTGTTGTTGCCGACCAGGTCCCAGTTGCCTTCCTCGGTGTAGAACTTCAGCGCGAAGCCACGGATGTCGCGCTCGGCATCGGCCGCGCCGCGCTCGCCCGCCACGGTGGTGAAACGGGCGAACATCTCGGTCTGCTTGCCCACTGCCGAGAAGATCTTGGCGCGGGTGTACTTGCTGATGTCATGGGTGACGGTGAAGGTGCCGAACGCGCCGGAGCCCTTGGCGTGCATGCGCCGTTCGGGAATGACCTCGCGGTTGAGGTTGGCCAGCTTTTCCAGCAGCCACACGTCTTCCATCAGCAGCGGGCCACGCGGTCCGGCGGTCTTGCTGTTCTGGTTGTCCACCACCGGCGCGCCGAAGGCGGTGGTCATCGGCGTTACCGGCGCATCGCCATGCTTCTGTGCAGGGGTGGTGCTGGTATCGCGCTGCGACTGCGCGCCCTGCGCGGGCGTGGGCGCGGCATGGTACGGGCAGGTGGGTTTGCTGTCGTTGCTGCTCATGGCGGGCTCCTGGCTGGCGTGTAGGGATATCGTGCGATGACGATAGCTACGGGTTGGTGAAATGGAAAATCGAATGATCCGCTCGGAGTCATAGGGCTTGCCTATGGCCGGGTGGGCGGGTCGTGCCCGCCCGGTATTCAATCGCGGTCGGGTGCGCCGAGCGGGAACAGCGGTCGATACGGCCGGGCTTCCTCCACGGCACGCGCGAACGAGGGACGGGCGAGCAGGCGCGCGCGATAGTCGCGCAGCACCGGCCAGGTCCCGTCGATGCGATGGGTCCAGTCCGCATAGAACAGCGACGGCGCGGCGGCGCAGTCGGCCAGGGTGAACGCATCGCCCGTCGCCCATCGCCTGCCGGCCAGTTGCGTCTCGAGCCAGCCGTAGGCCAGCTCCAGCCGTTCCACCGCACTGGCCAGGGCGTCGGCGGCCTTGCCGTCGTCGCCGCTCAGCGCGCCGCCGACCGCGTGCTGCACCGGGCTCATCACGTGCAGGTCGAAGAAGCGGTCGAGGAAGCGCACATCCAACGCGGCGGCCGGATCGTCCGGCAGCAGACGCACCGACCCGGCGTGCCGCTGCTGCAGGTATTCGATGATGATGCTGGTCTCCACCACGTTGCGCCCGTCGTCCACCAGCAAGGGGAACTTGCGCAGCGGCCAGCGCTGCAGCCATTCGGCCGCGTTCTGCGGCGTGTCCGGGCCGAGTATGCGGAACTGGAAGGGCGTGGCGTTCTCGTACAGCGCGATGAGTACCTTCTGCGTGTACGACGAGAACGGATGGCCATAGAGCAGCAGCGACATGGGAGACCTCCGGTGCGGGTGCCGAGGATGGCAATGTGTTGCCAATGCCGGCCCGGCGCAAGCGCAGCGCCGATGTCCGTGGCGCTGCGCATCTGCCAGACTCCACGCGGCCACCGACCCGCCCTGGACGCCCCGCATGACCGAACGCGCCACCCGCCTGCTGCACCTGTTGGACGAGCTGCGGCGGCGCCGCACGCCGGTGCGCGGCGCGCAGCTGGCCGAGCGGCTGGGGGTGAGCCTGCGCACGCTGTACCGCGACATCGACGCGCTGCGCGGGCAGGGCGCGGACATCGCCGGCGACCCGGGCGTCGGCTACCAGCTGCGCGGCGGCTTCCTGCTGCCGCCGATGATGTTCTCGGCCGAGGAACTGGAAGCCATCGTGCTCGGCGTGCGCTGGGTGGCCTCGCATGCCGATCCGGACCTGGCGGTCGCCGCCGGCGCCGCGCTGGACCGGGTCACCGGAGTGCTGCCGGAGGACCTGCGCCTGCAGGTGGAGACCAGCGGGCTGTATGCGCCGCAATGGCGGACGACCGAGCCGGAACCGTGGCTGCCGGCGCTGCGCCGCGCCATCCGCGCCGGCAATGCGGTGCGCATCCACTACCGCGACGCCGAAGACCGCGCCAGCGAGCGGGTGATCTGGCCGTTCGCGATGGCCTTCCTGGCCGAGGTCCGCCTGCTGGCGGCCTGGTGCGAGATGCGTGGCGACTTCCGGCATTTCCGCGCCGACCGGGTGGTGGCCCTGCACGACACCGGCCAGCGCTATCCCGAACAGCGCCACCAGCTGCTCAAGCGCTGGGGCGAACAGCGGCGGCAGCGCGAAAGCATCGACTGCTGACAGCGGCTGTCAGCAGCCCCTGCGCACACTGTGGGCTCCTTCCCATGCAGGCCCCGCCATGACCACGCTGACCTTCTACACCCACCCGTTCTCCCGCGGCCGCGTCGCGCGCTGGATGCTGGAGGAGACCGGGCTGCCGTACGAGGAGGTGATCCTCGATTACGGCACCACGATGAAGGCGCCCGGATACCTGGCCATCAACCCCATGGGCAAGGTGCCGGCGCTGCGCCATGACGACACCGTGGTGACCGAGAACGCGGCCATCTGCCTGCACCTGGCCGAACTGGTGCCGGAGAAGGAACTGCTGCCGCCGCCCGGCTCGCCCGAGCGCGGCGCCTGTTATCGCTGGATGTTGTTCGCCGCCGGTCCGCTGGAATCGTTCATCACCGCGCGCCGGCACGGCGCGCTGGCGCCGCCGGTGGAGGCGGGCTACGGCAACGAGGCCGACCTGATGCGCACGCTGGAAGGCGCGCTGGCCGGCAGGAAGCATCTGGTGGGCGACAGGTTCACCGTCGCCGATCTGTACGTGGCCGCGCTGCTTGGTTACTACATGCGTATCGGCGAGCTGGCGCCGACGCCGGCGTTCGAGGCCTACGCGGCAACGCATCTGCAGCGGCCGGCGGCGCTGCGTGCGAATGTGCACGACGACGCGTTGGTGGCGGCACGGGCGGAGAGTGCCTGAGAGCAACACGCTATTGGCCGTTGCCGTTGCCGTTGCCGTTGCCGTTGCCGTTGCCGTTGCCGTTGCCGTGCTTGTGCTTGTGCAGTTGCTTCTGGCTTTTGACTTCCCTGGCCGTAGAGCGAGCCGAGCACCGCAGCGTGACGAGGGGCGTAGAGGCGCACGTGTTTGAGCGAAGCGAGTTGTGCGCCGTCCCCTCGGCATGCGAGGAGCGCAGGGGACCGATGCGGCTTAGCCGCATCGGCTCGCGGCCCGGCCCGTGTTTCTTTTGGCTATCTTTTCTTTGCACGAGCAAAGAAAAGTAGCTCGCGCCCCGAAGGGGAGCGAAAGCTCTTGATCCTGCTTCAGCCGTAGCATGGGCTTTGGCTCTGTTCTGGAAAGAAGCAACCGCCAAAGCTGAAGCTTGAAAGCAGAGCTTTCACTCCTGCTGCACAGGAGCGAATTACTTCTCTTTGCTCGTGCAAAGAGAAGTAACCAAGAGAAAGGCCTTTCCAACAGCCGAATGGCTGGTCAAGCACGCCCCTGCCTTCGCGCCCAGCCCGCTATGCGTGGTGGGTCCACTCCGCCAGCGGGTTTTTCCCACCGGCTCCGTCGCTGCGGAAGGGGGCCCCGGGAATCAAAAGCCAAGGGCAACAGCAGAATCACAAGCAGCAACAACCGCAACTACGGGGGCGTGCAGTCAGTGAGCGAGTCCGTTCACAGCAACGACTTCATCCGATACAACGCTTCCAGCGCCTGCTTCGGCGTCAGCTCATCCGGATCGATCGCCTGCAACGCATCCAGCGCCGCCGAGGACACCGGCGCGAACAGGCCGAACTGCTGCGGCGCGTCCAGCGCCTGTGGCGCCATCTGCGCGGCGTGGGTCTCGCCGCCGCGCTGCTCCAGCTCGGCCAGCCGCCGCCGCGCCTGCGCCACGGTGGCGCGCGGCAGGCCGGCCAGGGCGGCTACCTGCAGGCCGAAGCTGCGGTTGGCCGGGCCGTCCTTGACCGCGTGCATGAACACCAGCGCCTCGCCATGTTCCACCGCATCCAGGTGCACATTGGCGATGCCGCTGGGACCGCCTTCGTGGCTTTCGTCGGCCAGTGCGGTCAGTTCGAAATAGTGCGTGGCGAACAGGGTGTAGCAGCGATTGGCGTGGGCCAGGTGGCGCGCGACCGCGTCGGCGAGGGCCAGGCCGTCGTAGGTCGAGGTGCCGCGGCCGATCTCGTCCATCAGCACCAGCGAATGCGCGGTGGCGTGATGCAGGATGTAGCTGGTCTCGGCCATCTCGACCATGAAGGTCGACTGGCCCTTGGCCAGGTCGTCGCCGGCGCCGATGCGGGTCAGGATGCGGTCGATCGGGCCGATCGCCGCGCGGCTGGCCGGCACGAAGCTGCCGATGTGGGCCAGCAGCACGATCAGCGCGTTCTGCCGCATGTAGGTCGATTTACCGCCCATGTTCGGGCCGGTGATGACCAGCATGCGCCGCTGCGGGTGCAGGTCCAGGTCGTTGGGCTCGAACGGGGCTTCGCGCACGGCTTCCACCACCGGGTGACGGCCACGCTCGATGCGCAGGCAGGGCTCATCGCGCAGTTCCGGCTGCGACCAGTCCAGCGCCTGCGCGCGTTCGGCGTAGCAGGCCAGTACGTCCAGTTCGCTCAGCGCGGCAGCGCAGCGCTTGAGCGGTTCCAGGTGCTGGCCGATGGTGTCGAGCAGGCCCTCGTACAGCAGCTTCTCGCGCGACAGCGAACGCTCGCGCGCGGAAAGCACCTTGTCCTCGAAGCCCTTGAGCTCCTCGGTGATGTAGCGCTCGGCGTTGGTCAGGGTCTGGCGGCGGGTGTAGTGCACCGGCGCCTTGTCGGCCTGGCCCTTGCTGATCTCGATGTAGTAGCCATGCACGCGGTTGTAGCCGACCTTCAGGGTCGGGATGCCGCTGCTCTCGCGTTCGCGCGCTTCCAGGTCGATCAGGAACTGGTCGGCATGGGTGGACAGGCGGCGCAGTTCGTCCAGTTCGGCATCGAAGCCCTCGGCGATCACGCCGCCGTCGGACAGCTTGAGCGGCGGCTGTTCGGCGATGGCGCCGGCCAGCAGCCGCGCGCTGTCGTCGTGCGAACCCAACTCGGCGCGCAGCTGCTGCAGGCGCGGCGAATCCAGCGCCTGCAGGTGCGCGGCGATGGCCGGCAACATGCCCAGGCCGTCGCGCAGGGTGGAAAAATCGCGCGGGCGCGCCGAGCGCAGCGCCATGCGGGTGAGGATGCGTTCGATGTCGCCAAGCGCGCGGAAGGATTCGCGCAGGTCGGCATCCACGCCGCGGTCGATCAGCGTCGCCACCGCGTGGTGGCGCTGCTGCAGCACCTCGCGCAGCCGCAGCGGGCGGTGCAGCCAGCGCCGCAGCAGGCGCCCGCCCATCGGCGTGACCGTGCTGTCGAGCACGCCCAGCAGGGTGTTGCGGGTGTCGCCGTCCACGCGGGTGTCCAGTTCCAGGTGGCGGCGGGTGGCGGCGTTCATCGCGATCGCCTCGCCGGCGTTCTCCATCGCGATCGCGGTCAGGTGCGGCAGGCGCTGCTTCTGGGTTTCCTCGACATAGCCGAGCAGGGCGCCGGCGGCGGCGGTGGCGCGCGGCTTGTCGTCGATGCCGAAGCCGGAAAGGTCGTGCAGCTTGAAGAAGGCCAGCAGCTGGCGGCGGCCGCTGTCGGCATCGAACAGCCACGGCGCGCGGCGGCGCACGCCGCTGCGCTGGCGCAGGAAGTCCGGCCAGTTCTCCTCGTCCGGGACCAGCAGCTCGGCCGGTTCCAGTCGCGCCAGCTCGGCTTCGAGCGCGTCGTCGGTCTCGACCTCGTTGACCAGGAAACGACCGCCGGCCAGGTCGGCCCAGGCCAGGCCATAGCCCTGCTTGCTGCGCGAGAGCGCCATCAGCAGGGTGTCGCGGCGCTCGTCCAGCAGGGCCTCATCGGTGACCGTGCCGGGGGTGACGATGCGCACCACCTTGCGTTCGACCAGGCCCTTGGCCTGCGCCGGGTCGCCGATCTGCTCGCAGATGGCGACCGACTCGCCCAGCGCCACCAGCCGCGCCAGATAGCCCTCGTAGGCGTGCACCGGCACGCCGGCCATCGGGATCGGCGCGCCGCCGGAACTGCCGCGCTGGGTCAGGGTGATGTCGAGCAGGCGCGCGGCCTTGCGCGCATCGTCGTAGAACAACTCGTAGAAGTCGCCCATGCGGAAGAACAGCAGCAGGTCCGGATGGTCGGACTTGGCCGCGAAGTACTGCTTCATCAGCGGGGTGTGTTCGACCGCGCCGTTGTCCTGGCGGCCCTTCTTGGTGGGTTCGGCGTGTTGCAAGTGCTTGGCTTCCGGCGGATGGCCCGCGGCGCCAGCCGGTGAGGCGGCGGCACGGGCGTGGTGCATGGATGGCCCATGATACGGGGCGGGGCCGCCGGCGACGAACCGGGCCGCCGCACCGGCTGCCGCCGTGCGGGCGCGCGGGCTTACTCCGCGGCGTCCTCGAGGAAACCGGCCGGCGGCGCGAAGAACAGGTTGCCGCTGACCGCGCGGCTGAAATCCAGCAGGCGGTCATGGTTGCCCGGCGGATTGCCGACGAACATGTTGCGCAGCATCTTCTCGGTGCGCGTGGGCGTGCAGGCGTAGCCGATGAAGAAGGTGCCGTACTCGCCCTTGGCGGCGTCGCCGAAGGACATGTTGCTGCGCAGGATCTTCAGCTCTTTGCCGTCCTCGACGATGTTGGTCAGGGCGTTGTGCGCGTAGCTGGGCTTGGCCTCGTCGTCCAGCTCGATGTTGTCCAGCTTGCCGCGGCCGACGATGCGCTCCTGTTCGGCCACCGGCACCGCGTTCCAGCCCTGCAGGTCGTGCAGGTATTTCTGGGTGATGACGTAGCTGCCGCCGGCGAAGCCGGGGTCGTCGGCGCCGACGAGGGCGGCCTCGCGGGCTTCGTCATCGGCCGGGTTCTCGGTGCCATCGACGAAGCCGATCAGGTCGCGGCTGTCGAAATAACCGAAGCCGTTCACCTGATCGGCGCTGGCCACGGCGTCGCCCAGCCGCGTCATCAGCTGCGTGGCCAGTTCGAAGCACAGGTCCATGCGTTCGGCGCGGATGTGGAACAACAGGTCGCCGGGTGTGGCGACGGCATGGTGCTTGCCGGTGATCTCGATGAACGGGTGCAGTTCCCGCGGGCGCGGCGCGCCGTACAGGCGGTCCCATGCTTCCGAGCCGATGCCCACCACGCAGCAGAGTTTCCCGTCGAGCACGCGCGAGCCGATCGAACGCACCAGCGTGGCGACGTCGCCGCACACCGCGCGGGCGCAGGCGCTGGCCTGCGCATCGGGCTTGAGCGTGACGACGAGGAAGATGGCCGCGCGGGTGAGGCCGGCGGTGACGGGCTGGGGGCTGGTGGTCATGCGGAAACCTGGAAAGTGACGGTGCGCAGGCAAGGCCACCCGCGCGGGCCGTGGGATTCTAGCCGTTCAGTCGTCCGCTTCCAGCACGCCCTCGGCCAGCGGCACGCGCGTGCCGTCGAGCAGGCCGCGGCTGAGCCGGCCGTCCTCGATGAACAGCAGTTCGCCGTTCTCGCTCTTCTTGATGCTGCTGTCGATGGCGATGATGCGCCCGCCATGGAAGCTGCTCACGTGCGCCATCGAGGTATGGCCGACGACGATGCGCTTCAGGCCCAGCCGGTCGAGCACGGCCTGTACGCCGGCGCTATCCAGGCGGCCGTCGAAATAGCCGCGGTACCAGATCGGGCTGGTCTTGCCGTCGTACAGCGGCGCGGTGGCCGGATCGGCCTTGACCTCGGCCTTGGGCCGGCCCAGCGAGGCCTGGTAGGCGGCATTGGTGGCGGCCGGTTCCAGCGCCAGCGGCAGCGCCTCGGGCGAGATGCCGCCGTGCAGGAACAGGGTGTCGCCGATGCGCAGCAGCACCGGCCGGGTGCGCAGCCACTGCCCGATCACCGAGTCGGCGCCGTACAGCTGCGGGTAGCTGCGGCCGAGCAGCTGCGCGCTGCGCAGGTACTTGGGATTGACGTAGCGCAGGTCGTCGTACAGCACCATGGTCTCGTGGTTGCCGAGCACGAAATGCACCGCGCCGCCGGCCGCGGCCGCCTGCTGCTGCAGGCCGTACAGCAGCCAGAACGCCTCGGTGACCTGGGGGCCGCGGTCGAACACGTCGCCGGCGATCACCAGGGTGTCGCGGCCCAGCGCCCAGTTGTCCGCGTCGTCGATGACGCCATTGGCGCGCAGCAGCCTTGCCAGCAGGGCGTACTGGCCGTGGATGTCGGAGACGGCGACGATGCGCGATGCCTGCGGCAGAACCGCCGTGGCCACCGCTGCGGGCGGTGCGACCGTCACCGGGTGCGGATGGCCGCAGCGCGCCGGCACCGTCGCCTGCGCGGCGTCCCAGGCCTGCTCCTGCACTGCGTCGTCGCAGATCCAGCGGGCACGCAGGTGCCCGTCCTCGCGGAACACATAGGGACCGTCGGCATCGACGTGCGCTGCGGGCGCGGGCGGCCCGGCGGCGAGGACGGGAGCGGCGGCCAGCAGCGCGAGCGCCAGCAGGAACGCGCGGCGGAGACGATGGGGAAGCGGCATCGGGTTTCTTCGGTCAACGGAAAGCCCGCACGATGCTATGCCTGCGGCCTGCCGCGGGCATGTGTCATCGGTCCTGTGCGGGCAGGGACCGGCCGTCGCCCCGGCGCGGCCTCGCCGCGGATGGGGAAAACACCGCCCATCGTGGCCCGGATCAACGGCAGGTTTCCCCTGGGGACGGGCCGCGCCCGGTCGCCGGCACTGATCTTCAAGGCGGGCACGCACTAGACTCCACGCTGATCCCTCTGCGAGAACAGTCCATGCCGGTCTCCCGATTCCTGTGCGCCGCCTTCGCGGCAACCCTGTTCGCGGCCGCTGGCGCGCAGGCCGACGAACCGCGCCTGCCGCCCGCACAGGCGCAGCTGCTGGCCAGCATCTCCGCCGATGCGATGCGCGGGCACCTGTCCTTCCTGGCGTCGGACGCGCTGGAGGGCCGCGGCACGCCGTCGCGCGGGCTGGACATCGCGGCCGAGTACATCGCTTCCCAGTTCCGTGCCGCCGGGTTGGAGCCGCTGGGCGACGACGGCTACTTCCAGACCGCGGACTGGCGGGAAATCGCGCCCGAGCGCGAGCGCGCGAAATTCGCCGACGCGCCGGCGCCGCTGCTGGTGCGCAACGTGGCGGGGCTGCTGCGCGGTTCCGATCCGGCGTTGAGCGGAACCTACGTGCTGGTGACGGCGCACTACGACCACATCGGCATCCGCGAGGGCAAGGGCGACGATGCGATCTACAACGGCGCCAACGACGACGGCAGCGGCACGGTCTCGGTGATCGAACTGGCCCGCGCGTTCGCCGCGCAGAAGCAGCGCCCGAAGCGCAGCATCATGTTCATGACAGTGTTCGGCGAGGAACACGGGCTGGTCGGTTCGCGCTATTACGGCGCGCATCCGCTGGTGCCGGTGGCCGACACCGTGGCCAACATCAATCTCGAGCAGATCGGGCGTACCGACGACAGCGAGGGGCCGCAGGTGCTGGCCGCGGCGATCACCGGTGCCGACTATTCCGACGTGGGCGAGGTGCTGCGCAGGGCGGGCGAGCTGACCGGCACGCGCATCACCCGGCACCCGGTGAACAGCGACCGCTATTTCGCGGCCAGCGACAACCAGGCGCTGGCCGATCTCGGCGTGCCCGCGCATACGGTCAGCGTCGCTTACGCCTTCCCCGACTACCACGGCCCCGCCGACACGTGGGACAAGATCGATTACGCCAACATGGCCGCGATCGACCGCACCGTGGCGCTGGCGATCCTGACCATTGCCGACGACCCGCAGGCACCGCGCTGGAACGCCGACAACCCGAAGGCCGCCAAGTACCTGGAAGCGGCACGGGCGCTGCGCGCGGGGAAGTGAGAAACACAGGTTCCGGAATGAGCGGGCCCGGAACCGTTGCCCCGGCTCAGCCGCGTTGCAGCGCGATCCTGCCGGGCGCCTCCGGCAGCGATCCATCGGCCAGCACCACGCGGTTGCGGCCGCGTTTCTTGGCCTGGTACATCGCCGCGTCGGCGCGGGCCATCACCCGCTCGTAGTCCGGGTGCCCGTCGTGCAGGGCCACGCCGATGCTGGTGGTGATGTCCAGTTTCGCGCCGTTGGCCAGCGTCACCGGCGATTCGGACACGCGCCGACACAGGCTGTCGGCGATCACCAGCGCCTGCGCTTCGTCCACCGCCACCAGCACCACGACGAATTCCTCGCCGCCGTAGCGGAACACATAGTCGCTGCCGCGGGTGAACTGGCCGAGGATGCCGGCCACGTGCTGCAACGCGCGGTCGCCCGCCTCGTGGCCGTGTTCGTCGTTGATCGCCTTGAAATGGTCCAGGTCCAGCAGCAGCACCGCGAAGCTGCCCTGCGACTTCGCGGCCAGGTCGATTTCGCGGCGCAGCACGGTGGGCAGGAAACGCCGGTTGAGCAGGTTGGTCAGCGCGTCGCAGCCGGCGTCGAGTTCGCCGATGCGTTCGAACAGCATGCCGAGCAGGTTGCGGATCTGGCTGACCCGCGCGCGGATGTCCTGCAGCTGCGCGGCGCGCGCGCGCGGATCGGCTTCCTCGCGCAGGGTCTGCTGCAGGGCGAGGTCGACGTCCGCCACCAGGTCGCAGATCCGCCTGGTTTCGGCGCTTTCGCCGAAGCTGGGGATGCCCTTGTGGGTGAACCACAGCCCGAACTCGGAGCCGGCCAGCGACTGGAAGCCGACGGGGTCGCATTGGCTGGCCAGGGCATAGAGCAGGGTGTTTTCCCAGTCCAGCAGCAGCGCGCGCTGGCGCTCGCGCTCGGTGCCGACGTTCTGCACCAGCGAGAACAGGCGGTAGGCGGCATCGGTGCGCGAGGAACGCTCGCGCGCGTTGGAGTAGGCCAGGGTCATGCCCTCCAGCGCGATGTCGAACGAGGCGGTGAGGCTGGCGACGGCGGCATGCGCGGCCTGGCCATGCCCGGCCTGCGCGGCGATGGACTGGAACAGGCGCTGCTTGAGCACGCGCGTGCCGCGCGTCACCAGGTCCACCGGAATGCCGACGCGGGCGTGCACGTCGCCGATCACGCGCTGCGCGGCGATCAGGTCGTCGACATCGCCGGCGGTGGCGCGCAGCAGGTTGGCCACCCAGCGCTGCATCGCCGGTTGCAGGCGCGTGCGCACCTGCTCGTGCGAGAGCAGGCGCGAGGCGCGGGTGTCGTCCATCATCACCTGGTAGAAATGCACGGCCATCGCCGGGGCGTCCGTCGCGGCCAGCGCGGCCAGTACCCGCGCGGCTTCGGGACCGGCGTCGGCCAGGCTCCTGCGCCAGTCGGCGGCGAGGCCGTGGCTGTCGTGGTCGGCGGGCGGAGGATGAGCGTGGGGCATGGCGATGGCGGGCGGCGTGGCGGGGGCGGAGAGACATTATCGGCCGTTGACGCTACTGTTTGAGCGGCTTTCCGCGTGGATTCACCTACAGTTGCCGTTCAACGCCTCCGCCTCCGCTTCCGCCATGCCGTCCCTGCGCCCGGATCCATCGGCGCGGGCCTTTCCCGGGCCTGCGCGGCCTGATCGCGCGCCGCTATCCGGCCAGGCGCGGCAATGTCCGTGATCAGCGCCGGACCATTTCCGCTGATGGCGCTGCTGGGCCTGGTGGCGGCCTTCATCGCCTGGCTGTTCGCGCGTGGGCTGGCCACGGCCGCCGACGGCGGGCGCAGTCGCGCCGGCGCCGTGGTGATCGATGCCTTCCTGCTGGGGGTCCTGGGCGCGCGGGCGGCGCATGTGCTGCGGCATGCCGGCGACTACCTGCCCGATCCGATGTCGATCATCCGCCTGGGCGATGGCGGCTATGCGGTCTGGGCCGGGCTGGCAGTGGCGGCGGCTTACGCCTTGTGGCGGACCTGGCGCCATGCGCCGCGCAAGCCGGTGCTGCTGGGGCTGGCGGCCGGCGCCGCGTTCTGGGCCGTCGGCGGCATGGCGCTGTTCGCGCTGCAGCGTTCGAGCATCGTGCTGCCCGACATCGCGCTCACCGATATGCAGGGCGATCCGGCGCCGTTGTCCGCGCATGCGGGCCGGCCGCTGGTGGTGAACCTGTGGGCGAGCTGGTGCGGCCCGTGCCGGCGCGAAATGCCCACGCTGGTGCGCGCGCAGGCCGAGCATCCGCGGATCGGCTTCGTGTTCGCCAACCAGGGCGAGGAGCTGGCCGATGTCGCCGCCTATCTGCGGGCCGAAGCGCTGGCGCCGGGGAACATCCTGCTGGATCCGGAGTCGGAACTGATGCGCCTGACCGGCGCGCGCGCGCTGCCGACCACGCTGTTCTTCGATGCGGACGGCCGCCTGCGCGGCGCGCACATGGGCGAACTGTCGCGGGCGACGCTGGAAGCGCGCCTGCGCGAACTGCAATGACTTCCCGATTCCCCTGAAGAGATACGCGATGATCCGCTCCCGTACCGCCCTGTTCCTGCTCGCCGCCACGCTGTTGGCGCCGGCCGCCTGTGCCCGCGATGGCGGCGCCGTCGCGCCGGCCGCCGAAAAGGCCGGCGACCCCGCCACCCCTGCCGAGCCGGAGGTGGTCAAGACCCTGCGCGGGCAGGGCGTGGAGTTCATGGGCACCTTCGACACGCCGGTGGGGCTGACCGGCTATGCCGGCGTCGCCGGGCAGCGTCCGCTGGCGGTATACGTGTCCAAGGACGGACAGCATGCGATCGTCGGCACCCTGGTCAACGCCAAGGGCGAGGATGTCGGCGCGGCCAAGCTCAAGGAATTGGTGTCCGGGCCGATGGGCGCGAAGATGTGGCAGCGGGTCGAGGCCAGCCACTGGGTGGCCGACGGCAAGGCCGATGCGCCGCGCGTCGTCTATGCCTTCAGCGATCCCAACTGCCCGTACTGCAACCGCTTCTGGGAGGCGGCGCGGCCCTGGGTGGAGTCGGGCAAGGTGCAGATCCGGCAGATCCTGGTGGGCGTGATCCGCGAGGACAGCGCCAACAAGGCCGCGGCGATCCTCGGAGCGGCGTCGCCGGAGAAGGCGCTGCAGGAGAACGAGCGCAACTTCGCCCGCGGCGGCATCAGGGGGCTGGCCAAGGTGCCTGCCGAGGCCGAGGCCAGGCTGCGCGACAACGAGCTGGCGATGCTGGAGCTCGGCTTCCAGGGTACGCCGGGCATCGTCTTCAAGGACGCCGCCGGTACCGTGCAGACGCGCTCGGGCCTGCCGCAGGGCGAGGATCTGCAGGAAGTGCTGGGGCCGCATTGAGCGGACGGTCCGCGGGCTGACGGTGGCGATGTAATAGTCTCCGCCGCAGCAGGCTCACTAAGCTGGCGCCGTCCTGCAGGAGCCAGCCGATGAGCCACGACCACAACCATCTTCCCGGCGAGATCCGCCACGAGAAACCGCTGTGGTGGGCGCTCGCGCTGACCTCGTCCTACCTCGTGGTGGAAGTGATCGGCGCGTTCATGACCAACAGCCTGGCGCTGCTGTCGGATGCGGCGCACATGGCCACCGACGCGCTCGCGCTGGTGATCGCGCTGACCGCGGTGCGGCTGAGCCGGCGACCGCCGGATGCGCGCCGCACCTACGGCTACGCGCGGCTGGAAGCGCTGGGCGCGCTGGTCAATGGCGGCCTGTTGTTCGCGGTGGGCCTGTACATCCTTTGGGAGGCGGCCGCCCGCTTCCGCGAGCCGCAGGCCATCGCCTCGAGCGGCATGCTGTGGGTGGCCAGCTTCGGCCTGCTGGTGAACCTGATCGCCATGCGCCTGCTCAGCGCCGGCAGCGGCGAGAGCCTCAACGTCAAGGGCGCCTACCTGGAAGTGTGGAGCGACATGCTCGGCTCGGTGGCGGTGATCGTCGCCGCGCTGGTCATCCGCTTCACCGGCTGGACTCTGGTCGATCCGATCCTGGCCGTGCTGATCGGGCTGTGGGTATTGCCGCGCACCTGGGTGCTGCTGCGCGATGCCCTGAACGTGCTGCTGGAGGGCGTGCCCAAGGGCATGGCGCTGGCCGACGTGGAACAGGCGCTGCGCGGCCAGGCGGGCGTGGCCGACATCCACGACCTGCATGTGTGGGCGCTGGGATCGAGCACGCCGGCGTTGACCGCGCACGTGGTGATGGCCGACGGGCAGGAGCCGGATGCGCTGCGGCGCGGACTGGCCGTGCTGCTGCACGAGCGCTTCGGCATCGACCATGTGACCCTGCAGGTGGAGGCCGATCATTGCGGCGACGCCTGCGCCGTGCATGCGCGGCAGGTGCCGCGGGGCGAAGACGACCACCAGGGCCACGACCACGTCCATTGAGCGGCGCTGCTGGCGGGGGCGCCGGAATCGATGTATCTTCGCGGCAGGCAGCGGGGACGCCGGAGATCGCACATGAGAACCGAACAGGAAATCGTCGATTCGCGCATCGTGATGCGTTCGCTCTGTGGCGCGCTGGCGCTGAGCGGCGCGGCGGCGATGGTTTATCGCCTCCATCCGGTTGCCGTTGGCCGCACGCCATTCGACTACTGGCTGCTGGTGTCCATGATCGGCGCTCTCCATGCCGTCTGCCTGTTCGGCCATGTCGCGCTGAGGGGGCGGCTGCCGTCCTTCATGGCCAGGGCCGGCGATCCGGCGGGCAACTGATCACCGGGATTGCAGCGGCTGGCAGCCCAGCGCGCTGAGCACGCCATGCAGCGCAGGCACCTGCATCAACCACGGCGCGGCGATGGTCAGCAGGCCGGCGGCGAGGACGAAGCCGGCCAATGCCGCGCGCAGGCCGGGACGTTGCAGCCAGCGGCCCATGCGCGCGCCGGACCAGGTCAGCGGCAGCATCACCGGCAGCGTGGCCAGGCCGAATACCGCCATCACCAGGGCGCCTCCCAGCGCATTGGCCTGCAGCCAGGCCACGCTCAACAGGCTCAGGCTCAGGCCGCAGGGCATCCAGCCCCACAGCGCGCCCAGCGCGAGACGCCGCCAGGCGCGGTCCGCCGGCAGCAGGTGCCGGTGCAGCGGCCGCAGCCACTGCCAGAGTTGCTGGCCCGGACGCGCCAGCAGATCGAAACGGCTGCCGCGGCCAAGCAGGCGCAGCGCAAGCAGTACCAGCGCAACGCCGACCGCGACGCGCACGCCCAGCGCCAATGCATCGCTGCGCGCCAGTCGCAGAATGCCGCCGCCGAGCCCGCCGGCCAGCGCGCCGGCCAGCGTGTAGCCGCCGATGCGGCCGAGATTGGCCTGCCAGGCGACGCTCAGGGCGCGGCCCGGCGCCATCGCCGGGAAGCCGGTGGCGATGCCGCCGCACATCACCGCGCAGTGCAGGCCGCCGAGCAGGCCGGCGACGAGGGCGGCGGTCAGGACCGGGATGTCCAGCGGCAGCACGTTCAACCGCCGCGGGTCGGATCCGTGGACGCGGTGTCCGCGGCCGCTCGCTGCGGCGGGGCGGGGCGGTCGTTGTCCTCGAGGATGTCCAGCGCAGGGGTATCCAGATCGTCGAACTGGCCGCGCTTGACCGCCCAGATGAAGGCTGCCACGGCCAGCCCGAGCAGGACCAGGCTGATCGGGATCAGCATCAGCAGGATGGCCATCAGCTTGTCTCCATCGGTGGCTTGAGCCGCGCCAGGCGCAGGGCGTTGAGGGTCACGATCAGCGAGGACAGCGCCATGCCCAGCGCCGCCAGCCACGGCGTGACCCAGCCGGCCGCGGCCAGGGGCAGCGCCAGCAGGTTGTAGCCGGTGGCCCAGGCCAGATTCTGGCGGATGATGCGCTGGGTGGCACGCGCCAGCGCGATCGCGGCGGGAATGCGGCGCAGGCCGCCGCCGGTGGTGACCAGGTCGGCGGCGCGGTGCGCCAGCGAGGCGCCTTCGCCCATGGCGATGGAGACATCGGCGCCGGCCAGCACCGGCGCGTCGTTGAGGCCGTCGCCGACCATCGCCACGACCCGGCCTTCGGCCTGCAGCCGCCGCACCAGTTCCAGCTTGTCTTCCGGCGACTGCCGCGCGTGTGCGTCTTCCAGCCCGAGCATCGCGGCCATGCGCTGCACCGCGGCCTGGCCATCGCCACTGGCCAGATGCACGCGCAGGCCCTGCGCGCGCAGCGCGGCCAGTGCCTGCGCAGCGTCGTCGCGGGCGCGTTCCTCCAGCACGAAGCGGGCGGCGGCATGCTGGCCGTCGCCCAGCCACAGCGCGCCGTCGTCCTCGCGCGCGGCGGCGAAGTCAGCCCGGCCCAGGCGCCACTGGCGGCCATCCACCACGCCCTGCACGCCGCGTCCGGGCACGGCTTCGACCTGGGCGGCGGAAAGCGTGCCGGTGGCGTCGCGGAGGAAGGCGGCGGCCAGCGGATGGCCGCTGTCGCGTTCCAGCGCGGCGGCGATGTCCAGCGCGGTGGCCGCATCCAGCCGGGCATCCAGCACCTGCGTGGTGGCCAGCACCGGGCGGCCGTCGCTGAGCGTGCCGGTCTTGTCGAACACGATGTCGGTGGCGCGCGCCAGCGTGTCCATCGCGTCCGCGCGCACCGCCAGCAGGCCGATGCGGGCCAGCGCGCCATGCGCGGTGGCCAGCGCCGCCGGAACCGACAGCGACAGTGCGCAGGGGCAGCTGATGACCAGCAGGGCGAGGGTGACCTCCAGGGCGCGTTCGGGCTGGTAGTGCCACCAGCCGGCGAATACGACCAGCGCCACCGGCAGCAGCGCCAGCACGAAACGGCTGCCGATGCGGTCGGCCAGGCGCGCCAGCGCGGGCCGGTGCTCCTGTGCCTGTTCGACCAGCCGCGCCAGCTGCGACAGGCGGGTAGCGGTGCCGGTCAGGGCGACGCGCAGCCGTGCCGGGCGTTCGCGGCAGACGGTGCCGGCGTAGACCGGCTCGCCGGGCTGCTTGCGCACCGGCGCCGATTCGCCGGTCAGCAGCGCCTCCTCGAACCAGGCCTCGTCGTCGCCGTCGCCGAGCAGCACGCCGTCGGCGGGTACCGCTTCGCCGGCCGCAACGCAGGCCACGTCGCCAACGTCCAGCGCCGCCAACGGCACGGACTCGCGGCGGCCGTCGGCCAGTTCGCGGGTGGCGAAGGCCGGGCGCGCACGCGCCAGCGCGTCGACCTGGGCGCTGGCCACCGAGCGCGCGCGCTGTTCGAGCATGCGCGCGGCCAGCAGCAGGAACACGAACATCACCGCCGCGTCGTACCAGACGTGCGGACCGCCGCGGATGGTTTCCAGCAGGCTGGCCAGGTAGGCGAGCAGGGTGGAGCTGGCGATCAGCACGTCCATGCCCAGGCGGCGTTCGCGCAGTTCGCGCATCGCCCCGGACAGGAACGGCCAGCCGGAATAGAACACCACCGGCGTGCACAGCAGGAAGGTCAGCCAGCGGAAGAAATCGCGGGTGGGCACCGGCATGGTGCTGTTGAAATCCAGGTACAGCGCCTCGGCCAGCATCATCGCCTGCAGCATGCCGAGCCCGGCGATGCCCAGCCGCAGCAGCCAGCGCCGGCGCTCGCGGGTGCGCTGCCGCTCGGCGGCCTCGCTGCCGGCCAGGTAGGGGCGGTAGCCGAGCATCGCCAGCCGCCGCAGCGGCGCCGACAGCGCGGTGCGCGCCGGGTCCCAGGCGATGCGGATGCGGCCGGTGACGGCGTTGGCGCCGCAGTCGATCACGCCCGGCTCGCGCGCCAGCGCGCGATCGATCAGCCAGGCGCAGGCCGCGCAGCGCATGCCGTCGGTGAGCAGGGTGATCTCGCGGCCGCCCGCTATCTGGCGGCTGTGCTCGGCCTGCACGTCGGTGCGGTCCCAGACCGCCAGGTCGGGCAGGTCTTCGCCCACGCGCGCGGCATTGGCGCTGCGCAGGCGGTAATAGCCGTCCAGGTCGGCGCTGGCGATCCACTCGGCGGCAGCCGCGCAGCCATGGCAGCAGAAGGCCTGCGTGACGCCGCCCTGCGCCGCCAGGTGCGGCTGGGCCGGCAGTGCTTCGCCGCAGTGATGGCAGGCGCCGGTGGCCGCGGTATCGGCGGGCGACCGGGCCGGATCGGCGACCACGGCCAGGCTCAGTGTTCCCCGCCCAGCGAGGGGGAGAGGCGGGCGGCGTGCTGCTGCTTCGGCAACCGGCCATGCAGGCGCCAGCGGCCCTCGGCGTCGCGCAGCTGCACGACCCAGTCGTGCTCGGCGTCCACGGCCTTTTCGATGCGCCAGCCCGGACCCTGCGGCGCCAGTTCCAGGCGCAGGTCGTCGGACTGGCGGGTGGGGTGTTCCAGCACCAGCTGCAGCGGCGCGTGGGTGGCGAACCTGCCCGTGGCCGGGAGGACTTCGATGACACCGTCCTCCACGCGCAGCACGGCGCTCAGGCCCAGCTTCTGCGCCGCTTCGTCAGGGCCGAGGTCGGTGGTCTGGATCTGCGACACGCGCTGCACCGGATCGGACACGACGTCGGCGCCCCCCGAACGCACGGCGACGATCACCAGCCCGACGCCGGCCACGATGGACAGCAGCGGCAGGCCGACCACCAGCCAGAACACGGGGATGCGCCAGGGGGATTTCGGGTTTTCGTTCATTGCACCGGACCAAAGAAACTGCTTTCGACGACGCGCTTCTCGCCGCCATCCTCGCGCTCGACCACGAAGCGCAGGGCGCGGCGGCCGCTGACTTCGCCGTCGGCGACCACGTTCAACGCCACCGGCAGCACCTGCTCCGGACCGGCCTGGACTTCGGTCTGGCCGCCCAGGCGCAGGCCGGCGTCGGCCGGTTCCAGGGTGATGCGGTAACGGCGGGTTTCCTGGCTCTTGTTGATCAGCTTGAGCGTGTAGTCGTTGGCGATGCTGCCGTCGGCGGACTGGCGGTACAGCGCGTTGCGGTCGCGCAGCACCTCGGCGATCAGTTCGCTGCGGTGGGTCACGCCCCAGGCCCAGGCGCCGCACAGGCCCAGCAGGAGCAGGCCATACACGAAGATGCGCGGACGCAGCACGCGGGTAGGCTTGCCGTCGATGGCGTTCTGCGTGGAGTAGCGGATCAGGCCATGCGGGTAGCCCATCTTGTCCATCACTTCATCGCAGGCATCGATGCAGGCGCCGCAGGCGATGCACTCGTACTGCAGGCCGTTGCGGATGTCGATGCCGGTCGGGCAGACCTGCACGCAGATGGTGCAGTCGATGCAGTCGCCCAGTTCCTCGGGCGCGAACTTCGGCAGCGGCGCGACCTCGGCCAGCTCGCCGTCCCAGGTGATCGTGCCCTTGGCGTGCGCGGCCTGGGTGGCGGCGGAAGGATGCAGGCCGGCGCGGAACACGTAGTCGTAGGCGACCGACGGGATCAGCAGGCCCCGCGCGCGTTCCAGCACGCTGCCCAGGCCACGCTTGCGCGGGCCGCGCGGTTCGCCGCGCATCGGGTCGTAGGCGATCAGCAGGGTGTTGCGGTCGAACATCGCGCTCTGGAAGCGCGCGTAGGGGCACATGTACTTGCACACCTGCTCGCGCAGGATGCCGGCAAAGCCCCAGGTCGCCAGCGCATAGAACAGCACCCAGAAGGTTTCCCAGCCGCCCCAGTCGAACGGCAGCAGGCGCGATCCCAGGTCGCGGATGGGAGTAAAGAAGCCGACGAAGGTGAAGCCGGTCCACAGCGCGAACAGCAGCCAGAACAGGTGTTTGCCGCCCTTGCGCAGTACTTTTTCGCGGTTCCACGGGCCGGCGTCGAGCTTCATGCGCCGGGAGCGGTCGCCCTCGAACCAGCGTTCCATCCACAGGAAGGTCTCGGTCCACACCGTCTGCGGGCAGGCATAGCCGCACCACAGGCGTCCGGCCAGGGCGGTGGAGAAGAACAGGGTCATCGCCGCGATGATCAGCAGCATGGCAAGGAACAAGAAGTCCTGCGGCCAGAACACCAGCCCGAAGATGTAGAACTTGCGTGCGGGCAGGTCGAACAGCACCGCCTGGCGGCCGTCCCACGACAGCCACGGGAACAGGTAGTACATGCCCAGCAGCCACACCACCGCGGCCACGCGCAGCCGGTTGAAGCGCCCGGAGACGTCGCGGGGATAGACCTTGCGCTCGCTGACGTAGAACGAATTGCCCTGGTCGTCCACGACATCCAGCGGAATGCGCTTGCTCATGGCGTGCGTTCCAGGGTGGCCGCCGCGGGCGGCGAGGGAGGATGCGGGAACGGGCGGGTGACGGTCATGACGTAGGCGTGGCGTGTTGCTGCGCGGGGGCGATCAGTATCGGTCTGTAACGAAAGCAGGGAAGCGACGGATTGTCGCAGCCGCCGTTCAACGGTCCGGCGGCAGTGCGCGGTTGAAGCGGCTGGCGGGGCGCAACAGGATCCAGGTGAACAGGCTCGAGGACGCGGTGGCCAGCCAGAACATGGCGAAGCCCAGCGTATAGCCGAGCTCGCGCGAGATCTGCAGGTCGGGGAAGGTCATGTCGCGCAGCGTCAGCGGGTCGACGAAGGCGAAGAACACCATCGTCGCCACGCCTGCGGCGAAAAAGCTGGGCCAGGCGATGGCCCCCACGCGCTGGGCCAGCGGACGTGGGGGATGGTCGAAGCGTGGCTCGCTGAAGTCGGTCACTTTGCGCTCGTGCTGGCCCTAGTGTCCGCCTGATTATGCGACAACGACCAGACGTAGGCGGCGACCAGGCGGACGCGGGTCTCGCCGAGCAGTTCGCGGTGCGCCGGCATGGTGCCGTGGCGGCCTTCGGTGATCGTCTTGTACAGGCTTTCGCGGCTGTTGCCGTAGAGCCAGTAGTTGTCGGTCAGGTCCGGCGCGCCGATGTCCTGGTTGCCCTTGCCGTCCACGCCATGGCAGGCCACGCAGACGCCGTCGTACAGCTTCTTGCCGCGGGCGGCCATGTAGTTGTTCTGCAGGGTTTCCGGAGCCGACAGGGTGCGCACGTAGGCGATGGTGTAGTCCACCGCTTCCGGGCCGCCCATGCCGGTCAGCACCGTGCCCCATTCCGGCATGACGCCTTCGCGGCCGTCCAGCACCGTTTCCAGGATGCGATCGGGCGAACCGCCCCAATGCCAGATGTCGTCGGTCAGGTTCGGGTAGCCGATGGCGCCCTGGCCCGAGGAGCCGTGGCAGGTGGCGCAGGTATTGCCGAAGATCGAGCGGCCCAGCGCCAGCGCCTTCGGGTCCTTGGCCAGCTGGTCGATCGGCTGGCCGGCGTAGGGCTTGAAGGTCTGCTCCAGCTTGGCGTCTTCGACCGCCTTGTCCGCGGCATGCTCCTTCTGCGAGGTCCAGCCGCTGTAGCCGGGGATGTTGCCCAGGCCGCCGTACCAGAACAGATAGCCGATGGCGAAGATGATGGTCAGGTAGAACAGGTTGATCCACCAGCGCGGCAGCGGCTTGTTGTACTCGGTGATGTCGCCGTCCCAGGTATGCAGCGTGTCCTCCGGCTTCGGGTCGCCGGGGCGGCGGCGCGCGGTCCACCACAGCAGCCACACGCAGCCCAGGATGTTCAGCGCAACCAGGGCGATGACGTACCACGTCCATCCCATGCTCATCATGCGCGCTCTCCCCCGTTGCCGTATTGCACGTCGTCCTCTTCCAGCGGCAGGCGTGCCGCATCCTCGAATTCACGCTTGCGCTTCGGGCTCCAGGCCCAGATCCAGCCGCCGATGAACAGCATCAGCAGCAGCGCGGTCACGATCCCGGAGATCATTGCTGGCCTCCCCGCGGCGCATGCCGCCCCAGACCCTGCAGGTAGGCGACGACCGCATCCAGCTCGGTCTTGCCCTTGACGTCCTCGGCCGCACTGGCGAGCTGCTCGTCGGTGTAGGGATCGCCCAGCTTCCTGAGCGCGGCCATGTGCCGGGCGACAGTCGCCCCGTCCAGTTCGTTCTTTTCCAGCCATGGGAAGCTGGGCATGTTCGACTCGGGCACGACGTCGCGCGGGTTGATCAGGTGCACCCGGTGCCAGGCGTCGGAATAACGGCCGCCGACACGCGCCAGGTCCGGGCCGGTGCGCTTGCTGCCCCACTGGAAGGGACGGTCGTAGACCGATTCGCCGGCCAGCGAGTAGTGGCCGTAGCGCTCGGTTTCGAAGCGCAGGGTGCGCACCATCTGCGAATGGCAGTTGTAGCAGCCCTCGCGGACGTAGATGTCGCGCCCGGCCAGTTCCAGCGCCGGGTAGGGCTCCACGCCCTCCAGCGGCTTGATCGCCTCGGCCTGGAACATCAGCGGCACGATCTCGGCCAGGCCGCCGAACGACACGGCCACCGCGATCAGCACCGCCATCAGGCCGACGTTCTTCTCGACTTTCTCGTGGGGATTCTTGTTATCGCTCATGGGGTTCCTTCCTCCTCAGGCACGCACTTCGGAGGCGTCGACGGGCAGCAGCGGCTGCGGTTCGATCGCGGGGGCGGTACGCCAGGTACGCCAGACGTTCCAGGCCATCAGGCACATGCCGCCCAGCACCACCAGGCCACCGCCGAGACGGATCAGGTAGTACGGATAGGTGAACTTGAGCGACTCGACGAAGGTGTAGGTCAGGGTGCCGTCGTCGTTGGTCGCGCGCCACATCAGGCCCTGCATCACGCCGGCGATCCACATCGAGGCGATGTACAGCACCACGCCGATGGTGTGCAGCCAGAAGTGGGTGTCGATGGCCTTGACCGAATACATCTGCTCGCGGCCCAGCAGCTTGGGCATCAGCGCGTAGATCGAGCCGATGGAGATCATCGCCACCCAGCCCAGCGCGCCGGCATGGACGTGGCCGATGGTCCAGTCGGTGTAATGCGACAGCGAGTTGACCGTCTTGATCGACATCATCGGGCCTTCGAACGTGGCGATCATGTAGAACGACACGGCCACGATCAGGAACTTGAGGATCGGGTCGGTGCGCAGCTTGTGCCACACGCCGGACAGGGTCAGCACGCCGTTGATCGCGCCACCCCACGACGGGGCCAGCAGGATCAGCGAGAACACCATGCCCAGCGACTGCGCCCAGTCGGGCAGGGCGGTGTACTGCAGGTGGTGCGGACCGGCCCACATGTACACGGCGATCAGCGCCCAGAAGTGCACGATCGACAGGCGGTAGGAGTACACCGGGCGGCCGGCCTGCTTGGGCACGAAGTAATACATCATTCCCAGGAAGCCGGCGGTCAGGAAGAAGCCGACCGCGTTGTGGCCGTACCACCACTGCACCATCGCATCGACCGCGCCGCTGTAGACCGGGTAGGACTTGGTCAGGCCGGCGGGGATGGAGATGTTGTTGACGATGTGCAGCAGGGCGATGGCCAGGATGAAGCTGGCATAGAACCAGTTCGCCACGTAGATGTGCTTGACCCGGCGTTTTGCGATCGTGCCGATGAACAGCACCGCGTAGGCCACCCAGACCACGGCGATCAGGATGTCGATCGGCCACTCCAGCTCGGCGTACTCCTTGCCCTGGGTCCAGCCCAGCGGCAGGGAGATGGCCGCGGCCACGATCACCAGTTGCCAGCCCCAGAACACGAAGGCCGCCAGCTTGTCCGATATGAGGCGGACATGGCAGGTGCGCTGCACCACGTGCAGGCTGGTCGCGATCAGCGCGCAGCCGCCGAAGGCGAAGATCACCGCGTTGGTGTGCAGCGGCCGCAACCGGCCATAGCCCAGCCACGGAATGCCCTCGCCCAGCGTCGGCCAGTAGAGCTGGGCGGCGATGATCACGCCCACCAGCATGCCCACGATGCCCCAGACCACGGTCATCACCGCGAACTGGCGCACCACCTTGTCGTTATACGTCCCCTGCACGCTTTGCATGCGGCCTGATCCTCAGTCTGAACGGGGGAATCATCCCCGTGTGGAGCACACCGGGCATTGACTTGGATCAATGCGTGTCCGGGCGGTTGCAGTCATCCATGGACCACGATGGTCCGCTGGATGCCATCCTGAACAGTATATGACGCAGGCCCGGGCGACAGGGTCGCCCGGGCCTGCGCTGCACGGCCAGGAAAATCAGCGGGTTACGATCAGCTTGCCCTTCATCATGGCCGAGTGGCCCGGGAAGGAGCAGTAGAAGCTGTAGTCGCCGCCAGCGGTGAGCTTGTTGCCCGGGAAACGCACCTGGGTTTTCTGGCCGCCGCCGATCAGCGTGGTGTGGGCGATCACCCGGGTGTCGCCGGCCGGCACGTAGTTGTTGGCGACGCCGGCGCGGATCGCGTCGCGGTTGACGCCGGCCATGTCGGCGGTGGTGGACACCACCACGTTGTGGCCCATGGCCGTGGCCGGGAGCTTGCCGGTGTGGGTCAGTTCGATCGTGATGTTGGCGCAGCCGGCCGAAACGGTGGCTTCCTTGAGATCGAACTGCATCGCGTCGTTGCCCTTGAGCGAGACGGTGCAGTTGCCGGCAGCCTGGGCCGCACCGGCGGCACCGATCAGGGCCAGGGCGAGGAGAAGGCGGCGCGAGGTTTTCATGGGGTTGCTCCTGTGGGGTATGCGATGGACGCTGCGTGCGGCCGGGCCGTCACGGCCCGGCGCGAAGGTGTGCCGGGCGACGGCCATAGATTCGGCCGGGAGGCGCCGGATTGCCTTGATTTGGGTCAATCAGCACGCAAGTGGTCGTATTCCGCAGCATCGGTGCGCGTATTCGATGCGGCACCCGCGAAAGCAGGACCAGCAACGGCCACCAGGAAAGCAGCCCCTGTAGAGCGGGGCAAGGCCCCGCTGGGGCATTACCAGCCAGGCCCGCGGCGTCACAAAAAACCACATCACCCTGTAGAGCGGGGCAAAGCCCCGCTGGGGCTCTGCCGGCCAAACCCGCTGGGCAAAAAAAAAACGGGGCCGCATGGCAGCCCCGGTGGCATCGTCATCCGGCTTTCCGGGCGCTCAGGCGATGGGTTCGCGCAGCACCGGCATGTCCCAGCCCGGGCGCGGCGCGAAGCGGTCGCCGTGGCGCGCCTGCAGGGTCCTGAGCTTTTCCACCAGCGCGTCGGCGCCGGTGGCGCGGATGTGCTGGATCGGGCCGCCACGGAACGGGGCGAAGCCGGTGCCGAAGATCACGCCGGCATCGAGCAGGTCGGCATCGGCCACCACGCCGTCGTGCAGGCAGGCCACCGCCTCGTTGAGCAGCGGCAGGATCAGGCGGTCCTCCAGGTCCGACGGCGCCTGGTAGTCCTTGGCCACCTCCGGCTTCACCGCGCGGCCGTTCTCCCACTTGTAGATGCCCTGGCCGTCCTTCTTGCCGCGCCGGCCCTGTTCGACAGTGGCCAGCGCGGCCGGGATCTGCAGGCCCAGGAACGGCGCCAGTTCCCTGCCGACGCTTGCGGCCACGTCCAGGCCCACGGTGTCGAGCAGCTCGATCGGCCCCATCGGCATGCCGAACTTGACCGCGGCGCGGTCGATCACCGGGCCGGGGATGCCCTCGGCGTAGGCGGTGGCCGCTTCCAGCATGTAGGGGAACAGCACGCGGTTGACCAGGAAGCCCGGGGTGCCGGCCACCGGCACCGGGAACTTGCCCAGCGCCTTGCAGAACGCGGCCAGCCGCTGTTCGGTTTCCGGCGCCATGCGGTCGTGGTGGATGATCTCCACCAGCGGCATCTGCGCCACCGGGTTGAAGTAGTGCAGGCCGGCGAACCGGGCCGGGTGGGCGATGTGCTCGCGCAGCTCCACCAGCGGGATCGAGGAGGTGTTGCTGGTCAGCAGCGCATCGTCCTTCATCCGCGGCTCCAGCGACTGGTACAGCTCGCGCTTGGCGTCCGGGTTCTCGATGATCGCCTCGATCACCAGGTCGGCCCTGGCAACGCCGTCGCCGGCCAGGTCGGCCTTCAGCCGCGCCGCCACTTCCGGGCGCTTGGCCGGGTCCTTCACCTTCTTCTCGAACAGCGCCTGGGCGCGGGCCATGGCCGGGTCGATGAAGCGCTGTTCTCGGTCCTGCAGGGTGACGTCGAAACCCTTGTAGGCCGCCCATGCGGCGATGTCGCCGCCCATCACGCCGGCGCCGACCACGTGCACGTGGCGGATACGGGAGTCCTTGCCGCCCAGCGCCTTGAGCCGCTCGGTCAGGAAAAAGATGCGGATCAGGTTGCGCGCGGTCGGGCCGCCGGCCAGTTTGACCACCGCGCGGCGCTCGGCGTCCAGGCGCGCCTGGATGCCGCTGCCGCCGCTGCGCTCCCAGGTGGAGATCAGCGCATAGGGCGCCGGGTATTGGTCCTTCTTCGCCTTGCGCGCGACCTGCTTGACCATCTGCGGGGCGAGGATCCTGCGCGCCAGCCAGGTGTTGGTGGCCCAGGCGGTGGCGCGCTGCTTGAACGGCCGGGTCGTGCCGGACTGCAGCAGCGATATCGCCGCATCGACCAGCACCGCCGGCGCGGCGACCTTGTCGACCAGGCCGATGCCGCGCGCGGCCGAGGCCGACAGCGTGCGTCCGGTCAGCATCATGTCCATCGCCGCCGGTGCGCCGACCAGTCGCGGCAGGCGCGCGCTGCCGCCCCAGCCGGGGAAGATGCCCAGCTGGGTTTCGGGCAGGCCGATGCGGGTGGACGGATCGCTGGAGGCCACGCGGTAACGGCAGGCCAGCGCCAGTTCGGTGCCGCCGCCCAGGCAGTGCCCGTGGATCGCGGCCACGGTCGGGCAGGGCAGCTCGGCCAGTTTCTGGTAGGTGGACTGGCCGCGGCGGATGGCGTCGTTGACGGTGCCGCGGCGATCGAACTCCTGGAATTCCTTCAGGTCGGCGCCGGCGATGAAGCCGGCGGCCTTGGCCGAGCGGATCACCACGCCCTTGGGCGGGTCGATCGCCAGGCGCTCGATGATGTCGCCCAGTTCCAGCAGCACGTCCTGCGACATCGCGTTGACCGGACTGTCGCGGCGGTCCAGGGCCAGCACGACGATGCCGTCGTCGCGGATCTCGGCCTGCCAGTGAGTGAAGCGGAGCCCATCGAAACCTGAAAGCATGGGACGTTCCATCCGGTTGTGTATGGAGAAGGTCGCTATGATCCAGAGGTTGTTTCCCCGGCGTCAAATCCCAATGCTTGGGAAGTGCAAGGTGTTCGCGCCCGTGGTCATCGCCGACAGGCTAGCCGAACCCGAGTTAAAAGCCGGTGCGGCGGCCCCTGGACGGGGCGCTGAACTTTTTCCGCCACAGGCGGTCTCATTGCCCGACGTCGGTTGGGCTGACAGGAGTGCGGCCCCCCATGGCCGAGGTTGAAACACCGCAGGAGCTGGATCTGGAGCTGGTCCGGCGCGTGCAGCGCGGCGAGAGCGCGGCGTTCGATGTCCTGGTGCGCAAGTACCAGCACCGCATCGTCGCGCTGATCGGGCGCTACATCGCCGACTGGAGTGAATGTCAGGACGTGGCCCAGGACACTTTCGTACGCGCCTACCGCGCGATCGGGAATTTCCGTGGCGACGCCCAGTTCTATACCTGGTTGCATCGAATCGCAGTGAACACCGCCAAGAACTACCTTGCCGCGCACAACCGGCGCCCGCCGACCGACGACATCGAGATCGGCGACGCCGAACAGTTCGACGCCGGTGCGCGCCTGCGCGACACCGACACGCCCGAACGCGAGCTGATGCGCCAGGAACTGGAACAGACCGTGATGAAGGCGGTCGACGCGCTTCCCGAGGAGCTGCGTTCGGCCATCACGCTGCGAGAGGTGGAAGGCATGAGCTACGAGGAAATCGCGCAGAAGATGGGGTGCCCGATCGGTACCGTGCGTTCGCGGATCTTCCGCGCCCGCGAGGCCATCGACCTCCAGTTGCGTCCATTGCTGGATACCGCCAGCGCCACCCGTGAAAGGAGCCGCGCATGAATGTTTCCGGTCGTGTCGATGCGGCGGGCAATGCCGCCGACAAGTTCGAGCTTCATTACCGGCAGCAGTTGTCGGCGCTGGTCGACGGCGAGCTGCCCACCGACGAGGCGCGTTTCCTGCTGCGCCGGCTGCAGCACGACGGCGAGCTGGCCGGCTGCCAGGAACGCTGGCAACTGCTCGGCGACGCGCTGCGCGGCCAGGCCTGCGCGCCGGCGCCGGCCGGTTTCGACCTGAAGATCCGCGAGGCGATCGCCGCCGATGCCCGCCGGGCGCCGCCCGCCTCCGAGCGGCAGGCACGCCGTGCCGGCTGGCGGCGCTGGGGCGGCGGCGCCGCGCTGGCGGCCTCGGTCGCAGCCGTGGCCTTGTTCATGGCGCGCGGGCAGCTGCCCGGGCCGGCTGCGCCGGAACCCGTGATCGCCACCGCCGCGCAGGTTCCGGCGACCGCAGTCGTGGCCGATGCCGGCCGCGCGCCGGACGCCGGCGGCGATGCAGGACTGGCGGCTGCGGCGCCCGCCGTGGCCGTTGCCGCACTGCGGCGCGCGGATGCCCCGGCGCGCCGCGGCAGCGCGACCCGCACCCAGCAGGTGGCGCGCAGCGCCGCCGCGCGGCAGGCCGAACCGGCGCGCGCTGTCGCCACGCAGTCGCCGGTGCCGGCGTTGCGCACGGATCCTTTCGCCGATCCCGGCAACGTGCTGCGGGCGCGCCCCTGGCCGCGTTCGAGCCTGTCCCCGGCGCTGTCGAACCATGCCTTGAATGCCAGCCTTCCAGTGGCGGAGGGCGGCGCGGCCTTCTATCCGTTCGAACCGCGCATGCCGTCGCAGGACAGGTCCGGCGAGCCGGACGCGCAGCCGCCGCGGCACTGACGCCGGCGTTCCTTTCCCCGCCCCGTGGCCTGCGCCGCGGGGGCTGTTTCCCCGGAATTTCCCTGTCCTGCGCTCCACGCCGGACGGGAGGTGTTTCCTACTCTTTCAATCGGAGGCTCGATCCTGATGACCCACCGTATCCACACGCGACTGTTCGGCCTGCTGGCGATGACCCTGCCGCTGGCCGCCTGCGCCCAGAGCAACGCACCTGCCGCCCCCGCAGAGCAGGCGGTCGCCGCGCGCCCCGCCGCGCCGGCCCCGCAGCTGGTCAGCGGCCTGCCCGATTTCACCCAGCTGGTGGACCAGGTCGGGCCGGGCGTGGTGAACGTCGAGACGGTCATCGGCCCGCGCCGCAACCCGCGCATGGCCGGTGGCGGCCGCCCGGACATGGATCAGCTGCCGGACTTCTTCCGGCGCTTCTTCGGCCCCGACTTCCAGGTGCCCGGCGGCGACGATGCGCCGGACAACGGCCCGCGCGGACGCGGCATGGGGTCGGGCTTCGTCATTTCCGCCGACGGCTACGTGCTGACCAACCACCACGTGATCGACGGCGCCGAGACGGTCAAGGTCAAGCTCAGCGACCGCCGCGAGTTCGACGCCAAGGTCGTCGGCAGCGACCAGCAATACGACGTGGCGCTGCTGAAGATCGACGCCAAGGGCCTACCGACCGTGCGCGTGGGCGATTCCAATACGCTCAAGCCCGGCCAGTGGGTGGTGGCGATCGGTTCTCCGTTCGGGCTGGATCATTCGGTCACCGCCGGCATCGTCAGTGCCACCGGCCGCAGCAATCCCTACGCCGAGCAGCGCTACGTGCCGTTCATCCAGACCGACGTGGCCATCAACCAGGGCAATTCCGGCGGTCCGCTGCTCAATACCCGTGGCGAGGTGGTCGGCATCAACTCGCAGATCTTCTCCGCTTCCGGCGGCTACATGGGCATCAGCTTCGCCATCCCGATCGACCTGGCGATGAGCGCGGTGGAGCAGATCAAGAAGACCGGCAAGGTCAGCCGTGGCCAGCTGGGCGTCGTGGTCGAGCCGCTCGATTCGCTCAAGGCCCAGGGGCTGGGCATGTCGGACAGCCGTGGCGCACTGGTCAACCAGATGGTCGAGGACAGCGCGGCCCGCAAGGCGGGCCTGGAAGTCGGCGATGTGATCCGGTCGGTCAACGGCACCGAGATCGCCGCATCCAGCGACCTGCCGCCGCTGATCGGCGCCATGCCGCCCGGCAGCAAGGTACGGCTGGGCATCCTGCGTGACGGCAAGCAGCGCGAAATCACCGTGACCCTTACAGAACTGGCCGAGGATGCGGCGCGGCCCGCCAATGGCCCGGCTGCCGGCGGCGGGGACAAGCCGATGGCTGGCGCCAATGCCCTGCTGGGGCTGGAAGTGGCCGACCTGACGGCCGCCGAGCGCAGGCAGCTGGGGCTGGAGGCGGGCGAGGGCGTGCGCATCACCGGCGTGAACGGGCAGGCCGCACGCGAGGCGCGGCTGTCGCCGGGCATGGTGGTGCTGCAGGTCGGCCGCACCCCGGTCGGCAGCGTGGCCGCGCTCAACCGCGAACTGGCCGGCTACAAGAAGGGCGACGTGGTGATGCTGCTGGTGCGGGCGGGCGGCAACAGCGCCTTCGTCGCGGTCCGGGCCGGCGGCTGAGTCCCGCCTTCATCAAGCTGTACGCAGGGGCCGCCTCCGGGCGGCTCCTGCCGTTCGGGCCGGCCGCCTGTGCGGGCTGCCCGCCGGGCGTGCGATAATGCCTCGTTATCCTGACGACGCGCCGCGCCGCCGCCACCTTATGTCTGCCGATCCGATGCGGAACATCCGCAATTTCTCCATCATCGCCCACGTCGACCATGGCAAGTCCACCCTGGCCGACCGCATCATCCAGATCTGTGGCGGCCTGACCGCGCGCGAAATGGAAGCGCAGGTCCTGGACAACAACCCGATCGAGCGCGAGCGTGGCATCACCATCAAGGCGCAGTCGGTGTCGTTGCCGTACAAGGCGCGCAATGGCGAAACCTACCACCTGAACTTCATCGACACCCCCGGCCACGTCGACTTCTCCTATGAAGTCAGCCGTTCGCTGGCCGCCTGCGAGGGCGCGCTGCTGGTGGTGGACGCGGCCCAGGGCGTGGAAGCCCAGTCCGTGGCCAACTGCTACACCGCGGTCGAGATGGGCCTGGAAGTGGTGCCGGTGCTCAACAAGATCGACCTGCCCACCGCCGATACCGACCGCGCCAAGGCCGAGATCGAGGCGGTGATCGGCATCGACGCCACCGACGCGGTGCCGGTGTCGGCCAAGACCGGCCTGAACGTGGAAGAGGTGCTGGAGGCGATCGTCCACCGCATCCCGCCGCCGGTCCCGCGCGACACCGACAAGCTGCAGGCGCTGATCATCGACTCCTGGTTCGACAACTACCTGGGCGTGGTCTCGCTGGTGCGCGTGATGCAGGGCGAGGTCAAGACCGGCGACAAGCTGCTGGTCATGTCCACCGGCCGCAACCACCAGGTCGACGCGGTGGGCGTGTTCACGCCCAAGCGCAAGGTCACCGGCAGGCTGTCGGCGGGCGAGGTGGGCTGGATCACCGCGTCGATCAAGGACGTGCACGGCGCGCCGGTCGGCGACACCCTGACCCTGGCTGGCGATCCTGCCCCCAAGCCGCTGCCCGGCTTCCAGGAAATGCAGCCGCGCGTGTTCGCCGGCCTGTTCCCGGTCGATGCCGAGGACTACCCGGACCTGCGCGAGGCGCTGGACAAGCTGCGCCTGAACGACGCCGCGCTGCGCTTCGAGCCGGAAAGCTCCGAGGCCATGGGCTTCGGCTTCCGCTGCGGCTTCCTCGGCATGCTGCACATGGAGATCGTGCAGGAGCGCCTGGAGCGCGAGTACGACCTGGACCTGATCAGCACCGCGCCGACCGTGGTCTACGAGGTGCTCAAGAGCGACGGTTCCATCGTGATGATGGACAACCCGGCCAAGCTGCCGCCGGTGAACCAGGTCGAGGAGATCCGCGAGCCGATCATCCGCGCCAACGTGCTCACTCCCGAGGAGTACATCGGCAACATCATCAAGCTGTGCGAGGAGAAGCGCGGCACCCAGATCGGCATCAACTACCTGGGCAGCCAGGTGCAGATCAGCTACGAGCTGCCGATGGCCGAGGTGGTGCTGGACTTCTTCGACAAGCTCAAGTCGGTCAGCCGCGGCTATGCCTCGCTGGACTACCACTTCGTGCGCTTCGATGCCGGCCCGTTCGTGCGCGTGGACGTGCTGATCAACGGCGACAAGGTCGATGCGCTGTCGCTGATCGTGCACCGCAGCCATGCCGACCGCCGCGGCCGCGAGCTGTGCGAGAAGATGAAGGACCTGATCCCGCGGCAGATGTTCGACGTCGCCATCCAGGCCGCCGTCGGCTCGCAGATCATCGCCCGCACCACGGTCAAGGCCATGCGCAAGAACGTGCTGGCCAAGTGCTATGGTGGCGACGTTTCGCGCAAGAAGAAGCTGCTGGAGAAGCAGAAGGAAGGCAAGAAGCGCATGAAGCAGGTCGGCCGCGTGGAGATCCCGCAGGAAGCCTTCCTGGCCGTGCTGCAGATGGACAACAAGTGACCGGCGCCCGCCGCCGGGTCCCGTGCATAGCGAAGGATGACGAATGAAATGGTTTGAAATCGCCCTGGTGGTGCTGACCCTGGGGTCGGGCCTGGTCCTGCTGCTGGACAAGCTGTTCATGGCCAGGCGCCGCGCGACCAAGGGCGGCCTGCTGGACAGCGAGGAGCCGGCGCTCGTCGATTACTCGCGCGCCTTCTTCCCGGTGCTGGCGGTGGTGCTGATCCTGCGCAGCTTCATCGCCGAGCCGTACAAGATCCCGTCCAGCTCGATGATGCCCAACCTGCTGATCGGCGATTTCATCCTGGTCAACAAGTTCGCCTACGGCATCCGCCTGCCGATCACCAACACCAAGGTGATCCCGACCGGCGAGCCCAGTCGCGGCGACGTGGTGGTGTTCCAGTTCCCGGGCCATCCGGACATGCCGGGCGACCCGCAGCGCGGCGAGAATTTCATCAAGCGCGTCGTCGGCCTGCCGGGCGACCGCATCGGTTTCCATGGCGACACCCTGTCGATCAATGGCCAGCCGCTGGCGTACGAGGTCAAGGGCGAATACGTCGGCAAGGGCCGCGGCGCGGAAATGAACGGCGCCACCCTGCTCAGCGAGGCGCTGCCGGGCCGCACGCATACCGTGCTGGAATACCTGGGCCGCGCCAATCCGGCCGGGCAGGGCGACTGGGAAGTGCCGCAGGGCCAGTACCTGGTCATGGGCGACAACCGCGACAACAGCGACGACGGCCGTTTCTGGGGCTTCCTGCCCGAGCAGAACCTGCGCGGCAAGGCGTTCCTGATCTGGCTCAACTGCAGCGGCTGGTTCTGCAAGGACGGCTTCGAACCGTCGCGGATCGGCTCGGGCATCCAGTAACGTAGGCGCAACCCGGGGAGAACGCTATGAATCGCAAGCAAGGCGGCATGACGCTGACGTCGTTCCTGATGGTGTTGGCGGTGGTGGGCTTCGCCCTTTACATCGGCATGAAGCTGTTCCCGATGTACCAGGAGTTCTATGCGGTCAAGACCTCGATGAAGGCCCTGGCCAGGGAGCCTGGCAGCGCCGATCCGGTCAAGGCGCAGGAGCTGTTCTTCAAGCGCATGGACATGAATTACTCGGACAGCGTCAAGCGCGAGAACATCAAGTTCGACCGCATCGACGGCGGCGTGCGCATGAACGTCAAGTACGAAGTGCGCCGCCCGCTGGTCGGCAATCTCGACATCGTCGGGAATTTCGAGAATTCCCAGGATCTGACGACGCGCGGTGAGTAGGACGGTTGCCCGGGGTGACCGCATCGGCCACCCGTTCAAGGATCAGGGGCTGCTGCAGCAGGCCCTGACCCATCGCAGCGCCGGCGCGCCGCACAACGAGCGCCTGGAGTTCCTCGGCGACAGCATCGTCAACATGATGGTCGCCGAAGCGCTGTTCGCGCGCTGGCCCAAGGCCGACGAAGGGGCGCTGACCCGGGCGCGGGCGGCGCTGGTATGCGAAGGCGCGCTGGCGGCCATGGCCCGTACCCTGGAGCTGGGCGAGCGCCTGACCCTGGGGCCGGGCGAGATGAAATCCGGCGGCCACCGCCGCGACTCGATCCTGGCCGATGCCTTCGAGGCGGTGGTGGCGGCGATCTACCTGGATGCCGGTTTCGAGGCCTGCCGCGCGCGGGTGTTGCCCTGGTTCGAGGCGCCAATGGCCGCGGTACCGGTCGGCAAACCCGAAAAAGACCCCAAGACCCGCCTGCAGGAATGGCTGCAGGCGCGGCAGAAACCGCTGCCGGTATATGAACTGGTATCGGAAACCGGCGATGACCATGCCCGGCATTTCCGGGTACGCTGCCGCCTGACCGACCCGGACGTGACCACCGAGGGCGAAGGCAGCTCCCGGCGGCTGGCCGAACAACAGGCGGCTGCGGCCGCGATCGAGCAACTGGATTCCAAGTGAACGAGACCACCTCCCACCGCTGCGGCAGCGTCGCCGTCATCGGCCGCCCCAACGTCGGCAAATCGACCCTGACCAACGCCCTGGTGGGCGCCAAGGTCAGCATCGTCTCCAACCGGCCGCAGACCACGCGCCACCGCCTGCTGGGTATCGCCACCTTCCCCGAAGGCCAGCTGGTGCTGGTCGACACCCCCGGGCTGCACCGCCAGCAGAAGCGGGCCATGAACCGGGTGATGAACCGCGCCGCGCGCGGCTCGCTGGAAGGCGTGGACGCCGGCCTGCTGGTGATCGAGGCCGGGCGCTGGGACGAAGAGGACACGCTGGCCTTCAACGTGCTGCGCGATGCCGGTATCCCAGTGCTGCTGGTGGTCAACAAGGTCGACCGGCTGAAGGACAAGGGCGCGCTGCTGCCGTTCCTGCAGGAGATCACCGAGGGCCGCGATTTCGCCGGCGTGCACCCGATCTCGGCGCAGAAGCGCAACGGCCTGGACGCGCTGGTGCGCGACGTGCTCAAGCTGCTGCCGGAGGCCCCGCCGATGTTCGGCGAGGACGAGATCACCGACCGCAGCCAGCGTTTCCTGGCCGGCGAGCTGGTGCGCGAGCAGCTGATGCGCCAGCTGGGCGAGGAGCTGCCGTATGCCACCACGGTGGAGATCGAGCGCTTCGCCGAGGATGGCAACCTGCTGCGCATCGGCGCGGTGATCTGGGTCGAGCGCGAGGGCCAGAAGGCCATCGTGATCGGCAAGGGCGGCACGCGCCTGAAGGAAATCGGCGCCAAGGCACGCCTGCAGATGGAGCGCCTGTTCGGCGCCAAGGTCTTCCTGGAGACCTGGGTGCGGGTGCGCGAGGGCTGGTCGGACGACGAGGCCGCGCTCAAGGCCTTCGGCTACGAGTAAGGCGTCCGCCGCGCCGATTCCGCAGGAGCGACTTCAGTCGCGAAAGGGCTTTCCCGAGGGGGCGCAGACAAGGGGAAAATCCCTTGGCGACTGAAGTCGCTACTGCGGCCAACCAAGTGCGGAAAGCGAACGAGGCGAGCGGAGCATCCTTCCCATGCGCATCGATGACGAACCCGCCTACGTCCTGCATGCGCGCCCCTGGCGCGAGACCAGCCTGCTGGTCGAAGCGCTGACGCGCGAGCACGGCCGCATCGGCCTGCTGGCGCGCGGCGTGCATGGACCGAAGAAACAGTCCCTGCGCGCGGCCCTGCAGCCGCTGCAGTCGATCCGCCTGGATGCGGTGATGGCCGGCGAACTGGCGCAACTGCGCCGCGCCGAGAGCCAGGACGCCGCGCCGCGCCTGCTGGGGCAGGCGATGCTGGCCGCCTTCTATATCAATGAACTGGTACTGCGGCTGGCCCCGCGCCACGACCCCTTGCCCGAGCTGCATCGCGCCTACGGGCAGGTGCGCGGACGGCTGGCCGAGGCGGCCGGGCTGGCATGGGCGCTGCGCCGCTTCGAACGCGACCTGCTCGATGCGCTGGGGTTCGGCTTCGACTGGGCCAGTGCGGCGGACGGTCAACCGATCGACCCGGCGGCGCGCTATCGGCTGGACCCGCAGGAAGGGCCGCTGCGCCTGCTCAGCGAGCGCAACGCCGCCGAGCGTCGCGGCCTGGCCACCGGTGCGGCCCTGCTGGCGCTGGGCGAGGACCGCATGCCCGACGCGGCCGACCTGGCCAGCCTGCGGCCGCAGATGCGCGCGGTGCTGCTGCACCATCTTGGCGGGCGCGGGCTGAAGTCCTGGGAGCTGCTGGGCGATCTGAATAACAGGAACCCGTAGACAGGAACGGGAAGCCGGAGGAAGCAACAGCGGCATGCCGCCCGCGGTTGCCCGCCTGTTTCCTGCTCTCCGCTTTCACGCAGCGGAGCGCGCACGGACCATGCCTCCGGTTTTCGCCTTCCTCCAGTGTCCAGTTCCCGTCCACTGGTTCCCGGCTTCTCAATGCAGCAACGCGCTCACCGCCGCATCGAACTGGCGCCGGGCCAAGTCCGACTCCGGCGCCTGGTGCAGCTGCCGCACCGCGCGGCCGAGCCGCGAGGCGCCGACGAAGCCGCAGCTGGCCTGCAGCCGGTGCAGCTGCGAGCGCAGGGCGCCGTCGTCGTGCTGCCGCAGCGCCACCGAAACCGCATCGCGGGCGACCGGCAGCTCGGACAGGAACAGTTCGCGCAGCGCCACGACATGGGCCTGCTGGCCATTGAGCGCGCTCAGCGCCGCGTTCTCGTCCCAATCCGGCGTGGCCGGTTCCTCGTTGGCCGGCGCTCCGCTGGCGCCGGCGTGGCCGAGACAGCCGCGCACGGCATCGAGCAGGTCGGCGCGGGTCATCGGCTTGACCAGGAGCCGCTCGAAACCGGCCTCGCGCAGCGACTGCCGGATGTCCGCGCCATTGTCGGCGGTATGGGCCAGGGCGGGGACGTTGGGGTGCAGCGCGCGCAGGCGCAGCAGCAGCTCCTGTCCGCTTCCGTCGGGAAGATTGACGTCTATCAGCCACAGGTCGTGGCGTGCCGTGCCGCTGGTCTCGAGTGCCTGCGCGACCGAGCCGGCAACATCGACCGTGGCCGGCAGCGCTTCCAGTGCGGCCCGGAAAAAGCCCTGGCTGGTCGCGTCGTCCTCGACCAGCAGCAGGCGCGGCGGGTTCGCCTGTGCGTGCGTATTCATCTGCTGCCTCCATGTCAGCCGTGCCGCGCATGACTGGCGATGTGGCGCGGCCGCGCAAGCGGCGGAAGTCAGGCCGATGCGCATCTGCGACAATGACGCCCCTTTTCGCCCGCAGCCGTCCGCCACGTGGCCCGATCCAGATCCCGCATAGACAAGACCCCGTTCCAGACCGACATCCTCGACCTCAGCCACGACGGCCGTGGCGTCGCCCGCCGCGAAGGCGAGGGCGGCAAGGTGACCTTCGTGGCCGGAGCGCTGCCCGGCGAGACGGTGATGGCCGAGCAGACCGGCAAAAGCCGCCACTTCGATGAAGCGCGGACCGTGGAAGTGCTCACCGCCTCGCCGCACCGCGTGCAGCCGCGCTGCCCGCATTTCGGCGTCTGCGCCGGCTGCGTGCTGCAGCACCTGGAGGAGGGCCAGCAGATCGTGGCCAAGCAGCAGGTGCTGATGGACAACCTGACCCGCATCGGCCATGTCAGCCCGGGCACGGTGCTGCCGCCGCTGGTGGGCGACAACTGGGGTTACCGGCGCAAGGGCCGGTTCTCGGTGCGCCGCGTCGAGAAGAAGGACAAGACCCTGGTGGGTTTCCGCGAGCAGGATCCGCGCTTCGTCGCCGACCTGTCGCAGTGCCTGACCGTGATCCCCGAGATCGGCACCAGGGTGGCGGTGTTGTCGGCCTTCATCGAAGGACTGGACGGCAAGCGCGACATCCCGCAGATCGAGTTCATCGGCGGTGATGCGGCCATCGCCCTGACCGTGCGCCACCTGCAGCCGCTGTCCGATGCCGACCGGCAGGCATGGACGGCGTTCGGCCAGGAACACGGTTTCGCCATCTACCTGCAGCCCGGCGGGCTGGAGTCGGTGCATCCGCTGTGGCCGGCCGAAGGCGTGCCGCTGTCGTTCGCGCTGCCGCAGTGGGACGTTGAGCTGGCATTCCGCCCGCTGGATTTCATCCAGGTCAACGCCAAGCTCAACCAGCAGATGATCGCCCACGCACTGGCCCTGCTGGACGCGCAGCCGGACGAGCGCGTGCTCGACCTGTTCTGCGGCCTGGGCAACTTCACCCTGCCGCTGGCGCGCACCGTGCGCGAAGTGGTGGGCGTGGAGGGTGAGGCCGGGCTGGTGGCGCGGGCGAAGGAGAACGCGCAGCGCAACGGCCTGGACAACGCGCAGTTCTTCGCCGCCGACCTCACCCAGGACCAGCGCAATGCACCGTGGATGCGGCAGGGTTTCGATAAGCTGCTGCTCGACCCGCCGCGTTCGGGCGCCATCGACGTGCTGCAGCAGCTGCCGCTCAAGCAGTTCAAGCGCATCGTCTATGTCAGCTGCCATCCGGGCTCGCTGGCGCGCGATGCCGGCTACCTGGTCAACGAGCAGGGCTTCACCCTGGTGTCGGCCGGGGCGATGGACATGTTCCCGCATACCGCGCACGTGGAAAGCATCGCGGTGTTCGAAAAGAAATGAGACACGCGCACATGGATGCGCGCCGCTCTTGCGAGGGATTCGCACCGATGAGACACGCGCACATGGATGTGCGTTGCTTTTGTGAGGGACTCACATCAACGAGGTTTTGAATGGGCATCGAGATCGAGCGCAAGTTCCTGGTCACCAATGACGGCTGGCGCGCCGCCGCGCATGCCGTCATCCCGATGGCGCAGGGCTACATCAACGACATGGCGGCGATGGACAGCGGCGCGCAGAAGGCTTCGGTGCGCGTGCGCATCCAGGGCGATGCGGCGTACCTGAACATCAAGTCGCGCGAACTCGGCCATACCCGCCAGGAGTTCGATTACCCGGTGCCGGTAAGCGAGGCGCGCGAACTGCTGGCGCTGTGCGTCGGCGGCCTGATCGACAAGCGCCGCCATCTGGTCGACCACGGCGGCCTGTTGTGGGAAGTGGACGAATTCCTTGGCGACAACGCCGGCCTGGTGGTGGCCGAAGTGGAACTGGAGAGCGCCGACCAGCCGTTCGAAAAGCCGGACTGGGCCGGCGCCGAGGTGACCGACGAGCTGCGCTACTACAACCTCGCGCTGGCCTCGCATCCCTACACGCAATGGAGCGCTGCAGAGCGCGCCTGAGCTCCACCAAGACGAAGGAATCTCCATGCGCATCGACATCTGGTCCGACGTGGTCTGCCCCTGGTGCTGGATCGGCAAGCACCGCTTCCAGCGCGCGCTGGAACTGATGGGCGACAAGGCGCCGCCGCTGGAGGTGCGCTGGCATCCATTCCTGCTCGATCCCGATGCCGACGCCACGCCGGTGCCGCTGCGGCAGGCCTATGCCGCCAAGTTCGGCGGCGCCGAGCGCGTGGAGCAGATGCTGGCGCAGACCCAGGGCGCCGCGCAGGCCGAAGGGCTGCCGATGGATTTCGACCGCGGCCAGGTCAAGGTCACCACCCTGCCGGCGCATCGCCTGCTGTGGCTGGCCGGCCGCGAGGGCGTGCAGGAGCCGGTCGGCGAGGCGCTGTTCCGCGCCCATTTCGAGCATGGCCGCAACCTGGCCAATCCGCAGGTACTGGCCGACGCGGCCGCCGCCGGCGGCATTCCGGCCGGGCGCGTGCAGGCGCTGCTGGCGTCGGATGAGGGGCTGGCCGAAGTCCGTGCCGGGCTGGGCCAGGCACAGGCGCTGGGCATCCAGTCGGTGCCGACCTTCGTCATCAACAGCCGCTATGCGGTGCAGGGCGCGCAGCCGCCGGAAGTGTTCGCGCAGGTGCTGGAGAAGGTCGCCGCCGAGCTGGCGCCGGCCCCGGCGGCGGGCGCGGATGAACCGGCCTGCGGGCCGGACGGCTGCAGCCTCTGACGCCGCGGGCGCCATCTGCGACAATGCCCGGCTTGGCTGTATGGGAATCCGCACATGCTTCTGATCGGCGTCGCCGGTACCGAACTGACTGCCCAGGAACGCGACTGGCTGCAGCATGACGCCGTGGCCGGCGTGGTGCTGTTCAAGCGCAATTTCGCCTCGCGCGGGCAACTGGTCGAGCTGACCGCCGCGATCCGCGCCGCCACCGCGCGCCCGCTGCTGATCGCGGTGGACCAGGAAGGCGGGCGCGTGCAGCGCTTCCGCGAGGGCTTCACCGACCTGCCGCCGCTGGACGGTTTCGGCCGGCTGCATGCGACCGACCCGGATGCCGCGCTGGCGCTGGCCGAACAGCATGCCTGGCTGATGGCCAGCGAGATCCGCGCCACCGGCCTGGACCTGAGCTTCGCGCCGGTAGTGGACGTGGGCCATGGCAACCTGGCCATCGGCAACCGCGCCTTCGCCGAGGACCCGCAGGTCGTCGCGGCGCTTGCCCAGGCCTATGTGCGCGGCATGCACGGCGCCGGCATGGCCGCCACGCTCAAGCATTTCCCGGGCCACGGTACGGTGCGCGAGGATACGCACGTCGACGTCGCCATCGACCCGCGTCCGCTGCACGAGCTGGAAACGCAGGATCTGCTACCGTTCCGCGCCGGCATCCAGGCCGGGGCCGATGCGGTGATGATGGCCCACGTCATCTATCCGCAGGTCGCGCCGGAACCGGCCGGCTATTCGCCGCGCTGGATCAACCAGATCCTGCGTGGACAGCTGGGCTTCCGCGGCGTGGTGTTCTCCGACGACATCGGCATGGCGGCCTCGTTCGCCGCCGGTGGGGTCAAGGCCCGGGTCGATGCCCACCTGGACGCCGGCTGCGACGTGGTGCTGGTCTGCCACCCGGAACTGGTCGAAGAATCGCTGCAGGCCGTGTCCGGCCGCAGCCTGAACACCGCCGCGCTGCTGGGCCTGATCGCCCATGGCGCCATGGGCTGGGGCGGCCTGCTGGCCGATGCCCGCCACGGCGAAACCCAAAACCGTCTGCTCGAAACTCTCGGAAGAACCGCCTGATGTCCAAACTCACTCTCGAACAAGCCGTGGCCCAGGCCGACCTGCTGGTCGACCGCCCCACCATCGATGCGGCCATCGCCGGCATTGCCGACGCCATCGCGCGCGACTACAAGGGCGAAGTGCCGGTATTCCTGTCGATCATGAACGGCGCGCTGCCGTTCGCCGGCCAGCTCGCGCTGGAACTGGGCGCGCGCGGCCAGGACGCGCAGTTCGACTACATGCAGGCCTCGCGCTACCACGGCGAGAGCGGCGGCGAACTGGTCTGGAAGCATCGCCCGGTGTCCTCGCTGTTCGGCCGCCGCGTGCTGCTGGTGGACGACATCCTCGACGAGGGCTTCACCCTGCAGGGCGTGCGCGACTGGTGCCTGGAACAGGGCGCCACCGATGTGCGCATCGCGGTGCTGACAGTCAAGCAGCACGACCGCTGCCTGGACGGCGTCACGGCCGACTATGCCGGCATCGAGCTGCCGGACCGTTTCGTGTTCGGCTTCGGCATGGATGTCAGCGAATCGCTGCGGTCGCTGCCGGCCATCTACGCGATGAAGCAGTAAGCGGGGCCGGCCGTTGGCCGGTACGCGCCATCGCTTCGCGCTGTCGCCCCACGGTCTGCGCTGCAGACCGCGGGCCCCGTTTCTCGCCTGCCACACCCCGCGCCTTCGGCGCGCCCCCTGACTCAGGGGGACACGCCATCGCTTCGCGCTGTCGCCCCACGGTCTGCGCTGCAGGCCGCGGGCCCCGTTTCTCGCCTGCCACACCCCGCGCCTTCGGCGCGCCCCCTGACTCAGGGGGCTTTTCCCCGTTGCGAGCTGGCAGGGGCGGAGGCGGTCGTTGGCCGGCACGATAGCGGGGGACAGCAGGTCGCGTCACCCTTGATTGCGAAAACAGATCAGGAAACAACGATGGGCAATATCGAACTGGCCGTGATCGGCGGCACCGGCGTCTACAAGCTGGCCGCGCTGGACGACGTGCAGAGCCATGAAGTGCAGACCCGCTACGGGGCGCCTTCCGGCCCGGTCCGTGTCGGCCTGTTGAACGGCCGGCGCGTGGCCTTCCTCGCCCGCCACGGCGAAGGCCATTCGATCCCGCCGCACAAGGTCAACTACCGCGCCAACCTTGCCGCGCTCAAGCAGCTGGGCGCCGCCCGCGTGCTCGCGCTCAATACCGTCGGTGGCATCACCGACGATTTCGGGCCGCGCGTGCTGGCCTGCCCCGACCAGTTGATCGATTACACCTGGGGGCGGATCTCGACGCTGTGCGAGGAAGAGGGCAGCGAAGTGTTGCACGTGGATTTCGGCCACCCGTACACGCCGTCGCTGCGCGCGCAGGTGCTGGCCGCGGCGAGCGCCCGTGGCGTCGCCGTGCGTGACGGCGGCTGCTATGGCGCCACGCAGGGGCCGCGCCTGGAGACCATCGCCGAGATCGCGCGCATGCGCCGCGACGGCTGCGACCTGGTCGGCATGACCGGCATGCCCGAGGCCGGGCTGGCGCGCGAACTTGGCCTGGACTACGCCTGCCTGGCCATCGTCGCCAACTGGGCCGCCGGCTGCGGCGACGCGGCCGAAATCACGATGGACGAGGTGCTGGCGAACGTCGCGGCGGCCTCGGCGGGTCTGCCCGACCTGGTGGGGGAATTGGCCCGGGGGTGATTGTCATACCGGCCCAAGCTTTGCATACTCCGTCAGTACGCCTCATTCAGCGTGCATCAATCCATTCATCGAACAAGGTCTCGCATCACCATGCCGAACGGTACCGTCAAGTGGTTCAACGACGCCAAGGGATTTGGCTTCATCTCACCGGAGGACGGCAGCGCCGATGTCTTCGCGCACTTCTCCGCGATCAATTCCAAGGGCTTCCGCAGCCTGCAGGAAGGACAGCGCGTCAGCTATGACGTGACCCAGGGCCCGAAGGGTGCCCAGGCTTCCAATATCACGCCGGTCGAGTGATCCACTCGGCTGTGCCGGAAGAACCCCGCCGAGGCGGGGTTTTTTTTTGTTGCCGCCGTCTGATCGCCATGGATGGCGTGATGGCCGGTTCTGCAGCAGGAGCCGGCCTTGGCGGCACCCCTTCGGGCGATCGACAGGCGAAGTCGAAAACCGCCCCCGGCGGCTTTCTGGACCAGCTGCCGAGCCACCCGTAGGGCGGGGCAATGCCCCGCTGGAGCCTTCGCGGCAATCCCCAGGGGGGCCGCCCGCTCCATGGTCAACCTTCATCGGCGCACCGCGCTCGCAGGAAACGGAATGAGCAGACCGCTGGATATCGCCATCGTCGGTTACGGTACCGCCGGCCAGTCGCTGGCCGTGCTGCTGTCGCGCGACGGCCACCGCGTGCAGGTGTTCGAACGGGCCGCACGCCCGGGGCCGGTGGGGGCGGGCTTCCTGCTGCAGCCCAGCGGCCTGCAGGCGCTGTGGCAGATGGGCCTGCTGCCGCAGGTGCTCGCCCATGGTGCGGTGGTGCGCCGCCTGTATGGCGAAACGCCGTGCGGCCGCGCGGTGATGGACATGCGCTATGCCGGCCTGGATGCGCGCCTGCACGGCGTGGGCATGCAGCGCGGCGCGCTGTTCTCGCTGCTGGATGCGGCGTGGGAGCGCGGCGATGCCCTGCATGTGGACAGCTGCATCGATGCCATCGACGACAGCCTGCGGCGGGTGCGGGATCCGCATGGGCAATGGCATGGGCCGTTCGATCTGGTGATCGCCACCGATGGTTCCGCGTCGGGGCTGCGTGCGCAGGTGCGCGGCACGCGGCTGGACCGCGTCTATCCGTGGGGTGCGTTGTGGTGCCTGCTGCCAAGCGGCGACTGGGCGTTCGCCGACGAACTGCGCCAGCGCTATGTCGCCGCGCGCAAGATGATCGGCCTGCTGCCGGTAGGCACGCGCCCCGGCGACGATGTGCCGCGCCTGAGCTTCTTCTGGAGCCTGCCGCGCGATGGTTTCGAGGCGTGGGAACAGGCCGGGCTCGAGCCCTGGCTCGATGAGATCGCACAGCTGTGGCCGGAGGCGCGGCAACGGCTGCAGGGCATCACCGTGCAGACGCAGCTGGCGCGGGCCAGCTACCGCGACGCGGTGATGGACCGCTGGTACCGCGGCCGGCTGGTACTGGCCGGCGACGCCGCGCATTCGATGAGTCCGCAGCTCGGCCAGGGCGTGAACATGGCGCTGCTCGATGCGATGGCCCTGCGCGATGCGCTGCGCAGCGAAGCGGACGTCGATGCGGCGTTGGCGCGCTACCAGGCCGCGCGCCAGGCGCATGTGCGGCTGTACCAGTTCTGGAGCCGCTGGCTGACGCCGACCTTCCAGTCCGAACGCGACTGGGTCGCGCATGCGCGCGACCTGCTGTTCAAGCCGATGGGGCGCATGCCGGGCGGGCGCGGCCACATGCTGCGCGTGCTCAGCGGCACGCAGCAGGGCGTGTTCGGCAAGCTGCCGTTGGCGCCGGAATTCATCCAGGCGCTGGCCGGCGAGGACTGAGCCGGCCGGCGCTGGCGGCGGCCGCGTTCTCGCCGGGCCGACATCGGCGTGCGGCAGAATGCGGGCATCCTCTGTTGTGCAGGGCCGGCCATGAGCGTCGATGCAGCTCCGTTCGAAACCCATGTGGTGTTCAACCAGCCGCCGCCGTTCCCCGAACGCAACCTGTGGCGCGACGACATGGCGCTGCGCGAGGCGGTCGCGCGCGAAGGCGGCGATGCGTTCGCCACGGCGCTGGACGACTACGGCGCGCTGGCCGGCGGCGAGCTGTACCGGCTCGGTTTCGACGCCAACCGGCACCGGCCGCTGCTGCGCACCCACGATGCGCAGGGCCATCGCATCGACACCGTGGATTTCCATCCCGCCTGGCACCGCTTGATGGACGCGGCCAAGGCGCATGGCGTAGCCGGACTGTCGTGGCAGCACCCACGGCCGGGGGCGCACGTCGCGCGTGCCGCGTTGAGTTTCCTGCACCACCAGGCGGAGGCGGGCAGCAGTTGTCCGCTGACCATGACCCATGCCGCCGTGCCGGTGCTGCGCCGCGAACCGGCGCTGGCCGAATGGGCCGCCAAAGCCGCCGCGCCGCACTACGACCCGCGCGACGTGCCCATCGCGGAGAAGGCCGGCATCACCGTGGGCATGGGCATGACCGAGAAGCAGGGCGGCTCGGACGTGCGCAGCAACCGTACGCGAGCGACACCGCTGGCGGGCGAGGGCGAATATGCGCTGGTCGGGCACAAATGGTTCTTTTCCGCGCCGATGTCCGATGGCTGGCTGGTGCTGGCGCAGGCACCGGGCGGATTGAGCTGCTTCCTGCTGCCGCGGCGCCTGCCCGATGGTTCGCACAATGCCCTCAGGCTGATGCGCCTGAAGGACAAGCTCGGCGACTGGGCCAACGCTTCCAGCGAGGTCGAGTTCTGCGGCGCCTGGGCGCGGCGCATTGGCGAAGAGGGGCGCGGCGTGGCGACCATCATCGAGATGGTGATGCTGACACGCCTGGACTGCATGCTCGGCGCCGCCGCGGAAATACGCATGGCGCTCGCGCAGGCGCTGCACCACGCGCGGCATCGCAGCGCCTTCGGCCAGCGCCTGGTCGAGCAGCCGCTGATGGCCAACGTACTGGCGGACCTGGCGCTGGAATCGGAGGCGTCCACCGCGCTGGCGCTGCGCATCGCGCGGGCGGTGGACGCCGCCGCGCGCGATCCGCGAGAAGCGGCGTTCGCGCGGGTCGCCACGGCCATCGGCAAGTTCTGGATCTGCCGGCGGGCCGCGGGTTTCGTCAACGAGGCGCAGGAGTGCCTGGGCGGCGCCGGCTACATCGAAGAATCGATGCTGCCGCGCCTGTACCGGCAGGCGCCGCTCAATTCGATCTGGGAAGGCAGCGGCAACGTGCAATGCCTGGACGTGCTGCGCGCGCTGTCGCGCGAGCCGCAGTCGCGGCAGGCGCTGCTGCGCGAACTGGAACAGGCGCGTGGACTCGACGGTGCCTACGATGTGGCGTTCGCTGCCCTGCAGCGCACATTGGACGATATGGTGGCCGTGGTGGCTGAGGCCACGGCGCGGCGCGTTGCCGCTTCGCTGGCGATCCTGCTGCAGGCGGCCACGCTGCTGCGGGCCCGAAGCCCCGTGGCCCGCGCGTTCGTCGCCTCGCGGTTGGCGGACCCGGCGCCGCCGGCCTACGGCATGCTGGACGCGACGGTATCGTTCGCCGACATCCTGGAACGGGCCTGGCCCTCGGCCTGAACGGTGTCACGATGCAGGGCACCGGAGCCGTGGCGGAGGTGCTGCCCGCCGGCTTCATGCAGCCGGGAGGGCTGTGCAGCCGCCCCTGTCGGGGCGGCTGCGTGGTGAGGCTGGTGAATCAGCGCTTGGCGTCGTCGGCCTTCTGCCGGGCCTTCTCGGCGGCGTCGTGGGCGTGATCGGCGACCTTCTGCGCAGCGTCGGCGGTAGCGGCGCTGGCGTTGGCCGCCGCTTCCTTGGCCGCGACCGCGGCATCGTCGGCGGCGTTGGTGGTCGCATCGGCCGCGCGGTCCAGCGCCTGCTCGGATTTGGCGGCGGCTTCGCGGGTGGCATCGGCTGCGCGGTCGGCCGCGTTGCGGGCCGCATCGGCCGCGGATTCGCCGGCGTTGCGCGCCGCTTCGGCGGCATGGTCGGCGGCGGCCTCGGCGTCGCGCTTGGCCTGCTCGGCATTGGGGTTGTTGCAGGCCGCCAGGGCCAGCACCAGGCTGCCGGCCAGCAGCGGGACAAGAATCTTCATCAGCGCTCTCCTCAGGTTTTGGGGACGACGCGCGCAGCGTAGGAGGGGGCGGATTCAGATTGCGTCAACGCCGCCGGGCGGGACGGGGCGCGCGGATGGGCGCGTTCCACGCGGCGGCTGGCCGCGCCCGGCCTGCCGGTGGATGCTCTGGAGGCGGGAGGAAAACCGCAGTGGCTTCACCGTCGCCAGTGGCGAGGCCGGTCAGCGCAGGCCGCGAGGGCAACAAAAAAGCCGCTGGCGAACCAGCGGCTTTCAGACTTGCGTCGAAGAAGAAGTTATTACTTCTTGGCTTCTTCAGCAGCGTCCTTGGCCTTCTCGGCCACGTCTTCGGCAGCCTTGGCGGTGTCGGCAGCGGCGCCGGCAGCGGCGTCGGTGGCGGCGCCAGCAGCAGCGGCAGCAGCGTCGCCAGCAGCGTCAGCAGCGGTGGCGGCGGTGTCGGCAGCAGCCTGGGCAGCGTCGGCGGTTTCGGCGCCGGCAGCAGCGGCCTGGTCAGCAGCGGCCTGGGCGTCGGTAGCGGCGGCGTCGGCGGTGGCAGCGGCGTCCTGGGCAGCTTCCTGCTTCGAGCAGGCGGCCAGAGCCAGGCCCAGGGTCATCGCGATCAGCAGCTTGTTGATGCTCATTTGTGAATCCTCGTCGTGGAAATTGGCTAACGCGCCAATGCGCGCCGTGAACATGATGACAAGCCGATTTCGACTGTCAAGCGAACGCGCATTCATTTTTGTGGAAAAGGCATTAAGTCCAATCAAATCAATTCGATGGCGATGGCCGTCGCTTCGCCGCCGCCGATGCAGAGGGAAGCGATGCCACGCTTGAAGCCGCGGGTGCGCAAGGCGTTCACCAGCGTGACCACCAGACGTGCGCCCGATGCGCCGATCGGATGGCCCAGCGCGCAGGCGCCGCCGTTGACGTTGACCTTGGCATGCGGGATGCCCAGTTCGCGGATCGGCGCCATCGCCACCACGGCGAAGGCTTCGTTGATCTCGAACAGGTCCACGTCGGCGATGTTCCAGCCGGCTTTTTCCAGCACCTTGCCGATGGCGCCGATCGGCGCGGTGGTGAACCACTCCGGCTCCTGCGAGAAGGTGGCGTGGGCGACGATGCGGGCCAGCGGCTGCACGCCGCGGCGCGCGGCCTCGTCGGCGGCCAGCAGCACCACGGCGGCGGCGCCGTCGGAAATGCTGGAGGAGCTGGCGGCGGTGACGCTGCCGTCCTTCTTGAAGGCCGGCTTCAGGGTCGGGACCTTGGCGATGTCGGACTTGCCCGGCTGTTCGTCCTGGTCGAACTCGACTTCGCCCTTGCGGGTGGCGACCTTGACCGGGACGATCTCGTCCTTGAACGCGCCATCGGCCTGCGCGGCCTGCGCGCGCTTGACCGACTCGATCGCGTAGGCGTCCTGCTCCTCGCGGGTGAAGCCGAACTTGCTCACCGCCGCTTCGGCGAACACGCCCATCGACTGGCCGTCGTACGGGTTGGTCAGGCCGTCCCAGGCCATGTGGTCCACCGCCTGGAAGTTGCCGTAGCGGTTGCCGGTGCGCGAGTTGGGGAGCATGTGCGGCGCGTTGGACATGGATTCCATGCCGCCGGCAACCACGATGCTGGCCGAGCCGGCCTTGATCAGATCGTGGCCGAGCATGATCGCTTTCATGCCCGAGCCGCAGACCTTGTTGAGCGTGGTGCAGCCGGCGCTGGTCGGCAGGCCTGCGGCCAGCGAGGCCTGGCGCGCCGGCGCCTGGCCGAGGTTGGCCGGCAGCACGCAGCCCATGATCACTTCGGAAACGTCGTCGGCGGCGATGCCGGACTGTTCCATGGCCGCGCGGATCGCCGTGGCGCCAAGGGTCGGGGTGGGGACGCCGTTGAACTGGCCGAGGAAGGAGCCGATGGCAGTGCGCTTTGCTGCGGCGATGACGATGTCGGACATGTGCGGTCTCGGTTGTATCCTGCAACGATTATCGAAATCCACTGGCGGCGTGCCCATTGGACCAACGGCACATCCCGGCAGACAGCGGTTTGTCGTTGCAGTATAGAAGGTGAGCCACCGCATGGCCGGCAGGTGGCAATGCCTGAATGGAATTCGCTGTCCGGCGGGTCTTGGGGGGAGAAAGGGAATGCGCAGCACACCACGGGTTCGCAACGTACTGGCGGCTTCATTGGCGGTGGCCCTGGCAGCCTGCGGCGGCGGTGGCGGCACCAAGTCCACGCCGCCGCCCGCGCCGCCACCGACTTCGCCGCCGCCGCCGACCTCGACCACGCCGCAGCCGGCGATGGACGCGCACCTGGCGCTGACCAACGCCAAGGCCGCGCAGGCGGCCGGCTTCACCGGCGCCGGCATCCGCATCGGCGTGGTCGATTCGGGCGTGATGCGCAACCATCCGACCCTGGCCGGGCGCGTGGTGGCCAACTTCAACTACGTGAGCGACAAGAACAACCTGGCGGTGGACGACGTGGTCGGCCATGGCACCACGGTGGCGCAGCTGGCGGCGGGCGCGGCGGCCGGTCAATGGCCGGGCGGCATCGCGCCAGGCGCGCAGATTGTGTCGGCGCGCATCATCAACGACGAGCGGCCCAAGGACGACGGGTCGGGGCAGGGCAACGAGGTGACCGGCGGGTTGGGGATGACGGGCATCCACAACGACCTGATCCGCGCCGGCGTGCGCATCATGAACAACTCCTGGGGTGGCCTGTACTGGACGCGGCCGACGGTGACGGCGCAGATCGCCGCCGAATACCGCCCTTTCATCGCCGCCAACGACGGGCTGGTGGTATTCGCCACCGGCAACGAATCGCGCGCCAATCCCAGCGACATGGCGGCGCTGCCGAGCCAGCCGGGCGTGGGCGGCAGCTTGCCGGCTGCCGATCTCGAACGCGGCTGGCTGGCGGTGGCGGCGCTGGATACGGCCAACCCGAGCAAGCTGGCCGATTACTCCAATGCCTGCGGCGTGGCGAAGAACTACTGCCTGGTCGCGCCCGGTACCGCCGCGTTCGTCGGTCCCAATGCCACGGCATCGAACCTGTCCTATTACTACGGCAGCGGCACCTCCTATGCGGCACCGCTGGTATCCGGCGCGGCGGCCCTGGTGTGGCAGGCGTTCCCGTATTTCGACAACAACCTGGTACGGCAGACCCTGCTGGGCACCGCAACCGACCTCGGCGATCCGGGGCCGGACGCGGTGTTCGGCTATGGCCTGCTCAACGTCGGCAAGGCGGTGCAGGGGCCGGCGAAGTTCGACTGGGGCGAGGTGACGGTCAACGTCAACCAGACCGGCCTGAACTCGGTCTGGAGCAATTCGATCAGCGGCGCCGGTGGTCTGGTCAAGCAGGGCGTCGGCGCCCTGACGCTGGCCGGAAGCAATACCTACGGCGGCGCCACCCGCATCGAGCTGGGCACGCTGGCATTGCGCGATGGCGCCTCGATACGCTCCAACGTCACCCTCCTGGCGCAGGCGGCCAACCCGACGCAGGCGGCATTGCAGTTCATGGGCGGCATCACCCGGGTGACCGGCAATGTCGACAACGGCGCCAGCATCGTGATGCTGGGCGGTGGAAACAGCAGCACCATCGACGGCAACTACGTGCAGCGCAACGGCTCCCGGTTGCTGATCGCGCTGGGGGTCAATGCCCTGCAGGTGACCGGTACGGCGACGCTGGAGGGCGGTGGCGTGCTGGTCAACGGGGTGGTGAGCGGCTACGTGGCGCAGGATGGCAAGCGGCAGGATCTGATCCACGCCGACGGCGGCGTCAGCGGGCAGTTCAACGTGGCGGCCAGCGCCACCCAGAATGCCGGTGTCGTCCTGCTGCAGGCCGGGTACGGGTACGACAGCCACAACGCATGGCTGGACCTGCAGCGGGTCAGCGTGACCGCAGCCGCGCAGAGCGCGGGAATGAACGCGATGGCGATGTCGGCGGCGCAGCGGGTGGAGCGTGCGTTCGAACTGCTCGACGGCGATGCCGGCCTGCAGGCGGGTTCGTTCGCGGCCGGGGCCAGCGCGCTGCAGCAGGGGGGCGGCGGTTTCGATGGGCTGGGCACCAGCCTGCGCAGCCTGTCCGGCGAGACGCATGCGCTGGCGACGGCGATGACCTTCGACAGCATCGACATGAACCGGCGTGCGCTGTCTGCGCAGTTCGGCGATGGCAACGCTGCGCTGGCCGATGGTGCCTGGTCGCGTTCGCTGGGAGGTGGTGGGCAAGGCGGCTATGCCGGCAGCAGCTACACCCTGGGCGGCTGGATGCTGGGGCGCGAGACGGGCATGGGCGCGGCGCGGTTTGGTTTCGCCTTTGGCCAGACCCAGGCGAGCATCGCCAGTGGCGCGGCGGGGGATCGCGGCCGTGACCGCCAGACCCAGGCCCAGTTCTATGCCGGACAGCAGTGGGGCCAGGCGTACACGCTGGGGCAGCTCGGTTTCGGTCGCTATCGGCGCGAGCTGGACCGCGGGCTGCTGCTGGGCGGCGAACGCGCCGGGGTGGCAGCGCGCTATGACGGTCGCTTCCTGTCCGGCAGTGCCGAGGCGGGCTATCGCTTTGGCGGGGCCGGCGCCTCGTTCACGCCCTATCTGGGGGCCGACTATGCCCGCATCGACAGCGACGCGTTCGACGAACAGGGCGGTTACGGATTCGGGCTGAGTGCCGGCGGCTGGCATTCCAGCCAGGTGCGGGCCCTTGCCGGCCTGCGCGGCAACTACCGCTGGCACGGGCTGGAGGTGAACGGCTACGCCGAATGGCAGCAGGCGCTGTCCGCCAGCGGCATGCAGCTGGACGCACGCTTCACCGGCATCGATGCGTGGGCGCCGCTGTACGGCCTGCAGCCTTCGCGTGCGGCCGGGCTGTTCGGCGTATCGCTCGATTCGTGGCTGTCGCGCGATGCGCGGCTGTCGCTGGGCTACGACCAGCGCTTCGGCGGGCGCGGCGACAACCGGCAGCTGTCGCTGCGTTTCCTGCGCGCGTTCTGAGTTTCCGGCGTCGGGCACGAAAAAGGCGGGCGACAGGGGCGCCCGCCTTTTTCATGTCCATGGGACGCCCCACGGAATGCGGCGCTCACTCGCCGCGCAGGCGGCTCATGCGGGGCGTGGCGCGGCCCAGCGGCATCTTCAGCTTGCCGATGGATTCGATGCGCGCCTCGGCGATGCGGTCGGCCGCGCGCTGCGGCGAGATGTCGTCGCGTTCGGACAGGTCGAAGATGCGGCCGAGGTTGTGGTAGATGCTGCGGATCAGGCGCATGGCGCGCTCGCGGTTGTAGCCGTCGATCTCCAGCGAGACGTTCATCACGCCGCCGGCGTTGACCGCGTAGTCAGGCGCCCACAGCACGCCACGCTTGTACAGCTCGTCGCCCACCGCGTGGCTGGCCAGCTGGTTGTTGGCGGTGCCGCAGATGACCTTGGCCTTGAGCCGGTCCAGCGTCTCCATGCCGATGGCGCCTTCCATCGCGCAGGGCGCGAACACGTCGGCGGCCACGTCGTAGATGGCGTCGGGCTTGACCGCCTCGCAGCCGTACTCGGTGACCGCGCGCTGCACCAGCACCGGGTCCAGGTCGGTCACGTACAGCTTGGCGCCGCGCTCGCGCAGCAGCTTCACCAGCTCCATGCCGATGTGGCCCAGGCCCTGCACGGCGATGCTGACCTTGCCGATCTCCTCATGGCCGAACTTGCGGTTGACCGCGGCCATCAGCGCCTGCAGCGCGCCGTAGGCGGTGAACGGGGCCGGGTCGCCGGAGCCGCCATGGACCTGGTGCACGCCGGTGACGTAGCCGGTCTCCAGATAGATCTGCTCCATGTCGTTGACGTCGCTGCCGACGTCCTCGGCGGTGATGTAGCGTCCGCCCAGCGCCTCGACCTGGCGACCGAAGGCGCGGAACAGCACTTCGCTCTTGTCGGTGCGCGGGTCGCCGATGATCACCGCCTTGCCACCGCCGACGTTCAGCCCGGCCAGCGCGTTCTTGTAGGTCATGGTACGGCTCAGGCGCAGCACGTCGCGCAGCGCGTCGTCGCTGTTGGCGTAGGGGCGCATGCGCACGCCGCCCAGGGCCGGGCCGAGCGTGGTGTTGTGGATGGCGATGATCGCCTTCAGGCCGGCTTCGCGGTTGTGGCAGAACACGACCTGTTCGTGGCCGGAAGTGGCGAGGGTTTCGAAAAGCATGGAAGCTCCGATGGGCGTTACTGCGACAACGTCCGTGATCCTGCAGGCAACTGGCGGGCCAGAAAACAAAAATGCGACTTCGTCGTTGGGGTGACGGGGTCGCGTGGCGTCATTCTAATGCATTCGGCGGTCGGCGGATGTTCACGTAGTGGCCGGTCCGGCCCGGGGCCACGGCCCATGCCGGCCGCGGCGGTGCGTGGCCGAACCGAAGGATGGCGTGGCGGCAGGTTCACGCTGCGCTGCAACCTGACCTGCGGGGGCGGCGGCCCTATCATCGGTTTCAACAGAAACCGAGATGTCGTACGGCCCATGAGTACTCCCGCCACCCACCTGCCGCAGAGCCAGCCGGAAACCAGCCCGCTGCGCTTCGTCACCGCCGCCAGCCTGTTCGACGGCCACGACGCGGCCATCAACATCATGCGCCGGCTGATCCAGGCGCAGGGCGCGGAGGTGATCCACCTGGGCCACAACCGCAGCGTCGAGGACGTGGTGCGCGCGGCGCTGCAGGAAGACGCCGACGCCATCGCGCTGTCGTCCTACCAGGGCGGCCATGTCGAGTACTTCAAGTACATGGTCGACATGCTCAGGGAGCGCGGGGCCGGCCATATCAAGGTGTTCGGCGGCGGTGGCGGCACCATCACCCCGGAGGAGATCCGCGAGCTGCAGGACTACGGCGTCGAGCGCATCTACCACCCCAACGACGGCATGAAGATGGGCCTGGTGGAGATGATCGAGGACGTGGTGGCGCGTGCCGGCCATGCCCGCGACGCGGCGCCGGCGACGGACGACGATGGCATCCCCGGCATCGGTGACGAGATCGCCATCGGCCGCATGCTGTCGCGGCTGGAGGACGGCGCCTTCGGCGAGGCCGGACTGGCGCACCTGCGCAGGCAGTGGCAGCTGGCCGGCGCCAGGACCCCGGTGATCGGCATCACCGGCACCGGCGGCGCCGGCAAGTCCAGCGTCACCGACGAACTGCTCAACCGTTTCCTGGCCAGCTTCCCGCAGATGCGCATCGCGGTGGTTTCGGTCGACCCGACCCGGCGCCGCACCGGTGGCGCGCTGCTGGGCGACCGCATCCGCATGAACTCGCTGCGCAGCCCGCGCGTGTACATGCGTTCGATGGCCACGCGCCGCCAGCACGCTGCGATCAACACCGTGCTGCGCGACTGCATCGGCTTCCTCAAGTCGCTGGCCTACGATCTGGTGATCGTCGAGACCGCCGGCATCGGCCAGAGCGACTCGGAGATCGTCGACCTGGTCGATTTCCCGATGTACGTGATGACCAGCGATTTCGGCGCGCCGAGCCAGCTGGAAAAGATCGACATGCTCGACTACGCCGAGCTGGTGGTGCTCAACAAGTTCGACAAGCGCGGCGCCGAGGACGCGCTGCGCGACGTGCGCAAGCAGTGGAAGCGCAACCGCGTGGCCTTCGCGATGAAGGACGAGGACGTGCCGGTCTACCCGACCATCGCCTCGCAGTTCAACGACCCGGGCATCAGCTGGATGTTCGCCAACCTGTGCCGGCTGCTGCGCGCGAAGCGGGGGGCGGGGAACGGCGAGGGCGCAGGGCACTGCGACCTGGTCCCGGCCATCGACACCACGCTGAAGGAGCCGCGTGCCACCGTGCTGATTCCCGGCAGCCGCGTGCGCTACCTGGCCGAGATCGCCGAGCAGGGCCGTTCGATAAACGCCCGCATCGAGTCGCAGGCCGACGTGGCCGAGCGCGCGCAGGGCTGCTGGCAGGCGCTGAAGGAACTGGGCGACGCCGCGCTGCCGTCCGCGCTGGACCTGTACCCGGCCGACGCGTTGACCGACGCTTCCAGCGACACCAGCCTGCGCACCCTGCGCCAGCGCTACAACGATGCGGTGCAGTCGCTGGATTCCGAAGCGCTGCGCCTGCTGCGCGAATGGCCGGCGCGGCTGAAGTCGATCACCGACGAGGTCAACGAATACCAGGTGCGCGGCAAGACCATCCGCGTGGAGAACTACCGCGAGTCGCTCAGCCACCAGCAGATCCCGAAGATCGCCGCGCCCACCTACCGCAGCTGGGGCGAACTGCTGGTGTTCCTGCAGAAGGAGAACCTGCCCGGTTCCTACCCGTATACCGGCGGCGTGTATCCGTACCGGCGCAGCGGTGAGGACCCGATCCGCATGTTCGCCGGCGAGGGCACGCCGGAGCGCACCAACCGCCGCTTCCACTACCTGAGCGTCGGCCAGCCGGCCGCGCGCCTGTCCACCGCCTTCGACAGCGTCACCCTGTACGGCGAGGACCCGGCGCCGCGCCCGGACATCTACGGCAAGATCGGCAATTCCGGCGTCAACATCCCCACGCTGGACGACATGAAGAAGCTGTACTCCGGCTTCGACCTGTGCGCGCCGACCACCTCGGTGTCGATGACCATAAACGGCCCGGCGCCGATGATCCTGGCGATGTTCATGAACACCGCCATCGACCAGCAGGTGGAGAAATACCTGAAGGAAGATCCGGCGCGCTGGGCCGCGGCGGAGAAGAAGATCGCGGCGATGTTCGACGGCCGCGTCCGGCCGCAGTACCACGGCGAGCTGCCGCCGACCAACGACGGCCTCGGCCTGGGCCTGCTCGGTGTCACCGGTGACCAGCTGCTGGACGCCGATACCTATGCGCGGATCAAGGCCGCCACGCTGTCCACCGTGCGCGGCACCGTGCAGGCCGACATCCTCAAGGAGGACCAGGCGCAGAACACCTGCATCTTCTCCACCGAATTCGCGCTGCGCATGATGGGCGACATCCAGCAGTACTTCGTCGACCACGGCGTGCGTAACTTCTACTCGGTGTCGATCTCCGGCTACCACATCGCCGAGGCCGGGGCGAACCCGATCAGCCAGCTGGCCTTCACCCTGTCCAACGGCTTCACCATCGTCGAGTACTACCTCGCACGCGGCATGAAGATCGACGACTTCGCGCCCAACCTGTCGTTCTTCTTCTCCAACGGCATGGACCCGGAATACACCGTCATCGGCCGCGTCGCCCGCCGCATCTGGGCGCGCGCGATGCGCGAGCGCTACGGCGCCAACGAGCGCAGCCAGATGATGAAGTACCACATCCAGACTTCGGGCCGTTCCCTGCACGCGCAGGAGATCCAGTTCAACGACATACGCACCACGCTGCAGGCGCTGTATGCGCTGTTCGACAACTGCAACAGCCTGCACACCAATGCCTACGACGAGGCCATCACCACCCCGACCGAAGAGAGCGTGCGCCGCGCGGTGGCGATCCAGATGATCATCAACAAGGAGCTGGGGCTGAATTTCTGCGAGAACCCGTGGCAGGGCAGCTTCATCGTGGACAAACTGACCGATATCGTCGAAGAGGCCGTGTACAAGGAGTTCGAGGCGATCAGCGAGCGCGGCGGCGTGCTCGGCGCGATGGATACCATGTACCAGCGCGGCAAGATCCAGGAAGAAAGCCTGTACTACGAGCACAAGAAACACGACGGCAGCCTGCCGCTGGTCGGCGTCAACATGTTCCTGCCGAAGGAGCATGCCGGTGAGGTCGCCACCGAGATCGAGCTGATCCGTTCGACCGAGGAAGAAAAGGGCCAGCAGATCGGGAACGTGCGCAACTGGCAGCGCAACCGCAACGCGCTGGCGCCGGCGGGGGAGACCTCGCACAGTCATGAGATCGATGCCGGCGCCGCTGCCGCCGAAGTCCATGACGGCCACGGCCTGGCCTATCTGCAGAAGACCGCGCGCGAACGCCGCAATGTGTTCGAGGCGTTGATCGAGGCGGTCAAGACCCACAGCCTGGGCCAGATCAGCCACGCGCTGTACGACGTCGGCGGAGAGTACCGGCGCAACATGTGAGCCACGCGTGGCCATGACGGATCGTGCGGCATCCATGCCGCGCGGTTATGGCCCGGGCTTCCCGGCGGGCGCGGAAAGCCGCTCCCCGCCTTGGATGAAGCGGTTTTCCAGGGTATTTCCGCCAGCTCGCCTGCCGTTGGAACCGGGCTGTCCGCTCTCTGCGCCGGTTGCTACTCTCGCCCGCACATTCCTTCGGCAGGCTATGGCATGGACAGACGGCGATTCATCGGCGGCACGGCATTGGCCGGCGCCCTGTTGCCCCTGATCGGGACGGGCAGCGCGCTGGCGGCGCAGCGGAGCGGGCGATTGCTGCCGCTTCCGCTGGCAAAGGGCGACACGGTCGGGCTGGTCAGTCCGTCGGCGGCCAGCAGCGACCAGCTCGGCCTGCAGCTGGCGCGCGAAGCGATGGAAGCGCTTGGCTTCAAGGTCAAGACCGGCGCCCATTACGGTTCCCGCTACGGGCACCTGGCGGGCACCGACGCCGAGCGCGCCGGCGACCTGAACGCCATGTTCGCCGACCGCCAGGTCAAGGCCATCGTCTGCGTGCGCGGCGGTTCCGGTGCGGCGCGCCTGCTGCCGCTGCTGGATTACGCCGCCATCCGCGCCAATCCCAAGGTGCTGCTGGGCTATTCGGACATTACCGCCCTGCATTGCGCGATCCAGGCGAAGACGGGGCTGGTCACGTTCCACGGGCCGATCGGTTCGGGCAGCTGGAACCGGTTCAACGTGGACCAGTTCGAGCGCCTGTTCTTCAAGCGCGAACTGATGGAGTACCGCAACAGCGTCGACAGCGATGACGAACTGGTGCCGCGCAAGAACCGCACCAGCACGATCGCAGGCGGCAAGGCGCGCGGCGAACTGGTGGGCGGCAACCTGACGGTGCTGACGGCGCTGGCCGGCTCGCCCTACATGCCGGACTTCAGCGGCAAGATCCTGTTCCTGGAGGATGTGGAAGAGGCGCCTTACCGCGTCGATCGCATGCTCAGCACGCTGAAGCTGATGGGGGCGCTGGACCGGATCGCCGGCTTCATCTTCGGCGAATGCACCAGCTGCAAGCCCGGCGACGGCTATGGCTCGCTCACGCTGGACCAGCTGTTCGCCGACTACATCGCACCGCTGAAGATCCCGGCCTACCGCGGCGCGATGATCGGCCATATCCGCGAACAGTTCATCGTACCGGTCGGTGGGCGCGTGGAGATGGACGCCGACGCGGGTACTTTCCGCCTGCTGGAGCCGGTGTTCGCCGAGCGTTGATGCATGCGGCGCCGGCCAGGTCGATGCCTGGCCGGCGCACCGGCCACCGGCCCACCGCGCTGCCTCGATGGGCGCGGCGCCATGGCGCGCCGGCCCCGGAGCGATGGCGCGGCATGGCGGTCGCGATGGGGACCTATACTGGCTTGCCCGCTGGACCGGGCGCCGGCATACCCATGGAGAATCCGTCATGTCCTTCACCCGCCTGATGCGTCCCCTGTCCCTGCTGCTGGCGCTGTGTTCCGCGGCGCCGGCCTTCGCCCAGAGCGGCGCCGCGGACGACGAACTGCTGTTCCGCGACGTGCGCGTGCTGGATACCGTGCGCGGCAGGCTGGGAACGCCCGTCGATGTCCTGGTGCGCGGCAACCGCATCGCCGCCATCGGTGCGGCGGCGGCCTCGCCAGGGGCCCGGGTCATCGATGGCCGCGGCCGCACCCTGATGCCGGGGTTGATCGACGCGCACTGGCACAGCACGTTCACCGCGCTGTCGCAGGCGGACCTGCTGGCGTCGGCCGGCGCTCCGGAAAAGCTGGCGGCCAAGGTGGCCGCCGAATCCGAGCGGACCCTGCTGCGCGGTTTCACCAGCGTGCGCGATGTCGGCGGCCCGATCTTCGAACTGAAGGCGGCGATCGATGCCGGCCAGGTGCGCGGGCCGCGCATCTGGCCCGCGGGCGCCACCATCAGCCAGACCGCCGGGCATGGCGACATGCGCCAGCCGCAGGAGCGCTCGCGCCGGTTCTTCGGCAAGCCGGCGCTGGCCGAGGAAATGGGCGCCACCTTCATCGCCGACGGGCGCGACGAAGTCCTGGCCGCGGTGCGCGAGAACCTGCGCGGGGGCGCCAGCCAGATCAAGCTGATGGCCGGTGGCGGCACCTCCTCGGCCTACGACCCGGTGGACGTCACCCAGTACACGCTGGACGAGATGCGCGCCGCGGTGGAGGCGGCCGAGGACTGGGGAACCTACGTGACCGTGCATGCCTACACGGTGCGCGCGGTGCGCCGCGCCATCGAGGCCGGCGTGAAGTGCGTCGAGCATGGGCAGCTGCTGGACGAGGACACGCTGAAGCTGATGGCCAGCCGCGGCGTGTGGCTGTCCAGCCAGACCCTGCGCCCGAGCACGGAGAACATGGATCCGCTGCGCCGCGAGAAGCGCAAGCCGGTGATCGAAGGGCAGGCGCGGATGTGGGCCATGGCCAAGCGCGCCGGCGTGCGCCTGGCCTGGGGCACCGACTTCCTGTTCGAGCCCGAGCTCAATGCCGAGCAGAACGATTTCATCCTCGGCCTGCGCGAATGGTTCACGCCGGCGGAGATCCTGAAGATGGTCACGCACGACAACGCCGAGCTGCTGGCGCTGTCCGGCCTGCGCAGTCCCTATGCGGGGCGGCTGGGCGTGGTCGAGGAAGGCGCGCTGGCCGACCTGCTGCTGGTGCAGGGCAACCCGCTGGAAGACCTGCAGGTGATCGCCGACCCGGCGCGCAATTTCGCCGTCATCGTCAAGGACGGCAAGGTCGTCAAGAGCGCCGACTGATGGCGGCGGGAAGGGCGGCGGCCACCCGCGCGGGGTGGTGGCGCCGCGCCGGCGCCGGCAGAATGCCGATGTCCTCCCTGCCGGCCGACGCTCGAGATGAAACCGCTTTTCAAGCTTGAAGTCCTGTCGCTCTGCCTGGCCCTCGTCGTGGGGGCTGGATGCGCGCACCGGGTACCGGCCGTGGCCGCCGATGCGCCGGCGCCGGTGGCGCATGTCGTGCCCTTGCCGCGCTCGATGGAGACGCGCCCCGGCGAGCTGCGGATATCCGCGGCGGTGGCGGTGGAAGGCGGGAGCGCCGCGCCCATGGCCGGGCGTGCGCTGGCCGAACTGCTGGCGACGCTGCATATCGCCACGACGGGCGCGGCCACGCCCCTGCGGCTGCAACTGGTCGACGATGCGGCGCTGGGCGAGGAGGGCTACCGGCTGGTGGTGGACGATGCGATCCACCTGAGCGCGCGCACCGACATCGGCCTGCTGCATGCGGTGCAGAGCCTGCGCCAGCTGCTGCCGGCCAATGCCGGCCCGGAATACCGGTTGCCGCGCGTGGCGATCGTCGACGCACCGGCCTACCGCTGGCGCGGCCTGTCGCTGGACGTGGCCCGCAGTTTCCTGCCGGTCGAATACCTGGAAAAGCACATCGACCGCATGGCGCTGTTCAAACTGAACCGGCTGCACCTGCACCTGACCGACGACCAGGGCTGGCGGATCGAGATCAAGCGCCATCCGAAGCTGGTGGAAATCGGCGGCGCCAGCGCGGTGGAGGGCGGGCGTGCCGGTTACTACACGCAGGAACAGCTGAAGCATCTGGTGGCCTACGCGCAGGCGCGCGGCGTCACCCTGGTACCGGAGATCGACATGCCCGGGCACGTGCAGGCGGCGCTGGCCTCGTACAACGAACTGGCCTGCAATGACGTGGCGAACCTGTCCACCTACTCGGGCGTGGAAGTGGGCTTCAGCGTGTTCTGCCTGGAGAAGCCGGAGGTCGTATATCCCTTCGTCCGCGATGTGCTGGAAGAAGTGCTGGCGATCTTCCCGTCCCGCGAAATCCATATCGGCGGCGACGAGATCAAGCATCCGCTGTACGCCGATTTCGTGGCGCGCACCGCGGCGATGGTGGAAGCGATGGGGCGCACGCCCATCGTATGGGAGGAGGGCTCGGTGGCCGCGATGAAGCCCGATGCGCTGCTGCAGCTGTGGAACGACGGCTATGCCATCGACGCGGCGGTCGCCAAGGGACATCCGTTGATCCTGTCGCCCTGTTCGTACCTGTACATCGACCATGGCAACTACGCGGGCCAGCCCGGCGCCGACTGGTGCCGCGCCGAGGGCGTGCCGCTGGCGCGGGTCTACGGGTTCGACCCGACGCCCTACAGGACGGCGGTGGGGGTCGAGGCGGCGCTGTGGACCGAATTCGTGCATACCGATGCGGCGGCGGACGACCACCTGTGGCCGCGCCTGGCGGCGGTGGCCGAGGTGGCGTGGAGTCCGGCGGAGCGTCGCGGCTACGCCGGCTTCCTGCGGCGCATGGGCGCCCTGCGCCCGCACCTGGATGCCCTGGGCATCCACTACCACGCCGAGCCGGACCTGGGCTGGGCCGATGCGGAGGACGCGCACTGAGGCGCGCGGCGGCGTCGAGCGGGGCGATGCCGGCACCGCTACGTGCCGGATGCGCGCCATGCTCGGGTAGCATGGCGCCCTTGCCCACGATGGAGGCCCTGACCATGCATCGCCTGCTGGTGGTCGACGACGACAGCGACATCCGCGGACTGCTGGCCGAGCAGCTCGGCCGCACCGGCTATACGGTGAGCACGGCCCGTGATGGCGCCGAGATGCGCCATGCCCTGGCGCGCGAACACATCGACCTGATCGTGCTCGACCTCAACCTGCCGCGCGAGGATGGATTGGCGCTGTGCCGGGAGCTGCGCGCGCGTTCCAGCACGCCGGTGATCATGCTCACCGCCCGCTCCGAGCCGATCGACCGCGTGCTCGGCCTGGAGATGGGTGCCGACGATTACCTGGCCAAGCCGTTCGAGCCGCGCGAACTGCTGGCGCGCATCCGCAACGTGCTGCGCCGGACCGAGGCGCTGCCGGCCAACCTCGAACCGCTGGCAATGCGCAGGGCGGCGTTCTCCGGCTGGTTGTTCGACCTGGAGCGGCGCCACCTGGTCGATCCGGCCGGGCGCGTGGTGATGCTGTCCGGTGCCGAGTTCCGCCTGCTGCGGGTATTCGTCGGCCATGCCAACAAGGTGCTGTCGCGCGAGCAGCTGGTCGCGCTGAGCAGCGGCCGCAGCTACGAGGCGCAGGACCGCGCCATCGACCTGCAGGTCAGCCGGCTGCGGCAGAAACTCGGCGACGCCGGCGGCCTGATCAGGACCGTGCGCAACGAAGGCTATGTGTTCGCCGGCGTGGTGACGCTGGGATGATGGGGCGGCTGCGGCGGTTCCTGGCGTCGATGGCAGGGCGGCTGTTCGTCATCCTGCTGGTCGGCATGATGGCCGCGGCGATCGGGGCCACGCTGCTGGCCGAGGCGCGCCGCCGCCAGGAGTTCGAGCAGCAGAACCTGATGCGCATGGCCGACCGCCTGCAGGGCTTCGTCGCCCTGCTCGAGGGCAGCCCCGAGCTGCGCGCGCGCCTGCTGGAAACCGGCGGGGCGAGCGTGCGCCTGGCACCGAGCGATGCCAATGTCGGTGAGGAGGACGTGCCGCTGATGCATGTCCTGGACAACCGCGAGGGACCGGTGGCCGAGGCGCGCGTGCATGTCACCAATTTCCGCGCCTGCCTGCTGCCGTTGCCGGAGCTCCTGCCGCAGCGCACGCGGCTGTCGCAGCATCTGCGCAACCGCTATCCGGCGGTGGTGCCGCCGCGCTGCCGCCTGGTGGAACTGACTCTGAGCGACGGCACGCCGCTGCGGCTGGCGCTGCAGTATCCGGCGACGGCGCGCATCAGCGTCTTTGCCTTTGACCCGCTGTTCCTGTCGCTGCTGTCGCTGGCCATCGGTGGGCTGGCCTACGTGGTCGCGCGCATCGCCAGTTCGCCGCTGCAGCGGCTGGCGGACGCGGCCACCGAACTGGGCCAGGACCTGCAGCGCGATCCGCTGCCGGTGGATGGGCCGCAGGAGGTGCGCCGCGCGGCCGAAGCCTTCAATGCCATGCAGCAGCGCCTGCAGCGGCATATCGGCGAGCGCACGCAGATGCTGGCGGCGATCACCCACGACCTGCAGACGCCGCTCACGCGGCTGCGGCTGCGGCTGGAGAACGTGGCCGACGAATCCCTGCGCGAACGCCTGATCGCCGACCTGGCGGCGATGCAGGCGCTGATCCGCGAGGGCCTGGAGCTGGCGCGCAGCGCCGAGAGCGCCGAGCAGCGCGTGGTGCTGGACGTGGATTCGCTGCTGCAGAGCGTGGCCGAGGATGCGGCCGAAGCGGGGCATGAAGTCGAGTTCGAGCAGGGCTGCGGCGCGGTGCTGCGGCTGCGTCCGCTGGCGGTGCACCGGTTGTTCTCCAACCTGGTGGACAACGCGGTCAAGTACGGGCACTCGGCGCATATCCGTGCGCAGGCGCGGAACGGGGAGGTCGAGGTGCGCATCCGCGACCACGGACCGGGCCTGGCGCCGGATGAACTGGAGGCGGTGTTCACGCCGTTCCTGCGCCTGGAAACCTCGCGGTCGCGCGAGACCGGCGGCGCCGGCCTGGGCCTGACAATCGCCCGCACGCTGGCCGAGAAAAATGGCGCCAGCCTGGTCCTGCGCAACCACCCCGACGGCGGGCTGGAAGCGGTGGTCACCTGGCCGGGGAGCGCGCGGACGAGCTGAAGCGGCAGGCCGGATGCCCGGCCGCCGCCGACCGCGAGAAACCGGGCCTGCCGGGCCGGCTGGGCGCGCAGGCGCAGCTGCTGGAACCGCAGGCCTGCCGCGATACGCCGACCGGCCTGCGCAACCGGCGCGCCTTCGAGGAGCGCGCGGTGGTGGAGATCGCGCGGGTACGTCGTTGTCGCGGGCGATCCCCGGCATCGATCATTTCAAGCGGCTCAACGAGGAGCGCTCCCGCGCGTTTGGCGATGCGCCGCATCGCGCAGGTGGCGGGAGCGGTATGCCGGCCCGACGATTTCCTTGCCCGCCTGCGCTGGGAGGCGTTCGTGCCGTTGCTGCCGCTTTGGCGCGGCGCTGGTGCCTGCGCGAGGCGGTGGCGCGGCCGGACCCGTCCGATGTCGCGCGGGCGGCCGGTAACGCTTGGCATCGGCTAGGCGGAGGCCGCTGCCGGGCCATCCCGGGAGCCCTGATGGAGGTGGCCGCCACGGTGCACTACCGCGCCAAGAATGCCGGCCGCAACCGGGTCGAACGCGCCGCCCGCGATCGCTGAGCGGCGTCCCTGGCCGCGGTCCGGGGCTGCGCGGGGCGGGTAATCCCCCTACCATGTGCGCACTCCCCGCCTGTTCGTGCACATGACATCGCCGCAGCAGTCCGAACGCACCGACAGCCCGGCCATGCCCTCGGTTCGCCGCCGCGCATCGCGCCGCCTCAGCCCGGGACCGGGGCGCCGGAGCTGGCCGGTCCTGTTGCTGCTGTGCCTGCTGCTCCTGGCCGGCGGCGTGGCCGCGGCGGAACGCACGCCGCCGCTGCGCGACTACGCGGTCGACATGTGGACCTCGCGCGACGGCCTGCCGCACAACTCACTGCGCGGCATTGCGCAGACGCCCGAGGGCCACCTTTGGTTCGCCACCTGGGAGGGCGTGGCGCGCTACAACGGGCTGGATTTCGAACTCTACGACCGCAGCACGACGCCCGGCCTGCTCGACAACGGCATAGGCGGGCTGTATGTGGACCGCGACGGCGCGCTGTGGGTGACCGACTCGCGCGGCAACGTCCTGCGGCGCACGCTCGACGGGCGCTGGCGACAATGGCCGCAGCGGGCGCCGGCGCCGCAGGTGCTGATCCAGGGCATGCAGAAGGACAGCAAGGGCCGGCTGTGGCTGCTCTATGAAGGCCGCGGGCTGGGGTATATGTCGCCGGACGGTCGCTTCGTCTACGAAGCGCCGCCGCCGGGCGCGCCGGTGAACATGACCTTGTCCAACTGGCTCGCGGTCGATGACAGGGACCGTGTCTGGGTCGGCACGATGGATGGATTGAGGCTGCGCGGCGGCGATGGCGTGCTGCGCGACGCGCCGGCCAGCCTGGGCCTGCCGCCGGGCGCGGCGTGGCCCTATCGCGCGCCGGATGGCGCGCTCTGGATCGTGGCCGAAGGCGCGCTGTACCGCATGCACGAGGAAGGCGCACGGCTGGTGCGCTCGCTGCCGGGCATTTCCCACGCCACGGCGATGCTGCAGGATCGCCGTGGCGACCTGTGGCTGGGTACCGAGAACCAGGGGCTGTTCCGCCTCGGCAGCCGCGGCGTGGAGCATCTGCCGGAAAACCGGCAGGTGCGCAGCGGGCGCATCGCCAGCCTGTTCGAGGACGCCGAAGGCAGCATCTGGGTGGGCGGCAACGGTGGTCTGTACCGGCTGCGCGAAACCCTGTTCAGCAACCGCACCACCGCTGATGGCCTGAGCGGGGACTACGTGCGGGCGGTGATGGAGGACGACCGGCAGCGCCTGTGGGTGGGCAGCGCCGCCGGCCTGGACCGGATCGAGCGCGACGGCCGCATCGTGCCGGTGCCGCTGCGCAACAGCGTCGGCAGGGCGCCGTCGGTATTGAGCCTGGCCCAGAGCCGCGACGGCGCGGTGTGGGCCGGCACGTTCGGCGACGGCATTTACCGCATCGACCGCGATGGCCGCAGCCGCCATTACGGTAGGGCCGAAGGGCTGGCGGCGGGCAATGTGCGGGTGATGTCGGCCGACCGCGACGGCAACGGCATCTGGGCCGGCACCCAGCGCGGGCTGGTGCGCATCACCGAGGACGGCGTGCACGTGCCCACGGCGAAGGGCATGCCGGGCGGCTTGGTCACTGCCCTGCTGGCCAGCGACGACGGCTTGTGGGTCGGCACCATCGAAGGCATCCGCGTGCTGCGCGGAAACACCGTGCAGCGGCTGGACGTGGATAGCCTGGGAGGCGGGCGCAGCATTTTCGGCTTCACTCCGGTGGGCGATGCGATGTGGATCACCTCCGACCGCGGTCTCTACCGTTACCGCGACGGACAACTGGCGCGGGTCGGGCTGGAGCAGGGCATGCCCGTGGACACCGTGTTCGAGATGGTGCCCGACCGCCTGGGCAACGTCTGGATCAGCAGCAACCGCGGCGTGCTGCGCACCACCCTGGCCGCGCTGGACGACGTGGCCGATGGCCGTAGCGCGCGGATCGAGGTCGAGCGCTACAACGAGATCGACGGCATGCGCAACGCACAGGCCAATGGCAGCACCGGACCATCGGCGACCCTGCGCAGCGACGGGACCTATTGGGTTGCCACCGCCGGCGGCCTGAGCATGGTCGATCCGGCGCGATTGCAGCACTTCCGCGAGCGGCTGCCGCCACCGGTGGTGGTGGAAAGCGTGCGGCTGGACGGCGTGCCGCTGCACTGGCATGCGCAGGGCGTCACCAAGGTCCCCGGAGGGCAGCGGGTGACGGTGGGCTATGTGGGCCTGAGCTACCTGATGTCCGACCGGATCCGCTATCGCACCCGCCTGGAAGGACTGGACCGCGGCTGGATCGAGCGCGGCAACCAGCGCAGCGTCGAGTTCATCGGCCTGCCGCCGGGCGACTACACCCTGCATGTGTCGGCGATGCACCCGGGCGGGCGCTGGAGCGAGAGCGAGGCGGCCTGGAAGTTCACCGTCGAGCCGCTGCTGTGGCAGCGGCGCAGCGTGCAGGCGGCGGCCGGCATCCTGCTGCTGCTGGCGCTGGTGGCGCTGTACCGCTACCTGATCCACCGCTACAAGACCAGCAACATCCGCCTGGCGAGCCAGGTGGCCGAGCGCACCGCCGACCTGCAGCTGCAGGCCGAACGCCTGCTGGCCGCCAACCAGGAGAAGACCGAACTGGCCGAACGCCTGCGCCAGCAGGCCGAGGCGTTCGAACGCCAGGCGCACGAAGACCCGTTGACCGGCCTGCCCAACCGCCGCGCCTTCGACGAGGGCCTGGCGCGCGATTTCGCCCGCTCCCAGCGCAGCAGCCATCCGTTGAGCCTGCTGGTGCTGGACATCGACCACTTCAAGACCGTCAACGACACCTGGTCGCACAGCGTCGGCGACCAGGTGCTGTGCGAGGTGGGCCGGCTGCTGGCCGCCAGCTGCCGCGACTCGGATCTGCCGGCGCGGCTGGGCGGCGAGGAGTTCGCGCTGCTGCTCAACGACACCGCGCTGGACGAGGCGCAGCTGGTGTGCACGCGCCTGCAGGGCCTGTTCCATGCGCAGCGCAACTGGGCCGGTATCGAAGGGTTGCGGGTGACGTTCAGCGCCGGGCTGGTGCAGCTCGGCGCCGGCGACCGCACCCCGCTGCTGCTGTTCCAGCGCGCCGACCGGGCGCTCTACCAGGCCAAGAGCGACGGCCGCGACCGCATCTGCCTGGGCTAGGAAGGGGGAGGGCCGGCTGCTGGCCGGCAGCCAGCGAACCTCGAGGGCGCCGGGACCGTGCAGGCCGCGGCCGTGTTCCCGACGTTGGTATCAGCGCACGGGGGCGGCCTCGGGGCGGTAACCCCGGCCTACAGGCGTGGCCAGCCGTTGACGATCTGGCAGAACAGCCGCGCGGTCTGTTCGGTGTCGTAGACCGCGCTGTGCGCCTGGTTGGCGTCCCATTCGAACCCGGCGGCCTGTACCGCCCGCGCCAGCACGGTCTGGCCGTAGGCCACGCCGGCCAGGGTCACCGTGTCGAACACGCTGAAGGGATGGAACGGGTTGCGCTTGTGGCCGCTGCGCGCGACCGCTGCGTTGAGGAAATTCAGGTCGAAATGGGCGTTGTGGCCGACCAGGATCGCGCGCTGGCAGTTGTACTTCTTCAACGCCGCGCGCACCGGCGCGAACACGTGCTCCAGCGCCTCGCGCTCGGGCTTGGCCAGCCGGAACGGGTGGTCCAGCACGATGCCGGTGATTTCCAGCGACTTGGGGTCGATGTCGGTGCCTTCGGCCGGCACCACGTGCGCGCAGCTGGTCTGGCCGGGCAGCAGCAGGCCGTTCTCGTCCATGTCCAGGGGGATGGCGGCGATTTCCAGCAGCGCATGCCGGTTCCAGTCGAAGCCGCCGGTCTCCACGTCCACCACCACCGGCAGGAAGCCGCGGAAGCGTTGCGCCATCGGCGTGAAAACAGGAGCGGTGGCCGAACGGTCAGCGGGTTGGTTCATCGCGATAGGGTAACAGAGGCCCGCGCCGGCCCCGGCGCTCAGAATGCGGGCGCCCGGTGGCGGCGGTGCTTGACCGCGTACATGTCGGCATCGGCATGGCGCAGCAGGGTTTCGGCGTCGCTGCCGTCGGCCGGGCAGCAGGCCACGCCGATGCTGACGCCGATACGCGTAAACGGCGACGGCGCCTGGCCTGCGTCCAGCCCGGCCTGCAGCACGTCGGCCACCGCGCGCGCGTCGGCATGGCTGGCGCACTCCGGCAGCAGCACCACGAATTCGTCGCCGCCGACGCGGGCGATGAAGT